>NZ_LDJH01000001.1 GCF_001431525.1 Stenotrophomonas koreensis
CCGGACATGCCATGCCGGCTGATCCGCATGCCGGACATGCCATGCCGGCTGATCCGCATGCCGGACATGCCATGCCGGCTGATCCGCATGCCGGACATGCCATGCCGGCTGATCCGCATGCCGGACATGCCATGCCGGCCAGCGGGGCGGGATCGGCGCTGGCCGCGCCGCGGACACCGGTGCCGGTGCCCACGGCCGCTGACCTGGCAGCGGCCTTCCCGCCGGTGCAGCACCACGCGATGGAACATGCCCCGACCATCAACCGCTACCTGCTGGTGGACCAGTTCGAGGGCTGGAACAACGCGCACGGCAGTGGCCAGGCCTGGGCCGTGAAGGGCTGGTGGGGCAGCGATACCCACCGCCTGTGGCTGCGTGCCGAGGGCCAACGCGAAAACAGCCGCAGCGAAGGCAGCATCGACCTGCTCTACGGCCAGGCCACCGGGCCCTGGTGGGAGGCGGTGGCCGGCATCCGCCATGAGCACGGCCCACAGCCGCGCAGTCGTGCCGCTTTCGGCCTGCAGGGGCTGAGCCCGTACAGGCTGGAAACCCGGCTCAACGCGCTGGTCGGCGGCACGCCAAGGCTGGCGCTGGAAGCGGAGGTTGAGTACAGCCTGCTGCTGAGCAACCGGCTGATCCTGCAACCCAGCCTGCACGCCACTGCGCTGCTGCGCGACGACACCGTCCACGGCCAGGGCCGTGGCCTGGCCAGCGTCGAGGGCGGGCTGCGCCTGCGCTACGAGATCAGCCGCCGCTTTGCCCCGTACCTGGGCGTGGTGCACGAACGCCAGTTCGGCCGCAGCGCCGACCTGGCCCGTGACGCCGGCCAGGCGCCGCAACACACCCGCTGGGTCGCCGGCCTGCGGTTCTGGTTCTGACCCTCACCGGCCGGCCCGTACAGGCCGGCCCTGCCAAGGAGACCCCCATGCGTCTTGCCTGTCTGGGCCTTGCCCTGATCTTCAGCGCCCCGCTGGCCATCCCGGCCGGCGCCAGTGACAACCGCCCTGTCGATACCCCGGCCAACGTCAACGCCGGCCTGCCGATGCTGACCGTGCACCGTCATCCATCCTGCGGCTGCTGCGGTGGCTGGGTGCAACACATGCGCCAGGCCGGTTTCCCGGTCAACGTGGTCAATGTCGATGATGTGATGACGCCGAAGCGGCGCCTGGGCGTACCCGATACCCAGGCCTCCTGCCACACCACCGAGGTCGCCGGCTATGTGGTGGAAGGCCATGTGCCGGCCGGGGACATCCAGCGCCTGCTGCGCGAACGCCCGGCCGCCCGCGGGCTGGTACTGCCGGGCATGCCGCTCGGCTCGCCGGGTATGGAAGTAGCCGATGGCCGCCGGCAGGCCTACACCGTGCAGCTGCTCGGCCACGATGGCCGGCTGTCCACCTTCCAGCACCACCCGGCCAGCGCCGGCAAGCGCAGCCCGGCGCGATAAACTGCGCGCACGCCTGTTGGCCCCCATTCCACGCAATCAGGATTTCCCATGAACCACCCGATCCCCGCCGGCGTTGCCGCGCAGGTGCCGGCCGAAACCGCCGGCTTTGTCTTCAACCACACCATGCTGCGGGTCAAGGACCCAACCGCCTCGCTGGATTTCTACACCCGCGTGCTCGGCTTTTCGCTGGTCGACCAGCGTCATTTCGACGAGGCGCAGTTCAGCCTGTACTTCCTGGCCTACCTGCCGGCCGGTACGCAGATCCCGGAAGATGCGGCCGAGCGCGCAGTGTGGATGGCCAAACTGCCGGCCCTGCTCGAACTGACCCATAACCATGGCAGCGAAACCCAGGACGGCCCGGTCTACCACAACGGCAACAGCGAACCGCGCGGCTTTGGCCATATCTGCGTTTCGGTGCCGGACATCGAGGCCGCCTGTGCCCGTTTTGAAGACCTGGGCGTGGCCTTCCAGAAGCGGCTGAGCGATGGCCGGATGAAGAACATCGCCTTCATCCGTGACCCGGACGACTACTGGGTGGAAATCATCTCCAACACCCCGTACCAGCCGTGATTACTGCCGGCGCCAGCCGCTTCGGCCGCTGGCGCCGGCGTAGCTTCAGGCCGGCGCCGATGCGTTGGCCGCTTCCGCCAGCATCGCATCGACGGCGCGGAAGACATGCTGCATCTCCAATGGCTTGCGCAGGCAGTGCAGCGGGCCACTGTCTGCAAGCGCGGCCGGGTCCACCGGCTGCGCCGGATCTTCCAGTAGCAACGCCGGCCCGCTGAAGCCCAGGGCACGCAGCTCACGCAGCAACTGGCTGGCCGGCATCAGCGGCAGCGCGGTATCGATCACCACCGCTTCGGGCAGGCCGTGCTGCTGCACGTGATGCAGTGCGCCGGCACCGTCGCTGGCCATCGACAGCCGGTAGCCCTGGCTGGACAGTGCGTTGCCGAGCAACGACAGGCGGGTGGCAATATTGTCCACCACCAGCACCGCCTGGCCGTTGCCCACCGGCAGATCGCCGATCGACTCGCTGCGTACCGCGCCGCCACCGCTGATTGGCAGAAGCAGGTCAAACTGGCTGCCCTCGCCCACCTGGCTGGTGACCTGGATCGAGCCCTGCAGGCCTTCGATGATGCGCTTGCACGACATCAGGCCCAGCCCGGTGCCGGTGGCCTTCGTGGTGAAGAACGGGCTGAACAGCCGCTCCATCACGTCACTGGGCATGCCGATGCCGGTATCGATCACGCGGATGCACAGCTGGGCGCAGCCATCGACATCGGTCACCGGTTCGGCCAGCAACTGCAGCCGCCCGCCCTCGGGCATGGCCTGGATGGCATTGAGCGCCAGGTTGAGCAGCACCTGCTGCAGTTCGGTGAAGTTGCCGTCCAGCGCCAGGCCGCTGCCCTTGAGTTCGGTATGCAGCTCCACCTTTGACGGCAGGCTGCCGCGCAGCAGCAGGTCCACCGCATTGAACAGGCGTTCGACCTCGATCCGCTCACTGCTGCGGCGCGAGCCGCGCACGAAGGACAGCATCGACTCGGCCATCTCGCTGCCACGCAGCCCACATTCACTGATCACATCGGCCAGTTGATGGATGCGCGGGTCATCGCTGCGGGTCTTCAACAGGTCCGGCACGATCAGCAACGGCTGCAGGATGTTGCGCAGGTCATGGCTCAGGCCGGCGGCAATCAGCGACATGCTTTCCAGCCGCTGCGCACGCATCAGCTCGGCCTCGACCCGCGCCCGCTCGGCCTCGCTGCGGGCCTCACGCACCGCCCGCGCCACCGCCGAGGGCAGGCGACCGGGCGAGTGTTTCAGGATGTAGTCGGCAGCGCCCTGCTGCAGCGCCTGCACCGCCATCTCCTCGCCGATGGTGCCGGAGACGAACACGAACGGCATGCGCGGATGCAGCTCGCGCACCAGTTCCAGCGCACGCATGCCGCAAAAACCGGGCATCGACAGGTCCGACAGCACGATGTCGCAGCGGCCACTGCTCAACACCTCCACCAGGCCATCTTCGTCGTCGACACGCTGGAAGCTGGCGGCCACCCCCGCCTGCTCCAGCATGTCGCAGATCAGCTCGGCATCCTCGGCCGAGTCTTCAACCAGCAGGATCTGCAGGTGCCCCAGGGCTGGTCCGTTGAGCGGCATGTCAGTCCTCGGCAGGAGGCTGGTTGATCACGGCCCAGAACGTCCCCAGGGTCTTGATCGCGTTGAAGAACTGGTCCACGTCGACCGGTTTGACCACATAGGCGTTCACGCCCAGGTCCCAGCTGCGGGCCAGGTCACTTTCCTCGCGCGAGGAGGACAGGATCACGATCGGCAGGCGCTGGAACTGCTCATCGGCACGGATTTTCTGCAGCACTTCCAGGCCATCCATGCGCGGCATCTTGATGTCCAGCAGCAGCACCGAGGGCATGCCGTCCCGGCGACCGGCCCATGGCCCGCGCGCGTACAGGTAATCGAGCACCTCCACGCCGTCTTCCACATGCACGATCGGGTTGGCCAGGTGCGCCTCGCGCAGGGCATCGATGGCCATCTCGGCATCGGCCGGGCTGTCTTCTGCCAGAAGGATGGTACGGATCGCACTCATGGGTTGTGTTCCTGGTGGGTGGCGTCTAGAGCCTGGGGAAGAATGAAATGGAACTGGGCACCGCGATCGACCTCGGCATGGGCCCAGACCCGGCCGCCGTGCCGGCTGAGCACGCGGCGCACACTGGCCAGGCCGATGCCGGTGCCGCTGTACTGGCTGGGCTTGTGCAGCCGCTGGAACACCCCGAACAGCTTGCCGGCGTAGGCCATGTCGAAACCGGCGCCATTGTCGACCACGCTGAACTGGTGTGAGCCATCATCCAGCCGCTGCACGCTGACCTCGATCACCGCCGGATCGCGACCGGCACTGTACTTGAGTGCGTTGCCGAGCAGGTTGAGCCAGACCTGGCGCATCATGTTTTCATCGGCCAGCACGATCGGCAGCGGCGCAATATTCCAGACCACATTGCGCGGCGCCTCGCCAGCCGCCTCGGCATCACTGCGCAGGCCGGCATCGAGGATGGCCCGGGTCTCGGCCACCAGCGACTGCATGTCCACTGCCTGCAGCCGCAGCGCGCCACGTCCCAGCCGCGAATAGACCAGCAGGTCGTCGATCAGGGTCGACATCCGCCGGGCCGAATTGCCGATCACCTGCAGGTAGTGCTGGCTCTTTTCATCGGCCTGCTCGCCCAGATGCTGGCCAAGCTTGTCGGCGAAGCCGGCGATATGCCGCAGCGGCGCGCGCAGGTCATGCGAGACCGAATAACTGAAGGCCTCCAGCTCATGATTGACCTCGGTCACCTGGTTGACCTTGCCTTCCAGCTGGCGGTTGAGCTCCTCGACCTGCTTGAGCGCGGTGCGCTGCACGGTGACATCGGACAGGGTCATCAGCACCGAGGCACGCTGGCTGTCGGGCATCTGCAGACGACGCGCATTGAGCAGCAGGATGCGCTGCTTGCCATCGGCATCGGTCTGCTCCAGCTCGTAATCCCACAGTTCACGGCCACGGCTGAGCACGTCCTGCAGGCGCTGCAGCACGACCGGATCGTTCCAGGCCTGGCCATCGCCCAGTGCCGTCAATGGCATCGGTACCAGCGCCGCAGCCGCATCACCCGCATCACCTTTTTCACCGGCTTCACTGCGGGCATACAGCTGGACAAAGGCCGGGTTGCACAGGGTCAGGACCAGCTCGCGGTCCAGCACCGCAATCGGTTCGCGCACACTGTTGAAGACCGCCGTGGTGTGGCTGGCGGCAGTGGCCACCGCCTGCTCGGCACTCAGCTGCTGCTGCATCTGCCGGTACAGCCGCCACAACACCACCACCATCAGCGCGATCTGCAGTGCCAGCGCTACCCAGCTCACCAGTTCCTGCTGGGCATCACGCCGGCGCGCCTCGCCGATGCGCTCGGCCAGGAAGCGGCTTTCATCGGCCTGCAGGTCGCTGACCAGCCCGCGGATGGAAGCGCCGTAGACCAGCTCCTCGGCCAGCCCGACCTGGTCCTGCCCGCCTTCGACCTGGGCCAGGGCACGCGCCAGCTCCACCCGTCGCTGCAACCGGGCCTTGATCTGGCCAATGCGCACCAATTGCGCCGGCTTGTCGTGCAACTGCTCGGCCAGCAGCTCCAGGGTGGCTGGAAAGGTGTCGGCCAGAGCCATCCGCTGCAGCAGATCCGGGTTGCTCACGCCTTTGGACAGGGTCAGCGCCGCCGACTCGAAATCACGGATGTCAGCCTGCAGCCGGTACAGCAGCGTACCCACCGACTGGGTGTGCTCAACCCGTGCGGTAGCGTCCTGGGCGCGGTCCCACAAGCCGCGCATCAGCAGCCAGGGCAGCACGATGATCAACGCCGCTGTCAGCGCCAGCATCCACAACCGCGCCTGCCCGCTACGCAGGGTCGAAAGCCAGCTCATCGTCCACCACACATTCGCATCGTCCCCCTGGATGGAACTGCAAGTCGTTGTCCTGCCGACAATACCTGCTGACCGCGCAATCGTCACCGGGCAAGCACCAACCCAGTTCGCAATTCAGCCATGGACACGGTCCTGACACAGCAACGCCCGGCAGAACCGGGCGTTGCTGTGTCAGCGCACGGCGGTCAGTGCGACCAGCGGCCGGAACCGCCTGCCGCCCGCGGCAATACCCGGGCCGACAGCTGACGGTCATTCTGCAGCATGCCGATGGCATCGGACAAAATCGCGGCCGACTCGCGCAGCAAAGGGTCCGGGCGCTTCTCGGCGGCCTTCTCGCGCGCGGCATCGGCAACGATGTCACGCTCGTTGCCGGTCAGGCCGTCATCGCTTTCCTCGGCCAGCGGGTCCAGCTGCAGGCCCAGCTCACGGCGCATTTCCTGGCGCTGCTTGCGCTGCGCTTCCAGGCGCTCACGCTCGGCCTGGCGCTCGGCCTCGTTGAGCGAGATGCTCTTGCGCTCGGCCTCGCTGCGGTAGTGCTCGACATCCTCCTTCCACCAGCCAAATTCCAGATCCTGGCTGACGCGCTGCTGGTGGCGCTGGCCCAACTGCGCCAGCAACGGCTGGAAGTCGCCGTACTGCTCATGCGGTACCTCGGCAATGCGGGTCCACGGCAGCGCGTTCTTGTAGGTGCTCTCGCCAAACTCGCTGGCATCGACACTGGCCGGGAAAGCGATATCAGGTACCACGCCCTTGTGCTGGGTCGAGGAGCCGCTGATACGGAAGAACTGGGCGATGGTCAGCTTGAGCTGGCCATACTGCACCGCTTCCTCACGCTGCCAGCGGTCCAGGTCGATGATGTTCTGCACCGTGCCCTTGCCGAAGGTGGTTTCGCCGATCACCAGGCCGCGGCCATAGTCCTGCATTGCGCCGGCAAAAATTTCCGAGGCCGAGGCCGAGCCACGGTTGATCAGCACCGCCAACGGCCCGTCCCAGGCCACGCCGGACTTGCGGTCGCTGTTGACCACCACGCGGCCACCGGACTCACGTACCTGCACCACCGGCCCCTGGTCGATGAACAGGCCGGTCAGCTCAATGGCTTCATCCAGCGAGCCGCCGCCGTTGTTGCGCAGGTCCAGCACCACCCCGTCGATGCCCTCGCTCTTGAACTGGGTCAACAGCCGGGCCACATCGCGGGTGGCCGAGGCGTAGTCTGCCGCGTTGCGACGACGGCCTTCGAAGTCCTGGTAGAAGGCCGGCAGCTTGATCACGCCGATGCGGCGCTCGGCCTCACCGTCAGCGCCAGGAATCAGCAGGGTTTCGCTCTTGGCCCCCTGCTCGGACAGACGCACCTTGGCACGGTCCAGCACCACCGTACGGTGCTTGCCATTGATGCCATCGGCAGCGGGAATGTATTCCAGCTTGACCTGGGTATCGGGCTTGCCACGGATCTTGGCCACCACATCGTCGATGCGCCAGCCGATCACATCCTCGACCGCGCCACCGCGCCCCTGGCCGACGCCGACGATGCGGTCGCCCGGCTGCAGGGTGCCATCCAGCGCGGCCGGGCCACCGGGGATGATCTCGCGGATCACCACCACATCGTCCTGACGCTGCAGCTGGGCACCGATGCCTTCCAGCGACAGCGACATGGCCTGGTTGAAGTTCTCCGCACTGCGCGGTGTCATGTATTCGGTATGCGGGTCGATCGAGTCGGTATAGGCATTGAGAAACAACGCGAACACGTCATCGCCCTTGAGCTCGTTGATCGACTTGAGCAAGGTGGCGTAGCGCTTGTCCAGGGTGCTGCGGATGTCCTCGGCCGGCTTGCCGGCCAGACGCAGCCGCAGCCAGTCGTTTTTCACCGACTTGCGCCAGATTTCATCCAGATCGGCGCGGTCGGCCGCCCAGGCCGCCTCCTCGCGGTCGTAGTCATAACGCTCGGCCAGGGTGAAGTCCGGCTCGCCCTTGAGCAGCTCGCGGGCATGGGCAATGCGTTCGGCGGCACGCTGCTTGTACAGCGTGAACATCTGCTCGGCCATGTCGGTACGGCCGGCACGGATGGCGTTGGCCACGTCAGCGCGCAGCGGCGCAAACGAATCAATATCGGCCTGCAGGAAGAACTGACGGTTGCCGTCCAGCGTCTTGAGATATTTATCAAACACCTGGTTGGCCGCCTCGACATCCAGCGCGCGCGGACGATAGGCATAACGGCTGTCCGAGAGCAGGCCGTAGACCAGGCGCGAAGCGGTGGTGCGGTCCAGGCTGCTGGCCGTCGGCACTGCCGGGGCATCAGCCTGTGCGATCAGGGCAACCGGCGCGGTCAGCGCCAATGCCAGCAACAAGGGGATCGCTTTGGTCTTCATTGAAACTCGCTCTGCTCTGAAGTGCGGTAGGAAGGACACTGCGCCCAGTGTCTACAGGCAGGACAGTGCCGTAAGTTGCACACGCTGTCACCTGGCAAGCCTAGCCGTTAACGGCAGCGCCCAAGTGAACTGCAGATAGCCATTATCAAAATGTAAAAGGCCCGGCATCTGCCGGGCCTCACCGGGTCAAGCAACGCCAGCGCCGGCGGCTTGAATATCGGCATGGTAGGACGAGCGCACCATCGGCCCGGAGGCGACGTGGGCAAAGCCCAGCTCGTAGCCGTACAGCTCCAGCTGCTTGTATTCCTCCGGCGTCCAGTAACGCAGCACCGGATGGTGGTGGGCCGACGGCTGCAGGTACTGGCCGATGGTGATCATGTCCACATCATGCGCGCGCAGGTCACGCAGGGTGGCCTTGATCTGTTCGAAATCCTCGCCAAGGCCGAGCATGATGCCGCTCTTGGTGGATACATCCGGATGCTGGGCCTTGAACTTCTTCAACAAGGTCAGCGACCACTGGTAATCGGCACCCGGGCGGACGTTGCGGTACAGATCGGGAACGGTCTCGATGTTGTGGTTGAACACGTCCGGCGGGCTGTTGGCCAGGATTTCCAGCGCACGTTCCATCCGCCCCTTGCCGCGGAAGTCCGGGGTCAGCACCTCGATCCGGGTCGCCGGCGACTTTTCGCGGATGGCGCGGATGCAGTCGACAAAGTGCTGGGCACCGCCATCGCGCAGGTCATCGCGGTCGACGCTGGTCACCACCACATACTTCAGGCCCATGTCGGCCACGGTGTTGGCCAGGTTGGTCGGCTCGTTGGCATCGGGCGGCTTGGGCCGGCCGTGGGCGACATCGCAGAACGAGCAACGGCGGGTGCAGACCTCGCCCAGGATCATGAAGGTGGCCGTGCCGTGACCGAAGCATTCGTGGATGTTCGGGCAGCTGGCTTCCTCGCAGACCGTCACCAGGCGGTTCTCACGCAGCTTGGCCTTCAGGTTGGCCACCGCGTTGCCCGAAGGGATGCGCACGCGGATCCACGACGGCTTGCGCAGCACCGGGGCATCGGCGAACTGCACCGGCGAGCGGGCGATCTTGTCGCCGGCAACCTGCTTGACACCTTCCTGCAGCGTGGGCGTGGCCGGCGCAGCGGAGGCGACAACCTGCAGCGGAATGGAACGCGTGGTGGTTTCAGACATGGTCAAGTCTCAGACAGCCGAAGCGAGATCGGGAAGGGTGGCGGTGGGCTGCAGTGCCAAACCGAACTGCCGGGCCAGATGCTCCAGCAGCACGGCGGTGACATCGGCCATCGACGACGGCCCGCCCAGGTCCATCACCGTAGTGACCTGCAGGCCGGCATAACCGCAGGGGTTGATGCGGTGGAACGGCTCCAGGTCCATCGCCACATTGAAGGACAGGCCATGGAAAGTGCAGCCACGGCGGACGCGGATGCCGAGGGCGGCGATCTTGGCACCGGCCACATAGACGCCCGGCGCGCCCTCCTGGCGCTGGGCCTGGATGTTCCACACATCCAGCGTATCGATGATCGCCTGCTCGATACGGCAGACGTAGTCACGCACGCCGATGCCGAGCCGGCGCAGGTCCAGCAGCGGATAGACCACCAGCTGGCCGGGACCGTGGTAGGTCACCTGGCCGCCGCGATCGACCTGTACCACCGGGATGTCCCCGGGAGCGAGCAGGTGCTCGGGCTTGCCGGCCTGACCGAGGGTGAACACCGACTCGTGCTCGACCACCCACAGTTCATCGCTGCTGGCCTCGTTGCGTGCGTCGGTGAAGGCTGACATCGCCTTCCAGACCGGCACATAGGACTGGCGGCCGAGCTGGCGCACCAGCGCCGGCTGCCGCACCGTCGTGGGTGCTGGCGTCACAGGGTCCACTTGACGTGCGGATGGCGGCGCAGCGCTGCGTGCACGGTGTCGTAATGCTCGCGGCTTTCGGACTGGAAACTGATCCGCACCGACACATACTTGCCGTTGGACGAATGCTTCCAGCTTACTTTTTCACGGTGCACGACCACACCACCACGTTCGAGCAGGATGGGAAGTTCGCTTTCCAGGCCGATGCCGGCGGTGCCCATGACGCTGAGCTCGAACACACCGGGGAACTGGAAGCCGTGATCAGGGTTGTCAGACTTGATTTCCATGGCCCCATTATCGGGGCAGTAGCCATCAAACCCAAGGGAGCGACGCCGTGACCAATGGCACACGGCGTGCTGCCAGTCAGATTACTGCGCGTTGATCACATCGGCGATCGTATCGGCAGCGATCCAGCCGATGCTGCCCCGCGAGTCACGCACCTGCAGCATGTCACCGCCGGCCGAAAAAGCCAGCCGCGCCAGGGTTTCGCCCGGCTGCAGCACACGCAGGACGTTGCCACCGCCAGCCTCGGCCATGAAGTTGGCCGGCACCTTCAGGATCAACACCCCACTGGCCAGCTGGGCCACATTGCCCCCCTGCGGTACCAGTGCCTGGGCGGCCAGCTGGGTGGCCATCTGGCCCAGATTGCCCTGCTGCAGACCATCGGCCACCGCGCCGACCAGCTGTGCGCTGCCGGTTGGCAGGACCTGACCGGCGACCTGCTGGGCCAGCATCTGGGTCATATTGCCCTGCTGCAGACCGTTGGCAGCCGCTGCAATCAGCTGGGCGCTGCCGGCCGGCAGGACCTGACCGGCGACCTGCTGGGCCAGCACCTGGGTCATATTGCCCTGCTGCAGGCCATTGACCACTGCCCCCACCAGCTGTGCGCCCCCTTCCGACAGCATCTGCCCGGCGGGCTGTTGCGGCATGGCCTGGGCAAAATTGATGGGGGCAGCCGTGTTGGGGATCATCCCGACGCCCGGCTGCTGCATCTGCGGTTGTTGCTGCATTTGCATCTGTTGCATCTGGATCTGCTGCTGCATCTGCTGCAGTTGCTGCAACTGCAGCTGGATCTGCTGTTGCGAGACCGGCTGCTGCATTGGATGAGGCTGTGGGCCATGCGACGGCTGACGCATCTGCTGCAACTGCTGCAACTGCTGCAGCTGGATCTGTGCATGAGCAGCATGCTGGTCAATTTCCATCTGCGCCGGAGCCGCCGAAGTGGTCATCGTGGCCGTGCCACCCGTGCTATAGGCGGTCACCTGGGCCGGCTGCTCCTGCACGGTTGCACGCGGAGCCGCCTGTACCCGGGCCAGCAGGTCAACCGGTTCCAGATCGAACAGCATCTGGTGGAAAGCCTGGTGATAGGCCGCACGGATGACGGTGCCGATCTCGGTGTTCTCGTAGGCACCTGCCGAAATACTGCCCTGACCGGAGGCCAGGCCATTTTGACCGGAACCGGCCGCCATCAGTTGCCACTGTTTGTCACTGACCTCGGCCGCACCGGTCGAGGTCGCCAGCACCTCGGACGTGCGCGAATCGACCAGCGTCAGCATCACCGATACGGTTTTCTGCCGGCTCTGGCCACCACCGCCAAACATCAAGCGCCCCAGGCCACCAGCAGAGCCACCGCCGCGGGCGCCGAAGTTGCGGCCACCGGCATCGGTGTTCTGGGAGAGGATGTCCGGGATCAGGATGAAGTCGGCCGCCAGCATCTGGCCACCACCCAAGTTGGCGCCACGCTGCAAATGACCGCCGGCAGCCAGTTCACGCTCTGCCTGGGCTGCGGCAAAACCCACCCCACGGTCGAGCACCGTCCAGCAGCTGGATTCGGTCACGAACGATCGCAGCATCCGGGTCGGCATGGGCAAACCATAGCTGGCCCACAGCGCCTGGCCATCATCGGGCTCGACGATGCGCATGCTGCCTTCGGCGCGGGTACATTTGGGCAACTCGACCCGACCTTTATTGATCGCCTCAACCTGCTTTTCACTCAAGGTCTTGGGTTCTGGCCGCTCTTGCGCCCGGCTCGTTACCCCTTGGGGCAACGAGGGCAACAGGTAGGACATCGCTCCGGCACCAAGCCGGTCCTTGCGTACAAATTCCAGCGCGTACGCTGGCGATGCCAGCAAGGTGGCCATGACGCTGCAAAGCAGCGTCGCAGTCATGTGCTTGTTCATTCCGATCCCCTGTCTGAATGGCTGACACTGTCAATCCGGCAAGCGCCCGCCAACCCGCGAAGCGACTTCACATACCTGCATTTTATGTGAATGCGTATTGATTTATCGACATCCATCACAAATTATTGACGGCAGAGGTGTTGCAGGAATCCGCCATGCCTTGCCTCGGACACCCCGAACCACCGGAAAAACAGCCGCATCGAGCCCACGCTGAAGAAGCCGCCGGGTGCTGCCTGGCAGAACCCGGACAGGGGACCGGACTGGCGCAGGTTGGCCGGACCAGGCCAGAAGCTGCCAGCTTTGCCGGCCCAGGCAGCACGCGGCCAAGGACACCGTCTGGACAGGCTCAGCGCGCGAGCTCGACCGATTCGCTGCTGATCCAGCCACGGTTGCCCAGCTCGTCTTCCACTTCGATGAGCAGGCCTTCACGCCCCCCGAGCGGATACAACAGCATCCCCGCCTCCAGCGAGCGTACCTGGCCACTGCCGCGGGCATCGCTGAGCAGGCGGCCTGCACGCAGCATCCGCATCGCCTGCTGCGCATTGGCTGACGAGGCCTCTGCCGGCAGGCCACCGAGCTGGGCAACAATGCCGCTGTAGGCATTGAGGTAGGCCATTGCGATCACCTGGCCCATCTCGGTATTGGCATAGCCGCCGACACCGGCACTGCTCCAGTTGCTGCCCCAACTGCTGCCGCGGCCACTGAAGCTGATGTCGTTCTTGCGTGCCGAGCCCTCGGCGATGGCTACCTGCTCGGAGGAACGCACATCGGTGACCGACAACAGGACATCGGCTGTCTTGCTGCGCAGGTTCATGCCAGCGACGAGCTGCCCGGCGCGGCCGCCGACCAGCCCACTGAGCAGGCCGCCAATGGCATTGCCACCGGCATCGGCGTTCTGCGAAACCAGATCCGGCACCATCACGTAATCGGCTGCGCGCACCTGGCCCTGGCCGATATTGGAGCGGTTGCGCAGCTGGCCCTGCGCACCCAGCTCACGCTCGTACTGGCTGGCCGCCATGCCACTGCCCCGATCGACCAGGGTGAAACAGCGGGAACGGCTGACGTAGGCCTTGATCAAGCGCGAGGGCTCGGGCAGCTGATAGCCCGTCCACCAATGTGTGCCGTTGGCCGGCTCCACCACCGACAGGGTACCCAGTGGTTTTTCGCAGACGGGTAATTGCGCGGTGGCTGCCTGGCGCTGCTGCTGCGCGCGACTGCCCTTGTTGGAAAACGAGGCCTGCGCCGGCTGCCAACTGCTGATTGCCAGCATGCCCAAAACGCCAGCCATGACCACTGCCCTGTGCATCGTGCCCATCCACCCACCTCCTGAAAGCCCCGGTGGTCACACCGGGGGCGACATTGAGTGCGCACAGCCGCAGCCGGCAAGGTGCGGAGCCGGGCTGTGTGCAGACAAGGCAAGGGCGGCCAATGCGCCGCTGCCACACGCAGCACCACTGCGTGCAGCACAAGGCTAGAAGCGGAGCCTGCCGGGCGGCAGTCCGGAAGCTGCGTACGTCGGTGTCAGTGAGCACGCAAGCGGCGGATCGGTAGCGGCACGCCGTCCCGCCGCCAATCCCTGACCGCCGGCCAGAAAAATCAGGGGTGGTCCAGCGGCAGCTTCTGACGGGCCCGCTGGATCCGTTCGCGATGCAGCAGATACAGGCCACTGGCAACGATGATTGCCGCACCAGCCCAGGTCCAGCGGTCAGGCAGCTTGTCCCACAGCAGCAGATCCCAGCCAATCACCCAGACCAGGCCGGTGTATTCCAGTGGTGCGATCATCGAGGCCTGGCCCAGCTGGAAGGCGCGGGTCAGGGCAATCTGGCCGAGCGCGCCGGCCAGCCCCATGCCGGCAATCAGCCCGGCGTGCTGCCATTGCAATGGCTGCCATTGCGGCCAGGCCAGCACGCCGGCGCCCAGGGCCATCAGCAGCAGAAACCACACCACCATGGATTGTGGGGTGTCGGTGCGGGTCAACAGGCTGACGGTGATGGCTGCCACTGCATAGGCGGTTGCGGCCAGCAGCACCATCAGCCCGGGAAACGAAATCAGCCCGTTGACCCCGGGCCGCAGCACCACCAGCACGCCGACCAGGCCGATGCCGATGGCGACCCAGCGGCGTGGCCCGACATGCTCGCCGAGCAACGGCACCGACAATGCCGCCACCAGCAGCGGCGCAACGAAGTAGATGGTGTAGGCGGTGGACAACGGCAACGTGCGCAGGGCGTAGACGAAGCAGCCGATCATCACCATGCCCAGCGCACCACGCAGCAGGTGCAGGCCCCAGCGCACCGGGATGATCGAACGCGGCCCGGCGCTGGCCAGCACCCAGACCAGCACAAACGGCAACGAGGCCGCGCCACGCAGCATGGTGACCTGCAAGGTGGGGTAGCTGGCCGACAGCAATTTCATGCCGGCATCCATCAACGAAAAGAACGCGACGGCGGCCAGCATCCAGAGGATGGCGCGCGCAGGGGACTGGGTCGGAGACATCGGCCGATTATCCGCCCTCCTCCGGCTTGCCGGTATCCCCGGGGGTTGTGCGCGGTTCAGCGCGGATCGCACCGCCACTGCCGGCATGCTCCGGAGCAGCCGGCCCGCCCTCGCCTGCCGCAGTGACTGAGTCCATCCAGCCAATCCCCTAGAATGAAGGCCATTTTCAATTGACCGGAGCAGGCCCATGCCTTCCTTTGACGTCGTGTCCGAAGTGGACAAGCACGAACTGACCAACGCCGTGGACCAGGCCAACCGCGAGCTGACCACCCGCTTCGACTTCAAGGGCGTGGATGCCAAGTTCGTGCTGGAAGAAGAGAAGCTGATCAAGCTCAGCGCGCCGTCGGACTTCCAGATCACCCAGATGGCCGACATCCTCAAGCAGCGCCTGGGCGCCCGCAAGATCGACTTCCGCTGCCTGGAGTTTGGCGATATCGAGACCAACCTCGGTGGTGCGCGCCAGTCGGTGACGGTCAAGCAGGGCATCGAGCAGAAGCTGGCCAAGCAGATTGCCGCCAAGATCAAGGAGTCCAAGATCAAGGTCGACACCCAGATCAACGGCGACAAGCTGCGCGTGACTGGCAAGAAGCGTGATGACCTGCAGGAGGTCATGGCCCTGCTGCGCAAGAACGAGTTCGAACAGCCGCTGCAGTTTGAAAACTTCCGCGACTGAGCCGCCCAGTCTGCTGGCAGACAAAGGCCCGCCATTGGCGGGCCTTTGTCGTTTGACGCTGCTGGCCAGGGATGACCGGGATCAGACCGGATAGGCCGTCGGCTGCGGCTTGATCGTCAACCACTGCCACTGGGTGAACGCTTCCCAGTTGGCTGGCCCGCCGATACTGCTGCCATTGCCCGAGGCGCGCGCGCCACCGAACGGCTGGACCACGTCATCGGCCACGGTCTGGTCGTTGATGTGCAGCAGGCCGGCCTGCAGCCGGTCGGCAAACGCCAGCACCCGGCCGATGTTGCCGGTGATCACGCCCAGCGACAGCCCATACTCGTTGTCATTGGCCAGTGCGATGCCCTGCTCGTCGGTATCGAACGGGGTCACCACCGCCACCGGGCCGAAGATCTCCTCGCCGAAGGCCGGGTTGTCGGCCGCCACACCAGCCAGCACGGTGGGCTGGTAGACCAGGCCCTGGTACTGCCCGCCGGCGGCCAGGGTGGCCCCGGCGCTGACCGCAGCCTGGACGATGCGGTGGCAGTGGTCGCGCTGGGCGGCATTGATCAATGGCCCGACCAGCACCTGGGGATCGGCCCATGGGTCGCCGGCGCGGATCTGCGCCACCTTGGCCACCAGCCTGTCCACGAACGCGTCATACAGGCCCCGCTGCACCAGGATGCGGCCGGTGGCCATGCAGATCTGCCCCTGGTGCAGGAAACTGCCCCAGGCCGCGTTGTTCACTGCCAGCTCCAGGTCGGCGTCGTCCAGCACCAGCAGCGGATTCTTGCCGCCCAGTTCCAGCGACACCTTCTTCAGGTGCCGGCCACAGGCCTCACCGACCTTGCGGCCGGCAGCGGTGGAACCGGTGAACTGGATCGCCGCCACCTGCGGGTCGGCGGTCAGCGCCGCACCGGCGGCGCCATCGCCGGGCAGCACCTGCAACAGGCCCGCCGGCAGGCCGGCCTGCTCGAACAGCCGGGCAATCACGGCGCCGCCGCAGACCGCGGTGCGCGGGTCGGGCTTGAGCACCACCGCGTTGCCCAGTGCCAGCGCCGGTGCCACCGCACGCACCGCCAGGTAGAGCGGGAAATTGAACGGCGGAATCACCCCGACCACGCCGACCGGGCGCCGCCGGGCCAGGCTCATCCGCCCACCGCTGCTGGGCAGCACCTCGCCCTGGCTGCCGCTGGGCAACTGGCTGGCCTCCAGCAGCGCGGTGGCGGTGATGGCAGCCTCCACCGCGGCCTTGGCCCGGCTGGAACCGGCCTCGCGGGTCAGCCACATCGCGATCTCCGCGGCATGGGCGCGGGCCAGCTCGCCGGCGCGGCGCAGCACATCGGCCCGCTGCCCGCCGGGCAACGCCGCCCAGGCCGGCTGCGCGGCCGCCGCCGCGGCACAGGCCCGGCCGACGGCCGCCGCATCGGCCAGTCCGATCTGCCCGAGCCGCTGGCCGGTGGCCGGTTCGACCACATCGGCCACATCGCTCCCGGCCACCCACCGGCCATCGAACACCTTTGCATGCCACAGCGTCGGTGGCAGCCAATCACCCTGGATTTCCATCACATCCTCCATACCAACGGGGTCCCAGCCTGCCTGCGGCAAGGCCAGCACCGGGTGAACCGGTGCCAGCGCCTACAATGGCGCCCCCTGCCAGGAACACAACCATGACCGACACCGCCATCGACCCCATCGCCGCCACCCGCAACTGGCTGGAAAAGGCCGTGATCGGCCTGAACCTGTGTCCGTTCGCCAAGGCGGTGTACGTCAAGAACCAGGTGCGCTTCGTGCTCTCCGATGCCACCACCCCGGAAGCACTGGTCGAGCAGCTGGCCGAGGAACTGCTGCTGCTGCGCGATACCCCGGCCGAGCAGATCGACACCACGCTGATCATCCACCCGGACGTGCTGACCGATTTTCTGGACTACAACGACTTCCTGGACAACGCCGATGCCGCGGTGGAGGCGCTGGACCTGGGCGGCATCCTGCAGGTGGCCAGCTTCCACCCGGACTACCAGTTCGACGGCACCCACCCCGATGACCCGTCCAACTGCACCAACCGTTCCCCGTTCCCGACCCTGCACCTGCTGCGCGAGGACAGCGTGGAGCGGGCCGTGGCCGCCTTCCCGGACCCGGACGTGATCGTGGAGCGCAACATCGCCACCCTGGACAAGCTCGGCGCCGAGGGTTTCAAGCGCCTGCTGGCCGGGGAGTGAGCCGGTGAGCGTCAGCGTTCCGGCCATTACGCCGTGGCCGGCAAGGCCGCTGGAGGGCCATGTGGTGCTGGTCACCGGTGGCGGCGCCGGGGTCGGCCGCGGCATCGCCCAGGCCGTGCTCGGCGCCGGTGGATCGGTGGCCATTGCCGACCGTGACCCCGATGCACTGGCCGCGTGTCTGGCCGAGTGGCAGCTCGGCGAACGCGCACTGGCGGTGAGGATGGATGTCAGCGACGGCGACAGCGTGGCCGCCGGGATGGCGCAGGTGCTGGCGCATTTCGGCCGGCTTGATGGTCTGGTCAACAATGCCGGCATTGCCGACCCGCACCTGCCGCCGCTGGATGCGGCCAGCTGGGAAGACTGGCAGCGCGGGCTGTCCAGCCTGCACGGCGCCTTCTGGTGCAGCCGCGCCGCGCTGCCGGCGCTGCGCGCCAGTGGCCATGGCGCGGTGGTCAACATCGCCTCCACCCGCGCCCACCAGTCCGAGCCGCACAGCGAGGGCTATGCCGCGGCCAAAGGCGGCCTGCTGGCCTTCAGCCATGCGCTGGCGCTCAGTGAAGGCCCGACGGTGCGGGTCAATGCGATCACCCCGGGCTGGATCGAGACCGCCAACTGGCAGGCACCCTCGCGTCGCGCCACACCCGCGCACCGTGCCATCGACCATGCCCAGCATCCGGCCGGGCGGGTCGGCGTGCCGCAGGACATCGGTGCACTGGCGGTGTTCCTGCTCAGCCCGCTGTCCGGGTTCATCACCGGCCAGGAATTCATTGCCGACGGCGGGATGAGCCGGAAGATGCACTACGCCGACTGAGTCCGGTTCCCCGCACCCGGAAGCGACAAGGCCCGCGCTTGCGGGCCTTGTCCTGTGTGCATCCAGCCGAACGTCAGCCGCGGCCGAACAGGCGGTCGATGTCGGCCGCGTCCAGGTAACGCCACTGGCCCGGTGCCAGGCCGTCCAGTTCCAGTCCACCGACGCGGGCACGGTGCAGGCTCTCGACGTGGTTGCCGACGGCGGCAAACATCCGCCGCACCTGGTGGTAGCGGCCCTCGTGCAGGGTCAGGCGGGCACTGCGCGGGCCGGTGACCTCCAGCTCGGCCGGCAGCAGCGGCTTGTGCTCGCCCTCCAGCAGCAGCGTGCCGCTGGCAAAGGTCGCTGCCTCGTCACCGCGCAGGTCCTGGGCCAGGGTGGCCTCGTAGACCTTGTCCAGCCCGCTCTTGGGCGAGGTGATCCGGTGCAGCAGCTGGCCGTCATCGGTCATCAGCAGCAGGCCGGAGGTGTCACGGTCCAGCCGGCCAACGGTGGAGACCACCGGGTCACGCAGGGCAAAGCGCTCGGGCAGCAGGTCATACACCAGCTGGCCGTGGTCCTTGGTCGAACAGGTCACCCCGGTCGGCTTGTTGAGCATCAGCACCAGGCCCGGGGGCGGATCCAGCGGCTGGCCGTCGAGGCGGATCACCGCGTGCGGCACCTTGTCATCGCCGTACAGCACTTCCCCATCGGCATCGGTGACGCGGCCCTCGCGCAGCATCCATTCCACATCGCGGCGGGTGCCGTAGCCGAGGTTGGCCAGGTAGCGCAGCAGCTTGACCTTCATCTTCAGCGCCCTGCCTTGATCGCACTGATCAGCTTGAAGCCGTCGCGCTCGGCCAGCACGTCGATCTGGCAGAAGCTGGCGCCGAGCACCTCCTCGTACGGCAGGTGGCGGTTGGCCACCAGCAGCAGCCGGCCGCCCTGGCGCAGGCCATCGGCAGCGGCCTTGATGAACGACTGCCCCAGTTCCGGGCGGCCGGTGCGGTTGGTGGTGTGGAACGGCGGGTTGCTGACGATGAAGTCGTACTTGCCGTCCAGCCCGGCACTGACATCGGCCCAGTGGAAGCCGGCACGCTCACCGAAACCGGCCAGGTTGGTACGCGCCAGCGCCAGCGCACGGCCTTCGGCCTCGTACAGGTCGATCCGGGTCACCTTCTCGCAGCGGCTCAGCACCTCGGCCGACAGGTAGCCCCAGCCGGCGCCCAGATCGGCACCGACCCCGGCCAGCTTGCCCGGCAGGTGCTCCACCAGCAGCGCACTGGCCGGATCGATGCGGTCCCAGGCAAACACGCCCGGGCGCGAGATAAACCGGCCACCGGCAATGGCACGTGGCGCATCGGCCGCGGCCCAGCGCGCGGCCAGGGCCGCATCGTGCTGGCCATGCAGCGGTGCGGTCCAGAACACCCGGCAGTGGTTCTTGGTCAGGCTGCCACCGAGGCCGGCCAGCGCCTTCAGGTCGGCCTCACCGGAACGTGCGCCCTCGTCATTGTGCTGGCAGGCCACGACCCGGCCTCCCGGCGCGCACAGGGCCACGGCGCGGGCGAAGGTGGCGCGCGCCTCTTCCTTCTGCCGCGGCGGCAGCACCAGCACCAGGTCGAAGGTACCGCCCAGTTCCGCGCCCTGCCCGTCCACCTGCCAGCCGCCACGGCGCAGCGCATGGACATGCGGCAGGTAGCTCTGCTCGGCCACGATGTCCTGCGCCGACACGCCATCGGGCAGCAGCAGCCCGGCACGCGCGCGCAGGCAGGCCACCTTGCCACCGGCCGGCCATGCCAGCTCACCACGGGTGAAGGGCAGGGTCAGGGTTTTCAGCGGGGCATCATCGGACATCGGCGGCAGGCACGGCAGGCAACAGGGGCCGGCATTCTACCCGGTATGCCGCCACCAGCCGTGTTCGAGGGCCGATGCGCCGAGGCCATTCAGGCTCACTGGCCGCGGCCAGCGCCGGTGCCTGCAGCCGCCATCCGGCCCGCTCAGGCCCGCAGCACGGTGCGGATCTCGGCCAGCAGCACCGCCAGGTTGCAGGGCTTGGTGACATGGGCCTGGAAGCCATTTTCCAGCGCCCGCTGGCGGTCATCGCTGCGTGCCAGCGCGGTCACCGCAATGATCGGCAACACGCTGGCCGGCAGGCCGAGGTCTTCGCGGATCGTGCGCACCATCGCATAGCCGTCCATGCCCGGCATGCCGATATCACTGAGCACCACGTCATAGCGGGCGTGGTCACTGCCACCGATCATGCGCAGTGCTTCGGCCGCACTGCTGGCGGTATGTACCTGCGCGCCATGGCGCTCCAGTGACTGGCGCAGCATCTCGATGATTTCCTTCTGGTCATCCACCAGCAGCAGGCGCAGGTTGGCCAGGGTGTCCGAATCGGTGCCCACCGCCTGTATCCGCGTGCGCTGGCTGCCAGGGCGCGCATGTACCGGCGGGCCACTGCGCGGCAGCACCGGCAGCAGCACGGTGAAGGTCGCCCCGCCGCCGATCCCGGGGCTGGAGGCGGTGACGGTACCGCCGTGCAGGTCGACCAGCTGCTGCACGATCGACAGGCCCAGGCCCAGCCCGCCATAGCGCCGGGTCGTGGTGCCGTCGGCCTGACGGAAGCGCGAGAAAATGTGTGGCAGGAACTCCTCGGCAATGCCCACCCCGCTGTCAGTGATGCGCAGGCGGTAGTTGTTGCCCAGTTTGTCCAGCACGATGTCGATCACCCCGCCCTCGTCGGTGAACTTGGCCGCGTTGGAGAGCAGGTTCCACAGGATCTGCTGCACCCGGGTCTGGTCGCCCAGCACCGGACAATCACCACTGGGCAGGGACAGGCGCACATCCAGCTGCCGTTCGGCAGCGGCAAGGTCCAGCGAGCGCACCGCATCGCCGACCTCGCGGGCCAGGTCCAGAACCTCCATGTCCAGCTTCAGCTTGCCCAGCAACATGCCGCTGAGGTCGAGCATGTCACCGATCAGGCGCTTCAACGCCAGGCCACTGGTGGCGATGACCCGGATGCCCTTGTAATTGGGGTCATCGACCGGGATCCGCTGCAGCAGCACCTCGCTCCAGCCCAGCACCGTGGTCAGCGGCGTACGCAATTCATGCGAGATGGTGGCCATGAATTCATCCTTCAGCCGCGCGGTGGATTCGGCCGCAGTACGTGCCACGCGCTCGGCACGCAGCAGCTGCTCGTTGGCCAGTTCCAGTTCGTGGCGGTCGGTGATGTCACGGCTGTTGCCGGCCATGCCGAGAAAGCGCCCGCTGCGCGAGTAGCGCGGAACCACACTGATTTCCAGCCAGCGCCAGGCACCGTCAGCGCGCCGCCCGCGCACCACGCTGGTCAGCTCGCTGCGCTCGGCCAGGGCCTGCTGCATCTTGTACTCAAAACCTTCCAGCTCTTCCGGATGCAGCAGCTGCGACCACATCAGGCCCAATTCGCTGACCGCCGGATGGCCGAAGAAGGTTTCGAACACGCTGTTGACGAACTGCACCTGGCCATCGGCCCCGATGACCCAGACCGGCAACGGCAGGCCATCCACCAGTGCACGGTAACGCTGCTTCTTCTCGTGGGTTTCCTGCTCACGCCGCTTGCGGCGGGTGATGTTGTGCAGCATCACCCCGAGCAGCGGGCTGCCCGGGCCCTCCAGCGCGGACACCTCGACGGCGAACCAGCGCGTGCGCCCACCCAGGCGTGATTCGAACAGGCCGGTTCCCCCCTGGCGGGCGATCCGGTTCAGCCGGTCATACCATTCCTGCTCCAACCACGGCGCCAGCTGGCGCAGCGAACTGCCGCGGCGTACCGGCAACCGGGTCAGGCGGGCAAGCCGCGGGGTTGCATGGACAAATTCGAAGGCATCATCGGACAGGCGGCGCAGGACACCGGCGCCGGCCCTGCCATGGGCCAGAATGCGCGCGCTCCAGCCACTGTCCGCCTCGTCGGCGGACATCGCTTCGGCTTGCTTGCTATCCAGTGACAACGGCATGCGCGCACTCTCCGAAGCAGATCCGCCCGGCTAGGATGAACGCAAGTTAAGCGATAAATCAACCAGAGCCCTGCCGGCAGGCTTGTCCTGGTGCGGCGGGCAGCGCGACACTGGCCGCAGGAATGATTGAGGAGACCACCGATGCGCGCCTTGCTGCCCGGTTTACTGGTTTGCCTGCTCTACCCGGCGCTGGGTCAGGCCGCGCCGGTACGCAATGTCACCGCTGCCGATGCGCCGCGTGCGCTGGAGGGCGACGGCCCGGTCCAGGTGCGCTGGGGCGACCCGGCAAAATTCACCGAGATTGCCTACAGCGGCAACCGCTGGGAGGCCGCGCGCGGCAACTGGGTCCAGGAGCTGGCCCAGCACCTGGCCGAGCAGGCCGGCCCGCGTCTCCAGCCCGGGCAACGGCTGCAGGTCACCTTCACCGATATTGACCTGGCCGGTGATTACGAACCGTGGCGCGGCCCGCGCATGAGTGACGTCCGCCTGCTGCGTGAACTGTATCCACCGAAGATCAGCCTGAGCTACCAGCTCACCGACGCCGATGGCCAGCTGCTGCACAGCGCCGAGCAGGTGCTCAGTGACCCGGGGTTCCTGCATTCGGGTGGCAGCCTGCGCTACCGCAATGACAGCCTGCGCTACGAAAAACGCCTGCTCGACCGCTGGCTGCAGCAGCTCCTGCCAGCCACGCCGGCGGCAGCGCGCCGCTGAGGGCGCTGCCGGCCCCGGCTCAACCCTGGTACTGCCGCGGCACCCGCTTCAGGCCGCATGGCAGGCGGTAGGCGCTGGTGGCGCACAGCGGCGCCAGCTCGGCCAGGCGGATGTCACTGCCCCACAGCTCGACCGCGCTGCCGACACCGGCCTGCGGGTGAGAGGTCAGGTCCACGGTGAGCATGTCCATCGACACCCGGCCGATCAGCTGGCCACGCACACCGTCAATCAGCACCGGGGTTCCATTGGGGGCGAACTGCGGGTAGCCATCGGCATAGCCCATCGCGACCACCCCGACCCGGGTCGGGGCCTGGGCAACAAACCGCGCGCCGTACCCCAGCGGCTCTCCGGCCGCCAGCTCGCGCACGGCGATGATCTTCGAACGCAGCGTCATCACTGGGCGCAGGCCGGCACTGGTCGCGGTGGCCTGGGCGAACGGATCGGCCCCGTAGAGCATCAGACCCGGGCGTGCCCAGTCGCTGCGTACCTGCGGCCAGCCCAGCAGCGCCGGCGAGTTGCACAGGCTGGTCTGCCCGGCCAGACCGGCGGTGGCGGCGGCAAACACCGCCAGCTGCTCGGCGGTGCGCGGGCTGTCCAGCTCATCGGCACGGGCGAAGTGGCTCATCATCACGATCTGCGCCACCTGCGGCAGTGCCGACAGCCGCGCATGTGCGGCGCGGAACTGCACCGGGTCCAGCCCGAGCCGGTGCATGCCCGAATCCAGCTTGAGCCAGACCGTCAGCGCGGCCTCGCCACGCCATTCACACAATGCCTGCACCTGCTCCGGGGTCGAGACCACCGGCCACAGGTCATGGGCGACCACCAGGGCCAGCTCGTCGGCCTCGAAGCAGCCTTCCAGCAGCACGATCGGGGCGGTGATCCCGGCCTGGCGCAGCTCCAGCGCCTCCTCGATGCAGGCCACGCCGAAGCCGTCGGCCTCGGCAGCCAGCGCCTGCGCACAGCGCACCGCGCCGTGGCCATAGGCATCGGCCTTGACGATGGCCAACGCCTTGCCGCCGCCAAGCTCCCGGGCCAGGCGGTAGTTGTGACGCAGCGCGTCCAGATCAATGACAGCGTGGGCCGGACGCATCGCTCAGCCCTCCCCACGGGCGTGGCTGCCCATGTAGCGGTGGACACTCAACCCTTCGGTGCTGATTTCCGGGGCACGCCCGCTGATGATGTCGGCCAGGTACTTGCCCGAGCCACAGGCCATGGTCCAGCCCAGGGTGCCGTGGCCGGTATTCAGGAACAGGTTGCGGTACGGGGTGGCGCCGACCACCGGCGTGCCATCCGGGGTGGCCGGACGCAGCCCGGTCCAGAAACTGGCCGCCGACAGGTCGCCACCGTGCGGGTAGAGATCACGCACTACCAGTTCCAGGGTGGCACGACGGCGCGGCGACAGTGACAGGTCAAACCCGGCCACTTCGGCCATGCCACCGACACGGATACGGTCGTTGAAACGGGTCACCGCAATCTTGTAGCTCTCGTCCAGGATGGTCGAGGCCGGCGCCATGTCCGGGTTGGTCACCGGCAGGGTCAGCGAATAGCCCTTCAGCGGATACACCGGCAGCGGCAGGCCCAGCGGCCGCACCAGCAGCGGGCTGTAGCTGCCCAGCGCGACCACATAATGATCGGCGCTCAGCCGTTGGCCGCCGACACGCACGCCGGTCACCTGGTGGTCGTCGTGCTCGATGGCCTGGATGTCCTGGTTGTAGCGGAACTCCACCCCGGCCGCGGCGGCCAGTTCGGCCAGGCGCTGGGTGAACAGCTGGCAGTCACCGGTCTGGTCCTCGGGCAGGCGCAGGGCACCGACCAGCTTGTCGGCCACGGCGGCCAGCGCCGGCTCGGCGGCGATGATACCGGCGCGGTCCAGCACCTGGTAGGGCACGCCGTACTGTTCCAGCACCGCGATGTCGGCGGCGGCCGCATCCAGCTGCTGCTGGGTACGGAACAGCTGGGTGGTGCCCTGGGTACGGCCTTCATAATCGATGCCGGTCTGCGCGCGCAGCGCGTTGATGCAGTCGCGGCTGTAATCGGACATCCGCACCATGCGCGCCTTGTTGATCGCATAGCGCTGCGCGGTGCAGTTGCGCAGCATCTGCAGCAGCCAGCGGTACTGGGCAACACTGCCGGTGGGGCGGATGGCCAGCGGCGCGTGCTCTTCAAAAAGCCATTTCATCGCCTTCAGCGGAATGCCCGGCGCTGCCCACGGCGAGGTGTAGCCAAAGGACAGCTGGCCGGCGTTGGCAAAACTGGTTTCCAGTGCCGGGCCGGGCTGGCGGTCGACCACGGTGACCTGGTAGCCGGCCTGCGCCAGGTACCACGCGGTGGTAGTGCCGATCACACCGGCACCGAGAACGAGAACACGCATCGGATGACTCCACCAGAACAAGACGATCCACTGCTTCAAAGCCAGCCAGACCAGTAGGCGCGCAGTATATGATCGCTTTCACAGGGTAAACCCCTGTATTTGGCTCGCTGTTCAGGCATTCTTTCCAAAAAAAGCTGGAGCTTCAGATGGCCACTGCGGCCCGCCGTCGCGAACTGGACAAGATCGACCGCAAGATCCTGCGCATCCTGCAGGCGGAGGGGCGGATTTCCTTCACCGAACTGGGCGAACGCGTCGGCCTGTCAACCACCCCGTGCACCGAGCGGGTGCGCCGGCTGGAGCGCGACGGGGTGATCACCGGCTACTACGCCCGGCTGGATCCGCAGCTGATGAAGCACTCGCTGCTGGTGTTTGTGGAGATCTCGCTGGCCTACAAGTCCGGCGACATCTTCGAGGAGTTCCGCCGCGCCGCGCTGCGTCTGCCCAATGTGCTGGAATGCCATCTGGTCTCCGGTGACTTTGATTACCTGATCAAGGCGCGGATCAACGAGATGGCCTCCTACCGCAAGCTGCTCGGCTCGACCCTGCTGACCCTGCCGCACGTGCGCGAATCCAAGAGCTACATCGTGATGGAGGAGGTCAAGGAAACCCTGGCCCTGCCGATTGCCGACTGAGCGACAAGCCAGCAGCGGCCCAGGCTGGCACACTGCAACCCTGCCCCTTCCTTCCCGGCCGGAACCCGGCCCCGCACCGCGGAGATCCTGCAATGGAGCTTGACCTGACCCCGCCCACCTCCGACCAGCGCCAGGTGCTGGAAGCCGGCCTGAGCGCCGAGGAGCGCCGGGTGCTGCTGGCCCACGGCACCGAGGCCCCGTTCTGCGGCATCTTCCTGGACAACAAGCGTTCCGGCACCTACTGCTGCAGGCTCTGCGGGCTGCCGTTGTATGACGCGGCCACCAAGTTTGATTCCGGTACCGGCTGGCCCTCGTTCTTTGCCGCAGTCAATCCGCGCCACGTCGGCCGGTTGCGCGATGACAGCCACGGCATGCTGCGCACCGAGCTCACCTGTGCCCGCTGCGGCTCGCACCTGGGCCATGTCTTCCCGGACGGCCCGCCGCCCAGCCATGAGCGCCACTGCCTGAATTCGGTCTGCCTGCAGTTTGTCGATGCCGGCCAGCCGTTACCCGACCCGCTGGCACGTGGCGACCGCCTGCCGGCCTGAACACAAGCCACTTGCGGCGCCACCGGCGGCGCTGGCAACTGCCGTTACAATGGCCGTTTTCACGAACATCAGGCACCTTTCATGTCCAAGAATTCCAAGGCCAAGCGCGATACCCGCAAGAAGCAGGCCGGCAAGCGCCCGTTCCTGCGCCTGAACCAGCGCGAGCAGGTGCAGAACCATGCCGTGCTGGTGGATGAGCAGAACCAGGTCGTGGCCGCGATCGGCCTGCAGAACCGCCAGTGGCTGCTGGCCATCGGTGGCCAGACCATGGGCAGCGCCGAAAACCCGGTGCCGATGCTGGCCATGCTGCAGCACCTGGCCAATGTGCAGAAGGCCGAAGGCCGCACCGTGACCCTGGAAACCTCGCCGGCGCTGCAGCAGATCGTCGCTTCGCTGGCCGAAGCCGATGGCGTGAGCGCGGAAGACTACATCGGCAAGCTGGTGGCCGAATTCGACCAGGCCAAGGAAGCAGCCGAAGCTGAAGAGGCCGAGGAGGGCGAAGCCAGCGAAGCGGACGAGGCGATCGCCGTGGCCGAGGAAGTGGACGAAACCGCTCCGGCCGCCGGCAAGGCCGACCAGGCCTGATCCGGCACTGCGCCATGGCGGTGTACGTCGATGATGCCGTGCACCGCTGGCGCGGCCTGCGCTGGGCCCACCTGATGGCCGACACGGTGGACGAACTGCATGCGATGGCCCGCCGCCTGGGCATCCCCGGGCAGGCGTTCCAGAACAAGGCCAGCGGGGTGCATTACGACATTCCCGCCGACCTGCGCCCGGTTGCGATCGGCCTGGGCGCCGTGCCGCTGTCGCGGCATACCGACAAGGCGCAGCTGCGGGCGGTGATCGCCACTGCCCGCGGCCAGTACCAGCCCGCCAGCAGCGACCCGGCCGCCGACAGCCCGCCCTAGGCGCGGTCAGAACGCATCGCTGCCCGGTCGCACTTCCACGTTCAGCAACGAGCACAGCGCCAGCATCGCCTCGTCGTCACGGCTCAGCGCCATCCAGCCGGCGTGGCCGTCACCGTCGGTGTTCCAGCTCCACAGGGTGTAGCCATGCTCACGCAGGCTGTCGTGAGCGATGGCCATCAGCGCATGCACGTCCAGATCGGCGGTGAAGTCCTCATCGTCGAAGTCGCCGCCCCACTCCACCCGCAGGTTCCAGCGCGCGGCCAGTTCATCGATGGCGGTGATCAGGGCATCGATGTCATTGCGGCCGACATGGAAACCGGCGCGCCAGTCGATCACCTCGCGCAGCAGCGGCTGCCAGTCGTCATTTTCCGGATCGACCTCGCCACCGAGCTGCTCGCGCAGGGTGTCGAACTGCTGCAGGGCACTGTCCTCGTCACCGGGGTTGATCAGCCACAGCAGGTTCCAGACCCGGGCCGCACCATCGTCCTCGTCAAAATCGGCGAGCAGGCCTTCGTCATTTTCGTAATCGGCACTGTTGTCGGGCATGGCGGGGTCCTTCAGATGGCGCGCAAACGGGTGTCGATTCTGCCCCTGCGCCAAGGCCAGCGGAAGGGCCTGCCACTGCGCCGGCCCACCAGCGTTTATCCTTGGCAGATTGGACAGCGGCGCAGTTGTCGCTGGTAGAACGAAAGACATCACCATGAGCCTGACTCCTCCTGACCGCCTGGCGGTCGATCCCCGCAGCCCGCACCACGACGCTGCAGCACTTGAACGCGGCGTCGGCGTGCGCTTCAACGGCAACGAACGCATGGACGTGGAGGAATACTCCGTCTCCGAAGGCTGGGTCCGGGTCCAGGCCGGCAAGGCGCGTGACCGCCGCGGCAACCCGATGACACTGAAACTGCGTGGCAGCGTCGAGCCGTACTGGCTGCAGCCGGCGGCCGATCCGGCCGGCTGAGTCCTGCCCGCCAGGTTTGCCAGCACCGGGCCGCGATCG
Organism: Stenotrophomonas koreensis; assembly: GCF_001431525.1. Classification (GTDB taxonomy): domain Bacteria; phylum Pseudomonadota; class Gammaproteobacteria; order Xanthomonadales; family Xanthomonadaceae; genus Stenotrophomonas; species Stenotrophomonas koreensis. The sequence goes on from NZ_LDJH01000001.1 coordinate 28,619, forward strand.
CGGCCCGGTGTGTTGTGGCCGCTCAATCGCGCTGGCGCGATTCGAGCAGGTCCAGGTTGCGGATCAACTTGCGCGAAAGCTCATCGGAAATCCGCCCGCGCCGGGCCAGCCGGAACAACTCCTCACGCTCGGCATTGAGCCCGGCATTGCGCAGCTGGCGGTAATCACGCTCGATCCTGGCGACCTGCTCTGGATCGGCGTCCACGTTCTGCCCACGCGACAGGTTGCGCTGGTACAGCAGGCTGACCTGCGCGGCGGCATCATTGACCAATTGCACCGAGCCGGTGGCCTGCCCCTGGACCATCTCCTGGCGCCGCCGCTCCACCGCCGCCAGCGCTGCCTTGGAGGACATCCGCCGGGCCAGGTCCTCTTCATGCCGCTGGCTGTCATCGGCCGGCAATTCCAGCCCCTTGAGCACCACCGGCAGCAACAGGCTTGCGGCCAGCAGCGAGCACAGGATCACCGCCGCGGCGATGAAGATCACCAGGTCACGCGCCGGGAACGCACTGCCATCGGGCAACAGCAGCGGCAGGGTCAGCACACCGGCCAGGGTCACCGCGCCGCGCACGCCGGCCACCGAGGTGGCCAGCACGATCCGCCACGGCGTCACCGGCCGTTGCTGGCCACGCAGCCGGGCCTTGAGCAGGCTCCAGCGCATCGACAGCCAGACCCACAGCAGACGCAGCAGCACCAGGCTCAGGTTGATCACCGCCACATACACCAGCAGCCACCACGGGCTGTGCACGCTGTGGGCGTGCATGTAGTCCACCGCACGCTCGACGATGCCCGGCAGCTGCTCGCCCAGCAGCACGAAGATGATGCCGTTGAAGGCGAACTGGACCGTATCCCAGACCGCCGTGCGCTGCACCCGCATCGAACCACTGACCCGGCCGGTCAGCTCGACATAACTCATGGTGATGCCGGCGGCCACCGCGGCCAGGATGCCCGAGGCATGCACATGCTCGGCCAGCAGATAGGCGGCAAACGGGGTCAGCAGGTTCACCAGCAGCGCCGCGCCGGGTTCCTCGCCGAAACTGCGCCACAGCCAGCGCTGCGCGGTGGCAATGCCCCAGGTCACGCCGACCCCGATCGCCAGCCCGGCCAGCGCCACCCAGACAAAGGTCAACGCCGCATCGGCCAGCGAGAACACACCGGTCATCACCGCCGCCACCGCAAAACGGAAACAGACCAGGCCGGAGGCATCGTTGAGCAGCGATTCGCCTTCCAGGATGTGCATCAGGCGCTTGGGCACCGGCGCACGCTTGGCAATGGCCGAGACCGCGACCGGATCAGTCGGCGACAGGATCGCGGCCAGGGCGAAGGCCACGCCCATCGGCATCGACGGAATCAGCCAGTGGATCAGCAGGCCGGCACCGATCACCGTGAACAACACCAGCCCCAGGGCCAGCTCGATCACCGTGCCCTTGTCGCGGAACAGCCCCTGCTTGGGAATCCGCCAGCCATCCAGAAACAGCAGCGGCGGCAGGAACAGCAGGAAGAAAAGCTGCGGGTCCAGGGTATGCCCCCTGCCGAAAAACCCGGCAATGGCCGCGCCCAGGCCGATCTGCACCAGCGGCAGCGGCAAGCCGACCGGCAGGATGCGCACCAGGTAACCACTGGCCACCACGGCCAGCAGCATTGCAAGCACCACTTCAATGGAATGCATGGGTCAGTCAAGTCGCCGCAGCGCGGCGCAGGCGGCCAGAGTCAGCCGGAAAACGACGTCAACGCTACCACGAGCGCTGCCGCTGCCAAACGCCCGCAACGGTTTTTTTTGCTGCTGCACCCCGATCGCGCAGGCTCTGGCGGCAGCCGCTGCGTGGCAGTTCGGCGGCGCCTGGCATTGGCAACGAAACAGGCGATAATCGGCCGCTCCGGTTGCCTGTCGATGCTGTCGAGCCGCTTGTAGATGCCCAATCCGATCCCCTTGCGTATTGCCGGCAGTGGCATCGCCCTGCCCCGCCTGCGGCGTGACAACGACTGGTTTGACCAACGCTTTGCACGACCGGCGGGATGGACGGCCCGGCATGTGGGCATCGGCTCGCGCCCGATTGCCAGTGAGGGGGAAACCTCGGCCAGCCTGGCCGCAGACGCGGTGCGCCAGGCGCTGGCCGCCGCCGGCTGGCAGGACGATGACTTCGAGGTACTGATCAGTGCCTGCGGGGTCGGCCAGCAGGCCCTGCCCTGTACCGCAGCGTTGATCCATCGCCAGCTGGGGCTGGATCACAGCGGCATCGGCGCCTTCGACATCAATGCCAGCTGCCTGAGTTTTCCGGTCGCGCTGGACATGGCGGCCAGCGCGCTGGCCTGCGGCCGCTACCGGCGCGCGGTGATTGTCTCCAGCGAGATCGCCAGTGCCGGCCTGAACTGGGATGACCCGGACACCGCACCGCTGTTCGGTGACGGCGCGGCGGCGGTGGCGATCGAGGCCGGCGATGGCCGCTCGCAGCTGCTGGCCGCGCACCTGCAGACCTGGTCGGCCGGGGTGGAACATTGCCGGGTGCGTGCCGGCGGCACCGCGGTGCGGATCGACGATGGCATCGAGGCCTACCGCGCAGCGGCGCGCTTCGAGATGGATGGCGCGGCAGTCTACCGGCTGGCGGCGCAGAAGCTGCCCGGCTTCATCGCCGAACTGTCCACCCGTGCCGGCATCGAGCCGGCCCGGCTCGGTGCGCTGGTGCCACACCAGGCCAGTGCCAAGGCGCTGAAGCATATCCAGCGCGTGTTGCGGCTGCCGCCCGGGTTGCTGGTCAACATCATCGAGCACTACGGCAACCAGATGTCGGCCTCGATCCCCACCGCGCTGCACCTGGCCATCAGCGATGGCCGCATCCGGCGGGGCGACACCATCGCCCTGGTCGGCACCGGTGCCGGGCTGTCGGCCGGTGGCGTGGTGCTGCGTTACTGATGGCGCGCATCCTGGTCACCGGCGCGTCCGGCTTCATCGGCAGCCACATCGCACGGGCGCTGGCCGCCGACGGCCACCGCGTGCGTGCCAGCGGCCGCAACCGTGCGGCGCTGGCCACGCTGGGCCCGGGCATCGACACCCACGCCGCCGACCTGGCCAGTGATGATCTGCAGCCACTGCTGGCCGGGGTGGATGCGGCGGTGCACAGCGCCGCGCGCTCCAGTCCGTGGGGCACCCCGGCGCAGTTCCAGCGCGACAACGTGCTGGCCACCGAGCGCCTGCTCGCCGCCAGCGTGCAGGCCGGGGTCGGCCGTTTTGTCCACTTCGGCTCGCCGAGCATCTATTTCCGCTTTGCCGACCAGTACGCGGTGGGCGAGGCGTTCGAGCCACCGCCGCGCTGGATCACCCCGTATGCGCGCAGCAAGTGGGAAAGCGAGCTGCGCGTGCGCGCCCATGCCGCCCACCTGCCCAGCGTGGTGCTGCGCCCGCGCGCAGTGTTCGGCCCGGGCGATACCGCGATCTTCCCACGCCTGCTCGCCGTGGCCGCCTCGGGCCGTTTCCCGCTGGTGCATGGTGGCCGCGCGGTGATCGACATCACCCATGTCGACAATGTCGTGGCCGCCACCCGCGCCGCGCTGGCCGACAGCGCGCCCGGCGACGGCCGCGCCTACAACATCAGCAATGGCGAGCCGACCGCGGTGGGCGAGCTGCTGGCGCAGACCTTCGCGCTGTGCGGGCTGCAGGTGCGCCTGCGCCCGGTGCCCCGGCAGCTGGCGCTGGCCGCTGCCGGGATCGCCGAGACCCTGGCCCGGCTGCGCCCCGGCCAGCCCGAGCCACGCCTGACCCGCTACGGGGTCGGGGTGATCGGCTGGTCACAGACGCTGGATATCGGCTGTGCCCGCGACGAGCTGGGCTATCAGCCGCAGGTCACGCTGGAGCAGGGCCTGGCCGACTTTGCGCGGAGCTGGCGGCAATGATCGACCGCTGGCAGTTGTTTGAAGCCGGCCACTGCCGGCACCCGGAAATTGCCGCCCGCCGCGATGGCGCGCTGCGGCCGTGCCAGTTTCCGTCGCTGGCCGCCACGCTGCACCACCGCCAGCACGGCTGGCTGCTGTTTGATACCGGCTATGCCCGCCATTTCCTGCAGGCCACCGAACCCTTCCCCGAACGCCTGTACCGCTGGACCACCCCGGTGCACGGCGCCAGCGAACAGGCGCTGGCCGGACAGTTGCAAGCGCAGGGCATCGCGCCGGCACAGATTGCCCACATCGTGCTGTCCCACCTGCATGGCGACCACGTCGCCGGGGTGGCCGATTTTCCGCAGGCACGGGTGTACTGCGCCGAGGCGGCCTGGGCGCACCTGCAGCAGTGCAACCGGGTCCAGGCCACTGCCAACGGCTACCTGCCGGCACTGCTGGCCGATGTTCCGGCCCGGCTCACCGGCCTGCAGGCGCTGCCGCTGGCAGCCACGGTACCGGCGCCGCTGCATGGCTTCGCGCCGCCACGCGACCTGTTCGGCGATGGCAGCGTGCTGCTGGTCGACCTGCCCGGGCATGCCCCGGGCCATACCGGGCTGTGGTTCGCCGATGCCGACGGCCCGGTGTTCCTGGTCGCCGATGCAGTCTGGTCCAGTGACGCGCTGGAAAAAGCCGTGCTGCCGCCGGCCCTGGTCACCGCCTGGCTCGGCGATGGCCCGCGCTACCGCGACACCTTCGCCCGCCTGCATGCACTGGGCCGCCAGTACCCGGGCGTGCGCCTGATCCCGTCCCACTGCCGGCGCTGGCGCCCGGCCCGGGGAAGCGCATGAACGCCACGCCCGCACGACGGGTGTTGCTCACCGGTGCCCGCGCCCCGATCGCGCTGGACCTGGCCCGCCAGTTCGCCGCCGCCGGCTGGCAGGTGCACACCGCCGACAGCCAGCCGGCCCATGCCACCAGCGCCAGCGGCGCGGTGCATTGTCACCACCGGGTGCCACCGCCGCGGCAGCAGCCGGCCGGCTTCGTGCAGGCACTGGCCCGGCTGTGTGGGCAGCAGGCCATCGACCTGCTGGTACCGACCTGCGAGGAGGTGTTCTACCTGGCCCACGGTCGCACCCAGATACCCGCCAGCACCCGGGTCGCCTGCATGGAGCTGCCGCTGCTGCGCCAGCTGCACAGCAAATGGGCCTTCCTCGGCCTGGCCGCAAGTACCGGCATGCGGGTACCGGCCAGCCAGCGCGTACACGACATCGATCAGGCCCGGCAGTGGGCCGGTTCACGCCCGCTGGTGCTCAAGCCGGAGTTCTCGCGCTTCGGGGTGCAGGTGCGGCTGTACCGGAACGGCCTGCCGGCCAACGCGCCGGCCCTGGATGGCCGCCCCTGGGTGGCCCAGGCCCTGCTGACGGGTCAGGAAATCTGCAGCTACGCGGTGGCCGAGCGCGGCCGCCTGCTCGCCCACGCCGCCTACCGCCCGGGCTGGCGGATGGCACGCAGTGCCAGCTATTACTTCGATGCGGTGGACAACGCCGACATCCTCACCCAGACCCGGGCGCTGGTGGCCGCGCTGGACTACAGCGGGCAGATCGCCTTTGACTGGATCGTCGATGCCGACGGCCGGGCCACGGTGATCGAATGCAACCCGCGCGGCACCAGCGCCATCCACCTGTTTGCCGGCAGCGATGCGCTGGTGCAGGCGCTGTGCGGCCAGGGCGAACACTGCCGCACCCCGACCAGCGCGGCGGCGATGCTGGCGCCGATGATGTGGCTGCATGGCGCGCCGCTGGCGCTGCTGCGTGGGCAGTGGCGGCGCTGGCAGCACGACCACGCCCGCGCCGAGGATGTACTGGCACGCGGCCAGGACCGCCGCCCGCGTACAGGGGTGCTGCGCGACCTGGCCCATTACGCGGCCAGCGCTCTGCGCGGCAACGGCGACCTGCGCGCCGCCTCCACCGCCGACATCGAATGGGACGGACAGCCGCTGCCATGAGCCTGCCGGTCCCGCTGGACAACTTTGCCGACAACGCCGCGGCCTACCTGCAGCGCTACCGCCACACCGATGCCAACCGGCTGGCCTGCAACCTGACGGCACAGATCGATGCGGTCGATGCCGGCGCGCTGGAACTGCCGGTCACCATCAACCACGCCGAGCCGGGCAATGCCTGGGTGTGCTCGCCACGCAGCACCTATATCGACTATGCCGCCGAGGAAGCGCGACGCCTGTTGCCGCGCCCGCTCGGGGCGACGGTGGCCGGCCTGTGTGCGCAGCTGGCGCGGCTGGCCGATGCCTGCGCGCTGGACCGCACGGTAACGCTCAACAACTGGTGCCTGTCCACCAACCTGTACCCGGCGCTGGCCGCAGTGGACCTGGACCAGGCCCTTGCCCAGGCGCGCCGGCGCTGGCCCGGCCATGCACTGTGGTGGCGCTCGTTGAACCGCCAGGACAACGCCGACTGGCTGCAGGCGCTGCAGGCGCGCGGGTTTGCGCTGATCGCCAGCCGCCAGGTCTGGCTCTACCCGGACCTGGAGGCTGCCGCCAGGCGGGCGAACATGCGCGCCGATGCCCGCCTGCTGCAGCGGCGCGACCTGCACTGGTGCGACAACCACGCCATCAGCGCCGCCGATGCGCCGCGCATTGCCGAGCTTTACGGCCAGCTGTACCTGGGCAAGTACTCGCGCTGGAACCCGGCCTACCGGCCACAGATGATTGCCGACTGGCAGCGTGACGGCCTGCTGCGGCTGGAAGGCTGGCGTGATGACCACGGCCGGCTGCAGTGCATCACCGGGATGTTCGGCACCGAGCAGGTGGTCTCCACCCCGATCGTCGGCTACGACACCGGCGCGGCGCAGAAACTGGCGCTGTACCGCACCCTGACCGCCACCAGCTACCGGCACGCCCGGCAATCGCAGCGCCGGCTCAACCTCAGTGCCGGTGCCGCCGGCTTCAAACGCCTGCGCGGCGGCGTGGCGGCCATCGAATACAGCGCAGTCTGGGCGCCGCCGGCCGCGCGCGCCACCCGTGCCCTGCTGTGGACGCTGAGCCAGCTGACCCGCCGCGTGGGCGAACCCCTGATGCGCCATTACCAGCTATGAATCCATCCACTGCACCGGCCTGGCCAGCGGCGCTGTACCAGCACTGGTACGCCATTGCCCGGCTGGACCGGCTGCGCCGCAAGCCGCTGGCGATCACCCTGCTGGACCGGCACTTCGTGATTGCGCCGGATCAACACGGCGGCTGGTTCGCACTGGAAGACCGCTGCCCGCACCGCCAGCTGGCGCTGTCGGCCGGTTGCCTGCGCGATGGCCAGCTGCAGTGCCCCTACCACGGCTGGCGGTTTGATTCGGAAGGCCGGCTCAGCGCGCTGCCCGGGCATGACCCGCAGCAACCGCTGCCGCCGATCCGGGTGCCGGCCTTCCCGCTGCAGGCCCACGATGGCCTGCTCTGGCTGCGCCCCGCCAGCAGTGGCGCGCCGCTGCCACCGGCGCTGGCGCTGGAACTGGAGCCGGCGCAACGGCGCTTCCTGTGGCAGGCGCAGTGGCGCGGCCATGTGCTGGAGGTGATGGAAAACTTCCTCGATGCGCTGCACACCCACTACGTGCATGCCGGCTGGCTGCGCCGCGATGGCCAGCGCCGTCCCACCGAAGTCGAGCTGCAGGTGGCCGGGGACCGGGTACGGGTCGACTACCGTGGCCAGCCCGCGCAGAGCGGGCTGGTCTGGCGCCTGTTCGAGTCAGCGCGCAGTGGCGAGAGCGCGCACTTCCAGCTGCCCGGCAGCACCCGCCTGCAGTACGACTACCGCAACGGCGCGCGTGCCTGCGTCAGCCTGCATTTTTCCCCGGTCGATGCCCGCAACACCCGCATCCTGGCCACCTTCCACATCCACGGCCGCTGGGCGCCGCGCTGGGCGGTGCGCGCCCTGCTGTGGCCGCTGCTGGCCCATGTCGGCCGCCAGGACGCGGCGATCCTGGCCGCGCAGCAGGACAACATGGACCGCTTTCCCGGCCGCCGCCCGGCACGCATGCACAGCGATGTGCTGCGCCCGCTGCTGGAGGACTGGTGGCTGCACGGGCGCGCACCCGATCCTGCCCACGCGCGTGAACTCACCCTCTGGCTGTGAGTGTGGCCAGCCACTGCAGGACATCGTCCAAGCTCATCGGCCGGCTGAGCAGGTAGCCCTGCAGCTGGTCACAGTCGTGGGCCTGCAACCACTGGCGCTGGCCTTCGGTTTCCACCCCTTCGGCGATCACCTCCAGCTCCAGGCTGTGGCCCAGCGACAGCAAGGCGCGGCAGATGGCCGCATTGCGCGGGTTGGTCTCGACATCGGCGACAAAGCTGCGGTCGATCTTCAGCGCATCCAGCGGCAGGTGCTGCAGGTAGGACATCGAGGAGAAACCGGTACCGAAATCATCCAGCGCGATCTTGATCCCGCGCTCGTGCAGCCGCTGCATGGTCTGCAGGCCACGCTCCGGGTCCCGCATCAGGCCGCTTTCGGTCAACTCCACCTGCAGCGCCTGGGTCGGAATGCCGGCGTCCTCGCAGGCACGGCTGAACTCACCGACCAGGTCGTCGTTGAAGAACTGCACCGCCGAGACATTGACCGCGACACTGACCTCGCGCCAGCCGGCGTTGGCCAGCACACGCTGCGCCCGTGCCGCGGCACGGATCACCCAGCGCCCGAGCGCGATCATCTGCCCGGTGTCTTCGGCCAGGCTGATGAACTCGCCAGGCATGATCGAGCTGCCATCGGCCTGCGGCCAGCGCAGCAGGGCCTCCAGCATCACCGGCCGGGTGTCACTGGCACGGCAGATCGGCTGGAAATACAGCTCGAACTCGCCCTGCTCGATCGCGCTGTGGATGCGCGCGGCCATGTGCAGGCGGGCGGTCAGGCGCTGCGCCACCGCCTCGTCGTAATACTTGATCAACACACCATCGGCGCGCGCGGCGTGGGCGGCCTGCGCGGCCCGTGCCATCACCGTATCGGCCGGCAGGCGGTTGTCGGTGCAGCTGTCCACACCGATATGCGCCTGCAGCTGATGGAACGATTCCGGCCCTCGGATCGGCTCGCTGACCACCTCGGCCAGATGCTCCAGCACATGTTCCAGGTCGTAACGGCCCTTGATGGCGAGGATGAAGTCCTCGCCGGGCTGGTAGGCCAGCAGCCCATAGCGCCCGGCCAGCCCGCCCAGGCGGGCCGCAACCGTGCGCAGCACCTGCTCGCCGATGTCCTGGCCCAGGGTGTCACCCACCAGCTGCAGGCCGCGCAGCTGGACATGGGCGATCGCATACGGACGGTCACGCATGTCCAGGGTATCGGCCAGCGCACGCCGGGTCAGCAGCCCGGTTTCCGGATGGTGGCTGGCGCGGTAGGCCAGGTCACGCTCGTAGGCCAGCCGCTCGGTGACATCCACCGCCAGCACCAGGCAGGCATCGTGGCCGGCAAATTCCAGCCGCGCGGTCTGCTCCTGCACCGACAGCAGGCTGCCATCCTTGCGTTGGTGGGTACGTACCCGCGATTCGCGCAGCACGCCGCGCTGGATCAGGCTGATGGTTTCGCGCAGCTCGGCCCAGTCCTCCGGCGGCCGGATGTCGAGCACGGTCATCGCCAGCAGCTCATCGCGCGAATAGCCGTAGCGCTCCACCGCGGCCTGGTTGATCTCCAGAAAGCGCAGGGTATCCAGGTCAAACAGCCAGAACGGCACCGGGTTGCGTTCAAACAGGATGCGGAACTGGCGTTCGGCCTCGCGCGCGCGCTCCTGCGCCTGTACCCGCTCGGTCACATCCACCGCTGCCCCGGTCATGTAGCCACTGCCATCGGCCACCCGCTCACCACGCACCGACAGCCAGCGGATCACGCCGCCGGGAAACACCAGCCGGAACATCAGGTCCAGCGGCTGCTCACCGGCCCAGGCCAGCTGCCAGCTGCGCCGTACAATGCTTACATCCAGGTGATGGACGCGCTCGAAGACCTCGCTCAACGGCGCCGAGTTGCGGTCCAGGCCGAACACCTGTGCGGCGCTGTGGCCCCAGTGCAGGGTCTGCGCATTGGCCGTCCAGGTGCTGACCCGGCCGATCTTGTTGGCCAGCGCCAGCTCGGCCGAGCCGGCGCGGATCTCCTTGGCCAGGCGCTGCTGCTGCAGGTGGGCATTGCGGATGGCGTACAGCAGGTAAGCCACGCCGATCAGGTAGATCAGATAGATCAACAACGCCCCGGCCACATAGCGCCACCAGCCGACCAGGGCCTCGTCGCGGGCACGTGCGGTGACCACGGTCAGTGGCAGCTGCGGGGTGTGCATCACCGCGACGATGCGCACCACCTCGTCGGCAAACACCTGCTGGCCGTGCAGCGCCTGCGGGTATTGCGCCCGCGGCTGGGACCAATAGCCAAGCTCACGGCCCAGCAAGCGCGGACCGCGGCTGTCGGCCAGCACCAGGCCGGCACGATCCAGCAGCAGCTGCACGCCACCGGCGCCGAGCAGATCATCGGCCACCAGCGCCTGCATCTGGCTGCCACGCAGCCGGGCCAGCAGCCAGCGGCCGGCATCGATGCGCAGGGCCAGCGGCAATTGCCAGCTGTTGTCGCTGCGGGCCTGCAACGGGCCGATATACAGCGCCGAATCGCCCATCAGGTTGGCCGGGATGGCCCAGTCATAAAAATCCGGATCGCCGCGGCTGCCGGCCAGCAGCTGCCCGCTGTCGTCCACCACCGACCAATCCACCATCTCCGGGTTGCGCCCGGCCGTCTGCTCCAGGATCTGCTCCAGCAGCGGCCGCTGCAGCGCGGTGCTGCCCAGCACCTGCTGTAGCTGCAGCATCTGGTTGTGCACGCTGGTCATCGCCCGCTGGGTGGAATCCAGCCGCTGCCGCAACAGCTGATGGGTGGATTGCGCCTGCAGGCTGGCCTGGCGCTGCATCGAGGACAGACGTACCTGGCGGTCAACCCCAAGCATCAGCGCAAACGCCGCCGCCAGCACCACGGCGACCACCGCCCCTGCGCTGGCCACTACCCGCATCTGTTGTTTGTAGGCTTGCTGCCCGGGCATTCAGACTTCCCCTGGATGCAGCATGCAGCTGCGACGGATTTCAATGGCCAACGGGGCCTAGCATGCACGAGGGCCGCTACAACCGGAACCCCGCCCGGGGCTGGCAAACCCGGTGAGCCGTCCTTCCCCGGTGCTGCGCGGTTTCACAAGGCCTTAGCAATTGCAGCGCTTGCCGCGCCTTGTGTGCAGCTGCACAACAAATTGTCCTTTTTTACCGATTTTCCCGGCAGTAACCGCTGTCGCGCCGCAGCACGCAAGGCCGGCAACCGCCAACCGGATCAAGGCACCGTTGCGTCCGTGCCGCGACAGGCGCACAACCTTGTCCATGCCGTCGCTGGAGCCACCGCGGCGGCCCTTGAGCCAGTTGCAGAAGGAGTAAGCCATGATTGCCTTGTTCAAAGGTCTGGGGTTGCTGCTGCAGGACAACGAGCTGTACCGCGCCCCGTTCGAAAAACAGCTCGCCCACTGGAAAGCCAAAAGCGAGGCGCAGCTGCATGAGGAAGTCGAGCTGCTGGCCCGGGCCAAATGCCAATGGCTGATCGCCTCGATCGTGCTCTGGCAGGCCTCGGCGCTGCTGATCCTGGGCCTGATCACCAACTACCTGTGGCGCGATGATTTCCACATCACCTTTACCCGGGTGGTGATCGTGTTCGGTTCCTGGGTCTCGATCCTGTTCGTGATCTGGTTCATGGCCAACATGTTCGACCATACCGCCGGTTTCGAGCGCTGGATGAAGGCCTTCAACAGCCGCGCGCGGGTCAGCCGCGATGCCGACAGTGTCGAGGAAGTGGCCCAGGCACTGGAAATGGCGCGCCAGTACCCGGAAGTGATGGACTACAAGCAGGAAGTGATGTCCAAGCGCGAGCTGCGCCATGAGGACATCCGGATCATGCGCGAGCTGGGCCGGATCCGGCAGCACTCGGCGCTGGTGGTGCAGCTCAACCAGATGGGCGACCGCAACCTGCGCCTGCAGCCGGCGTTCTAGCCCCGCCGCAGGCGTGGCCCAACAACAACGGGGCGCCACTGGCGCCCCGTTGTGTGTTGACCGCTCAACCGCGCTTACTTGCGCTGCGCATCGCTGGCCCGGCGCAGCGGGCCGAACTCCGAGCTGGCGCCCCAGGCCGGCCACTGCCGCGAATTGGCCAGCTCGCTGCCCAGGGTGTAGAGGATTTCCAGGTCACGTGCCGCACCGGTGAAGGTCCAGGCCGGGTCCCACTCGTCGGCCTGCTGGTGGTAGCGCTGGGTGTTGTACGCGGCCGAGGCGGCGCGACCGGCCTCCAGCCCACCTTCCACCCAGTCCTGGCCGGCGCCGAAGGACACCGCCGGCACCCCGCGCTTGGCAAACGGGAAGTGGTCGGAACGGAAGAACAGCCCGGCCTCGGGCTTGCTGTCCGGGGTGTAACGCACGCCCCAGCGGCCAGCCACCGCGACCAGCTGGTCCAGCAGCTGCACATCGGCCTTGCCGTAGATGCCGAAATCGCGTGACGGGCCCATCGTCGCGGCGCCATCCATGTTGATCACCGCCACCGTGGTTTCCAGCGGATACAGCGGGTTGTTGGCGTAGTACTCCGAGCCCAGCAGCCCCTTTTCCTCGGCGGTCACCGCCAGGAACACCACCGAGCGCTGCGGCCGCTGCCCGGCCATCCAGCCGCGGGCCAGTTCCAGCATCGCCGCGGTGCCACTGGCATTGTCGACCGCGCCGTTGAAGATCCGGTCACCACGCGCGTCCGGCTCACCGACCCCGATGTGGTCCCAGTGTGCCGAATACACCACGGTTTCCTCCGGGTGGGTGCTGCCTTCGATCCGGCCGACCACGTTGTGGGAGACGATCTGCTTGCGGTTGACCGCGTAATCGGCCGAGAAGGTCTGCCCGCCCAGCTCGACCGGGCGGAACTGGCGGGTCTGCGCGGCGGCCTTGAGCTGCTCGAAATCCAGCCCGGCATCGGCAAACAGCTGCACCGCCAGCTCGCGCTGGATCCAGCCTTCCAGCGGCACATGTGCCTGCGCCGGATCGGCTCGCACCACATCGAACATGGTGTTGCCGTTGGAGCCGGCCACCGTCGCCCACCCGTAGGAGGCCGGCGCGGTTTCGTGCACGATCAGCACCCCGGCCGCGCCCTGGCGGGCGGCTTCCTCGAACTTGTAGGTCCAGCGCCCGTAGTAGGTCATGCCCTTGCCGTCGAAGTCGCCCTGGCCGCTTTCAAAGTCGGCGTCGTTGATCAGCACGACCATGACCTTGCCCTTCAGGTCCACGCCCTTGAAGTCGTCCCAGTCGCGTTCCGGGGCGTGCTGGCCGTAGCCGACGAACACCAGCGGAGCATCAACCAGGCGCACATGACTGCTGCCGTCCTGGGCCGCACGCACGGTGATCTGCTCGCGCTGGGTCAGCGCGCGGTGGGCACCGGGCTTGCCGATGGACAGCACCGGGGTGCCGACGATGTCGCTCATCATCAACGGCACCGCCTGGGTCCACAGCCGCTTGCCGTCGACCAGGTCGCCGCCGGGCTGGACACCCGCCTCGGCCAGCGCCGCCGACAGGTAGGCGATGGTGCGGCGCTCGCCCTCGGTGGCCGGCGAACGGCCCTCGTAGGCATCGGAGGACAGTTCGCGCACGTCGGCACTGATGCGCGCCGGGTCAAACACCGGGGTGGCGGCCAGCACGGCCGTGGAAAGGGACAGCGCCACGGCGCCGGCAAGCAGTCGTTTCACACAGACCTCGTCTTCATCAGGCAACACCGGCCAGTGTAGTGCAGGCCGGCGCCGCCCCACCCCTGCCCATGGTCAGGGGCTACTCCAGGCGCAGCAGCAGCTCTCGCCCCTCGCGGGCCTGGTTGCCATGCCAGTCGCGGGCACTGATGCGCACCCGGTAATCGCCGGCCGGCAGCGCCGAGACATCCCAGCCGCCACGCGCCAGCCGGCCATCACGCACGGTGTTGGTGACCAGGTACTGGAAACGGGTCACCGCGCTGCCATGCACGGTGATGCCGCTGTCCGGGCCGTAGGCATGCAGCACCGCATCGCCCTGCGGCGGCATGCGGTTGAACTCCAGGTTCATCTGCGGCTGCTCGAACCCCGGTAACGGCGTGCCGGCGGCATCGAGCAGCTGCCAGCCCAGCGCATACAGCCCAAGCCGGCGCCGCGCCAGGTTGCCGTCGACCTGGTCACGCGCCTGCACCGCCAGCTGCACCACCCCGGCGCTGCGCGGCAGGTGCCAGCGGCCATCGCGCCGCTGACCTGCCACCTGCTCGTTGTCATCCAGTACCCGGATGTCCTCGATCACCGGCGCCAGCGTATCGGTGAAGCCGGCAAACCCCAGCGCAATCGCATTGCGCTCGTAACCGCCGGGCCCGACTTGCAGGTGCACATGGGCCTGGGCATTGATCGTGCCCAGCACCTCGCCGGCCGCGAAACGGGTGCCGCGGCGCACCCGCACCCGCTCCACCCGCCCGCGCGGATCGCGCAGCAGTTCAAAGCGCGGGTCCAGCGCCTGGCCATCGGCCGTGCGCCCGACCCGGATGTGGATGTAATCCAGCTCGCCCACGTTGAGCCCTTCGGCCTGGCCGTTCGGGCTCCAGGCCGCCAGCGGGCTGGACACCTTGCCATCGGCAATGGCCAGCACGCGCTGGCCGACATCGCCGCGGATATCGAAACCGGCATGCAGGTGGTTGCGGTTCTTGCCGGCAAAGGTGCCGCGCACCTCGCCCAGGGTACCGACCACTTCATGCCAGCCACGCTGCGGGGCCAATGGCCAGCGGCCTTCGGTGGCCGGCAGCGGGCGCTCCGCTGCCGGGCCGATCATCCCGCTCACGCTCGCCTCGCCGGCCGGCTGGGCGCGCAGCCAGTGCAGGCGCATACCGCCGGCATCGCTGACCAGCAGCCCGCCTTCCGGGGTCAGCGCCAGGGCGGCCGGGCGCGACAGCCGGCTGGCAGGATCGGTGCCGAACACCGTGCTCAGATGGCCCTGGACGCTGCGCTGGACGACCCGGCCGGTCAGGCGTTCGCCGATGTAGAGCACGCCATCGTCGGTGATGGCCACGGCCTGCGGCTGCCACAGCTGGCGCTCGCCCGGGCCACCGACCACGGTGTCCACCCGGCCATCGGGATGCACCCGGCGGATTGCATCGTTGCCCAGGTCGGCCACCCACAGCACGCCCTGCGCATCCAGTGCCAGCCCGGTAGGGGTATCAAAGCGCGCGGCCGCTCCCGGGCCATCGGCCAGACCCGGGCCCTGCCCACCGGCCAGGGTACGCAGCTGGCCATCGGGGTGGATCACCGCGATGCGGTCGTTGAAGGTATCGGCCACGTAGACCCGGCCATCGGCGGCCACCGCCACCGCCATCGGCGCATCCAGCCGCGCCTGCCTGGCAGCACCGTCGCCCTGGCCGGGCTGGCCGTTGCCGGCCAGGGTGCTGACCACCCCGTCGCGCAGCACGCGCACGGCATGGTTGCCGGTATCGGCGATGACCAGCGCGCCATCGGCGGTGAGCGCGATCCCGGACGGGGTGTGGAAACGGGCCTGTGCGGCCGGGCCGTCGGCCAGGCCCTCGTCACTGCCGGCCACGGTGCGCAGCTGGCCATGCCGGTCGAGGTAGCGGATGCGGTTGTTGTCACCGGCATCACTGAGGTAGACCCCGCGCAGGCCATCACGCGCCAGACCCCACGGTTCGGCAAGGCGGGCCTGGCGGGCCGGGCCGTCCTGCAGGCCGGGGTGGCCATCACCGGCCAGCCACCAGGCCTGTGCCTGCCAGCCCAGTACGGTGGCCGCTGGCGGCGGCAACGGCTGCGGCCGGGTCAGCCACCAGCCAGCGGCCATCGCCAGCACCACCACGGCCATCGCCGGCCACCGCCATTGTTTGTTTTCCGCCACTACCGCCCCCACTGCTCGACACCGCCGTCCACGATAACCCGGCGCCGCCGGCCATCGGCACAGTCACACGGGTTTTCGGCCCGGCCTACAGCGGTACCTCGCCGCGCAGCACGCGGCGCATCAGGTTGCGGCTGCCCGCATCCATGCCCACCACCCGCACCTGCTTGCCGTGCTGGCGCAGACGCTTGACCACCGTGTCCAGCGCCCCCACGGCGGTGATGTCCCACAGCCGCGCCTGGCCCAGGTCGATCAGGACCTGTTCGGCCGCCATCTGCTGCGGGTCGAAGGCCTCGATGAAGGCATCGGCATTGGCAAAGAACACCTGGCCGGCCACCTGCACCTGGTGGCTGTCGCTGCCGGCCTCGTGATGGACCTCCAGCACCCCGGAAACCTTGATCGCGAAGAACACCCCCGACAGCAGCACACCGATACCGACCCCGGCGGCCAGGTTGTGGGTGGCCAGGGTCACCACCACGGTGGCCAGCATCACCAGCGAGGACAGCCGCGGCTGGTGCAGCAGCGCGCGCAGCGAGCCCCAGTCGAAGGTGACCACCGCCACCACCAGCATGATCGCCACCAGCGCCACCACCGGCACCTGGGCCACCCAGGGCTTGAGCAGCACCATCAGCACCAGCAGGAAGATCCCGGCGAACGCGGTGGAAAGCCGGCCGCGGCCGCCGTAGGTCACATTGCCCACCGCCTGGCCGATCATGCCGCAGCCGGCAATGCCGCCGAACAGGCTCGAGCCGATGTTGGCCAGGCCCAGTCCGGTGCACTCGCGGTTCTTGTTGGACGGGGTGGCGGTCATTTCATCGACCACCCGCGCGGTCATCAGTGATTCGAGCAGGCCGACCATCGCAATGGCCAGCGCCGGCATCGCGATGATGCGCAGGGTTTCCGCGTTCCAGGGCACCTCGGGCAGGCCGGCAAAGACCGGCAGGCTGGAGGGCAGCTGGCCCAGGTCGGCCACGGTTTTCAGCGGCAGCCCCAGGCCCACGCTCAGCGCACTGAGCACCAGGATGCAGATCAACGGCGAGGGAATCGCCTTGACCCCGGGCAGCGGCAGCCGCGGCAGGCCCCAGATGATTGCCAGCCCCAGCACCAGCATCGCCCAGCTGGCGGTATTGGCCCCGGCCAGCTGCGGCAGCTGGGCGGCGAAGATCAGGATCGCCAGCGCGTTGACGAAGCCGGTGCGGACCGAAGAAGAGACAAAGCGCAGCAGCACCCCCATCCGCAGCAGGCCGAACAGCAGCTGCACCAGGCCGGCGAGCAGGCCGGCGGCGAACAGGTAAGGCAGGCCGTGGCTGGCGATCAGCGGCGCGGCGACCAGCGCCACCGAGCCGGCCGCGGCGGTGATCATCGCCGGGCGGCCACCGAACACCGCCACCACGATGCTCAGCACGAAGGAGGCAAACAGGCCCACCTGCGGGTCGATGCCGGCGACGAAGGAAAACGCGATGACCTCGGGAATCAGGGCGAAGGTGGCCACCGCGCCGGCCAGCAGTTCACGCACGGGGTTGGCGCGCCATTGCGCCAGTTCGGTCTTGAGCAGGGACATGCCAGGCAGGGGCCGCCGTCGCCAGCGGCCCGGGATCATGGAGAAGGCGCGCATTATGCGCCGCCCACGCCGTCCTCAGCTGTACAGCGCGGCATACCCGGCGGCATCGACACGGGCATGGCCGAGCGCGTCGAACTGCGCCCACATGCCCTGCCAGCGCGCCGGATCACGCACCACCGGGGCCACCAGGCGCGGGCAGGTGTCGGCGATGATCGCGTCCATCAACGGATCGGGCGTGGTGCCGCTGTGCTGGTACCACAGTGCCGCGGCCTGGGCCGGGTTGTCGCGGCACAGCGCCGCACCGCGGCCGACCAGCTCGACCACGGTGGCCACCAGCTGCGGGTGCTGCTCAAGGAAGGCCTGGCCGGTGAACAGCTCCAGCGCCGAAAAGTTGTGCAGGCCGACCTGCGCGGTGGTGATGAAATCGGCGGCGATGCCCTGCTCGCGCACGGCCACGCCCTCGAAGTTGGCAAAGCACAGCCAGGCACCATCAAAGCCGGCGGCCAGGTTGTCCAGGTGCTCGAAACCGGCGCTTTCAATCACCACCTGCGACGGACTGAATGCCGCACCGCGGCCCGCGCACCAGCGCGCCAGGATCTCCACCGCGATCGCATCGGTAACTCCGCCGGCCACCGGCGAGGCCAGCCGCACCTGGCCACCGGCGAGCAGGCGCTGCCCGGCCGCGTGCATCAGCACGATGCCGCCATCGGTTTCGAAGAAACAGCCCAGCGCCTTCAGCCCGAGACGGTGCTCATCGATCATGTGCAACGGCTCGTTGCAGGAAAACGCGACCTGGCCAGTGACCGTGGCCTGCAGGCCGTCGTAATGGTCGTCCGGGGCGATCAATTCCAGCTCCAGCCCGGCCTGGGCAAACCAGCCCAGCTCGATGCCGGCAATCAGCGGCAAGTGATCGGGGTTGAGGAACCACTCCAACGCAAGCTGCAACTTCATTATCGCCATCCACACCTGTGCACACGGCCGGCCAGTGTGGCGATCACGCCGGCAAAGCGGAAGGCCCCGCTCCCGCGCGTACCGGGGGCGGCCGACAGGACTGCCACGCAAACCGCCGTCTGGCACCTGCCCCACGCGCGCGGCAGGGCCAGCGCCCAGACCCGCGCACCCTGGCGGCAACGGGTCGCTGCCGGCCTGGCTGGCTCAGGGTTCCACCTGTGCCAGCGCCTGGGCAATGTCCTGGATCCCCAGCCGGGTCCAGTCCTTGGTGATTTCGGCCTGGGTACGCGCGCTGACCTGCGGATGCAGCTGCGGCCGCAGCTCCCCCATCGAGGCCGGGTCGGCCACCAGCACCAGATGCTCGAAGCGCTGGTTCAGTGCCTGCTGGTTCAGCCACAGCGCCAGCCGCCGGTTGAACGCCGCCTCGGCCAGGTTGGCATCCTGCGGCTGGCTGCCGGATGGCCCGACATCCGCATCATCCAGTACGGGCGCTGCCTCTTCGGCCAGCTTCACGGCGGTGGCGTTACCGGCATTGCGCAGCAGGCGCACCCGGGCGCCATTGGCAATCACGATCCAGGTATGGGGTTGGAGCAGCATGGTGGTTTCTCCTCACGGCAAGCACTGGATCGTCCACAGCGGCACGTTAATTCGGTGTCCTCCCGCCACCCGCAGCCGGCGCGCGGTCGGTTACGATCGGCGCCCCACCCTGCCCTGACGCGCGGTCTGCCTGCGCCTGCCCTGCCTGTGTCCCACTATTCCGGTCCGCTGCTCACCCGCCCTGTTTTCGATGCGATGACCCGCGCCCTGCGCAAGAGCCAGCCGTGCATCACCGCCAGCTTCGACCTGGGGCAGAGCCAGGCCGAGGCGGCACTGGCCACCGATGGCTGGTCGCTGCACGGGCAACACTTTGCCTACCCGGAGAAAATCCGCGACCGCACGGTGTATTACTTCGATGGCGAGGATTTCACCCCGCTGTCGCGCTTTGGCCAGTACGGCCTGATCAAGCTGGTGCCCACCGACTGGGGGGTACCGACCTTCGAGATCGACGGCATCAAGATGCTGCCCAGCGCCAGGGTCAGCCCGCTGGAGGATGCGCGCGCCAAGGTGGCGCTGGTGCAGCCGGCCGGCAAGGTCATTCTCGATACCTGCGGCGGCATGGGCTATTTCGCCCGCTGCTGCCTGGAGGCCGGGGTGGCGCGGATCACCAGTGTCGAGCGCAACCCCGAGGTGCTCTGGCTGCGCCGGCACAACCCGTGGTCGCCGGACCCGGACAGCGCCGCGGCCGGTGGCCGGCTGCAGCTGCAGCACGGCGATGTGACCGCGCATATCACCCAGCTGGCCGATGCCAGCGTCGATGCGGTGCTGCATGACCCGCCGCGCTTCGGCATTGCCGGCGAGCTGTATTCGCTGGACTTCTACCGCCAGCTGGCGCGGGTGATCCGCCCCGGTGGCCGGCTGTTCCACTACACCGGCAGCCCGAACCGGCTGACCAGCGGCCGCGATGTGCCCGCCGAGGTCATCACCCGTCTGGCGCAGGCCGGGTTCAAGGCCGAACGCGCTCTGGACGGGGTGTTCGGCATCCGCCGCTGAGTCCGGACAACGGCCAGGGCCATTACTCCAGAGCGATGGCGGTCCCGGGCAGCGGAGCTGCGCCATCAAACCAGGCCTGGCCACGTGCGGTGGTCAGGCTCAGTGCGCCCTGCGCCTGGCCCGGGTGATCCAACGCATTGAGCTGGACCACCGCATCCGGGCACTGCCAGCTCATCGAGCGCAGATGGCCACCGCCCTCCAGCTCCATCCGGCTGTCAAAACCGGCCGGCCCGCACTGCTGCTCGAGCAGCTGCGGCAGCGCCTGCAGCGCGTCGGCGCCTTCAAACTGCACACTGACACTTTCCAGGCCATCGGCCAGCTGCAAGGCCACCGCATCGGCATGCAGGCCGCCGACCGCTCTGCCGGGCAGCTGTTGCAGCGTGTACAGGCCCGCATCGGCAGGGCTGTCTTCAGCGCGCAGCAGACAGGGCCGCGCTGGACCGTCTGCGGTACAGAAAGGCAAGGCCTTGCCCGCTCCCAGTTCCAGCCCGAGCAGGGCCGGCGCCACCGGGCCGGGAACGCGCGCCGGCACCGGCGCGCGCGCCAACGTTTCCGGCCTGCAGCCTGCAATCAACCCCAGCGCGATGCCGGCCGCGCCCCACCTTGCCATCCAACGTGTCATCACATCCCCCCTGGATGTGCCTGCGTCGAAAAAGTGTATACACCATCACACTTTCAACAACCACGCCTTCTTGTCTGGCCAGCGCCAGCGCGCCGTGCATGGCGCCGATACCCGCACCGGGCTCAGCGCTGCGCGCAGGCATCCGTTGTGCTTGTCCCGCGTGGCCAGCGCGCAACCGCAGGTCGCATGCCGCAGAGCCCAGCCAGCACCCGGCAGCCGGCCTGCTCTGGCGCCGGGCCGCCGATTACGCATCAAACGCTTGAAAAACAAGGGTCAGCGTGGCGTTTGCCACCCACGCCGACCCCGGGTTCCCGAACCGCTGCAGCGCGGCGCGGATTACTGCTGGGCCAGCGCGGTCACGGCCGGATTGACCACCGACGCACGCTCGAACACGATCGGCGCGTCCATTCCATTGCCATGCCGACGCAGGCGCACCATCTCATCACGTTGCAGGCACTGCCCGTCCAGCGAATCGGGCGACATGCTGTCGCTGACGGTCAGCTGGCCAAACGGCACCCGCAGCACATGGCGTTGATCCAGCTCGATCAGGTTCAGCGTCAGCGATCCATCGCGGTGCATGCACAGCTGCTCCCAGCGGGCATCCACCAGTTGTGAGACCGGCACTTCGCGCTGCGTCTGCTCGCCCAGCACACTGCGTACCTGCTGCACGAAGCCGTTGCTGTCGGGGCCTCGTTCACTCATTGCACAACCGGCCAGACCAGCACTGGCAACTGCCAGGGCCAGCAACCGCGCCAGCCCGGACGAACTTCGCATTGCATTACGGCCCATCACCCACCTCCTACGCTTGGAAGTCTGGCCCCTTGTACTCCCTCCACCGCCGCAATGCGAGGTGCACTGCAGCGAAATCGGGCCGGTTACTGGACATTTCCTTGACAATGGGCGAACACTAGAGCCTGCCCGCTGTACTTTGCCGGTTGTGGCGGCAAGAGCACAGCACGCTGTTGGGCCCCGCCTTTCCGCATAGAGGAACGCCCGGATGCCGGTGTTGAGCGCGTACGTCCATTCGCTGTTTGCTGGTGGCCATGTGGCCAACCGTCAAGCCGCACAGCCTGATGATTGGCAGGCTGCCCTGGAGGCAGCCTACGCCGAAGGGGCGCGTCATGTGCTGCTGGATGCGGGCTTTGATGCTTTGGCCGACGACGCCGTGCAAGCCTTGCTTCACGGCCTGCCGCCAGGCATCTACCTGACCGCCGCGGCCCTGCATGTGCGCCCGAGCGGCTGGTGGCCGCAGGTCGGCCTGGTGGACGGCGCCCCGCATCTGTTCCGCGCCGACCTGCCCCACCCGGTGGGCAGCGGCAGCGGGCCGGCCCCGCTGCCGGTACAAAGACGCCGCGGCCGCCCGCGCAAGCACCCGCTGCCCACCGGCCTGGCTCCGGCCGCGGCCGAAGCGCAGCCGGCCGATCTGAACCATTACCTGGAGCAGGCCTGGGCACGCCTGGGCGAGCATGATCGCGACATCCTGCATGCACGGCTGGGCATTGATGGCCAACCGCGGACACTGGAACAGATTGCCCAGCTGCGGGTGCCCGAAGTCAGCCGCGAGCGCATCCGCCAGCTCGAACAGCGCGCGCTGAAGACCCTGCGGGAGTTACCCGCCAGCGCCCACCTGCTGCGCCGCCTGCGCGCGCTGATCCGCTCGGACCAGCCGCTGCTGGCGTTGCCGCAGCTGCACCAGCGCGACCCCTGGTTTGACCAGCACAACACCCAGCAGCCCTGGTTTGAAAAGCTGCTGCGGGCGCTGGCCGAGGGGGAGATCGACACCATCGAGCACGAAGGCCAGTCGATCCTGGTGCCGTTCCCGCTGGCCCATTGGCAGCATTGCGTGCAGCAGGCGCGCAGCCTGCTGCTCAAGCTCAGCCACGAAGACTGCCTGCTCAACCAGGCCCAGGAACAGGTCGGCCACCTGCTGGAAGAACGCCATGCCGCGTTCCGGCCACTGCTGTGGCAGGCGGCCGGCGGCGACCAGGCGCAGACCGCGACCGGGCCCGATGGCCAGTTGCGGATCGTGGCGATGGGCCAGGGGGCCAAGGAACTGGTCAAGGTGGTGCTGTTCGAGGCCAACGAGCCGCTGCACCGCGACCAGGTGGTGCAGCTGGTGCGTGCGCTGACCCAGCGCGAGATCTCGGACATGTCCATCACCAATGCCCTGCCCGATGTCGGGGTGCTGATGGCGCGCGGCCATTACGGCCTGCGCCGCCACCTGCCCTACAGCGACGAGCAGATCGAGGCACTGGTCGAAGCGGCCGAATCACTGGTGCTCAGTGCCCCGGTGGCCCGGCAGTGGAGTACCGAGGAAATCTGCCGCGCGGTACGCGATGAAGGCCTGTTCGAGGGCGAACTGGACCCCTACCTGCTCGGCGCCTGCCTGCGCCTGCACGGCACCCGCCTGATCGACCTGAAGAAAGGCGTCTGGGAACCAGCCGACGGCGCCCTGGGCGGGCGGATCATGATCCGCGACTTCATCGTCGAGCTGCTGCAGGAAATGGGCCGGCCGTTGAGCACCGAAGAACTCAAGAATGCCCTGCGCGAGCGCCGTGGGCTGGCCGCCACCTTCCAGATCCAGCCGCGTGATCCGCTGGTGCGGCTGGGCAAGGCGGTGTGGGGGCTGATCGACCGCGACCTGCCGGTACCGGTGGGCTCGCTCGGCCCGTATGTCGACGCGCTGCAGGCCCAGCTCAAACGCAGCGGCGAAGGGCTGCATGTCAGCGAGGTGATCCGGGTACTGGGCCAGGCCGGGCTGGATGTGGGCTGGGTGGAAGACCCGGAACTGTTCTTTGCGCTGGCCCAGCGCCGCAACCAGATGCGGGTCACTCCGGCCCGTTACCTGGTACTGAGCGAGTGGCCTGACGAGCGCCGGCTCACGCCGACCGCGGCGATCCGCCAAGCGGTGGCCGACGACCCGATGCGCCCGGCCGCGGCGATTGCCGCCGACGCTTCGGCGCGCGCCCGCCGCGAGATCGGTGTCGATGCGGTGCGTTACATCCTCAACAACTGCGACTACACCTACGACCGCAACAGCGGCGGCTGGAGCCAGGTGGCCATCAGCTGAAGCGCACTGCCCGCTGGCCTGTCCACACCGACGGCCAGGCCACTGGCCCTGCAGCCGGCGCTGGCAGCCACCGGCCACACCCGCGCGAACAATAGGGCAGCGACAGTCAGCCCCGCGGGCTGAGCAGGCCGATGCGGCGGAACCAGATTTCCAGCGGCACCGTCACCAGCGGCGGCACCGCTGCCAGCACGCCGAGCAGCAACGCCCACAGCGGCCAGCGCTGGCGCACCCCGGTCATCACCGTGACCACGACATAGACCAGGAAGGCCAGCCCGTGCGCGCGGCCGAACAGCGACACCAGGCTCAGGCCCAGGTCCACCGACGCGGTCTGGTACTTGAAGAACATCCCGACCAGCAGCCCGGCCCAGGTGATCGCCTCCAGAAAAGCGGCGACAACAAAGGCTTTGCCAATCGGGGATAACGCAGGTGCAGACATCGGCCGGACTCCTTGGGGAGCCGCATTGTAGGGGCTGTACCGGCATGGCTGCATTGCCTGCCCGGGCGATCGGCGCGACCATGCGCACCTGCGCAGTGAAGGAGTGGACCGATGCACGGTGAATACAAGGTGCCTGGCGGCAAGCTGGTGGTGGTCGATCTGGCCGTCAACGAGGGCCGGCTTGCCCAGGTGCAGGTCAGTGGTGATTTCTTCATCGAGCCGGACACGGCCCTGGAGCAGATCAACCAGGCACTGGAAGGCCTGGCGGCCAACAGCAGCGAGCAGGCGATCAGCGCGGCCATCACCGCCGCCTTGCCGCCCCGGGTGCAGCTGTATGGCATCACCGCCGAAGGCGTGGCGGTGGCCGTACGGCGGGCGCTGGCCAGCACGGAGCCGGCGGCATGAACGGCGAGCGCTTTGCCGGGCACGCCTGGCAGCTGATCCATCTGCCGGCGCAATCGCCGGCGCTGCACATGGCCCTGGACGAGGTCCTGACCGACGAGGTGGCCGCCGGCCGCCGCGGGCCGACCCTGCGGGTCTGGGAATGGGCCAGCCCGGCGGTGGTGATGGGCCGCTTCCAGTCACTGCGCAACGAGGTGGACATGGCCGCGGCGCAACGCCACGGGATCGAGGTGGTGCGGCGGATCAGCGGCGGCGGCGCGATGTTCATCGAGCCGGGCAACACCATCACCTATTCGATCTACGCCCCGGAGGCGATGGTGGCCGGGCTGGATTTCCAGCAGTCCTACGCCTTGATGGACAGCTGGGTGATCCAGGCGCTGGGCGAGCTGGGCATCGCCGCCAGCTACCAGCCCCTGAACGACATCACCTCGCCGGCCGGCAAGATTGCCGGTGCCGCCCAGGCCCGCCGCGGCAAGGCAGTGCTGCACCATGTGACCATGGCCTACGACATCGATGCCGACAAGATGCTCGATGTGCTGCGCATCGGCCGCGAGAAGCTCTCCGACAAGGGCACCACCAGTGCCGGCAAGCGGGTGGACCCGCTGCGCAGCCAGACCGGGCTGAGCCGGGCGCAGGTGATCGAACGGATGATCGCCACCTTCGCCGGCCAATACCGGCTGCAACCCGGGCAGCTGCTGGCGCACGAACTGGACAGGGCGCAGGCGCTGGTCGAGCAGAAATTCGCCACGCCGCAATGGACGGCCATCGTGCCCTGAGCCGACGGCCGTTGTCGGCCCAGCGGCAGCAACGCCGCGCCGCCACCCAGGGAAAAACCATGGTTGCCACCGATGCCAACGCCAGCGCGCTACCGATACTGGGCTTTGCCGAGCCGGTGTTTGCTGCCGGCCGCAATACCAGCGTGCGCCGCGGCACCCGCTGGCTCGGGGTGATGCGGGTGCGCCTGCAGCTGGCCGATGGCCAGCTCTCGGCCGCGCTGCCGCTGCAGACCCGGCTGTGCCGGTTTGACCAGCTCAGTGATGCCGAGCTGGCCTTCGAGCATGACCCGGCCTGCCGCACGCGCGCCGGCCTGCTGGCCACGCTGCAGCGCCACTACCCCGGCTTTGCTCCCGGGGAGTGGGTCACCGTCTGTGATTTCTGGCTGGACTGACGCGCCGGGCTTATTGCCCGGCGGCCTGCGCCGCACGCAGCCGGTCCTTCTTGCTGGGACGCTTGCCCTTGATGCCACCGTTGTCAGCGCCGGCCGCTGGCGTGCCGGCGGCGGTGGGCGCTGTGGCCTGCGGCTCGAAACCGGCCACCACCTCGCGCGGCAGCTGCAGCCGGTGGCGCTTTTCGATCAGGCGCAGGTGCGCCTGGTTGGCCTCGGTGAGCAGGCTGATCGCCATCCCCTGGGTACCGGCGCGGCCGCTGCGGCCAATCCGGTGCAGGTAATCGTCGGTGCTGCGCGGCAGGTCGTAATTGATCACCAGCGGCAGGCCGGCAATGTCGATGCCGCGCGCGGCGACATCGGTGGCCACCAGCCACTTCACCCGGCCCTCGGCAAACCCCTGCAGCACCCGCGCGCGCCGGCCCTGCCCCAGGTCCCCGTGCAGGGCCTCGGCCTGGAAGCCGGCCTTGGCCAGTTTCTGCGCCAGGTTCTCGCTGCTGCGCTGGCTGGCGACAAACACCAGCACCTGTTCCCAGCCCTCCTGGCGGGTCAGGTGCTGCAACAGCGGGTTGCGCCGGTGCTCGTCCACGCAGATCACCCGCTGCACGATCGCCGGCGCCTGGCCCGGGGCATCGAGCTGGACCTGCAACGGCTCGCGCAGGCTGGCACGGGCCAGCGCACTGGTGTCCTCGGGGAAGGTGGCCGAGAACAGCAGGGTCTGGCGGCTGCGCGGCAACAGCCGCAGCAGCTGCTGCATCTGCTCGCCGAAGCCCAGGTCAAGCAGACGGTCGGCCTCGTCCAGCACCAGCGCATGCACCCCGTCGAGCAGCAAGGCGTTGTGGTCGAGCAGGTCGAGCAGACGGCCGGGCGTGGCCACCAGTACATCGGCACCGCCGCGCAGGGCCAGCATCTGCGGGTTGATCGACACCCCGCCGATGGCCACCACCACCTTCGGTGGACGCGGCAGGCCACGGCCGTACTCGGTGAACACTCCGGCGACCTGCTCGGCCAGCTCGCGCGTGGGCACCAGCACCAGCTGGCGCACGGTGCGCGAGCCGCGCTGGCCATCGCCGATCAGCTGCTGCAGCAGCGGCAGCACATAGGCCAGGGTCTTGCCCGAACCGGTCGGTGCCTGCGCCTGGATATCGCGCCCGGCCAGCCCGGCCGGCAGCACCTGCGCCTGCACCGGGGTGGGTTCGGTAATGCCGGCAGCGTGGAGGGCGGCAAGCAACGGCGGGCACAGGCCCAGGGATTCAAAAGACATGGCAATAGGCAAAAGCGCCGCAACCGGCGGCATCACGCCGCACAGTGTAAGCGCCGGCTGCCAGCCCGGGCGGCCTGGGCGGTCCTGCGAGGCGGGAACCCGGCCGCGGCCTGGCTGCCGACGCCTGATGGCCAGTGCCCCGGCAGCGCCGGCGGCCGGCTCAGTGCAGCACCTGCCCCAGCGGCTGCAGGTCCGGATCGCGCGCCATGTCGTTGGGGTTGCTGCCGGGCACATCCTGCGGCACGTCCATGCCGTGGCCGGCGTAGAACTGCACCCACCAGTCAGCTATCACGCCGGTGCGCGGGTTGCGGAAGTTCATCGGCTGCAGCGCAAAAATGCCGTGTGCACGGAAGGCACGCTCGATGAAATCCGAGCAGTACAGGCTGTCCTCGTCCGGCACATAGGTGGCGTTGTACGGCTTGCCGAGCAGGCGCCGGGCCTGGTCCAGGCCATCGGCAATCACCTGCGGGTCGGCATCGCGCAGGCGGTAGGCATCGACCTGGCGCTGCTTCTCCCCCGCCTCGCGCAGGAACACCGCCAGCGGCTGCTCGCGCGAGCCGAGCTGGTCGGCATGCAGCACCTGGGCCTGTTCACCGCTGCCGGCCACCAGGGCGACATGGTCGTAACTGACCTGGCCGGCGCGGGCGGTGGCATCGTCAATCGCCCCGCTCAGGCCGTTCTGGCTGGCAGTGACAAACAACAGGTCGCCGGGCTGCAACTGCAGCGCAGTGACGCCCTGGGCCAGCGCCGGCCCCGCCAGCAACCAAGCGGCCAACAATACGATCCAGCGCATCGGCACTACCTCCGGCAACAAAGCCGCTGATTATGCCTGCCGCGCCCGGCCGCCGCCTGCTGCGGGCAGTGCCACCGGATGAACCAGCCGCCGCGTACCGGCGGGCCGGTTTTCGGCGATGCTGTAGCGTTTCCCGCACCGCAGCGCCCTGCTGCCGGCCGCGCGGGGATCACCCGCTTGAGGATGGACCTGGGCATGACACCGATATCGCAGCTGTTTGACCTCACCGATGAGCGCGGGGTGCTGCGCACCTCGATTGCCGCCACCTCGCTGATCGCCGTGCTCGGGATCGGGTTCGGGTTGTATTCGGGCTCGTTCTCGATCGTGTTTGACGGGGTGTATTCGCTGATTGATGCCGGCATGAGCCTGCTGTCGTTGATGGCGGTCAACCTGATCACCGCCTATGCCCATTCCAAGGGGCTGTCACGCAAGCTGCGCGAACGCTTCTCGATGGGCTTCTGGCACCTGGAGCCGCTGATCCTGGGCCTCAACGGCACCTTGCTGATCAGCGCGGCGCTGTATGCGCTGGTGACCGCCGTCGGCAGCCTGCTGGCGGGCGGGCGTGAGCTGCAGTTCGGCTGGGCGATGAGCTATGCCGCAGTGACCCTGGCCATCTGCCTGGTGGTGGCGGTGGTCGAAGCGCGCGCCAACCGCAAGATCCGCTCCGACTTCGTACGCCTGGACGTGCAGGGCTGGGTGATGTCGGCCTGCATCACCAGCGCGCTGCTGCTGGCCTTCATCGTCGGCGATGCGCTGCAGGGCACGCGCTGGCAGTGGCTCACCCCGTACATCGACCCGGCAGTGCTGGCGGTGGTCTGCCTGGTGATCCTGCCGCTGCCGGTGAAGGTGGTACGCAAGGCATTGGGCGAGATCCTGCTGATCACCCCGCCCGAGCTCAAGGCGCATGTCGACAAGGTGGCCAGAGAGTTCGTCAACAAGCACGGCTTTCTGTACCACCGCGCCTATGTCGCCCAGGTCGGGCGCTCGAAGGAGGTGGAACTGTTTTTCATCGTCCCGGCCGACTCGCCGCCGCGCACGATCGCGCAATGGGATGCGCTGCGCGAGGAGGTCGGCGAGTTGATCGGCGATGAGGGCCCGGACCGCTGGCTGACCATCCTGTTCACCGCTGACCCGGAATGGGCCGAATGAGCCAGCCGGCCGGCAACACCGCCGCTCCCGCCGGCTCCTGCAGCGCAGGCGCTCGGGCAGCGGTTGATCAGCACCCCTCGGGCGCACGGCCGGGCGGGCCGAACCAGCGGCAAGCAGCCTGCTTCCGGCCAAAACAGACAAGCCGGCGCAGGCCGGCTTGTGCAGGTGGAGCCTCCAGGGCCCCGGAGCCAACAGGCAGGTTCAGCCCTCCTGGGCATCCTCGGTGGCCGGCACGGCCCGCCCCTGTTCGCGTGTCGCCTGCTTGCGGGCGAGCTTCTCGTCCTTCTTTTTCTTGGCGGCCAGCTCACGCTGGCGCTTTTCGAAGGAGTAATTGGGTTTGGCCACAATGGGGCTCGCAGGTCAGACAAGTGACCTGCAGTGTACCTGCCCGGGCCGATCCCTGCGCCGGGCACGTTCAGCAAGCGGCGCCGGCCGTTGGGGTGTGCCGATGACGGCCGGGTGTCATCGCGCGGGCACCGCGGCCGGCCCCGCTGTGCGGCGCTAGCCGCGTTTGCCCTGGCGCGGGATGAAGATGCTGATCGAGACCAGCGCGGCGATCGCCATCAGCGCATTGAACGCCAGCCCGACCATGCCGGCCTCGCGGACGGCCACGTTGTCCTGGCGGCCGGTGAACTCGATCACCGTGCCGATCACCTGCAGCCCGGATTCGGACAGCGCGGTAAAGATCGCCGCCGAGGCCGCCACACCGAACGCCGCGCCCAGCGAGGAGGCCATCTTGTAGATGCCCGAGCCCGAACCGGCCTGGTCATCGGGCAGGTTGGTCAGCGCCGCATCGGTGGACGGGGTGGCATAGAAGGCCAGGCCCAGGCCGAACAGCGAATAGGCCACCACCGCCAGCACCGTGTACTGCCACTGCAGGGTGTGGGTGGCCATCAGCAGCCCGATCGAGAGCAGTACGATCAGCGTGCCCCACAGCATCGGCTTGCGCGGGCCGAAGCGCTGCAGCAGTTTTTCACCGACGCGGATGAAGGCGATGATGAACACCGCATAGCCCACCGTGAGGTAGCCGGCAGTGGCCGCCGACATCCCGGCCGCGCCCTGCAGCACCCACAGCGATACGGTCAGCGCGCCGGCGGTGCCGTTGATCAGGAAGTTGGAGATGGTCGCGCCGGTGAACACGCTGTTCTTGAACAGCTTGAAGTCCACCAGCGGATTGGACGAGTGCAGCTCGGTGTTGACGAACACCCCGAAGGCAAGCAGGAACAGCGCCAGCAGGCCCCAGGTGAGCAGGTTGCCCCAGCCCAGGCTGGAGCCCTGGGTGACCACGATCAGTAGCGCGGCCAGGCCAACGGCCATCGACACGATACCCGTCCAGTCGGTCCTGCCACCGCGGCCAGCCAGCGGAGCCGATTCGGGGATCTGCCGCATCAGCGCGATCGAGGCCACCGAAACCAGCGCGCACAGGATGAAGATCGAGCGCCAGCCCAGCATGGTGGAGGCCATGAAACCGCCGAAGATCGCGGTCAGCCCGGAGCCACCCCACGAGCCGATCGACCACATCGACACCGCCCGCTGGCGCTGCTTGCCATCCCAGTAGACCTTCAGCAGCGCCATCGTCGAGGGCATGATCGAACCGGCCGCCAGGCCCTGCAGCACACGGCCGAGCAGGATCATCGGGGTGGCCGCCGCATCGACGGCAAAGGCGATCAGCAGCGAACCGACGATGTTGAGCAGGTTGCCCAGCAGCACGATGCGGACCCGGCCAAAGCGGTCACCCAGGCCACCGAGCACGACGATGAACATGCCCGAGAACAACGCCGAGATCGAAATGGCAATGTTCATCACCGGCATCGGCATGCCGACATCGGTGGCCATCAGCGGGCCGATGTTCATCGTGGTCTGGGCAAACAGCCAGAAAGTGACCACCGCCAGCACGATGCCCAGCAGGGCCGAATCATTGCCGGTGAAGCCGGCACTGGCCGGGCGGGCCGGGGATGGCTTGCGGGCGTTCATTGCACACCTCCAATCAGCCAGGGGGAGGCTGCGACGATGATCGCCTCCACCCCGCGGTCCAGCGTCGGCTGCAGGTCCGGGGCAAAGAACGGTGAATGGTTGCCGGGCGCCTGTTTCCAGTCGGCAAAGCCGCCCAGGCCCCAGTAGCTGTACGGGCAACCGAACGCATCGGGGATGATCGAAAAATCCTCCGAGGCCGGCACCGGTGCCATCTCGACCGAGTCCTCACCGAAGTAGGCATCAAAAGCCGCGCGCACCCGTGCGGTGGGTTCGGCGTGGTTGTGGGTCAGCGGGTAGCGGTCGTAGTAGCGGAACTGCGGTGGCCGCGGCGAGCGCGCGGCCTCGCATTCGGCCCGCACGATGCGCTCGATCGCCTCGTGCAGGTGCGCCTCCACCGCCTTGTCGAAGGCGCGGGTGTTGAGCTGCAGCACCGCCGAGTCGGGAATGATGTTGGACTTGCTGCCGGCATGGAAACTGCCGACGGTGACCACCGCGGTCTCACGCGGGGCGACCTCGCGCGCGACGATGGTCTGCAGCCGGGTCACGATCGCCGCACCGAGCACGATCGGGTCCACCCCCAGGTTGGGCATCGAACCGTGCGAGCCCTTGCCGTACAGGGTGATTTCCACCGAGGCCGCAGCCGAGAACAAGGCGCCGCTGCGGATGCCGACCGCGCCGCCGGGCAGCGTGCCAAGCACATGCTGGCCCAGGTAAACATCCGGTTTGGGCAGTTTGTCGACGATGCCGGCATCGACCATCGCCTGGGCGCCGGCGGCGTTTTCCTCCCCCGGCTGGAAGACGGCCAGGAAGGTGCCTGACCAGTCCTGGCGGTGGTCCTGCAGCGCCTTGGCCGCGCCGAGCAGGCAGACGATATGCACGTCATGCCCGCAGGTATGCGCCACCGGGGTCTGCTGGCCGGTGGCCTCGTCGAGCTGGGTCACCCCGGTGGCGGCGTAATCCTTGCCCGACTGCTCGGCCATCGGCAGCGCATCGATGTCGCCGCGCATGGCTACCACCGGGCCAGGGCCGTTGTTGATCACCCCGACCACGCCGGTCTTGCCGATGCGCAGCACCTCGATCCCGTACGACCGCAGCTCGGCTTCGATGCGCTCGGCGGTGCGGTATTCCTGCAGCGACAGCTCGGGGTGGCGATGGAAGTCCTGGTACAGCGCCTCACGCGTCTGCCGGCTTGCCGCCAGGTCAGACAGGATATTCTGGATCGTCATGGACAGCTCCCGACAGCAAGGGGAAAGCAGATGGACCAGCCGGTGCTTACGCTACTAGATGCGCCCATGGCTGATAGCACGCCTATTGTTTACAACGCGTATCCAAAACGCCAGGCCCGGGGCAGTGGGTTGGCTTCGTGGGCCGGCAGGATCCCCGGCCTCAAGGCCCGCCGCGCCACACCCCAGGGCGACTGCAGGTGGCGCCGTTGCCATCGGTGTTGCTGTTGTGGGCACGGGCAGACGCCGCCAGCCGCCAGCCGCCAGCCGCCAGCCGGGGGTAATCCAGTCTGGCGGACAGGCTGCCGGCGATGGCGCCGTTGATCCAGCTGCGGCGAACCGCAGCCGCATGTTTTCCAGGTGAATGACGCATCATCGCCACTTAACGCTGGTGCCAGCCTGGAATGCTTTGCTGACGCCCAAGCAGCAGCCGGGTACCAGCGCGCCGCTCTGGCCAGTGCTGCCGCATCGGAGGAGTCATGTTCGACGCACTCATACGTGAGGCCGCCGAGCGTTTTGGCCTTGGTGACAAAGCCAGGACATTCGTGGGCCTGCTGATCGGCCTGATCTTCGACAAGGACCGCGGTGGCTTCCAGGGGCTGCAACGCCGGTTTGCCGCCGCCGAGCTGGAAGGCCTGTTTGCCTCCTGGGTCGACGCCACGGCCGCTGACAACGTGTTCCAACCGGACCAGTTCAGCGCGGTGATCGGCAATGACCAGGTGACCCGCATCGCCCAGCGCCTGGGCGTGCCCAACGCGGCGGTCACCATCGCCGGTGCCACCCTGCTGCCCAAGCTGGTGGGCCTGCTTACCCGCGGTGGCAACCTTCCCGGCAGCCCACCGGCCGCAGCCGCCGCGCTGATGGGCGATGACCCGGCGCCACTGCGCAGCTATCCACCGGTGGCCAAAAGCGGCGGTATCGGCTGGCTGAAATGGCTGATCGCGCTGCTGCTGATCATCGCCGCGGTGTTGCTGGTACGCAGCTGCAACAAGGAAGACGCAGTGGTTGCCCCGCCACCGACGCCGGCCGTCGTCACCCCGCCCGCGCCACCGGCCGTACAGGCCAATCCACGCTTTACCCTGGAAACTGCCGGTGGCAAGGTCAGCGTCAGCGGGCAGTTGGCCAGCGATACCGAAAAGACCCGGCTGTGGGACGCGCTGGTGGCCACCTTCGGCCAGGGCAATGTCAGCGGGGACATCGGCGTGGATCCGGCCACCCTGCCGGCCGGCTGGATCGACAGGCTGATCACCGCCCTGCCCGCGCTCAAGAGCGATGGCCTGAAGCTCGGATTGGACGGTAACAGGCTCAGCATCGACAGCAGCGGACTCAGCGATGACCAGCGCTTTGCACTCAGCGACGAGCTGCGCGGGCTGTTCAGTGGCTACCCGATCAGCGGCCTTTGGGACCGTGCCACGGCCGCACTGGCGGGCTTGAAGCACGGCTTCAGCGACGATGAGCTGGTCAGGGCGCTGAACCTGATGAACATCTACTTCGACACCGGCTCGGCCACGATCACAGCCGACAGCCAGGAAACCCTGGCCGCGGCCGCCGCTGCGATCAAGCAGGCCGCAGCCGGGACCCGGATCGAAGTGGGTGGGCATACCGACAACACCGGCGATGCCGCTGCCAACCTGACCCTGAGCCAGCAGCGCGCCGATGCGGTGGCTGCCCGCCTGGGCGAGCTGGGGGTTGCCAACGGAATCCTCAGCGCCAAGGGCTATGGCCAGGACAGGCCCCGTGCGGACAACAGCAGCGAGGAAGGAAGGGCGCAGAACCGCCGCATCGAGTTCAGCGTGGTGCGCTGAGCCCGTGCTTCGCTGGGCAAACCCGACAGGCCGGCCAGCAGGCCGGCTTGTCGCCTTTACGGCGCACCGCCTCCGGTGTAGCCCCAGTCGCAAAATCACCAGGCCAGAAGTACCCGCCAGCCTGACCAGCCCGGCCCCCCCCCGGCATACACGCCAATGCTCCGCACTGGCCGCAACGGCCACACAACCCATGCCGGCACCTGCGCTGTCCTGATGGGCCAACGCCAGGAAACCTGGGCCCTTTTTACACCTACACTTCCGGCGCGGTTTTCCCATCCCTTGCTGCGTACACCGTGAACCACGACCTGTTTGCCCCCGCCCAGTCCTTCGAGCGCCTGCCCCTGCCCGATGCGGAGGTAATGCTGCTCCGCCAGCTGGCACTGCCCGGCCCGGCCGAGGCCCTGCTGCAGCAACTGATCGAACAGATTGCGTGGCGGCAGGAGGAGATCGAACTCTGGGGCAAACGCTACCTGCAGCCACGCCTGATCGCCTGGCATGGCGATGTGGGCCGCAGCTATCGCTACTCCGGCCTGGCATTGGAGCCACAGCCGTGGACGCCGCTGCTGCAAGCGCTGCGCCACGCCGTGGAAACCGCCTGCGGCGACGTGTTCAACAGCGTGCTGCTGAACTACTACCGCAACGGACGCGACAGCATGGGGATGCACAGCGACGACGAGCCCGAGCTGGGAGAACAGCCGCTGATTGCCTCGCTCAGCCTGGGTGAACCCAGAAACCTGATCTTCAAGCACAAGCGGATCAGCACCCTGGCACCGGTGCAGGTACCACTGCCATCGGGCAGCCTGCTGCTGATGAAGGGCGACACCCAGCGCTACTGGAAGCACGGCATCGCCAAGTCCAACCGCCCGCTGGGCCCACGCGTGAACCTGACCTTCCGGCAGATCCTGTGACTGCGCAGGCGATGCAGCTGCGGGCCTCCGCAGGATCACAGCGGACCATGGCATTGCCGCCGCCCGTCAATGGGGACGCAGGGAGCGATGCCGGCGGAACTTGGTACTGGCATCGCAACCGGCGTCCGGGAGAAACCGCAGGATCAGGCCTGATCGATAGCGACTCCTGCCAACTGCCTTGGCTGCACTGCAGGCCACCATCCACGCCATGGTCCAGGACAGAACCCTGCGCCTCAGCGGTATCCGCCTGGCCATTGACCACGCAAACAAAAGGCCAAGGTCGGATAAGTGAACCTGGATTGGCCCGTGTTTTACATCGATACGACACAAAGCAGGAGCACTCAGCGCCGCCCACGATAAGGCTCGCAACCAATACCGTCGTTATCGCGATCCAGATGCTGGCCATAGCCCGGATCACCCCTGCGTACCGGCGCCGCACCCGCCGCACGGGCTTCATCGCAGTTCCGGAATACCCCACCACTGCGCCCCCTAGCAGCGGCAGCCGGTGCAAATCCCAGTGACGATGAGCGCAGCGAAGCCGCGCCGGATGAACCACCACCGCCATCGCCACCGCCGCGATGGCAGTGATACCCCCCATTCTTGCGATCGTTGTGACACCCCTCGCGGTTCAAACCGCCGGGATGGGCAACCACTGGCAGAAAAACCACCATCAAAACCGTCCCCCAAAACCACCTGGTACCTGCCATCACGCTGGAATCCCCCGACACAGCCAAGGGGTGTTTTCTCACACTGCTGGCGGCAGATCAAAACCCACGGGCAATCGAACGGGGGAAACAGCGGATTACCAGCCGCAGCGAACCAGGAAGACGATCAGGACGACGGGGAACAAATGACGCGCATGGCGCTTGCTGGCAGCATTCCCTGTGCCAAGCGAGCAGCGACGAAGAACTGGCTACCATCCGCGCCACACTCCAGCAACAACGCGCCTTGGGCAGCACCTTCTTGCAGGCCATGGCCCACGACAGGACCCGAGGCTTCGTGTGTGCCCACTTCAGCCTGCCCCCCCAACCAAAAGGCCAGGCCCACCGAGTGAACCTGACCTTGTTCGCCGCAGCCGGCGCTGGAAACTGAGTAAGTGAAACAGATCGCTTGGAGCCATTCCGATCCGGGTCACACCACGGCTTACAAGCCGAACAACATTATCAAAAGAACAGGCTTGCCTCTGACCAGCCTGCCCTCGCAATACAGGCCTGTTCAACCCGGGGCCATCAGCTCGCTCGCCACCATCGCGGGTTACCGCTCAACTGCGATTGCGCTCGGCTCATCGCTTTCATTTACCCTGGCAGATATCTGGCTTTGGGCAAAATCCGGGAAGGTATCGGCGATGGAATCCTTGTCGGGCAGGATATAAAAAATACCGCCACGCTCGAAGGTTGCACGGACAACCTGCTCATAGAAGCCGGGTTCGACGTTGATGCAGCCATGGGTGACGCGATTGTCGTCGGGCGTTGGCGATGCAAGGCGCTCAGTACGCCGCTCGGCAGGGGTTCCGGTGGCAGTCGGATGGATGGAAACGGCCGATTCGTAATCCACCCACAGCACACGCCCGGCATCAATTGACGGCCCATAGCCACCAATGAAGCGGCCGGCCGGCGTGGTACGGTCACGGCCGGGAATTTCGCGCAATGCCAGCCCCGCTATGCCCGGTGCAGTGTGATCACCGACTGCCGATCCGAACAAACCCGGTGCCGCGCCTCGCAGGCGTCCATCGCCACCAAATACCAGGACCTGTGCGGCAGCCTTGTCGATGACGGCAAACGGATAACCGTGATTATCCTTGGATGCAACCACCCAACCGGCCAGGTCAACCAGCGTCTGGGATATTTCCTGTTCGGGCGGCAACTGGTCAACCGGATACAGGGGTTGTTCGACATCGTCCCGGGCATGGGCCGAACCCACAATGGCCATGGCAAGCGCCAGCGCCAGGGTGCTGCAGGAAGACCGAATCGCAGATTTTCTAGAGGTAAAAATAAGACGATTCCTTCAGATCAAATACCGGGCTGACAAAAGGAACCGGTGGCCAGCAAAGCCACCGATTCCGGGTGTACTTTTCCTGACGCGCAAATGAGATGGATCAGCCGCGCGGCGTGCGGGTCGGTGCCCGTTCCAGCTGTTGCACACGCCCTTCAATCTGGTCCAGGCGCTGGTTGGCCCGCTGTGCGGATTGGTTGGCGGCATCAGCGCTCTGTGCAGCGCCCTGCACCTTCGCATCGATCTGGTCCAGGCGCGTATTCACCCTTGCAAACTCTTCTTTGTAGGCGCAACCGGAAAAGCTGACGGCGGCAATCATCGCCACACTGAACAGGCGTGCTTTGGTCAGATGGGAGGTGGAAAGAGACATAACGGTGCTCCTTTGCTTGGGGATTGGCGAATATAGCGGCGTTCTTTCCAAAGGCGGATGCATTCGTTTTGCTTCGATTTCGCTACATGAACTTGAAATGAATTTTTCCCTTCCAAAAAAACAACACGGCCATCACAAAATCAAAAACTCGTTGTTTCTCCTACGTGAAAAACAACAAACCCCTACCCAATTAAATACAAAAAAATAACAATTGTACCGACGCTGCCAGCAGACATACGCCAACGGGGAAACCCCTTCTTTCCACCAGAAAAACGGCATCCACAGCGGCAAACGCGCTGCCCCTCCCACCC
>NZ_LDJH01000010.1 GCF_001431525.1 Stenotrophomonas koreensis
CGTTGCCGTTGCCGTTGCCGTTGAGCTTTCGCTTTCCTGCCCGAGCCGTAAAGCGTGCCGAGCATCGCAGCGGGCCGGGGATAAAGGTGCGGGATGTTTGAGCGAAGCGAGTTCCCGCACCGCCCAGGCCTGCGAGAAGCACAGGGCACCGCTGTGGCCGAAGGCCGCAGCGGCACGCGTCCAGGCGAGAAGCACCTTTGGTTCCTTTGGGTGCCTCCAAAGGAACCCGCACGCACAGCGGGCGGAAGCCCTTACATGCTTCAAACGGATAAGCCAACCTGACCCTGAGGTTTCCCTTTACCTGCTTCAAACACGTAAGCCAACCTGCCCCCGTTCGGCCCCCATTACCTGACCAACGTATCCGTCTCCTCGTCCGGAGCGGGATCGTTAGCAGCATCTTCCGCAACCGCGCTAAGAACATCAGACAACACGTCTTCGTTCTTGCTTGCATCTTTGATGGCAATAGTCATACGTGACAGCTCGTAAGTACGCGATTCACGAATGCCTCTTGGCCTTCGCTCGTCGTCCTGCTCCCAAAAAGCAACAACATCCAGGCCCCGACGGCGCGGCTCCATAAAAATAGCGGCATCAAGTGTGTAAGCACTGAAGCGTCCAGGGCGTCCCGAAGCGGCGGATGTATCCGGAGCGATCAAGTGCAGAAGCTTGAAATCTGCCAGCTGCTGAATAATCTCATTCTCACCAGAAAACTTAATTGCATCCTCCTTAGAAACAAGAAAGGCAGTCTGCCTTTTATCTTGTAAACAGAACTTTAGAATGTCCGCAAAAGCAGCCTCAAGGCGTTTCGCATCAACACCCGCATCTTCCGACAAATTACTTCGCTTATTTGGAAGAGTCTTTTGTGCAGCAGCCTTGTAAATCAGCTTTGGCGTGAGCCATGCAGACCCACCGCTTCTGCAAGCAAGATCAATGGAATCAGCCAAAATATTTAAAAAGTCCCGTGGAACCCCGCCAGAGGCAAGCGTAAGAGCGTGAGCCGCACCTGGATTAAAAAGCTGGCTCGAGGCGTTATCAATCCCAGCGCTGCGACCAAGTTCGTCGAGCATGGACACCAGATAATCTTGAGTATCTTTGAACGTCTCTAGAGTCCTGTCCAGGCTAATCTCCTCAACATCTTGCCCCAGCTCAACACCGATTGTCTGTTCCTCATGACGCCTCAACGTTGTTCTATGTCTGATAGTCCCTAATTTAAGATATGCGTTCGTTCCCCGCAGTAAGCGATGCAGGTAATCGACAACATCCGGCTGCTCCGGCCTTCGGACCAAATAGAAATCGTCGACTAAGACATGAAGAGTGTGAAGTTCCTTCGGGAGCGCCGCCTTAATTGCACTACGGTAGTCATCCAGATGACGCTCCAGATAGTCAAGCTTCTGTTTCTTGAACTGCTCTTTTACGTCGGTCCCTGCAGTCGCCTCCACACCCAGAGTGAGGCTTGTACCTGGGAGTGACGCCTTACCTACACGGTGTCGTTTATGCGTCTGTTCGACATCCGATGTTATAGCCGCATCCAGTAACGAACGAAGATCCGCCAATGTTTTTTCTACAGGATTCTTCGACCAAAGCCGCGCAATATTCCACTTTGGTGCTGGCAACCCCTCGAATATTGATATCAACATTCGAGTCAATATATCAGGAAAATGCAGTTTCTTTATGCTGTCGATCCCGACATAGAGTGCATTATGAGGACCTCCATTTTCACACGTACGAAGAAGATGAACTAGCAGACAGGACTTGCCTGATCCGCGACGACCAAAAACCACTTGGTGCTGTGCACTGGACAGACGACGAAAGCTATCTCCAACTTCGATATATATGGGGTTCTGATTTTCCCTGACTCGGAAGCTATCTCTAATTAGGTTCACTAATACTTCGGCATCATGCTTAGACAGCGGCATCTCCACTCCCGATCATCATTGGCCAGGAGATTTTGCCACAATCGTGGCAAACCCCAAGGTACGCAGCCGTTTCCTGGTCTCCTAGTTAGGGAATTACGGGATCAGGTCGTCTTATCGAAAGCCAATACACAAACAGCCACCGTTTCCGGTGGCCATCTCTAGTACCAGCACCAAGCGTAGCGATCAGACCACATTGAGCGCCCCCACCACCGCATCCCCCATCTGCGCCGTCCCCACCACCTTCTCCCCCGGCAGCGCAATATCCGCCGTCCGCAGCCCGGCATCCAGAACACGACCAACCGCCGCTTCAATCGCATCCGCCGCATCACCGCGGCCCAGGCTGTAGCGCAGCAGCATGGCGGCCGAGAGAATGGTGGCCAGCGGGTTTGCAATGCCGCGGCCGGCAATATCCGGCGCCGAGCCGTGGCAGGGTTCGTACATCCCAAAGTTGTTGGCATCCAGCGAGGCGCTGGGCAGCATGCCGATGGAGCCGGTGAGCATGGAGGCCTGGTCGGAGAGGATGTCGCCGAACATGTTGTCGGTAACGATCACATCGAACTGCTTGGGCGCGCGTACCAGCTGCATGGCGGCGTTGTCCACGTACATGTGGCTGACCTCCACGTCCGGGTAATCGGCGGCGATTTCATTGACCACGGCGCGCCACAGCTGGCTGGAGGCCAGCACGTTGGCCTTGTCCACCGAGCACAGTTTCTTGTTGCGCACGCGCGCCATCTCGAAGCCGGTGCGGGCGATGCGGGCAATCTCGTCCTCGCTGTACGGCAGGGTGTCATATGCAAAGCGCCTGCCATCACGTACCTCGCTGCCACGCGGGGCACCGAAGTAAATACCGCCGGTGAGTTCGCGCACGATCAGGATGTCCAGCCCGGCAACCACTTCCGGCTTGAGGCTGGAGGCACTGGCCAGCTGCGGGTAGAGCAGCGCCGGGCGCAGGTTGGCGAACAGGCCCAGCTGGGAGCGGATCTTCAGCAGGCCACGCTCCGGACGCAGCGCAGGATCAATGCTGTCCCACTGCGGGCCACCCACGGCGCCAAGCAACACGGCGTCGGCGGCGCGGGCGCGCTCCAGGGTTTCATCGGCCAGCGGCGTGCCGTAACGCTCATAGGCGGCGCCACCGAGATCGTCCTGCTCCAGGGTCAGCGCGATGCCGAACTTGTCGGCGGCGGCTTCCAGCACCTTGACGGCTTGCGCGATGATTTCCGGGCCGATGCCGTCACCGGGCAGTACGAGGATCTTCTTGCTCATGGGGGATTCCTTGCTCAGGCGATGGCGCCGAACAGCCAGGGCTGCGCGGCCTTGTGGCGGGCTTCGAAGGCGGTGATGGCGTCGCGATCGGCCAGGGTCAGGCCGATATCGTCCAGCCCGTGCAGCAGGCAGTGCTTGCGAAAAGCGTCGACCTCGAAGGCGTGCTCACCGCCCTCCCCTTCGATGACCAGCTGGCGCTCCAGGTCGATGGTCAGCGCATACCCTTCCTGCGCGAAGGTTGCAGCAAACAGCGCATCCACCACGGCCTCGGGCAGCACGATCGGCAGCAGGCCGTTCTTGAAGCTGTTGTTGTAGAAGATGTCGGCAAAGCTGGGCGCGATGACGGCGCGGAAGCCGTATTCGTCCAGCGCCCACGGGGCGTGCTCACGCGAGGAACCGCAGCCGAAGTTCTCGCGCGCCAGCAGCACCGAGGCGCCGGCATAGCGCGGGAAATTGAGCACGAAATCCGGGTTGAGCGGGCGCTTGGCGTTGTCCTGGCCGGGCTGGCCGATATCCAGATAACGCCACTCATCAAACAGGTTCGGCCCGAAGCCGGTGCGCTTGATCGACTTCAAAAACTGCTTGGGAATGATCTGGTCGGTATCGACGTTGGCGCGGTCCAGCGGGCAGACCAGGCCGGTGTGTTGGGTGAAGGCTTTCATGGCAGGTCCTTAGGCAACGCCCAGTTCGCGTACATCGATGAAGTGGCCGGCAATCGCGGCGGCAGCGGCCATGGCCGGGCTGACCAGGTGGGTACGTCCGCCCGCGCCCTGACGGCCTTCGAAATTGCGGTTGGAGGTGGAGGCGCAGTGCTCGCCGCTGCCCAGCTTGTCCGGGTTCATGGCAAGGCACATGGAGCAGCCCGGTTCGCGCCATTCAAAGCCTGCCTCGACAAAGATCCTGTCCAGGCCTTCGGCTTCGGCCTGCGCCTTGACCAGGCCCGAGCCCGGCACCACCAGCGCCTGCTTCACCGATGCAGCCACCTTGCGGCCCTTGGCCACGGCGGCGGCGGCGCGCAGGTCCTCGATGCGCGAGTTGGTGCACGAGCCGATGAACACGCGGTCCAGGCGGATGTCGGTGATCGGCTGGTTGGGCTGCAAGCCCATGTACTTGAGCGCACGCTCGATCGAATCGCGCCGGGTCGGGTCGGGTTCGGCCGCCGGGTCCGGCACGTTGGCATCGACAGGCAACACCATTTCCGGCGAGGTGCCCCAGGACACCTGCGGCTTGATGGCCGCCGCATCGAGCACGACCTCGGTATCGAATACGGCATCGGCATCACTGCGCAGGCTGCGCCACAACGCAACAGCAGCGTCCCACTGCGCGCCCTTGGGGGCAAACGGGCGGCCGCGCACGTACTCGATGGTCTTTTCGTCCACAGCAACCAGGCCGACGCGGGCACCGGCCTCGATGGCCATGTTGCACAGGGTCATGCGCCCTTCCATCGACAGCGACTCGATCGCGCTGCCGGCAAATTCCAGCGCATGGCCGTTGCCACCGGCGGTGCCGATGTGGCCGATGATGGCCAGCACCACGTCCTTCGCGGTGACGCCCGGGCCCAGCTGGCCCTCCACGCGCACGCGCAGGTTCTTCATCTTCTTGGCGACCAGGCACTGGGTGGCCAGCACATGCTCCACTTCCGAGGTTCCGATGCCGTGGGCCAGCGCACCGAAGGCGCCGTGCGTGGAGGTATGCGAGTCACCGCAGACCACGGTCATGCCCGGCAAGGTGGCCCCCTGCTCCGGGCCGACCACGTGGACGATGCCCTGGCGCGGGTCGTTCATCTTGAACTCGACGATGCCGAAGTCATCGCAGTTCTCATCCAGCGTGGCCACCTGCAGGCGCGAGACTTCATCGGCAATGGCTTCCAGACCGCCCTGACGCTCGGCGCGGGTGGTGGGCACGTTGTGGTCGGGGGTGGCGATGTTGGCATCGATGCGCCACGGCTTGCGCCCGGCCAGGCGCAGGCCCTCGAAGGCCTGTGGCGAGGTCACCTCGTGCAGGATGTGGCGGTCGATGTAGATCAGCGAGGAGCCGTCATCGCGGCGGGCGACCTCATGCATCTCCCACAGCTTGTCGTACAGGGTCTTGGCGGTCATGGCAGGGGCCGGTTGCAGGCGATGGCTTGATCCTCGCCGCTTGCATCGGATAACTCAAATCCCTATTTTTCATTCCATCCATTCCAAACAGGAATAGCTATGGACCTGACCAGCCTGGCGGTATTTGTCGCTGTGGCCGAGCACGGCGGCTTCTCCGCCGCCGCGCAGCAGCTGCACCTGACCCAGCCGGCGGTGAGCAAGCGCATCGCCCAGCTGGAGGCCGAACTGGGCACGCGGCTGCTCGACCGTCTGGGCCGGCAGGTGCTGCCCACCGAGGCCGGCACCCTGCTGCTGGAACGTGCGCGCTCACTGCTGGCCGAGGCGGCCGACACCCGCCGCGCGATTGCCGCGCTGGGTGAGGGCATCGGCGGCACCCTGCGCATCGCCACCAGCCACCATATCGGCCTGCATTACCTGCCCCCGCTGCTGCGCCGCTACAGCCAGCAGTTCCCCCAGGTGGAACTGGACATCGCCTTTGTCGATTCCGAACAGGCCTATGCGCACGTGCTGGCCGGCCAGGCCGAGCTGGCCATCACCACGCTGGCCGCGCACACCCCGGCGCCGCTGCAGGCCACCCGGCTGTGGGATGACCCGCTGTGCTTCATGGCCGCGCCGGACCACCCCTTGAGCGCCCGCAAGCGCGTGAGCCTGGCTGACCTGGCCGCACACCCGGCGGTGCTGCCCGATGCGGGCACCTTCACCCACAAGCTGATCGCCGGGCTGTTTGCCGACAACGGGCTGGCACTGCAGGTGCGCCTGCACACCAACTACCTGGAGACGATCAAGATGCTGGTCGGGGTGGGCCTGGCCTGGAGCGCGCTGCCGGCCAGCCTGCTCGATGCCCAGGTCGTCGCGCTGCCGGTGCGCGGGCCGGCGTTGCAACGCCAGCTGGGCTGGGTGCGCCATGCCGGGCGCAGCCTGCCGCGCGCCGCCCAGGCCTTCGTCAACCTGCTCACCGCAGGCTGACAGCGCCGCTCACCCCACCACCCGGTTGCGCCCGGCTTCCTTGGCCCGGTACAGGTTGGCATCGGCGGCCGCCAGCAGGGTGTTGACCTTCTCCTGGCCGGGGCCATACGCGGCCACGCCAATGCTGACGGTAATCCGCGGCGCATCGGCCAGCTGGGTGGTGGCAATCCGCTCGCACAGCACCTGCATGCGCGCCAGCGCCCGCTCCAGCGTGTTGTTGGGCATCACCAGCAGGAATTCCTCACCGCCCTGACGGGCGGCAAACACCGCGCCCTCGCTGGGCTTGCCGAGCAGGCCGGCCAGGTGGGCCAGCACCCGGTCGCCAACGGCGTGGCCATGGCGGTCATTGATTGCCTTGAAGTGGTCCACGTCGATCAGGGCCACGCACAACGGGCTGCCATCGGCGGCAGCCTGCTCCAACGCCTGCTGCAGGTAGGCATCGGCTGCGCGCCGGTTGGGCAGCTCGGTCAGGCTGTCATGCAGGGCCTGGCGCTCGAGCTGGATCAGCAGGTCATCGCGCTCGCGCCCGGCCGCCTCCAGCGCCGCATTCTTCAGCCGCAGTTCCTCGGTACGCTGTGCCACCAGCCTGTTGAGCCGTTGTTGACGGCGCTCATAACGGTACATCCGGCTGTACAGCCACACCCCCAGCAGCAGCGCCAGCAGCAGCAGCGCGGCCAGCATCACCAGCGGCCGCCGCCAGAACACCGGCACCTGCTCCAGGCCCAGCTCGGCGCTGCCCACCCGCGCCGGGTTGTCCCATTGCAGCGGCATCACCATCGCCTGGACCTGGAAGCGGTAGTTGCCGGGTGGCAGGTTGGTATACACCGCCTCGGTACCGTCACCGGCCTCGACCCAGCCCTCCTCGAAGCCCAGCAGGCGGTAGCGGTAGCGCAGCTTGTGCGGGCTGGCAAAGGCCAGCGCGACGTAGTTGATCGACAACCGGTTGGTGGGCTGCAACAGGCGGTAGGCGTCCTGCAGCGGCTGCCGGTTGCCATTGACCATGACCTGTTCGAACACCACCGGCGGCACGCCCAGCGCATCACGCCCGGCCAGCTCCGGGTCGATCAG
This sequence comes from Stenotrophomonas koreensis, assembly GCF_001431525.1. GTDB lineage: Bacteria > Pseudomonadota > Gammaproteobacteria > Xanthomonadales > Xanthomonadaceae > Stenotrophomonas > Stenotrophomonas koreensis. Next base: position 7,310 of record NZ_LDJH01000010.1, read on the forward strand.
GGCCAGCCCCTGGCCAGTGGGGAACATCAGCTGGCCATCGGCATGCTGCCAGCCTGCCGGCCAGGTCGCGCCATTGATCTGGCTGGCCGGCATGCCATCGCTGCTGTCGATCACATCCACCGCCAGCAGCGGCTGGCGGCGCTGGTCCACGGCATCGAACTGGGCCCGCGCCACCCGGAACACGCCCTGGTTGCTGGACAGCCACAGCCGCCCGCGGCCGTCATCGATGATGCGGAACATCTTGTTGCGCGGCAGGCCGCTGCGGTGGTCATACACCCGCAGGCTGTCACCGCGCAGGCGCAGCAGCCCCGAATCGGTGGCCATCCACACCGTGCCGTCGGCATCGTGCAGGAAATCGAAGACCGAATGCGCCGGCAGCTGCTTGCCCGCCTGCCAGTGCTCGACCCGGCCATCGGGCCCGAGCACGGCCATGCCCGATTCCATGCCAATCCAGACCCGGCCCTGGCGGTCCCGGCTGAGCACCTGCACGGCGTAATCGCCCAGACCCAGGGTACTGCCCAGCGGCTCGATCCGGCCCTGGGCCAGCCGCAGCAGACCGCGCGGCGTGCCCACCAGGAGGCCGTCGTCGGTGGGCAGCAGCGCGCGCACCATCAGCGAGCGCTCCGAAGCATAGGCAACCGGCACCCGCTGCAGCAGCTTGCCGCTGGCATCAAAGCGCAGCACGCCCTGTTCGTAGGTGCCGGCCCAGACGCCATCGCCGTGTGGATCCAGCGCCAGTGCGGTCACCGTGCCGCTGAGCTGCGGGTCGGGCATGGCCAGGACCGGCCCGGGCTGCCCGCCCTGCCAGCGCTGCAGGCCAGCGGCATGGCCGATCCAGACGGTGCCATCGGCAGTCTGCAGCACGCTGCGGGCATAGTTGTCGCCCAGGCCATCGTCCTGGGTCAGGGCGCGTGCCGCCCCCGGTGCCAGCCGGAACAGCCCCTGCGAGTTGCCCAGCCAGAGCAGGCCTTCGCGGTCCTCGAAAAATGCACGCGAGGGCAACCCGCCCAGGGCCAGCCGCTGCCGGCTGCCATCGGCACCGATCCGGCTCACCCAGCCATCATTGCTGACGATCCACACCGCCTTGTGGCTGTCACCCAGGACCAGGCTGACCCGGTTGCTGGCCAGCAGCTGGCGCAGCCGGCCATCGGCCTGCCAGTGCCAGACACCATCACTGCAGGCCACCAGCCAGCCGCCGTCGCCATCGCGGCTGATCTGCCGTACCTGCTTGCCGGCAAAGCCCTGCGCCTGCCCCCAGGGCGTGGCCTTGCCGTCACGTACCTGCCAGGCGCCATTGACGCTGGCCACCAGCAGGCTGCCGGCATCGACATACAGGCCATGGATCTGCCCGGGCTCGATGCCGTCCGGAAACGGCACCGGTTGCGGCTGGCCCTGGGCATCGACGCGCAGCAACTGGCTGCGTGAGCTCAGCCACAGGGTGCCATCGCCGGTACGGCGCATGTCCTCCACCCGCAGCGAACGCAGCCCACTGCCACCGTAGGGCGCCCAGTGCCCCTGGTAATGGCGGTAGATGCCATCAAAGGCGGTGCCGGCCAGGATCGAACCATCGTCCTCGGCCAGCAGCGAAAACACCCCGGAAAGTCGCGCTTGTTCGGTATTTTCATTGTCGAACACGGTGAAACTGCGGCCATTGAAGCGCACCACCCCTTCCCAGGTGGCCGCCCAGATGAAGCCCTGGCGGTCCTGGGCGATGGAATGCACCAGGTTGTGCGGCAGGCCATCGCGCATGTCCCAGCGGCTGGCGCCGTAATGCACGGGCTGGGCCTGTGCCTGTGGGATCAACAGCGCATGCGCCAGCGCCAGCAACAGCAATCCCAACCACACGGGCCGTTTCAGTAAGGCTGGGAGACGGACGTTGGGCATGCCGGGAGTGTGTCTGCTGACGGTTGAGGGGCGCAATCCGTGCGACCTGTATCACATTTTCTTAACGACACTGTAGCCCAGGCCCCGGTGCAGAACCTGTCAGGAAGTCCCCGACAGGTCCTCACTCCGGCGCTCAGTCGGCCTTGCCCTCATCGGCGTGCACCCGGAACCAGGCCGCGTACAGGGCCGGCAGGAACACCAGGGTCAACACCGTGCCGACCAGCAGCCCGCCCATGATCGAAATGGCCATCGAGCCGTAGAAATCACTGCGCGAGAGCGGAATCATCGCCAGCACCGCAGCCAGTGCGGTGAGCACGATCGGCCGGAAGCGGCGCACGGTAGCATCGATGATCGCGTGCCAGCGGTCATGCCCGGCATCGATGTCCTGCTGGATCTGGTCAATCAGGATCACCGAGTTGCGCATGATCATCCCGGCCAGCGCGATGGTGCCGAGCAGGGCGACAAAACCGAACGGCATCTGGAACAGCAGCAGGAACAGCACCGCGCCGATGATGCCCAGCGGCGCGGTTACCAGCACCATCGCCGTGCGCGAGAAACTGCGCAGCTGCAGCATCAGCAGGCTGATCACCACCAGCAGGAACAGCGGCATGCCGGCCTTGATCGAGTTCTGGCCCTTGGCCGAATCTTCCACCGTGCCGCCAACCTCGAGCAGGTAACCGTCCGGCAACGCGGCGCGGATCGGGTCCAGCGTCGGCAGGATCTGCGCACTCACCTCGGCCGGCAGCACGCCATCGCCGATGTCGGCGCGCACGGTCACCGTCGGCAACCGGTTGCGGTGCCAGATGATGCCGTCCTCGAAGCTGTACTGGATCCGGGCCAGCTGGCTCAGCGGCACCGCGGTACCCGAGGTGGTGGGCACGGCCAGCGAATCAATCAACGCCAGCTGTGCCCGCTCATCGGCCGGGCCACGCATCGCGATGGCGACCTGGCGGTTGCCGTCGCGCAACACGCTGATGTTCTGCCCGGCCAGCGAACTGGCCAGCAGCTGCGATACCTGCTGGCTGCTGACCCCGAGCACGCGCGCCCGCTCCTGGTCGATCTCCAGGCGCACGACCTTGCTCGGCTCGCTCCAGTCCAGGTTGATGTTGGTGGCATGCGGGTTTTCGCGCACCCTGGCCGCGACCTGGGCGGCAATGGCCTGGACCTGCGCGGCATGCTCGCCGGAAATGCGGAACTGGATCGGGTAACCGACCGGCGGGCCGTTCTCCAGCCGGGTCACCCGCAGCTGCACGTCGGCGAACTGCGGCCGCACGCTGTCCAGCAGCCATTGCCGCACACGCTCGCGCGCCTTGGTATCGGCGGTGAGCACCACGAACTGGCTGAAGTTGGTGGCCGGCAGCTGCTGGTCCAGCGGCAGGTAGAAACGCGGCGAGCCGGTGCCGACATAGGCCACGTAATTGACCACCTCCGGCTGGCTGGCCAGCAGCGCTTCCAGGCGTTTGGCCTGGGCCTCGGTGGCGGCCAGCGAGGCGCCTTCGGCCAGCTCGATGTCCACCATCAGCTCCGGCCGCGGCGAATCCGGGAAGAACTGCTGCGGCACGAAACGGAACAGCACCAGCGCACCGACGAACAGCCCGACGGTGGCCGCGATCACCCACCAGCGGCGGCGCAGACAGACGCCCAGGAAAGCGCGGAAACGCTGGTAGAACGCACTCTGGTACGGGTCATGCTCCTGCCCGGGGGCGTGCTTGGGTGCCAGCCAGTAGGCCAGCGCCGGATGCCGGTCGGCCCAGGCCGCCTTGCGCGCGGCCCAGCGTGCGGCCAGCGAGCCCGGCCGCGGCGCAGCCTTGGGCCCGTGCAGGTCCGGCAGCATCTTGTCGCCCAGGTACGGGATGAACAGCACCGCGGCAATCCACGACACCACCAGCGCGATGGTCACCACCTGGAACAGCGAGCGGGTGTATTCGCCGGTGGACGAGGCGGCGGTGGCAATCGGCAGGAAGCCGGCCGCGGTGATCAGGGTGCCGGTGAGCATCGGGAACGCGGTCGAGGTCCAGGCAAAGCTGGCCGCGCGCACGCGGTCATAGCCCTGCTCCATCTTGGTGGCCATCATTTCCACCGCGATGATTGCATCATCCACCAGCAGGCCCAGCGCCAGCACCAGGGCGCCCAGCGAGATCTTGTGCAGGCCGATGCCGAACTGCTGCATGACAAAGAAGGTCATCGCCAGCACCAGCGGGATCGATACCGCCACCACCAGGCCGGTACGCAGGCCCAGCGAGAAGAAGCTCACCAGCAGCACGATGATCACCGCCTCGGCCAGCACCTTGACGAACTCACCGACCGACTGCTTCACCGCCGCCGGCTGGTCGGACACCTTGTGCAGCTGCATGCCGACCGGCAGGGTCGCCTGCAGGCGGGCAAATTCGGCATCCAGGGTCTGGCCCAGGCGCAGGATGTCGCCACCGGGTTTCATCGCCACCGCAATGCCGATCGCGTCCTGGCCCATGAAGCGCATCCGCGGCGCGGCCGGGTCGGCATAGCCGCGCACCACATTGGCGATGTCGCCGAGCTTGATCGTGCGCTCACCGGCACGGATCGGGAAATCGACGATGTCCTGGACCCCTTCGAACTGCCCGCTGACGCGCAGCTGCACGCGGTCGGAGGCGGTTTCAAAGAAGCTGGTATCGGTTACCGCATTCTGCTGGGCCAATGCCTGCTGCACGCTGGCCGCATCGATGCCCAGGGTGGCCAGGCGGGTATTGGACAGCTCGACCCAGACCCGCTCCTCCTGCAGGCCGATCAGCTCGACCTTGCCGACATCGGCAATGCGCTGCAGCTGCAGCTGGATGCGGTCGGCGGTATCGCGCTTGAGTGCGTAATCAAAACCCTCGCCACTGAGGGCGTAGATGTTGCCGAAGGTATCGCCGAACTCGTCATTGAAGAACGGCCCGATCACCTCGGCCGGCAGCTGCGCACGGATATCGCCCACGCGCTTGCGCACCTGGTAGAACAGCTCGGGCACCTGGTCCGAGCGCATCGAATCCTTGGCCATGAAGATCACCTGCGACACGCCCGGGCGCGAGTAGGCCCGGATCATCTCGTACTGGCCGGTGTTCATCATCGCCTTTTCGATCGGCTCGGTGACCAGTTCGGCCACCTGCTCGGCGGCGGCACCCGGCCACTGGGTCTGCACCACCATCGCCTTGAAGGTGAACGGTGGGTCCTCGCTCTGGCTGAGCTGGCGGTAGGAGCCGATGCCGACGATGGCCACCAGCAGCATCGCAAACAGCACCAGCGGGCGGTTGGCCAGCGCCCATTCGGAAAGATTGAAACGGCTCACGGCTCAGTTCCCGTCAGTCGCGGCAGCGGCTGCCGGCGCGGCCTGCAGCGGGCGGTTGTCGCGGTCCACCGCACGCACCTGCTGGCCCGGCTGCAGCAGATGGCCACCGGCGGCGACCACCCATTGCCCGGGGCTGATTCCGGCCGACAGTTCCGCCCGCTGCGCGCCCCAGCGCGCGACCTGGACCGTGGCGGCCTGCAAACTGCCGCTGGCCGGATCGACCAGCATCACCTGTCCCTGTGCCGAACCCGGCTGCCCCTGCACCGCTGCCAACGGCACGCTCAGCTGCTGGCCCGGCCGGGCCACATACACCCGCGCGCTCTGCCCCAGCGCTACCTGGCCGGCATCAGCGTCCGTCAGCGCCACGCGTGCGGCAAAGCTGCGGGTCTGCGCATCGGCCTCGGCGGCGATTTCACTGATCGTGGCCGGCAGCCGCTTGTCGGGGGCATTCCACAGCACCACCTCGGCCGCCTGGCCAACGCTGAAACGGCCGATGTCGGCCTCGGGCAGCGCGATCACCACCTCGCGCCCACTGTCGGCGGCCAGCACCAGCACCGCCTGCCCGGCCGCCACCACCTGGCCAACGTCGATCAGGCGGCTGGCGATCACGCCATCGGCCGGCGCCAGCAGGCGCGCATAGCCGGCCTGGTTGCGGGCCACCTCCAGGTTGGCGCGCGCCGCATCGGCCTGGGCCTGGGCGGCGGTGAACGCCGCCTGCTGGGCGTCCAGCGCGCTGCGGCTGACCAGCTGCCCGGCAGCCAGCTGGCGGTAGCGCGCCAGGTCATCGCGCACCCTGGCCAGCTCGGCCTGCGCCGCCACCTGCTGCGCCTGTGCCGCCTGTGCCTGCAACGCGTAGTCGGACACATCCAGCTCGGCCAGCAGCTGCCCCGCCTTGACCCGCTGGCCGGCATCGACATGCCGCTTGATCAAGCGCCCGGGCACCTGGAAGGACAATGCGCTTTCCTGGTGGGCACGCACCTGGCCGGCAAAGCCCTGCTCGCCCCGCGACTGGCCAACCACCTCCACCAGCACTGTCGGCAGCACCGGCGCCGGCTCCGGTTCGGCACGGCAGGCGGCAAGCACGGGCAACAACAGCAGCAACGAAGACCAGCGAAGGGCAGTCATCAGATCAGATTCCGCAGAAGGTGGGCGGTGGCCGGCGTCGCCGGATTACTGTACCAAGCGGTATCGTATAAATACCGAACCTGTTGGTCTAGTATTGCCTGCATGTCTGCTACCCGTTCCCCCAGCTCAGTGCCAGCGGCCCGTCAGGGCGGTGGCCCCGGTCGCCCCAAGGACCCGGGCAAGCGCGAGGCCATTCTCGCCGCGGCCAAGGCGATGTTCCTGGAGCAGGGTTACAGCGGTGCCAGCATGGATGCCATTGCCGCCGCGGCAGGGGTCTCCAAGCTCACCGTTTACAGCCATTTTGGTGACAAGGACAGCCTGTTCAATGCCGCCGTCCACGCCACCTGCAGCCACCTGGTCCCGGACACCCTGTTTGTCACCGACAGCGCGGCACCGCTGCGCGAGCAGCTGCTGGACATCGGCCGTGCCTTTTTTGCCCTGGTCAGCTCGGAAGAAGCACTGGCGACCCAGCGCATCATGCTCTCGCCCAGCACCGACGACCACACCCGGCAGCTGTTCTGGCAGGCCGGCCCGGCGCGGATGATCACCGCGCTGAGCAGCGCGCTGGCCCAACGCACCGCGGCCAACGAGCTGATCATCGACGACCTCGAGCTGGCCGCGAACCAGTTTTTCTGCCTGGTCAAGGGTGAATTGCACAACCGCATGATGTGCGGCCTGGTCAGCCCGTTGCCGGCCGAGGTCGCCGAACAGCATGTGGTCAATTCGGTGGATATGTTCATCCGCGCCTACACCCGCCCATGAAACCCTGAACCGACGTCGGACACGGTGACTTCCGGCACTGCGGGCCTGTTTATTGCCCGGCCAAGCTGTCACTCATCCGCCGCGCCCGCCTTGCCGGTAAAATGACCGGCCCCTGCGCCTTGGAACCTTTGAAATGACGATCGATTACAACCACGCCCGCGAATTGATGGTCGAGCAACAGATCCGTCCGTGGGACGTGCTCGAGCTGCGCGTGCTGAAAGTGCTGGCCACCCTGCCGCGCGAGGCCTTTGTGGCCGATGCCTGCAAGGCGCTGGCCTACAGCGATGTCGAGCTGCCGCTGGCCAATGGCCAGAAAATGATGAAGCCGGTGATCGAGGGCCGCACCCTGCAGGCACTGAACATCCAGGACGGCGAATCGGTGCTGGAAATCGGCAGCGGCAGTGGTTACCTGGCTGCCTGCCTGGGCCAGCTCGGCCGGGAAGTGCTGAGCCTGGAAATCGATCCGGCGCAGGCCGCCATTGCCCGTGCCAACCTGGATGCGGCGCACCTGGGTGACAACGTACGCATCGAAACCGCCGATGCCCTGCACTGGGATACCGAACGCCGTTTTGATGCGATCGTGGTGACCGCTGCAATGGACCAGCTGCCGTCGGCATTCCTGAAGTGGCTGCGCCCGCAGGGCCGGCTGTTCGTGATCCATGGCCGCGCCCCGGCAATGGAAGCGGTACTGATTTCTGCCGAAGGCAAGGTCAGCTCGCAGTTTGAAACCGAAATCGGCTACCTGCGCGGTGCCGAGCCGGTCGCGCAGTTCTCCCTCTGAAGCACACTCCATCGCACAGGATGAACCGATGATCCGCCACTGCCTTGCCATTGCCCTGGCTGCCGCATTGACCCCGTTGACGGCCCAGGCCACCGACCTGCTGCAGGTCTATGACATGGCCCGCAACGGCGACCCGCAGCTGTCGGCGGCAGAGGCGGATCGTCTGTACACCCGCGAAGGTGCGGTGCAGGCCCGTGCGGCCCTGCTGCCGCAGGTCAATGGCGAGGCCTCGCTCAACCGGGCCCGTACCGAGCTGGACGGCATCAGCGGCCGCAACACCAGCACCAGCCGTGATTACCGCATCAGCGCCGGCCAGGTGCTGTTTGACTGGAGCCGGTTCGCCAACCTGCGCGCCCAGCGCCATGTCAGCCGTGCGGCAGACCTGCAGCTGGAAGCGGCCAATGACGAGCTGATCGTGCGCACCGCCGCGGCCTATTTCAACGCGCTGGTGGCCATCGAGTCCTACAGCGCCGCGCAGACCAACGAGGCGGCCGCCCGCAAGCAGTTCGACTACGCCGACAAGCGCCTGGAAGTGGGCCTGGCACCGATCACCGACGTGCATGAGGCACGCGCGCAGTACGACCAGGCACGTGCGGACACGATCCTGTCGCGCAATGCGCTGGAAGATGCCTACCAGGCCCTGAGCGAGATCACCGGCGCGCCGGTGCGCGACCTGCGTGGCCTGCCGGAGGATTTCACCCCGGTGCTGCCAGCCAACCGGGCCGACATCGAGGCCCTGGTCGCTGCTGCCGGCAGCGGCAACCCCTCGCTGCTGGCCAGTGCGCAGCAACTGGATGCGGCGCAGGCCGGGGTGTCGGCCGCGCGTGCCGGCCACTACCCGACCCTGAGCCTGGGTGCCAGCTGGGGCAAGAGCGCCAGCTGGGGTGACAGCATTGGCGGCGGCAGCCGTACCCCGGACAACACCTCCAACGCCATTGGCCTGACCCTGAGCGTGCCGATCTTTGCCGGCGGCGCGGTGCAATCGGGCGTGCGCCAGGCGCTGGCCCAGCGCGACCTTGCCCAGTACGGGATGGAACAACAGCGCCGGGCGCTGGACCGCAACACCCGCAATGCCTGGCAGAGCGTGGTGGCCGGGATCAGCGAGGTCGAGGCCCGCCGCCTGGCCGTGGTCTCGGCCCAGGCCGCCTATGACGCTTCCCAGGTTGGCCTGGAAGTAGGCACGCGCACGGTGCTGGACCTGGTGCAGAACCAGCGCACCCTGTTTGCTGCCCAGGTCGCCTATGCCCAGGCGCGCTACAACTTCCTGCTCAACCGCCTGCTGCTCAGCCAGGCGGTCGGTGACCTGGACATGGCCGAGCTGGCCGACATCAACCGCCTGTTGACCGCGCCGGCGCAGGCCCGCCTGCAAGGCGATGACAGCATCGGCTGATACCACCGGCAGGCAACCACAAAAAAGCGGGCCTCAAGGCCCGCTTTTTTGTTGCCCGCCCGTCAGCGCCGGCCAGACGGCGGCTGCGGCTGCGGCAGCCGCGAGGCAATCAAGGCCAGGATCCGGTCCACCGCACCGCGGCCATTGGCCACCAGGTCCAGCCCGGCCTGGACCATCGCCTGGCACCGCGCCTGGTCACGCAGCAGCGCATCGAGCAGTTGCTCCACCTGCTGGCGGTCTTCACCGATCAGCAGCGCGCCGGCCTCGCGCATGCGGCGTGATATCTCGCTGAAATTATGCAGGTGCGGCCCGGTGACCGTGGCCGTGGCCATCGCCGCCGGTTCCAGCAGGTTGTGGCCGCCGATCGGTTGCAGGCTGCCACCAACAAAGGCCACCGAGGCACAGGCGAAAAAGCCCATCAGCTCGCCCAGGGTATCGACCACGAACACCTCGGTATCGGCCAGCGGCCAGCGCTGGGCGGTGCGGGTGGCCACCTGCCAGCCCTGCTCACGCACCAGCGCGGCAACCTTCTCGAAGCGCTCCGGATGGCGCGGCACCCACAGCAGCAGCAAGCCCGGGTGCTTGTGCCGCAGCTGCCGGTGGATCTCCAGTACCGCCGCTTCCTCACCCTCGTGGGTACTGGCCGCAATCCACACCGGACGGCCTGGCGGCACATGCTCGGCAAAGGCCTGGATCATGTCCTGGCGCGCCGGCGCCTTGATGTCGAATTTCAGGTTGCCCAGTGCGGCAACCTGCTCCGGTGCCGCCCCCAGCTGCACAAACCGCCGGGCATCGTCCTCGGACTGCGCCGCGACGAAGGTCACCGTGCGCAATGCGCGCCGGATCAGCGGGCTGAGCAGGCGGTAACCGCGCAGTGAACGCGCCGACAGCCGCGCATTGAGGATGTACACCGGGATCTGCCGCTGCTGGCAGCCGAACAACAGGTTCGGCCACAACTCGGTTTCCAGGATCAGCGCGATCTGCGGCTGGAACTGGCGCAGGAAACGCGCCACGCAACCGGGCACGTCATACGGCAGGTAGACATGGTCCACCGCATCGCCCCACAGCGCGCGCACCCGCTCCGAACCGGTCGGGGTGATCGTGGTGATCACCCAGCGCAGGTCCGGGCGTTGCGCACGCAGCGCATTGACCACCGGCGCGGCGGCATTGACCTCGCCCACCGACACCGCATGCAGCCAGACATGCGGCTGCCGCGGCGCCTGCGGGTACAGGGCATAACGCTCGCCCCAGCGCTGGAAGTATTCACGCACGCGCAGACCGCGCCACATCAGGTGATACACGGTCACCGGCAACAACAGGTACAGCAGCCCCGAATACAGGCCACGCAGCAGGACTTCAGCAGGACTTTTACGCATCGGCCAAGGATACGGGAGCCGGCCGCCTACGCCCATGCCAACCCATACCCGGGCCGCTGCGCGTAAAATCATCGGCATGTCTGATTCACCGACCACGGCCACGCGGCCGCCGCTGAGCAACCCACGTCACTGGCCGATGTTTGCGGGCATGGCGCTGGCTTTCCTGATTGCCCGCCTGCCCTGGGGCCTGCAACGGGGGCTGGGCCATGTGCTGGGCTGGCTGGCCTGGCACCTGGCCGGTTCACGCCGGCGCGCGGCCGAAGTCAACCTGGCGCTGTGCTTCCCCGATCGCGACCCGGCCTGGCGGGCCAGGCTGGCACGCGACAGCTTTGATGCCTTCGGTATCGGCATCTTTGAATTCGCCCGCGCCTGGTGGGGCAGCACCGAGGCCATCACCCCGCGCAGCCGTATCGAAGGGCTGGAAATCCTGCAGCAGCTGCAGGCCCAGGGCCGCGGCGTACTGCTGGTTTCCGGCCACTTCATGACCCTGGAAATGTGTGGCCGCCTGCTCTGCCAGCAGGTGCCGCTGGCCGGCATGTACCGCAAGCACCGCAACCCGGTATTCGAGTGGGCGGTCAAACGCGGCCGCCTGCGTTATGCCAGCGCGATGTTCGCCAACGAGGACATCCGTGCCACCGTGCGCCACCTGAAAAAGGGCGGCCTGCTCTGGTACGCCCCGGACCAGGACATGCGCGGCAAGGAATCGGTGTTCGTGCCGTTCTTCAGCCAGCCGGCCTCCACCATCACCGCCACCCACCAGTTCGCGCGCATGACCGGCTGCGCGGTGGTGCCGTTCTTCCATCGTCGCGAAGGCGGCGATTACGTGCTGAGCATCGGCCAGCCGCTGGCACCGTTCCCGACCGACGATGTCGTGGCCGACACCACCCGGGTCAACCAGGCCATCGAGGCGATGGTGCGCCAGGCACCGGACCAGTACCTGTGGATCCACCGCCGTTTCAAGCGCCAGCCCGGTGGCCGCAGCCGCTATTACGACAAGGGCAACACCGAGGTCGCACGCTGATCGCCCCAGCGCACTCGGGCCCGGGTTTCAGTCCCGGGCCTGCAGCGCGCCGACATACAGCGCTGCCAGCAGCAGGGTGATCCCGCCCCAGAACGCCGAATACACCGCCAGATGGGTGTTGAGCGGAAACAGCGCCACCGCGATGGCAATGGCCGCCGGCAGGCTGCGCGCACGCGCGGCGGGCGCGGCAAACAGCCAGGCGCGGATGCCCGCGGCGGCGCCGGCCAGCCACAGCACCAGACCGAGCAGGCCGGTCTCGCTGGCGATCTCCAGCAGCAGCTGGTGGGCGTGCAGGGCCGGACCCTGGCCCCAGGCGGGTGGCAGCTGCGGTGCCGGATCACACTGCGCCCAGGCATGCCGGAAGCCACGTACGCCGACCCCGTTGATCGGGTGCTCGCCAATCATGCACAAGGCACCTGACCAGACCCGTCCACGCCCGGCCAGGGCGGCATCGGTGGCCTGCGCCTGGCCACTCAACAAGCCCAGGCTGTCGTGCACCCGCTGACCGATGCCCGGCAGCAGGGCTGCCGCCGCGGCCAGGCCGAGCACGGCGGCAGCGGCCAGCACCAGGATCCCGCGCCGTCCCAGCACGCCCCAGCCACTGCACAGCAGCACCAGCGCATAGCTGAGCCAGGCCGCACGCGCGCCGGCCAGCAGCACCACCAGCCCGCACAACGCCGCCAGCAGCAGCCACACCCCACGCCGGGCACCGGCCAGAAAGAGTACAAACGGTGCCAGTACCGCCAGCACCTGCCCCAGCTTCGGGTTGCATTCGGAGAACACCCCATTGACCCGACCCAGCGCGGCGACCTCCTCCGGCGGGCACAGGCTGCTGCCGGTAATGGCGTGGCGCAACTGGTCCAGCGACCAGAACAGCGCACTGCTGCCCCAGGCGGCCTGCAGCAGCGCATCCAGCGTCCATAGCAGGGCGATCACCGCCACCCCGGTAAAGGTGCGCCGGCGCCGCTGCGCGGTAGCCACGGCGATTGCGACCAGCCACATGAACGGCAGATAGCGCAGACCGGCGGCGGCCTTGCCGACCGCCTTGCCCGGATCGATCGCATCGATGGCGGCCACCACCTGTGGCAGCCAGTAAGCCAGAAACAGCAGGCTGGTCAGCGCCCAGGCCTCGGTGGTCAGCAACGGGGCGATGCCGCCACGGCGACGCAGCTGCCACAGCCGCACCAGCGCGAAGATCGCGCCCGCCGCCAGCACCACTTCGGCCGGCCCCGGCAGCGGCAACAGCGCAACATAGGCCAGCACCCACCACACCGCGTTGTCACCCGGACGGTAAGTCCTGGCCGGCGTATCAACGGCCAGTGTTGATGAGCTGCTCATACAGATCCAGGGTGCCTTGCTGCATCGCAGCCAGCGTATGGGGGATATGGGACGGCGGCCGCGGCGGGGCCGCCAACAGGGCCTGGGCCCGGGCCAGCAGTGCCGGCATGTCGCCTGGCGGCACGGCACCTGCCGGCTGCAGGGTGGCCAGCAGCTCGCCGACCCCGCCATGATCCCAGCCCAGCACCGGACAACCAACGGCCAGCGCCTCGACCACAGTGCGGCCGAATGCCTCCGGTTTGCTGGACAGCTGCAGCACCAGGTCCGCGCCGGCATAGGCCTGGGCAATCTGCCCGGTGGCGGCACTGGCCACCACCGCATCGGCCACCTGCAGGCGTTGTGCCAAGGCCATCAGTTCGGCCAGATACGCCTCACGCCCGGGCTCGACCAGGCCCGGCATCCACAGCCGCGCATTGCCGTGCCCGGCGGCATGCAGCCCGGCCAGCAGTTCCAGCGCCTGCGCATGCCCCTTCAGGCGCGTGCCGCGACCGGGCAGCAACAGCAACGGGCCATCACCGGCCAGGGCGGGATGGGCCTGCACCAGCGCCCGGCGCGCAGCGCGATCGGGCCGTGCCCGGCGGGCAAACGCGGCCAGGTCCACCCCGCGTGGAATCACCCGCAGGCGCTGTTCGGGCACCTGCGGATAATGCCGGCGGACATAGGCCGCCACGGTATTGGAAACGCAGATCACCTGCTGCCCGCTGGTCATGATCGCGCTGTAGCGACCCGGTGAATTGAGCCCATGCACGGTGGTCACCCAGGCCGGCCGGGTCGCCGCCGGCATCGACTGCACAGCCTTGTAGCCCAGCCAGGCCGGCAGCCGGGAACGGGCGTGGACGATATCGGCGCCGACCTCGGCAAACAGCCGGCGCAGGGTCGGCATGTGGCGCAACGTCAGCAGCGACTTGCGCCCGATATCCAGGCTCAGGTGCTCGCCACCGGCATCAAGCAGCGGCTGCACCAGCCGCCCCCCGGCAGACACGACAATGGCGCGATGGCCCTTTCGGACCAGCGCGCCAGCAATTTCCAGGGTTGAACGCTCGACACCACCGGCGTGCAGCGCCGGCAGCAGCTGAACCACGGTCAGCCTGCGCACCGGTGTGGTCAATCAACCAGGACGAAGACAGCGCCGCAGTACGGGCAGGCACATTCGCCGCCCGGCTCCTTGTCGATCGGCAGGTAGACGCGCGGATGCGAATTCCACAGCGCCATTTCCGGCGTCGGGCAGCTCAGCGGCAGGTCGGCACGGGAAACGGTGTAGCGCTTCTCGGCATTGGCGGGCGCGGTGGTCTGGCTCATGGCAATGACAATCTGGGAACTGACGGAAGACGCACAGTCTAACAGCGCGGCCACCCCGGCGGCGGCCGTGGCCGGCAGTTGCACCCTGCCGGCCAGCAACCGCGGATGCTTATCCGACGCCGCGTTCGGCTTCCAGCTGCTTGCGGATCTGCGCATCGGCCGCGGCGATCGCGGTCATGTTCATGATCCGGCGCGGGGTCGCACTGGAGGTGAGGATGTGCACCGGCTTGGACAGGCCCATCAGCACCGGGCCAATGGCCACGCCATCGGTGAACACGCGCACCAGGTTGTAGGCGATGTTGGCCGCCTCCAGGTTGGGCAGCACGAACAGGTTGGCACGGCCCTTGAGCGTGCTGCCCGGCAGCAGGCGCTCGCGCAGCGCTTCATCCCAGGCGGTGTCGCCCTGCATCTCGCCATCCACGTTCAGGCGCGGGTTGCGGGCCAGCAGCAGCTGGCGCACCTGGCGCATCTTGATCGCATCTTCCGAGTCATGGCTGCCGAAATTGGAGTGCGACAGCAGCGCGATCTTCGGTTCGATCCCGAACAGCTTGAGCCGGTAGGCGGCCTGCAGCGTGGCCTCGGCGATCTGCTCGGCGCTGGGGTTTTCCTTGACGTGGGTATCGACAAAGAAGAACGCACCCTGCTGGTTGATCACCCCGGTCATCGCGTAGGTCGAGCTGACCTTCGGGTCCAGGTCGATCACGCTGCGCACGTAGCCCAGCTTCTTGTGGAAACGCCCGACCAGGCCGGCCAGCATCGCATCGGCCTCGCCACGGGCAACCATGATCGCGGCGATCAGGGTCGGCCGCGAACGCATCAGGTTCTTGGCCGCTGCCTCGGTCACGCCCTTGCGGCAGGTCTTGGCGTGGTAGAACTGCCAGTAGTCGTTGAAACGCGGATCATCGTGGATGTTGGTGATCTCGAAATCCTCGCCGGCGCGCATGCGCAGGCCCAGGCGCCGAATCCGGCTCTCGATCACCTCCGGGCGGCCGATCAGGATCGGGAAGGCCAGCTTCTCGTCGATCACGTTCTGCACCGCGCGCAGCACGGTTTCTTCCTCGCCCTCGGCATAGGCCACACGTTGCAGGTTGGTGCGGGCGCGGTCATAGACCGGCTTCATCATCAGGCTGGTGCGGTAGACGAACTGGCCCAGCTTCTGGCGATAGGCGGCCATGTCGGCGATCGGCCGGGTGGCAACGCCCGAATCCATCGCGGCCTGGGCCACCGCCGCCGACAGCTCGACCAGCAGGCGGCGGTCGAACGGGCGCGGAATCAGGTAGTCACGGCCGAAGCTGGGCACCTCGCCGCCGTAGGCCGCGCCCATGTCCGAGGCTTCCTTGCGTGCCAGTGCGGCAATGGCGCGCACGCAGGCAATCTTCATTTCCTCGTTGATGGTGGTCGCGCCCACGTCCAGCGCGCCGCGGAACAGGTACGGGAAGCACAGCGCGTTGTTGACCTGGTTGGGGTAGTCCGAGCGGCCGGTGCCCAGGATGGCATCCGGACGCACCGCCCGGGCCTGCTCGGGCAGGATTTCCGGATACGGGTTGGCCAGGGCAAAGATCACCGGGTCCGGCGCCATGCTGGCCACCATCTCGGCGGTGAGGATGCCGCCGGCCGACAGGCCCAAGAAGATGTCCGCACCGTCGACGATCTCGGCCAGGGTGCGCTTGTCGGTGTCACGGGCGTAGCGGGCCTTCTCGCAGTCCAGGTCGGTACGGCCGCTGTGCAGCACGCCATCACGGTCGTAGGCCAGGATGTTTTCCGGCTTCAGGCCGAGCTGGACCAGCATGTTGACGCAGGAGATGCCGGCCGCGCCCATGCCGGTGGTGGCCAGCTTGACGTCCTCGATCTTCTTGCCGGTGATCTGCAGCGCGTTGAGCACGGCGGCGCCGACGATGATCGCGGTGCCGTGCTGGTCGTCGTGGAATACCGGGATGTTCATCCGCTCGCGCAGCTTGCGCTCGACGATGAAGCACTCCGGCGCCTTGATGTCTTCCAGGTTGATGCCGCCGAAGGTCGGCTCCAGCGAAGCGATGATCTCCACCAGCTTGTCCGGGTCGTTCTCCTCCACTTCGATATCGAACACGTCGATGCCGGCGAACTTCTGGAACAGCACGCCCTTGCCTTCCATTACCGGCTTGCCGGCCAGCGGGCCGATGTTGCCCAGCCCGAGCACGGCGGTGCCGTTGGAGATGACACCGACCAGGTTGCCGCGCGCGGTCAGCTCGCTGGCCGCCGCCGGGTCGGCGACGATCGCCTCGCAGGCATGCGCCACCCCCGGCGAATACGCCAGCGACAGGTCGCGCTGGGTCAACATCGGCTTGGTCGCCACCACCTTGATCTTGCCCGGCGGGGACATGCGGTGATAGTCAAGGGCGGCCTGTTTGAAATCTTCGTTGGACATCGCGTGGCGCATCGTTACGGCAACTGGGAGGCCGATTCTACCCCGCCGGCAATGGCTTTCCCCTTGTTGGCAAAGGCTTTTTGACGCTGCAGCGCAGCAATACCCATAACCGCCGGTGAGGGTCGATAGCGCAATGGTGACTGTCATCACGCACGGCGCTGGCAGATAGTGGCTGCACCGTTTGATTGCCTGGACAACCGCCGATGGCCACCGCTGTACGTTGGGATCCCCCCTACCTGCTGTATCTGGGCAATGCCCCGGATGATCTTGCCGCCAAGACCGCGCGCGGCATCGCCCACTGGCGCCCGCAGCACTGCATCGGCCAGCTCTCCGGCAGCGCCTGCCAGACCACGATCGGCCTGCCGGAGATGGACATCGCCAGCGCCGCGGCCGCCGGAGCCCGCACCCTGATTGTCGGGGTGGCCAATGCCGGCGGGATCATGGACGCCGAAACCGTGGCCACGGTGATCGCCGCACTGGAAGCTGGCCTGGACGTGGCCTCTGGCCTGCATGCCCATCTGGCCGACCATCCGCTCATTGCCGCCACCGCCGCGCGTCTGGGACGCAGCCTGTTCGATGCCCGGGTGGCACCGGCCACGCCGGTCGGCAACGGCCGCAAGCGTGCCGGCAGGCGCCTGCTGGCGGTGGGCAGTGACTGCTCGGTGGGCAAGATGTACACCACCCTGGCCATGGAAAAGGCGATGCAGGCCCGCGGCCTGAAGGCCGATTTCCGTGCCACCGGGCAGACCGGCATCTTCATCGCCGGCGGCGGCATGCCGATCGACGCGGTGATTGCCGACTTCATCTCCGGCGGTATCGAGTACCTGTCACCGGCGCGCGAGGACGGTGGCTGGGACCTGATCGAGGGCCAGGGCTCGCTGTTCCACCCGTCCTTTGCCGGGGTCTCGCTGGGCCTGCTGCATGGTGCCCAGCCCGATGCGCTGGTGCTGTGCCACGAACCCACCCGCACCCATATGCGCGGCCTGCCGCACTACCCGCAACCGGACCTGGAAGCCTGCCTGCAGGCCAACCTGGCTGCCGCGCAACTGACCAATCCGCAGGCCCGCTTCGTCGGCATCGCGCTCAATACCGCCGCGCTGGACGAAGCTGGCGCACAGGCTGCGTGTGCCGCGCTGGAAAGCCGTTTCGGCCTGCCTTGCCAGGATCCGGTACGGATGGGCTGCGAACGCATCATCGACCGGCTGCTGGCCGAATTCGGCCACTGAGGCGGGCAGCCAGTACTTCAGGCGCATTGCGCACTGCCACCCCGGGCAGGTACGTTTCAGTGCGACCGGCCTGCGACCGGTCGCACTGAGGATTTCCTGACAGCAGCGCCAGCGCGCTGATTGCAGGACAAAGACCTGTTTGCCCGGCGCCCGCGTCGGAACAACCGTGTGGGAGCTGTGCATGTTTGAACTCGATGCGATCCAGACCGTGGCCTTCGGTGGCCTGGTGCTGTTCCTGGGCTACGCGCTGTGCCGCAACATACCGCTGCTGGGCAGGTACAACCTGCCCGAACCGGTGGTCGGTGGCCTGGTCATCGCGCTGGTGTCGTGGTGGGCCTTCAGCCAGGGCAGCGCGCTGTACACCCTGGACACCAGCCTGCAGCAGCCACTGATGATCGCCTTCTTCACCACGATCGGCCTGAATGCCAGTCTGGCGCTGCTGCGCGTCAGCCTGGTGCCGGTGCTGGTGTTCCTGGCGCTGTCGATCTTTTTTGCCGTCGCCCAGAACCTGATCGGCATCGGCGTGGCCAGTGCCTTCGGCCTGAACCCCTTGTTCGGCGTGCTGGCCGGCTCGGCCACCCTGACCGGCGGCCCGGCCACCGGCCTGGCCTTTGCACCGATGTTCGAGGCCGCCGGCCTGGTCGGTGCCGAATCGATCGCGGTGACCTCGGCGATGGCCGGCATCATCCTGGGCGGGGTGATCGGCGGGCCGGTGATCACCAAGCTGATCCAGCGCGAAAACGTCATTACCCCCGGCAAGCGGGACGGCGACAACGAACTGGACCTGCCCGGCCCGAACCCGCAACGGGTGCACGTGGAAAATGATGGCGACCGCGAGTTCAATGCGCTCAAGTCGATCGTGATCCTGCTGCTGCTGCTGTGGGTCGGCGGCTGGATCAGCCAGGGCTTCACCGCCATCGGCCTGACCCTGCCGGCCTACATCGGCGCGATGCTGGCCGGCGCGATCGTACGCAACATCGATGACTTCACCGGCTGGTTCAAACTGTCGGTGCATACGCTGGAAATGATCGGCAATGTCTGCCTTGCCCTGTTCCTGGCGGTAGCACTGATGAACCTGAAGCTGTGGGAGCTGGCCGGCATGGGCGCTCCGCTGCTGGTCAACCTGGTGCTGCAGGTGCTGGCGGTAGCCGCGTTTGCCTGGGTGATCTTCAAGGTGATGGGCCGTGATTACGATGCCGCGGTGATGGGCGGCGGCTTCATCGGCTTCATGCTCGGCACCACCGCCAATGCGATGGCGGTGATGCGCAAGCTGGTGGCCCGCTACGGGCTGGCGCCACGCGCGTTCCTGGTGGCGCCGCTGATCGGTGCGTTCTTCATCGATTTTGCCAATGCGCTGATCATCACCGGCTTCATCAACTTCTGGCCGCACTGACCCGGGCCCGCTGCGCATGCGCCTGCGCCAGATCGAAGTCTTCCACGCCGTCTACACCACCGGCTCGATCAGTGCGGCCGCGCGCAAGCTGCACGTGACCCAGCCAGCCGTGAGCAAGGTGCTGCACCACACCCAGGCGCAGCTTGGCCTGACCCTGTTCGAGCTGGTACGCGGACGCCTGGTCGCCACCGAGCAGGCACATGCGCTGTACCGCGAGGTCGGCGAGATCCACGAACGTCTGGCCGCGCTGGACAAGGCCGTGGGCAACCTGCGCCAGCTGGCCGGCGGGCTGCTGCGGGTGGGCTGCGTGCCCTCGCTGGGCCAGCACGTCATCCCCGCCGCAGTGACCGCCCTGCGCCAGCGGCATCCACGGCTGAGCGTGGAGCTGCAGACCGTGCACCACGATGAAGTACTGCGCCGCTTGCTGGAGCGCGACTGCGAGCTGGTGCTGGTGTATGCGCCGGCCACGCAACCGCGCGTGCGCATCCAGGTGCTGGAACAGGCCCAGCTGATGGTCCTGGCGCGGCAGGAAGATTTCCCCGGCCGCCCGCACCTGGCCCTGGCCGACCTGCAGGGCCGGCCGATGGTCGGCCTGGCCAGCTCCGGCCCGCTGGGCGAGCTGTTCGATGCGGCCATCGAACGCGAGGGCATTGCGTTGGACACGGCAGTGACCAGCCAGACCTATGCCATTGGCGCGGCCCTGACCGCACACGGCGCCGGGCCCTGCGTGGTGGATGAGTTCACCGCACGCGGCCATGCCAGCGCGCAGCTCAAAGCCTATCCACTGCAACCGCCGCTGCATTTCCCGGTGTGCTGCGTGCATCTGGAAGACCGCCCGTTGTCAGCGGCGGCGCAGCGTTTCCTGGCCTGCTTCAGCCAGGCATTGCGCCACTTGCGGCAGGCCAGCGGGCCGGGGCCGGCCGCTTAACCGCGGCTGCCGGGACGCCGCGGCCCACCCGGGCGGCCCTTGCCACCGGGCTTGCCACTGCGGCCGGCACGACGCACCTGCTCGGCGTTTTCGGCTTCGCGCCGGGCCAGCTTGGCTGCCGCCTCGGCCACTTCCGCCGACAGCTTGAGGTAATTGCGCAGGCGTTCCGGATCCAGCGTGCCAGCCTCCAGCGCCGCCTCCACCGCACAGCCCGGCTCGCCGGAATGGACGCAATTGCGGAAGCGGCACTGCGTGGTCAACGCCTGGACATCGGCAAAACCGGCGATATCCAGCACTTCCTCACCGGTCGGCTTGAGCTCGCGCATGCCCGGGGTATCGATCAGGCAGGCACCGGAGGGCAGCGACAGCAGCGCACGGTGGGTAGTGGTGTGGCGACCACGCGAATCATTGGCACGTACCGCGGCGGTGCGCATGCGCTCGTGCCCGAGCAGGGTGTTGGTCAGGGTGGACTTGCCCACCCCCGACGAGCCCACCAGCACAGCGGTGTGGCCGGCCTGCAGCCAGGGGTGCAGCTGGGACACGCTATCGGTATCGAGTGCATTGACCTTGAACAGAGGCACATCCTGGGCGGCCAGTTCGTCCAGTACCGCCAGCGCCTGGTCGCCGTATTCGGTGGTATCGGCCTTGGTCAGCACCACCACCGGCTGCGCGCCGCCACTGCCGACCAGCAGCAGGTAACGCTCGATCCGGCGCGGATTGAAGTCCGCATCCAGGCCACAGACCACGAACACCGTATCGACATTGGCCGCAATCACCTGCTGGTGGTAATGCTCACCGGCCGCGCCGCGCTTGATCGCGGTACGGCGCGGCAGCAGGGCCACAATCTTTCCGCCCTCCACCAGCACCCAGTCGCCCACGGCGGGGCGCTGATGGCTGGGAAAACGTGGCCGCTGCCATTCCGGCAGCGACTCCACCCGGACGATTTCGCCCGGCCGGGTCGCCACGCCGTAACCGGTGCGGTGCTGCTCCACCACCCGTGCCGGATGGGCGGCAGCATGCTGCGCGGTCAGGGTCGCCCACTCGCCAGCGGCGGCGAGATCGGGATAGGGCCAGCCAATTTGGCGCAGCGCGTTCAGGTCAGTGCGTTCGGTCATCGTGGCAATTGTAACCGTCCATCCTGACGACCAGCACCTCCCCGCCGCCCACGGCACAGGCGCGCAAAGCCTTGCTGCAGCAGCGCCGGGGCCGCAGGAACTGGGCTACCATCAGGGTCCCCACCGAGATGGCCACGAGCCTGCAATGAGCGCCCCTGCCCCCCTGCCTGTATCCACCCGCCAGCGCCTGTCCGAGGTCCGTTACGAAATCCGCGGCGAACTGGCGCGGCGAGCGGGTGAACTGGAGGCGCAGGGACGCACGCTGATCAAGCTCAACATCGGCAACCCGGGCAGTTTCGGCTTCCGTGCCCCGGCCCATCTGCAGCATGCCATTGCCGATGACATGGACCGCACCGATCCCTACACCCACCAGCAGGGCCTGCCGCACGCACGCGAGGCGATTGCCGCGGCCTATGCCCGCCGCGGCATGCCCGATGCGCACGCTGACCGGGTCTTCATCGGCAATGGCGTGTCGGAGTTGATCGACATGGCGCTGCGCGCCCTGCTCAACCCCGGTGACGAGGTGCTGGTGCCCTCGCCGGACTACCCGCTGTGGTCGGCGGCCACCATTCTCAACGATGGCCGTCCGGTGTATTACCGCTGCCGGCCGGAGGATGGCTTTGCGCCGGATCCGAACGAGATCGAAACCCTGGTTTCCGGCCGCACCCGCGCCATCGTGCTGATCAACCCGAACAACCCCTCCGGGGCCAGCTATCCGCGCGCGCTGCTCGAGCGCATCGTCGCCATTGCCCGCAAGCACAACCTGTTGCTGCTGGTGGACGAGATCTACGACCAGATCCTGTATGACGATGCAGTGTTCGAGCCGGTGGCGCCCCTGGCTGGCGATCACCCCTGCCTGACCTTCTCCGGCCTGAGCAAGGTGCACCGCGCCTGCGGTTGGCGGGTGGGCTGGGGCCTGCTTTCCGGCCAGGCAAGCCGGGTGGCCGAACTGCGCGCGGCAATGGACCTGCTCAGCGCCCTGCGCCTGTGCGCCAATGTCCCCGGCCAGCTGGCCATCGAGGCGGCGGTCAACGGCCCGGATACGATCAGCCCGTTGTGTGCACCCGGCGGCCGCCTGTATGAAAGCCGCAAGGCGGTCATTGCCGCCTGCGCGGCGTCGGAGCATCTGGACCTGGTAGCACCGGCCGGTGCGCTGTATGCCTTCCCGGCGGTGGTTGGCGAGGCGGCCCGCGGCTTTGATGACCACCAGTTCGCGCTGCAGTTGATGGAAGAAGAAGGCGTGCTGGTGGTGCCCGGTTCCAGCTTCAACGTGCCCTACCATCACCATTTCCGCGTCACCCTGCTGCCGGATGCAGCCACCATTGCCGATGTGTTCGGCCGCATCGACCGCCTGCTCACGCGCCGTGCTGAAGCGGCCGGAAAGGTGGTGCAGCTGGCCGGCCGGCTGACCGCGGCGCGATGAGTGCCCTGTCCCCGCCAGCGCAGGTGCATGCACCGTTTACTGATGCCATCGCGCGGCGGATTGCCCAGCCCTTCGCGCCGCCGCGTCCGTGGGGCAACTGGGGGGACTACTGCTACACCCGGCTCAAACTGCGCAGCGACCCGCTCTACCCCGCGGTGATCGCCGCGCTCCGTCACCACCGCTCACCACTGCTGGACCTGGGCTGTGGCCTGGGCCTGCTGGCCCATGCACTGCGCGCGGCCGGGCTGGAGCAGGCCTACCGCGGGCTGGACATCGACACGACCAAGATCCAGCGTGGCCAGCAGATCCTGGCCCGCAGCGGGCTGGCCGGCGTGCAGCTGCAGCGGCACGATCTGAGCGTCAGCCGGCCGGCCCATCGCGGCAGCGTGACCCTGCTGGACGTACTGCAGTACCTGGATCAACCCACCCAGCAGACGCTGCTCGCCGATGCGGCGGGCATGCTCGACGATGATGGCGTACTGGTGATCCGCAGCACCCTGGCCGAGGATTCCGCCCGCGGCCGCACCAGCCTGCGCGCCGATGCCTGGGCCCATCGCATCGGCTGGATGCAGACCCGGCCGCAACACTACCCCGGTGCCGGGGAGCTGCAGCGCCCACTGGAAGCGGCCGGCCTGCAGGTGAGCCTGCAGCCGCTGTACGGCAACACCCCGTTCAACAACTGGCTGCTGGTGGCCCGGCGCTGATCAACCGGGAATATCCGCGCGCAGCCCACGCTGGTGGAGCAGCTGCAGGACCCCCTCGAGCACGGCAACCGCCTGCCCGGGGCTGCCACCTTCATGCAGCAGGACAATCGCCCCGCTGCGCAGGTCCGGCGCGATCCGCGCCAATACCGCGGCCGGATCCCGGGCCACGCCGTCATAGCCGCGCGCACTCCAGCCCACCCGGGTCAGGCCATGGCGGCGCAGTACCGCCGCGACAAACGGGTTGGTATGCCCGACCACCGAGCGGTACCAGCGCGGTGGCTGGCCGCTGAGGGTGGCCAGCCGCTGCTGGCATTGGCCGATCTGCGCCGCCAGCCGTTTCGGGCCCTGGGCCCACCACCAGGCCTGGGGATGGCTGTCGGAGTGGTTGCCGATCGAATGCCCGGCCTGGATGATCGCCTGCACCAGCGCCGGCTGCGCCGCTGCACGTTGTCCGATCAGGAAAAACGTCGCCCGCGCCTGATGCCGGGCCAACAACGCCAGCAGCGCCGGGGTATCGGCCGAAGGGCCATCATCGATGGTCAGCCAGACGCGGTTGCCGGCCTGCGGCCAGTGCGAGAGCACCGGCCCGTAGAACCGGCTGTTGGGCAGGAACACCGGCACCAGGAACAACGCATGCGACAGCAGCATTGCCGGCAGCCCCCAGTGCCAGCCCAGCCAGCCCCACAGCACGGCCACCAGCAGCTGGCTGGCCAGCAGCCAGCCAACCCAGCGCCACGGCTGCCGCGGCGGGCAATACAGGGTTTCATCCATGCTCATGCCCCATGATCGCATGCCGCGTAGAATGGGGCTCTCCTCAAGAGTTTGAACCCAGAACGATGTCTCTCGATCCCGCCCTGCGTGCGCGCATTGAATCCATCCTCCAGGCCAACCGTGTCGTGTTGTTCATGAAGGGCCAGCCGGGTATGCCGCAGTGCGGCTTTTCGGCAAAGTCGGTCGGTACCCTGAACGACCTGGGCGTGGAGTTCGCCCACGTCAACGTGCTGGCTGACAACGAAATCCGCGAAGGCATCAAGCTCTACGGCGACTGGCCGACCATTCCGCAGCTGTATGTGGATGGCGAGCTGGTCGGCGGCAACGACATCCTCCAGCAGATGGCCGCCAGCGGCGAACTGAGCCAGTTGCTGGGCCTGGCGGCACCGGACCGTACCCCGCCGGCCATCACCGTGACCCCGGCAGCGGTGGAAATGCTCAAGGGTGCGCTGGAGGAAAACCAGGGGGCGGCCCTGCAGCTGAGCATCGATGCCAACTTCCAGCCGGACTTCCAGCTGGTGCCGTTTGATGCCGGCGCGATTGCCGCCGAGTCCAATGGCCTGCGCGTGCAGTTCGATCTGGCCAGCGCACGCCGCGCCGAAGGCATCACCATCGACTGGGTGGATGACCTGCGCGGCCGTGGCCTGGCCATCGACAATCCCAACGCTCCGCGCCAGGTCGAACAGATCGAACCGCGGGTCGCCGCCGAGCGGGTTGCCAACGGCACCTTGCTGGTCGATGTCCGCCCGGCCGAAGAGCGCGCCATCGCCGCGGTCAATGTCCCGTTCGAAACCCTGGATGGGGACAACCGCGAGCGCCTGGAAGCCCTGCCCAAGGACACCGCCATTGCCTTCCTGTGCCGCAGCGGTGGCCGCAGCCATCAGGCCGCCGAACATTTCCGCACCCTGGGCTTTACCAGGCTGGCCAATGTCGCCGGTGGCATCAATGCCTGGGCCGAGCAGGTGGACAGTTCGATCACCCCGTACTGAGCATCGATGCGCCGAAACGACAACGCCGGCCACTGGCCGGCGTTGTTGCAGGTGCTCATGCGCGGCCGGCTCAGGCGGAAAAGCCGCCATTGGCCAGGTATTCCAGCTCCTCCACCCGGGGAATCCGCCCCAGCGCCGCATTGCGGTGCGGGAAGCGGCCAAAGCGGCTGATCACCTCGCGATGGATCAGCGCATGTTCCAGGTACTGCGGCTCGCCCAGGGCCTGGAACATCGCTACCGAACGCTCCTGGTCAACCGGGTCCTCGGAGTGCTCGAACGGCAGGTACACAAACGCCCGCAGCGCTGCCTCCAGCTGCAGATCCATCCCTTCTTCAATGGCCCGCATCGCGTAATGGCGCGCCAGCGGATCGGTGGCGTAGCTGTGCGCACTGCCGCGGAAGGCATTGCGCGGGAACTGATCCAGCAACAGCATCAAACCCAGCACGCCTTCGGCGCTGCACAGCCAGTGCTCGTACTCGCGCCGCGCGGCGGCAAAATGCTGTTCAAGGAAACACTGGCGAAAGCGCGCATCAAAGGCCGCATCGCGTGCAAACCAGCGTTGCGGGCCAGCCTGTCTCCAGAATTCCACGACCCCCTTGGCCTGTTCCATCGTCCGCCATCCTCGCCCGATTCTTGATCCGTCCTGGGCACCGGACCGGTGTCGACACGACCACTGTGACGCAGTACCAATGGCGCAGCCTAGCCGATCACACTGCTGATGCCTACTGATCCGGATCAATCCGTCCCCCGCCGGGTCCGGTGCCCATCGGGCTGGGTGGCCTGCCACCGCCGGCCGCAAGATGGCCAGCAACCTGTCGCAGGGCCATGACTTTTACCCTTGGCAAGGCCGGGCCTGGCCCGCTAGCGTGACGGCTTTGCACTCATGCGGGGATCGAACCAGATGCAGCAACGCTCTCGTACGGCGGCACTTGCTACCGCCTTGGCCATCGCCTTGCTGCCACTGGCCGCACAGGCAACAGGGTCCAACCGGCAGGCCGGCGATGCCTTTGCCAGCACCTACCAGCCACTGCCTTCGGCGCCGGTACTGATCAGCGGCGCAACCGTGCTCGATGGTGCCGGCGCACGCCTGGACAATGCCGATGTGCTGATGGTCGATGGCCGCATCGCCGCCGTCGGCGTCGGCCTGCAGGCACCGGCCGATGCCCTGCGCATCGATGGCAGCGGCAAGTGGGTGACCCCGGGCATCATCGACGTGCACTCGCACCTGGGCGTGTACCCCAGCCCCGGCGTGCAGGCGCACAGCGACGGCAATGAAATGACCAACCCGGTCACTGCCCACGTCTGGGCCGAGCACTCGGTGTGGCCGCAGGACCCGGGCTTTGCCGCGGCACTGGCCGGTGGCGTGACCAGCCTGCAGATCCTGCCCGGTTCGGCCAACCTGGTCGGTGGCCGCTCGGTCACGTTGAAGAACGTGCCGGCCACCACCACGCAGGCGATGAAGTTCCCCGGCGCCCCGTACGGGGTCAAGATGGCCTGTGGCGAGAACCCCAAGCGCGTCTACGGCGGCAAGGGCGGCCCGGCCACCCGCATGGGCAACATGGCCGGCCACCGGGCCGCCTTCATCGATGCGGCCGAATACGCCCGCAAGCAAGCCGCGGCCGATGGCAAGCGCGCAGACAGCAGCGCACCCAAGCGCGACCTCAAGCTGGAGACCCTGGCCGGTGTGCTGGAAGGCGAGATCATTGCCCATATCCACTGCTACCGCGCCGATGAAATGACCAACATGCTCGACCTGGCCGAGGAATTCGGCTTCCAGGTCGGCACCTTCCACCACGGCGTGGAGGCTTACAAGATCGCCGACCGGCTGGCCGATGAAGGCGTCTGCGCGGCGCTGTGGGCCGACTGGTGGGGCTTCAAGATGGAAGCCTTCGACGGCATCCAGGAAAACATCGCGCTGGTGGACCGGCTTGAAAACAGCTGCGCCATTGTCCATTCCGATTCGGATGAAGGCATCCAGCGCCTGAACCAGGAAGCGGCCAAGGTGATCGCCAATGCCCGCCGTGCCGGCATCGCGATCGCCCCGGAACGCGCGATGACCTGGCTGACCGGCAACGCCGCCCGCTCGCTGGGCATCGCCGGGCACACCGGCACCCTGGCCCCCGGCAAGATGGCCGACGTGGTGATCTGGAATGGCACCCCGTTCTCCTCCTATGCCCTGGCCGAGCAGGTGTTCATCGACGGCGCACGGGTTTACGACCGTAGCGATCGCCGCCTGCAACCGGTGTCTGATTTCCGTCTGGGCCAGGAGGCAAACTGATGATTACCCGTAGCCTACGTCCGGCCCTGTTGGCCGCTGCCCTGCTCGCCACCCTGCCGGCAGCGGCGCAGGACCTGCTGGTGCGCGGCGCCACCGTCCATACCGCCAGCGCCCAGGGCACCCTGGCCGATACCGATGTCCTGGTCCTGCGCGGACGCATTGCCGCCATCGGCAAGAACCTCGGCGCACCGGCCGGCATCAGCGTGGTCCAGGCCAATGGCCAGGCACTCACGCCGACCCTGTTTGGCGGCATCAGCGAACTGGGCGCCGAAGAAGTGTCCGGGGTCGAGGCCACCGCCGATTCGCGCCTGCGCCTTGAAGACCAGCCGGCACGTCCGGAGTTCGACCTGAGCCTGGCCTTCAACCCGGACTCGCTGCTGTTGCCGGTGGCGCGCGCCGAAGGCATCGGTTTTTCGGCCCTGGCGCCGAACCCGGGCGGCAGCTTCATCGCCGGCCAGGGGGCGGTCATCCGTACCCAGGGCGACAGCCAGCCGCTGGCCAGCCGGCAGCTGTACCTGAGCCTGGGCGGCAACGTTTCGGCACAGTCCGGCCAATCGCGGGCGGCGCAGTGGATGTTGCTGGCACAGATGGTCGAAGAAGCCCGCGGCAACCTGCCCGCCAGCTCCCCGCATGCGCTGCTCTCGCCCGCCGGTCGCAAGGCGCTGGCCAGCTATCTGGCGGGCAATGGCCGGACCATGGTGCGGGTGGACCGCGCCAGTGATATCGCCCAGCTGCTGCGCTGGGCAGCGCGCGAGAAGGTTCGCATCGGCATCGTCGGTGGCGCCGAGGCGTGGAAGCAGGCCGATGCGCTGGCCGCGGCGAAGGTGCCGGTCTTCCTGGAAACCCTGGTCAACCTGCCGGCCAGCTTCGACCAGCTGGGCGCACGCGCCGATGCGGCGGCCCTGCTGGCTGCGGCCGGGGTCGAGGTGTCGTATGTGCTCAACGGCGATGGCGCGCACAACGCCCGCAAGCTGCGCCAGAGTGCCGGCAATGCCGTTGCCCAGGGCCTGCCGTGGGAAACCGCTTACGCCGGCTTGACCAGCGTGCCGGCCCGCGCCCTGGGCGTGGATGACGAGCTGGGCAGCATCGCCATCGGCAAGCGCGCCGACCTGGTGCTGTGGGACGGTGATCCGCTGGATGTGGCCCACGTCGCCCGCCGGGTCTGGATGGGCGGGGTCGAACAGGCCCTGCGCTCGCGCCAGACCGAATTGCGTGACCGCTACCAGGCACCGGCCGGCTCCCAGCCACGTGCCTACCTGCAACCGTCAGCGCCGCGTTACTGAAACGCAAACGGCCGTCAGCGGGCACGCTGGCGGCCGTGTTTACCGCCCTTGGCTGCTGCGGCGCAACAGGCGGTGTGACGGTTTTGTGCTATTCACGGGGTATCGAAACAGACGGTCAACAGGGGGAGTGTCATGCGCATTGGCATCGTCGTCGATTCGGGCTGTGACCTGCCCGCTGAGTACATACAGCGCCACAACATCACCCTGCTGCCGATCACGGCACGCATCGGTGATGCGGTACTGGCCGATCACCGCGATGAGCAGGCCACCCTCGCCTTTCTCAATTCGCAGGTGGCCGAACGTGCGGCTGAAGCAGAGACCACCCCGTTTACCGTGCAACAGATCCGTGACCTGTTCCTGGACAAGCTGGTGATCGATTACGACCACGTGTTCTGCCTGACCATTTCCAGTACCCGCAGTGCGGTGTATGCCAATGCAATGCAGGCCAGCTTCGCCATTCTCAATGATTACAAACCGGCCCGTCATGCCGCCGGTCACAATTCTCCGTTTGCCTTGCGGGTGATCGACTCGCAGAACCTGTTCTCGGCCCAGGCGGTCAGCGCGACCGAAGCGGTGCGCCTGCGCGACCAGGGCTTGAACCTGCAACAGATACGCGAACGCCTGGATTACCTGATCCCGCATGTGCACGGCTATCTGGTGCCGCGTGACCTGTACTACATGCGCGCACGTGCCCGCCACAAGGGCGACCGCAGCGTCAGCCTGTTCTCTGCCGCGCTGGGCAGCGCGCTGGATATCAAGCCGGTGATCCACTCACGCGCCGGCCAGACCGCGCCCACGGCCAAGATCAAGGGCTTCGAGCCGGCGTGTGAGCGGCTGTTTGCGTTTGCCCGTTCGCGCATCAATGCCGGCCTGCTCACTCCGACCCTGTGCGTGAGCTATGGCGGCGAGCTCGCTGAGCTGCATCAGCTCCCCGGCTACGCCCAGCTCCAGGCCGAATGCAAAAACCACGGCGTGGAGCTGCTGGAGACGGTGATGAGCCTGACCGGGATGATCAACGTCGGCAAGGGCGCGATGACCCTGGCCTTTGCCGATGACAAGGCGCCGCTGTTTCACTGAGCCCACCGCCGCCGGGCCCATACTGGCCACCCGTTCTGGCAACCAGGAGAACAGCGCCCATGGCCGTGACCTACACCATTGCCCTGCCCGAGCCGGCACAGGCGCGCGGTGACGACCCTGCACTGGCATTCTCGGCCCACGGTGCAGACGGCCTGGCCCAGCAGCTGGAGCAGGCACTGCGCAGCGACCAGCTGTTCCAGGCCTGGTGCAGGCAGCACGAAGACCCCGACGATGTCGACCCGCTGCTGGCAGCCACCGACACCCAGGCCTGCGTGACCGGCCAGCAGGATGAGCTGCGCATTGTGTTGAACGTGACCACCAGCCTGCCCAGCGCAGTGCTCAGGCACCGCCTGCGCCTGCTGGCAGGCCCGCACTGGCAGTTGCGCGAGGTGCGCCAGCCGTAAGGCCCTGCCAGCTCGAACCCGCTGCCGGTCAGAAGAGTGCCGGCAGCGGCAGGATTGCCGGCGGGACGCTTATTCTCCGCGCAGCGCGGCGGCATGCCAGGCGATGTGCTCGCCAATGAAGCTGGCAATGAAGTAGTAGCTGTGGTCGTAGCCTGGCTGCAGACGCAGGGTCAGCGGATGAGCCGTGGCCTCGCAGGCCTGGCGCAGCAGCTCGGGCCGCAGCTGGCTGTCAAGGAATTCATCGGCATCTCCCTGGTCCACCAGCAACGGCAGCTGCCTGGCAATTCCCAGCTTGACCAGCTCCACCGTATCGTGTGCGCGCCAGGCGGCGCGGTCATCGCCGAGGTAGGCCGCAAAGGCCTTCTGCCCCCACGGCACCTGGCTGGGTGCGACGATCGGCGAGAACGCCGAAACACTGCGGTAGCGGTCCGGATTCTTCAGCGCGATGGTCAGCGCGCCATGCCCGCCCATCGAATGGCCGCAGATCCCGCGCACGTCGCTGGCCGCCGGATCGGCTTCCACCCAGGCCGGCAGCTCGTGGACGATGTAGTCGTACATGCGGTAATGCCCAGCCCAGGGCTGCTGGCTGGCATTGAGGTAGAAGCCGGCGCCCTGGCCCAGGTCGTAACCTTCCGCGTCGGCCACCTGCGGGCCACGCGGGCTGGTATCCGGTGCCACCAGGATGATCCCGTGCTCGGCGGCGTAGCGCTGGGCACCGGCCTTGGTGATGAAGTTCTGCTCGCTGCAGGTCAGCCCGGACAGCCAGTACAGCACCGGGCACGGCCCCTGCTGCGCCTGCGGCGGGAAATACACGCCGACGGTCATCTCGCAGTCCAGCACCCGCGAATGGTGCCGGTACACGTCCTGCCAGCCACCAAAACAGGCGCGGTGTTCCAATCGTTGCATCGTCAGCTCCTCAACTTGTCGATCCAGCCGGCTTGCGGCCAATGAACTGCACCACCTGTGCGCGGCCGGTATGGCCGCAGCCCTCGTGGACGTCGCGCTCGACCTCGCGCAGCAGCAGCGGTTCCAGGGACGGAAAGGCCGTACGCAGCTTGTCCACGCTCATCAGCATGTCCAGGTCTTTCGGCCCGCCGGTATCGCGCACCAGCTGGCCTTCGGCATAGGCCTCCAGCAGCACCAGGCCGCCGGGGCGCAGCGCCTGCTCCACCCGCGGGTAGAGCTGCGCGCGCACCGCCGAAGGCAGGTGGGCGAACACCGAGACCACCGCAGCGTAATGGCCGGGCTCGGGCAGATAGTCGGCCAGGTCAGCCACCGTGGTGTCGATCGCCACCCCGTGTTCGGCGGCCAGGCGCTGGGCCTTGGTCAGGCCGACCGCCGAACTGTCCACGCCCCGCACCTGCAGCCCACGCCGGGCCAGGAACACCGCGTTGCGGCCCTCACCCTCGGCCAGCGACAGCACCGGCCCATCGATCATCCCGGCATGCGCGGCAAGGAAATCATTTGGCGCGGTGCCGTAGAAGTAGTCCTGGCTGGCGTAACGGGCATCCCACGGCGTGCCCGGGCCGGCAGGCGCAGGCGCAGGCGTGCTCATCAGAAATGCACCACGCTGCGGATCGACTTGCCCTCGTGCATCAGCTCGAACGCTTCATTGATCTGCTCCAGACCCATGGTGTGGGTCACGAACGGGGCCAGCTCGATCCTGCCGGCCATCGCGTCCTCGACCATGCCCGGCAGCTGGCTGCGGCCCTTCACGCCACCGAAGGCGGTGCCCATCCACTTGCGGCCGGTGACCAGCTGGAACGGACGGGTGGAGATTTCCTTGCCGGCGCCGGCCACACCGATGATCACGCTCTGGCCCCAGCCGCGGTGCGCGCATTCCAGTGCCGCGCGCATGACATCAACATTGCCGATGCACTCGAAGCTGTGGTCCACGCCCCAGCCGGTCATCTCCACGATCACCTGCTGGATCGGCTTGTCGAAGTCCTTCGGGTTGACACAGTCGGTGGCACCGAACTCCCTGGCAAGCGCGAACTTGGACGGGTTGGTGTCGATGGCGATGATGCGCCCGGCCTTGGCCTGGCGCGCGCCCTGGATCACCGCCAGGCCGATGCCGCCCAGGCCAAACACCGCCACCGAATCCCCCTCGGCGACCTTGGCGGTGTTGTGCACCGCGCCGATGCCGGTGGTCACGCCGCAGCCGAGCAGGCAGACGTGTTCCGGGTTGGCTTCCGGGTTGACCTTGGCCAGCGAGACCTCGGCCACCACGGTGTATTCGGAGAAGGTCGAGCAGCCCATGTAGTGGTAGATCGGCTGGCCGTTGTAGCTGAAGCGGGTGGTGCCATCAGGCATCACACCCTTGCCCTGGGTGGCGCGCACGGCCACGCACAGGTTGGTCTTGCCGCTGGTGCAGAACTCGCACTTGCCGCATTCGGCGGTGTACAGCGGGATCACGTGGTCACCTGGCTTGACGCTGGTCACGCCCTCGCCCACATCGACCACGATGCCGGCGCCTTCATGGCCCAGCACCACCGGGAACAGGCCTTCCGGGTCCTCACCGCCCAGGGTGAAGGCATCGGTATGGCAGATGCCGGTGTGGGTGATCTTGACCAGCACCTCGCCCGCCTTGGGCGGGGCGACGTCGATCTCGACGATCTGCAGCGGCTGGCCAGCGGCAAAGGCAACGGCGGCACGGGATTTCATGGCAACTCTCCTGAAGGGACGACAGCCGCGGACACAACGCCGGCGGCGGGAATGGGGTTATTTCAGATACGAACGGATCAGGCCGGACATCTCGGCCACCCGGGCGGCACGCTGCTGCTCGGAGGTGGCGGGATGGCCGAATTCCTCACGCAGGTGGGCTTCCATGACCTGGCTCATCAGGCCGTTGACCGCACCACGGATGGCAGCGATCTGCTGCAGCACCGGGCCACAATCGGCACCGGCTTCCAGCGCGCGTTCCAGCGCGTCGCACTGGCCACGGATGCGCTTGACCCGGGCCAGCACCTTCTTCTTTTCCTGGGGGGAATGCGGCATGGATCCAGCCCGGCTGATGTACTGGGGGGGAGTATACAAAACCAGGATGACGGCGCAAGTTCACGCCCGCCGGCCGGGTTCAGCCGCGGGCCGGCCAACAGGCGGCAGCCGCCTCAGCCGGCCAGGCTGGCCAGCAGCGAGGCGGCCACACACCACAGTACGACCCACCCTGCCGGCACATGCCGGCGCGCCAGCAGCACAAAACCGGTCGCGGCAATGACCAGGTCCACCGGCGTGCGTATGCCCTGGGTCCAGACCGGATCATGCAGGGCAGCCAGCAGCAGGCCGACCACGGCCGCATTGACGCCGGCCACCGCCCTGGCCGCTGCGCGATGGCGCGCCAGCGCCGACCACACCGGCAGTACCGCCAGCAACAGCAAAAAGCCCGGCGCAAACAGCGCCAGCAGTGCGATCAGCGCACCCACTGCCGGCGGCAGCCCCAACGGCACCTCGGCGCCCAGAAAGGCGGCCACGGCAAACATCGGCCCGGGCACGGCCTGTGCGGCGCCGTAGCCAGCAAGGAAGGTCTCCGCCGTGACCCAGCCGCTGTCCACCACGCTGTGCTGCAGCAGCGGCAGCACCACATGCCCGCCACCGAACACCAGCGCCCCGGCCTGGTAGAACGCGGCGGCCAGCGCCAGCGGGCCGGGGGAGCCGGTCGCCGGCAGACACAGCAGCGCCACCGCCAGCCCGGCCAGGAACAGCGCAAGCACTGCCGCCGCCGTGCGCCGGCCGTAATGCAGCGGAAAAACCGCCACGCCCAGCGCCCCGGCACGCCGGCACAACCCCAGCCCCAGCACGGCGCCACAGCCGATGGCCAGCAACTGCCCGGCGACACTGCCGACGAGCACGGCCAGTGCCAGCGCCACGATCGCGATCAGGCCCCGCGCCGCGTCCGGGACCAACTGCCGCCACATGCCCAGCACGCCATGGGCGACCACCGCCACCGCAACCAGCTTCAGGCCATGGACCAGTGCGGCCCCAGCGGCGGGTCCAGCCGCTGGGCCAGCCCGGCAAAGGCAAACAGCAACAGGGCCGAAGGCAGGGTGAAGCCGACAAAGGCCGCCAGCGCCCCGGCCCAGCCGGCCCGGAACAGGCCGATGGCCAGGCTCAACTGGCTGCTGGCCGGACCGGGCAGGAACTGGCATACCGCCAGCAGCTGGGCAAAGCCAGACTCATCCAGCCAGCCACGCCGGGTGACGAATTGCTGCCGCAGATAGCCCAGATGGGCGAGCGGGCCACCGAAGCTGGTCAGGCCCAGGCGCAGGAACGCGGTAAACACCTCGCCGGCCGAACCGGCAGGATGCGGTGCTGCCGGCGGCAAGGATGCCGGCCTCATCGGCGCCACCCGTCGCGGTGGCCCGGCCACCGACAAGCCCACCTGCACGCGCCTGCCCTGAACATCCGAGCCCCCGTATCTGACCGACGGCAAGATACCTCAACCGCCACCCGCGGCAGCCATTGCCAGCGACAAACCGCACTGGCCGGCAGTGCCGGCCCGCCGGCGACCACACGGCCGGGATCAGCAACTGACAGCCAGCGGATCAGGGGCATCGGCACTGGCGGTGCTACCCACGCCATGGCTCGGCGGCCATCATGGCAATCCATCGACCCTGCCCACGGCGCGGTGAGTGCTATCAGCACCGGCCGGATCATCCGGCACCTGGCAGCGGCGTTGCCGGTACTTCAGAACCCGGTCGCGCGGCTGGGGTCACAGTGCTGGCGCAGGTAGTCCACTGCCGCCAGCACCCGGCTGGCCGATTCAGCCGCTTCCATATGCACCACCGCATCGGCGGTATTACCGGCAAGGCGCAGGTAAACCCGGTTGTGCTGCTGGCTGCTGGCGCGGATCTGGCCAAAGTGCATCCCTTCCGGGTTGCCGATCAGGTCGCCGCCGCGCATCAGCTCCACTACCGAAGCCTGGCTGGCATCGGCGGCATCAAGCGGGTTGCGCAGCAGCAGCTGGCTGGCACTGGCATCGGCCAGCAGCCGGGTCACGCACGGGGCCAGGGGCTCGGCGCTGACAATCAGCGGCAACGGTTCAAACCGCGCCGAGAGCTGCTGCGCCCGCGCCTTGTCCAGCATTTCGCTCATCGGCGTGCTGACATAGCGGTTGCCCGGCAACAGCTGCAGCAGCAGTTGCTGGGCGCCGGCCACGCTGCGCGGCGCTGCAGCGGGCGGGGCAGACAGCTCGGGCCCGGCGCTCACCGTGGCCGTGGCCAACAACCCGGCCAGTGCCATCACCACTCCCATCACCCTGCGGCGATGGAGGGCCTGTCTGGTTCCAGCATCAAGCATCGTGCGCATGCCATCCCCCTGTCATGGATGCGGGCACCATGCCCTGCCGGCTGCTGGCTGGCAAGGGTGACCCTGGCGCCACGGCACGGTTCCCGCCGGCCGCCAGGGCACTGACCGGACAGCAGCAATCCTGCGCCGAACCGTGCGGGCTGCCACAGCGCTGGAGCTTTACCTGGCAACAGCGTCTGGCGGCTGCAGCCAGCTTGAGGTCCGGGCCTACGCCGGCAGCAGGGCATCATCGGCCGCGGTTGCCCGCTGCCAGGCCGGGCGCGCCATCAGCCGCTGCAGATAGTCCTGGAAGGCCGGCTGCGGGGCGATGGTCTTGAACTTCAGGCCGAACAGGATCTGGCTGCCCAGATAGACATCGGCCGCACTGAAACGCTCACCCAGCAACCAGGGCGAGGCGGCGGCCAGCGTCTGCCCGATCACCGCCATCAGCCTTTCCTGGCTGCCGTAACCGACAAAGGCCGATTGCTCCGGGGTGACTTCCACCCCCAGGGCACGGTCGGTGATGGCGGCTTCCAGCGGCCCGGCGGCCAGAAACAGCAGCCGCAGGTAGCTTCCACGCAGCGGATCGGCAAGCGCCGGCGCCAGGCCCGCTGCCGGGAAGGCATCGGCCAGGTAGGCACAGATCGCTGCGGTTTCGGTCACCACCACCCCGTGGTGGGTGATCGCCGGCACCTTGCCCAACGGATTGATCGCCAGGAAAGACGGGCTCTTGAGATCCTCGAAGGCCATCAGCTCGGTGCGGTAACGGCAACCGGCCTCCTCCAGCATCCAGCGCACGATCCGCCCGCGTGACATCGGGTGGGTATGGAACAGGACTTCATCGGTTGCGCTCATCATCCACTCCAGCAGGCGGTAACAAGCGGCCAGACTACTCCAGCCCCCGGGGCGGCGGCGGCAGCGGCCCGGGCACGGACGGCGTGCGCCCGGGCGTACGCGCCGGGCGCTTCAGCCGGGCCGCCAGGCGGTCGAGCTGGCGGGCATCGTTGACCACGCTGATCCGCGATGAACCTTCTTTTTGCGGGTTGTGGGCCTTGCCCTGCCTGCAATGGCGCAAGCCGCGCCTGGGCAGCCGCGGCATTCCTGCGCTGGCCACAGCAGGCGCCGCCGCATGTGCGCAGGCGAACGCGTTGCCGCCACAAAAAATCGCCGGCACGGGGACGTGCCGACGATTGTGTTTGCTGCCCGGACCGCTCCCGCCGACGGCGGGATGTCTTCAGAAGGCGTATTCGTTGAACAGCGGGCTGACCGAGCCGTTCCAAGGGCCATGGAAACGCGCCAGCTTCTGCGCCGCGGCGCTCTGGCCACTGGCCGCGATGTAGTCCAGCACGTCCAGGTAGGCACTCTCATCGTTGCCATCGACATCGATGCGCGCGCGCCGCTGCAGGCCGCCGCGGGCGATGGCCAGCACGCGCCGTGCCAGCGCGGCCACATCGCCATCGCGGAACGGCAGGGCCAGGCCATGGCGCGGCACGCCATCGCGCAGGGCATGACGCTCGGCACGGCTGAAATCAGCCACCAGCGCCGCTGCCTCGTCCAGCGCCTGCGCGTCATACAGCAGGCCGACCCAGAACGCCGGCAACGCGCGCAGCCGCGGCACATCGCCACTGTCGGCGCCGCGCATTTCCAGGTACTTCTTCAGCCGCACTTCCGGGAAGGCGGTGGTCATGTGGTCGTTCCAGTCGCGCAGGGTCGCGCGCTCACCGGGCAGCTCTTCCAGCTTGCCGTCGATGAAATCGCGGAAACTGCGCCCGGCCACGTCGATGTACTGGCCCTCGCGGTAGACGAAGTACATCGGCACATCGAGCAGGTAATCGACATAACGCTCGTAACCGAAGCCCTCCTCGAAGACGAAATCGAGCATGCCGGTGCGGTCCGGATCGGTGTCGGTCCAGATGTGCGAGCGCCAGCTCTCAAAACCGTTGGGCGCCCCTTCGGTGAACGGCGAATCGGCAAACAGCGCGGTGGCCACCGGCTGCAGCGCCAGGGCAACACGGAACTTGCGCACCATGTCGGCCTCGTCGGAGAAATCCAGGTTGACCTGCACGGTGCAGGTGCGGGTCATCATGTCCAGGCCGAGCTTGCCGACCAGCGGCATGTAGCGGCGCATGATCCGGTAGCGGCCTTTGGGCATCCACGGCATGTCCTCACGCGTCCACAGCGGCTGGAAACCGGTGCCGACAAAGCCCAGGCCCATCGGCCCGGCGACCTGGGCCACTTCGGCCAGATGGACATCGATCTCGCGGGCGGTGGCATGGATATCGGCCAGCGGCGCGCCGGACAGTTCCAGCTGTCCGGCCGGTTCCAGCGATACCGAGGCAGCATCCCGGGTCAGCGCAATCAGGAAACCGTTTTCGATTACCGGCGCCCAGCCAAACCGGGTCAGGCCCTGCAGCAGCGCACCGATGCCGCGCTCGCCCTCGTAAGCGGGCGGCAGCAGGTCATCGCGACGGAAGCCGAATTTCTCGTGCTCGGTACCAATGCGCCAGGCCGATACCGGCTTTTCACCGGCCGACAGGCTGGCGATCAGTTGCTGGCGGTCGGTAATCGGCGTATCGGCGGCGGAGACAGGGCTGGACAAGGGAAACTCGCAGGACACGGACGATGGCGGTGCGCACTATACCTTGCGCCATCGATCACTATGATGATGCCGGTGATTTTCTGTATCCCATTGATCAACACCCAGCGCGGACAGACACGATGCTTGACCATATTGATGAACACCACCGCAGCCACCGCGCCGGCTGGCTGCGCGCGGCGGTACTGGGCGCCAATGACGGCATCGTTTCCATTGCCGGGCTGGTGGTCGGCGTGGCCGCAGCCGGGGCCAGTTCCAGTGCCCTGCTGGCCAGCGGCCTGGCCGGCACGGTGGCCGGCGCAATGTCGATGGCCGCCGGTGAATATGTCTCGGTGCAGTCCCAGGCCGATACCGAACAGGCCGACCTGGCGATGGAACGGCGCGCACTGGAGCGCTCGCCCGAAGCGGAACTGCGCGAACTGGCCGGGATCTACCAGCAGCGCGGGCTGGAGCCGGCACTGGCGATGCAGGTGGCACGCCAGCTGACCGCCCACGATGCACTGGGCAGCCACGCGCGTGACGAGCTGGGCATCACCGAATCGCTGCGCGCCCGTCCGCTGCAGGCGGCACTGGCCTCGGCCGGTGCCTTCGCGGTGGGGGCGGTGATTCCGTTGCTGGCGGTGGTGCTGCTGCCGGTCCACCAGGTCAGCAGCGTGACCAGTGCGGTCACCATCGCCGGCCTGGCCCTGACCGGCGGCTGGGCCGCACACATGGGCGGTGCCCCGGTCTGGCGCGGGGCGTTGCGGGTCAGTTTCTGGGGCGCCCTGGCCCTGGTGGCCAGCAGCGCGATCGGCCGGCTGTTCCCGCTGGCCGGCGGGGGCGGCTGAGTCCAGACCGCACAACGCCCGCGGTCAGCGGGCGTCGGGTATCCGGGCCGGTTTCAGGGCGCTGTTGCGGCAGGCGGGTTGAGCCCGAGCCACTGGCCGATCACCGCACGGGCCTCATCCACGCCCTGTTTCGACTCGCCGGAGAAGCACTGCACGCTGACGCTGTCGCCGAAAGCCGACTGCAGTTCCTTGCGCACCTTGGCCAGGGTCTGCATCTGCTGGCCACGGCCGAGCTTGTCGGCCTTGGTCAGCAGTGCATGCGCCGGCAGCCCGCGCTGTACCGCATAGGCCAGCATCTGGCGGTCGTAGTCCTTGAGCGGGTGGCGTATGTCCATCACCACCACCAGGCCCTTGAGCGCATCACGGGTACGGAAATAGTTGTCAATGAACGCCTGCCAGTGCGCCTGCAGGTCCTGCGGCACCTTGGCATAGCCGTAACCGGGCAGGTCGACCAGATGCGCCTCGGGGGTCACCTGGAAAAACACCAGCTGCTGGGTACGGCCCGGGGTCTTGGAGACCCGCGCCAGCGCGTTCTGCCGGGTCAGCGCATTGAGGGCGGAGGATTTACCGGCATTGGAGCGGCCGGCGAAGGCGACTTCGCTGCCGATATCCGGCGGCAACTGGCGGGCGTTGTGGGCCGACAACGCATAACGGGCCCGTTCGAGAAGCTGTGACATGGGCCTAGGATCGC
The DNA here is from genome assembly GCF_001431525.1 of Stenotrophomonas koreensis. Classification (GTDB taxonomy): domain Bacteria; phylum Pseudomonadota; class Gammaproteobacteria; order Xanthomonadales; family Xanthomonadaceae; genus Stenotrophomonas; species Stenotrophomonas koreensis. The sequence continues at coordinate 46,982 of NZ_LDJH01000010.1, forward strand.
ACGTTGCGCCTGAGCCTGCTGCAAACCCGGCGGTGCGCGGCGGGCAATTTGCTGCACTGCTGCGTTGACCCCCGCCGCCAGCCGTGCCGATAATCGCCCAATCCACCTGCCGGGGCGGTGGGCTGCCAGCCTGCCCGGTCCACACGGAGCCATCGCATGCGCCACGCTCGTGTACTTGCCGTAACCGCTGTTCTCGCCATTCCTGCCCTGCTGGCTGTGGCCATCGCCCAGACCAGCGTCTCGGCATTGCCGGACAACGAGCAGATCCAGGTGACCCCGCTGGAGGCACCGAGCCTGCAGGGCACCACCTGGGGCGATGCCCAGGCCGGACAGGCCAAGGCCGCCGCCTGCGTGGCCTGCCATGGCATCGACGGCAATTCGGGCATGGACATCTACCCTTCCATCGCCGGCCAGAACGAGCGCTATATCGCCGAGCAGATCGGCCTGATTGCCAGCGGCCAGCGCGGCGGGCTGGCGTTGGCGATGCAGCCCTTTGTCACCGACCTGAGCGCGCAGGACATGCGTGATATCGGCGCCTGGTATGCCAGCCAGAAAGCCAGTGCCGGGCTCGCCGATGACACCCCGATCAGCGAAGGCCCACTGGCCGGGCAGCCGTTCTATGCGATCGGCCAGCAGCTGTACCGCGGTGGCGATGCCCAGCGCGGCATCCCGGCCTGCATTGCCTGCCACGGCCCCACCGGCGCCGGCAACCCCGGCCCCGGCTGGCCCCACATTGCCGGCCAGCACGCCAGCTACATCAGCCAGCGCCTGCAGCAGTACCGCAGTGGCGAGCACACCCTGCAGCAGGCGGCCAACTTCCAGATCA
>NZ_LDJH01000011.1 GCF_001431525.1 Stenotrophomonas koreensis
CCCAAGGCAGCGGCATTGCGGCCCTGGAGCACTTCGCGCACAAGCTCAAGGCTTACCTGCACGGAATCCTGTCCCGCTGCCGGCACCGGCTCAACACCAGCATCGTGGAAGGCATCAACAACACCATCAAGGTCATCAAACGCCGCGCCTACGGGTACCGCGATCAGGAATATTTCTTCTTGAAAATCCGCGCAGCCTTCCCCGGTATCCTGCGATGAACCATAAAAAACCCAGCTTTCGCTGGGCTTTTTATCACAACTTCTTGATGTCAGCTTTCTGCAAGCCTCAACCGCACTTCGAGTAACCGCAGTTCAAACACGTCTGGCACCCATCCATGATCACCAGCGCCTTGGTGCTGCACTTGTCGCACATGGTGGCGCTGGCCGGGAACGAGGCATCACCTTCATTGGCCTCCACCACCACAATCTCGGCAACCTTCTCGCTGTGGCCCTTGGAACGGTCCTCGTACTGCTTGCGCTTTTCGGCAATCAGCGCCTTCTGGTGCGCACTCATTTCCGGGTCGTGCAGCATGCCGATGGACTTCAGGTGCTCTTCGACCACAAAGCCCAGCTCGGCCACCAGCGAGGGCATGTAGACGCCACCGGCCTTGAAGTAGCCGCCCTTGGGGTCGAACACGGCCTTCATTTCCTCCACCAGGAAGGTGACATCGCCACCCTTGCGGAACACCGCGCTCATGATGCGGGTCAGCGCGACGATCCACTGGAAGTGTTCCATCGACTTGGAGTTGATGAACACCTCGAACGGGCGGCGCTGCTCGTGCTCCGAACCCGGGTTGAGGATGATGTCGTTGATGGTGACGTAGAAGGCGTGCTCGACCAGCGGCGACTTGATCTTGTAGGTGCTGCCCAGCAGCATCTCCGGGCGTTCGATCGCCTCGTGCATCTGCACGATGGCCGGGTCGTTGGCGGCCGGCGCGGCGGCCAGCGGTGCCGGCGCTTTGGCCGCGGCAGCGGCTTCGCGCGCCTTGTCATCCGGGGTGATGACCGAATAACCCTTGATCTTCTTTGCAATCTTGACGGCCATGCAGGCGTGTCCTTTTAACGGTGAGGGGCCGCGACAGGCGCGTTGCCCGGTAATGGAGTGATGCGGCAGCGGCAAGCGGTGGCGCCGGGAAACCGATCCCGGCGCCGGCACGGCTCAGAACTTGCCGTAATACCCTTCCTTCAACGCATCGAACAGGTTGGCGGCGGTGTGCATCTCGCCGTCGTATTCGATTTCCTCGTTGCCCGGCACTTCCACCACCGAGCCGTCTTCCAGCTCGAAGCGGTAGGTGGTGTTGGCCAGGTCGGTGTCCTTGACCAGCACGCCCTGGAAGGCGGCCGGGTTGAAGCGGAAGGTGGTGCAGCCCTTCAGGCCCTGCTCGTGGGCGTAGCGGTAGATGTCCTTGAAGTCCTCGTACGGATAGTCGGTCGGGACGTTGGCGGTCTTGGAGATCGAGCTGTCCACCCACTTCTGCGCGGCGGCCTGCACATCCACATGCTGCTTGGGGCTGATGTCATCGGCAGCGATGAAGTAATCCGGCAGCTGGGCATCGGCCTCGCTGGCATACGGCATCGCCTTCGGGTTGACCAGCTCGCGGTAGGCCAGCAGCTCGAAGGAGAACACGTCGACCTTTTCCTTGGACTTCTTGCCTTCGACGATGACGTTGCGGCTGTAGTGGTGCGCGAACGACGGCTCGATGCCGTTGGAGGCATTGTTGGCCAGCGACAGCGAGATGGTGCCGGTCGGGGCGATCGAGCTGTGGTGGGTGAAGCGCGCACCGACGGTGGCGATCTGCTCGATCAGCTCCGGGGCGACCTCGCCGATGCGCTGCATGTAGCGGCTGTAGCGCGCGTGCAGCACGCGGCCTTCGATGCTGTCGCCGACCTTGTAGCCATCGGCGGCCATTTCCGGACGCTTGCGCAGCATCTCGCCGGTGACTTCGAACACCTCGTCCATGATCGGCGCGGCGCCCTTCTCGCGCGCCAGCTCGACGCCGGTTTCCCAGCCGGCCAGGGCCATGTCGCGGGCAATGGCCTCGGTGAACTCGCACGACTCGGGCGAGCCGTACTTCATCTTGAGCATGGTCAGGGTCGAACCCAGGCCGAGGAAGCCCATGCCGTGGCGGCGCTTGCGCATGATCTCGATGCGCTGCTGCTCCAGCGGCAGGCCGTTGACCTCGACCACGTTGTCCAGCATCCGGGTGAACACGCGCACCACTTCCTTGTACTCGTCCCAGTCAAAGCTGGCCTGGTCGGTAAAGGCGTTGCGCACGAACTTGGTCAGGTTGATCGAGCCGAGCAGGCAGGCACCGTACGGCGGCAGCGGCTGCTCGCCACACGGGTTGGTGGCGCGGATGGTCTCGCACCACCAGTTGTTGTTCATCTCGTTGACGCGGTCGATCAGGATGAAACCCGGCTCGGCGTAGTCGTAGGTGGAGACCATGATCATGTCCCACAGGTGGCGGGCACGGATGTGGCCATACACCTTGCAGGCCACCAGGCCGTCGTCACGCACGATGTAGTTCTCGTGGGTCGGCCACTCGCGCCAGACGATGTTGTCCACGCTCTCGTCGATGGTGGCCTGTTCCTTGGTGTTGATCGGGAACACCAGCGGCCATTCGGCATCGGTGTTGACCGCTTCCATGAAGCCGTCGGTGATCAGCAGGGAGAGGTTGAACTGGCGTAGGCGGCCGTCCTCGCGCTTGGCGCGGATGAAGTCCTTCACGTCCGGGTGGGACACGTCGAAGGTGCCCATCTGCGCGCCACGGCGGCCACCGGCGCTGGACACGGTGAAGCACATCTTGTCGTAGATATCCATGAAGGACATCGGGCCGGAGGTGTAGGCACCGGCGCCGGCGACGAAGGCACCGCGCGGGCGCAGGGTGGAGAACTCATAGCCGATGCCGCAGCCGGCCTTCAGGGTCAGGCCCGCTTCGTGGACCTTCTCCAGGATGCCGTCCATCGAATCGGTGATGGTGCCCGACACGGTGCAGTTGATGGTGCTGGTGGCCGGCTTGTGTTCCAGCGCGCCGGCGTTGGAGGTGATGCGGCCGGCCGGGATCGCGCCACGGCGCAGCGCCCAGGCAAAGCGTTCTTCCCAGTGCGCACGCAGCTCCGGCGTGGCTTCTGCTTCGGCCAGCGCGCGCGCGACACGGCGGTAGGTACCGTCGATATCGGCATCCACGGCCTCACCGGTCTTGGTCTTCAGACGGTACTTCTTGTCCCAGATATCCATCGATGCCGGCTGCATCGGGATCTCCTGGCTGTCCGGAACCCCGGTGGTAGCGACGACCGCCTGAACCTTGCTCATGTTGTGCCTGCTCTCCATGGTGCACCCGAAGGTACGTATCTGAAATTAGTGATGTGGATCACAATCAAGGTGACAACGACAGACACCCGGACCGAACGCCTGACGCGCCCGTCTGTACTGGGGATGGGGACCTGCGGTGCTGCTGTTGCGGGGCACTTCGATCATTGTCATTGCACACCATTGCTGATTGGGTGCTGCCTCAAGCGATAACCCTACCGCTAGTGGACTACATTCGTGGCACCGCTACATCTTGTGCCTTCGACGCAGCCCAGCTTACCCACCGCACGGTGCAAGTCAAACGAAAAATTTGCCCGCGGGGGCTTGCAATCCAGCAACCCCGCACCGGGCTTGGGTTTGCCGTCGTTACCGGGTTTGGTTGACCGTTCAGGGCCCGCTGGCAACACTCGTTCAGCTTGAAACCCGGCTCGCTGCCACTACCTTCGTGAAGCTGCCCAACCCCCAAGGGAACCTGCCGATGCGTCCGTTACCGACCCTGCTCACCCTCTCCCTGGCCGCGGCCTTTGGTGGTTTTGCCGCCAGCGGCATCCATGCGCTGCTGGACAACCCGGCCCAGGCCGCCAGCGTCCCGGCGGCCAGCGTGCTGCCGGCCGCCGCCAGCCTGCCGGCCAGTGTCGCCGGGCAGCCGCTGCCGTCGCTGGCACCGATGCTGGAAAAGACCATGCCGGCGGTAGTCAGCATCAACACCAAGCAGGTGGTGCGGGTGCGCAACCCGTTCTTCGATGACCCGGTGTTCCGCCGCCTGTTCCCGCAGGTGCCGGCCGAGCGCATCAATGAATCGCTCGGCTCGGGGGTGATCATCGATGCGGCCAAGGGCTATGTGTTGACCAACCACCATGTCATCGACAACGCCGACGACGTACAGGTGACCCTGGCCGACGGGCGCAGCTTCAGTGCCGAGTTCCTCGGCTCCGATGCCGACACCGACGTGGCGCTGATCCGGATCCCGGCCGAAGGCCTGACCGCGATCACCCTGGCCAACAGCGACCAGCTCAAGGTCGGCGATTTCGTGGTCGCCATCGGCAACCCGTTCGGCTTCAGCCAGACGGTGACCAGCGGCATCGTCTCGGCGGTCGGACGCAGCGGCATCCGCGGCCTGGGCTACCAGAACTTCATCCAGACCGATGCCTCGATCAACCCCGGCAACTCCGGCGGCGCACTGGTCAACCTGTCCGGCCAGCTGGTCGGCATCAACACCGCCAGCTTCAACCCGCAGGGCTCGATGGCCGGCAACATCGGCCTGGGGCTGGCGATCCCGGCCAACCTGGCGCGCAGCGTGGTGGAGCAGCTGCTGGCCCATGGCGAGGTGATCCGCGGCACGCTCGGGGTGGAAACCCAGAACCTGACCCCGCAGCTGGCCAATGCGCTGGGGCTGGAGGAAACCCGCGGCGCGCTGATCACCCGCGTGCTGCCCGGCTCCGGTGCGGCCGATGCCGGCCTGCAGCCCGGCGATGTGGTGCTCAGTGCCAATGGCCAGCGCATCGCCAATGCCGCGGCCCTGCACAACATCGAAGGCCTGCAGGCGGTGGGCAGCCGGCTGAGCCTGGAGATCCGCCGCGACGGCAAGCCGCTGACCCTGCGCGCGACCCTGCACGAGCAGCTGCGCCAGCTCTCCGGCGAGAGCCTGGACCCGCGGCTGGGCGGCGCCCGCTTCATCGAGCTGCCCGAAGCCACCCGCCAGGCCGGCCTGAGCGGGGTGCTGGTGGCCGAGGTGGCCCGTGGCAGCCGCGCCGAAACCAGTGGCCTGGCCCGCGGCGATGTGCTGCTGGCCAGCAGCGCCGGTGAATTCAATGACCTGGCCGGGCTGCGTGCCAGCTTCAAGCGCAAGCCGCCGCAGCTGGTGCTGCGCATCCTGCGTGGCAACCGGCGGGGCGACCTGGTGATGCGCTGACAGCGTGTGAATGTCGAACGTGCTATCAAGACCGCTCTTTGGCGCCAAGCAGGCGCTGTTCCCCCAGCAAAGGAGTAAGCGATGAGTCCGACCAACAGCGAAAACCTCAAGGATCAGCTCAACGAAGCCGGCAGCCACCTGAAGGCCGCTGCCAATGCCGCCGGCACCGCGGTCAAGGGCGTGGCCAGTTCCGTCTCCGACGAAGCCGTGCAGGCCAAGGCCAGGATCAAGGCCGAGCTGTCTGAAACCGCGCAGTACGGCAAGTCCGCCGCCCACGCCGGTGGTGCGGTGGCCAAGGAACAGGTCGATGCGCTGATGGACAAGAGCCGCGACCTGATCGACAGCGCTGCCGAGCTGATCCGCGAAAAGCCGTTGGCCTCCTTCGGCGTGGCGTTTGCCGCCGGCTTTTTGATCGCCAAGCTGACCCGCAGCAGCCACGATTGACGTGAGCACGCCCGATACCGCCGCCACGGCGGCATCGTCTGCGTCGGCGGACCTGCCCGGGGGTGACGCCCCGGGCATCGGCGAGGCCTTCCAGACCATCGGCGAGGCCGGGCGCGACAGCCTGGACTCCGGGCGGGACATGGGCCGGGCGATGCGCCGGCTGGTGGCTGCCGAAGTGGCCCAGGCACGCATCGTGCTCGCCCGTGCCGCCGTCTGGCTGGGTATCGCGGTGGCCTTCGGGGCCAGCGCCTGGCTGCTGTTGATGGCCGCCCTGATCACCGGCCTGTACGCAGCCGGGCTGAGCTGGCTGGCCGCCACCTCGATCAGTGCGCTGGTGAGCCTGCTGGTGGCCGCCGTGGGTGCGTGGCAATCACTGCGCTACTTCGAGATGGCCCGCTTCGAGGCCAGCCGCAAGCAGCTGGCCCACCTGTCACGCGACGATGGCGACGATGAGCAGGACCAGGTGCGCAAGCCCAACCTGGCCCAGGTGCAGCGACGCATCGAACGGGCCAGCCAGGTCATGGACGGCCGCCGCACCCAGCTGCGCCAGAACATGCAGCAGATGCGCAGCACCTGGCATGCGGCCTGGACCCCGTGGCGCATCCTCGGTGCCGGCCTCGGCGCAGGCTTCGTCTCCGGCAAGCTGGATCCGGAAAAGGCCGCCGCCGGGGTCGCCTCGCGCTTTGCCTCCGCCCCGAAGATCCTGCAGTTGCTGACTGCCCTGTCCGGCCTGCTGGCCGCGACCCGGGCCCAGGTGGCAGCGGCCGAAGCCGAATTCGCCGCGGCCGAAGCCGGGCAGCACGAAGACGGTGCCCAGGCCGCCGGCGCCGAAGTGGCCAGCGCGGTGCCGGGCATGGCCACCAGCACCGCAGCCGCGGCCGGGGTCAGCCAGCCCCTGAACGCCAGCGGCCACGGCCAGCAGCCGCCGGCCGCCGAAGCGGCGACCGAGCTGGGCGAAGACGAACAACGCTGAATCCTGAGCGTTGGCGATGACCCCGCGCCGGGCCCACCCCGGCGCGGGGGTAGAATGGCGCGGTGAACATGCCCATTGCTGCCATTACCCTGGACCTGGACGACACCCTGTGGCCGTTTGCGCCGATCGCCTCGCATATCGACCAGGTGCTCGATCGCTGGCTGCGCACCCACAGCCCGGCCACCGCCGAACGCTTCCCGATACCGGCCATGCAACAGCTGCGCGAGCGCACCTGGCAGGCACACCCGGAGCTGGCCCACGACCTGTCGGCGCTGCGCCGGATCACCCTGGAAGCGGCGTTCCAGGCCAGTGGTGCGCCACTGGAACTGGTGCAGCCGGCCTACGAGGCGTTCTATGCCGCGCGCAACACCGTCACCTTCTATGACGATGCGCTGGACGCACTGCAGCGCATCGCCGCGCGTTTCCCGATCGCCGCACTGACCAATGGCAACGCCGACCTGACGGCCATCGGCATCGACCACCTGTTTGCCTTCCAGCTGGGCGCGCGTGAGCACGGCGCAGCCAAACCGGCGCCGAGCATCTTCCATGCCGCCTGCGCCCAGCTCGGCGTGCCGCCACCGCAGGTGCTGCATGTCGGTGACCACATCGAGCTGGATGTGGCTGGCGCCCAGCGCGCGGGCCTGCGCGGCTGCTGGATCAACCGGATCGGCGCGCAATGGAACCACCCTGCGCTGCAGCCTGACCTCCACTTTGACACCCTGACCGGGCTGGCCGACTGGCTCGATGCCCACGTCGCCGCCTGACTTCCGTAACGAGGACCTGCCATGACCCTGCCTGCCGGCTTTACCGCCCCCACCGACAACGCGCTGCCGCTGTACGTGCTCGACAGCACCGGCCTGGCGGCCTGGCGCGCAACCCAGCCGGCAGCGGTGGCCGCCTACCTGGATGCCACCGGCTTCACCGCCGCCGCCGGCAGCGTCGCGCTGATTCCCGGTGCCGACGGCCTGGCCGCGGCCGCCATCGGCGTGGGTGACCGCAACGATGCCTACAGCTACGCCCACGCCCCGTTCGCGCTGCCGGCCGGCACCAGCTGGCAGCTGGCCAGCAGCGATACCAATGCCGACCTGCTCGCCCTGGGCTGGGGCCTGGGCAGCTACCGCTTCAACCGCTACCGCAAGCCGGCGCGAGCGCCGGCCCAGCTGGCCGCCACGCCGTCGACCGAGGTCGCTGCGTTGATCGCCGCCTGCTGCCAGGTGCGCGACCTGGTGCACACCCCGACCGAGGACATGGGCCCGCAGCAGCTGGAAGACACCATCAAGGCGATGGCCCAGGCCCACGGTGGCCAGTGCACGGTGATTGCCGGCGATGCCCTGCTGGAGCACAACTTCCCGACCATCCACGCCGTGGGCCGCGCCTCGCACCGTGCCCCGCGCCTGATCGAACTGCGCTGGGGCAAGGCCGATGCGCCGAAGCTGACCCTGGTCGGCAAGGGCGTCTGTTTTGATACCGGTGGCCTGGACATCAAGCCGGCCGACGGCATGCGCAACATGAAAAAGGACATGGGCGGTGCCGCCCATGCCATCGGCCTGGCCGCGCTGGTGATGGCGCAGAAGCTGCCGGTGCAGCTGACCCTGCTGGTGGCCGCAGTGGAAAACGCCATCGGCCCGAACGCACTGCGCCCGGGTGAAGTGGTCACCACCCGCGCCGGGATCAGCGTGGAGATCGACAACACCGACGCCGAGGGCCGGCTGATCCTGTGCGACGCGCTGGCCTATGCCGCCGAGGACAAGCCCGAAGCGATCATCGACTTTGCCACCCTCACCGGTGCGGCGCGGATCGCGCTGGGGCCGGACCTGCCGGCGCTGTTCGCCAATGACGATGTGTTGGCACAGCAGTGGATCGATGCCGGCATCGCCTGCGCCGACCCGGTGTGGCGCATGCCGCTGTACCGCCCCTACCTGCGCTACCTCAAGAGCGGGGTTGCCGACATGGCCAATGCCGGCTCGCGCATGGCTGGTGCGGTGACTGCCGCGCTGTACCTGGAGCGCTTCATCCCGGCCGGCCAGACCTGGGCGCACCTGGACGTGTACGCCTGGAACGATACCGACCGCCCGGGCCGCCCGGCCGGTGGCGAGGCGCTGGCCCTGCGCAGTGCCTGGGCGATGCTCAAGGCGCGTTATGGCTAAAAGCCAGGAGTGAGTGGAGAGGAGTGAGGAACGAGAGGCGGCGGTTGCCGGCCTTGTTGCCTGACCGACAGAACCGCGCCTTCGGGCGCGGTTTTTTGTTGCCGCGGACGGCGGGGAGCGAGGAACCAGTAGCCAGGAGTGAGTGGAGAGGAGTGAGGAACGAGAGGCGGTGGTTGCCGGCCTTGTTGCCTGACCGACAGAACAACGCCTTCGGGCGCGGTTTTTTGTTGGTGCGGACGGCGGGGAGCGAGGAACCAGTAGCCAGAAGTGAGTGGAGAGGAGTGAGGAAGGGGAGGAAGGCATTGGCCGGCGTGGGTGCCTGCCGGCGGAGGGCTGTGTGCCGGTGGCTGCATCCGTGCAACGGACTGTCCGGATGGCGTGCTTTCATCCTGCCGGCAGCGGTACCCGATACTGTGCCCCGACCTTTGGCAAGCACGCGTGGATCCATGTCCCCTCCTCCTTTGAGTACACGCCAGCGGCTGGGACGTACCGCCGCGATCGGTGCCCTGCTGGCCGCCGCCGCGGGCGGCCTGCTGTATCTGTCCGACCGGCTGGGCCCGGCGCGCCAGGCCCGTCAGTTCATCGATACGCTGGAAGCCAGCGGCGCCAGGCATGCCGGCTACCGGCGCGCGCACAGCCATGGTGTCTGCGTTTCCGGCTGGTTCGAACCCCGGCCGGCGCTGGCCCAGCTGTCGCGGGCAGCGATGTTCACCCAGACCCGGATCCCGGCCCAGGGCCGGCTGTCGATCGGTGGCGGTGGCCCGGAGGCCGCCGAGGCCGCCGCGCGGGTGCGCAGCCTGGCCCTGCAGCTGACCGGTGAGGATGGCCAGCAGTGGCGGCTGGCGATGAACAGCTTCCCGTTCTTTGCCATGCCCAGCGCCGAAGCTTTCCTGGAACAGGTGCGCGCGCAGACCCCGGACCCGGCCACCGGCAAGCCCGACCCGGCCGCCATCGCCGCGCTGCAGGCCCGCTACCCCAGTGCGCGTGCCTTTGCCCAGTGGGCGCGCACGGCACCGTGGACCGACAGCTGGGCCAATACCGGCTACAACGGCATCCACACCTTCTACTTTGTCGACGCTGATGGCCAGCGCACCCCGCTGCGCTGGTCGTTCGTACCACTGGCCGAGGCACAGAGCATGAGCGAGCAGCAGCGCCAGCAGGCACCGGCCAATTACCTGAGTACCGAGCTGGCCGGACGCCTGGCCCAGGGTCCGGTCGGCTGGACCCTGCAGCTGCAGCTGGCCGAGCCGGGTGATGTACTGGAAGACCCGTCCATCGCCTGGCCGCAGGAGCGGCGCACGGTCGATGCCGGCACGCTGTGGATCGATGCCATGCAGCCCCAGCAGGGCGGTTACTGCGATGGCGTCAATTTTGACCCCACCGTGGTTCCGGACGGCATCGCGATCTCGGCCGACCCGATCCTGGCAGCCCGCTCGGCGGTCTACGCCCAATCCTGGAACCGCCGGCTGCAGGAGCAGCGCCAGGCAGCGGAGGACACGCCATGAGTGCACAGCCGGACCGCTTTGCCCCCAGCCTGCGCGTGCTGCACTGGCTGATGGCGGTATTGATCGTGGCGATGCTGGGGGTTGGCCTGGTGATGACCAGTTCGCTGACCCTGCGCCCGCTGCTGCTGGACATCCACCGCCCACTGGGCGTGGCCATCCTGCTGCTGGCGCTGCTGCGGCTGGGCCTGCGCCTGACCCAGGCGACCCCGCCGCTGCCGGCCAGCCTGCCGCGCTGGCAGGTGTGGGCGGCACAGGCCAGCCATGTCGCGCTGTATGCACTGATGCTGGCGATGCCGCTGCTGGGCTGGGCGATGCTCTCGGCCGGGGGCCTGCCGGTACAGCTGTGGCCGGGCACGCTGCTGCCGGCGCTGGTCGCCCCGTCGCCGGCCACCTACAGCCTGCTGCACCAGATCCACCAGCTCGGTGCCTGGGCCCTGGCCGCTCTGGTGCTCGGCCATATCGGCGCTGCCCTGCTGCATGCCTGGGTCCACCGCGATGGCGTGTGGCAGGCGATGGCCGGCGGCAAGCGCCGCTGAAGCCCCACCCCGGCCAGAGCATTCAGTGGCCCTGGCCGGGCATGGCCCTTCAGGGCAGCGGGATGAATTCCTGGTCGTCGGCGTCGGGCAGCTTCATCCGCCCGGCGCGCCAGTCGGCCTTGGCCTGCTCGATCCGCTCGCGCGAGGATGAGACGAAGTTCCAGTCCACGAAGCGTTCGCCGACCGGCTCGCCACCGAACAGCATCAGTGTGGTCGGTTCGCTGGCGCGGGCCTGGGCTCCGGGGGCGAACACGCCGAGCTGGCCCGGCTGCAGGGTCTGGCTGCCCACCGCCAGTGCCCCGGCCACGACATAGGCGGCCACCTCGCCCGGCGGCAGCGGCAGCACCTGGCCAGGGGCCAGTTCCAGGTGGAAATAGAACAGCGGGCTGTGTACCGGCACCGGCGAGCGCAGGCCCAGCGCACTGCCGGCAATCAGCCGGCCACGCAGGCCGGGTTCGTCGATCAACGGCACATCAGCGGCATCGATGTGGTCAAAGGACGGGGCGATCTCCTCCTGGCCGTCGGGCAGCGCGACCCAGGTCTGGATGCCATGCAGCGGGCCGCCCTGGGCGCGCTGCTGCTCGAAACGCTCCGAATGGGTGATGCCCGAACCGGCGGTCATCCAGTTGACCTCGCCGGGCAGGATCGGCTGCTCACTGCCGACGCTGTCACGGTGCATCATCCAGCCCTCGAACAGCCAGCTGATGGTGGCCAGGCCGATATGCGGGTGCGGGCGGATGTCGGCCTCGCGCGGCAAGCCGGCAGCCCACTGCACCGGGCCCATGTGGTCGAAGAACACGAACGGGCCGACCATCCGCCGGCTGCGGTGCGGCAGCACCCGGCCCACTTCCAGCTGGCCCAGCGAGTGCCGGCGTTGATCAATCACCTGTTGCAGCATGGCCACACTCCAGAAGGGCAGGCGGGCAGGATGCCGATGCCTGCGTTGCGATCACGTCGTGGCCGGCTCAGGCCAGCGGCGGCAGGTCGAACACCAGCACTTCGGCGTTGTTGCCCTGGCCCAGGGTGATCAGCGGCTCGCCGTCGAACTTCAGGGCATCACCGGCACCGAGCGCGCGGCCGTTGACCTGCAGCTGGCCACGCACCACATGCACATACCCCAGCCGGCCCGGCGCCAGCGCCAGGCTGGCCTGCTCGTCGCCGTCAAACAGCCCGGCATACAGCAGCGCGTCCTGGTGGATGGAGACCGAATCCTCGCGCCCGTCCGGGCTGGCCACCACCCGCAGGCGGCCACGCTTGTCGGCCTCGGCAAAGGCCTTCTGCTCGTACGACGGGGTGACCCCCTGGCGGTCGGGGAAGATCCAGATCTGCAGGAAATGGGTGGTGCCCGGGCTGTGGTTGAACTCCGAGTGCATCACCCCGGTGCCGGCGCTCATGCGCTGCACCTCACCGGGCACGATGGTGCCGACATTGCCCATCGAATCCTTGTGCGCCAGTGCCCCGTCGATGACGTAGCTGATGATCTCCATGTCGCGGTGCGGATGGGCACCAAAGCCACCGCCAGCAGCTACCCGGTCCTCGTTGATCACCCGCAGCGGGCCGAAGTGGACGTGGGCCGGGTCGTGGTAGCCGGCAAAGGAAAAGCTGTGCCAGGAATCGAGCCAGCCATGGTTGGCATGGCCACGGTCGGCGGCGGCGCGCAGGGTGATCATCACGGATGCTCCGAGGAGGCCGCCCGACATGGGTGGCGATGCCGACAGTCTATTACCAACAAATCTGCAATAAACCCCACTTAAAAAGACTGATTGTTCCACTGCGGCTACAGCCAACCCTTCTGCCGCGCCAGCCGATACGCCTCGACCCGGTTGGAGACGGCCAGCTTGCTGATGCACTCGGACAGGTAATTGCGCACCGTGCCGTGGCTCAGGCCCAGGCGGCTGGCGATGTCACCGGACGTCAGCCCTTCGCCAGCCAGCCGCAGTACCTGGCGCTCGCGTTCGCTCAGCGGGTCGAGCTCGGTCCAGGCCGCCACCGCCAGTTGCGGGTCGACCACCTTGCCGCCGGCCTGCACCGTGCGCAGGGCGGCGGCCAGCTGTTCGGCCGGCGCATCCTTGAGCAGATAGCCCCCGACCCCGGCCTCCATCGCCCGGCGCAGGTAGCCGGCGCGGCCGAAGGTGGTGACGATCACCACGCGGGTGGCCAGTTCCTGGCGGGCGATGCGCTGGGCCAGCTCCAGCCCGGTCAGGCCGGGCATCTCGATATCGGTGACCAGCAGGTCCGGGCGGTGACGCTCGATCGCCCGCCAGGCCGCCTCGCCATCACCAACCGCTTCCAGCACCTCGATATCCGGCTCCAGCCCGAGCAGGGCGGCAAGGGCGCCGCGCACCATCGATTGGTCTTCGGCCAGGACGATGCGGATCATGCCGGCTGCTCCACCGCCACCGCCAGCGGCACACTGACGGTGAGCTGGCTGCCGATGCCACGCCCGCCATCGATGGACAGCACACCATCCACGGCTTCCACCCGTTCGCGCATCCCGGTCAGGCCATTGCCACGTCGCGTGCCGATGCCACGCCCATCATCACTGATGATCATCTGCAGCACATCGCCGGCAACGACGAATTGCAGTCTGGCGGTACTGGCGTCGGCATGCCGGGCGATGTTGGTCACCGCCTCGCGCAGCACCAGCGACAGTGCGGTGTCCAGCCCCGGCGGCAGCGGCGGCGGCGCATGCGCCTGCCAGCTGACACCGCGCGATTCAAGCAGCAGGCCGGCCGAGGCGATCTCGCCATGCAGGTCGGTGGCACGCATCCCGGTCACCGCTGCACGCACCTGGGCCAGCGCCTGGCGTGCGACGGTTTCGGCATCAAAGGCTTCCTTGCGTGAGCGCTGCGGGTCACTGTCGGCCAGCTTGCGCGACAGCTCCAGCTTCAGCGTGATCAGCGACAGGGTGTGGCCGAGCAGGTCATGCAGGTCACGGCCGATGCGCTCACGCTCGGCGGCACTGGCCTGGGCACGCAGCGCGGCCTGGCTGTTGTCGAGCAGTTTCCGGCGGGACCATTCAGCGGTGTAGTACCAGGTGGACAGCAACATCGATACGGCCAGCAGCAGCACCCCTCCCGTCCTCGCCAGGCCCTGCCCCAGCCCCAGGGTAAGACCGGCATGGACGCCGACAGCGATCAGCACCACGAGCACCTGAACCAGCTTGGAAAGCCGGGGTTTGCTCCCGATCACGTCATCGATCAGCCAGCCCACGGCCAGGCCGTAGGGAAGGATCAGCGAGTGGGACGGACTCCAGGCCTGCACGGCCAGAACCCCGGCCATCGCCACCAGCGCCAGGCACAGCGACCGCCTCACCGGCAACCACGCACACAGACACCAGGCAACGATGAGGACATACCCACCCCAGAGTTCGTAGGCGAGGCTGCCCAGCAACGGCGAAAGATCTTTCTCCATGCTCTGGGGAACACCGATCAGCCCATATACCCCCTGCGCGTCGAGATTGCCGGACAGCAGAAGAAACGGCAGTGCAATCAGGCCAACCAGCGCCGACAGCAGGATCAGCAGCGGCGTTACGACGAAAAAGTAGAAGTCGGACCGCTTGTGCGATGTCGCACGAGCCCAGCGCATCAGCGCCGAGTCATCGGCCGGCCGCAGCCACTGCGGCCAACGGTCGAAAAAGGGATGGGGCTGACGCATGGTGTCTTCCGTGTGGGTGATCGTGATCGACATGGCTGAACTCCCTGGTTGGTGCGGCCATGCTCCGCTGCCTGCGCCTGCCACCCTACTGGCAAGCGTCAGCCATCGCACCTGACAACTGTCATGCAGCCGGCTGCCGTCCGGCTATCATCCGGGCTTCCACTTGTGTTGACGGACCCCCGACCATGCCTGCCCTGCGCCCCTTCCTGGACAAATTCCCCACCGTCGGCGAGCGCGCCTACATCGACCCGGCCTGCACCATCATCGGTGACGTGGAAATCGGCGCCGATGCCTCGGTCTGGCCGGGCACGGTGATCCGCGGTGACGTCAACCATGTCCGCATCGGTGCGCGCACCAACGTGCAGGACGGCACCGTGATCCACGTCAGCCACGAAAGCCCCTACAACAAGGGCGGCTACCCGACGCTGATCGGCGAGGGCGTGACCGTCGGCCACGGCTGCATCATCCACGCCTGCACGATCGGCGATTACTGCCTGATCGGCATGGGCGCGGTGATCCTGGACGGCGCGGTGATCCAGGCCAATGCCTTCATCGCCGCCGGTGCGGTGGTCGGCCCGGGCAAGGTGGTCGGCAGCGGCCAGCTGTGGGCCGGCAACCCGGCCCGCCACATGCGCGATCTCAGCCAGAAGGACATCGAAGGCCTGCGCTATTCGGCCGACCACTACGTCAAGGTCAAGGACCAGTACCTGGGCATGGTCGCCGAGGGCCGCCAGGAGGCCGGGGCATGAGCTTTGCCGGTACCCAGCGCTATATCGCCACCCCGGAGCTGATGGCCGCCGTCAATGCGGCCATCGCACTGCAGAAGCCGCTGCTGATCAAGGGCGAGCCGGGCACCGGCAAGACCCTGCTGGCCGAGGAAGTGGCCGCCGCGCTGGGCGCACCGCTGATCACCTGGCACATCAAGTCCACCACCAAGGCGCAGCAGGGCCTGTACGAATACGACGCGGTGTCGCGCCTGCGCGACTCGCAGCTGGGCGATGCGCGCGTGCACGACATCGGCCACTACATCCGCCGCGGCAAGCTGTGGGAGGCCTTTGCCAGCGAGCAGCGCGCGGTGCTGCTGATCGACGAGATCGACAAGGCCGACATCGAGTTTCCCAACGACCTGCTGCACGAACTGGACGCGATGGCCTTTGATGTCTACGAGACCGGCCAGACCGTGCGCGCGCGCCACCGCCCGGTGATCCTGATCACCTCCAACAACGAGAAGGAGCTGCCGGATGCGTTCCTGCGCCGCTGCTTCTTCCACTACATCGCCTTTCCCGATGCCGATACCCTGCGCCAGATTGTCGATGTGCATTTCCCGGCCATTGACCAGCAGCTGGTCGGCCACGCGCTGCGGGCCTTTTTCCAGCTGCGCGAGGTCCCGGGGCTGAAGAAGAAACCCACCACCTCCGAGCTGGTGGACTGGCTGCGGCTGCTGATGGCCGATGAGCTGGCCGCGCGCCAGCTCACCGACGCACCGGCCGAAAAGGCCCTGCCGCCACTGGCCGGGGCCTTGATCAAGAACGAACAGGACGTGCAGCTGCTGGAGCGGCTGATGTTCCTCCACCGTCGACAGGGGCGCTGAACATGCAAGGCATCCACTTTTCCCGCGACCAGCACGAACAACTGGCCGCCGACCTGCAGCAATGGCTGGCCAACAACACCAGTGCCGACATCGGCCGCTTCGAGGCCGGCTTCCTGCTGGACCATGTCAGCCAGCTGCTCGGCGCCTACTGGTACAACCAGGGCCTGCGTGATGCGCAGACCCTGCTGGCCAAGCGCGTGGACGAGCTGCAGCACAGCATTTCCGACCTGGAACAGGCCGAGCGCTGAGCGATGTTCCTGGCCTTGTTCGATGCGCTGCGCAGGCAGCGGGTGCCGGTCACGCCACGCGAATGGCTGGACCTGCTGGCCGCGCTGCAGGCCGGTGTCAGCGAGCCCACGCCCGAAGGCCTGTATGCACTGGCGCGCACCGTGCTGGTCAAGGACGAGGGCCATTACGACCGTTTTGACCGCGCCTTTGCCCAGTTCCTTGGCCAGGTCGCCTCCACCCCGGCCGATGCACTGGGCAAGGTGATCCCCGACCACTGGCTGAGCGACGCGCTGCAGCGCGAGCTCAGTGACGAGGACAAGGCCAGGCTGCAGCAGGTCGGCTCGCTGGAGGAGCTGATGCGCCAGTTCGCCGAGCGCCTGGCCGAGCAGCACGAGCGCCACGAAGGCGGCAACCGCTGGATCGGCACCGGCGGCACCAGCCCGTTCGGGCATTCGGGCTGGCACCCGGGCGGGATGCGCGTGGGCGGGCAGAGCCGCCACCGCAGCGCGGCCAAGGTCTGGGAAAAACGCAGCTTTGCCGAGCTCGACGGCGATGCCGAACTGGGGCCGCGCAATTTGAAGATGGCCCTGCGCCGGCTGCGCAAGTTTGCCCGCAGCGGTGCGGCCGAGGAATTCGACCTGGAAGGCACCATTGCCGCCACCGCGCGCGACGGCGGCCTGCTCAACGTGGCCATGCGCCCGCAGCGGCGCAACGCGGTCAGCGTGCTGTTGCTGCTGGATATCGGCGGCTCGATGGATGACCACGTCGCTGCCGCCGAGGCGCTGTTCGGCGCGGCGCGGGCCGAGTTCAAGCACCTGGTGCACGCCTACTTCCACAACTTCTTCTACGACACGCTGTGGACCCAGGCCCGGCGCAGCAGCGCCGACGAAGTGCCGCTGCTGGACGTGCTCAACCGCTACGGCCCGCACTGGCGGGTGGTGATCGTCGGCGATGCGGCGATGCATCCGT
The DNA here is from genome assembly GCF_001431525.1 of Stenotrophomonas koreensis. Taxonomy (GTDB): domain Bacteria; phylum Pseudomonadota; class Gammaproteobacteria; order Xanthomonadales; family Xanthomonadaceae; genus Stenotrophomonas; species Stenotrophomonas koreensis. The sequence continues at coordinate 17,272 of NZ_LDJH01000011.1, forward strand.
GGGAGATCCTTGCCCAGGGCGGCTGCAATGAAGCCTGGAACGATGAACCCGGCCAGGTCTGGTTCCAGCGCCTGCAGGCGCATTTTCCGCACCTGGTGTGGATCAACCCGGTGCCGGCCGAACGCTGGCCCTACACCCAGTCCACCACGCTGGTACGCCAGCTGCTGGAGGACCGGATGTACCCGCTCACCCCTGACGGCCTGGCCCGGGCCATGACCGAGCTGGCGCGGTAAAGGCAGCGGCCGTGCCCTGTGCCGGTGCGGCAACCGGGCAGGGCCGCACCGCCGGCAGCAACAAAGTGTGCCGCCGGTGCCGGGGCACAGGGCTATCGGCCGGCGGCGTTGAGCCGGTAAAGTGCTGGGCTTTCCCGTCAAACCGGTCTTGCCCGTGGCAATGGATGCCTTGCTGGACAACCACCGTGTGGTCTACACCCCCGAAGGGGTGGCCCTGCCGTTGATTCCCGCCGGTGCCCTGCCGCGTGCACTGGCCTGGCTGGTGGACCTGATCATCCGCCTGGTGCTGCTGGCCCTGCTGGGCAGCGCGCTGCAGGTACTGGGCAAGCTGGGGGTCGGCCTGTTCCTGATCGTGATGTTCTGCGTCACCTGGGGCTACACCATCGTCTGCGAAGGGCGCTGGGGCGCCACCCCGGGCAAGCGCCTGCTCGGGCTGAAGGTGGTGGCCGCTGATGGGGCCCCGCTGGGCTGGACCGCGGCGGTGGTACGCAACCTGCTGCGCACGGTGGACATGCTGCCGTTGGGCTACATGATCGGGCTGCTCAGCAGCCTGTTCGACCGCCACGGCCGCCGCCTCGGTGACCTGGTGGCCGGCAGCCAGGTCATCCACACCGGCAACACGCACAGCCGCCTGCGCCTGCCCGAGGTTGCCGGCCAACCCTTGCCGCTGCCGCTCAAGACCCACGAACACGCCCTGCTGCTGGCCTTTGCCGAACGCGCCCAGGGCTTGCCCGGCGCGCGCCGCAACGAGCTGGCCAACCTCGCCAGCCCGCTCACCGGCTGCAGCGGCGAGGCCTCCACCCGGCAGCTGTACGCACTGGCCAACGGCCTGCTGGGGCGGCAATGAAACAGGCGCAGTTCGTTGCCCGCCACCAGGCCAACTGGGCAGCCCTGGGCCAGTGGCTGCACACCCCCGCGCACAAACGCGAACGCCGCCACGCCGAGCGCTTTGCAGCCCTCTACCGCCAGCTCTGCCACCACCTGGCACTGGCCCGGCGGCGCGGCTACAGCCCGCAGCTGCTGGCCCAGCTGGAGCAGCTGATGCAGCTGGGCCATGCCGAGCTCTACCGCACCCCGCCGGTGCCCTGGTACCGGCTGCCGCTGTTCCTGCTGGTGCAGTTCCCGCGCACCGTGCGTGCCCACCACGGCGCGATGCTGGTGGCCAGCGTGTTGTTCTGGGGCCCCTTGCTGGCCACCCTGGCCCTGCTGCAATGGCGCCCGGAACTGGCCGACACCCTGCTCGACAGCCAGACCCTGGCGCAGATGGAAAAGATGTACGACCCCACGGCCGAGCGCCTGGGCCGCGACAGCGGCAGCGACTGGCAGATGTTCGGCTTCTACATCTACAACAACATCTCCATCGGCCTGCGCACCTTTGCCAGCGGCCTGCTGTTTGGCATCGGCGCGCTGGTGATCCTGCTGTTCAACGGCATCACCATCGGCTCGGCCGCCGGCCACCTGACCGCGACCGGCGCCGGTGCCCCGTTCTGGGAGTTCGTCAGCAGCCATGCGCCGTGGGAACTGACCGCCATCGTGCTGGCCGGCGGTGCCGGCCTGCAGCTGGGCATGCGGGTGCTGGCACCGGGGCAACTCTCGCGCGGCCAGGCCCTGGCCCAGGCCGGGCGCGATGGTGCGGTGATCATCCTCGGCGTGGTGGTGATGCTGCTGCTGGCCGCCTTCATCGAGGCGTTCTGGTCGGCACAGACCGTGATCCCGGCCGGGGTCAAATACGCTGCCAGCGCGCTGGGCTGGCTGCTGGTGGCCGCGTGGTTGCTGCTCGGTGGGCGTGGGGACGGCCGTGCGCATTGAGGACCTCACACTGGTGCTGCGCCCGCGCGGCGGCTTCCAGGCCGCCGATCTGGGCATGGGCCTGGTGCGCGCCAATGCGCGGGTGATCTGGCTGGCCTGGCTGGCGTTGGTGCTGCCGGTGGCCCTGGCCCTGAACCTGGCCGGCTGGTACCTGGACATGCTGTGGCTGGCCGGGCTGCTGCTGTGGTGGCTCAAGCCGGTGTTCGAGCGCATCCCGCTGTATGTGATCTCGCGCGCCGCCTTCGGTGAGCAGGTCAGCGTCGGCCAGGCCCTGCGCGCCCAGGCCGGCTTCGGCCTGGGCAGACTGCCGGCCTATCTGCTGTGGCGGCGGCTGGGCCTGGCGCGCAGCCTGATGATGCCGGTGGACATGCTCGAAGGCGGGCCGCCCTCCCTGCGCCGGCAACGCCGCCATGCCCTGCTCGGCGAGTACGGCATGGCCGCGCTGGTGACCTGGCTGATGGCCCACTTCGAGCTGCTGTTGAGCGTGGGCATCGTCGCCCTGAGCGGGCTGATGCTGCCGCCGGACATGCTCGGTGATGCAGCGCGCGAGCTGTGGGAAAACATCCGCAGCGGCGACCACACCTACCGCGTGCTGGTAATGAACCTGCTGGCGCTGGTGGCGATGACGGTGATCGGGCCGCTGTATGTCGGCGCCGGTTTCGGCCTGTACCTGGATGCGCGCACCCGGCGCGAGGCCTGGGATATCGAACTGGGCCTGCGCCGCCTGCGCCAACGCCTGCTGGCCCTGCACCGGCCGCTGTCGGCGGCCTTGCTGGCCTTCGGCCTGGGCCTGCTGCTGACGGCCAGCCCGCTGGCACAGGCGCAGGACACCCCGGCCGATACCGCGCCGGTGAGCAAACAGGTCAGCGATGTGGACCAACCTGGCCCAGCCAAGCAGGCAGCCAGCGCAACCGCACGCAGCGCCACGGATGCCACCACGCCGGCCAGCGAGCAGGCCTTTGCCCGTGCTGTGACCCAGGCCTATGCCCACCCGGATTTCGGCCAGCAACGCCAGCGCCAGGAACGGGTGGTTGAACAGGATCCGGCCGCCACGAAACCCATCCAGCTCCCCGACCTGTTCGCCGGCCTGGCCCGCGTGCTGTCCACCCTGGGCGGCGTGGTGCTGTGGGTGCTGCTGGGCATCGCGCTGCTGGCCATCGTGCTCACGGCCCGGCGTTGGTTGCCCTGGCTGGGCTGGCAGCGCGCCCCGCAGCTGGCACTCAGCCAGATCGAGCAGCAGGCACTGGGCCTGCCGGACACCCTGCCCGACGGCATTGCCGACCATGCCCAGCGGCTGTGGCAGCAAGGCCGCGGCCGCCAGGCCATGGCCCTGCTCTACCGTGGCAGCGTGGCCGCGCTGGACCGCCTGGGCCAGCAGCCGCTGCCGGCCGGCGCCACCGAGGCGCAATGCCTGCGTGCTGCCCGCCAGCTGCCCGAAGCCAGCCAGCGCGAGCTGTTCAGCGATACCGTGCGCAGCTGGCAGCAGACCGCCTGGGCCGGCCAGCTGCCCAGCGAGGCCGGCTTTGCCCAGCTGCTGCAACGGCTGCGCCAGCAACCGGGGTGGCTGACATGAGCAACCGCCTGATCACAGTGCTGTCCGCGCTGGTACTGCTGGCCGCCGGCCTGCTGGCCTGGTATGTCAGCACGCTGGAAAAGCGCACCGTCCACTACGTCACCCCGGCGCGCAATGCGGCCGCCTACAACCCGCTGTTCGTGCTGCAGCAGGCCCTGCAGGAACTGGACTACCCGGCCAGCTCGCACCGCTACTTCGGTGCCATCCAGGCCCCGCTGATGCCCGGCGACACCGTGGTGATGCTGGCCGACGGCCGCCAGCTCAACAGCCGCCAGGCCCGCCAGCTGGCCGAAGCCGTGGAGCAGGGCCTGCACCTGGTCGCCCTGCAACCCGGCGGGCGGCGCAAGCAGGCCGCGATCGACCCGGGCCGCCTGCTGCGGCAACTGGGCTTCCAGGCCAACCCGGACTGCGAGCAGGACGACTGCGACCAGCGCCTGCTGCCTCCCGACGGTGCCAGCGTCGAGCAGCACGACCGCCGCCAGCTCAGCGTGCGCCTTGGCCACGGCCGGGTGGACCTGTTCACCTCACTGGACTTCCTGCGCACCGGCAAGGTGTTGCCGGGCCGCGAACAGACCGGCATCAACGGTTTTGCCAGCGACGGTCTGGCCTCGGCCGACAACCAGAACAAGGCCTGGCAGCTGCTGGCCCCCAACCTCGGCCGCGGCCATGTCTACCTGGTCTACGACCAGCGCCACGACCGCTGGTGGATGCGCCTGCTGCGCGACGGGGTGATGACCTGGCTGCCGCTGGCCCTGCTGCTGGCCGGCTGGCTGTGGGCCCGCAGCCAGCGCCTGGGCCCGTTGCTGCCCGACCCGGAGCCGGAACGCCGCTCGCTGCGCGAACACATCATTGCCAGTGCCCACCACCTGTGGCGCAACGGCCGTGGCCTGAGCCTGTATGACCAGGCCCTGGCCGCCCTGCACGCCCGCATCGCCAGCCGCGCCCCGGCGCTGGCCGGGCTGCAGGGCATCGCGCTGGAGCAGGCACTGGCCCAGCGCACCGGCATCGATGCGCGCCAGCTGGCCAGCGCCCTGCGCCGCCCGCCGGCACATGACAAAACCGCGCTGGCACAGCGCATCACCGTTTTGATGGAAACAAGGAACCTGCTATGAGCGCGCTGCCGCCCCTGCCCGAAGCCATGCCCTCGCTGACCCCGGCGCTGGCCCCCGCTGCCGCCGGCCATCCCCTCGCCGGCCAGGTACAGGCCCTGCGCGAGGCAGTCGGCCAGGCCTTCATCGGCCAGGACGAGGTGCTCGAACAGATCCTGGTGGCCCTGCTGGCCGGCGGCCATGTGCTGATCGAAGGCGTGCCCGGGCTGGGCAAGACCCTGCTGGTGCGCGCCCTGTCGCGGGCGATGTCGCTGGAACATGCGCGCGTGCAGTTCACCCCGGACCTGATGCCCAGCGACATCTGCGGCCATGCCGTGCTCGACCCGGCCAGCGGGCAATTCCAGATCCGCCGCGGCCCGGTGTTCACCCACCTGCTGCTGGCCGACGAGATCAACCGCGCCCCGGCCAAGACCCAGTCGGCCCTGCTCGAGGCCATGGCCGAAGGCCAGGTCACCATCGAAGGCCAGTCCTTTGCGCTGGACCAGCCCTTCCTGGCCCTGGCCACCCAGAACCCGGTCGAGCAGGAAGGCACCTACCCACTGCCCGAAGCGCAGCTGGACCGTTTCCTGTTCAAGGTGCTGATCGGCTACCCCAGCCTGGAAGACGAGCGCGCCCTGGTCGCGGCGGTGACCACTGGCCGGGCCGCCAGCAGTTTTGACCTGGACGCCGTACCGCGCGTGCTCACTGCCGCCGATGTCAGCGCCCTGCAGCAGGCCACCGCCAGCATCAGCGTTGATGACCAGCTGCTGGACTACGCCGTGCGCATCGCCGCCGCCACCCGGCGCTGGCCGGGCATCAGCGCCGGTGCCGGCCCGCGTGGTTCGATCGCCCTGGTGCGCGCCGCCCGCGCCCAGGCCCTGCTCAACGGCCGCGATTTCGTCATCCCCGACGATGTCCGCCAAGTGGCCCTGCCAGCCCTGCGCCACCGCATCAGCCTGTCTCCGGAGCTGCAGATCGAGGGCCAGAGCTGCGATGACGTGCTCGGCGCGCTGCTGACCAAGGTCAGCGCCCCGCGTCGATGAGCCCGGACCTGCCCGCTCCTGCCTCCCGTCCCGGGCGCTGGCACGGCCTGCGTCCGGCCCCGGCCATGTGGGTGCCGGCCCTGCTCTGGGCCGGTTGTGGCCTGGCCGTGAACGTGGGCCAGCTGCCGGCCCGGGACTGGTGGCTGGCCGGCGCCGTGCTGGCCCTGCTGGCAGGCATTGATGCGTGGTACCTGGCACGGCGTGCCAGCCCACAGGTGCGCCGGCTGCTGCCCGAGGTATGGCCACTGGACGTGGGCCGCGAGGTGGTGCTGGAAATCGACGGCTACCGCCGGCAGACGCTGGACGTGTTCGACCATGTCCCGGCGCACTGGCAACAGCAGGGCCTGCCGCGCCGGCTGAGCCTGCGCCCCGGCCAGTGCAGCCGCCTGCGTTACCAGGCCACCCCGCAGCGGCGCGGCGCCGCCCGCTTTGCCGGGGTGGACCTGCGCCTGTTTTCCAGCCTGCGGCTGTGGACCCAGCTGCGCCATACCCCGCCCGGCCAGCAGGTGCGGGTGTATCCGGATTTCATGCCGCTGACCCGGCTGGCCCTGCACAGCGCCGAGCGTGCCAGCCAGCTGATCGGCGCGCACATCCAGCGCCGTCGCGGCGAAGGCACCGATTTCCACCAGATGCGCGATTACCGCATCGGCGACAGCCTGCGCCATGTCGACTGGAAGGCCACCTCGCGGGTGCGCCGGCTGATCTCGCGCGAGTACCAGGACGAGAAGAACCAGCAGCTGGTGCTGCTGCTGGATACCGGCCAGCGCATGCTCGCCCGCGACGATGGCCGCAACCATTTCGACGACGTGCTCAATGCCGCCCTGTTGCTGGCCTGGCTGGCCCTGCGCCAGGGCGATGCGGTGGCCATGGCCGCCCATGGCGGTGAGCAGCGCTGGGTAGCCGGCAAGCGTGGCCCCGGCCATCTGGATACCCTGCTGCGCGCCTGCCATGACCTGCACCCGCAACCGGTGGCCACCGACTACCTGGCCGCAGCCAGCGAGCTGAGCGGGCGCCAGCGCCGGCGCTCGCTGGTGGTGCTGCTGACCAATATCCGCGACGAGGACAGCGACGAGCTGCTGGCCGCCGTGCAGCTGCTCAAGCAGCGCCACCTGGTGTGCGTGGCCAGCCTGCACGAAACCGCGCTGCAGGCGATGCTGGTGCCGCAGCGCGATACCCCGCACGGCGGTATCCACGCCGCTGCCGCCGCGCATTACCTGGCCCAGCGCGCCCAGGTGCATGACGCCCTGCGCCGCCACGGCGTGGACGTGCTCGATGTCACCCCGGCCGCGCTGCCGGCCGCGCTGGTCAACCACTACCTGGCCATCAAGCGCGCCGGCCGGCTGTAGCGCCCGGCCCCTGCCCTGCAGGCGCAAATCGCGGCACCGCAATGGGCCCTGACTGCCGGGAAGTCATTTTTGTTGCGGCGGTAACGCCAATGTCACCACTGCCTTACACACTGGCGCGCATAACGGACAGGCCCCCAGCGTGGCGGGGCCTGATTACTACATCACGCTTTCTCTCTCCAAGTGGGGCGCCTTCGTGGCGCCCGTTTTTATGGGCGGCTACCACCCGCCCCGGCTAGACGTAAATCCGGCCATTGCCGGCACTGACCGGCGGCGGCACGTCATCGATGATGGCGTGCGGTACGAAGCGCGCCGAGTCCTTGGTGATGCGGCTGTCGTCCTCGCGGATGCCGATGCCGCAAGCGGCATCGCCGACCACCCAGCTGCCGATCAGCGGGTAATTGCCGTCGAAGTTGGGCAGCGGGTGTGCCGCCTGGAGGATCGCCGGGCCGGTGTACGGGCCTTCGCTTTCCTGCCAGCTGCCATCGGCCAGGTGCAGGGCGATATTGGCCCCCTCGCGCGAGAACAGCGGCTTGCGTACCCACCCCTTTGGCAGCGCCGCGCCGGTGTCAAAGTGCGCTTCGAGCAGGTTCGGGTGGCCCTGGTGGCGCTGCCACAGCAGCGGCAGGATGCCCTTGTTGCTCAGCACCGCCTTCCAGGCCGGCTCCAGCAGCTGCAGCCCGGAAGCCGGCAGCGCCTTGCCGAATTCCTCGGCCATCAGGTCTTCCAGCGGGTAGAGCTTGAACAGGCTGCCGATCACCGTGTCATCCAGCGTGGTGAAGCGGCCATCGGCGCTGATGCCGATTTCCTCCAGCGCAATCGCCTGGCCGTGCAGGCCGGCCTGGGCGGCGCAGTCACGCAGGTAATCCACCGTGCCGCGGTCCTCGACCGAGGTGGACATCGCGGCAAAGCACAGCGGCGGCGGCAGGTGCCCGGACAGGAAGCCGAACCGCTCCACCAGCGCCTCGTGGATGGCATTGAACTGGTCGGCATGGGCCGGCAGCAGGCCGGCAGCCTTCTGCTCCTCCAGCCACTGCCACTGGAAGAAGCTGGCCTCGTACAGCGAGGTCGGGGTGTCGTAGTTGAACTCGTACAGCCTGGCCGGGCCGCGGCCGTCGTAGGCCAGGTCGATGCGCCCGTACAGGTGGCCATGGCCCTGCTTCCAGCTGTTGGCCACCCAGTCGCGGAAATCGCGCGGAATGGCCAGCTTGTCCATCAGCTCTTCGCTGCCCACCACCTCGTCCACCAGGTCCAGCGCCATCGCGTGGATCTGCGCGGTCGGGTCCTCGATGTCGTTCTCGATCTGGGCCAGGGTAAAGGCGTAGTACGCGCGCTCGTCCCAGTAGCGCGCACCGTCGATGGTGTGGAAGGCGAACCCGGCTTCCTCGGCCCGGGCGCGCCAGTGGGCGCGCTCGGCAATGGCAATGCGCTTCACGGGCGATCAACCACCGAAGCTGCTGGAGGAATTGCTGCGGCTGCGTGCAGTGGAGCCGAAGCCACCACGGCTGACCGTGGGCGCGGCATTGGGCTGCAGGCCGGTCGGGGCCAGGCCGGCCTTGCCAGTGCCGATGCGGCTGGCGGTGTTCAGGCCACCGGTGGAAGACGGGGCGGCCGGCTTGGCCCAGCCCTTGTTCTTGTCCTGGTAGGCCGGGGCCGACTGCGGCGGCTGCTGGGCCAGGCCACGGTTGCCGCCATTGAGCATCTGGCCCATGAAGAAGCCCATCATCATCGGGCCGATGAACGAGGTGCCGGCGGTGGTGCGCTGTTCCACGCACTGCTCGGCCGGGTAGTCGGCCGCGCACTGTTCCTTGGACGCGTACTGCGGGGCGGCATCGGCCGACTGCGCGGCGGCGGCGGCAAACGCGGTGCGGCAGGCGGACGGATCGCCGGTGGCTTCGCTGCAGGCTTCCACCGAGGTGTACAGGCCTTCCTGCACCTGCACTTCCGGCTCGGAGGAGCAGGCAGTCAGCAGCAGCGGCACGGTACTCATCAGCAACAGGGCAGTGGTCTTGGAGCGCTTCATCGCAGGTCCTTGTCTTGGATGTCCGCCCCATTTTGCCCGATCTGCCCGGCACACACCTGAAAGCGGTGGCACGCTCCGGCCGCTGTGGTTACAGACGCAACTTCAACCGGTGCGGCAGAATCGGGCCATCCCCCGCCTCACAGCCACTCGCCATGCCTGCCTACCGCTCCAAGACCTCCACCGCCGGCCGCAACATGGCCGGTGCCCGCGCCCTGTGGCGTGCCACCGGCATGAAAGATGGCGACTTCCACAAGCCGATCATCGCCATCGCCAACTCCTTCACCCAGTTCGTGCCAGGGCATGTGCACCTGAAGGACATGGGCCAGCTGGTGGCGCGGCAGATCGAGGCCGTGGGCGGGGTGGCCAAGGAGTTCAACACCATCGCGGTGGATGACGGCATCGCGATGGGCCACGACGGCATGCTGTATTCGCTGCCCAGCCGCGAAATCATCGCCGACAGCGTGGAGTACATGGTCAATGCGCACTGCGCCGATGCACTGGTGTGCATTTCCAACTGCGACAAGATCACCCCGGGCATGCTGATGGCTGCGCTGCGCTTGAACATCCCGGTGGTGTTCGTGTCCGGCGGGCCGATGGAAGCGGGCAAGACCAGGCTGGCCGGCAGCGATGCCGTACACAAGCTGGACCTGATCGATGCAATGGTGGCTGCCGCCAATGACAGCATCAGCGATGAGCAGGTGGCCACGATCGAACGCAGCGCCTGCCCCACCTGCGGCTCGTGCAGCGGCATGTTCACCGCCAACTCGATGAACTGCCTGACCGAAGCGCTGGGCCTCTCCTTGCCCGGCAACGGCACCGTGCTGGCCACCCATAGCGATCGGGAAGCGCTGTTCAAGCGCGCCGGCAGCCTGATCGTGGAGCTGTGCCACCGCTGGTACGGCGCCGAGGATGCCACCGCCCTGCCGCGCAACATCGCCACCTTCGAAACGTTCGAGAACGCGATGACCCTGGACATCGCGATGGGCGGCTCGACCAACACCATCCTGCACCTGCTCGCCGCGGCGCAGGAGGCCGAAGTGGCCTTCGACCAGCGCGACATCGACCGCCTGAGCCGGCGCGTGCCGCAGCTGTGCAAGGTCGCGCCCAACACCCAGAAGTACCACATCGAGGACGTGCACCGTGCCGGCGGCATCCTCGCCATCCTCGGCGAGCTGGCCCGTGGCGGCCTGCTGCACACCGAGGTGCCGACCGTGCACTGCAGGACCCTGGGAGAAGCGATCGCCCGCTGGGACATCACGCAGACCCAGGATGAGGCGGTGCACACCTTCTACAAGGCCGGCCCGGCCGGCATCCCGACACAAACCGCCTTCAGCCAGTCCACCCGCTGGCCGACGCTGGATACCGATCGTGCCGAGGGCTGCATCCGCGATGTTGCCCATGCCTTCTCCAGCGAGGGCGGGCTGGCCGTGCTGTACGGCAACCTCGCCGCCGATGGCTGCGTGGTCAAGACGGCGGGCGTGGACGAATCGATCCACGTCTTCGAAGGCCGCGCCCGTGTCTACGAAAGCCAGGACGCGGCGGTGGCCGGCATCCTCGGCAATGAAGTGCAGGCCGGCGAGGTGGTGGTGATCCGCTACGAAGGCCCCAAGGGCGGCCCGGGCATGCAGGAAATGCTCTACCCCACCAGCTACCTGAAATCCAAGGGCCTGGGCAAGGCCTGCGCCCTGCTCACCGACGGCCGTTTTTCCGGCGGCACCTCGGGCCTGAGCATCGGCCACTGCTCACCGGAAGCGGCGGCCGGCGGCACCATCGGTCTGGTCCGCGATGGCGATGCCATCCGCATCGACATCCCGCAGCGTGGCATCCACCTGCTGGTCAGCGATGAGGAGCTGGCCATCCGCCGCGCCGAACAGCAGGCAAAGGGCTGGAAGCCGGCCGCCCCGCGCCCGCGCAAGGTCAGCAGCGCGCTGAAGGCCTATGCACTGCTCGCCACCAGCGCCGACAAGGGCGCGGTGCGCAATCTGGCGCTGCTGGGCGACTGAGCCACAGGCGCTGGCTGTTGATCACTTCCTGCACCTGCCCGCAAGCGGGTGCAGGGGCGGCTGAACAGCATCACTGTGCGACAGTGCGCCAGCCCATCCCATTGTCCTGCTCACGCTGAGCCGTACTGCTGCCGCTGGGCTATTGCACCTCTCGCCACGCCCCCCGAGCGGCGTCTCAGCCTGTGCGCGTCAGCGCTGGCACGATAGGCTCATCACGACAGTCCACAGGGGAAAGCGAATGGGGAAGAAAACGCTGTATATCGACATGGACAACGTGCTGGTGGATTTTCCCAGCGCCTTTGGCCACCTCGGCGAAGAGGTACACGCCGCCTATGCCGACCGTCTGGATGAAGTGCCCGGCATCTTCGCACTGATGCAGCCACTGCCGGGCGCGGTGGACGCCTTCCACGAGCTCAGCGGGCTGTTTGATACCTACATCCTGTCCACCGCGCCGTGGGAAAACGGCAGTGCCTGGTCGGACAAGCTGGCCTGGGTGAAACTGCACCTGGGCGTGCCGGCCTACAAGCGGCTGATCCTGTCCCACCACAAGCACCTCAACCACGGCGACTTCCTGGTCGATGACCGCACCAGGAATGGCGTGGACCGCTTCCGGGGTCAGCACATCCACTTCGGCACGGACGCCTTCCCGGATTGGAAGGCGGTACTGGAACACCTCAGGCCCCTGGCCTGATCCTGTGCCGCACCAGTACTGCGGCATGCAAAGGTAAACAGCGGCACGACTGTCCTCCTGGGTCCAGGATCCACACGAGATGCCACGCCACCTCTGCCATGACCAGACCTGCGTCTATGCCGTGAATCGGCACCAACTGACGCGACATCGCCGCATCAATCATCCCTCCGGCTTGAGTGTGCATACGTCTCGGCAACAGATTCCCACCACCTGGATGGTCGTGCCGCCCACCGAGCATGCCAGCCTGTCATGACCACCCAACTGCTTTCAGGACAAACATGCCACTGGGAGAAATCGCCGGGGACGCACTGGGAGGAATGGCCCGCATTGCCGGGCGCCTTCTTTTTGAGCTCTTCGTTGAATGCATGATCCGTGGTGCCGGCTACCTGCTTGTGCGGACCCTCCGGATAAAGGCCGGGCCGGATGACACGATATGCGTGGTTGCAGGCCTGCTTTTCTGGACCGGGATCGGCATTGGCAGCTACGTTGTCTACCGGGCCGTATCGACCTGACAGGACTGTCAGGCCGTTTTCACCGGCCACGCCGGTGCCACAGCGGGCATTTGCCAAGTCCACCCCGCCAAACAGCCCGACCGCCAGCAACATCCGCCCCATGACTTGACCCAAGCAGCCGACCGCCATGCCCTCATCGATCACATCGCCCGAGCAGTTCCTTGATTACTGGTTCAACGTGCTGGAGCCCTCGCAGTGGTGGACCAAGGACGACGCCCTGGACAGGGCATTGCGCGATCGCTTCCTGTCGACTCTGGAAGCGGCGGCCCGTTGCGAGCTGTATGGCTGGCGCACTGATGCGCAGGGGCGGCTGGCCGAGATCATCGTGCTCGACCAGCTGTCGCGGAACCTGTACCGCAATGACCCACGCGCCTATGCGCAGGACCCGCTGGCCCTGGGTCTGGCCCAGGAAGCGATTGCGCTGGGCCACGACCAGCAATTGAACCCGGTACAGCGCCGCTTCCTGTACATGCCGTACATGCACAGCGAGTCGGCCCGGATCCATGTGGTGGCCGAGAAACTGTTCGGCGCACTGGACCTGCCCGAGGTCCAGGATTACGAGCTCCGGCACAAGCTCATCATTGACCGCTTCGGCCGCTATCCCCACCGCAACCAGGTGTTGAACCGGCCCTCGACGCCGGAAGAGCTTGCGTTCCTGAAGACACCGGGCTCTTCCTTCTGAGCCAGCCGGGTGATGCGACCGGGCGCGGTGTCGGCGTGCCAGCTCGGCGGCCGGCATGCGTTGTGATGACACAACCAGTGCGATCGTCGGGTCTGGCCAGTGGCGTTTGCGTCCTGCATGCTTGGCAGGCATTGACGCCTGCCGACCGGTGCAGGGATGGACAGGCTGGGCAATGCCGGCGACAGAATCCGCCGGCGTCAGTCAGGCACGGACCACAAGGAGCGTACGGTGTTGATCAAGGCCACCCAGTCCCTTCTCGCCAGCCTGGTGTTGCTGGCTGCTTCAGCCGCCCAGGCCGCGGAGCCGATCCGCATCGACGGCACGACCGACGAGAGCGCCCGGCAGAGCTTTGCGCAGATGATCGCGGCCGCCAGCCCGGAGCAGGTGATGGCAGTGCAGATGGCGGTGTTCGCCATTGCGCTGGACGGCGTCGGCAGTGCCCATGAAGTCGTTGCACGGCCGGAGTTGCAGAATCCCTCGATTGGTTTGATCAAGGATCGCGTGCACGGCATGAGCGCCGATGAGTTCATCGCACTGGCGCAGAAAAGCAGCGTCCAGCTGCCCATCGAACCGTAATGCCTGCCCCTTCACCGAGGCTGACGCCGGCGGCGGCGTGGCTTGACACGGGCTGCCAACGCCAATGAATGCCTTGCTTGCGATCATCCAGTTGCTGCTGGTGCCCCTGCTGCTGGCCGTCGCGCTGGGCGTGCGTTTTGCCGGCAGCTCCAGGCCACTGAACAACGTCGACTACGCGCGTGTCCAGGATCCTGCCGCCCTGCACCGCTGGGCAGGCAACCGCTTGCTGCTGCTTCCCGCCGGCTTCCTGCTGTCAGGCGTTGCATCACTGCAAAAACCGGGTATATCGCCAGTGCTTTTCGGCCTGATGCTGGTGGCAAGCCTGTGCATTGCTGTCTGGCTTGCCCTGGGCGCGGAAAAGTTCAACAGTGCTACCTGAGTACTGAGCCAGGCCGAGGCTGGCGTGCAGGCTGGACTGGTGCAGGGATCAGACAGCCGAAGAAGCTTCCGGAGCGTCCATGAGCAACACCATCGTCATCATCCGCTATCGCGCATTGCCGGAGCATGTGGACACTGCCCGGCAGGAAATCACGGCCCTGGTGGCCTGCGTCCTCGCATCCGAACCCGATTGCAGCGGCATCACCCTGCTCCAGGATTCAGCGGACCCGACCGGGTTCACCCTGATCGAGACCTGGCCCAGCCGGGAGATCTTCCTCGGCCCACACATGCAACAACCCCATATCCAGTCCTTCATCCAGGCTGCTGACCGCTTTCTTGCCGGGCCGCCCGATATTTCCTTCTGGCACCCGGTCACGGCGGCCTGAAAACTCCCGGGCAGCCGGGTCCCGGCAACCGGATCGGTGCCGGCATCGACCGTTGCCACACACCAGCGCCATCACCCCGAAGGCTTGTCCTGTCTGTCAGCCGGCATGGATGCGATGTACGGTTGCCGCTGCATTAGCCTCACCCTTTCAGGTCACTGACAACCGCCGCACCGGGAGGCGCCGATGCAAGGCCGGCAACTGAGCGTTTTGCTGTTGATCATCGTGTTGCTGCTCAGCTGCCTGCCGGCGGCTGCCCGGGAACCGCCGCTGACGGCAGTGGCAACCAGCGCCGCCCCCCTGTGGCCGGGGACGACGGTGCATACCCTGCAGGTCAACGGGGTGGAGCGCGCCTACCGGCTGCATCTGCCGCCGGCAGCAAGACGCAGCGGCCCGCTGCCGCTGGTGTTGAATTTCCACGGCCTGGGTTCATCGGCCGGCCGGCAGGAAACCATCAGCGGTTTTTCGCCGCTGGCTGACCGCCACGGTTTCGCGGTCGTCTACCCGCAGGCGCTGCCCAATCAGCGCGGCCACCCGCACTGGAACACCCGGCGCTCGGAAGACCAGCAGGCAGACCTGGATTTCGTGCGCGCCCTGCTGGCAGAACTGCAGCTGCGTTACCCGATTGACCGCCAGCGGATCTATGCCACCGGGCTGTCCAACGGGGGCGGCATGGCCAACCTGCTGGCCGGGGAAATGGCCGACAGCTTCGCCGCCGTGGCAACCGTGGCCGGTGCCTACTACGACTTTGCGGACTATCGACCCGCACGCCCGATCCCGATCCTGGCCTTCCACGGCTCGGCCGACCGCATCGTGCCGTATGCCGGCCGCGGGCAATTGCCGGCAATCCGGCGCTGGGCCGCGTTGTGGGCGCAGCACAACCACTGCGGCCCGGTGCCGGCAACGGTGCAGCAGGGAGCAATCCGTGTTGAACGCTGGTCCGGTGCGGCCGAGGTGATCCTGTACACCCTGGAAGGCCATGGTCATGCCTGGCCTGGCATGACCAGACCCGGGGCGATCGCCGCCGGGCCAGTGGATGCCAGCGCGCGCATCTGGGCGTTCTTTGCCCGGCACCGCCTGCCCTGAGCGCCACACCGGACCTGGGTGCAGTGACCACCCGGGCAGCAGACATCCGCACGGGCGCTGCAGCCACCTCGTGGCCGGGCTTGCCCATCAACGGCAGCAACCGCGCCGCGCCCCTGCCACCGCGCTTCTCCCGTCCGGCCGGCACAGTCGGCCAGCCGTGACCTTCCGCACCTGCCGCAGGCAGGCGGCGGGCCGCTATGCTCGGTGCACAATTTGCCGCTGGAGTCCCCGATGCGCCGCCTGCCCTCCTCCTGCCGCCACCTGCGCCCGCTGCTGCTGGCCGGGGCCCTGCTCTGTGCCGTGCTGCCGGCAGCCGCCGCCGACCGTATCAGCGGCCAGGCTTTTGCCACCCGTTCGGAAGTGATTGCACCGCAGGCGATGGCCGCCACCTCGCACCCGCTGGCCACCCAGATCGCGCTGGATATGCTCAAGGCCGGCGGCAGTGCGATGGATGCGGCCATTGCCGCCAATGCCGCGCTCGGGCTGATGGAGCCGACCGGCAACGGCATCGGCGGTGACCTGTTTGCCATCGTCTGGGACCCGAAGACGCAGAAGCTGCATGGCTACAACGGCTCCGGGCGCTCACCGCGGGCGCTGACGGTGGAGGAGTTCCACCGCCGTGGCCTGAGCGAGATACCGGCACATGGCCCGTTGCCGGTATCGGTGCCGGGCACCGTGGATGCGTGGTTTGCGCTGCACGAACGTTTCGGCAAGCGGCCGATGGCCGACAACCTGGCCCCGACGATTGCCTATGCCCGCAACGGCCACCCGGTGCACGAGGTGATTGCCCATTACTGGGAACGCTCGGTGCCGCGGCTGTCGCCCTACCCGGGCTTTGTCGAGCAGTTCACCATCGATGGCCGCGCCCCGCGCAAGGGGCAGATGTGGCGCAACCCGAACCTGGCCAACACCCTGGAGGCGATTGCCCGCGGTGGCCGTGATGCGTTCTACAAGGGCGATATCGCGCGCACCATGGATGCGTATTTCCGCCGCCATGACGGCTTCCTGCGCTACGAGGACCTGGCCAGCCACCAGGGCGAGTGGGTCGAGCCGGTAAGCAGCAATTACCGCGGCCATGACGTCTGGGAGCTGCCGCCCAACAGCCAGGGCATTGCCGCGCTGCAGATCCTCAACATCCTGGAAGGCTACGATTTTTCGAAGATCCCGTTCGGCTCGGCCGAGCATGTGCACCTGTTCACCGAGGCCAAGAAGATTGCCTTTGCCGACCGCGCCCGCTTCTATGCCGACCCGGCGTTCTCGCCGGCGCCGGTGGCGCAGCTGATCTCCAAGGGCTACGCCGCCGCCCGCCGTGCCGGGATCGACCCGCAGCGCGCCGCGCGCGTGGTGCAGCCGGCCACCCCGGCGCAGCTGGAGGAAGGCGACACCATCTACCTGACCACCGCCGATGCCGACGGCATGATGGTCTCGCTGATCCAGTCCAACTACCGCGGCATGGGCAGCGGCATGGCCCCCGATGGCCTGGGCTTCATCCTGCAGGACCGTGGCGAGATGTTCGTGCTGCCGCCGCCGGGGCAGACCTCCGACCACCCCAATGCCTACGCGCCGGGCAAGCGCCCGTTCCAGACCATCATCCCGGCCTTCATCACCAAGGACGGCAAGCCGTGGGTGAGCTTCGGCGTGATGGGCGGGGCGATGCAGCCGCAGGGCCATGCGCAGATTGTGATGAACCTGATCGATTTCGGCATGA
Organism: Stenotrophomonas koreensis; assembly: GCF_001431525.1. Taxonomy (GTDB): domain Bacteria; phylum Pseudomonadota; class Gammaproteobacteria; order Xanthomonadales; family Xanthomonadaceae; genus Stenotrophomonas; species Stenotrophomonas koreensis. The sequence goes on from NZ_LDJH01000011.1 coordinate 34,403, forward strand.
ACCTGCAGGAAGCCGGCGATGCGCCGCGCATCCAGCACGAGCGCTCGACCGAGCCGACCGGCCAGGCCACGGCGATGAGCGATGGCGGCGAGATCAACCTGGAAACCGGCTTTCCGTATGCCACCGTGCGGGCGCTGATGCAGATGGGCCACAAGGTGACGTTTGCCGACGGCCCGTATGGCGGCTACCAGGCCATCATGCGTGACCACGAACAGGGCGTGTACATCGGCGCCTCGGAAAGCCGCAAGGACGGCCAGGCGGCCGGTTACTGAGCGGGCCAGTGATGCCCGGTCCCCTGCCCCGTCAGGCACACCAGGCACCCGGCAACGGGCGCGCCCGCAACGGTAGCAACCATGCCGTCTGATGCGGTGTGGTGGCTGTGGCTGATCCCCGCAGGCGTGCTGCTGGCCCTGCTGGCGCGGGTGATCGTCCTGCGCCAGCAGGCCGGGCACTGGAAGATCGCCGCGTTTGACGTCTGCCGCGACCTGCTCGCCGGCAGCCTGCTGTACGGCCTGCTCGCCCCGCCAGTGGGCCTGTGTGTGGTGCTGCTGGTATCGATGCTGGCGCACGGTGAATTCCACCCCGCCGCTCTGCTGATGGGCGCACTGCTGTCCTGGGTCGGCGGCCTGCTGCCCGCCCTGGCCTGCGGTGCACTGGCCGGGATCGCCCGGCCATGGCTGCCGCGCTGGCCGGGCACGCTGGCCTGTGTGCTGCTGGGCGCTGCGCTGGGGGCAGTCTGGTTTATCGGCCTGGGCTGGTCGTCGGGCAGCCTGCGCAGCAGCGTGGTGCCGGCACTGTCTGGCGCCATCGGTGCGCTGGCCGTATCGCTGTACCACCTGCGCCACAATTGAGGCCCTATCCGCATAAGGGGCATGGCCATGCAGCAGGTACAGGGCATCACACAGGTGGGCGGGATCTGCATACAGCCGTTGCACCGGGCCAGCTGCCACTGCGGCCGCGTGCAGCTGGAACTGCGACTGCCTGACGGCCTGATCGACCCGCGCCGTTGCGACTGCTCCTACTGCCGGCGCCGCGGCACCATCGTCGCCTCGATGGCGCTGGCCGATCTGCGCATCCTGCGCGGGCACGCGGACCTGCGCCTGTACCGGTTCAACACCGGCACCGCCAGGCATTATTTCTGCGGCCATTGCGGCATCCACACCCATCACCAGCGCCGCTCCAACCCGCAGCAGTACGCCATCAATGTCGGTTGCCTGGAAGGGATTGACCCGTTCGCGCTGGAACCGGTGCCGGTGCGCGACGGTATCCACCATCCGGCCGACACCTCACCCCCTGCCCGGCCGCGCTGAGCCAGCGCGCGGCTCACCGCAGCCGGTGGCGGCCACGGCTATGCTTGGCCCTCCACACACCAGGGGGTTGCCATGTCGCTGCTGTTCTCACCGTTTGTCAGCTTGCTGGCCCGCAGCTGGTGGCTGTTGTTGCTGCGCGGGCTGGTGGCCATCGCGTTCGGGCTGGTGGCCTTCTTCTTCCCCGGGCAGACCATTGCCGCGGTGGCGCTGCTGTTTGGCGCCTATGTGCTGGCCGATGGCCTGATCGGCATTGCCAATGCACTGGGCCGCAGCCAGCGCAGCACCGGCACACGCTGGCTGCTGGCGCTGTGGGGCGTGCTCGGGGTCGCGGTCGGGGTGCTGACCTTCATCGAGCCGATGCGCACGGCGATGGTGCTGATCGTGCTGATGGCGCTGTGGGCGGTGCTGATCGGGGTGGTCCAGCTGCTGGCCGCCTGGCACCTGCGCCAGGTCATGCCGGGGGAATGGCTGCTGGCCGTGCTGGGGCTGCTGTCACTGGCGCTGGGGCTGACCCTGGCGTTCTCGCCGGGAGCCGGTGCGGTGGCGATGCTGTGGTTGATCGCGCTGTATGCGCTGGTGGCCGGGGTCCTGATGGTGCTGCTGGCGTTCAAGCTGCGCCGGATCAACCGGCGCCTGCACACGTTGTGAAACGGCCGTGCCGGCCACCACGGACAGCTGCCCGTGATGGCCGGCTAAGTGGCTCAACGCCCGGCGAGCAGGCGGCGGGTGAGCACACCGCTGACCAGCATCACCGGCACGAACACCAGTGCGGTGTCCACCAGCGCGCCGGCCGAGACCAGCGCCGGGCCCGGGCAGTAGCCGGCCAGGCCCCAGCCGATGCCGAACAGGCCGGCACCGATCACCAGGCGGGCATCGATGTCCTTGCGGGTCGGCAGCTGGAACTTGTCCTCCAGCAACGGCGCCGGACGGCGCAGCACCAGGCGGAAGGCAAGCATGGTGGTGCCGACCGCACCGCCGAGCACGAACATCAGCGCCGGGTTGAAGTCACCGAACAGGTCCAGGAAGCCCAGCACCACGGCCGGGTCGGTCATGCCGGAAATGGCCAGACCCAGGCCAAACAACACGCCCGACAACAGGGCAGCAAGAATCCGTGCCATTACGCACCTCCCAGGACATGACGGACGACAAACACGGTGGCGATCGCGGTGGCCATGAAGGCCAGCACCGCCACCAGCGAACGTGCGGACATCCGGCCCAGGCCGCAGACGCCATGGCCCGAGGTACAGCCATTGCCCAGCGCGGTGCCGATGCCGACCAGCAGGCCGGCGCCAACCAGCATCGGGGTGGAGACGGGCGCTGCCGGCGCCTGGCCCTGCCAGGCCAGCACGGCCACACCGGCACCGACCATGCCGGCGATGAAGGCCAGCTTCCAGGCCCATTCCCCCAGGCGCGAACGCTCGAACAGGCTGAAGGCAATGCCACTGATGCCGGCGATACGGCCATTGAGCAGCAGCAGCACCACCGCCGACAGCCCGATCAACACGCCGCCGGCCAGGGCCTGCAGCCATGGATGCAGGTTCATTGTTCACCTCCCATCACATTGAGCGGCAAGCGCAGGTAAGCGATGCCATTGGCGTCAGCGGCCGGCAGCCGGCCACCGCGGATATTGACCTGCAGCGAGGGCAGCAGCAGCTTCGGTACCGGCAGGTGCGCATCGCGGGTCTGGCGCAGCTGCACATACTCCTGGCGTGAACGGCCGCCACCGACATGCACATTGGCGCTGGCCTGTTCGGCCACCCGGGTCAGTGGATCCTCATGCCGGCCCTCGGGCGGGTAGTCGTGGCACAGGAACAGCCGGGTGCTGGCCGGCAGGCCGAGCAGGCGCTGGATCGAGTCATACAGCCGGCCGGCATCGCCGCCGGGGAAATCGGCGCGGGCGCTGCCGGTATCCGGTGCGAACAGGGTGTCGCCGATGAAGGCGGCATCGCCAATCACGTAGCTCAGGCTGTCATCGGTGTGCCCCGGGGTGGCGATCACCCGCGCCGGCAGCTGGCCGACCTGGAAGGTGTCGCCATCGTTGAACAGGCGGTCGAACTGGCGGCCATCGGCGATGAACTCATCGCCCAGGCCGAACAGCGCCTTGAACCGCTCCTGCACCGCGACGATGCCGGCACCGATGGCCACTGGTGCGCCATAGCGGTCGTGCAGGTAGCCGGCGCTGGACAGGTGGTCGGCATGGGCGTGGGTTTCCAGGATCCACTGCACCGTCAGCTGCTGGTCGGCAATGAAGTCGATCACCGCCTGTACCGAGGTATAGCCGGTACGTCCGGAGGCCGGATCGAAATCCATCACCGGGTCGATGATCGCGGCATGCCCACCGCGCTGGTCATACACCACATGGGTGAAGGTGTTGGTGGGCGCGTGGAAGAAGCTCTCCACCTGCGGGCTGGGCAAAGCGGCAACGGTCGTCATGGAACACCTCGTTGGCGTTGTAGTTCAGTTGTTGCTAAATTTAGCTCAGTCAGAATGATTACACCACCACGCAGGTCGCGTGATGTTCATCTTCGCGGGAGCGACAACTATGCACTGGATCATCCTGGGCGCTGCAATCATCGGCCTGAGCCTGGGCCTGCTCGGTTCGGGGGGGTCGATCCTGACCGTGCCGATCCTGACCTACCTGCTGGGCATGCCGGAAAAGACCGCGGTGGCCAGCTCGCTGGCGATCGTCGGCGGCATCAGCCTGATCGGTGCACTGCCGCTGCTGCGACGTGGTCTGGTCGATGGCCGCGCCCTGCTCGCCTTCGGCCCGCCGAGCATGCTCGGCACGGTGGCCGGTGCCTGGCTGGCACAACGGCTGCCTGAAGGCAGCCAGCTGCTGATCTTCGCCCCGGTGATGCTGGTGGCGGCCTGGCGGATGGCCAGCGGCGGCGCCGCCAGCGTGCAGGGCCCGCGCAAGAGCGCCTGGGCCATTGCCCTGGCCGGGATCGGGGTCGGCCTGCTGACCGGCCTGGTCGGCATCGGTGGCGGCTTTTTGATCGTGCCGGCGCTGGTGCTGCTGCTGGGCCTGCCGATGCCACGCGCGGTGGCCACCAGCCTGCTGCTGATCGTGCTCAACAGTGCGGTCGGCTTTGGCAAATATTTAATGGCCGATAGTGGCCAATTGCAGCTGGATGCGACCGTGATCGGCCTGTTCATCGCCATCGGCGGCGCCGCTTCGATGCTCGGCGGGCGGCTCGGCACCCGCGTGCCGCAGGCGCTGTTGCGGCGTATCTTCGCCGTGGTGCTGGTGCTGGTCGCGGTGTCGATCCTGCTGAGCAAGTTTGTTTCCTTCGCCTGATAGAGAGAGAAGCCCCATGTCCTTGCCCGAAGCCTATGCCCCGCTGCGATATGCCGCCGGCCAGATCAGCCACGACCAATGGCCCGCCCTGAAGCAGGCCGGACTGGCCGCAGTGATCAACCTGCGCCCGGACAGCGAACAGCCCGGGGTGGACGAGGCCGCACTGGTGCGCGCCGCCGGCCTGGCCTACCACGCACTGCCGATTGCCAGTGGCGATGACCTGGACCGCGTCCGGGTCGCGCACTTTGCCGAGCTGCTGCAGACCCACGCCGAACAACCGCTGCTGATCCACTGCGCCAGCGCCAACCGGGTCGGCGCACTGGTCGCGCTGCACGCGGCCTGGCACCAGGGCATGGCGGCCGAAGAGGCGATCGCGCTGGGCCGGCGCGCCGGCCTGCTCGGGCTGGAACCTTGCGTGCGCGAGCTGCTGGCCGACGCCTGAGCGCTGCCCGTCGGGCCGGCGGATATGCTCTAATCGGCGCCGAAGCGGGGGTATCACCGGGTTGATGCGGTGATTGAGACAGACCCTTCGAACCTGATCCGGTTGATACCGGCGTAGGGAAGCTTCGCAGGCCAACCGGCCCGGGGACCGTGCATGCGCACGCCCGGTGCCGGCATGCGTGCGCGCTCCCGCTTCGTTCCCATCACCAGGACGAAGTGCCATGAATGCCAGCACCACCGCGTTGTTGCAACAGACCCAGTCCCTCTCCGAGGCCGTGACCCGGCCGATTCCCGGTTCGCGCAAGATCCATGTCGCCGGTTCGCGCCCGGACCTGCGCGTGCCGATGCGCCAGATCGCGCTGAGCGACACCCCGACCGCCAACGGCCCGCAACCCAATGCGCCGGTCACCGTGTATGACACCTCCGGCCCGTACACCGACCCGGACGCGCGCATCGACCTGGCCGCCGGCCTGCCGGCACTGCGCGCCGGCTGGATTGCCGAGCGCGGCGACAGCGCGGTACTGGACCGGCTCAGTTCCACCTTCGGCCGTGCCCGCGAGCTGGATGCGCGGCTGGATGCGGTGCGCTTCCCGGCCCGGCGCGCGCCGCGTCGCGCCCTGCCCGGTGCCAATGTCACCCAGCTGCACTACGCCCGCCGCGGCATCATCACCCCGGAAATGGAATTCGTCGCCATCCGCGAGAACCAGCGCCTGGAGGCGCTGGCCGATGCCGGCCTGCGCGCACAGCACCCGGGCCAGTCCTTCGGCGCCAGCATCCCGGAGCGGATCACCGCCGAATTCGTGCGCGAGGAGATCGCCCGCGGCCGCGCGATCCTGCCGTGCAACATCAACCACCCGGAAAGCGAGCCGATGATCATCGGCCGCAACTTCCTGACCAAGATCAACGCCAACATCGGCAACAGCGCGGTGTCTTCGGGCATTGCCGAGGAAGTGGAGAAGCTGGTCTGGGCGATCCGCTGGGGTGCGGACAACGTGATGGACCTGTCCACCGGCAAGCACATCCACGAAACCCGCGAGTGGATCGTGCGCAACTCGCCGGTGCCGATCGGCACGGTGCCGCTGTACCAGGCACTGGAAAAGGTCGATGGCCGCGCCGAGGACCTGAGCTGGGAGGTCTACCGCGACACCCTGGTCGAACAGGCCGAACAGGGCGTGGACTACTTCACCATCCACGCCGGGGTGCTGCTGCGCTACGTGCCGCTGACCGCCAACCGGGTCACCGGCATTGTCAGCCGCGGCGGCTCGATCATGGCCAAGTGGTGCCTGGCCCACCACCGCGAGAACTTCCTCTACACCCACTTCGAGGAAATCTGCGAAATCATGAAGGCCTATGACGTGGCCTTCTCGCTGGGCGATGGCCTGCGCCCGGGCTGCATTGCCGATGCCAACGACGCGGCCCAGTTCGGCGAGCTGGAAACCCTGGGCGAACTGACCAAGATCGCCTGGCAGCACGATGTGCAGTGCATGGTCGAAGGCCCGGGCCATGTGCCGATGCAGCTGATCAAGGCCAACATGGACAAGCAGCTGGCCGAGTGCGGCGAGGCACCGTTCTACACCCTGGGCCCGCTGACCACCGACATCGCCCCGGGCTATGACCACATCACCAGCGCGATCGGCGCGGCGATGATCGGCTGGTACGGTACCGCGATGCTCTGCTACGTGACCCCGAAGGAGCACCTGGGCCTGCCCAACCGCCAGGACGTGCGCGACGGCATCATGGCCTACAGGATTGCCGCCCACGCCGCCGACCTGGCCAAGGGCCATCCCGGCGCGCAGGTGCGCGACAACGCACTGAGCAAGGCGCGCTTCGAATTCCGCTGGGAGGACCAGTTCCACCTCGGGCTGGACCCGGAAAAGGCGCGTGAGTTTCACGACGAGACCCTGCCCAAGGATGCGCACAAGAGCGCGCACTTCTGCTCGATGTGCGGGCCGCACTTCTGCTCGATGAGCATCACCCAGGACGTGCGCGATGCCGCTGCGGCGCAGGCCGGACAGCCGCCGGCACCGGCGCTGCCGGAGCAGGCCATTGCCGAGGGCATGGCCGGGATGTCGGCGCAGTTCCTGGCCGAGGGCGGCCAGGTCTACCAGCGCCAGTAAGCGACCTGCCCCGTTGCGGCCGGCAGCTGCCGGCCGTGGCGGGGCAGACCGTGGCCGGGTTGGGATGCATGGAGCCCAGCGGGACTCAGCGGGCCGGCACGGTGGCCACTGCGCATCCGCTTCGGCTACCTTGCGCAACCTGTACAACCTGCGCCCGGGCCGGGAAGTCCTCCCGGCAGGGCGCAGGCCTGTCCCCTTGCGAGTCCCCGCCCATGCCGTTCACCCCGTTCCATCTTGGCCCCGGCCTGGCAATCAAGCCGCTGGGCGGGCACCGGATCAGCCTGCTGGTGTTTGCCGGCACCCAGGTGCTGATGGATATCGAGCCGCTGCTTGGCCTGCTCGGGCTGATCGACAGCCTGCACGGTGTCAGCCACAGCCTGGCCGGGGCCCTGCTGATCGGGCTGCTGGCCACACTGACCGGGCGGCCGATCGGCAACAGGATGCTGCGCCTGCTGCGCTGGCCTGCGCCGCCCATTGACTGGCCGGCGGCGGCGCTGGGGGCGTTTGTCGGCAGCTTGAGCCATATCGCGCTGGATGCGCTGATGCACGCCGACATCCAGCCGCTGTGGCCGCTGACAACGGCCAACCCGTTGCGTGATGCCCTGTCCTGGTCGGCCCTGCACGGCGGCTGCGCGCTGCTCGGGCTGCTGGGCCTGCTGGTGATTGGCCTGCGCCATTACCATCAGGCGCGGCGGCGCTGAGCGCCAACCCTGCCGGGACAGAGCCCCGGACAGGGTGATATCAAACGCGGCTGCCCGGCTCAGGCCGCCGGCGGGAACCACCACGGCGAGGCGGTGCCGTTGTTGATCAGCAGCGCGCGGGCGCGCACGAAGCGGCGGATCGAGGCGGTGCCCATGCGCGAGCCGCCCATGCCGGAGAGCTTGAAGCTCTGCTTCTCGGCCGTCTGCACCATGCCGGTCAGGCAGGCATCGTTGATCGAGATGCCGCCGGCCTGCAGCTGGCGGGCCACGCGCAGCGCGCGTTGCTGATCACTACTGAACACCGCGGCCGACAGCCCGAACTCGGTGGCATTGGCACGCGCAATCGCCTCGGCCTCATCGGCCACCACGATCACCGGCAGCACGCTGGCAAAGCTCTCATCGCGCACCACCGCCATGTCATCGCTGACATCCACCAGCACGGTGGGCGGGCACCACACGCCGCCACGCTCGACCAGCGCACCGCCGGTGAGTGCACGCGCGCCCCTGGCCAGCGCATCGGCCAGCTGGCCGCGCACCAGTTCCACCTGCGAGGCGGCGATGACCGGGCCGATCTGGCCGGCCTTGGGGTCATCACAGGTCAGGGTCAGCGCCGCGGCCTCGCGGGTGAGCGCCGCGATGAAGCGCTCGGCCACCGGCGCCTCGACGTAGACGCGCTCGATCGACATGCAGCTCTGGCCGCCATTGACGAAGCTGCCCCAGGCCAGTGCCCGCGCGGCGTGCTCGACATTGGCATCGGACAGCACCAGCGCCGGGTCCTTGCCGCCGAGCTCCAGCGAGGCCGGGATGAAGCGGCGCGCGCAGGCCTCGCCGACCTTGCGCCCGGTGGCTACCGAGCCGGTGAAGCAGATCTGGTCCGATGCCTCGATCACCGCCTGGCCGGTGGCACCGGCGCCGGTAACCAGCACGAACACCTCGGCCAGCCCGGCCTCGGCCAGCGCTTCGCGCAGCAGCGGCACGAAGCGCGAGGTGACCTCGCTGGGCTTGGCCAGGATGCTGCAGCCGGCGGCCAGCGCCGGTACCGCGTCGATCAGGGTCAGCATCAGCGGGAAGTTCCACGGGCTGATCACCCCGACCACCGGGTAGGCGACCCAGGTCTGCTGGCTGTGGATGAAGCCGATGGCCTCGACCTGGGGCGGTTTCTCCTCCAGGCAGGCCGGCGCCTGCTGGGCCCAGCGGCGGATCGCGGCGATGGTGCCGTCAACCTCGATCACCGACTCATGCCAGCGCCCGGTATCGGCCAGCAGCAGCTCCAGCAAGGCCTCGCGGCGGGCGGCGATCGCCTCGGCCAGCGCGGCCAGGCGGGCGCAGCGCTGCTCCACCGGCAACGCCGCCCAGGCCGGCTGCGCGGCACGCAGCTGCTGGCCGGCAGCGGCCACGTCGGCGGTGGCGGTGACCGGCAGGTCGCCATCGTGGGCGCCGGTACGCGGGTTGCGCAGCGGCAGGGAGGTCGGCTCAGTCATGCAGGACTCCAAGCGATTTCAGCGCGGCGATCGAGGCCTGCTGGCGGGCAGCAAAATCGGCACGCTGCGGGATGGTGTGGGTACCGCCTTGCAGCAGCTGGTTCGGGGCCAGCGCGGCCGGGGCCACGCCGGCGGCAACCGCGGCATTGGGCAGGCGCGAGAGGAAATTGCCCATGCCCGGACGCTGCCGGCGACGGCGCAGACCGGCGATGTCCAGCTCGGCACTGGCGGCCATCGACTCGCCGGTACCGGCGCAGGCCAGCACCCGGCCCTGGTCATCGACGATCTTGCTCATGCCATCGGCACTGCCCAGCGGCATGTCCACCCCGCTGATGCCGGCGGTGTTGGCCGAGACCACGTAGGCGATGTTCTCGATCGCGCGCGCGCGCTTGGCGATGTCCTTGGGGGTCAGCTCCGGGCTGCCGACCTCGGAGGTGCAGTGCAGCAGCACCTCGGCCCCGCGCAGGCCATGGGCACGCGCGATTTCCGGGTACAGGATCTCCTCGGAGGCAATGCAGGCCAGGTTGCCCAGCGGCGTGCGCGCCACCGGGAACACCCCGTCGATGCCGTAGATGTCCAGGTATTTGTCCCAGACGTCATGCGGGCTGGGCGCGTACAGCGAGATCAGCCGGCGGTAGCGCAGGATCTGGTTGCCGGCATCGTCAAGCACCACCTGCGACTGGAAATACAGGCCCGGGAAGTGGGGGTCGCGCTCGTAGGCGTTGGACACCAGGTACACCCCGTTGTCCTGGGCGATGCGGCCAAGCTGTTCGTACTCGGCCCCGTCCATCGCAAAGCTGCCCTTGGCCGCCCAGCCCTCGATGGTGTCGCCCAGCGGGTAGCTGCTGGCGAAGTACTCAGGCAGCACCACCAGCTTCAGGTCGGCGCCGATGAAGGCCTTGGAGGCACGGATCTGGCGCCCAACCCGCTCGATGTTGCGCGCCATCAGCGCCTGCGCCTGCCCGGCATCGGCACAGCCGTTGACCGCATGGCAGGTGGTCTGCAGCGCCAGCGCGCGATAGGCCAGGCTCATGCCGCATCCTCCACCAGGGTCACCTCGAACACCCCGGTGCCGGCGCGGATCGCCTTGCACGCGGTGTATTCGGGGCTGTTCCAGAACGCCAGCGCGGCGGCACGGTCGGGAAAACGGCTGACCACCACCCGCATGCCATCGTCCTGTCCTTCCAGCCGCTGCTGGCTGCCACCGCGCACCAGGTACTGGCCGCCGAAGCGTTCGAGCAGGGCCGCCGCCTGTGCGGCGTAGGGGGCAAAGCGGGCCGGGTCGGTGACCTTGGCCTTGATCACGAGGTAGGCGGGCATCAGCGCAGGGCTCCGGTAAAGGTGGGTGGGCGTTTGCCGAGGAAGGCGGCAGCGCCTTCGGCGAAATCATCACTGTGGAAGGCGGCAGCGAAGGCGGCCTCGGCGGCGGCGGCATCCACCGCGAGGTCGCCCCCCAGGTGCGCCAGTACGGTCTTGATCCCGGCGCGGGCCTGGCCGGAGGTCGCCCCCAGGTTGTCCAGCAGGCTGGCCCGGGCCTGTTCCAGTGCGTCGGCATCGGCGCACAGGGTGCTGACCAGGCCCCAGTCGGCGGCAGTGGCGGCATCGAGCAGGCGGCCGGTCAGCAGCAGCTCGCGCGCCCGCGCCATGCCGACAGCATGGACCAGGCGGGCGCTGTCGGCGGCGCTGTAGACTAGGCCGAGTTTGGCCGGGGTAATGGCAAAACGACTGCGCGCCGTGGCCAGGCGCAGGTCACAGGCCAGCGCCAGGCCCAGGCCGCCGCCGACGCAGGCACCATCGATCACCGCGATGGTGGTCTGCTTGATGCGCTGCAGCTTGAGCTGGGTGCGCTGTACCAGTGCATTGTTGTCGGCGAAGGCCTGCGGCGAAGCCAGCAGCCGGCCCAGCTCGTCGATGTCGGCACCGGCGCAGAACGCGCCCGGAACCCCGGACAGCACCAGGATATGGGCATCGGAAACGGCCGCCTCGTCCAGGGCGGCCTCCAGCGCGGCCCAGTGCGCGGAGGCCAGCGCATTGCGCTTGTCCGGACGCTGGATCGCGATCTGGATCACGTTTCGGTCGCGGTGGCTTGAAATCACATGCTCGAAGGTGGTCATGGCCTATCCTATTTGTCATATCGTTATAGCATTAAGCCAAAGGAGGGTGAAGCCGACATGTCCCAACAAGATGCCTTGACCAGCCTGCTCAGCGCCAACGCGCACAAGCTGCTGCGCAATGATTTGCCGACCCCGCTGTACCACCAGATGTTCTCGCTGCTGCGTGACCGCATCCTGTCCGGCGAGATCGCCCGCGGCATGCGCATTCCGACCGAATTCGACCTCGCCGACAGCTTCGGGGTCTCGCGCATCACCGCCAAACGGGCACTGGACGAACTGGCCGCCGAAGGCCTGGTCGAGCGCCGCCGCGGCAAGGGCACCCATGTCATCCACCGCAGCCGGCCCAAGCCCATGCACAGCCCGCTGACCGGGCTGATCGAAACGCTGGAGGTGATGGCCGAGCACACCCGGGTGAAGATGCTGCAATTCCGCCGCGCAGTGCCGCCGGAGCCGATCCGCGCCCTGTTCGATACCGGCCCGCGCGAGCCGCTGGTGCAGGCCATCCGCCTGCGCCTGCGCAACGACACCCCGCTGGGCTACTACGTCAGCTGGACCCGCACCGACAACGACGAGGTGTTCAACGAGGCACGGCTGGCCAACACCGCCCGCCTGACCCTGTTCAAGGAAATGGGCATCGCGCTCAAGCAGGTCGAGCAGGTACTCAGTGCGGTCAATGCCGATGCGGTGGCTGCCCTGCACCTGAAGGTCGAACCCGGCACCGCCCTGCTTGCGCTGGAACGCCGCTCCTACGATGCCGAGGGCCAGCTGGTGGACCTGCTCAACATCCAGTACCGCCCGGACCAGTTCACCTACCAGATGACCCTGGACATGGAAAACGGCGCGGAGTAATACCTGCGGCTGGACGAAATGTCCGGACATGCAGCAGGATCGGGATGCCCCACGCATCTTGTCACCTGTCACTGGAGTCCGCGGCATGCTGTCAGAAGTGAAACTGGTCACCCTGGGCGTCAGCGATCTGGAGCGCGCCCTGTCCTTTTATTCCCAGGCCCTGGGCTACCGGCTGCAGGCGCGTGGCGACATCCCTGCCGAACTGGCCGCCCTGTGGCGCTTTGACCCGGCACTGCGTGGGCGCTGGGCGGTGATTGCCGCCGACGACAGCGGCCTGGGCCGGATCCGCCTGCTGCAGTTCGATGCGCCCGGCCAGCGCCTGTGGCATGCCGGCAACCTGTACAACGGCAGCGGCTATTACGCACTGAACTTCCGTTGCCGCGATGCCCTGGCAACGATGCAGGCGGTCACCGCCGCCGGCGGCAGCAGCGCACACGAACCCAGCTACTGGGAAGTCAGCGAGCAGGTCGCGGTGCGCGACTCGATCAACGACGACCCCGATGGCATCCGCCTGGACGTGTTCTCGTACGAGCGCGGCGGCGAACTGCGCGGCGCGCTGGAGACCGAGGTCAGCGTGGTGCAGACCATCGCCATCGCCACCCGCGATGTCGCCCGCTCGGTCGCCTTCTACCAGGCACTGGGCTTTGAAACGCTGTTTGACCGGGTGCTGGATTTCCCCGAACTGCAGGCGCTGCTGGGCACCGACCGCCCGGTCAAGATCCACAACGTCAACCTGATCAAGGACGGCCATATCGTCCCGGGCCGGGTCGAGATGTTTGCCTACCTGGAAATGGAGCACCTGCCCGATGCGCCGCTGCGCGATGCGGCGGTACCGCCGAACATCGGCATCCTCTCCGCCTCGCTGCGCAGCGATGACCTGGACGCCGACGTGGCACGGGTGCTGACGCTGGGCGGGCAGCTGATCGCACAGCAGGTAGTGGAGCTGCCCGGCGTGGGCCGCTGCGCGGTGGCCAGCGCGTTCGGCCCGGATGGCGAGCAGCTGGAGCTGTTCCAGCCGCAGTGACGCCGCACGTCGATCACCGCACCGCGACCGTGGTGACGCCATACCTCGGCTGAGACGACAACGCCCACCTTGCGGTGGGCGTTGTCGTTGCAGCGCGTGCCCGGCTCAGCCAGCCAGCTGGCGGCGCAGGGCGGCGGTACGTCCGGCATAGTCGTCCGCTTCGGCACATTCCAGCCGTACTGGCACGGCGAGCGCGGCAATGGCCTGCGCCAGCCCGGGCACGACGGCACCGGCAAACAGCAGCGGCAGGCGCTGGCCCAGGCGCAGCAGCTCGACCACGTTGGCATGCACGCGCGCAGTGTCCGGCCCGGCCACGCGCCGGCGCGCGCCGGCCGACGGTGCCAGCCACGGCCACAACAGGTGGCGCTCGCGCTCCCATTGCCAGGCCTCGGCCATATGGCCGCCGGCGCGGTGCACCTGCGGGTCAGGCAACTGCTGCAGGAAGGTCTGGCACTCGGCCGCATCCAGCAGCCACGGCCGGTGCAACACCACGCCACTGACCTGGCCGGCCAGTGCGGCCACCAGCGCCGGCACATAGCCACCGGCAGCCTCGTGTGCCTGCACCTCCAGTGGCTGGCCGCCGGCCAGCCGGGTGCTGACAGCCAACAGCGCGGCGTGCATGGTGGCCGCCTCCGGCGCGTGCGCGGTTTCGCACGAGGCACCATGGCCGGGCAGCTCGACCAGCAACTGGGTACGTGCATCGGCCACCACCTCCTCCGGCTGCAGCGGACGCTGACCCGGGGCGTGGATGTGCAGCACCGCGCCCTGCTGGCCCTGCCGCACCCACACGGCCACCTCACCGACGGCGGTATCCACGATCTGGCGGTACCAGCCCTCCAGCACGCGCGCGCCCAGATCAACCGATGCCGGTCCGAGTGCATCGGTGGTGTCGGCCAGGATCGCATCCATGCGCCGGTGCAGGCCGTCCACATCCTCGTGCTCGATCACGCAGGCCACGTTGTCCGGCAGCGCCGGCAGGCGTTCGTGGTGAGGCAGCAGCACGTCGGTGGAGCGGTAGACCAGCCAGGCCGGGCAGCGCAGCTCGGCCACGCGCTGGCGCTGGGTGTAGGCAAAGGCCGCGCCATAGCCGATGCGGTAGTTGTCGCCGACATCCAGGATGTCCATCGCCGCGTCATGCGTGCCTGCGGGCGTGTACGGCGGCAGCACGATCGCGCAGTCGGCCGACGGGTCGCACCACGGGAAGAAGTACAGCTGCTCGCGCATGCGCGACCACAGCCAGCGCAGGTGGCCACCATCCCAGCTGGGCACGAACGGCGGCAGGTACTTGTCGGTGTAGCGCGCACGCTCGGCATCGTTGAACAGCGCGTAGCCGTCGATCACCAGCGCGCTCAGCCGCTCCGGCGCGATCCAGCCCAGGTGCATGCCGATCAGGCCGCCGGTGTGCATGCCGAACAGCGCGAACTTCCCGATGCCCAGCGCATCGGCAAAGGCCAGGGTGGCGCGGGCGAAGCCATCGATGTCCTGCTCGCCCGGCAATGGATCGGAGTAGCCAAAGCCCGGGGTATCGGGCGCGATCACCGTGTAGCGGCCGGCAAAGCGCTCGATCATCGACAGCCACATCCGCGAGTTCTGTGGCGACTGGTGCAACAGGATCAACACCGGGCCGCTGCCGGCGTAACGGTAGTGCACATGCCGGTTGCCGATGCGTACGAATTGCCGCTGGATCATGCCTGCTCCTGGAGATGTGGGCGGTGGCGGAAGGTATCAGTCACGCTTTGACCATTGACATACCAATATGTCAATAAGGCAGGCACCGCCAGCCCGGCATATGACCTGCGCCGGCGGCTTCCTTCACTACGGAGAGTGCCGTGGAACACCACATGTACCTGGTTTATGCCCACCTGCTGCTGTTTGCGTACTGGCTGGCCCCGGACTGGGGCGTATATGTGACCTCGGCCTATGTCGCCCGCGCCGACCTGCCGCTGGCCGAGCGCCGGCGCTTCCTGCAGGCCGCGCTGCGCATCGACCTGGTGCCACGCTCGTGCCTGATCCTGCTGCTGCCGCTGGGCCTGCAGCTGGCCAGCAACCTGCAGCTGATAGCGCTGCCGGCCGGGTCGATGGCGCTGATCTGGGCTGCCGGGATCGCCTGGCTGCTGCTGTCCTGGTCGGTCTACCGGCACCCGGCCGATGCGCTGGGCCAGCGCCTGAAGCGGATCGACCATGGCATCCGCGTGGTGCTGGCGCTGGTGCTGATCGGCAGCGGCAGCTGGGCGCTGGTCACCGGCCAGGGCGTGTATGTCGGCTGGCTGGCGGCCAAGCTGGTCGGCTTCGGCCTGCTGCTGATCCTGGGCCTGGTGCTGCGCCGGATCATGGGCGGCTGGGCCAGTGGCTTTGCCCGGCTCGAGGCCGAGGGCTCGACCCCGGCCACCGAGGCGATCTTCCGTGACAGCCTGCGCCGCGCGCGGCCGATTGTCTGGGTGTTCTGGACCACCAGCGCGCTGATGGCCTTTGCCGGCCTGCTCAAACCCTTCTGAGGAAACCTGCCATGCATACAGCCAATCCCGCCAGCATCGTGCTGCCACCGCGGATGCACCTGGTCGTCGTCGGCGGCTGCGGTGGCATCGGCCACGCCATCGTCCAGGCCGCGCATGCCCAGCAGGCGCAGATCAGCGTGGTCGACCTGGCCCAGTCGCTGCAGCAGCGCCCACTGCCGGACGGCGTGCACGGCGTGGCTGCCGACATCCGCGACCCGGCCGCGGTCAGCGCCGCATTCGCGCAGGTGGCCGCGCACCACCCGCAGATCGACGGCCTGGTCAATGTCGCCGGCTACACCGGTGGCCTGCAGACCCTGGACGGGCTGGAGGCGGCAGTGTTCGAGGACATCCACCAGGGCAACCTGCGCGGCGCCCTGCACTGCTGCCAGCAGGCGCTGCCGTTGCTGCGCCAGGCGCCGCACCCGGCCATCGTCAATGTCTCCACCGGGATCGCCAGCATCGGCGCGGCCGGCTATGGCGCCTATGCCATCGCCAAGGCCGGCTTGAATGCGCTCACCCGCGTGCTCGCCGCCGAGGCCGCGCCGCAGGTGAGGGTCAATGCGGTGGCACCGGGCGGGGTGGATACCGCCTTCCTGCGCGGCGGCTATGGCCGCGGCGGGCGCGAGGACGGTGCACCGCTGCGCCTGGACATCGATGCCTATGCGGCCAGGGTGCCGCTGGGCCGGATCGGCGTGGCCGCCGACATCGCCGCGCCGGTGCTGTTCCTGCTCAGCGATGCGGCCGCCTACATCAGCGGCCAGGTGCTGCACGTCAACGGCGGCGCGCTGATGCGTGACTGAAGGCGGTAGCGGCAACGGCACCCAGGTATCAATGACATATCGATGGCACCTTTAAGTCATTGATGCACCAATCAGGTGCAACTTCAACGCCCCATTACGGGGCGTTTTTTTATTTCCCATCTACAAACAGTCACTTGCATAAGAAACAACGTGTTGCGCAGCAGCGAAAAAGAAAGTCAATAGACCGATTGTCCAAAACCGTCGCAGGCTTAATACTCTATTCACATATTGATATAGCAATGCAGCAATTTGTTTCTCCCCACGGCAAGACCCGAAACAAGCGTTCTTCATCCTCCACCGCGTTCCAGAGGCGAGTCATGAAAGAAGTTATGTACCGGAGTGCATTGGCAGTTGCGATCGTGACTGCCCTTGGTAGTGGCAATGCCCAGGCCCAGTCGACCCAGTCGACCGATGAGCAGGCCGTGCAGCTGGACCAGGTCAGCGTGACCGCCCAGCGTCGCGAGCAGCAAGTGCAGAAAACCCCGCTCAGCCTGACCGTGATTTCCGGCCCCGAGCTGGAGCGGATGCAGGTCACCCGCGTGGATGATGTCAAGTTCACCACGCCCAACATCATCATCGAGCAGAACACCGGCACCAGCTCCGGCGCCAAGATCATCATGCGCGGCGTCGGCGCCGACGAATCGATGTTCACCAATGACCCGGCGGTGGCGCTGTACATCGACGATGTCTACATCGCCCGCCAGAACGGCGCGATGTTCGACCTCTACGATGTCGAGCGCATCGAAGTGCTGCGCGGCCCGCAGGGCACGCTGTATGGCCGCAATGCCACCGGCGGTGCGATCCGCTACATCTCCAAGAAGCCAACCGGCGAAGACCGACTGTCGGCGGACCTGAGCGTGGGCAACCTCGGCCGTCTGGATGGCCGGGTGATGTTCGCCACCCGCGTCGGCGAGACCCTGGACGTGTCGGCCGCCGTGCTCAGCCGCAACCGCGACGGCATCCTGCATGACCAGGTCGGCAACCGCGATGTCAACGACCAGGACGTACTGGCCGGCCGTCTGGCCCTGGCCAGCACCTGGGGCGAAGCCTCGTATGCCACCTTGAGCATCGACCGCCTGCGCGAGCGCTCGACCCCGGCCTGGGGCACCCCGGTGGGCATGGTCGATGACAAGGTGTTCCCGCAGCTGGGCAGTTTCTACCAGACCCGCACCGACGCCGAAGGCCTGAGCGACATGGACCAGTTCGGCGTCGCGCTGACCAGCGAAACCGACTTCGGCAGCTTCTCCTGGCGCAACATCCTGCACTACCGCACGATGGACCATCACTTCTACATGGACGTCGATGGCACCGACCAGATGCGCTACCACCTGGAACAGGACCAGCAGCAGAAGCAGCGCGGCTACGAGGCCCAGTTCACCTCCCAGCACGATGGCCCGTTCAACTGGGTGGCCGGCGTGTTCGCCTTCCAGGAAAGCAACGACCAGCCGACCCGCTCGGACATCTTCGCCCGCGGCGCCACCACCTATTACGTGGAACAGGACACCACCGCCTGGGCGGTCTACGCCCAGGGCGGCTATGACTTCAGCGACAGGCTGACCCTGACCCTGGGTGGGCGTTACAGCTCGGAGAACAAGGACTTCAACGTGGTTGCCCGGCGCAACGACGGCAGCATCGACTTCACCAAGGCGCTGGACAAGACCTGGACCCGCCCGGACTGGAAGGTGATGCTCGATTACGACTTCAACGACAACATCATGGGCTATGCCAGCGTCACCACCGGCTTCAAGAGCGGTGGCTACAACGGCCGCGGCACCACGTTTGCCACCATCACCCCGGTCGATGCCGAGACCCTGACCGCGTATGAAATCGGGGTAAAAACCACGCTGCTGGACAACCGCGTGCGCTTGAACGCCAACTACTACCGGCTCGATTACGACGGCATCCAGCTGACCGCAGTCAACCCGGAAGGCGTGTTCGTGATGACCAATGCCACCGGCGCGCTGATCCAGGGCATCGAAGTGGACCTGCAGGCGCAGGTCACCCGCAAGCTGAAGGTCAACGCCAGCTTCGGCACCATCGATGGCGAATACCAGAACTACAGCGATGCCAATGCTGCCTACTTCAACGGCCGCTCGATGAAGAGCTCGCCGGACCTGCAGTGGAACATCGGTGCCAGCTACGTGCAGCCACTGGCCACTGCCGACCTGGTACTCAGCGCCCAGGCCCGTTACACCGATGAGTATTACCAGAACCAGGACACCTCGCGGCTGATCATGACCCGCGCCAATACCGAGTACAACGCACGCGTGGCCTATGAACCGCATGATGCCAACTGGTCGGTGGCACTGTGGGGCAAGAACCTGAGCAACGAGTTCTCCTCCACCGGTGGCTTTGACATCGCTGGCCTGGGCATCGGCGTGATCTACCCGAACGTGCCACGCACTTACGGCGTCGAGTTCAAGTACCGGTTCTGGTAAGCACAGCGGACGAAAACCCTTCCCACCCGTACCACCTGCCGCTCCCATCCGGGAGCGGCAGCGTCACGAGAGCCCTGACCATGGATTACGCGTTGTTGTTGCTGTTGCACCTGCTCATTGCCGGCTACTGGCTGGGTGGTGACCTGGGCGTGTTCTATATCGCCGGCAAGATTGCCGACCCCGCCCAGCCGCTGGCCGTGCGCCTGTTCTCGGCCAAATCGATGCTGCTGCTGGACATGATCCCGCGCAGCTGCCTGATCCTGGCCTTCGGCAGTGGCGTGACCCTGGCCACGCAGATGGGCCTGCTGCCAATCAATGGCTGGCTGTGGCTGGTCTGGCTGCTGACCGCGCTGTGGATGGGGCTGGCCTGGTTTGCCTTCCTCAAGGAACACTCCCCACTGGGCCACCGCATTGCGCAGATTGACTTCGGCCTGCGCCTGCTGGTCCTGGCTGCCTGTGTCGGTGCCGGCATCGATGCCTTCAGCGATGGCGGCCTGGTGCCGCAGGTGCGCTGGCTGGCGGTCAAGCTGCTGCTGTTTGCCAC
Organism: Stenotrophomonas koreensis; assembly: GCF_001431525.1. Classification (GTDB taxonomy): domain Bacteria; phylum Pseudomonadota; class Gammaproteobacteria; order Xanthomonadales; family Xanthomonadaceae; genus Stenotrophomonas; species Stenotrophomonas koreensis. The sequence continues at coordinate 54,015 of NZ_LDJH01000011.1, forward strand.
CATCATCGCGATGGGCCTGCTGGTACGCATCCAGCTCAAACCCTTCGGCCCCCTGTTCGGCAAGGTCGCCAGCAACACCGCCAGCGATGCCGAACAACAGGCACTGAAGCAGCTGGTGGACCGGGTCAAGATTCCGGTACTGCTGATCTGGACCTGCATCATCGTGATCGCCGCCTTCGGCAAGCTCAAACTGATCTGAGCGCCCCCTCCGGATACCCAAGCTCCTCGCTCTCTTCAAGGCCCGCATCGCGGGCCTTCTTTTTGGGTGGGAAATGAGTGAGGAGTGCGGTGCGAGGAACGAGTAACGAGGAAAGAGGAGTGAGGAAAGGGGAATACTGGGAGATGAGTTGCTGAGGCCTGAAGAAGGCCCTGCAGGAATCAACCGCCTTGATCAGGCGGCCATGAACATTGCTTGTGTGGGAGCGAGCTTGCTCGCGATGCTTTACGCCTTGCCGAGCATCCTGCTTCGCGCGCTAGCGCGCTCCCACAAGGGCCGCCACTTTCCCTTTTAGCGGCGCCGCCACAACCCCAGGATGCGACGGCACCTTGCCAGGCAGGAGCAGAAGTTTTCAGCTCTTTCCAAACAGTCCGTGATTTCGGGGTAGAACACCGCACAGGTGCACTACTGCAAATCATGCACCACGCCATGCACCGCCACGGACAGGCAACAGGCTTTTGTGGGAGCGCGCTCGCGCGCGAATCGACTCTCCTGCCATCACGGCAGTGCACTCGCGCACGACGAGCCGTGGCAACCTCGACTCCCACAAAAGCATCGGCATCGCGACCTTAGTCGCTCCAACAAAAGCAGGAGCATCGCGAGCAAGCTCGCTCCCACAAAATCGGGCAGGAAAGCATCGCGCTCGATGCCGGCCATGTAGCTCGTGTGGGAGCGCGCTCGCGCGCGAAAAGTGCTGCCAGTCCGGCCTCAGGAGGTTGCCGCTGGTGCGCGGCCTTCCCGGCCACCGGCTTCCCAGGCCAGTCGGCGCTCATCGCGCACGAACAGCGAGGCCAGCAGGCCGGTACAGACCATCGCGGCCATCACCGCAAACGCCACGCCGTAATTGCCGAAATGGTCGAACATCACCGCGCTGAGCCAGATGCCGAGCCCGGCCGAGGTTGCATCCATCAGCGAGATGGTGCCGAGGATCTTGCCAGCCGAGCCGAGGCCGAAGGCATCGACGATCTGCAGCTGCAGCACCGCATACAGGCCGCCCCAGCCCAGGCCCATCACCACCAGCCCGGTCCACAGCAGTTCGGCACGCTGGCTGGCCAGGATCAGGCTGCCCAGCGCCATCAGCGCGACATTGCAGACGAACACCCGCTTGGGCGAACAGATGTCGGCCAGGAAGCCGAACAGGAACTTGCCGACCATGCCCAAGCCGAACAGCAGGAACATGCCATCGGCGGCACGTTCGGCGCTGAACTGCAGGTCGCGCATGTGCAGGATCAGGTGCGAGGACAGCGACATGATCGCCCAGAAGGTGGTGATCGCCACCACTGCCAGCGCCCAGAACGTCGGCGTGCACAGGGCCTGGCGGTAGCTCAGGTCCGGCCACTGGCTGGCCGCCTGCTGCTTGGCGGTGCGTGGATGGTCATGCCCCCACGGCTGCAGGCCCATGCGCTGCGGGGTACGCACCAGCACCAGGCTGAGCACGAACAGCGCCACCGGCAGCAGCGCCATCCAGATGAAGCTCTCGCGCCAGCCGTGTGCCGGCAGCAGCGCGGTGATCAGCTTCGGGATCAGCATCCCGCCCAGGCTGGAGCCGACCAGGGCGATGCCCAGTGCGGTGCCACGCTGGGTATTGAACCACTGCGAGACCATGATCACCGCCACGCTCAGGCCCGAACTGACCACCACCGCGGCAAAGCCGACATGGATCCAGTAGACGTGGGCAATGCTGCTGATCTGCGAATAGGCCACATACAGGATGGCCAGCAGCACGCTGCCGAACAGCACCAGCGCGCGCACCCCGACCCGGTCGATCAGCGCGCCGATGAACGGCGACAGCAGCGCCGCCAGCAGCAGGTTGAACATGTCGCGGAACTTCAGCGCCCCCCGGCTCCAGCCGAATTCCTCCAGCAGCGAGGAGTCAAAGGCCGTGATCCCGGTCATGGTCATGCCGTTGGAGATCGAGAGCATGATCATCGCGACCACGCAGATGATCCATGGGTAACAACGCTTCATCCGCACCCCGTCAAGTTGCTGGAACAGCCGTACCACTTGTCCGGACAAACAATGCCACAGCGATGTCGTCCCCGCCAGTTGTCCGCGGGGACTTGGCAAGGCCGTCCTTTATAGCTATATAGATATAACATTATTATCTATGTGCACGGCACAAGGGCCAGCCCGTGGATCTGTACGACAACGCCAACCTGCAAGGCCTGCTGCGGCGGGATCTGCATACGCCGCTGTACCACCAGCTGCGTCAGTTGCTGCGCGAGCAGATCCAGCGGGGCGAGCTGCGTGATGGCCAGCAGTTGCCGCGCGAGGAGGACCTGGCCAAGCGTCTGGGCATTTCCCGGGTAACCGTCCGCCTGGCCCTGGCCGAACTGGCCGAGGAAGGCCTGCTGGTACGCCAGCGCGGGCGCGGCACCCGCATCACCTCCGGCCGCAGCCGCAACCCCGGACATGCGGGCCCGCCGCCGCTGCGCAGCCCGTTGTACGAGCTGATCGACAACCTGGACACGCTGGCCGACAACACCCAGGTGCGCCTGCTCAGTTACCAGCGGATACCGCCACCGGAGCCGGTACGCCAAGCCTTCAACCTGCCCGCCGACGAAGCCCTGGTCAGCTGTGTGCGCGTGCGCTCGCGGCATGGCCAGACCTTTGGTTACTACAGCAGCTGGACGCGCACCCGACATCCGGATTTCAATGCCGAGCAGCTGGCACGGCAGTCACGCATCGACCTGTTCCGCCAGTGCGGCCTGCCGATCGTGCGGGTGGAGCAGAAGATTTCGGCCCTCCGCGTCGATCCGGTGCCGGCGATCTACCTGCAGATGCAGCCCGGCCAGGCGGTGATGACGCTGGAGCGACGCTCTTTCGACCGCGATGACCAGTTGCTGGACCTGTTGGAAATTCAATACCGCCCCGACCAGCTGCGTTATCAGATGCGCCTGGATCACACCCCTGACCCGATGGAGAGCTCTGCTTGAGCGCCACCCTTGCTGAAAAAATCCTGGCCCGCGCCTGTGGCCAGGCAAGCGTCCGTGCCGGTGAAATCCTCACCGCCCGCCTGGACCTGTTGATGATGCATGACTCCGGCGGCCCGCGCCGGGTCGCCAGCCGGCTGGAAAAGCTCGGTGCCTCGGTCTGGGACCCGGACAAGATCGTGGTGGTCTCCGACCACTTCGTGCCGGCCGTGGACATGGAAAGTGCCGACATCCTGGCCCTGACCCGCAACTGGGCGCGCAAGGCCGGGGTCACCCATTACGACATGCTCGGCATCTGCCATGTGGTGCTGCAGGAACATGGCCACGTGCAGCCGGGCATGTTCTGTGTCGGCGGGGATTCGCACTCGCCCAGCGGCGGCGCCTTCGGCGCGTTCATGGTCGGCATGGGCGCCACCGACATCACCGGTGCCCTGGTCACCGGCGAGGTCTGGCTGCGCGTGCCGCAGACCACCCGCATCCAGATTGACGGCCAGCTGGCCGACGGTGTCAGCGCCAAGGACATCATGCTGATGCTGTGCGCGCAGCACGGCATGGGCAACGAAGGCCAGGTGTTCGAATACGGCGGCAGCGCGGTGCAGGCCTTGCCGATGCACGAGCGCCTGACCCTGTGCAACATGGCCGCCGAGCTCGGTGCGGAGACGGGCATCGTCGAACCCGATGCGATCACCCTGGCCGCACTGGAAGCCGCCGGCAAACCGTTCAGCGGAGACATCGCGCAGTGGCGCAGTGATCCTGATGCGGCCTATGCCGCCGTGCACCGCTATGACGCCGCTGCCATCACCCCGTATGTGGCCGCGCCGCACAGCCCGGCCAACAGCCGCCCGGTGGCCGAACATGCCGGCGTGCGCGTGGACCAGGCCTATATCGGCGCCTGCACCGGCGCCAAGCTGGAAGACCTGCGCATGGCCGCACGCGTGCTGGCCGGGCGCAAGGTCGCCCGCGGCACCCGCCTGCTGATCGCCCCGGCCTCGGTGGCGATGACCGCCCAGGCAGCGTCCGAAGGCACCCTGGCCACGCTGACCGAGGCCGGTGCGATCCTGCTGCCGTCCGGCTGCGGCGCCTGTGCCGGGATGGGGGCGGGCATGCTCAGTGCCGGTGAGGTCTGCATCTCCACCACCGCCCGCAACTTCAAGGGCCGCATGGGCTCGGCCCAGGCCGATGTCTACCTGGCCTCGCCCTACAGCGTGGCCGCCGCCGCGGTCACCGGGCACATCACCGATCCACGCCAGCTGCTGGGAGAAGGCGCATGAACGTGCGCGGCAAGGCCTTTGTGTTCGGCGACCGCATCGATACCGATGTGCTCGCTCCCGGTCCGTACATGCGCGAGCCGCTGGCGGTGCTGGCCAGCCACTGCCTGGAGGCGGTGGATCCAGCCTTCGCCAGCGAAGTGCGCCCCGGGGACATCGTCGTCGGTGGCGAGTCCTTCGGCATCGGCTCCTCGCGTGAGCAGGCGGTGCAGGCGCTGGCCGAGCTTGGCGTCGGTGCGATCGTGGCCAAATCGTTCGCACGCATCTTCTACCGCAACGCGCTCAACCTGGGCGTGCCGGCACTGATCTGTGCGGACCTGGAAGTGGCCCGCGGCGACGAACTGGAAGTGCTGCCCGAACAGGGGCGCATCCTCAACCACTCCAGCGGGCGTGAATTTGCCTGCGAGAAGATCCCGCCGCAGCTGATGGAGATCGTCGCCGGAGGCGGGCTGATGCCCTGGCTGGAACGCCGGCTGGCCGCGGAGCGCGGACAATGAGCGCCCTGGCCCAGGGCATCGTGCATGCCACCGTGCTGGCGCCGGAGCTGGCCGCGTTGTGCGCGGCCTACCAGCAGCAGCTGGGCCTGCAGCTGCAGGCACAAGGCACATTGGAAGAGGCGGACGCCGCGCTGCTCGGCCTGCCCGCGCTGGCCGGCGCACCACTGGCCTGGCTGGCCAACAGCGCCGGCCAGCCGGTGCTGCGGGTGATCGAGGACCCGACCGCCACGGTGATCGAACCGATGTTCCGCCATGGCTGGCTGTCGCTGGAAATCCTGGTCGGCGACATCGACACCCTCGCCGCCGGGCTGCAGGCCCCGTTCCGGGTGCTCGGCGCACCGGCCAACCTGGAACTGAGCAATGCCATCCGCGCCGCCCAGGTGCTGGGGCCGGCCGGTGAGCTGCTGTATCTCACCCAGATCAAGGCCGCGGTACCGCCGTTCGACCTGCCGATGACCACCGATACGGTCGCCTCCACCTTCATCGGGGTGATGACCACGCCCGACCGCGCCGCCTCGCAGACGGCCTGGGCGGCCCTGCTCGGTGCACCCGGCTGGGCGTTCGAAACCAAGATCACCGTGCTCAACCGCGCCTATGGCAAGCCGCTGGAAGGGCGCTATCCGGTGGCAGTGGTGCCGATGCCCGGGCAGTGCATGGTCGAGATCGACCAGGTCGACCTGCCGCCACGCCCGGCCGGGCGCCTGGCCGGCGTGCACAGCCTGGCCCTGCGCCTGCCGGCGGTGGACGCGGCCACGCTGCAGGCCGCCGGCTGGCAGCGCGCCTGCGCGCAGAGCAGTGATGGCTGGTTCGGCCCGGCCGGCGAGCACATCCAGCTGCTGCGCTGAGCCGCTTGTGGCCGCGGTCGCAAGGTCGACGTGACCGCCGCCACAACACCGCACCGCCCCGCAGATCAGCGCCGCCGGCAGTGCTAGATTCCCGCCCTTTGTGGTTTTCCCGCCCCTGGCCAGCATCGGTCGGGGCATCAACCAAGAAGGCGTACGAGGATGTACAGAACCCTGCTTGCCGCCTGCCTGCTGGCAGGCCTGCCGCTGGCCGCCCCCGCCAGCGACGCGCTGCCCTACAACCTGATCGAAGCCGGTTACATCCATACCGACAACGACAATGCCCGCGCCGATGGCGTGGCCATCAAGGGCATGCTGGCATTGCACCCCAGCGTGCATGTGTTTGCCGATTACAGCGCCCAGCGCGTGGATGAGGTCGATGTCGATGTCGACCAATGGCGGGCCGGCATCGGCTGGAACCACGAACTGAGCTCCACCACCGACCTGCTGCTGCGCGCCAGCTGGCTGGGTTGGCGCCCCGAATACGGCAGCGACGTCGATGGCTATGCGCTGGAGCTGGGCGGGCGCCTGTTCGCCAACCACCGTTGGGAAGTGGAAGCCCTCGCCGGCTGGGAAAACTATGCCGAGCACAACGGCATCAACCCGGAACCGGAGTTCTACGGCCGGCTCGGCGCCGTCGCCAGATTCAACGAACACTGGGGCCTGAGCGCCCAGGTGCGCCTGGGCAAGCAGTCCAGCCGCGAGTGGTTCATCGGCCCGCGCGCCAGCTGGTAACCCCTCCCACCCTGCCAGCGGTCCAGCGCCGTTGGCAGCCTCCCCGTTTGTGGGAGTCGACCCTGGTCGCGACGCCTCTGGCTTTTGCCAGGCCCGGGCCACGAAGCCCTTCGCCCTTGTAGGCGACCCCGGCAGTGACATCCCACCATCAGGCCTTGCGCATCGCGCGCCAGCGCACTCCCACAAAAACGGGACAGGCCATTGCATTGCCAAAGTTCCCGTAATGGCCTGCTCATTTATGAACTGGCAAGTTTGGTATTCAGGAGGAATTTGGGACGTTTATGCCTAAATCCGTCCACCCGCCGGGTTGCGCCATTGGCTGCCGGCGGGATCAAAACCAACAGGAAGGTGTACCCGTATGAAGAACACTGTTATCGCCCTGGGCCTGGCTGCCATTGTCCCGTTCGCTGCTTCTGCTGCCGACGGTCGTCTGTCCTACAACTATGTTGAAGGCGGTTACGTTGCCACCGATTCCAAGGGCGGCGATGCCGACGGTTTTGGCATCAAGGGTTCGCTTGCCGTGCACCCGAACTATCACGTGTTTGCAGACTACACCGGCCAGGAAACCGACCTGGGCAAGGTCGATGTCGACCAGTGGCGCATCGGCGCCGGTTACAACCGCGGCATCAACCCGACCACCGACCTGGTTGCGCGTGCCGCCTACCAGAAGTTCGACCCGCAGTACGGCTATGACTTCAACGGCGTCAGCGCCGAAGTGGGCCTGCGTTCGCAGCTGCACCCGGTGGTGGAAGGCTATGCCTTCGCCGGCTATGAGGATTACAGCAAGAAGCACGGCATCAACCCGGACGGCGAGTTCTATGGCCGCGTCGGTGCGGTGGCCAACATCAACGCCAACTGGGGCGTGACCGGTGAGGTCAAGCTGGCCAAGGCCGGTGCCCGCGAGTGGTTCGTTGGCCCGCGTTTCAGCTGGTAAGGCGCGCAGCAAGGTGCGGCGCTGACGTCCCTCTCTCCCGTCAGCGCTGCACCCATGGGACCGGGGCTGAAACATCCCCTTCACCCGGTCCCGACTGCCGGAGTGCCCTCCCCCGAGCATGCAAGACTCCGACAGGAAAAAGCCCGGCATCACGCCGGGCTTTTTCGTGCCTGTTTGCACAGGTTGTGACGTAGCGCCAAGCACCTGAATTGCTGACAAGTTAATCGCGTGTTAAGTTAAAAGATCATGTGCGCCACGTCACAGTAATGTGAATACGCATCGCCTCTTATGCTCGAGATGATCAGGATGTTTGATTCCGTGGCATTGATGCCCACTTGCAGCACGGTAAGTGTGGATTGTGCCGGCCCGGTGGCCGGATGGTTGCTGGTTGCCGCGCTGGTGGCCTGGGCGACGATCTGGCTGCTGCAGCCGTTCGCTGCGCGTTGGGGCCTGGTCGACCACCCCAGCCACGCCCGCAAGGATCACGGCCACAGCATCCCGGTCACCGGTGGCCTGGGCATCTTCTTCGGGCTGGTCCTCAGCCCGCTGTTCTTCTTCCCCACCGACAACCCGGCGCTGCTGGGCTTCCTGGCCGGGGCGGGGCTGCTGATGGTGGTCGGCATCCTGGATGACCTGTACGACCTGCACTGGTCAATCCGGATCCTCTCCCAGGCAGTGGCCGCGCTGATCATGGTCAAGCTCGGCGGAGTGCGGGTGGAGCAACTGGGCCCGGCCTTCGGCCTGGACAGCCTGGCCCTGGGCGGGCTGTCACTGCCGTTCACGGTGTTTGCCACGGTCGGGCTGATCAATGCGATCAACATGATCGACGGGGTCGATGGCCTGTGCGGCTCGCTGGTGGCCTGTGCCTGCCTGATGCTGGCCGGGGCTGCGGTGTATGCCGGCAACCTGCCAATGGCGATGATGGCGCTGGCCCTGGTCGGGGCGCTGCTGGGCTTTCTGGCCCACAATTTCGCGCTGCCCTGGCGGCCGCGCGCGCGCGTTTTCATGGGCAATGGCGGCAGCGCACTGCTGGGTTTCTGCATCGCCTGGATCTCCTTCAGCCTGACCCAGAACCCGGGGCATCCGGTCAGCCCGGTGCTGGCGCTGTGGCTGATCCCGATCCCGGTGCTGGACTGCCTGGTGCTGATCGTACGCCGTTACCGTGCCGGCCGTTCGCCGTTTGCCGCCGGCCGCGACCATGTCCACCACTTCATGCGCGACGCCGGCTTTTCCAGTGCATCGCTGGTGCTGGCACTGTCAGCCCTGAGCCTGGTCACCGGGCTGCTGGCAGCCCTGCTGTTGCTGGCCGATGTCCCACGGCCGGCGCTGCTGCTGGGCTTTTTCATCGTGCTCGGGCTCTGGTTCTGGCTCAGCCGCTCCCCGGCCCGGGCGGTGGCGCTGTTTGCCGGTCTGCGCACAATGGTCCTCCCCGCCAGCGCGCAGCTGCAGCCGACTCCCGCCCCCCACTCCAGTCGTGACAAGGATCACCCCCAAAATGCCAAGCGCCGCGATGCGGCCTGAGCATTTCCTTCCCCGATGATCGATCTTCATTGCCACCTGCTCCCGGCCATTGACGATGGCGCCGTCGACCTGTCGATGGCGCTGGAAATGGCGCGCATCGCCCAGGCCGACGGCATCACCACCATCGCCTGCACGCCGCATATCTATCCCGGGCTGTACGAGAACACCGGCCCCGGCATCACCGCCGGCATTGCCGACCTGCAGGGACAGCTGCAGCAGGCCGGTATCGACCTGCAGCTGGTCTGCGGTGCCGATGTCCACCTGGTACCGGGGCTGGTGCAGGGCGTGGCCGAGGGCCGCGTGCCGACCCTGGCCGGCTCGCGTTATCTGCTGGTCGAACCGCCTCACCACGTACCACCGCCGCGGCTGGAAGAGTCCATCTTTGAATTGATGGCCGCCGGGCTGGTGCCGGTGATCACCCATCCCGAGCGCCTGAGCTGGGTCGAGGATCACTACGAGGTGTTCGTGCGCCTGGCCGAGCGCGGTGCCTGGATGCAGCTCACCGCCGGCGCGCTCACCGGCCGCCATGGCCGGCGCCCGAAATACTGGGCCGAGCGTTTCATCGATGAAGGCCACTGCATGATCCTGGCCACCGATGCCCACCACCCGCAACGCCGTCCGCCGCTGCTGGCAGAGGCTCGCGAAGCGGCTGCGCGCCGGGTCGGCACCGAGGAAGCGGCGCTGATGGTGCAGGGCCGGCCGGCCGGCATCCTGGCCGATACCCCTCCACACAGCCTGCCCGCCTCGCTGGCCAGCCGCGGTGCCGCCCCTTCAGAACGCGCCGCCGCGGCCGAAACCACAGGGTGGCGTGCGCTTTGGAATAAGCTCGGCCGCCGTGCATAATCGCGCAGGTTTTGACCGCATGCTGCGGACCCGACATTCAGGGATCTACCACTTGTCCAAGAAAATCCAACACGCTGTGCTGCTGGCAGGCACCTTGTTCCTCTGCGCCTGCACCAGCTCCCCCTCGCGGGACCTGGCCACCTCACTGCCCGAACCGGACCCGGTCGCCGCGCTGCTGGGCCAGCCGGAATACCGCATCGGCCCCAGCGACCTGCTCAGCGTGAATGTGTTCCAGGTACCCGATCTGGAGCGCGAAGTGCGCGTCAACAATGCCGGCACCATCGGCCTGCCGCTGGTCGGCGAGGTCACCGTCGCCGGGCGCACGGTCAGTGAACTGGAACAGGAACTGGCGCAGCTGTATGGCCAGCGCTACCTGCAGTCGCCGCAGGTCAGCGTGTTCGTCAAGGAATTCGCCAGCCAGCGCATCACCGTTGGCGGTGAGGTCGACAAGCCGGGCATCTACCCGATGACCACCTCGCGCCTGACCCTGCTGCAGGCCATCGCCTCGGCACAAGGGCTGAGCGATGTCGCCAGCCGCAGGAATGTCTTCGTGCTGCGCAACATCCAGGGCCAGCAGCATGTGGCCCGTTTTGATATCGATGCGATCGAGCAGGGCCGGCTGCAGGATCCGCTGCTGGCCAGCGAGGACATCGTCATTGTCGACAGCTCTACCGGCCGCACCACCCTGAAAACCATGGTCCAACTCGTGCCGTTCCTCGCGGTCTGGAGAGCCTACCGATGAGCAGCACCACCGAAACCAGCAACACTACGCGTGAGGCGCAGGACAGCGACGAGATCGACCTGCGCGAATACTGGAACATCCTGATGGACCGGCGCTGGCTGGTGCTCGGCGTCACCGCGGCGGTCGTGTTGCTGACCCTGGCCGGTACCCTGCTCACCACCCCGGTCTACCGTGCCGGCAGCAGCATCCAGATCGAGCGCGATACCCTGAACGTGATCAACGTCGAGGGGGTGACGCCGATGGAATCGACGGCCGACCGTGATTTTTACCAGACCCAGTACGAACTGCTGAAAAGCCGCAGCCTCGCACAGCGTGTGGTCCAGGATGCCCAACTCACCGCGCACCCGGTCTACGCCGAACAGATGGCCGCCCTGGCCGAGCGCGCGCAGGAAAACGGCAAGCCGCTGACCGAGCTGGAGCGCGAACGCGCCTTGGTCGGCGGTGTGCTGGCGGGTATGACCGTAGCCCCGGTGCGCAACTCGCGCTTGGTCAACCTGCAGTTCGATGCCACTGATCCAGCACTGGCCGCGCGGGTCAGCAACACTTGGGCCGAGGCCTTCATCGCCAGCAACCTGGAGCGCCGTTTCGAGGCGTCCTCCTACGCCAGCAAGTACCTGGAAGAACGCCTGGCCCAGCTCAAGGCGCGCCTGGAAGACTCGGAAAAAGCCCTGGTGGCGTTTGCTTCGGAGCAGCAGCTGGTGTCGGTGGGCGAAGGCTCGCCGTCGCTGGCGGCGCAGAACCTGGGCGAGCTCAACAGTGCCCTGGCCGCGGCCCAGCAGGAGCGGATCAAGGCCGAATCCATCTGGCAACAGGCCCGCACCGGCGATGGCCTGGGGCTGTCGCAGGTGGTGGCCAGCCCGCTGATCCAGCGCCTGCGCGAGCAGCGCGCACAGCTGCGCGGCGAGTACCAGAACCGCCTGGCCACCTACAAGCCGGATTATCCGGACATGCAGCGCCTGGCCAGCCAGATCAGCGAGATCGACCTGCAGATCCAGACCGAAGTGCGCCATATCCGTGCCGCGCTGGAAGCCGACCACCAGGCCAGCCTGGCCCGTGAGCAGCTGCTGCTGGACCGCATCGAGCAGCTCAAGGGCGACGTGCTCGACCTGCAGGACCGCAGCATCCAGTACAACATCCTGCGCCGCGAGGCCGAAACCAACCGCCAGCTCTACGACGGCCTGCTGCAGCGCTACAAGGAAATCGGCGTGGCCGGTGGCGTCGGCGCCAACAACATCTCGGTGGTCGACCGCGCCGAAGTACCGCGCAACCCGCATTCACCACGGTTGCCGCTGAACCTGGCCATCGGCCTGCTGCTGGGTGGTTTTGCCGGGGTACTGCTGGCCTTCGTGCTGCATTTCCTTGACCGTGCCATCCACAGCCCCAAGCAGCTGGAAGCCCTGCTCGAGCGCCCGGTGCTGGGCGTTGTGCCGCTGCTGGCCAAGCAGACCCCGCAGCAGGCCGCTGCCGACCCGCGCTCGGCCTTTTCCGAGGCCTACCGTTCGGTACGCACCGCGCTGCAGTTTTCCACCAGCCATGGCCTGCCGCACACCTTGTTCATCACCAGCGCCGGGGCCGGTGAGGGCAAGAGCACCAGCGCCGCCGAGCTGGCCCGCAACATCGCCCAGCTGGGCAAGCGCGTGCTGCTGATTGATGCCGACCTGCGCAAGCCCTCGCAGCACCACCTGGCCGGGGTGGGCAACAGTATTGGCCTGTCCAACCTGCTGGCCGGGGCATGCAGCATCGAGGAATCGATCATGCAGGTACCGGCACTGGGGCATGACCTGATGCTCTCCGGCCCGTTGCCGCCGAGCCCGCCGGAGCTGCTGGCCGGTGACCGCCTGCCGGCCCTGCTGCGTGAGCTGGGGCAGCAGTACGAGGTGATCATCATCGACGGCCCGCCGGTACTGGGCCTGGCCGATGCACCGCTGCTGGCCCACCACGCCGAGGCCACCGTGCTGGTGGCAGCGGCCGAAGCCACCCGTGATGACAGCCTGGTGCTGGCCAACGGCCGCCTGCAGGCCGCACATGCGCGCGTGCTGGGCAGCCTGCTCACCCGCCACAACCCGCGCCACGGCAGTAGTGGCTACGGTTACGCCTACTATGAATACGGCACCGGCCAGGGCTGAGCCCCACCTTCGCCGCTGGCTGGCCAGTGCAACCGCGTTGCTGGTTGCGCTGGCGGCCGTTCCGGCAGCCTGGTGGCTGTTGCCGCATGACCACGGAGCCGCGGCCATCGCCGGCTGGCACCCGGCGCTGAACCCGCCCCCCGGCGAACCAGCCGCAGCGCAGGCCGCCGCCCGGGCGGTGCTGCGCAGCGCACCGGTCAACGGCCAGGCCTTCCGCGTGCTGGCGCAGAACGCAGAGGCAGACAGCCCGGCCAGCCAGGCCCTGTGGGCACAGGCACTGGCCTGGGCACCGCGTGACATCGACACCCGCGCCGCCCTGGCCGACCAGGCCTTGGAGGCCGGCAAACCGGCCGCCGCGCTGCAACACCTGGACGCCCTGATGCGGGTACAGCCAGCGCTGCGTGCACCGCTTTTGGAGCAGATGCTGCTGCCCGAACTGGGCAACCCCGCGCTGCGCACTGCCCTGCTTGACCACCTGCAGGCGGACCCGCCGTGGCGGCCCCACCTGGCCACCCTGCTGGCACGCCAGACCCAGGCCACCGCCGGGGCGGAGGCACTCTGGCAACAGCTGGCCGCCCGCGGCCCGCTGGCGCCAGCCGAACTGCAGGCCAGGCAGCAGCAGCGCCGCCTGGCCGGTGATGCCGCCGGTGCCTACCAGCTATGGCGCGAGCATCTGCCACCCACGCTGCAGCCATACCTGGCAACCGTGTTTGATGGCGGCTTTGAGACCGAACCTGGTGATACCCCCTACCACTGGCGGTGGCCACGCCAGGCCGGGGTGGCCACCGTGCGCGATGACAGCCATGCCCGGGACGGGCAGTACGCGCTGCGGGTGGAATTTGCCGGGCGCAGCCTGCGTTTTGACGGGCCACGGCAAACCTTCGGCCCACTGCCAGCGGGCACTTACCTGCTGCAGGCCAGCGCCGACAACCGCACCGGCAACCCCCGTGCCTTCCAGTGGCAGCTGCACTGCGGCCGGCAGATCCTGGCCACCCTGCCCCTGGCCGATTCCCCCGGCTGGCAGAACCGCCAGCAGGGTTTCGTGCTGGCAACTCCCTGCAATGAACCGGTACTGCGGCTGGGCCATGCCGGCCGCACCGTACCGGAGCGCGTACTGCGCGGCAGCCTGTGGCTGGATTCGGTGCAGATCACCCGCCAAGACCCTTGACCCACACAGCAAATTGCTTGCCAAGCCAGCCGTTTTCGGGTACCGTGCGGTCCTTGGTTGAACAGCTGACACCCACGTAAGGACAATCACCGATGAAGAAGCTCCTCTTCGCCGCTGCCATGATGGCCTTCGCCAGCATTGCTTCGGCCAACACCACCGCTGCTGCCGAACAACAGCAGCCGGCCAACAACGCCCCGGTTGCCGGCCAGCCAGCCGCTTCCCAGGTAGCCGCCAGCGCTGCCAAGAAGAAGACCGCTACCATTGTTGCCAGCAGCCTGGCTGCCGCGGCCGTGGTTGCTGCCATTGCCGATGGCGGTGGTGGCGACAAGACCCCGACCCCGCCGCCGGCACCGACCAGCCCGTAAGGTCTGCGTTCCGGTACATCTGACAAGCCGCCTCCGGGCGGCTTGTTCGTTTCAAGGGCCTGCCCATGCACCTGCGCACTACTGCTCCCCCTTCCAGCCAGGACCGCATCGCCGAGGTACTGGCCGGGCTGCTGCTGGCCGGCGCCCTGCTCGCCGGTGGCGGCTCACGCGGTGCCGGCGACCTGCTGGTGCATCTGCTTGCCCTGCCGGCCTTGGTGCTGGGCAGCTGGCGCTGGTACGCCCGGCCACGTCCGCCACTGCAGCGGACCATCAGCTGGCTGTGGCTGGCAGCACTGGCGCTGCTCGGGCTACAGCTGCTGCCACTGCCGGCGGCCCTGGTGGCAACGCTGCCCGGCCGTGCCGGGGTTGTCAGCGGTCTGGAACTGGCCGGGCTGGCACCGGCCTGGCTGCCGATGAGCCTGAGCCCATCAGGCACGCTGCGCGCCGGCCTGGCCCTGCTCAGCGTCGGCAGCCTGTGGCTGTTGTGCGCCAGCCTGGATGGCCGCGCCCAGCGCCGGCTGCTGTGGCTGGCCATTGCCATCGGCAGCGCGCAGGCACTGCTCGGCTTTGCCCAGGCCAGTGCCGGCGCCCGGGCAGTGCTGGCCCTGCACCCGAACCAGAACATCGGCGTGGCCACCGGCCTGTTCGCCAACCGCAACCACCTGGCCTGCCTGCTGGCGATGCTGGTACCGCTGGCATTGGGCCTGGGCTGGCAGGCCCAGCAACGCCGCCAGCACAGTGCGGCCCTGCTGCCGTATACCGCCGCCGCGCTGATGACGCTGGGCGTGGCCCTGAGCTTCTCGCGTGCCGGCAACGCGCTGCTGGTGCTGGGCCTGGCCACCAGCCTGGCCCTGCTGCTGTCAGTAGCAGCGCAGGGCCAGCGGCGTCCGTTCTGGCGCCACCCGCTGCTGCTGCTCACCCTGGCCGGCACCAGCCTGGCGGTGGCTGCGTATGCCTGGGAACGGCTGGCCGCCCGCTTCGGCCGGCCCATGCTCGAGGATGGCCGGCTGGATTACCTGCAACAGGGCTGGCCGCTGATTGGCCAGTACCTGCCCTGGGGCAGCGGTGCCGGCAGCTTCCGTGAGGTGTATGGCGCGCACGAGCCACTGGCACTGCTCGCCCCCAACTACGTGCTGCACGCCCACAACGAACCGGTGGAGCTGCTGCTGGAACTGGGCCTGCCCGGCGGCCTGCTGCTGCTGGCCGGCATCGCGCTGCTGGTGGCAATCAGCTGGCAGGTGTGGCGCGCAGCGCGCAGCGAGGCCGCCCTGCTGCCCCGCGTGGCCGTACTCGGCCTCTGGCTGCCGGTGCTGCACAGCGCGGTGGATTACCCACTGCGCACCCTGGCCATCGGCGCACTGGTGGCGCTGCTGCTGGCGGTGACCACCTGCACAGAATCCGAACCAACACCCCGCGCCCATTAAGCTTCCAATCAGCTTTCCCGATCTGGCATAATCGCAAGCCCAGCCTGGCTTCAAGGCAGGTGGCTGGAATTGAAAGGGATACCAATGAGGTGTGCTGCTTTACCGGTTGACGTGCGTCTGGGCGTAGCCATTGTTGGCCACTCTGGCCTGCGGCCTGCTCGCCAATACCGTCATGGCTGCGTTCCTTGCCTTGTGTTCGCCGGCCAGCACGACGCTGGCCATAGGCTGCAGGCAACCGGCCTGTCTGGCCACCCTCTGGAAAGCCCCCTGCAATGACTGCTTATACCGATCTGCAGCAGAGCCTGCAGGCTGCACCGCGTACCTGGCTGGTCACCGGCGTGGCCGGCTTCATCGGCTCCAACCTGCTGGAAACCCTGCTACGGCTGGACCAGCGCGTGGTCGGCCTGGACAACTTTGCCACCGGCTTCCGCCACAACCTGGACGAAGTGCGCCGGCTGGTCAGCCCGGCGCAGTGGGCACGGTTTGATTTCATCGAAGGCGACATCCGCCAGCTGGAGGACTGCCAGCGTGCGATGCAGTTCCGCCCTGATGCCAATGCCGAACCGCTGCCGGTGGAACA
The DNA here is from genome assembly GCF_001431525.1 of Stenotrophomonas koreensis. GTDB lineage: Bacteria > Pseudomonadota > Gammaproteobacteria > Xanthomonadales > Xanthomonadaceae > Stenotrophomonas > Stenotrophomonas koreensis. The sequence goes on from NZ_LDJH01000011.1 coordinate 70,210, forward strand.
CGTGCTGCACCAGGCCGCGCTGGGCAGTGTGCCGCGCAGCATTGATGACCCGATCAACAGCAACGCCACCAATATCGGCGGCATGCTCAACATGCTGGTGGCCGCTCGCGATGCCGGCGTGCGCAGCTTCACCTATGCCGCCAGCAGCAGCACCTACGGCGACCACCCGGCCCTGCCCAAGGTGGAAGCCAACATCGGCCGCCCGCTCAGCCCGTATGCGGTAACCAAGTACGTCAACGAGCTGTATGCCGAGGTATTTGCCCGCTGCTACGGCTTCAAGACCATCGGCCTGCGCTATTTCAATGTGTTCGGCGCGCGCCAGAACCCGGATGGCGCCTATGCCGCGGTGATTCCCAAATGGATCGGTGCGCTGCTGCGCGAGCAGCCGGTGTGGATCAATGGCGATGGTGAAACCAGCCGTGATTTCTGCTTTGTCGCCAATGCGGTGCAGGCCAACCTGCTGGCCGCCACCAGCGAAAGCGACGCAGCGCGGGACCAGGTCTACAACGTCGCCCTGGGCGACCGCACCACGCTGAACGAGGTCTTCCGCCAGCTGCGTGATGGTCTTGCCCAGCACGGCGTGCCTGCGGTGGTTGAACCGCAATACCGCGAGTTCCGCACCGGCGATGTGCGCCACAGCCAGGCCGATATCAGCAAGGCCACCCAGCTGCTTGGCTATGCACCCACCCACCGCTTTGCCGATGGCGTGGCTGCCGCGCTGCCGTGGTATGTCGCCGCATTTGCCAAAAATTCTTCTGCCCAACAAGGATCGTGACCATGCATCTCCCTTTGGACACCCAGCACCTGCGTATCGCCGTGGTCGGCCTGGGCTATGTCGGCCTGCCGCTGGCGGTGGAATTCGGCAAGCGCTACGCCACCGTGGGCTATGACATCAACACTGCGCGCATTGCCGAGCTGCGTGCCGGCCGCGACAGTACGCTGGAAGTGGAGCCAGAGCTGCTGGCCCAGGCCACCCAGCTGAGCTTCAACAGCGAATTGGACGGCATTGCCGGCTGCAACGTGTATATCGTCACCGTGCCCACGCCAATCGACAGCGCCCGCCGCCCGGACCTGACTCCACTGCGCAAAGCCAGCGAGGCGCTGGGCAAGGTGCTCAAGCAAGGGGATGTGGTGGTGTATGAAAGCACCGTCTACCCCGGCTGCACCGAGGAAGTGTGCGTGCCGATCCTGGAGCAGGTATCCGGCCTGAAGTTCAATACCGGTTTCTTCTGCGGCTACAGCCCGGAGCGGATCAACCCCGGCGACAAGGAACACCGCGTCACCACCATCTTGAAGGTGACCAGCGGCAGCACTCCCGCCGCCGCCGACTTCGTCGATGCGCTGTATGCCAGCATCATCACCGCCGGCACCCACAAGGCCAGCAGCATCAAGGTGGCCGAGGCGGCCAAGGTCATCGAGAACACCCAGCGCGACCTCAACATCGCCCTGGTCAACGACCTGGCCATGCTGTTCAACAAGCTCGGCATCGACACCCTGGAAGTGCTGGAAGCGGCGGGCACCAAGTGGAACTTCCTGCCGTTCCGCCCCGGCCTGGTCGGTGGCCACTGCATCAGCGTGGACCCGTACTACCTCACCCACAAGGCGCAGGAAGTGGGCCATCACCCGGATGTGATCCTGGCCGGCCGGCGCACCAATGACGGCATGGGCGCCTACGTGGCCAATGAGGTAATCCGGCTGATGGTGCGCAAGGGTATCAACCCGGTGCGCGCGCGCATCCTGGTCATGGGCCTGGCCTTCAAGGAAAACTGCCCGGACCTGCGCAACACCCGCGTGGTCGACATCATCGACGCCCTCAAGGGCTACAACGCCCAGGTCGACGTCTGCGACCCATGGGTGGACGCGGGCGAGGCGAAGCACGAGTACGGTCTGAGCCTGTGCGCTCCGGGCGAGGGCGAGTACGACGCCATCATCGTGGCGGTGGGGCACGAGGAGTTCCGGAAGCTGGGTGCGGCGGGGATCCGCGCGCATGGAAAGCCGGGGGCGGTGTTGTACGACGTGAAGTACGTGCTGCCGCGAGAAGCAGTGGACGGGCGGCTTTGATCGGCAATGCGTGTACTTGTGATCGGTGACGCCGGATGCATTGGGTCTTGCAGCCCGAGCGGATATGCGCAGAGAGCGTCTACGGCTAGGGCATTTGCTGCGCCATGATCAGCGTATTCGCTCGTGTGCGCGACCGTGCTCACGCGCTCAGCAAAAGCCGCTTCGTCCGTAATGTCGCTGCCGTGGCGATGGGGACTGCTGCCGCGCAGGCGATCTCGCTCTTGTTCATGCCGTTCCTCACCCGCTTGTACGGGCCTGAAGCTTTCGGCGCGCTGTCTGCTTTCACAGCAATGGTCAACATCATCACTCCACTGGCCACTCTAGGGTACGCAAATGCCATCGTCATGCCGGAGACGGAGGAAGGTGCTACCGCGGTTGCGCGGCTTTCGCTGGTATGCGCAGCATTAGTCGCGCCGCTGGCACTGGTGTTGGTATTTTTCTTCCAGTCCGAACTGGCCGTGTGGACGGGGCTGGAGGCGACACCTGACTTTCTCTATCTGATCCCGGTGTCGTTGTTGCTGGGTGCACTACTGTCGGTTGCCAACCAGACTGCCATCCGCGAAGGGCTCTTCAAGGCGAAGGCAGGCTCCCAGGTAGTCAGTACGTTGGTGATGAACATAGGCAAGCTGGCTGGGGGCGTGCTGGTACCATCGGGACTGTTGCTGATCGTCCTCTCGATAGTGGGCAAGGCCCTCAACTATTCCATGCTGCTCGCCCGTGTTCCGCGACGGGGCACTTTTCAAGTTCGGCGGTGGTTCGGAGTTTCAGGTATTCGTACTGCGGCCCGAGAACAGCGAGATTTCGCTTTGTACCGAATGCCGCAGACCGTAATTGGTGCTGCATCCTTCGGCCTTCCGGTTATTCTGCTCACTACACTGTTCGGCTCGTCCACGTCGGGGCAGTACGCGATCTCCACGATGATTCTGGGGGCGCCGATCATGCTTCTGGGGCAATCCGTGTCGGAGGTGTTCTTCCCCCGGGCCACTGAGACGATTCGCAAGGATCACTCGGCTGCGGCGCCATTGTTGAAGCGTGCTACCGCCGTAATGACGCTTCTGGCTATCGTCCCGTTCGGCGTGGTCGCGATTCTAGGGGATGTCATCATCCCGTCTGTCTTGGGTGGCGAATGGCAGAGGGCTGGCGAATTCGCGCAGTGGATCGCGATCTGGATGGCCAGCGTTCTGATTACGCGCCCAGCGGTGGCTGCCATGGCCGTGCTTCAGATGCAGGGTGTCTTGCTGTGTTATGAGGTCTTCATTACTGCAGCCAGGGTTGTAGCGCTATACTTCGGCGCAACGATCGGAAACGACCTTACTGCCGTGGCAGCATTCTCTCTCGTGAATGTAGCGGGATACTTGTTTCTTCTTGCTCTGGTGCTGGGGCGAGCTACTACTGTATCCCGGGAAGGGCGCCGTGCTTGAGGCTGAAGAACAACCGAGATCTTTCGCTGCCGCCGGGCCAAGCCGAGTTGAACAGGTATACAGCGCCACATGATGCCTTATCTTTTGCTGCTGGTATTCGTGCCCACATTGGCTTATCTGGGCCGGCGCTCCGGGTCCAAAACCATCCGCAGGACAAGCCTCTGGGTAGTGGGGAGCGTCATGGTGCTTGTTGCTGGCCTTCGCGACTATCGGGTGGGGACGGATACCGGAAATTACCTGCGCCAGTTCCAGCGCAGTGAGTCCTTTGTCAGCGTGACCGAGGGGCGAAACGAGGTCGGCTACCACTTTCTTTCCTGGTTGGCACGGTCCATTTCTGAGTCGTACAGCGTTTTGCTGTTGATGATCGCGGCCATCGTGGTGGTGTGCTATTTGCCCACAATCGTCAAGCTCAGTCGGCGCTATGAAACCGCGCTATTCCTGTTCATCGCCCTGGGCGCATACACCTTCTTCTTCAACGGTGCCCGGCAGGGCATTGCGGCTGCCATTTGCTTTGCCGCGATGCCGTTCCTGTTGCAGCGGCGCGCATGGCCGTACTTCGCCACAGTCGCACTCGCCATGCTGTTCCACAGGAGTGCCCTGGTGGCGTTGCCCTTGTATTTTCTGGCGGCACCCAGGATCAGCCCACTGCGCTTGGCGCTGTTGGCAGTGGCAACCGCGATGACGATAATCTTTCTGCGCGTCTTCGTGGGTTTTGCGGCGAACCTCTTCGACGACAAGTACGCCGTTTACGCAGAGGCTACGGAAGGCGGGGGCACTGTCATGTTGGCCTTCTTGCTGGGCCAGGGGGCCGCTCTGCTGTGGCTGCAGCGGACAATCAGGCAGGATCAGCGTGAGGTGTACTGCCGTCTGCTCAACATTTACCTGGTCGGGTTGGTGATTGCGGTTGCGGCCGTCGTATCCAGTGTCAACCCGTCAGGCCTGCTGCGCCTGCATATCTACTTCAGTTCGATGGCCATCCTGCTGTGGCCCATGGTGTTCATCCTGATCTCCGAAAGAGTGCTGCGCGGGATTGCATCTGTTGGGTTTCTGGCAGTTGCAGTCGCGTTTTTTGTCATGACAACTACCACATTTTCCGATCTGGTGCCGTATCAGATCAACTCGGAGATTCTTCGATGGTGATCGCTGATCCGCCGGTTTCCATCGCCATCCCGTTCTACAATCCCGGCCCCGCGCTGCTGGATGCGGTACGGTCAGTGTTTGCGCAAACCTACACCAACTGGGAACTGCTTCTTGTCGACGACGGATCGACCGACGGGTCGCTGGAGCTTGCGAGATCCATAGATGATCCCCGCGTCCGCGTGTTCTCTGACGGACAGAATCGCCGTCTTGCCGCGCGGCTCAACCAGATTACCGGCCTTGCGCAGTATCCCTACCTTGCGCGCATGGATGCGGATGACCTGATGGCAAGGTGCAGGATTGAGCGGCAGATGGCTGAGTTGGACCGTGATCCCACCGTGGCACTGGTTGCAACGGGCGTCTATTCGCTCGATGACCAGTACGTTGCGGTCGGCAGGCGGTGTGTTTCTCCAGGCCATTGCATTACGCCTCGCGGGCTATTGGCAGGTCAGTCGGGGATCGTGCATGCATCCGTGCTGGCTCGAAAGGAGTGGCTTCAACGGAACCCATACCGTGAGGATCTCGCGAAGTCGCAGGATACCAACTTGTGGGTGCGTGCTTACTCGAAGGGCGATCTCCGAGCGGCCATCATTCCCGAGCCACTCTACTTCTATAGGGAAGATGGCAATGTGACCGCTGACAAGCTGCTTCTGGCCTACCGCATTGGGCGTACGACCGTACGTGAGGATGCCGGATCCCGTTTCCCGCAGACCGAGAGACTGCGTGCATTGGCTGTCTCACATATCAAAAGCAGCGTTGTAGCTGCTTTGGCGCGGGTAGGGCGACTCGACCTGATCCGCGCGCGCAGGAACCGGTCCGCGCTGAGCCTGGAAGAAGAGCACCAGGTTGCCCAAGAAATCATGGCTATTCGCCGTACCACTGTTCCCATGGTGTAGTGACTACCATGACGACAACGAAAAGTCTCTGCTTCGTGGCAACCGACGCTATTTCCTTCAATGTTCTTTATCAAGGGCAGTTGGAGTACTTGAGCGAGCGCGGCCACCGGCTGACCCTGGTTTGCGGCGGTGAAATGAGTGAGCTGCAGACGCTGCGCGACCGCAATGTCGGCGCTGTGGTGCCGGTTGGACTGGTCAGGCCGCCCCGTCCCTTGGCAGACCTCAGGGCCTTGGTCCAGCTGATCAGGCACTTCGGGCGCCAGCGCTACGACGTAGTGGTTGTCACCACGCCCAAGGCGATTCTCTTGGGCGCCCTTGCCGCGGCATTCAGGCGGCAATCGCGAAGGGTGATCTTCTTTCAGGGGCGGGTCTACGAGAACTTTTCCGGCATTTCTCGGACGCTGTATCGCCTGCTGGACCGGTTGGCCGCATCCTGTGCTCACGAAGTACTTTTCGTTTCCCGTTCCCTAATGGACGAGTATTGCCGCGATGCTGCGATCTACGCCCGCAAAGGGCGGGTTCTGGGCGCGGGCTCCGGGAACGGTGTGTCCGCCACAAGGTTTGACCCTGTGGTGCGTCAAGCTCCAAGCACACGGCATCTGCGCGCGCAACTGGGTCTGGCGGACGGGGAGTTCGTCGCTATGGCGATTGGCCGCATATGTGCGGACAAGGGGCTCGTGGAGTTGGAGGCGCTAGTGGGGCGGGCAGCGCGTGAAGACTCGCGGATACGGTTTGTTCTGGTCGGGCCGGTGGAAGATGGTGCAGGGGGCGCGTTCGAGCGATTGATGGCGAGACGGAACGTGCTGCATGTAGGCTTTACGTCGGACGTAGCGAGCTACCTCGCTTTGGCGGATGTGCACCTTTTCCTGACCCATCGCGAAGGCTTCGGCAACGTGGCCGTGGAGGCCGCGGCAATGGGCGTGCCCACCATTGCGTTCGACGTGGTGGGCGTGCGGGACAGCGTTGCCGACGGCATCAGCGGTACGAAAGTGCCCTTTGGCGACGTGGACGCAGTGTGGAAGGCGATGCAGGAGATCTGGCGCGACCCTTTGGCGGCTTCGCAACAGTATCCCAACGCCAGGCACTGGGTTCTGGAGAATTTTGCGCAGGAACGAGTTTGGGAACGGTACGGCGTCTTCTATGAACAGGCTTGAAGATACTTCTGCAGGCACTGTCGCCGACGTGCGTGCTATCTACGACGAGGGCTTGGCGCCGCTTCATCGCCCCGCATTCGAAGGCAATGAAGTGAAGTGCCTTGTGGGCTGCATCGACTCTAACTTCGTGCACTCCGCGGGCGCGAAGGTGACCGATCTCGAACAGCACGCAGCTTCACTCGCCGGCGCGATGTTTGTCGTTGCTCCGGTCATCGGCAGCGCGGGGTGCGCACGTGGCCCTGTGACTGGCAGATGTGCAGCGCGACAACAACGCCATCAGCCAAGCCCCGATCTTCATCACAATCCGCAATGCTTTGAGCTGCGTCAGCGCCAATTCCGTATTCGTCGAACAGGGTTGCAACACCCTTCGCCTGAGCCCCGGGGGGCTGCGCAGATGGCTGCTTGTGCATGCGGGGGCGCAGCGGTATGAACTCTTGGCAGCATTAACTAGGAGCGAAAATTGATACGTTCGGCACGCCGATACATGCGGAAGAATCCGACACTCGTCGAACTTGAAGCGCTGATAGCTCACGCCTATCACCGTATCCGAGCATTCTGGCTTTCGCGGCTCTCTGACGAAGAATTTGCACAGCGATCCCACATTCGCGCTACCGGTAAGCCCCTCAATCTCGCTAATCCTCAGACCTTTGATGAAAAACAGTGGTGGCTGAAGGTTAACTATCGTAATCCAATAATGTCGCAATGTACCGACAAGGTGGCGGTGCGTGGTTACGTTGAGAGTAAAGGGTTGGGTGATCTGCTTCATCCGGTTCTGGGAGTGTATTCCAGCCCTAAAGAAATCAACTGGGCCTTGCTCCCTTCTCAGTTCTATATAAAAACGAACAATTCGTCTGCAACTAATATTCGCTGCGGAGAGCTACAGACTTTTAATATCAAGCAGGCGTGCAGGCTTCTAAAGCTATACCTCAGGCGGAATCATTACGCACTAAGTCGTGAGTGGAACTATCGTGACATAACGCCAAGGATAATGGTTGAGCCGATTATTGAGACAGATGGCGAGGATGGCCTTATTGATTATCGATTCTTCTGTTCTTATGGGAAGTGTCACGGAATTTTCGTTGATATTGATACTGCGGACGCCGCGGGAGCCCATAGGGAAGATGCCAGAAGAAATGTTTATGACACCAATTGGAAACTGCTTGATGTCAAGGTTTCACGTCCTCGCATACAGGATCGGGTGCTGGAGAAGCCGGCCATGCTAGAGCGAATGGTTCAGGTTGCTGAGATTCTATCTGAGCCTTTTCCATTCTGCCGTGTTGATCTTTACAACCCCACCGGCAACAAGATTATTTTCGGTGAGATCACATTCTTCCATGCTGGTGGAAACAACATCATGGAGCCAGAAGAGTACGAATTGATTCTCGGGGAGTGGGTAGATTTGAGCCGTCTGGTGCGATCAGGAAAACCTGAAGGGCGAGTCGTATGAGAGGTAGTGGTTATTTGAGTTCTTCCGTGCTGCTGACCACGTTCAATGGTGATGCTTTCATTGAAGAGCAGCTGACTTCGATTCTTCATCAGACCAGGGCCGTGGATCAGGTCCTTATTTTCGATGATGGTTCTTCGGATCGAACGGTTGAGAAAGTTAAGGCATTCATTGAACTCAATGGACTGGACGGTTGGTCGATCAATGTCAATCCCAAGAATCTTGGTCCAGCGTCAAATATTTTGACTCATCTGGAAGCGTTGAGCGGCGATATCGTATTTTTGGGTGATCAGGACGATGTTTGGGAGCTAAATAAGGTTGCCGTCATGACTCGACACATGGCTGATCATCCCAATCTGTCCATGCTTGTTTCCAGAACAACGATCGTGGACAAGAACGGTGAAAAGCCCGCCGATCCTTGGATCCTGAAGAAGATGTTAAACAACTCTCGAATCCACCGTGGACCATCTGGATCAATTCAGGAGCTGACATTCGATGACTTCGTTGGCTATTCCGCCGTGCCTCTTCATGCCATGTGTGTCCGGGGTGATGTGCTGCGAAAAATCGGCAAAGCAGGTGGTTTTCCAGATTTGAGTATGAGTTTGGGCGCGGACTGGTATATCGGGATTTGGAGCGCCGTGCTTGGTGATTGTCAGCTGTTGCCTGACACTCTCATGCGGCGTCGCGTGCATGGTGGGAATATTTCGCTGGGAGGTTTGCGGAAAAAGACGGTGCTCTCCTCGACCCAAGATCGGCGTATCACGATGCTTCGTGAGTCTCGTGATGCTCATCTTGCCCTGCTCGAAAATGATGAGCTTGGCATGAAGCTTTCACACTCGGATCGAAGGTCTGTTGAGCAGGCGGCTGCGTTCCTTGCTGAAAGAATTGCGTTCTCAGAAGTTCCGTCATTGGCGCGAGCCTTGCGATTGATAATCCAGTTCAATCACTACCATCGCAGTTCCGGAACTATCCGCGGCGGAGTTCGTATGTGGGTAGCGGACGTAATGTACGCTTTGAACATAAATTGGAATACTGTGAAGCGTGCGAAACATGGATGAAATTGTTAGCGTAATCGTTCCGGTATTCGATGTTGAACAACATCTTGCTCAATGTTTGGGAAGCCTAATCAGCCAAACTTTTCCGCACTTGGAGATCATTGTCGTCGACGATGGTTCAACCGATCGTAGTCCTGCGATAATTAGAGATTTCGCTGAACGCGACAGCCGGATCCGGCCAATTTTCCAGGCGAACGCGGGGGTCTCTGCAGCGCGAAACGCAGGACTGGATGCGGCCACCGGCAGTTTCGTGAGCTTTGTTGATGCGGATGATTGGCTCGAGCCTGACTCCTTTGAGCTTATTGTGAACGAGGCAATCACGAATGGCCTCGACTTCGTGACGTTCGGGTATTTCGTCGACTACCCGGAAAGGTCTATCGCTGGCATGACGCTTGCCAGATTCGATGGCATTCTTGATACAAGGTCAGGCTTGGAGACTGTGCTGACCACGCAGAATCGCTTTGCGTGCTCCCGGGTATATCGTCGTGCGCTGATTGGATCGACACGCTTTCGAGAGGACATCCACTGGGGGGAGGACACGATCTTCGTGGTGGAGGTTGCCCGTCGCGCGAAATCTTCAGCAGTCATCCATCGGCCGCTTTACCACTATGTCCAGTCCGAAGGTAGCGCCACCAGGAGCAGGATCAACCTGAAGCGTCTCACTGGTCTGAGGATGACGGAGATTCTCGAGGAGCTTGTTCGAGAGGAGCACCCTGCCTTGGTGGATCACGTGCTGCAGACCAGGGTCAATATTCTGGGGATTTTGGTTCAGGATGCTCGTGAGTTCCATCAGGGCGAGTCGAAACCCTTGATCAGAAAGTTTCAGGCTAGACTCCGGTCGGATATGTTCCGTATTCTTCTCTCTCGAACGATCTCGCTTCCAACCAAACTGAAGGCGTTGCTCATTTCCTTCTCGGCAGGGCTTTTCGTGCGTTCCCGTCAAATGATCACTGCAATCCGGAGCAGCCGTGACTGACCAACCGATCGGCATCGTCACGCTGCCTGGCAATACGAACTATGGGAACCGCTTGCAGAATTTCGCTCTCCAGGAAGCGATCAAGTCTCTGGGATTCAGGAACGTTGAGTCTCTGGAAGGATTTCCACGCAGAGAGAGCAAACCACTCAGGGCCCGTCGCCTTCTGGTTACAGCCTATGATCGCCGCCACGAAGTTCTTGGTCGCGTATTGGGCCGGCCAGGCACACGGCCGCCTCGTGATGTGTACGAATGCCCGCCCCAGCGTCGTGAAGCAATTCAGGCGTTCTCTGACCAATACATCACCCCAGGGCCACAACGATACACTGGTGCTCGACAGGTCGATGCGTTCACTGATCGCTATAAGCGTTTCGTGGTGGGCTCAGACCAAGTGTGGAATCCAGCTTTCACTCAGGCGAATCCGGAATGGTTTCTGTCTTTTGCAAAGCCTGAGCAGAGGGTGGCCTATGCGGCGAGCATCGGAGTGCCTGAGGTTCCAGCCTATCTGCGCGGCCGATATCGTGCGGGGCTCCGGCAGATCGAAAAGATCTCGGTGCGAGAACACCAGGCGGCAGAAACAACTCGAGTATTGACGGGCAGAAAGCCGCTCGTGGTGCTTGACCCCACAATGTTGCTCAAACGGACACAGTGGGACACCATGGCAGTGCGACCACCGCAGTTGCGGCCAGGCTCCTACATTGCAACGTTCATGCTATCCGCCGGCGATTCAGTTGCAACTGGTGGGCCTGATCTGACCAAAGTGCACGAGCATGCTCGAAGCGGAAACCTCGATATCGTTGATCTGCACTCCCCCAGTGATCCTGCGTTGGTCGCGTTCGGACCCAGAGAGTTCATTGGCGCGATTCGTGGTGCCAAGTTGTTGGTCACCGACTCATTCCATGCAAGTGTGTTTGCCACGATCTTTCACGTTCCGTTCTTGTTGGTCCCCCGTGGAAAAATGAACTCGCGTTTCGAAACTCTTCTGGCGCACACCGGTTTGGACGATCGCATGCTCTCGCATACTCCCGACATTGCTGCAGCACTCAGTGTCGATTGGATTGATGTCGACCATCGCATCGAGGAAGTCCGTAAGCATTCGCTTCACTTTCTTACGGAATCGCTCATTTAGCCAGCCTAATTCGGTTCAGGAATAGCTTCACCGGCCGCAGTGCTCGTCGCATCCTGACCCGGAAGGACTCGAGGCGCTCATAGCGGACGATTTCGCGCTTGAGCCCCTTGAGATATACCCGGAGATCTCCATGAAGAACGGCATCGTAGAATAACTCCTGACTTACTTTTGCAATGCGGCGACGCTGCCGGAACAAATTGGCCCGTTGTTTGTCCACTGCGTTTACGTTTGGGGAGACGCGTTTGACGGGTACAGATAGTCCGGCGGCTATGTCGTCAGCCAGGCGGACAGCCAAGCCGTCGCGGCGATGCCGGAAACCGCCTGCTTGCGAAGCCACAGCCTCATCTGCTGATACCTCGTGCAAGGTGATTTCATTAGCATCGGCGGCGCAAGCGAAGATCTCATCGATACGTCGGTTTCTTGAAATGACAATGTTGGTTCCTCTTGGATCAGAGGTGAATTTGGCCAGCCAGGCATCTCCAAAGCTGATATCTGCTGTTTCTCCAACCACGTCGTCACAGAAGTTGCATGCCTCGGGCTGAAAGGTGTTGTGGCCCCAGTTCCCGCCTTGTAGTGTTGACATCGGAGCAACCCGCATTTCAGTTTCACCACGTTTCAGGGCGCCGAAATCGTAGTCACTCGAAAGGCGCCCTTTACCCTTGACACGAAAGTCGACCGCTTCAAGGTCATGTGGAGGAACGCCTACTTGCCAAGCCAATGACTCCGCATACGCTTGAGTTTTCATATGCCCACAAACCAGGGCTACGAAGAACACAAGCCGTTGTGCAATCTTTGGATCTTCCTTGCACATGGCGCGAGCTGCTTTGATGTAACAGGGGACCCCCACCAGCACGTACCGCTTTGGCTCATCCTTGATCAACTCAAGCACGTCGGCCATCGTGGTTGCGTAGTACTGTGATTTCCGCCGATTGCGAAGCTCGGATTCTGTCGCCACGGAGTATCGAAAAATTTCTTGCGCGTCTTCTCCGGCAGCCCCTACGTTGATCACGCCATCGACGATTCCCAGTTGGACTAACTTGCTCAGGAGCCACGAAGTTAGGCCACCTGAGCTGCTGCCTAGAACATATGCATCATTAGAGACCCGCCCCGCGAATGTTTGAGTAAAATTTCCGAGGAGCTTGTGCTTGTGCATCAGTGAATCTTCGCGAGGGGCGCCAAGTTGGTCCTCATTCGGGGACTCATCCGAGAATGGGCAGACGCGACTTCCGGAGCGAATATCACTTTCGGACGCGTTGGATATGTCCGCTTGGTAGAGTCGCGACGGCGCAAGTTTCAGGCTGATTGCGCCTCTAGATGCTACCGAGCAGGCACCACAACCAATACATATGCCCCGAGCGATGGTTTGTTCAATTCCGTGCAATGACAAGGCAGTCGTCCTGAGTTTTTATGAATCATTCGTTCTTGGGAGGGGGGGCTTGTTTGAGCCAAGCCGCTTTGGCCTTGCCTGCTTATGGTCGATAGAAAGCTGCCCTGGCTTCCTCTGACGGGTGCGCCGATTGGTCGCTGGGTCGCCCAGCGCTTCATGCAGAGGCCATGATCCAAGGTCGCAGCAGGGTTGTCCATAAACAGCAAGCAATGCATGGATGAGCTTAGGGGGTGAGGCGGAGGAGCAGATTCGCGAGCGCGCTCCACTTCCGCCTTGCCCTTGGCTCGTCTAGAGGGCTGGGCGCGCAAGTGGGCGAGGATCTGGCGAGTATGGCTGGGCCGACGTGTATGGCGGAACCGGTCTGCAATCCTCGCGAGCGCGCGGACTTGTTGCTTATCATTACTTCCGCCTAGCAAGAAGGCGCATGATGATGTGGATAGCTTTCGCGACCCGGGTGTCGTCCAGGCGGGAATTCCTAAGGAGGTCGTCAATGGTTCCGGGGTGGACGTGGAGGCATTTCCGGTCGCGCCGCTGAATGCCGCCCCCACGGTGTTCCTGTGCCCAGTCGGAGCTGGGCGCCTAGGTGGCCGACGGCCCCTCGAGTTCCTCGGCAAACTCGACGACGCGCGCCCTGCCATCGCAGCCAGCACGGTTTACGTGCTTGCGTCGTACCGCGAAGGCACCTCGCGCACGGTCCTGGAGGCCATGGCCTTGGGGCGCCCCATCATCCCGATGCCCCGGGTTATCGCGAGACGGTCATCGATGGCGACAACGGTTTCCTGGTGCCGGTGCAGTCGGTCGATGCGCTGGCCGAGGCCATGCTCAAGTTCATCGAAGATCCCACGCTCGCCCCGCGCATGGGCCGGCGGTCAAGGCAGATCGCAGAGGACAAGTACAACGTGCACAAGGTCAATGTAGTGATGCTGCGGGAGATGGGGATCACCACGGCCGCAGGGCCGATATCAGAATAGATTGAGTGATATCATTTCCTGTCTGCAAGGAGGTGCGCCCTGCCCGCCATCACCATCCGCAACCTGTCCGAAGCCACGCACCGTGCGCTCAAGCAGCGTGCAGCCGAACACGGCCGCAGCACCGAGGCCGAGGTCCGGGAAATCCACGAGGATGCCGTTCGCCCGAAAGGCCGGGTGAAGGTGGGTTCCAGGCTGGCCGAGTTCGGTCGTCGCTATGGCGGGCTGGAACTGGACGCCGCTCGGGATGCTTCGCCGACAGAGCCGGCGTCGATCGAATGATCGTGCTTGACACGAATGTCGTGTCCGAGGCGATGCGGCCTTCCCCGAGTCCGCAGGTGCTGGCATGGCTGGACCAGCAGGCCGCCGAGACCCTGCACCTGACCGCGGTGAACCTGGCCGAGCTGCTGGTGGGGCTCGAGCTGCTGCCGCAGGGCAAGCGCAAGCCGGGGCTGGATGCGGCCCTAGCCGGGCTGCTGGACGAGTTGTTCGGGGGGCGGGTGCTGGCGTTCGACGAACAGGCCGCGAAGCATTACGCGGGAATCATCGGCAATGGGCACCGCGCCGGGACAACGATCGGCGTGGCCGACGGTCAGATCGCCGCCATCGCGGCCGCGCACGGCTTTGCCGTGGCCACCCGCGGCCGGGGTGGGTTCGAGGGCGCCGGCATCGCGGTGATCGACCCGTGGCAGGCCTGAATTACAACTGGATCAATGGCAATGACGATTGAAGAGACGGGCCAGTCGCTGGTGGACATGGTGCGGGACATCCACGGCACCGGCTTCATTCCACTGCACCGCCCCGTGTTCGAGGGCAACGAAAAGCAGTACCTGGTGGACTGCATCGACTCCAACTTCGTCTCCTCGGTGGGGGCAAAGGTGGTTGAGTTCGAGCAGCACATTGCTGCCTTTACCGGCGCGAAGTTCGCCATTGCCACGGTCAACGGCACCGCTGCCCTGCACGTTGCCCTGCAACTGGCGGGTGTGGTGCGCGATGATGAGGTCATCACCCAGGCACTCACCTTCATTGCCACCTGCAATGCGCTCAGTTATGCAGGGGCTCACCCGGTTTTTGTCGACGTGGACCGCGACACCCTGGGCCTGAGCCCGGAAGCACTACGGCGCTGGCTTGCCGAGCATGCCGAAGTGCGCGATGGCAAGGCTTGGAACCGCCATACTGGCCGCTGCATTCGCGCCTGTGTGCCGATGCATACCTTTGGCATCCCGCTACGCATCAAAGAGGTGGTGGCGGTCTGTGACGAGTACGGCATTGCCGTGGTCGAAGACGCTGCCGAATCCCTGGGCAGCTGGGTGGGCAATCGCCACACAGGCACCTTCGGCCGCCTGGCCACGCTCAGCTTCAATGGCAACAAGGTCATCACCACTGGCGGTGGCGGCATGATCATCACCGATGATGAAGCGCTGGCACGCCGGGCCAAGCACCTGACCACCACCGCCAAGATCCCCCACCCTTACGAGTTCGTGCACGACGAGGTGGGCTACAACTACCGCATGCCCAACCTCAACGCCGCTCTGGGCTGTGCGCAGATGGAACGGCTGCCGCAGATGCTGCAGATCAAGGCTGAAGTCGCAGCGCGTTACCGCGATTTCTTCGCTGGCACCGATGTGCGCTTTGTTGACCCACTGCCCGGCACCACGGCCAACTACTGGCTCAATGCCATCGTGCTTGGCTCCGAAGCCGAGCGCGATGCCCTGCTGGAATACACCAACAGCCATGAGGTGATGACCCGGCCGATCTGGCGGCTGATGTCGCGCCTGCCCATGTTCGCGCACTGCCAGAACGATGGCCTGGAAAACTCGCTGTGGCTGGAAGCCCGGGTGCTGAACCTGCCCTCCAGCGTGCCTGAAAGTGAATTTGGGAAACTGAAAGCATGAACATTCTTGACCTGATCGGCCGTACTGCGCCGTTGTTTGATACCGATATCCAGCGCCACGAGGCCGAGCTCTCCGGCCTGGTCCAGGCCAGCCGCTTTCTGGTAATCGGCGGTGCCGGCTCCATCGGTCAGGCCGTCACCCGCGAGATCTTCAAGCGCAAGCCGCGGGCACTGCATGTGGTGGATATCAGCGAGAACAACATGGTGGAGCTGGTGCGCGATATCCGCAGCACGCTGGGCTATATCGATGGTGACTTCCGCACGTTTGCCATCGACTGCGGCAGCCGTGAGTTCGCAGCGCTGATGGCTGCCGGCCAGGGCTACGACTATGTGCTCAACCTCTCCGCGCTCAAGCATGTGCGCAGCGAGAAGGACCCGTTCACCCTGATGCGGCTGATCGAGGTGAACGTGCTCAACACCATCAGCACCATTGCCCAGGCGCAGGCTGGTGGGGCACGCAAGTATTTCTGCGTGTCCACCGACAAGGCCGCCAACCCGGTGAACATGATGGGCGCCAGCAAGCGGATCATGGAGATGTTCCTGATGCGTGCCAGCCTGGAGCTGCCAATCTCCACCGCACGCTTTGCCAACGTGGCCTTCTCCGATGGCTCGCTGCTGCACGGCTTCAACCAGCGTTTTGCCAAACGCCAGCCGATTTCCGCCCCCAATGATGTGCGCCGCTACTTCGTCACCCCGCAGGAATCGGGTGAGCTGTGCCTGAGCTCCTGCCTGCTCGGCAACAACCGCGACATCTTCTTCCCCAAGCTGAGCGAGGAACTGGACCTGACCCGGTTCTCGGATATTGCGGTGCGCTTCCTGGAATCGCTGGGGTTTGAACCCTACGAATGCGCCAGCGAGGACGAAGCCCGTGACCGTGCTGATGAGCTGATTGCCGCGAAAAAATGGCCGGTGTACTTCTTCGCCAGTGACACCACCGGTGAGAAGGACTTCGAGGAATTCTTCACCGATGCCGAAACCCTGGACATGCAGCGTTTCGACAACATCGGGGTGATCCTCAATGAGCCGACATTCGACAATGACCGGCTTGAACATTTCCTGGCCACCATCGAGGCGATCCGTTCCGGTAAAACCTGGGACAAGCCCGAGATCGTGGCGCTGTTCAATTACATGATTCCCGACTTTGCCCACAAGGAAACGGGCAAGTACCTCGATAACAGGATGTGACATGCAACGTCTGCTCGATATCGTCTTCTCCGGCCTGGCACTGCTGGTGCTCTCACCGTTGCTGGTACCGATCGCCATCATCCTGCGCCTGACCGGCGAGGGTGAGGTGTTCTACGTACAGCAACGCATCGGCCGCGGTGGCCGTATGTTCGGCCTGTACAAGTTCGCCACCATGCTGAAGAACAGCCCCAGCCTGGGCACCGGTACGGTGACAGTGAAGAACGACCCGCGCGTGTTGCCGATTGGCCGCTTCCTGCGCAAGACCAAGATCAACGAATTGCCGCAGCTGCTGAACATCTTCAACGGTGACATGAGCATCGTCGGCCCTCGACCGCAGACCAAGCGCTGCTTCGATGCGTTCCCGGCCAGCTCGCAGGCGGCGATCCTGACCGTGCGGCCGGGTCTTTCCGGCATTGGTTCGATCGTCTTCCGCGACGAGGAAGAGCTGATGCATGCCAGTGCCGAACCGGAGCGCTTCTATGACGAGGTGATCATGCCGTACAAGGGCGCACTGGAAGAATGGTACGTAGCCAACCAAGGGCTGTGGACCTACCTGTGCTGCATCTTCGTCACTGCCTGGGTAGTGCTGGTGCCAGGCTCCACCCTGTTCTGGCGCGCCTTCTCTGGAGTACCGCTTCCTTCCGCCGAGCTGGTGGCTGCGGGCGGCGCCAAAGGTGCGCCGGCAACGGCCCCACGCCAGCAGACTTCCGGGCCGGCCATATGACCCCGAACGAACGCTACCGCCAGGTAGCGATCCTGCACATGCAGTGCCTGGATCGGGGCTTTCTCGCGACGCTGGGCCAGGATTTCCTGGCCCTGATGTATGAAGCCATCGATCAGGCCGATGACAGCCTGCTGATCACCGAGGAATGCAACGGTGAAATTGCTGGCTTCATTACCGGTGGTGCGGGAATGGGAGCGATCTACAAGCGCATGCTGCGCAGTCCGCTGCGGCTGGGATGGGCACTGGCACCGGCGCTGATCAGCCCGGCCAAGGTGCGTCGGATTCTGGAAATCCTGCGCTATTCCAGCAATGCCGGATTGCCAGAGGGTCTACCGGACGCAGAGCTGCTGAGCCTGGCTGTCGCCCCGCAATGGCGCGGCAAATCCGTGGCAGACCGACTGTATGCGGCCCTGGTGGATGAGTTCAGCCGGCGCGGGGTGGAGGCCTTTCGCATCATCGTCGGTGAGGCACTGGCCCCTGCGCATCGGTTCTATCAACGCATGGGCGCGCAGATCAGCAGCGAGATTGAAGTGCACGGTGGCGAAAAATCCATGGTGTATGTCCACCGCCTCTAAGGACGGACCTTGGCTCCAGGAATGGGCGGCATGCTGAGCGATATCCTGCTGGCGCTGCTTGTGCTGGGTGCCGGAGCCTTCTTCGCCTACCGTGCATCGCCGGTGGCGCAGGCCGTACTTTTTGGCTCGGCAATGCTTGCCTCCGGGCTGTTGTTCCTGCCGGGCGAACAGATCACAGGGCTGGTAGGCGCCGAAGGTATCGGATGGTTGCGGCGCTGGGCAGCACACACGCCGTTTGATATATCCCAATGGACCCACTTCCTGATCTTTGCATGGCTTGGACTACTGCTCTGGCTGGGCCGTGTGGATCTTCGCGGCTGGAAGGCCTGGGCAATGGTGGCGGTACTGGCCATAGCGGCCGAACTGGCCCAGGGCCTTGCCCCTGGCCGGGCGCCACGGCTGGATGATGTAGTCACCAACCTGGTTGGCGGAGTGACCGGCCTACTGCTTGGCTCAGCGCTGGGAGTGCTGCTGGCCAGCATGCTGCAACGCTTGCGCCCACGCCTGGGCAAGCAGTCCGACGCGGAGCGATAGCGCCTGATGGGAGCAACGGCAAAGCCGGCGCAAAGCCGTCGCGGCGGGCGCCGCTCTTGCAGAAGCTGTGGGGCATCGAGGCGAAAGCATTTCGCGTGCGAGCACGCTCCCACAGAAGAAAGCAGCGGCGCATCGCAGCGAAGGGATTTCGCGTGCAAGCACGCTCCCACAAACAAAACAGCCGTGCATCCGGGGGCATCGCGGTGAAGGCGTTTCGCGTGCAAGCACGTTCCCACAAAAACCCGGTAAATCGCTCTTGTAGGAGCGCACTTGTGTGCGATGCCTGTGGGTGGTGGTACCGGTGGAGATGGCATTCAGTGCCGGTCTTGTTTCGTTTATTTCGTTTGGTGCTAGACTCACCCTCCCGCTGAACAACACGGGTAAGCACCCATGAGCGCCGCCCATTACCAACTCCCTCCCCTGCTGCCCAGCCAGCAGGATGCCGAACTGGCCCGCACCAGCAGCCGCCTGTTGGCCGCTTGCATCGGCCACGGGGAAACAGCACGCCTGCGGGTGATCGATGGCCAGGAGGAAATCGAGGTGCCAGTGGCAGCACTGCGGATGCTGGTGGATATCCTGGCCAACATGGCCGAGGGCAACGCCATCAACCTGGTGCCCATCCATGCCGAACTGACCACCCAGCAGGCTGCCGACTTCCTCGGGGTATCACGCCCGCACCTGGTGGGCCTGGTGGACAAGGGGGAGATCCCGCATCACAAGGCCGGTACCCACCGGCGTATTTTCTTCCGTGACTTGCTGGCCTACCGCGAAAAGCGCATGGGCAAAAGCCTGGAGGCACTGGACGCGTTGTCCGAACAGGCGCAGCAACTGGGCATGGGGTACTGAGACGTGGCATCGAACTTCGTGGCGGTGTTCGATGCCTGCGTGCTTTATCCGGCGCCGATCCGCGATCTACTGCTGCGGCTGGCGGTCACCGGGCTGTTCAGGGCGCGCTGGAGCGAACGTATTCACGACGAATGGATCCCAGGCGGTTCTGCGTAACCGGCAGGATCTCAAGCGCGAGCAGCTGGACCGGACCCGTGAGTTGATGGACCAGGCCGTACCGGACTGCCTGGTGAGTGGCTATGAAGGTATTGAAGCTACCCTCGCACTGCCTGACCCGGATGACCGCCATGTACTGGCGGCCGCGATCAAATGTGGCCCAGGTACCATCGTGACCTACAACCTGAAGGATTTCCCGGACCACCTGCTCGCCCCCTTGGGGCTATCTGCACAGCATCCGGATGAATTTCTCGAACATGCCTATGACCTGGACCCGGTCACTGTCTGCAAGGCCGTCCGCGATGCACGTACGGCGCTCAAACACCCTCCCCTGGCCGCCAACCAATTGCTGGATATCTACCAGGGCCTTGGCCTTGCCACGACCGTAGCCGCCCTGCGCACTCATATCGATACCCTTTGAACCACGGCGGTGCCGATGCACCTTGCCTGGGTGGCGATGGCGTAGGTCGCGGCGGGCGCCGCTGCTACCAAACAGCGGCGCATCGGGGGCATCGTGGCGAAGGCGTTTCGCGAGCAAGCTCGCTCCTACAAAAACCCGGTAAATCGCTCTTGTGGGAGCGCACCTGTGCGCGATGTTTGGATGGCGATGGCGTTGGTCGCGGCGGGCGCCGCTCCTACAAAACAGCCGCGCATTGGGGGCATCACGGCGAAGGCGTTTCGCGAGCAAGCTCGCTCCCACAGAAGCACGGTAAATCGCTCTTGTGGGAGCGCACTTGTGCGCGATGTTTGGATGGCGATGGCGTTGGTCGCGGCGGGCGCCGCTGCTACCAAACAGCGGCGCATTGGGGGCATCGTGGTGAAGGCGTTTCGCGTGCAAGCACGCTCCCACAAAAACCCGGTAAATCGCTCTTGTGGGAGCGCACTTGTGCGCGATGTTTGGATGGCGATGGCGTTGGTCGCGGCGGGCGCCGCTGCTACAAAACAGCGGCACATTGGGGCAGCGTGGCGAAGGCTTTTCGCGTGCAAGCACGCTCCCACAGAAGCACAAGCCCGCTCCTACAAAAACGCGTTGGATCGCTGTTGCAGGAGCGCACCTGTGCGTGACAGGTGTGCTGTGCGGGTTTATTCGCTCTTGAACAGGGTCTGTGGGTATTCGGCTTTCTGTTCGCGGGCCATCAGCTGTTTCAGGCCGTCGGCCGGGCTGAGTTCGCCGTGCAGCACCGAACGCACCGCGTTGGAGATGGGCAGTTCGATGCCGTGGCGTTCGGCCTGGCGCATCACTTCGTCGGCGGTCTGGATGGATTCGACCACCTGGCCGATCTCGGCCACGGCTTCGGCAATGCCCTTGCCACGGCCCAGGGCCAGGCCGAGGCGGCGGTTGCGCGAGAGGTCGCCGGTGCTGGTCAGCACCAGGTCGCCCAGGCCGGCCAAGCCCATCAGGGTTTCCGGACGGCCGCCGATCGCCGCGGCCAGCCGCAGCATCTCGTTCAGGCCACGGGTGATCAGGCCGGCGCGGGCGTTCAGGCCCAGTGCCATGCCATCGGCCACGCCGGTGGCCACAGCCAGCACGTTCTTCATCGCCCCGCCCAGCTCGGCGCCGACCATGTCGTTGCCGGTGTAGGCGCGGAACGCAGGCCCGTGCATCGCATCGGCAACGGTCTGGATGAAGGCCGGGTCATCGCCGTGCACGGTCACTGCGGTGGGCAGGCCCTGGGTCACTTCCTTGGCAAACGAGGGCCCGGTGACCACCGCCAGCGGTACGCCCTCGCCCAGTACTTCGGCGGCCACTTCATGCAGGAAACGGCCCGAGCCGGGCTCGAAGCCCTTGGTTGCCCAGGCCACGCCGACCCCGGCCGGCAACAGCGGCGCCAGCTTGCGCACGGTTTCCCCGAAGGCATGCGAGGGCACCACCACCAGCACCCAGGCGGCACCGGCCACGGCCTGGGCCATGTCGGTGGTGGCCCGCAGGTTCTGCGGCAGTGCCAGCCCCGGCAGGTAGCGCGGGTTCTCGTGCTGCTGGTCGATGGCGTCGATCACGGCCCGGTCGCGGCCCCACAACACGGTCGGGTGACCGTGTCGTGCGACCAGACTGGCCAGCGCCGTTCCCCAGGAACCGGAGCCGAGTACGGCAATCTTGGCGTGGCTGTCAGTCATGCAGTAACCGCAGCCGCTTACGCGTTGCCGGCCGGCTCGGCGTCGGCCAGGCTGGCGCCATCGGCCTGGGCCTGACGCTGGCGCAGGGTTTCGGCGTACAGGCCTTCGAAGTTGATCGGCTGCAGGTAGAACGGCGGGAAGCCGCCGGCCTGGATCAGGTCCGACACCAGGGTGCGCACGTACGGGAACAGGATCGCCGGGCACTGGGTGCCGAGCAGCACGTCGATGGCCTGCGGCTCCAGGCCGACCAGACCGAACGCACCGGCCTGCTGCACTTCGGCCACGTAGGCGGTCTTGTCACCGACCTTGCAGGTCAGGGTGACGCCGAGCACCACTTCAAACACCTGCTCGCTCAGGCGCTGGACGCGCTGGTTCAGGTTCAGCTGCAGGTCCGGCTGCACGTTTTCGCCGAAGATCGCCGGCGAATTCGGGGATTCGAAAGAAACGTCCTTGACGTAGATCTTCTCGATGGTGAAGGCCGGGCCGTTGGCGGTGTTTTCAGCCGGGGCGGCAACGCCGTTGGTGTTCTCTTCGGACATTTCTTAAGTACTCCGCAACGAATTACTGGGAAGAAGGATGAAGGGGTGCAGCAAGGCATAGCAATGGAGGCGCGTAGGCCAACATGCAAGGCCGGATCACTCAATTACGACCTTTGACCAACGGCAGGTCGGCGGCGGTCCATGCCGGCAGGCCACCATCGAGCACATGGATCTTTTCAAAACCGGCTTTCTTCAGCGCCTTGGCCGCGGCAACCGAGGCCACGCCGGTACGGTCCACCAGCACCACCGGCTGCTGTTTGGCGCTGGCCACCAGCTTGTGGGTCGGGCCGAACTGCTGGGGCTGGACATTGCGGCTGCCGGCGATATGGCCCTTTTCAAAGTCCACCGGGGCCGACAGGTCCACCAGCACGGCATTGCCGGCATTGATCAGCTGGGTCAACTCGGCCGGCTTGATGGCCTTGAAGCCACGGAACAGGCCGGCAATTTCGGTGTAGATAATCGCTACGGTCAGGCCCGCCAGGGCCAGCGACAACATCGGGTTACGGCCTGCAAAGGCCATCAGCTCTTCCACGTTCACTGACAGTCAATCCAAAAATTGGTCGTCGATTGTCGCACAAGCCACCGTTTCAGGGCTCCGGCCACAGGTCCGGCAGGCCGGAGGCCAGTTTCCAGCTGCGGTCCTCGGGCGACCATGCCCAGTATTCATCCACCACCACGCTGCGCTCGGCCAGGGTGTGCACATTGACCACGCTGAGCTCGGCACGCACGCGCAGCCGGCCATCGGGCTGCAGCGCCCGCGCACGCTCGCGGTAGCCGCTGATGCTGACCTGGGCCCAGCGGCTGCGCTGGAAACCATCCAGCCGCGCCAGTGCCTGCTCGCTCAGGAACGGCTCGCGCTCTTCCAGCTCGCCCCAGCGCATCGCATTGGCCCAGGCGATGTGCACCTGGTCGAAGCTGCGCATCGCCTTGCGTGGCGGGTTGGCCGCCATCGCCAGCAGCGGCAGCACCCCGGCCAGCAGGATCGCCAGCCACCACAGTCGCCTGTTCATGCCTGCTCCTTTGCCTTGGCCACGAAGCGCCCGCTCAGGGTGGCCGCTGGCCGGCCATCGGCCAGCACCTGCGCCACCAGGTTCACGCTGGCATGTCCGCGCTCGGCAAAGCGGGTCAGAAACACCTCCCAGCTGGCTTCCTCGTCCAGACGGGCGCTGGCCAGCAGGTCGCCATACAGCGGCGCCAGATAGCGCACCCGGCTGTCGGCGACATAGACATCGGCCTGCAGCCCGGCAGCGGCCAGCTCCAGCGATACCAGCCCCCAGCCGGACAGGGTCAGGACCGAGGCCAGGCTGCCGCCGAAGGCATTGCCCTTGTCATTGAGGTTGGCGGCCAGCGGCGCACGCAAGCTCAGCTGGTGGTTGTGGTAGTGATCCACCTCGATACCCAGCGCAACCACCGGTGGCATTGCCTTGAGGGTGGCGCTCAGTTGCGCCAGATGCTCTTGCATAGTGATTTCCCAAAACCCGGACACGCTGGCCAGCACGGCCAGGCCCCGCATAATGCCGCCAATGAGCCTTCCCGCACATCTCCCCCCTTCCTGGACCCTGCTCTCGCTGCGGCCGCGCGGCCAGCACGCGCCGCTGCGCCGCCTGGCCACGGCGGCCGGTGGCCGGCTGCTGGCGCTGTCGCCGTGGGCAATCGTGCCGCGCACCACGGCGGCCGACCGCCAGCAGCTGGCCGCGGCGCTGGCCTGCCCGCAGGTGCTGTTCACCAGCCCGGCGGCGGTGCAGGCGGCCAATGCCCTGCTGCCGCTGGCCGGCATCGACCCGCCACCGGCCTGGCTGGCGGTGGGCGAAGGCAGCGCCCATGCCCTGCGCCAGGCCGGGCTGGCACAGGTGCAGGCGCCACGGCAGATGGACAGCGAAGGCCTGCTCGCACTGCCGGCCCTGCGCGATCCACGCGGCCAGCGCATCGGCATGGTCAGCGCGCCGGGCGGGCGCGGGGTGATCGCCCGGACCCTGCAGCAACGCGGCGCGCAGGTGGTGCTGGCCGAGGTGTATGACCGCGTGCCGCTGCGCCTGCGCGGGCGCCAGCGCGCGCGGCTGAACCGGCTGCCGGCCAACAGCGTGCTGATGCTCAGCAGCGGCAAGGCACTGGAACAGCTGTGGGCGCAGCTGGAGCCACGCCAGCAGCAACAGCTGCGCCAGTGCACCACCATTGCCGCCAGTGCGCGGCTGGCGCAACAGGCGCGTGACCTCGGCTTTGCCCGCGTCCACCAGGCCAGCAGTGCGATGCCCGCCGACCTGTTCGCTGCCTGGCAGGCGCTGGCCTTGCCTGGCGGCGGCTGAAACTTGCGGCCCGCCCGGGCAAAGGGGATGCTTGCCCTTCCGGTTTGGCCCACCTCCCTTTTACGCTGTGACCTGACGTGGCAATGAGCGACCTTCCTACCGCGCCCCCTGTTCACCGCCCGCGCTGGCTCTGGCCGGTTGCCGGGGTGTTGATGGCAGTTGGCCTGCTGGCCGCCGGTACCGGCTATGTGCTGCAGCAGCGGCAGCAGGCCGACACCCTTGCCAGCCAGCTGCAGCAGCAGGTCGGCGCGCTGGAGCAGAGCCTGCAGGCGCTGCGTGCCGACCAGCGCGCCAATGCCCGGGCACTGCAGGATGCCGCCAGCGGCAACCGGCTGCTGCGCGATGAGGTGCTGGGCCTGTCCCAGCGCAATGCACTGCTGGAAGAGAACGTCGCCAGGCTCAGTGCCGACAGCCGCCAGAGCCTGCTGGCGCTGCGCCAGGACGAGGCCGAGGTGGTGCTCGGCCAGGCCCTGCAACGGCTCGAACATGGCCATGACCTGGACGGCGCACGCCGCCTGTACGGGCTGGCCGCCACCCTGCTGCAGGACCTGGAAGGCCCCGGCCTGCTCGACCTGCGCCAGGCCCTGGTGCAGGAAAAACGCGCCCTGGACGCGCTCGGTGAAGACCCCCGGCGCAGCCAGGCACGCGCGCTGGACCAGGTGCTCAAGACCCTGCTGACGCTGGAGCACCACAGCCAGGCCACCCCGGCGGCGCAGCTGCAGTGGTGGCAGCGCCTGCTTTCGCCGCTGGTGGAAATCCATCCCAGCGATGCCAGCGTGTTGCTGGCCGATGCCCAGCGCGTGCACGGCCTGGATGCGCTGCAACTGGAAGCCAGCCTGGCCCGCGCCGCGCTGGAACGTGGCGACCAGGAAGGCTGGGCGCGCGCGGTGGCCCGGATCAACGACTGGGTGGTACGCCTGTGGCCGGACAGCCCGGCCCGCCAACGCCAGCAGCAGGCGCTGGAAAACATGCGCCAGACCTCGCTTTCCCTGACCTCGGCAGAGTTGGGCTCGACCCTGCGCCAGATGCGTCAGCTACGCCAGGGGGGTAGCGCTGAATGAAACTGTTCCGTGCGGTTGCAGCCAACCACCCGACGCTGCGCCCGGGGCCGGAAAACCCGGCCCGCCCACACCTGCCGCAGGCACCGGCAACAAGGTGCCAGCACCCGCTTTCCCTGAGCTTCGCCGGGCCCGGCTCGGCCCTGCGCCATGGAGGTACCACTGCATGAAACTGTTCCGTGCTGTTCTGGCCCTGGTCCTGATCTGTGCCGTGGCGATCCTGGGCGCGCAATGGCTCAACGACCCCAGCCTGAGCCGGTTTGGCCAGGTCATCGTGTCGGTCGGGGGCAACGACTACGTCTCCACCCTGCCCAAGGCCGGCCTGCTGCTGCTGATCGCCGGCCTGCTGCTGTGGCTGCTGTGGACCTTGCTGGCCGCGCCGTTCCGTGTCTGGGTGCGCTACCGCCGCAAGCAGGCCCGTGCACGCCTGATCGATGGCCTGAGCGCGCTGCACCATGGCCGCTGGCTGGCTGGTGAAAAACTGCTGCTATCGGCGGCCGGCGAGGCCGAGGTCGGCCCGGTTGCGCTGTCGGCGGCATTGCGGGCGGCCGACAAGCGCGGTGATGAAGCCGCCGCCCAGCGCCACCTGCAGCGGCTGCAGGAGATCGATCCCCTGCGTCATGCCCTGCTCCAGGCCCGCCGCCTGCTGCTGCGGCAACAGCCCGACGAGGCCCTGGCCCTGCTCGATACACCCGCCCTGCAGCCGCTGCCGCCGCGCGGCCAGGTGCTGCGCCAACGCGCGCTGCTGGCACTGGGCCGGGCCGAGGAGGCTTACGGGCTGCTCGGTGCGCTGCGCAGCCAACAGGCCCTGACCGTCGAGCAGCTGGCCACACTGGAAGCGCCGATCGCCAGCCAGATGCTCAGCGAGGCCGGCGATGTCACCCGCCTGGCCGAACACTGGGAAGCACTGGCCAAACCGTTGCGCCAGCAGCCGCAGGTCACCGCCGCCTATGTCCAGCGTGCAATCGCCCTGGGCTGGCACGAACCGGCCGCACGCGCACTGGAACAGGCCCTGGAGGCCCAGTGGGCACCGGAGCTGCTGCCGCTGCTGGTACCGCTGGATGCCGGCGCCGAGCCACAGGCGCTGGAACAACGCCTGCAACGCTGGCTGCACAGCCACCCGGAAGACCCGGCACTGCTGCTGGCCGCCGCGCAGATTGCCTGCCGCCACCAGCAGTGGCCACAGGCCCAGACCCTGCTGCAACAGGCATTGGCCGCCGGTGCCGGCGCACCGGCCTGGGAAACCCTGGGCCAGCTGCATGCCGCCCAGGATGACCACGCCCGCGCCAGCCAGTGCCTGCTCAATGCCCTGCGGCTGCAGCACGGCGAACCGGTACAGCCACTGGAACCGGCCACGACAACGGCAGCGCCTGCGGCCGTCGAACAACGCGACCAGCACGGCCTGCCCCACCTCAGCGACGACCCCGCCTGACCGGCGGGGCCGACCGGCAAGAAACCAACGCCCCGCCTCACCCGCGGGGCTGCCCTACGCCCGCTACCGGCACCCACCCGCCGCCTGCGCGCCCCCAGCCCCACCCGCAATGCCTTCATGCCGGTTTTGTGGGAGCGAGCCTGCTCGCGAAACTTTTCGCTTTTGTGGCAGCCGAGCTTGCTCACGAAGCTTGCCACTGCTCATCGTGCGCAAGCGCACTCCCACACAAGCCACATGCCCCACTCAACCGATGGCGTTCATGCAGGTTTTTTGTGGGAGCGAGCTTGCTCGCGAAACTTTTCGCTTTTGTGGCAGCCGAGCTTGCTCACGGCTTGCCACTGCTCATCGTGCGCAAGCGCACTCCCACACAAGCCATATGCCCCACGCGACCGATGCTTCCATACCGGTTTTTGTGGGAGCGAACTTGCTCGCGAAGCTCTTGTGGGACTCAGTCAGCGATGAGTAGGTAAATCAAAACAACACCGCATCCCACCAGGGATACAAACCACACCGACTGACCAATCCCGCACGCACAGGGTTGCCTACGATATAGCGGGCAACCTGCAGCAGATCCTCCTCCTGACGCACGGCGTGGTCATGGAAGCCCTTCTCCCAAACAGGTCTGGCCACACCCTCCGGCAGGTGCCGGGTGGTTGTCGACTTCAAGCGTGCGACCCACTGTGACAGGGTGATCCGACCCCCCAATTGCAAAAGCCCATGCCAGTGATCGGGCATGAGCACCCAACTCAGCAACTCCCCATCCGGTGTATGGGCAAGTGCGGCGATGGCACGGCAGCAGTGCACGGCGATGGCAGGATCGGCGAACAGCGGCAGCCTGTCGTGGGTAGTGAAGGTCAACAGGTAGACCTGGCCGGGCGCCGACCATCTGCCCTGTCGCAAGGCGGCATAGCCTGGTTTGTCGAATGAGCCTGTCATGCGCTGAGGATGCCCATGGGCAGTGGGCAACCATGCAGGAGGACAGCGCTTGAATACCTGGGCAACAGGGAACCCGGGCTGTCAGTGCTTCTGCCATCGCGCGCAAGCGCGCTCCCACAACAGCTGCGACCCTGGGTGGTGCAACCCCACCTGGCAGCGATGCCGTTGCTTTTGTGGGGAGCCTGCTCGCGGTGGTGGGATATCTTGATGGCCCGGGTCGCGGCGGGCGCCGCACCTACAACGGCGATCAACCACGCAGATTGACCAGGACAGTTGACTCCCACACGAGCTACCTGTTCGGCTCGGTCAATGCTTTCATGCCGCTTTTGTAGGAGCGAGCTTGCTCGCGATGCTTGCCACTGCCCGTGGTGCGCAAGCGCACTCCCACACAAGCCACATGCCCCACGCGACCGATGCTTCCATGCCGGCTTTTGTGGGGGCGAGCCTGCTCACGATGCTTTGTGCAGTTGTTGAAGCCTCCCGGTGGCGAGGCTTCCGGGCTGCACTCAGCGTTCGACGATGGCGACCACGCCCATGCCACCGGCGGTGCAGATCGACACCAGCGCACGGCCACCGCCGCGCTGGGCCAGCTGCTTGGCGGCGGCGGCAATCACCCGGCCACCGGTGGCGGCAAACGGGTGGCCGGCGGCCAGCGAGGAGCCCATCGGGTTGATTTTGGCCGGATCAATCGCGCCCAGCGGTGCGTCAAGGCCCAGCCGCTCGCGGCAGTAATCGGCACTTTCCCAGGCACGCAGCGTGCACAGCACCTGGGCAGCAAACGCCTCGTGGATTTCGTAGATGTCAAAATCCTGCAGGGTCAGGTTGTTGCGCTTGAGGATCTCGGCCACGGCGATGGTCGGCGCCATCAGCAGGCCTTCACCGTGGACGAAATCCACCGCCGAAACGTGTGCATCGCGCAGGTACGCCTGCACCTCCAGGCCGTTGTCCACCGCCCACTGCTCGCTGCCCAGCAGCACCGCCGAGGCACCGTCGGTGAGCGGGGTGGAGTTGGCGGCGGTCAGCGTGCCACGGCCGGACACCTTGTCGAAGGCCGGCTTCAGGGTTGCCAGCTTTTCCAGGTTGGTATCCGGACGCAGGATGTTGTCGCGCTCGACACCGCGGAACGGCACCACCATGTCGCTGAAGAAACCGGATTCATACGCGGCGGCCAGCTTCTTGTGCGAGGAAACCGCCCAGGCATCCTGGTCTTCGCGGCTGATGTTCCACTGCTTGGCCATGTCCTCGCAGTGCGCGCCCATGCTCTTGCCGGTGCGCGGTTCGGCCACGCCGGGAAATTCCGGCTTGAGCTCGGAAAACCGGAAGCCGCTGACCAAGGCCTTGATCTTGTCGCCGGTGGTCTTGGCACGGTTGGCGGCCAACAGCCGGCTGCGCAGGGCCTTGCCGTAGACGATCGGCACATCGGAGGTGGTATCCGAGCCACCACCGATGCCGGATTCGATCTGGCCGACGGCGATCTTGTTGGCCACGGTGATGATGCTGTCCAGCGAGGTGCCGCAGGCGCGCTGCAGGGTGATGCCCGGGGTCAATGGCGACAGCCCCGAGGACAGTGCCGCCTCGCGGCCGAGGTTCCAGTCCGACGGATGCTTGATCACCGCGCCCATCGCCACTTCGCCCAGCTGCTTGCCATGCAGGCCGAAACGCTCCACCAGCGCGCCCAGGGTACGCACACTCATGCCGAGGTTGCCGACATCCGCGTAAGCGGTGTTCTGGCGGCAGAACGGAATGCGGACACCGCCCAGGATGGCGACACGGCGAACAGTAGACATGGACACACCTTGCAGGATGAAGGGCAACGACCCCTGCACAGCGCGTGCAGGCATAATGGCCAAAGTGTAGCTGTACGCCCCCGTAGGGGCCAGACTGGAGCCATGAGCAATCACTTCCCGAAAGACCACGCCCTGGGCCTGCTCGCGTTGGAGCTGGCCGGTGGCGACACCCCGCAGCATGCCGCGCTGGACACCACCGCCGCCGGCAACCTCGCCGCCCTGGTCGGCCGTGATCTGGCCAAGCTGGTACCGCAGGCGCCGGAACTGGATTTCGTCTTCGCCGCTGCGCATTTCGACCCGGCCGAGGTACTGCGCCCGGGTTGGGCCGTGCACCGCCGTTTTGCCGACCTGCAGCAGCGCGCACCGGGCAAGGATGAGGGCCCGCGGGTGCTGGCCTTTGGCACCGACGCCAACGGCGAGGTGCCGATGCCGCTGCAGGCCAACCCGGAACTGACCGGTGGCGGCCTGCGGGTGGTGCCGTTCCTGCTTTCCGGCAGTGATGCGGCCGTGGTCCAGAGCGTGCGCGAGGCGCTGGAAGAGGTGCTGCTGGCCAATGGCATGGCGCAGCCGGACACCGCGCTGCTGGCCCAGAATGCCTTCGGTGCCCGGATCGAGCATGCGCGCTATTTCACCGTGCACGACCTGGCCGCGATGATGGCCATGCAGTACGACAACCAGGGCCTGGGCGCGCTGTGGCCGCTGATCGAAACCGCGCTGCTGGCGCCGGAGCAGGAACAATGGCTGGATGCGGCCCCCGAGCCGCTGCTGCGCTACGCCGGCGGGGAAGTGCGCATGGCCCTGTTCGACCCGCAAAGCTGGTGCGAGCACTACCAGCATGAGCGCGCCGATTTCGAGCGTCTGAGCCGGGTGTACGAACAGTTCCTGATCCGCCAGCGGCAGATGGCCGCGGTGCTGGAAGCCCACGGCCTGGATGTGCTCTACGTACACGTCCGCAGCGGCCAGGACGCCCGCCAGCTGATCGGCCACTGAGCCCGGCACGTGCTGCCCCCGAACCGGCCCCCAGGGCCGGTTTTTTCATGCCCGGGCCAATGGCGGCGGGGCTTTGCACCACCCGGCACAGCGTCTGCGCCAGCCGGGCAAACCCGGTGCAATGCCACTGGGTATACCGGTCAGGTGCAATCGGCACGCGACCACAACATCCTCATGCACGAACATTTCGATGGCGCCAAAGCGCTGAGCCAGGCCGGCCTGGCCTGGCTGCAGAAAGCCGAAGGGCTGCGGCTTGCCCCCTATGATGACCAGACCGGCAAGCCCTGCCGGCAGTGGGTGGCCGGTGCGACCATCGGCTATGGGCATCTGATCAGCCGCGAGCAATGGCCGCAGTATTGCCACGGCATCAGCCAGGGCCAGGCCGGGCAGCTGCTGCAGCAGGACCTGCGTCCGTTCGAGAAGACCGTGCTTGCCGGTGTGCGCCGGGCACTGCGGCCGCATCAGTTCGATGCGCTGGTAGGGCTGTGCTTCAACATCGGCGGCAAGGCCTTTGCCAGCTCCTCGGTGCTCAAGCTGGTCAACGACCCGGCTGCACCCACGCCCTACCCCGACCTGGAGGCGGCATGGAAAGCCTGGTCGCGTTCACAGGGCAAGACCATGCCCGGGCTGCTGCGCCGGCGCAGCGAGGAGCTGGCGATCTACCTGCACGCGCGCTACCCGTGAACCCACCGGGGCCCTGGCGCAGCCGGGCCCCGGATGACTGCCGCCGGCGGTGGCCGGTCAAGGCCGCAGCGTGGCCTGCAACACGTTGGCGTCAATCACCGTCAGCCGGTCGAGCTGATTGCACAAACCACTGAACTTCAGCGGCTGGACCTGGTACTGGCCATTTTCGACATAGCGCCCGATCACCGTGCACTGGGCCTGGTTCAGGCGCAGGGCCAGGTCGTTGACATCCAGCCAGAGCGAACGCCCGGCATGGGCGCGGACATGATCGATGGCGGCCTGGCCACGATGGACCACCACCTCCAGCTGCTGCTGCTCGACCAGCATCAACGCCGGGCTCGACTGCGCCCGTGCCGGCAGGCACACGGCCACTGACAACAGCGATGAGGCCACAATCCAATTGAGTGTTTTCATAACCCTCCCAGGGTGATTGAAAAAGCCTGCCAGGCGGCAAGGGACAACACCATCAACAGCAGCAACCCGGCGGCAGCCAGCAGCGCACGGCGTTGCCGCTGCCGACGGCGGCGATGGGCCAGTTCGGCCGCCACCAGCGGCCACAGCAGGCGGGTGGTTTCCGGGTCCAGCGCGATCCTGCAGCGCGCTTGCTGCCACGGCCATGCCATCTCAGTCCTCCTCCAGCGCGATGGAGACATCCCGCAGCAGGCAGTGGTCAAACCACATCCGCAGCCGGCAGCAGATATCGATATCGGCCTGGATCAGCAGCTGGTGCGTCGCCGCCCGCCGGTCCAGCTCCAGCCACAACCGCGGCTGGCCCTGGTGATCGGTTCCGGCATCCTGCACCCGGCAACGCAGCTGCAACTGCAGGCGGCGCGGCTGTATCCCATGGCGGTTGATCAAGCCACGCAGCGCCTGCTGCCGGGTCTGCCACTGGCCATCGCGCAGGGTGGTGACCGACACGCTGGCACCGATCCCCAGTTGGCGGCACAGCTGCTGGCTGTGCAGCTGCCGGCAGCTGCGGTGGGCACCAACCAGCGCATCCACCACCCCCTGCGCGAGCTGATCCAGATCGTGCATCACGGCTGCTCCTGCAGCCACACCGGACGCCGCGCAAAACCAACGTGGTAGCACAGCCACTGCATCACCACCTGGTGCTCACCGAGCTGGAGCAGGGTAAAACTGCGCTCGATACCGACAATCGAGCCGCGTGGCGATTCGTTGAGGCAGCGGTTGAGCAGTGCCTGGCTCTGCGCCAGCTCCTGCTCGGTCTGCATCCGTGACGGATTGCTGCTGCCAATCACGATCCGCTTGATGTAACGCACGTCACTCAGGTCAACCATGCTCTGTCCTCCTGCACCCGCGCGCCGTTGCGATCACCCCTGGCCGCTGGGTGATCGCACGCCGGGCCGTGCTTACGGCGTTACCGGTAGCGGGGTCGAGATCGAGGCCTGCAGGATATCCAGCACCCGCGCCAGGCCTTCGGGAAGGCCACGGTCCTCGGCATGCAGCTGCACATGGTATTTGGCCGAGTTGTCGCTGCTGCGGGTGTTTTCGCGGGCCGTGCTGACCGAGCCCTGGATGCTCACCTTCGCGCCCCAGCCGCTCCACGACGCGTTCGCAGTGGCCGAGGCCTGGGTGTTGCTCTTCTCGGCAAACGAGGACTTCACCTCCATGTCAAAGGTGATGTCCAACGAGGTGATCCCCAGGCTGGGAACCTTCACCACGGCCAGCATCGGCACCTCCAGCGACACTTCTTCGCTGCCACTCTGGATGCCGTTGGCATCGTAGGTCGGACGCTTGTACTTGAATTCGCTCATGCGTGCCTTGCCATCCTCCAGCTGCCCCACCTGCTTGATGAAGTCAGCGGTGGCCTGGGCCAGCTGTACCTGTGAATCACAGGCCGCCTTGAGCGGGGCACCGATCAGTGTTTCCATCGGCAGGCCCTTGAACTGGTCAACAACACTTGCGGCATTAGCCATTGCAACTCTCCTTATTTACGGCGGCGACCACCTGCACACTGCAGGCAGCACCCGGGATCACCTGTCGATGAAACCCTGGGTCTTGGCGAGGTGATCCAGAAGCCGGGAACGGCCATCGCCGGCCTCCACGGCTTCCAGCTCCAGACGGATCCGCACGCTGCCTTCGTTGCTGTTGTTGGCCAGCACCAGTGCCAGCTCCGGCACCGCGGCAGCGGCACCGCTGCCCTGCGCATCGCCAGGCTGTGCGGTGGCCTTGTTGCCCAGGTCAGCCAGTTCCGCACGCAGTTCCAGATGTGCATTCTTGATCCGCAACTGGCTGTTGGGCAGCAGCGGCAGCAACGGTGCGCTGTACCAGTCCTCGGCATCGGCAGCGGCATCGGGGCGTAGCGAACGGGTGCGGATGGTCAGGCTGTGCGGCCGGCCGTCGGGATCGAAATAACGATCCAGGCCCGCCACTTGATGGTCTTCGACCTGCTGCTGCGCCTGCACCACCGCCGTTGCCAGCGACTGCACCAGCTGGCTCAAAGTGATTGCTGTTGCTGCGACCATCTGCCCCCCTCAATGGCTCTAACAGCCCGGATGCCGATCAGTCTGCTACAGGCGCAAATCCAGGCTTTTCCAGCCGGTTGCAGTTGCTTGGCCCACCGTTGCAGGTCGCATGCGGGTAGCCGGAAGGTATTCCGCTGACGGTGCAATGCCGTAGTACTGCCGGTAGGCGCGGCTGAAACTGGACAGGCTGGAATAACCGACCGAATAGGCCACTTCGGAAACATTGTCGCTGCCGGCCAGCAACAACTGCTTGCCCAGCTGCATGCGTATCTGGCGGATCAACTCCCCCGGCGAGCAACCGGCCTGGTCGACGATTTTCCGGTGCAGGCTGGAACGCGACATATGCAGTGCATCGGCCATCTGTTCGACGGACAGGTTTTCGCTGCTGGCATTTTCTTCAATCCAGGCAATCGCCCGTTGCAGTACCTCTTGGCGTTGCCGGCGCGGGCCATCGCCGGGTGATGCCGGCTGCTGCAGCGCACACTGCCGGCAGGCTTCACCCAGCAGCGCCAGGGCCCAGGCCAGCACGCACAGCGTGCTTGACCCCAGATTTCCCACCGCCGGCTCAGCACGGCTTTTCCGGGTGGCAAACCACAGCTCGCCCGGTGTGGGCGTTGCAGCGCATTCGCACTTCGTCATCGGGTCATGAACCTCCATTGCGTCTCCTTGTGACTGTTCCATTCCCTGACCTGCCGCCAACACGGGCGGGCAGGACAGCAATGGTTGTCGCCATCGCAATGCCCCGGTGTTTTCCACGCGTTGCAACAACTTGTCAGAACACACCAGAGGCGGCGAACTGCCAAACCGGTCCTGTCCTCTTACGTTTGCCCCTCAACGCACGATGCCGGCACAGGGCCGGCATCGTGGTTTGCTCACAGGTTGTAACGCGGTTGCCTGTCGGCGTTACTGCGCGCTGCCGATCACCCCGCAGGCCAGGCGGGCACCGGCATTGCCGGTCGGCTGGCTGACATAGTCATCCGGGTCGGCATGGATGATCAGGCCACGACCGAGGATGTCGTGGCTGCTGCCATCGCCCAGGGTGGCCTCGCGCGCGAGCAGGCCATCGACCGTGGCAACGCCCTGGGCGTCGGCCCGCATGTTCGGCATGTCGCCGGTGTGGTGGACCGGGGCATCGTGCGCGCCATGGGCCACCGCGTCCGGATTGAAATGGCCGCCGGCACTGCTGCCATCGGGCGCAGCGCAATCACCGGTTTCATGGACATGGAAGCCATGTTCGCTGTTGGGCTTCAGGCCGCTGATGGTGCCACGCACGCGCAGCTGCCCGCCCTCGCGGTAGAACTGCAGCCGGCCGCTGACCTGGTTGCCGGCCGTCGGCAGCAACTCGGCCGCCGCAACCGCCTGCCCCGGGCCATCGTTGGGTGCGGTATTGACCGGCGCTGCCGCCGGCGCGGGATTGTCAGCCGCTGGTGCCGGCTCGGCCGGGGCCGCCGGGGATTGTCCGGCCTGGTTGCAGCCAACCAGCAACACGCTCAACACGGCCGCACTCACTACGCTACGCATGGGTATTCCTCCAGAAAGTCAGGATCTGCTACGAATCACGCCACAAGCTACCCGCACCCCGGCATTGCCTGCCGGTTGGCTGCGGTAATCATCGCCCTGGCCATGCACCACCAGGGCACGGCCAAGGATGTCATTGCCGGCACCGCCACCAAGCACGACCCCGGCCAGGTACACATCCACCGCTACCCGCCCGCCGGCATCGGCCTGCAGGTTGTCCATGTCACCCAGGTGATGGCCGCCCTGGCCGGCACGGCCATGGGCCTGTCCGAGCGGATTGAAGTGGCCACCGGCACTGCTGGCATCCACCGCCGTGCAATCGCCACGCTCGTGCACATGGAAGGCGGCGAGCTGGTGGGCACGCAGGCCGCCGAGGGTGCCGGTGATGCGCACGCCACCGGGCTGGCTGGCCAGTTCCAGACGGCCACTGACCAGGCTGGCCGACGCCGGTGCCAGCGCCGCCTCGGCCTGCATCACCGTGCCCACCTGCGCCAGTACCGGTGCCGGCGGCGCTTCGGGCCTGGGTACCGGTGCGCTTGAACACGCGGCCAGGCCTGCCATCGCCACTACCGCCAACCAATCAACCCGCATGCGCCTGCCTCCGTCAAAACATCGTGCGCGGCAATGGTAGAGCAAACACGCCTAGCCCCGGTGACGGCTGGCACCGAGCTTGCGGGTCAGGGTATTGCGCCCTACCCCGAGCCGGCTGGCCGCTTCGGCGCGCCGGCCGCCGGTCAGTTCCAGCGCCACTTCCAGCAGGGTGGTATCCAGCCGTTGCCGTGCCTGCGCGTGCACATCGGCCACCCCGGCATGCAGCTGCTGCCTGGCCCAGGCGGCCAATGGCGCCTCCCAGTCCATGCCGCTGCCGGCCAGCGCCGGCCCGGCCAGGCGGCCACCACGCGCCAGCGCGGCCTGGACATCGGCCGCATCGATGGTGTCGGCCACCGCCAGCGCCGCCAGCCGCCAGCAGACGTTTTCCAGCTCGCGCACATTGCCCGGCCAGTCATGCGCCGACAACGCCGCCAGTGCCGGGGCGCTGAGCCGCTTCAGGGGCATTTCCAGCCGCTGAGCCGCGCGTGCCAGGAAGTTCTCCGCCAGTACCGCGATATCGGCCCGGCGGTCGCGCAGCGGTGGCATCCGCAGCCGCACCACGTCCAGCCGGTGCAGCAGGTCGGCACGGAAACGCCCCTGCTCGACCAGTGCCTCCAGATCCTGATGGGTGGCGGCGACCACGCGCACATCGACGTGGATCAGCTCACGGCCACCGACCCGGAAGAATTCGCCCTGGGCCAGCACCCGCAGCAGGCGGGTCTGCAGCGAGGCCGGCATGTCGCCGATTTCATCCAGGAACAGGGTGCCGCCATCGGCCTGTTCAAAGCGGCCGATATGGCGCTTGTTGGCCCCGGTGAACGCGCCGGCCTCGTGCCCGAACAGCTCGCTTTCCAGCAGCTCGGCCGGAATCGCGGCGGTATTGAGCGCCACGAACGGACCGTGTGCGCGTGGCGATTCGCGGTGCAGGGCATTGGCCACCAGCTCCTTGCCGGTGCCGGTTTCGCCATGGATCAGCACGCTCAGCGGCGCCTGCGCCAGCCGGCCGATGGCCCGGAACAGCGCGCGCATCGGCTCGGTATCGCCGATCAGCTGCGGTGGGCCGTCCACCGAGACCGCGGCGGGAGTGGCCGCAGCAGCCGGCAACGGCGGCTCCTGCAGGGTCGGCAAGGCGCGCCGCGCCAGCGCCACCGCCTCGTCCAGGTCGAACGGCTTGGACAGGAACTCATGCGCGCCGCCACGAAACGCCCCGGCAGTGCTGGCCACGTCGGTGTAGGCGCTCATCACGATCACCGGCAGCTGCGGATGCTCGGCCTTGAGCCGCTCCAGCAGGGCCAGGCCGGATTGCCCGGGCATGCGCACATCGGTGAACAGCAGGGCCGGCACCTGGCCAGCGGCCAGCGCCGCCAGCACCGCATCGGCGCTGTCGAACACCGCTACCTTCCAGCCGGCCTGGCGCAACGCGGTGGCCAGTACGAAGCGCACCGAGCGGTCGTCATCGACGACCCAGATCACGGCTGCAGCATCAACAGTGGTCATGGCACCTCCGCAACGTCGTCCAGCAAGGGCAGCAACAGGGTGAACACGGTATGCCCGGGGCGCGAGCGGTAGCCCAGCGAGCCGCGGTGTTCGCGCGCCACCTGCTGTGCCAGCGCCAGCCCCAGGCCCGTGCCCTCGGCACGGCCACTGACCAGCGGCAGGAAGATATGTTCGGCCAGGTCTTCCGGCACGCCACGGCCGTCATCGGCAATTTCCAGCCGCAGCACCAGTGGGTGGATCATCTCGGCGATGCGCGCACCGTGGTCGACCCGGGTGCGCAGGGTCACCGTGCTGCTGCCGGCCTGCATCGCATTGCGCACCAGGTTCCAGATCGCCTGGGTCAGGCGGTCGGCATCGCCGGTGAATTCGGGAATCGACGGGTCATAGTCGCGCTGCAGGCGCACCGCCCAGCCGGCTTCACTTTCGGCCAGGCGCAGCACCCGTTCCAGCACTGCATGGATGTTGAGCCGCGCCGGCGGCTGCGGCGGCTGCGGCGAGAGCAGCTGTTCAAGCAGGTTGTTCAACCGCTCGATCTCGCTGCTGATCAGCGCGATCAGCTCGCCCTCTTCCGGGTCACGCCCGGCGCTGCGCCGGGCCAGCAGTTGCGCCGCGCCCTTGAGCCCGGCCAGCGGGTTGCGCAGCTCGTGCGCCAGGCCCTTGAGCGCGGCATTCAACGCACTGGGCAGGGCCTGCACCGGGTCGGCCACGGCAAACTCATCAACCGGATGCAGCTCCAGCAGCCAGCGGCCATCATCGCTGCGCCCGAGCCAGCCCTGGGCAAACTGCACGCTCTCGCCGGGCAGGGCCAGCGCCAGCCGGTCCAGCCGCAACAGATCGGCCTGGTCGCGCGCCATGAAGTGCGCCAGCACCTGGCCCTGGGCTTCCAACGCCGACAACGGCAACCCGATCAGCCGCCGGGCACTGACCCCCAGCCAGCGCACGAAGGCCGGGTTGACCCCGCGCACGTTGCCATCCGGCCCGGCCCAGGCCAGGGGCGTGGCCAACTGTTCAAGATCCGGTGGGGCGTCACTGGCAGTCATTGCACCAATATAGTGCAAAGCCCGCGCAGCCGGCAGCGCCCTGGTCTGCTCAAGGCAGCTGCTGCAGCAACGAGTGCAGGATGCGCGCATCCTCCGCATCCAGCACCGGCGGCAGCTGGTCATCACCGCGGAAGCGGCGATGGAAGGCGGTAATGGCCGCCTCCGGCTTGCCGGCATCGACCGGATAACCAAACGCACGCAGGGCCAGCAGCGGATCAAACCCTTCCGGGGCCGGGCCATGCTCGGCCTTGGGCCACAGGCCAAAGCCGGCCTCGGCCAGGGTCTGCCACGGGAAGAAACGGTTCGGGTCCTGCTTGCGCATCGGTGCCAGGTCGGCATGGGCGATGACCGCATGGCGCGGGATGTTCAGCCGTGTGCTCAGGTCCTCCAGCAGCACGATCAATGCCTGGATCTGGGCCGGCGGGAACGGGCTGTCACCATCGTTGTCGATTTCGATCCCGATCGAGGTCGAGTTCAGATCCCCCAGCGGGCCCCAGCGGCCCGGGCCGGCATGCCAGGCGCGGCGGCTGTCCTCCACCAATTGGTACAGGTGGCCGTCCTTGCCGAGCAGGTAGTGCGAGCTGACCTTGCCACCGCTGTTGGCCGTGCTCAGCGTGTGCAGGCTTTCCTCCACCGAATCCTGGTCGGTGTGGTGCAGCACGATCACCACCGGCCCGCGTTCATTGTGGTTGGGCGATGGGTGCCAGCTCGCCAGCGGGTTACGCACCACCTGCGGAGAGCAGGCGCTCAGGGCGGCGACCAGCGCCAGGGGCAGCAGCAGGTTTGTTTTCATCCGGGCATTGCAACCGTCAACGGCGGGGCCCACAAGTTACCGAAGTCACGGGCGCCAGCCGGCGCCCGTGACCGTTGCAACCATCAGCCCTCGTAGGCGCGCTCGCCGTGGCTGGAGATGTCCAGGCCCTGGCGCTCGGCCTCGCTGTCCACGCGCAGGCCGCCGAACAGCACCCGGGCCAGCAGCAGGATCAACGCGGTAGCCACCGCGCACCAGACCACGGTGAATACCACCGAGACCAGCTGCACCCAGACCTGCGCGCCGATGCTGCCCTCCAGCCCGGTGCCGCCGAGCGAGGCATCACTGAACACACCGGTGAGCAACGCACCGATGATGCCGCCCACGCCATGCACGCCGAACACGTCCAGGCTGTCATCGGCGCGCAGCAGGCGCTTGAGGCCATTGACCGCCCACACGCAGACCGCACCGGCCAGCACACCGATCACGATCGCCCCCATCGGGCCCACCGTACCGGCGGCCGGAGTGATGCCGACCAGGCCGGCAATCGCGCCGGAAGCGCCACCCAGTGCCGAGGGCTTGCCCTTGCTGATGGCTTCGATCACGGTCCAGCCAACCACACCGGCGGCGGTGGCCACCATGGTGTTGAGCATCGCCAGCGAGGCGGCGCCGTTGGCCGCCAGCGCCGAACCGGCATTGAAGCCGAACCAGCCCACCCACAGCAGCGCGGCACCGATGAAGGTGAACGGCACGCTGTGCGGCTTCATCGCCTCACGGCCATAACCCAGCCGCGGGCCCAGCAGCCAGGCGCCGACCAGGCCGGCCACGCCGGCATTGATGTGGACCACGGTGCCGCCGGCAAAGTCGATCACGCCCTTGTGCGCCAGAAAACCCTCGGCGCCGCTCCACACCATGTGCACCATCGGCAGGTAGGCCAGGGTGACCCAGGCGATGGCGAAGAACATCACCACCTTGAACTTGATGCGTTCGGCGAACGAGCCGATCACCAGCGCGGTGGTGATGCCGGCAAAGGTGGACTGGAAGGCGACAAACAGGAATTCAGGCAGGCCGTTGGCCACCGAATCGGCGGTGATGCCGCGCAGGAAGGCACGCTCGCTGAACGAGCCGAAGAAGGCATTGCCGGCACTGAAGGCCGCGCTGTAGCCGTAAGCCACCCAGACCAGCACCACCACCGAATACACCACCAGCACCTGCATCAGCACCGACAGCACGTTCTTGCTGCGCACCATGCCGCCGTAGAACAGCGCCAGGCCCGGCACCACCATCAGCAGCACCAGCAGGGTCGAGGTCAGCATCCAGGCCACGTCACCGTGGTCATAGGCGGCGGCAGCCGGCCCGGCAACCGCGGCCGGCTCGGCCGCTGTCGGCTCCAGCGCAGCGACGCTGACTTCCGGGTCGGGCAGCGGAATCACTTCGGCCGGTGACTGTGCAAATGCCAGCGGCCCGGCCAGCAGCGCCAGCAGGACGGTGAAAAACAGCAACAGCGCAGCGTGCCGCGGCATCAGCCCGGCAGGACGAACAGTCTTCATGGGGTAGCTCCGTGGGAGGTTAGAGCGCGTCGACGCCGATTTCGCCGGTACGGATACGGATGACCTGGTCAACCGTGGCGACAAAGATCTTGCCGTCACCGATCTTGCCGGTGCCGGCGGCCTGCTGGATCGCCTCGATCACCGCCTCCAGCGAGGCTTCGGCTACGACGGTTTCCAGCTTGATCTTGGGCAGGAAATCCACCACGTACTCGGCACCGCGGTACAGCTCGGTGTGGCCCTTCTGC
The DNA here is from genome assembly GCF_001431525.1 of Stenotrophomonas koreensis. GTDB lineage: Bacteria > Pseudomonadota > Gammaproteobacteria > Xanthomonadales > Xanthomonadaceae > Stenotrophomonas > Stenotrophomonas koreensis. The sequence goes on from NZ_LDJH01000011.1 coordinate 111,271, forward strand.
CGGCCAAAGCCCTTGACCTCGGTCACGGTGATGCCGGTCACGCCCACCTCGGCAAGGGCCTCGCGGACCTCGTCGAGCTTGAACGGCCGGATGATGGCGGTGATCAGTTTCATGCAGGTATCCCGATGGTGGAGGTCGAGGCAATGGCCTTGCCGGCCACGCCTGGCTGGCCGCACTGCGCAACAACGGCGCAGGCGGTACATCGAAAAGTGCTGTGTGTGCATCACGGCGCGTGCTTGCGCGCCGTCAACGCCACCTCCCGCTGATGCGGAAGACACGTCCGGATAACGGCTGCACCCACAAGGGATGGCACTGCTGCAAGCCCCTGCCCCGGCTCCCCAACCGGGGCAACGGCAACATCCTGGCCGGCGGGGGGAGGAACCTCCGGCCGGGATGGGTTGCCGCGATCAACAATCAGATCGCGTAGTACAGCTGGTATTCCAGCGGGTGGGTGGCGGCACGGAAGGAGGTCACTTCCTTCATCTTCAGGGCGATGTAGCCGTCGATGAAGTCGTCGCTCATCACGCCACCGGCCTTGAGGAACTCGCGGTCCTTGTCCAGCGCTTCCAGCGCCTGGTCCAGCGAGGAGCAGACCTGCGGGATCAGCTTCTCTTCTTCCGGCGGCAGGTCGTACAAGTCCTTGTCGCTCGGTGCGCCCGGGTCGATCTGGTTACGGATGCCGTCCAGGCCGGCCATCATCAGCGCGGTGAAGGTCAGGTAGCCGGACTGGATCGGATCGGGGAAGCGCATCTCGATGCGACGGGCCTTCGGGTTGGCCACGAACGGGATGCGGCAGGAGGCCGAACGGTTGGAGGCCGAGTAGGCCAGCATCACCGGGGCTTCAAAGCCCGGGACCAGACGCTTGTAGGAGTTGGTGCCGGCGTTGGCGAAGGCGTTGATCGCCTTGGCGTGCTTGAAGATGCCGCCGATGTACCACAGCGCGGTCTGGCTCAGGCCACCGTAGCCGTCGCCGGAGAACAGGTTCTTGCCGTCCTTTGCCAGGCTCTGGTGCACATGCATGCCGCTGCCGTTGTCACCGACGATCGGCTTGGGCATGAAGGTGGCGGTCTTGCCGTTGCGGTGGGCCACGTTCTTGACCACGTGCTTCAGGCGCAGCAGCTCGTCGGCCTTCTTGACCAGGGTGTTGAACTTGGCGCCGATCTCGCACTGGCCGGCGTTGGCCACCTCGTGGTGGTGCACTTCCACTTCGATGCCGACCGCAGCCAGGGTCTTGCACATCTCGGCGCGGATGTCGTGCAGCGAATCGGTCGGCGGCACCGGGAAGTAGCCACCCTTCACCGTCGGGCGATAGCCGGAGTTGGCGCCGCCCATCTTGTCGCCGGTGCCCCAGGCCGCTTCCTCGGAATTGATCTTGAAGAAGGTGTTGCCCATCTCGTTGGCGTAACGCACCGAATCGAAGATGAAGAATTCCGGTTCCGGGCCGAAGAAGGCCAGGTCAGCGATGCCGGAGGACTTCAGGAAGGCCTCGGCGCGCTTGGCGATGCCGCGCGGGCAGCGGTTGTACGGCTGCATCGTGGCCGGGTCGAGGATGTCGCAGCTGATCACCAGGGTCGGGTCGGCATAGAACGGATCGACGTAGGCCGACTCGGTATCGGGCATCAGCACCATGTCCGAATCGTTGATGCCCTTCCAGCCGGCAATCGAGCTGCCGTCGAACATCTTGCCTTCCTCGAACAGGCTCGGCTCGATGATCGAAACCGGGAAGGTGACGTGCTGTTCCACACCACGCATGTCGACAAAGCGCAGGTCGACGAACTCGATCTGGTTTTCCTTGATCAGCTTCTCAACGTTTTCAACGGACATCGTTACAACCTCGGCGGGGTGGATTCGTAGATCAGGTATAGCAAACCACGTGCCAACTTTTGATTTTTCTGCAAGCCATTGTTTTAATAGGGAAATAAAAACATGCAGGAAGGCCGCGCCCCTTGGCTGTGCACCAAAAAGGTGCATCCTTGCTGCAACGCACCGCATGGGTGCAAACTGAACGCGTTTTCCGCCCTTCCTGCTCCAGCGCTGCCCACTGCCCATGTCCGACCTGTTTAGCGCCCTGCTGCTGGGCATCATCGAAGGCCTCACCGAATTCCTGCCGGTGTCCTCCACCGGCCACCTGCTGATCGCCCAGCACTGGCTGGGCAGCCGCTCGGACTTTTTCAACATCGTCATCCAGGCCGGCGCGATCGTCGCGGTGGTGCTGGTGCTGCGCCAGCGCCTGTGGAGCCTGGCCACCGGCCTGGGCCAGGCCGACAACCGCGATTACGTGCTCAAGCTGGGCACCGCCTTCCTGGTCACCGCCCTGGTCGGGCTGCCGGTACGCCTGCTCGGCTGGGAACTGCCGGAAACGGTGACCCCGGTGGCGATCGCCCTGATCATCGGCGGGCTGTGGATGCTGCTGGCCGAAAAGCGCGCCAGCCTGCTGCCGGACCGTACCACGGTGACCTGGACGGTCGCCGTCGGCGTCGGCCTGGCCCAAGTGGTGGCCGGGGTCTTCCCGGGCACCTCGCGTTCGGCCGCAGCGATCTTCCTGGCCATGTTCCTGGGCCTTAGCCGGCGCGCGGCCGCGGCCGAGTTCGTGTTCCTGGTCGGCATCCCGACCATGTTCGCCGCCAGTGGCTACGCGTTGCTGGAAATGGCCAGCGAGGGCCAGCTCGGCAACGAGGCCTGGGCAGAAGTCGCACTGGCCTTTGTCGCCTCGGCGCTGACCGGCTTTGTCGTGGTCAAATGGCTGCTGGGCTACATCAAGAACCACAGTTTCAATGGCTTTGCCTGGTACCGGATCGCGCTCGGTATCGGCCTGTTGCTGCTGCTGCCGGCCGGCAGCTGAGTCTGCGGCCTTCCCGCCCCCCATTCACTTGGATTGTTGGAGGTTGTTGTGTTGCGAGCCGCCCTGTTGACCCTGCCGCTGGCGCTGTTGACTGCCTGCGCCCCATCAACGCCGACCCCGGCCAGCCAGGCCGTGGACAGCCAGACGTCCGTGTCCCCGGCTGAATCCACGGGTTTGACCGTCGATGCCAGCCAGCTGGGTGCCAACCACTGGCTGCTGACCTCGGCAACCGATGCCGGCAACCAGCCGATCGATGTGCTGTTCCCGAATGAAGACGTGCCGTTGCAGCTGGACTTTGCCGAGGGCCGGATCCACATTTCCGGCGGCTGCAACCAGCACAATGGCAGCTACCGGCTCGAGCAGCAGACCCTGGTCATCGGCCCGCTGGCCGCCACCGAACGCGCCTGCGAACCGGCGCTGATGGCCGCCGACCAGGCCATCGCCGCCCAGTTCAGCAAGCCGTTGCAGGTCAAGGCGATCGATTCGGGGCAGCTGCTGCTGGTCAGTGCCGACGGCGCCACCCTGAGCTGGCGCGGCGAGCCCACCGCGCAGACCCGCTTTGGCGGCCCGGGCGAAACCGTGTTCTGGGAAGTGACCCCGCAGCGCAAGCCGTGCAGCCACGGCGTGATGGCCAACGCCCAGTGCCTGCAGGTACGGCCGGTGCACTACAGCGCCGAAGGCATCAAGCAGCCTGCCAGTGCGGATTTCAGTCTTTTCTACGGTGAAATCGAGGGATACCAGCACCAGCCCGGCACCCGCAACATCCTGCGGCTCAAGCGCTATCCGGTGGCCAACCCGCCGGCCGATGGCTCCTCGCTGGCCTACGTGCTGGACCTGGTGGTGGAAAGCGAGAACGTCGGCCCCTGAGCCCAGGCGATGCCATAAGCGCAGGCAACAAAAAACCGCCGGTCTGCACCGGCGGTTTTTTCATTGCCTGCGCTTACAGCGCCGGGTTCAGCGTGTAGGTGCCATGGATGGCGGCCTCGGCCAGCACATGGCCCTGCATCGCCGCCTGCACCTGGGCGGCGCTGAAATCGCCGTCCACCGGCAGCGTGGCGATATCCAGCGCGAACAGGCGGAAGAAATAACGGTGCACGCGGGCATCGTTGGCTGGCGGGTAGGCGCCGTCGTAGCCGCGGTAGGTGCCGGCCATGGTGGCATCGCCGGCAAACCAGCCGGTGTAGTCATTGATGCCCTGGCGCGCGCCGGCCGGGCCGGCCGGTGCCTGCTTGCCGCCGACGACAAAGCCGTCCGAACAGGCACCTTCGGCGATTTCCCGCACATCGGCAGGAATGTCGACCATCACCCAGTGGCTGAAATCACAGCGTGGCTGTTCCTGCGGAATGATGACCCCTTCGGCACCGACCATCGACGGCACCGTCGGCACATCCGGATCCACGCACAACAGCACGAACGAGGCGGTACCTTCCGGAACCTGCTCCCAGGCCAGCTGCGGGTTGCGGTTGCTGGAAAAGCCATCGGCCTTGCCGGCCGCCAGGGCCACCGGCAGCGGCTGGCCGTTGTCAAAACTGCTGCTGGTCAGTCGCATCACATCCTCCTGTGCTCAATTTTCGGGATAGCCCAGACGCACAGCGACCGGGGTCAGGTTGTTGAAGGCAGCGCCCAGCACATCGCGGTACTGGCGCCAATGGCCGGACGGCAGGCGCGGCGGCGGCAGCTGGTCGACCACCGGGAAGCCGGTGTTGAAGACCTGCTGCAGCAGCTGGGCAAGGCCCTGCGGGTCGCGCTCGAAACCATCGATGCGCATCAGCGCCACCGGATACAGCGATTGATCGTGCAGGTTGGCCAGCTGCTCCAGGCCGCGCTGCAGCCATGCGGTGGCCTCGGTGATGGTGTTCAGCGCGAACGGCGCGGACGAACCGAAGGCCAGCCACTCCAGCAGCATGTCGCGCGGGTCACGCAGCACCACCAGCAGGCGGGCCTGTGGCAGGTGCTGGCGCAGCGACCAGAGCAGGCCGTTGTCCCACCACAGCAGCCAGTCGATGATGTTGCCGTTGGCAACGCCACGGGCCGGCAATGCATCACGCCATTGCTGCACCAGTGCCTCGGCGGACAGCTCGCCACTGGCCAGCGCGGCCAGGGTATCGAAGCGCTGGAACGGGTCATTGGGCGGGTTGCTGCCGAAACGGTCGGTACGCAGCACCGGGCTGGCCGCACCCATTACGGTGACTACCCGCTCCACGCCCGAACCGGGCAGGCCGGTGACAAACAGCGGGCGGTCGTGCATGTCTTCGCTGATGGGGGCCAGCTCCGGCCAGCTCATCGGGCTCTTGGCCTGCGGCGGCAGCGGCAGCCGCTGCGGTGCCTCGGCCTGGCGTACTTCCAGCCAGGTGGCCACGGCATCGGCCGGGCGCTGGGCACCGTCCTGGACCACGCCCAGCCAGGTGCGCAGCGTCGGCCGCGCAGCCTCGTCGGCGCGCTCGATCATCGCCTGCACATGCGCCACCGCCGCATCGGCGTCATTGCGCTCCAGCAGGGCGCCGACCACGCGCTGTTCGGCGCTGACCCGGCCCGGCTCCAGTTCGATGATCCGGCGTGCCACCGCCTCGGCCTGTTCCGGCTGGGCAAGCATGTCGTGCAGGCGCATGCGCACCTCCCACGCCGGCACATGTGCCGGCATCGCCTCGACCCAGCGCTGGGCCACCGCGGCGGCCGCTTCCGAGCCCACCGGCTCCACCGCCAGCCGGGCCAGCCACAGCGAATGCTCCTGCGAGCGGGCCTCCAGCTGCGCATCGAGCACTTGCCGTGCCTCGTCCTCGGCGCCCAGTTGCTGCCAGGCCATCAATGCCACCTGCAGTGCACGTGGATCCAGCACCTCGTCCTGCAGGCAGGCAATGGCATGGTCGGCGGCCGCTCGCGGCTGCCCGGCCTGCAGCTGGATCATTGCCGCCAGCCGGCGTACCCCCGGGGTGTTGCCCTGCGGGGCGGTGAGCATCTGCTCGAGCATCTGCGCGGCGCCCTCGCTGTTGCCCTGGCGCAGGCACAGGTCGGCCACCAGCGACATCAGCGGCAGGCTGTCGGGCTGGCCGGCGATGACCTTGCGGAAGGTCTGCTCGGCAAAGGCCAGGTGTTCCTTGGCCAGGAACGCAAAGCCCAGGCCGTACAGGATGCGCGGGTCATCCGGCAGCTGCTGCGCGGCATGGTTGAGCAGGGCCAGCGCCTGGTCGGCATTGCCTTGATGCAGCGCGACCATGCCATCGATGGCCAGCAGCTGCGGATGCTCCGGAGCCAGCCGTGCAGCCACCTTGCTCAGGCTCTGCGCGCGCTCGAAATCCCGCTGCGCGAGCGCCAGATGGGCCTGGATCAGGTAGCTGTCCAGCTGGTTCGGGTCCAGCTCGGTGGTGCGTTCCAGCGCCGCGTGCGCCTGCTCGAACTGGCGGCCGGTCAGCAGCAGGGTGGCGCGCTGCAGGTGCAGCACCGCATCGTCGGGCTGCAGGCCCAGCGCCTGGTCCAGCGCGGCCAGCGCGGCCTCGACCTGGCCCTGCTGGCGCAGCGCAGTGGCCAGCCAGCTCAACGGTTGTACCTGGCCCGGGGATTGCTCGACCCACTGCTGGGCCAGAACAACAGCCTCATCGTTGGCGTTGCGCTGGAAGGCCTGGAGGATCTGTTCTTGCATGACGTTCAGGAATCAGTGGGCAATTGCGCATTGTAGCCATCCCCACCGCCGTTGCCCGGCCAGCAGCCATGCCAGGCTCAGATTTGTTGCAGCTGCCGGCACACCCAGTGTTCGGCCCAGCCGTCGCCATGCAGGTTCTCGATGAAGCCGCAGTGGCCGCCCCAGCGGCTGATCAGCAGCTGCGAATGCGCCGGCAACGGCCAGTCCTGGAAACTGGCCAGCGGAATCACCGGGTCATCGGCGGCCATCAGCACCGAGGCCGGCACCTGCAGTGGCGCGATCCGCGGGCCGGCCACCGAATAGGCATCGAAATAGTCCTGGACGGTGGCAAAACCGGCATAGCGACTGGCCAGCCAGGTGGTCAGCCCGCGCAGGTCCTGCGCCAGTACCTGGTCATCACAATGGGCCATCAGCTCGGGAAACAGCGCGCGCTTGCGCCGCAACGAGGCAGTCCACTTGCGGTGGAAGTAGCGGCCATACAGGCCGCTGCCACGCTCGAGCTGGTCCATCGTCTGGCCCGGGTCCAGCACCGGACAGACCGCCGCGACCCGCTGCAACGGTATCCCGGCCGCCGGCGCCTGCAGGGCCAGGCGCAGGGCAAAATTGCCGCCCAGCGAAAACCCGGCCGCGACCAGCGGCAAGGCGGGATAACGCCGGGCCAGGTCGGCGGTGGCATTGACCACCTCGTCCAGCCGCGCCGAATGGAACAGGCCCGGATTGAGGTGGAAGGTGTCACCGTGGTCGCGGAAGTTCAGCCGCACCACTGCAAACCCGGCCTGCAGCAGCCGCGCGGCAGTCATCCGCATGTAGCCGGAACGGGCACTGCCCTCCCAGCCATGCAGCAGCAGCGCCAGGGCCTGCGGCGAACCCTGCGGCAGGCGGCTGTGCCAGGCCTGCAGGCGCACCCCGTTGCCGCCATCGAGCAGCAGTTCCTCGCTCACCACCCCGAGCTGGCGCAGCAGGCCTGCGCCGCGCCGCTGGCGCAGCTGGCTGGAGGACAGGTAGGACTGCAGGTGGCCGTTGCGCAACCACGCCGGCGGCTGATAGGCCTGCATCATCGCTTCTCAGGCCGCCATCGCCTGCACGATCCGCTCGCGTGCCAGCTCGGCAATCTGCCGCCGCCCGGCCAGTTCGCCCGGCGCAATCGGGGCCAGGAAATGCAGCTGTGCACTGCGCGCCGGTTCACCGAGCAGGCGCAGGAAATTGCCGACAAAACCTTCGCCCTCGGCAAAGGCAACCTGCGTCTGCGCCTGGCCGTGCTCACCATAGACCAGCGCCACCGGCTGTACCGGGACCCGGGCCTGTACCGCACAAGTGAAAATGCGCGCATGGAACGGCCCGACCTCGTCACCACTGCGCGTGCGCCCTTCCGGAAACACCGCTACCGGCCGCTGCTGGCGCAGACGCTGCTCCATTTCATCCATCACCCCGCCCAGCGACTGGGTATCGCCACGGTGATGGAAGATGGTCTGACCGCGCGCGGCCAGCCAGCCGACCACCGGCCAGCGCGCGATCTCGGCCTTGGCAACGAAGCCGACCATCTGCTGGCTGTGGATCATCTGGATGTCGATCCAGCTGACATGGTTGGCCACCAGCAGCACGCCACCGGGCAACGGGGAACCCGACCGCGACACCCGCAGGCCAAAGACACGCAGCAGCCCACCCGACCACAGCTGCACGGCACGCTGCTCCAGCGGCAGGCCGCCAACGCCCCAGTCGCGCCATGCCGGCAACATGGACAGCAGCACCAGCGGAAGCCCCAAAAACAGATGCACGAGGAGCCAAGGAATGCGATAAAGGTAGCGGAAGGTACGCGCCACCCAATGGTCGGTGACGACAGGGCGTGAATTCATCCATTCACGATACCGGATAGCCCGGAGTCGACGCCAGCAGCCGCGGGTCAGGGTTACGGGTAGGTTGGGCAAACGCGCACGATTGCATCGGGAACAGAGCCTGCAATGGAACAACCGGAGAGTGGTCTGGACAGCAATCCCGAGGCAATTGCCTTGGCCGCCGAGCAAGCCGACCAGGGCATCTTGCTGCTTGACCGGGAGCTGCGTGTGCGCTGGCTCAACCAGGCCGCTGAACGCCTGTGCGGGCTGCGCCGCCGGCATGCCATCGGCAAGCCGCTGGCCGAGCTGGTTCCGCTGCCGCTTGCGCGTCATTTCCACCCGCGCGGCCGCCAGCGGCGTACCCGGATCGACACCGTGCAACGCTACCGCGGCGACATCCAGCTGCTGCACGCCGATGGCCACCGGCACTGGGTCAGCGTATCGGTGCACGGCATCGCCGGCAGTGGGCTGCGCGCCATCTACCTCAGTGACATCCAGAGCCAGCGCAGAGCCGAGGCACGCAGCCAGCTGCTCACGATCGGTTTTGACCAGGTCCGTGCGGCGATCCTGATCACCGACGGCCAGGGGCGGATCCTGCACGCCAACCGCGGCCTGCGCCAGCTGCTGGGCTACAGCGATGCCCAGCTGGTCGGCCAGTCATTGCTGCCGCTGGTCATCGACAGCTCGCAGGGCACCAGCTCCAGCCAGCAGCTGCTCGCGCCACTGCTGGCCGGACAGCCGCTGCGCACCGAGGTCTACCTGCGCCATTGCTCCGAACCCGGCGTCTGGTGCGAGATCAATGCCACCCCGGTGTTTGACGAGCAGCAGCAGCCCAGCCACCTGGTGGTCGTGCTCACCGATATCAGCGAGGCGCGGGTGCATGCCATGCTGCTCAACCGCCTGCTCGAGGCGATGGCCCGCGATGTCCCCACCGAAGAGGTGATGACCCTGCTGTGCAACGAGGTCGAGCGCATCGCGCCGGAGATCATCGCCTCGGTGGTGCGCATCGACAATGAAGGCAAGCTGCGCCCGTTCGCCGGCCCCAGCCTGCCGCCCAGCTACACCGCCTTGATCGATGGCATGCCGATCGGCCCGGCCTGTGGCTGCTGTGGCACCGCCGCCTGGACCGGCAAACCGGTGGTCAGCAGCAACATCGCCACCGATCCGAACTGGGAAGGGATTGCCTACCAGGCGCTGCAGCATGGCCTGGCCGCCTGCTGGTCGACCCCGGTGGAAGCCAGCGACGGGCGCATCCTGGGCACCTTTGCCTGTTACTACCGCACCGCCCAGGAGCCGGATCCGCGCCATCTGCGCCTGATCGACACCTGCGTGCACCTGTGCGCGGTGGCGCTGGAGCGTGACCTGTCACGCCAGCACATCCACCACCTGGCCTATCACGACAACCTGACCGGCCTGCCCAACCGCAGCCAGCTGGTCGCCCGTGCCAACCTGGCACTGGCTGCCGCCGAGCATGCCCACCACCCGGTCGCGGTGGTTTCGCTGGATATCGAGCGTTTCAAGCAGATCAACCAGGTGATGGGCCAGCACGCCGGTGACAACCTGCTGCGCGAAATTGCCCAGCGGATCCAGTCCGTGCTCGGCCCGGCCGATACTGCCGGACGCTTTGTCGGTGATGAATTTGCCATGGTCATTACCGACTGCGATGCCGAGCAGGCACGCAGCATCAGCCAGCACCTGATCGACCGCCTGCAGGCACCGTTGCAGGTGGGACAGACCGAGCTGCGCCTGCGCGCCGGCGTCGGCATCAGCCTGTATCCGGACAATGCCAGCACCATCCAGAGCCTGCTGCAGCAGGCCAACCTGGCGCGGATCCAGAGCAAGCTGCCCGGTGCCAGCCAGCCGCGCTTCTACAGCGAATCGATGGACCATGCGATGCAGCAGCGGCGGGCGCTGGAAATCCGCCTGCGCCAGGCGGTCAGCGAAAACAGCCTGCGCGTGCATTACCAGCCGCAGGTCAACCTGCACGACAACCAGGTGCACAGCGTGGAGGCCCTTGCCCGCTGGGACCATCCGGAACTGGGCAGCATCAGCCCGGAGTGTTTCATCCCGCTGGCCGAGGAATGCGGGCTGATCGGCGAGCTGGGCATGTGGATGCTCGGCCAGGCCTGCCGCGACCTGCGCCAGTGGCGCGAGCAGGGACTGGCGGTGAACTCGGTGTCGGTGAACCTGTCGCCGACCGATTTCCGTGATCCGGGCCTGACGGCGCGGGTCAGGCAGCACCTCCAGGCCAATGCCCTGCAGCCGGCGCAGCTGACCCTGGAAGTGACCGAGGCGGTGCTGCTGGACCGCCATCCGGATACCCTGCGCACGCTGCGCAACCTGGCCCAGCTGGGCGTGCGGCTGTCACTGGATGACTTTGGCACCGGCTATTCCAGCTTCAACTACCTGCGCGACCTGCCGGTGGCGGAGATCAAGCTGGACCAGAGCTTTGTCGCCAACCTGGAGACCGACCCGGTGGCGCTGGCGCTGGCCGAGGCGGTCTGCCGGATCGGCGCGGCACTGAACCTGGCCATCATCGCCGAGGGCATTACCGAGGCGTCCCAGGTCGCCAGGCTGCGCGCGCTCGGCTTCACCGCCGCGCAGGGCTTCCACTACACCAGTGCCCTGCAGGCACCGGCGCTGGTGCAGTGGCTGCGGCAGCATCAGGCCGGGCAGAGCGCACGGCCGGTTTAAGCGCCCGCGCGCTGCTGCATCGGCACCACTGCCAGGGTCAGGCGCGAGACGCACACGCGCTTGCCGGCGGCATTGCGGATATCGATTTCCCAGACCTGGGTGCTGCGCCCGACATGCACCGCGGTGGCGCGCCCGGTCACCACCCCGCTGCGCTCGCCGCGCAGGTGGTTGGCATTGATTTCCACCCCGACACACATCCACTGGCGCGGATCCACGCACAGGTTGCCGGCGGTGCTGCCCAGGGTTTCGGCCAGCACCACCGAGGCCCCGCCATGCAGCAGGCCATACGGCTGATGGGTGCGCGCATCCACCGGCATGGTGGCCTCCAGCCAGTCATCGCCGGCGGCGGTGAACTCGATTCCCAGATGGGCAATCAGGCTGTCGGCGCTGAGTGCATTGACCGCCGCCAGGTCCACCGGGGAAACAAACACGCTAGACATCGTCAAACACTCCCATCCAGGTAGAAAAAGGTCGCGCAGGATTGTCCTCGGAGGATTGCCCTCAGAGGATCGGCACCAGCCCGGCACCGAAGGCGGTGAGCATACGCACCAGCAGCCACTTGCCGCCGACATTGACCTCGGGGAAATCGCCCAGTGCGCGGTAACAGGCATAGAACTGTGGATCGCGGATCGACAGCGGCTGCGGGCACTGCGCCGAAGGCTGGTACTCAAACACCGTGGCATAGCGCCAGGGCCATACATCCAGCACCGGCAAGGCTTCTGAAGCCTTGCCCACGCTGTAGTTGAGCTGCCCGAGCACCGGCAGGTGCTGGCGCGGCGCCACCACCCAGGAGTTTTCCGGGCGCATGTCCGCCTCGATGCTGCCCGCCAGGGCCTGGGCAAACGCTGCATCCTCGATCACCACCATCGCCTCGGTGTTGTAGTTCTCGCTGCGCGGATCGAAGTTGTGGGTGCCGATCACGCCGATCCGGCGATCGATCACCAGGGATTTGGCATGCAGGCCCATGCGCACGCCATCGCGGGTCACCGGCAGCGGCCTGCTGGTCGCGCCGGAACCCAGGAACGAGGGCCGGGTTTCGGCACGCAGCACATCGCGCTCGACCTCGCTGCCACCGGGCTGGCGGCGGCGCAGGTCACCCAGGGCATTGGTCTGCGACCGGCCGCTGGCCCCGGAGCCCAGCAACGAGGACCGGGGCTGCGCAGCCGGCAGCTCACGCTCAACCGCAACGCCGGCGGACAGGGGCCGGCGCAGCTCACCGCCGGCACTGGCCTGCGGTGCCAGCACCCAGGCCGGCAGCATGTCGGTGGCCGCCCCCGGCTCCAGGTTGAACGCGGCTACCGGCGGCTGCTGTGGGAACGGCTTGTACTCGTAAATCTCCATCCCCAGCTCGCGCATGTTGCGGCGCTTGTACTTGTAGGACAGCGCATACACGATCGGGTTGTCGGTGGCCGCCAGGCTGTTGGTGGACACCTTCACCCGCACCCGCTGCGGGCGCTGGCGCAGCTGCCCGAACAGATCACGCGCGGCATCGGACATCACCAGGTACGGGGTCTGCAGTAACACTTCCTGCTGCGCCCTGTCGAGCAGGCGGTCCAGACGGAAGCTGGCATCCTCGTCGCCGGCCGCCGGCTGGTGCTTGTCCGGCAGGTCGGCCACGTAGTGCACCGGGCCGACTTCCAGCGCACTGTCGACAAAGCGCGCCTGTACCCAGGCCTGGTCATCGGCCAGTGCCTGCGCCCGCGCCACCCGTTCCGGGTTGCGTCCGGGCAACGGCGGCAACGCCGGCACGCCATGGCGCAGCAGGTAGCGGCCGACATCATTGAGCTGCTCCACCGGCACCGCCCGCGGCGCGGCCCAGAACGCATCGAAATTGACGGCCATTTCCCGCACTTCCGGGCCGCTGATGATCACGTCGCGGTCGCGGAAGTTGTATTCGGTATCCCAGTCGTAATAGTCGTCCTGGTAGTTGCGGCCACCGACCACGCCGATGGCATCGTCAATCACCAGCAGCTTGTTGTGCATGCGCTGGTTGAAACGGCGGAAACAGCAGATCACGCTGGCGGCGTAGTGCAGGTAGGTCGGGGTCGCCTTGCCGAAGGTCGGGTTGTAGACCCGCAGCTGCAGGTTGTGGTGCGCTCCGGCCAGTGCGCCCAGGGTCTGCAGGTCGGTGATCGCCGAGAGCTGGTCGATCAGCAGGCGCACCTTGACCCCGCGCCGGGCGGCGGCCAGCAGTTCATCGATCACCAGCCGCGCACTGTCATCGGTATCGAAGATGTAGGTCTGCAGGTCAATGCTGCGGGTGGCGCTGCGCAACAGGTTGATCCGCGCCACCAGCGAGGCTTCGCCCTCATCCAGGATGGTGGCGTAATGCACCGGCTGGCTGGGCTGGGAGCGGCTGAAGGCCTCCCCGGCCAGCGCGCGCAACGGCGAATCAGCCGCACAGTTGTCCTCGCGCTGGCAGTCGCGCGCGTCCGAACGCGCCTGCAGCGCGATGCCGACGGCGCGTTCGCGCTCGAACTGGGACAACGAGCTGCAGCCGCTGCCGAGCAGCAGCACGGCCAGCGCGATCAGGCGCAACCAGACCATCACGATGGATCCACGCCGCTCAGGCGCACCTGCATTACAAACGTCACCCGATCACCCAAGGCCAACTGCCAGCCGTCCATTCCATACACGGTGCGCGAAACCGTTCCGCGCCCGGAAACCGGACAATCATAGCCGGGAGCATCACATTGGGCCGGCATCACCCGCATCCGGATCGGCCCGCGGATGCCGCGCAGGGTCAGCTCGCCCTCGACATCCCCCCCAGCCAATGCGGTATCGGCCGGATGCGGCTGCGAGCTGAAAAGGATCTGCGGGTGGTGCTGGACGTCGAAAAACTCGGCACCGCGCAACCAGCCGGTGTAGCGCCGGTGGCCACTGACCTCGGCGCTGCGGGCGTCAATCACCAGGCTGACCTGGTGACGGCCATCGGCCAGGGTCTGCACCTGGCCGCTGAACACCGGAAAGCGGCCGGTCAGCCGCTGCCCGTAACGGGTACGGATCTCAAAGCCAAGAAGGCTGCGCTGGGTATCGATGGCCACCGTCTGCGTCGGCCCGGCAGCCCGGAGCGGCGGCTGCGCCTGGGCGCAGGCACCGGCCAGCAGCGCCAGCAACGCCAGCCAGCGCCAACCGCCCATGGTTTATGGCCACCAGAAGCTGGTCAGGGTGGCCACGCCCGGCTCCAGTGCGGCCTGTGCCGGCAGCGACAGCACCGCGATCCCGGCCGGCGGCATGCCGCGGTATTCGCTGCTGCTGCCACTGTTGAGCAGGGCCACCAGCTGCTCCAGCCCCGGGTTGTGGCCGACCAGCAACAGCCGCTGCACCTCCGCGTGCTGCTCGATCAGGCTGACCAGGCTGCCCGGCATCGCCTCGTAGATCCGTGGCTCCAGCCGCTGCTCGACATAGCCGGTCTGCGCCAGCACCGCCTCCAGGGTTTCGCGGGTACGCCGCGCCGGCGAGCAGATCACCCGGTCCGGCAGCAGGTGGTTGTCGCGCAGCCAGCGGCCGGCGGCCTCGGCTTCGGCCTGGCCCACCGCCGACAACGGCCGGTCCATGTCCGCCAGGCCATCGGCGGCCGCTTCGGCATGGGCGTGACGTAGCAAAATCAGTTCCCGCATGGTGTTGCCTCCAGGGCGCCTCAGGCGCGTTCAAGCCAGTCCAGCAGTGGTTGCCAATCGGCCTGGTGCTCGCGCACGGCCGCGTTGTTGTAATCAAACAGGCTGCGGCCATGGCTGGTCATCAGCACATAGCCCTGGCTGTCGCGCAGTTGCGCCACCACCGGGTAGGGCCATTGCGCCAGCATCTGGATCGCGGCCTGGCTGGTCTGGGTCCAGGGCTTGGTGCGGTTGAGCACCAGCCCGACCGGCAGCGCGCCGCTGCGCACCCGCGCATTGCCGGCCAGCGAATCCAGAAAGCCGACGATCGCCTCGATATCCAGCGCCGAGGGCAGCACCGGCACCACCACCGCATCGGCGACGGCCAGGAAGTGCCCCAGCTCATCGGCCCAGGCGCCGGCCGGGGCATCGATGATCACCGTGTCGGTGCCGGCCGGAACCAGCTTTTCCCAGGCCTTCTTGCGGTACACATTCAACGGCAGCACCGCGCTGTCCAGCTCGACCCGGCGTTGGGCCCAGCGGCTGGCCGAGGCCTGCGGATCGGCATCGGCAATCACGGTGTTGCGGCCCTGCAGGGCACTGTGTGCCGCCAGGTGGGTGGAGACCGTGGTCTTGCCCACGCCGCCCTTGGAACCGGCCACCAGGATCGTTTTCATGCTCATTCCTCACATGGCAACCCCTGCAGCCTACACCGTGGCCTGTTGCCGGCGGTAGCGCGGCGTGGCGGGCGGGTGCTCTGCTATCGTGGCCGCTTTGTTTTCCGGCCCGTGCCATGAGTGAGTTGCAGGACCTGGCGGCACTGATCCGTGCCAATACCCCGCTGATCGTGATCCAGAGCGCCGACGAAGCGCAGGTGGTGGACCTGTTCCGGCAGAGCCTGATGCAGGTCTGGCGGGCCCTGCACCGCTGGTCGATCACCGAGGGTCTGCGCCGGCTGGACATCGACCGCGAGGACCCGGCCGAGGGCCCGACCGACCCCAGCTCGGTCTTGCGCCACATCCATGCTGCCGACCAGCGCGGCATCTACCTGCTGCTGGATTTCCACCCCTACCTGGGCTATGCCAGCCACCAGCGGCTGCTGCGCGACATCCTGCTGCGCCGGCATTGCCAGCCGCATGTGGTGGTGCTGGTGGGCACCAAGGTCGAGTTGCCACCTGACCTGGAGGCGATGGCCACCCGCTTCAACCCGCGCCTGCCCGATGCCGGCGCGCTGCTGCGGATGCTGCGCGAGGAAGTGGCCGGCTACGCGCGCGAGCACGGCGGGCGCCGGGTCGAGGTCGACACCGAGGCGGTGCAGCAGATCCTGCGCAACCTGCAGGGCCTGAGCCTGGGCGATGCGCGGCGCATTGCCCGCCAGCTGATCCATGCCGATGGCGCGCTGGCGGCCGGCGACCTGCCGCAGCTGGCCAGGCTGAAATTCGAGCTGCTCAACCGTTCCGGCCACCTGCACTACGAGTTTGATACCGCCCGCTTTGCCGAGGTGGCCGGGGCCAACCGGCTCAAGCGCTGGATCAACCAGCGCCGGCTGCCGTTCATCGGTGGTGCGGTGCCGCCCGGGCTGGACCCGCCCAAGGGCATGCTGCTGCTCGGGGTGCAGGGCTGTGGCAAATCGCTGCTGGCCAAGGCCACGGCGGCCGGCTTCGGCGTGCCGCTGCTGCGGCTGGATTTCGGCACCCTGTACAACAAGTACCACGGTGAAACCGAATCCAACCTGCGCGATGCGCTGGCCTCGGCCGAGCAGCTGGCGCCGTGCGTGCTGTGGATCGACGAAATCGAGAAAGGCCTGGCCAGCGGGGGCGAGGACGGCGGCGTCTCGCGCCGGGTGCTCGGCTACCTGCTGACCTGGATGGCCGAGCGCAAGGCGCCGGTCTTCATCGTCGCCACCGCCAACGCCGTGCACGAGCTGCCACCGGAGCTGCTGCGCAAGGGCCGCTTTGACGAGATTTTCTTCGTCGACCTGCCCAACGCCGATACCCGGGTCGAGCTGCTGCAGCTGCACCTGAGCAAACGCGAGCTGGATACCGAACAGTTCCAGCTGCCGGCCCTGGCCGCAGCCAGTGAGGGTTTCTCCGGTGCCGAGATCGAACAGGCCGTGGTTTCCGGCCTGTATGCCGCCTTTGCCGAAGGCAGGCCGCTGGATACGCCATTGCTGATGGCCGAGATCCGCAACACCCGGCCACTGTCGGTGCTGATGGCCGAACAGGTGCAGGCCCTGCGCGAATGGGCCCTGCCGCGCACCGTACCGGCGGACTGAAGCCGCGCACGGCCCAGCAACCCTAGTCGATATCCACATTAGCCCGGCGCAGGAGCATCGCGCCGGGCGGCGCTCCTGCGCGCTCCCCCTAGCCGCCCCCATACCCGTAGGAGCGGCCCCGGCCGCGAAAGCGCACATCCGGGCAACCTCAGTAACCGGTCGGTTGACCCGGCTGCCAGTGTGGCGGCGGGCTCAACGGCAGGCCATGCCGGCGCAGCAACCACACATACGCATTGCGCTCGCCCAGACCTGCCACCTGCTGCGCATACCCCGGCTCGGCATCGCCCCGCGGCGCGGCCAGTGCCGCTTGCCAGTACAACTGCCGCAGCCGCTGCCGCCACAGGCCCGCCTCGGCCGGTGACAGCGCCTGGCGCAGCAATATCGCCATGCCAACGCTGGCACTGGCATGTGTCGGGCTGTCGGCCATCCGCTGGAGCAGCTGACGGCACTGCCGCACCCGCTCTGTGACCTGTATGGCCGCCGGGCAACGCTGCCTGATCGTGTCCACGTCGTACATTCCCGCCCCCGAGGTGAGGGCAAACGCCTCTACGGTGCGCAGCATGTCATGGGCCGGGTTGCTGGCCAGCGGTGCGGTGGCGTCCATCAACACCTGCAGCTGGGACTCGAACGCATCGGCGTAATACGGTGCCTGCACCGCGGCCACCCAGGCCGCCTCCTGCGCGTCCGGCGCACTCAAGCGCAGGCGCAGCAACTGCAGGTGGGCATCCTCTGCGGCCAGGGCGGCGGTGGCCGCCAGCACCTGCTCACGCGGGCAGGCCGGCCAGCGCTCGCAGGCGACCAAGCCCTGCAATGCCACCGCCGGCTCGGCGCCCCCTCCGCCCAGCAGCAGGGCCACCAACTGCGCGTTGCGGGCACCATCGGGCAGCCCGCCCTGCAGCATCAGGGCCGCCAATCGCTCCCGTGGCGAGCCGACCGCCAGCAATGGCAGCAGCCGCTGCTTGCTGGCCTCGTACGATGCGATCTGCTCCGGGCTGGGCGGGAACGACACCGTCGCCAGCGACAAGGCGGCAGGCCCTGCCGTTGCATTCGCCTGATCCCCTACGCCGGAGCTTGCCGCGCCGGTGGGCTCGCGGCTGTCCATCGCACCGGCAGGAACGGGCGCCTCGGCCGCACGGCCGGCACCCAGCCAGGACGCCAGCAGCACGCACACCGCCAGCAACAAGGCCCCCACCACCGCCCACATCCGTGCAGAACGCATCACCCCTCCCTATTTACCCCATCTTGCCACAACCCGGAACGGTGACGCATACGTCACTCAGCTCAGGCGGGACACCACCCACAGCCAGCCCGGCAGGGTGGCCAATGACAACACGATGCCGTAGGCCACCAGAGCGGCGGCCAGGCGCGGGGCCAGGCCCTGCATCATCGCCAAGGCGGCGGCGGTGATCATGCTGGGCATGGCCGATTCGAGCACGTTGACCTGCAACGCGGCGCCGTCCAGACCAAACGCCCACCCCAGCGGCAGGGCCAGCGCCGGCAGCACCAGCAGCTTGAGCAGCAGGCCGTAGCCCAGTGCCGGCAATTCCTCGCGTGGCAGTTTCAGCTCGATGGTCAGGCCGACGGCCAGCATCACCAGCGGCAGCATGGCATCGGCCAGCGTCTGCAATGCCGCGGCAATCCAGTGGGGCGGCTGGGCCGGCATCAGCAGCAGCGCGAACAGCAGCGCCCACACCGGCGGAAAACGCACGATCCGCGCCAGCATCTGGCGCAGCCCGGGCCGGCTGTTGCCACCGTAGCTGGCCAGCACGTACAGGCCGAAGGTGGACAACAGCACGAAGGTGCCGAACTGGTCATACACCACGGCATACGGCAGCGCGTCCTCGCCCAGCAGCGCGCGCACCATCGGGTAGCCGATGAAACTGGTGTTGCCCAGCGCCACGCACAGCAGCAGTACGCCCTGGCGTGCCCGGTCCAGGCGCAGCAGGCGGCCGCCCAGTGCCACCAGCGCCAGGGTGGCCAGCATCAGCAACCACGGGGTCAGCACCAGCCCGAGCAGGTGCAGCTGGAACTGCAACCGTGGCACATACAGCAGCACCGCTGCCGGCAGGCACAGGTACAGCACCACCTTGTTGAGCGTTTCCGGGGCATTGGAGGCAAACACGCGCAGGCGCGCAAACAGCATCCCAAGGCCGAGCAACAGCAGCATCAGGGCAAACGCATCAACAGCCATCTGGGGCAACCACCGGGCAGGAAGCGGGCGCGCGGCGCCCTCACACGCTGGCCAGTGTGCGCCGCAACAAACCCGGCCTCAAGCCGCTGGCGTCAGGGCCAGCTCGGCGGGTTGGCTACCCAGGCCTGGTGCACCTGCTCCAGTGCCTGCCGCTCGACCGGCTGCCAGTGCGGCAGCAGGCGCTCGAAATTGGCCGGGTCGATCCACAGCTGCGGCTCGGTACGCACGGCGGCGGCATACCACTTCACCGCCTCGTCGGTATTGCCCTGGCGGTGCAGCACCAGGGCCAGGGTCGGCGGCGCCCATGACGGCTCCCCGCGTACCTGCTCCAGTGCCTGCAGCCACAGCTGCTGTGCCTGCTCATGACGGCCCTGGCGGAAGGCATGCCAGCCCATGTTCCAGCGCACGCCACGGCCAATGGTGGAATTGGGCGCCGAGCCAGTCAGGGCCTCCTGGTAGAGCGAATCTGCCAGTTCCACCCGGTTGTCGGCGGCGGCAATGTTGGCCAACTGCACACTGGCCTCGACCGCACGGCGGCCCCGGGTGCGGTGGCGCACCAGCTGGTCGAGCAGGTCGCTGGCGGCCGGGTCGACCACTACGATCGGTTGTGCTGCCGCGTCCTCATCGAAGTAGAACTCACGGATCGGTGGCAGCGCCTGTGCCGAAGCACTCCATGCCGTTGCCAGGGCAAGGCCAAGCAACAACCCGAACAGGTATTTCTGGATGCGCATCACTATTCCCCCTGCAAGCAAAAAACTTCCCCCCTGTCATTGATCGTAAACCTTCATCTGCCCTTCATGCGAGCAGGAGAACGGAATCGACCCCACCCAGGCCGCGACAGACGTCCCCAGTCCGGGAGTTTTTCGATTGTTTTTCAGTGGGTTATGCCCGCCACTGATGGGCGGGCAGACCAGGGCGCTCAGCGCTGCGGGCGCAGGATCGGCGTAAGCAGGTCCGGCTGGCCGGCAATCCGGCGCAGTTGCGGGTAACGCAGGCCGCCGCGGTAGTCGATGGCCAGGCTGCGGTAACTGTCGGCCTGGCGTACCAGCAGGCTCAGCGGCGTGCCGGTCGCCGCCGCATCGCCCAGTGCCGCCTTCAACCGGGCCCGGCTGAAAGCCAGGCCATTGACCGCCACCACCTGCACATCGCGCGCCAGCCCGGCCGCGGCGGCTGGCGAATCCCAGCCCACCCAGCCGATGCGGCCATCGGCATCGAGCCTGATGCCCAGCGCGTGCTGGAGGTCGGTACTGCCATCGGCTTCGGCATCGCGGACCATCGCATTGGGCGTGGTGCTCCAGACCAGCTCCCAGCCGGCTGCGGCCAGCCCGGGCGGGCGCTGACCATCAACGGCGTGCAGGCGCTGGGCCAGCCAGGGCGACCAGTCGCCCGCCTGGTACTGCTCCAGCGCGGCCACCAGGGCCTCGGGATCAAATCGACGGATGTCGCCGTGCACACCGCCAGCGAAGAAACGCGCGGTGAAGCCATCCAGATCACGCTGGCCGGCCGAGAGTGTGCGCAGGCGCGCATCGACCTCCAGCCAGAGCAGGATCGCCGCATCGTAGAAATCAAACCCGCGCTGCCAGTCCGCCCAGGCCTGCGGCTTGTCGTTGAAATCGATGATGCCCTGGTACTGGGTATCGGCCAGCGACCGCCAGCGGTTGCCGGGCTGGGCAGCAAACTGCCCCTGCAGCTGGGCCAGCCGCGCCAGCGCCTGCTCCTGGCTCCACAGCCCCGAGCGCGCGGCCAGCACCAGCGCCCAGTACTGGGTCAGGCCTTCATAGATCCACAAGCCACGGTTGTCCTGCGCCGCGTTGTAGTGCGGCGAGAAACTACCGGCCGGGCGCCAGGCCTTGCCGATCCACGCGTGCACGTACTCGTGCGCAAGCAGGTCGTTGTCGGCAATCGGCCCCTCACCCTGCAGGTAACCCTCGTGCATGCCGTTCTCGCTGGACTGCGCATGCTCCAGGCCAATGCCGGAGAAGGTGTCCGACAGCGCGAGCAGGAAATCGTAGTGCGCGTACGGCCGCTGGCCGAACAGCACATCGGCCTCGGCCACCAGCGCCTTGTGCGCTGCCAGCACCGCATCGGCGGGCTGCAGCAACGCCGCCTGCTCAGCCACCACATGCAGCATCACCGGTTGGCTCTTGCCGGCATCCAGCGGGAAACGGGCCAGGTGGCGGCCGGCATAGACCGGCGAATCGATCAGGGTCATCACCGATTCCGGCAGGTAGTGCTCGCAATCACCGCGACGCACGCTGCGCAGCGCACTGGCGCTGTACCAGCCCGTCGGCAAACACAGCGTGGGCGCCACCAGCAGGTACCGGGTATCAAAGCCTTTGGGATAGAGCAGCACGCGGTGCCACTGGATAGCCAGCAGGTTGGGCGTCATCGCCACCCGGCCCTGGTCGCTGGCGGTGGGCGAGAGGTAATCGAAGGCGATCTCCAGCGTGCTGACGCCTTCGGGAATGGTCAACTGGAAGGCGTAGACGTCCAGCGGGTCACGCTGCCAGGCCAGCGGCTGGCCGTTGCCGGAGAACTGCAGCCCGGCGATCTGGTTGATCGGCCCGGTGGGGGCGTGATGGCCGGGAATCCATTGCGGGTAATGCAGGGTCAGCGGCCCCGGCCTGACCGATAGGGACTGCCGCACCTGCTGGATGCGGCGCTGCACATCGTGCGCCTGCACGGTCAGCTGCATGGCCGGTAATGGCCATGGCACTGCCGATGCGTTCGCCGGACCTGCCCACAGCACTCCCAGCATCGTCCCGCCCACCATTGCTGCCGCCGCCCATTCCTGCCAACGCGCCATCATCGCTCTCCGCCGGCCCCCTGCCGGATCGCAGCAGCATGCCAGATGGAAAACCCTTCGCGCGCAGGCGCCGTGGATTGGCCGCGTACAGGGCCCGCTCCTGCAACAGTTCGGCACAGACCGCAAGAGCGCCGCTGGTCGCGACCGACAGCCCGTCAGCAGCGCTGCCAGACCAGCAGGGTGTTGTTGGCCGGCATGGCCAGGTCCTCGACCAGGGCCAGGCCATGCAGGGCGGCCAGCGCCTGCAGCTGGCCCAGGTCACGGAGGCCCGAGCGCGGGTCGCGCCCCTTCAACCAGGCATCGAAGTGACGGTTGCTGTCGCTGGTGAACTGGCCATCGCGGTTGTAGGGGCCGTAGCTGAAGAACTGGCCCCCCTCGCGCAACACGCCCGGCAGGGCAGCGAACAGCGCCTGGACACAATCCCAGCCCATGATGTGCAGGGTATTGGCGGTGTACACCGCATCGAAGCCGCCTTCCGGTACCGGCGGCAGCGGCACCAAACCTGCCTGCGGGTCGACCTGCAGGACCAGCGGCGCCGGGGTATTGGCCAGCGCCGCCTCGTCCAGCCACAGCCGCATCCCGGGCAGGTGGTCGGGATGGTCACTGGCCTGCCAGACCAGGTGTGGCAGCGCGGCGGCAAAGTGCACCGCATGCTGGCCGGTGCCGCTGCCGATCTCCAGCACCTGGCGGGTATCGGCCAGCAACGGTGCGAGCGCGGCCAGGATCGGATCGCGGTTGCGCTCGCAGGATTCGGCGAAGGGTTTGTCGGTCATCGAAAAGCTCCAGCGAAATAACCTTGCCAGTGTGCCTGCCAACATGACCATGGTCACTTGCCAGCCGGTGGCCACACTGCGGAAAGTCGCAGGCTTGCACATCGTGGGAGTCGTGGGATGCAGCGTCGCCAGTTCCTCACCGCCGCCGGCCTGGGCCTCACTGCCCTGTCCCTCGCCCCGCACCATGCTGTCGCCGCCCGGCGCCTGCTCGAACCGGCCGATACCGCCGCCCGCCGGCGCCTGGCCGACACCGCGCTGCAGGCCGCACGCGAGGCCGGTGCCAGCTACTGCGACGTGCGCATCGGCCGCTACCTCAACCAGGCGCTGATGACCCGCGAGGACAAGGTGCAGGACATCGTCCATGGCGAATCGGCCGGGATCGGCATCCGGGTCATTGTCGGTGGCGCCTGGGGCTTTGCCGCCACCGACGACCAGCGCAGCGAAGCGGTGGTGGCCACCGTGCGCCAGGCCGCGGCAATTGCCCGCGCCAATGCCCGCCTGCGCCAGCAGCCGGTGATCCTGGCCCCGACCCCGTCGCTGGGCGAGGTGCACTGGGCCACCCCGCTGCAGCGCAATGCCATGGCGGTGCCGCTGGAAGAGAAGCTGGCCCTGCTGATGGACATCAATGCCGATGCACTCAAGGCCGGGGCAAGCTTCGTCAGCTCGCAGCTGTTTGTGATCAACGAGCAGAAGTACTTCGCCTCCAGCGATGGCTCCTACATCGACCAGGACATCCACCGCATCTGGCTGCCCTTCACCGTGACTGCAGTGGACAAGGCCAGCGGCAAGTTCCGTTCCCGCGCCGGGCTGTCCGCGCCAATGGGCAAGGGCTGGGAATACCTGGAAGGCCGCGCGGCCGACAAGACCGTGCTGCCGGGTGGGGTGATCGCCTACGGCGCCAGCTATGACCCACGCGAGGATGCCATCGCCGCCGCCCGCCAGGCACGTGAGAAGCTCAGTGCGCCCTCGGTCAAACCGGGCAAGTACGACCTGGTGATCGATCCCTCCAACCTGTTTTTGACCATCCACGAAAACGTCGGCCACCCGCTGGAGCTGGACCGCGTGCTCGGTTACGAGGCCAACTACGCCGGCACCAGCTTTGCCACCCTGGACAAGCGCGAGCAGGGCTTCCAGTGGGGCAGCGACATCGTCAACTTCTTTGCCGACCGCATCACCGCCGGCTCGCTCGGTGCGGTGGGTTATGACGATGAAGGGGTGCAGACCAAGCGCTGGGACCTGGTGCGCGACGGCAAGCTGGTCAACTACATGGCCACCCGCGATGAAGTGCACCTCCTCGGTGAGGACGCCTCGCACGGCTGCAGCTATGCCGACTCGTGGAAGAGCGTGCAGTTCCAGCGCATGGCCAATGTCTCGCTGTCACCGGGCAGGGAAGCACTCACCCCGGCCGACCTGATCGCCAAGGTCGAAAACGGCCTGTACTTCCATGGCCGCGGCTCGTATTCGATCGACCAGCAGCGCTACAACGCCCAGTTCGGTGCGCAGCTGGTCTACCAGATCAAAAACGGCGAAGTGACCGGCCTGGTCGAGGATGCGGCCTACCAGATCCGCACGCCGGAGTTCTGGAACGCCTGCTCGGCGATCTGCGATGCGCGCGACTTCCGCCTCGGCGGCTCGTTCTTCGACGGCAAGGGTCAGCCCAGCCAGGTCTCGGCGGTCTCGCACGGTTCGGCCACGTCCCGTTTTGACGGCATGGCCGTTATCAACACCGCACGCAACCTGGGTTGACGCAGGCAAACCGTGTCAAAAGTCATTTGACGCTGTCTGCGCCGCATCGCAAGAATCGACGGTCAACGTGGGCGCCACGTTGCTGTTCGCCCCACCCGCCGTAACTTCCGAGTTGGAGAGCCGCCTTGCAACGACGTGACTTCCTCGCCCTGTCCGGGCTGACCGCTGGCGGCCTGGTGCTGCCGGCCTGGTTCGGCCAGGCCGTGGCCGCCGAGCAACTGATTGAAACGCTCGACCCGGCGCTGAAGAAACGCCTGGCCGATGTCGCCCTGCAGGCCGCACGCCAGGCCGGTGCCAGCTACTGCGACGTGCGCATCGGCCGCTACCTGCGCCAGTTCGTGGTCACCCGCGAGGACAAGGTGCAGAACGTGGTCAACGGTGAATCCACCGGCGCCGGCATCCGGGTCATCGTCAACGGCGCCTGGGGCTTTGCCGCCACCAACCAGCTCACGGCCGATGGCGTGGCCGCTGCCGCGCGCCAGGCCGCGGCGATTGCCCGCGCCAACGCCCGCATCCAGACCGCGCCGGTGCAGCTGGCCGCGGCCCCGGGCGTGGGCGAGGTGCGCTGGGCCACGCCGATCAAGACCAACGCGATGGCGGTTCCGGTCAAGGACAAGGTCGAGCTGCTGCTCAGCGTCAATGCCGCCGCAATGGCGGCCGGCGCCAGCTTCGTCAACTCGCAGATCTTTGCCATCAACGAGCAGAAGTACTTCGCTTCCACCGACGGCTCCTACATCGACCAGGACGTGCACCGGATCTGGGCGCCGATGACCATCACCGCGATCGACAAGGACACCGGCAAATTCCGCACCCGCGCCGGACTGTCCTCGCCGATGGGCCTGGGCTGGGAATACCTGGACGGCGCGGCCTCGGGCAAGACCGTGCTGCCCACCGGCGACACCGTCTACGGCCACTCCTACGACATGGTCGAAGACGCCATTGCCGCCGCCCGCCATGCCCGCGCCAAGCTGCGTGCGCCCTCGGTCAAGCCGGGCAAGTACGACCTGGTGCTGGACCCCTCGCATACCTGGCTGACCATCCACGAGGCGGTTGGCCATCCGCTGGAGCTGGACCGCGTGCTCGGCTACGAGGCCAACTATGCCGGCACCAGCTTTGCCACCCTGGACAAGCGCGAGCAGGGTTTCCAGTACGGCAGCGAGCTGGTCACCATGTTCGCCGACAAGACCCAGCCCGGCTCGCTCGGTGCGGTGGCCTACGACGACGAAGGCGTGGCCACCAAGCGCTGGGACCTGATCACCGACGGCAAGCTGGTCGATTACCAGACCATCCGCGACCAGGCACACATCCTGGGCAAGAGCGAATCGGACGGCTGCTGCTATGCCGACTCCTGGTCGTCGGTGCAGTTCCAGCGCATGGCCAACGTGTCGATGGCCCCGGGCAAGACCCCGCTCAGCGTGGCCGAGCTGGTCAAGGACGTGGAAAACGGCATCTACATCATTGGCGATGGCTCGTTCTCGATCGACCAGCAGCGCTACAACGCCCAGTTCGGCGGCCAGCTGTTCTACGAAATCAAGAATGGCCAGGTCACCGGCATGCTCGAGGACGTGGCCTACCAGATCCGCACCCCGGAGTTCTGGAACGCCTGCAGCGCGGTCGCCGATGAGCGCGATTACCGCCTGGGTGGCTCGTTCTTCGACGGCAAGGGCCAGCCGGGCCAGGTCTCGGCGGTCTCGCACGGTTCGTCCACCGCCCGTTTCAACGGCATCAACGTCATCAACACTGCCCGCAGCCTCGGCTGATCGGCCTGGAGCATCGATCCATGAGCATCTACACCGAACAACAGGCCAAGGCGATCCTGGACAAGGTCATCGCACTGTCCACCGCCGATGAATGCACCGCCACGCTGGAAGGCAGCATCGACGGCAACATCCGCTTTGCGCTGAACAACGTCTCCACCAGCGGCGTGGTCCAGAGCACTTCGCTGATGGTCCAGGTGGCCTTTGGCAAACGCGTGGGCAGCGCCTCGATCAACGAGTTCGATGACGCCGCGCTGGAACGGGTGGTCCGCCGTGCCGAGGACCTGGCCCGGCTGGCGCCGGAAAACCCGGAGTTCCTGCCGGCCATCGGCAAGCAGGTCTACACCCCGTCCGATACCTGGAGCGAGAGCACCGCGGCGATCGACCCGGAGTTCCGCGCCCAGGTCGCGGCCGATTCGATCCTGCCCTGCCGTGGCAACGGGCTGATCGCCGCCGGCTTCCTGGATGACGGCCGCGGCTTCACCGCCACCGCCAACTCCAATGGCAACTTCGCCTACCAGCGCCACACCAACTTCAACTACACCTGCACCGTGCGCACCGAAGATGGCCGTGGCTCGGGCTGGGTCGGCCGCAACCTGCAGCACGCCGACCGCTTCAATGCCAGCGACGAGATCGAGATCGCCAAGCAAAAGGCGCTGGATTCGGCCGAGGCCAAGGCGCTGGAGCCGGGCAAGTACACGGTGATCCTGGAGCCGGCCGCCGCTGCCGGCCTGGTGAGCTTCATGATGAACTTCTTCGACGCGCGCAGCGCCGATGAAGGCCGCAGCTTCCTGTCCAAAAAGGGCGGCGGCAACAAGCTCGGCGAGCTGGTGTATGACCCGCAGGTCAACCTGGTTGCCGACCCGTGGCACCCGGAGGCGCCGGTGCTGCCGTGGGATGGCGAAGGCATGCCGCGGCAGAAGCTGGACATCATCAAGGATGGCCGCATCGCCAACCTGCTGTATTCGCGCTACTGGGCACAGCAGCAGGGCAAGCAGGCGCTGGCCCGCCCGGGCAACCTGATCATGGCCGGCGGCAGCAAGTCCACCGCCGAACTGGTGCGCTCCACCCAGCGCGGCATCCTGGTCACCCGCACCTGGTACATCCGCATGGTCGACCCGCAGACCGTGCTGCTCACCGGCCTGACCCGCGACGGCACCTTCTACATCGAGAACGGCCAGATCAAGTACCCGGTGAAGAATTTCCGCTTCAACGAATCGCCGATCATCATGCTCAACAACATCGACGAGCTGGGCAAGCCAGTGCGCGTGGCCGGCGACGAGTCGCGCTATGTGATGGTGATCCCACCGATGAAACTGCGCGATTTCACCTTCACCTCGCTCTCCGACGCGGTGTAAGGGCGAGGAAAGAGTGAAGAGAAAAGAGGAACGAGTGGGGAGCAGCGAGGAAAAAGTGCAGAGAAACGAGGAACGAGTAGAAACAGGAGCGCGCGCTTTCAACAAGGCAAGCGCGAGCGTCTTTATTCGTTCGGTTTCAGCGGCAGCGCTTTACTCGTTTCTCACTCCTCTCCACTCGTTTCTGGCTTCTCCCCCATGAACCGTCGCGCCTTCCTGGCCGCACTCGCGGCGGCTTCGGCCGCGCTGGCCCTGCCGCGTGCAGTGGCCAGCGCGCGTTACGACTTCCACTTCACCCGCCTGAAGTACGACAGCGGCGACTGGGATGTGGATGCGCGCATGCCGTCCAACATCATCACTTCGCTGATCGACTACACCACGCTGCGGGTGGACCCGAACGAGCACGTCATCGCCCTGAGCGATCCGGCCATGCTGCGTGCCCCGTTCTGTTATCTGGCCGGCCACAAGCTGGTGGATTTCAATCCGGCCGAACGCGCCAATTTCGAACGTTATGTGCGCAGCGGCGGTTTTGTCTTCGTCGATGACTGCAACCACGACATCGACGGCCTGTTCGCCACCTCGTTCGAGCACCAGATGGCGCAGATCTTCGGCGCCAATGCACTGCAGAAACTGCCCAACAACCACGCGCTCTACCACAGCTTCTTCGCCTTCCCCGAGGGCCCACCGGCCACCGGCTTCGAGCTCAATGGCTGGGGCGATGACCTGGTGCACGACTACCTCAAGGGCATCGAATTCAACAACCGTCTGGGCCTGCTCTACAGCAACAAGGACTATGGCTGTGAATGGGACTTTGACTGGCGCAACAAACGCTTCCTGGCCGAGGACATCACAAAGTTCGGCGTGAACATCGTGATGTACGCCCTCACCCACTGAACACCACCCACTGCCCCCCGCCGGTGACCGCAATGACTGCTTCTGCTTCGCAACTTGATGCGCTGCTGCCGAAACTGGCCCAGCTGCGCGCGGCCCTGGGCCAGGCCATCGTCGGCCAGGCCGATGTGGTCGAACAGCTGCTGATCGGCCTGCTGGCCGGTGGCCACTGCCTGCTGGAAGGGGCGCCCGGTCTGGGCAAGACCCTGCTGGTGCGCTCGCTCGGCCAGGCGCTGGCGCTGGATTTCCGCCGCGTGCAGTTCACCCCGGACCTGATGCCCGGCGACATCATCGGTACCGAGGTGCTGGAGGAAGACCCGGCCAGTGGCCGTCGGCAGTTCCGTTTCCAGCAGGGGCCGGTGTTCACCCACCTGCTGCTGGCCGATGAACTCAACCGCACCCCGCCCAAGACCCAGGCCGCGCTGCTGGAAGCGATGGGCGAGCGCACCATCAGCTACGCCGGCACCACCCACAGCCTGCCGCAGCCGTTCTTCGTGCTGGCCACGCAGAACCCGATCGAACAGGCCGGCACCTATCCGCTGCCCGAAGCCCAGCTGGACCGCTTCCTGCTGCATGTGCGGGTGGATTACCCCACTGCTGCCGAGGAAGTACAGATCCTGGCTGCCACCACCGGCAGCCGCAGCGCCGAGGTGCCGCAGGTGATGAATGCGGCCGAGCTGATCGCGCTGCAGGCGGCCACGCGCCAGGTCCACATCGGCCAGGACCTGCTGGAATGGATCGCCGCCCTGGTGCGCGCCACCCGTCCGGGCGAGGGCGCACCGGCCCGCATCAACCACTGGGTGCAATGGGGCGCCGGCCCGCGTGCCGGCCAGTCACTGGTGCTCGCGGCCAAGGCGCGTGCCCTGCTGCAGGGCCGGCTGGCCGTCACCCGCCAGGACATCACCGCGCTGGCCGCACCGGTGCTGCGCCACCGCCTGCTGCTGAGCTTCAATGCCGAAGCAGAGCAGGTCAGCGCCGATGCCGTGGTCGCCGCGCTGCTGGCCGATGTCCCGCATCCGAACTGAGCGATGAGCACGCCCTCCCCGCTGTTCCCGCTGCCGGCCGGCGTGCGTGCCGGCCTGCGCGGCCTGTCCCTGCGCCCGCGCCGCGGCCGGGGCGTGCGCGGCCTGGGCCTGCATGCCAGCCGCCAGCAGGGCGAAGGACTGGAGTTCTCGCAATACCGCGGCTACCAGCCCGGCGATGAGCCGCGCCGGGTGGACTGGAAGCTCTACGCCCGCTCGGAAAAACTGTTCGTGCGCCAGAGCGAGCGCGAAGCGCCACTGACGATCTGGCTGCTGCTCGATGCCAGCGCCTCGATGGCCCAGGCCGACCGCGCCACACCAACGTGGCGGCGCTGGGATGCGGCCTGCCAGCTAGCTGCCTGCCTGACCGAACTGGCCATTGCCCAAGGCGACCACCTCGGCCTTGCGGTTGTCAGCGCGAACGGCCTGCAGTTGCTGCCGGCCACCAGTGCGCTGCGCCAGCGCGATGCCCTGGCCCTGCAGCTGGCCCGCACCACGCCGCAGGGCCAGTGGCCGGAAGGTGAGGTGCTGGCCCCGCTGCTGGCCCGTATCGGCCGCGATGACCTGACGATTGCCCTCAGCGATGGCTTTGAAGACGCACTGACCACCGCACTGGAACGGCTGTCTGCCAGCGGCCGCGATACCTGGCTGGCCCAGCTGCTCACCGGTGAGGAACGCGACTTCCCGTTTGCCGCCGGCCATCGCTTCGTCGACCCGGAAACCGGCAGCGAACTGCCCGGCCACGGCCCGGCACTGCGTGCCGGCTACCTGCAGCGCTTTGCTGCGGCCCAGGACGCCCTGCACGGCCGCCTGCGCGCCGCCGGGGTGCATGTGGCGGTCGGTCATACGGATGAAGCCACCACGGCCGTGCTGGGGCGGCTGTGCGCTGCCAGCGGAGGGGCGCGATGAGCTTCCTGCTGCCCGCCGGCCTGTTCGGCCTGCTTGCCCTGGCCTTGCCGCTGCTGATCCACCTGATCCGCCGCCCGCCCACCGAAACCCTCGCCTTTGCCGCGCTGCGCTGGCTGGGTGATGTGGCCCGCCCGCAGCGGCAGTGGCGCCTGCGCCAGTGGCTGCTGTTGCTGCTGCGCCTGCTGCTCATCACCGCGCTGGCGCTGCTGCTGGCCGAGCCGGTGCGTCAGGCCGGCAGCGCGAACGAGCGCGTGCGTGCGGTGTCGCCCGTGCTGCCTGCGCCTGCGCCTGTCGAAGGCTTGCGCGATGTCTGGCTGGCTGACGGCTTCCCCGCCATCGCCGCCGATGTGCCGGTACCGCCGGCCGACCAACCCACCAGCTCGCTGCTGCGCCAGCTTGATGCCCAGCTGCCACCGGGCACCGCCCTGCAGGTGATGGTCGGTCCGATGATGGATGGGACTGACGGCCAACGCCCACGGCTTTCCCGCGCGGTGGACTGGCAGGTGCAGGCCGCGCCTGATACCGCGCCAGCCGGCGATGCTGGCAAAGCCGCCGCACCGGCCGCACCGCGCATCGTGCTGCGCCATGACGACAGCGACGCCATGCGCGCCAGCCTGCGCGTGTGGCAGGCCGTGGCCGCGGCCTGGCAACCGGAGTCTGATGCCGACATCGCACCGCTCACTGCGCCGCTGCCCGCACTCGACGCCGATACCCTGCTGGTATGGCTGGCCGAGGCGCCGCTGCCCGAAGCCGCGCAGGAACACCGCCATCAGGGTGGCCGCGTGCTGGTGGCCGCCGCCATCGATGACAGCACCCCCACCCTGCTCGACAACGGCGACGGTGCCCCGCTGCTGGCCCGCGCTGCCGATGGCCGCTTCCTGCTCACCGCCCCGCTCAGCGCTGCGGCTGCCCCGCGCGTGCTCGATGCCGACTTCCCCGCACGCCTGCTCGCCGCGCTGCAGCCGCGCGTGACCGCCGCCCGCACCGATGCCGCCGACCATGCGCCGCTCGCCGGTGCGGCCTGGCTGTACGCGCCCACACCGCAGCCGCTGGCACCGCTGTTGGTCGTGCTGATCGCCGCGCTGTTCCTGCTCGAACGCACTGTGGCCAGCTGGCCGCGCCGGGAGGCCGCATGAACGCCAGCGTGCAGCGCCTGTGGCAACGCGCCCGCCTGGCACGCATCCGCCAGGCCGGCTGGCTGCTGTTGCCGCTGGCCTGTGCCGCCACCGTCGCCATCCGCCCGTTCGGCCACGGGTCGGTCGCCTTGTTCGCCGCCGCGCTGCTGGCCGTGGGTTTCTGGCTGTGGCGCAGCCTGCGTGCGATGGATGCGCGCTGGCTGGTGCGCCAGCTCAACCGCGATGCGGCCCTGCTGGACAGTGCCGACCTGCTGCTGGCCGATGACGCCCCCCTCAACCCGCTGCAGGCCCGGCTCAGGCAGCAGCTGGAAGCGGCCATCGCCCAGCGCCGCGAAGCGCTGTCCACGCCCTTCCCGCGCCGTGCTCTGATCGCTGCCGTGGCAGTGGTCCTGCTGCTGATCGCCGCCAGTTGGTGGGCAGGCCCTCCCGCTGCGCCGCCTGTGCCCGCCCGCGCAACCACGCCCGTGCCAGCCATTGCCACCGATGCCATGCCGCAGCTGCAGGCCATCGCCCTGCGCGTCACGCCACCGGCCTACACCGGCCAGGCCGCCAGCACGCAGGCAGCGCTGGACGTGCGTGCCCCGCACAACACCGTCCTGCACTGGCAACTGCGCCTGGCCAACGTGCAAAGCGCCGCCCTGCACTTCCACGATGGCCACCAGATCGCGCTGGAACGTGGCGAAGGTGACAGCTGGCAGGCCCGCCACACGCTCATCACCTCTGCGCTGTACCGCGTGGTCACCACACCGGCCCTGGCCGATGCCCCGCTGCATCGCCTGGATGCCACGCCCGACCTGCCGCCGCAGGTGCGCGTGGTCACGCCCGAACAGCCGCTCACCCCGGGGCGCATCGGCCAGCGCCACTGGGAGCTGGTGTTCGAGGCCAGCGACGACTACGCCGTGCAGCCGGCCGCCAGCCTGCTGCTGACCCGCACCGAAGGCAGCGGCGAAAACATCACCTTCCAGCAAACCCGCATCGTGCTGACCGGCAGCGGCAATGCGCGCCTGCGCCGTTACAGCCACCGCGTGGATATCACCGCGCTCGGTGCCGGCCCCGGCGATGATGTGATCGCCCGGCTGGAAGTGCGCGACAACCGCGCGCCCAACGCGCAGACCAGCCACAGCCCCAGCCTGATCCTGCGCCTGCCCAGCGAGGCCGAGCAGCAGGCCAGTGACCTGGAAGGTGCGATCAAGAAGGTGCTGCCGGCCTACTTCCGCAGCCAGCGCCAGATCATCCTCGATGCGGAAGGTTTGATCGCCCAGCGCCGCAGCCTGGATGCGGAACGTTTTGTGGTGCGCGCCGATGCCATCGGCGTGGACCAGCGCATCCTGCGCCTGCGCTACGGCCAGTTCCTGGGCGAGGAAAGCGAGGGCGAGCCGGAACCGCCGCCGGGCCTGAAGCCACCAGCCGGCGATCATGCTGGCAGCGAGCACGAAAGCCAGGATCATCACGACGCCGATGGTCACGATCACGCTGCCGCTGGCCATGCCGGCCACGACCACGGCCAGCCGTCCGAACCGCGCCCCATGGGCACCACCACCGTGGCCGACGTGCTGGCCGAGTACGGCCACACCCACGACCACGCCGAAGCGGCCACCCTGCTCGACCCGCAGACCCGCGCCACGCTGAAAGCCGCGTTGGATGCGATGTGGCTCAGCGAGGGCGAGCTGCGCCAGGGCCGCCCCGAGCAGGCTCTGCCCCATGCCTACAAGGCACTGGGCTTCATCAAGCAGGTGCAGCAGGCCGAGCGCATCTACCTGGCGCGGCTGGGGCCGGAGCTGCCACCAATCGATTTCAACCGGCGCATGGGCGGCAAGCGCGACGGGCTGGCCAGCCGCCGCCTGCGCCTTGTCGGCAGCACTGCCGGCGAGGACGCCATCGCCCAGGCCTGGCTGGCGCTGGACCGTGGCGGCCTGCCGGACATCCCGGCGCTGCAGCGCTGGCTGGCGGCCCATACCGCCACGCTGCGCGACCCGCTGGCCCTGGCCGCGGCACTGGACCCGCTGATCGCTGATCCCACCTGCCTGCCCTGCCGCGACAGCCTGCGCGCCGCGTTGTGGCAGGCCTGGACCCAGCCGGTGGCCCGTCCACTGGCACGTCCGGCCACCGATGCCATGGGCCAGCGTTACCTCGATGCGCTGGAGCGCGCCCCGGAGAGCCGCACCATGCAGGCCCACCCATGAGCACCGCCCTGTCCTGGCCGCTGGGCCTGATCGTCCTGCCCGCACTGGTCGGCATGGTCGGCACCCTGCGCCGCCCCGGCCTGTCTGCCGCCCGCAAGACCGTGCTGTGCATCGTGCAGGCGCTGGTGGCCAGCGCCCTGTGGCTGACGCTGTTCCCGCCGCTGCAGACCCAGCCGGCCGTCACCGCGCAAGTACTGACCTCGCCCGATGCCACGCCGGGCAGCGATGCCAGCATCCCGCGCTACGCGCTGCCCGAAGCCGGCGATGTAGACGGTGCGCAGCACGTGCCGGACCTGGCCAGCCTGCTGCGTGCCCAGCCGCAGATCACCGCCGTGCAGTTGATCGGCGATGGCCTGCCCGCGCGTGACCGCCTGCCGCAGCGTGCCGCGCTCGCGCACACACCCGCACCGCTGCACGGGCTGGTGGAGGTGCAACTGCCCGATGCCGTCGCCGCCGGCGGCCAGCTGCAGGTGCTGGCGCGGGTGGCCGGTGCATCCAAGCGCGACTGGCAGGCCGAACTGCGTGACCCGGCCGAGCGTCTGGTCGATCGCCAGCCCATCAATGATGACGGCCGCATCGCCCTGCAGGCGCCAGTGCGCGCTGCCGGCCAGGTGCTCTACACCCTGCGCATCAATGATGCCGACAACCGCCTGATCGACAGCGCCCCGCTGCCCGTGAGCGTGGTCGATGGCCATGCCCTGCGCCTGCACCAGCTGGCCGGCGCGCCCAATGCGGAGAACAAGTTCTTCCAGCGCTGGGCCAGCGATGCGGCACTGGCCACCACGCGCCAGCTGCCCACCGGCGGCGGCGTGGTGCTGGGCGATGTCGGTGCCGGCATCGAGGCACGGCAACTGGCCAACAGCGACCTGCTGCTGCTCGACGAACGCAGCCTGCTGGCCTTGGGCAGTGCCGGCCGCGCCCGCCTGCGCAGCGCGCTGCGCGAAGGCCTCGGCGTGCTGGTGCAGCCACGCGACGCTTTGGAGGCCAGCCATCGCCAGGCCCTGGCAGAACTGGGTCTGCGCGTTAGCGGCGGCAACCGTACCGCAGCGCTGGCGCTGGAAACGGACAAGACCCCGCCCGAACGCCTGGACGTACTGCGCGGCCCGCGTGCGCACACGCCCGCACAGGCCGAAAGCGCACCGCCGCTGGAGCGCTGGAATGTGACCTCCAACGATGCCCGGCCGCTGCGTCAGGGCACGCACGCCATCGGCTTCTGGCAGACCGTGGGCCGTGGCCGCATCGGCCTGCTCGCCCTGCCCGATACCCACCTGCTGGTGCTGGCCGGTCGCGACGAACTGCACGCCGCCCTGTGGGCGCAGGCCACCGGCACCCTGGCCCGTGCCCGGGTGCAGGAAGGCGCCTATGTGCAGCACGATGCGCGCCTGTGGCAGCACGAACGCAACACCCTGTGCGGGCTGGATGGCGACACCGAAGTGGTCCACAGCGACAGCCAGCACAGCCAGCACCTGCGCATCGACCCGGCCACGCCCGGCTGCGCCGCCTGGTGGCCCGAACACAGCGGCTGGCACCGCATCGGCGAGCAAGCCGTGTTCGTCACCGCACCCGAAACTGCCCCCGGCCTGCACCGCGCCCAGCGCCTGCGCGACACCGCCGAAGTCGTCGCCGCCTCCTCACTTCCGGCCGATCACGCACTGCCGCAACAGCCCGGCCCGCGCTGGCCGTGGTGGCTGGCACTGGTCGGGCTGCTGGGTGTGTTGTGGTGGGTGGAGCGGAAAAATTGAAGCTCCTCCATTGCCGATTTCACCCGGCCGTGACAATCCAATAGACTCCTTGAAACTGCTCTTTCAAGGGATGAGATGGAGACGCTTGAAGTAGTTCCGGACCCTGTATCGCTGGTCGAGTCGATGCGGTCCGTCGGGTATTCAGTGGAAGCTGCGGTAGCTGACATCGTGGACAACAGTCTTTCGGCTGGAGCATCTACCGTTCGAATCCAGTACGACGCCAGCGAAAACCCCTTCGTTGCGATTCTCGACGATGGCAAAGGCATGGCTCCTGATGAGCTTACCAATGCCATGCGACATGGCAGCTCCAACCCTGTCGATCAACGAGGGACAGACGATCTCGGCCGATTTGGACTGGGACTCAAGACGGCCTCTCTTTCCCAGTGTCGAAAACTGACTGTTATCAGCAGCAAGGCTGGAACCATCACTGCCCGGCGATGGGATTTGGACGTTGTACGGGAGACAGGACGCTGGCTGGTAGTTGTCCCTGATGAGCTTGAGTTTGAAAAAATGCCAATGTTCACGCGATTGCGTGCTCAGGATTCCGGAACCCTTGTGGTATGGCAAGATCTCGACAGGCTGACAGCTGGAGCAAGGGACGTCCAAAAGGAAATGACCTCCAAGATGGCCCCCTTGCTGGAGCACTTGGCGCTTGTATTCCATCGATTTACGCAGAAAGAAGGACTGCACTCTGCAGTATCGATAACAGTGAATGGAATGTCATTGCCTCTTCGCGACCCTTTTCTGGCCTCCAACCAGTTCCGGCAAGAGCTTGAAGGACAAACCATCCGCCATGATCGCGGCACTGTCGAGGTTTCACCCTTCGTTCTGCCTCCAATCAGCCGACTGAGCGAAGAAGAGATCGAGACTGCTGGGGGACGTGACGGCCTCCGCGGCACACAAGGCTTCTACGTTTACCGCGGACGACGTCTTGTAATCTGGGGGACGTGGTTTCGACTAGTTCCAAAACATGAGTTCTACAAGCTCACCAGGGTAAGGGTCGATATCCCTAATTCATTCGATGACTTGTGGGCATTGGATATCAAGAAGTCTGCAGCCTACCCACCTGATGCAATCCGCGATCGTCTCAAACGCCTGATCCCACACTTTGCTGAAAAGAGCAGAAAAGCGATTGTATATACAGGCCGACGATCAGGAAAAAATACTGAAGTCGTTCCACTCTGGGATCGATTCGAACCAAAACATGGCAGCTTCAGCTACCAGGTAAATATCAACCACCCATTGATCGCAAAGCTCTGCGAATCAATGGATGCAGACCAGCAGCGCCACATGGAGACAGTATTTGAACACCTGGCGGTTTCATTGCCCTACGACCAGATATATGCCGACATGTGCTCAGACAAGCCACAGGACGCTGATAATCAAATCGATCATCTCGTTGATATGGCCAGGATCATTCTTGAACTTACGGGACTTGATGTAGCCAAAGTTCTTGGAATTGATCCACTGGCACGTTTCCCGACCATGCATGAAGCAATCAAAGTGAGGCTAGCTGATGTCTGATCCATTTCTGACAGCCATGGGAATCATTGGAGTACAAGATCTGACTGACGACGTGCTTGTAAGTACGATGGATGTTCTCTCCAAGATTTTCAGCGGAATGGATCTTGAGCCGACAAGACGTCGACTTGAGGCGATGGTTGGAGTAAGCATGAGTCCTGGAGAAGGGCTTTCAAGCGGAGAGATCGAGCCTTGGCTGGATGACGCCAGATCCAGTATCACTTGGACTTACTGGGACTCCTACGTGCGCCAACTGCAGTCCCAA
This sequence comes from Stenotrophomonas koreensis, assembly GCF_001431525.1. Classification (GTDB taxonomy): domain Bacteria; phylum Pseudomonadota; class Gammaproteobacteria; order Xanthomonadales; family Xanthomonadaceae; genus Stenotrophomonas; species Stenotrophomonas koreensis. The sequence continues at coordinate 148,444 of NZ_LDJH01000011.1, forward strand.
GGCTTCACAGGACCAGTGCTTCGAACAATCAATGAAGATACTGACAACATCCTGACGGAATGCGGAAACCCTGCTGACGTAACTGCCTGGAGGACTCAAGGCCTCGTAATGGGTGATGTCCAGTCTGGAAAAACAGCCAACTATTGTGGCTTGATCAACAAGGCAGCTGATGCCGGTTACAAGGTTGTTGTTCTTCTCACAGGAATGATCGAGGAATTGCGTTCACAGTCTCAAGAACGCATGGACGAAGGATTTGTGGGCCAGGATAGCAGCGAACTCATCGAAGGAATTCGCGGACGGACAATTGGGGCAGGAAGGTTTCGCGAAGCCACGCCGAACGTACTCACGTCCATCGATTCTGACTTCTTGACAGCCAACCAGCGTGCCCTGCGAGGGATCCCTCTACAGAATCTCGGGGAACCCTTGCTCCTGGTTCTGAAGAAGAACACGACACCACTCACGAGGCTGATCAAGTTCCTCAAAGGCCAGATGCGCCATGGATCCACGCAACTGGATATCCCGCTGTTCCTGGTAGATGATGAGGCAGACAACGCATCCGTTAATTCCAAGAAAGATGAGGATCCCGCCAGGATCAACAGCCTGATTCGGGAACTCATGGACCAGTTCCGCAGATCAGCCTATGTAGGATATACGGCAACACCATTTGCAAACGTTTTCATAAATCCCGACACGGAGCGGAAGGACCTGTTCCCGAACAACTTCATCTACAGTCTCAGAGCCCCGAGCACATATATCGGTGCATCCTCGATATTTCTTGAAGATGGCGAACACGCGAACCAACTGGTCGATATCACTGATGCGCAGGCGATCTTCCCGGACAAGCACAAAAAGAATCTGGAGGTGGCTGAGCTTCCAAAGTCGATGCAGGATGCACTGAATGTATTCTTTCTTTCATGTGCCATACGGGATCTTCGGAAGGAAGGGTTACGCCACCGATCCATGCTGGTAAATGTCACACGCTTTACAGAGGTCCAAGCTCGACTTGCGGAGACTGTGAAGAGCTACCTTTTTGATCTCACAAATGAGATCAAACAGTACCTTGTCGATGATGACTTGTGGTCGCGCCACGAACCGCTTTGTAGGTTGCATGAACTCTATATTGAACATTACCCTGAAAGCGGCGTAACTTGGGACCAGATCCGCAGAAAACTACACGATTCAATCGCATCGGTAAAAGTCGTAACCATCAATCAGAAGACTGAAGCCGAAGAAAGACTCAACTATCGGCATTACAGAAATACAGAAAAAGGTCGACGAGTCATCGCGATCGGCGGCCTTACCCTGTCGCGCGGGCTTACGCTTGAAGGACTGTGCGTAAGCTACTTCTATCGCAACTCGAGGGCTTACGACACCCTGCTGCAAATGGGAAGATGGTTCGGTTACAGGCCTGATTACGATGATCTTTGCCGAGTCTGGATGGCTCCCGAGGCACAAGACTGGTTCGGGCATATCGCTGAGGTTGTCAACGAACTCAGGACAGATATCAGGCATATGCACATCAATCGTTTACCGCCCAGCCGTTTCGGTATTCGAGTGAAGTCGCATCCTGATTTATTGCTGGTAACCGCGAAGAACAAGATGCGCCATTCCAAGGAGGTCTTGGTTGAGGCTTCCTTCAGTGGTCGAGGGGTAGAGACAACCAGTCTGCCCAAGTCGCCAGAAGCGAACAAGAGTAATGCAAGGGTTACAGAGGCATTCCTCAGGAGGCTGGGGCCGCCAGAACAAATGGGTAATCGATACCTCTGGCGACGGGTGCACTCCAGTCAAATTTCTGCATATCTAGCGGAATTGGAGATCCCGCCAGCAAATCAGGAATTCATGCCTGACAGCAAAACCAAAGACAAGCCCTTCTTGTCCTTCATTGCCGAGAACGAAATCGAATCCTTGCAGTACTGGGATGTATGCCTTCCTCAAGGTGAGGGTGATACCGCTGATGGCATCACCCTTGAGAATACCGATGGATCTCCGATCCGGGTCTCAAAACGCAAACGCCAGTTTGAAAAAAACAAATCAGCGGGCACGGACTTCCTGAAAGTCAACAAGATGCGCTTGGGTGAAATTTCAGATGAAAAGACAGGCATTGAAAATGAACTGATCGATCAAGCTGAGAACTCTTGGAGGGCGTCCAATCCGGAGAGAAATTCCCAAACGCGCGTCCCAGGCGATGCATATCGACGCGTACGCGAGAATCCGCTTCTGACGGTCCATCTTGTACAGCCAACCGACCCGAAGCCGGGATCCAAAAGCGTCAACCGAATCATTCCTGCCTGTAAAATCAATACAAATTTCCTGATCGGCGTAAGTCTATCTTTTCCAATTTATGAGGATACCAACCTCTCACCCGTCCGGTATCGCCTGAACAAGGTCTATCTGCATAACGTTGGACTGATTGATGACGATGAGGATGATTCGTATGAAGACCTCGATTGAGAAAACCTGGGAAGTGGCATCCCAAAAGGCAAGCAACAGCCTGCTAAATCCTGATGATTACCTGATCTTTCTAGTCGATGAAAACTCAGACAAGAAGACCTATGGCGGCGTTGATGGTAGTGGCTCGCACCTCCTCGCAATCGAAGTCAAAACAAAGCCACCAACTGCAGCGATTAGATCAGACGCGCTGGACTACTTCAGGCATCAAAGAAAAGATTTTGATACGTGGCTGATGGTTCTCAGGCTGCGCAACAAGGAGCTTTCCTCCGTCTTTGGCCGACTATGTCAGGACCTGATAGACGAGATTGCTGAAATACCACACGAGAACGATCTTGTAAAACTCGTTCACAGACGCCTCACGCTTTGGCAAAAATTGTTCAATAGAGGCAACGCTAGATTGCTTGCAGATTTTCAGGTCAAGGGTCTTCTCGCTGAATTGCTCTCCATGAACTCCATACTTGATGAGCAAAGGTATGGAATATCAGAGGTTGCCGCAGCATGGGTTGGCCCTTACGGCGGCGATCAAGACTTTCAATTTTCCGACATTGTGATCGAGATCAAGGCAGTTGGTCCTGGGGCACAAGGGATAAGCATAAGCTCTCTCAAACAACTGGACAGCCGGCTACCTATTTCGTTGAGCGTATGGACATTGCGCCCAGCGGCTACAAAGGAAACGGCTGCCATTACATTAAATGGAATAGTGGCCCAGCTAGAGCAGCGCTTGGCTCCGGAATCCAGCGCTTTGACCTTTTTTCGTGACGCGTTGCTTGAGGCAGGCTACGTCGAGCAGTCGCACTATGACGGAATCGCGTTCGAACCAATGCAGGTGGAGCACTTCACTGTTGACGATGACTTTCCACGACTGACCGTTGATACGGTTCCGGAAGGCATTGACTCGGCTGTTTACGTGATTTCATTGAAGAGACTGAGAAAGCAGTAACAAGGGGAATTGATATGGAAGATTCAGAGTTCTTGAATGAACTTCGCCAGATGGTAATGCGGCGCGGAGAAACCTCCAATCTTGTCGACACAATCGCCTTTGTCTCAGAGGTCGCTGAGCGTTTGGAAGAAGACCCCGTTTTCGGCGAATTCATCTTGGCCGAAGATTCAAGACAGGGCGCCAAGAATAAGCAGATAAAGCTCCATGGATTTACAGATATCGATGAGTCCGATGGAACACTTTCCATGGTTATCGGGCGCTGGATAGATGACGATGAACCAGCAATCCTGACGACTGCTGATGTGGATCAATTGCGCGGATGGCTAGAGAACTTTGCTGCAGAGGCTCTGGATGGCGGATTGGATGAGAAAATCACGGAGTCAAGTCCAGCCTACCAACTAGCAAGCACCCTGCGAAGGAAGCGCGCGTCCATTTCCTGTATTCGTCTCCATATTTTTTCAAACCAGTCTCTCAGTCGTGCCTACAAGCGCGAATCCAGATCTGAAGTTTGCGGTACTCAAACGGAAATCCACATTTGGGATCTCCAGCGCATCAAAGCCCTCTATGAGTCCTCCCGAGAGCGGGAGATGCTGCAGATAGATCTGGACGAATTCGGATCAACTGGCATCGCGTGCATCGAGGCATCAAGAGGCGAAGGACTTCAATCCTTCCTGTGCGTTATCGAGGGGAACCTCTTGGCTGATCTTTTTGATCGTTACGGGAGCCGCCTCTTGGAAGGCAACGTTCGATCATTCCTTGGCATGAAGGGCGGGGTAAACAAGGGCATTCGGAAAACCATCCAAGATGCACCACACTTGTTCTTTGCTTACAACAATGGCATTGCAGCTACTGCGGCATCAGTGACACTTGATTCGATTGGATCGACTGCCAGGATAATGAAAATCTCTGACCTGCAGATCGTCAACGGTGGCCAGACCACAGCGAGCATCCTACGCGCCAAGAAGCAGGATCGGCTCAATCTCGCGGGTGTGAGCGTGCCCATGAAGCTTACGGTAGTTGCGAGCAACGACGCGCATGATCTCATCCCGAAGATAGCCGAATTTGCAAACACACAAAACAAGGTGGCAATTGCGGACTTCTTTGCCAACCATCCCTTCCACCGCAAGATGGAGGAAATTTCAAGACGTCTCATGGTTCCGGCGCGCACTGGCATCCGCGTGCAAAGCAAGTGGTTCTATGAGCGATCTCGCGGGCAATTCCAGAACGAGCGACTTTATCTTTCGAAAGCAAAGAAAGATTCCTTTGACCTGCAGTATCCGTCCGCCCAAGTGATCAACAAGACAGATCTGGCCAAGTACGACAGCGTACTGCATGAAAAGCCATATTGGGTGAGCCTTGGTGCCCAGAAAAATTTCATGAAATTCGCAACAAAATTCTCATCGAAAGGTGACCAGACGGAAGCACAACGATGGGAGGAATTGAGCCCTGACTTTGGCGATACCTACTATCAGAATATCGCTGCAATGGCCATACTATGGAAGGCTGGCGAGACTACGGTGTCCGCTGCAAAGGGGCAATGGTACGAGGGAGACTACCGTCCTCAGATTGTTGCCTATGCATGGTCATTTATATTCCATGCACTTCGCAAAGCGGGTCGTGAACCTGACTTGAAAAAGGTCTGGGAACAGCAGGAAGCAGATCAAGGCTTTTTGCAGGTTTTCAAAAGAGCGGCGGTTCTCGCGCAACGTACCCTTCTTGAACTGCCAGAGGGATCATCCAACGTCGGTGAGTGGGCGAAAAAGGAGTTGTGCTGGGGCAAGCTTTCAGCCATTCCATTTCGATTGGATACAACAGCCATCGAGTGGTCAATTGAAAAGAACGAGCACAAATCGAAAGCACGGGATGCACGACAGCAAGGAATTCAGGACGACGGAATATCTTTGCAACAGCAGATCCTGATGAAGGCAGAGAACGGATACTGGCAAGCACTTCTGGAATGGCGCAGTATTGAAATCCATGTTTTTGGGCCGGACTTGGATTTGCTTCGCCGTGCATCCTCACCCGGAACCGCAGTCCGCTTGGCTACTGGCCGGGACTGGAAGCGACTCCGTGAAATCAGTGATCGATGTGAGGCTGAAGGTTTCCGGCACCACGAAAATGTAGTTGGACAACCCTAGTTTGACCACCATTTCCACTTCTGAAATGTTGCATGCAGTACTGCGCGGATGAGTACGGCGGCGCTACAAGACACATTGAATCAATGCCTCAGGAAAAGCATAGCGGCTGTAGGCCATCGTCTGGACAGCATTTCTCATTGACTTTGTCGGCCCGTGATCCCATCCTGGCACGTCCCACAAGGTGCAATCCCAGTTCCATGCCTATCAAAGTAGTCGATATCTTCGCCGGCGCCGGCGGCCTCGGCGAAGGTTTTTCCACGTTCACGAATGAACAAGGCGAAAAGCTCTTCAAGGTTGTGCTTTCTGCCGAGATGGATGGGCATGCCGCCAAGACCCTGCGCACTCGAGCGTTCTTCCATCAGTTCCCCTTGGGCAAGGCTCCTGACAGCTACTACGCCTATGTTCGTGGCGAAGTTCTGCAGCCGTGGACGGAAGACACCCGTGAGAAATGGGAAGCCGCCTGCTCCGAAGCGCATCAGTTGACACTTGGTGAGGGTGAGCACGACGATCGACTGGATCAACTGCTGAGCGAGAAGATCGGCACCAACTCCACTGCACCGTGGGTGCTGGTCGGTGGCCCGCCGTGCCAAGCCTTCTCACTCGCTGGCAGGTCACGCAATGTCGGCATCAAGGACTACGACCCGGCCAAGGATCATCGTCACTTCCTGTATCGCCACTACCTGCACATCGTCTCGAAGTACCAGCCGGCCGTTTTCATCCTCGAGAACGTCAAGGGCATGCTGTCTTCGCGAGTAGATGGGGAACGGATGTTCCCCCGAATCATCGCTGACCTGACACAACCTGGCGGTCCTGATGGCCCGAAGTATCGGGTTGTCCCTGTGGTCAGACATTCCGGCTTTGAACCGGAAGAACGTGACTTTCTTCTTCGTGCCGAAGAATTGGGGCTTCCCCAAGCACGGCATCGTGTTGTCCTGATGGGTATCAAGGAAGGTGTCTCCCTTCCCGAAGATGCGCTTCTTCAGCCGGGCAAGGCCAAGCAAGTAATCGTCGCGCATGCCTTGCACGGACTTCCTGAACTTCGCAGTAAATTGACCGAAGATGATGGGAAGAACTGGGCTGAGACAGCCTCAACCATACTGCGCAACACTGCCCAAAAAGTGGCGGCGGCAGAACCCGAGGTTGCAAAGTTACTAATGGCTCGAGCCAATGCCCTCAAGTCAAAACTTGCGAAAGACCCAGGAACTGGCGGTCAGTTTGTAAGTGCCCGGGCAGAGAAATGGCATTCCGGGAAACACCTCCCTCACGATCTTCGTGCATGGCTTGTCGATGAGCGCCTGAAAGGAGGTTGGCTTAATCACTTCAGCCGCGGACATATGACCTCTGATCTTGAGCGCTATGCCTACGCCGCTGCTTTTGCCGAAGTACATAAGCGTGCACCTCGCGGACCTGGTGAATTCCCCTCGCTTGGCCCTGCCCACAAAAACTGGGCAGAAGGTACCAAGTTCGTTGATCGGTTCAATGTGCAGTGTGCGGATGCCCCTAGTTCCACGATCACCAGTCATCTTGCGAAGGATGGTCACTATTTCATCCATCCTGATTTCAGGCAGTTCCGTAGCTTGAGCGTGCGTGAAGCTGCCCGCCTGCAGACCTTCCCGGACAACTTCTTCTTCGAAGGTCCAGCAGGTGCACAGCGCAAGCAGGTTGGCAATGCTGTGCCGCCTTACTTGGCGCGTCAGATTGCCTCGGTCGTCTTCGCTGCCATCAACGGCAGTGCATCTGGCAAGGCTTCTTCGGAAATCTGAGCGAAGCCCTCATTGCCTTCAACAAACGCCACCACCTGTTCCAGGCTGGTGGCGTTTTTGCTCCTCAAGGCACACTCCCACACGACCAGCACCCGCCAGCCCGCCGCCAACAGCTGCTCAACCTGCTTCGCATCACGCGCCGCATTCGCCGCCAGCTTCTCCTGCCAGAACTCAGTGCGTGTGACAGGAATACGAAAGTAGCGACATCCCTGATGTGCATGCCAGAAGCAGCCATGCACAAAGATCACGGTCTTCCACTTCGGCAGCACAATGTCGGGCCTGCCGGGAAGCTCCTTGGCATTGAGGCGATAACGGAAGCCGCGTGCATGCAGTGCCTTGCGTACCTGCAATTCCGGCTGGGTATTACTGCCGCGTATGCCACGCATCATGCGTGAGCGCTGCTCCTGCGGTGTCTCCTGCACTGTGGGTTTGCTGGTTCGCTTCATGGCTGGAAGGTTGGACGAACTGTGACTGCCAACCAGATTGCCATGTCCACCTTGCCCGGCTCACGGTATCGGTAAATGCCTGGCTTTGCCCTGCGGCAACGCCGCATCCGCACTGCCGCTCGTCGGCAAGCAGGCACGGGTAATGAACGGGGTCGCGTGGCCTTGGCGCAGTGGGTCACACATCCAGTGTTTGCCTCCAATATCCAGCCAGCGTTCAGGTACATATGGCCGGGCAACCACACACCTGGGGAATGTCCGATGTCGCATCGTCTTACCTTGTTGTCTGTCGCCCTGACCAGCCTGTTGGCCGCTCCGGCCATGGCCCAGTCCGTCCACCTGCCGGTCGAGCCGATCCTGCTCGATGGCAGCACCTCGCTGGAGGAAGCCCAGCTGGAGGCCACCCTGCGTGCCGAAGAGCAGCGCCTGGCACCCCAGCGCGCGGCCTTTGTGCGCATGTTTGCCCAGGCCTACAAGCGCTATCCGTCGATCCCGGCTGGCACCCTGGAAGCACTGGCCTATGTGCAGAGCCGCTGGCTGCACATGCAGCCCGCGCATGACCACCAGGAAGAGGCCCACCACCGGATGCCGGCGGCCTGGGGCGTGATGGGCCTGTACCACGGGCAGGGCTTTGCCGACCAGGTCAGCGAGGGCGCCCGCCTGCTCGGGGTCAGTGCCGAACAGGTGCGCAACGATCCGCTGACCAACATCCTGGCCGCCGCCGCCCTGCTCGATGCGCAGATCCGCCGCGACCACCCGCTGGCCGGCAACCCGCGCGCACTGAAAGGCCAGGCCCTGACCCCGGAGGCGATCCGTCCGGCGCTGGCGCGCTATGCCGGTTACTCGGCCTCGCCGCTGGCCGGTGGCGAGGTGGACAGCTTTGCCCGCAACAGTTTTGCCTTCGATGTGCTGCTGGCGCAGGACCGCGGCGTGGATGACCGCGGGATCAAGGTGCCCGAGCGCGCGATTGCCTGGGAGCAGGCCTTCGATGCGCGCCAGCTGGTGGTGATGCGGGCGCCGATGGTGCGCCTGGACGTGGCTGCCGACCGCATCGAGATCGATGGCTTTGCGGTGGACCCGGTGACCGAGACCCTGACCTGGCAGGGCAGCGCCAGCCCGGCTACCGATGCCGGCATTGCCTCCACCGATTACGGCCCGGCGATCTGGAACCCGGCCCACTCGACCAACTACACCGCCTCGCGCAGCGCCGCGGTCAGTGCCGTCACCGTGCACACCACCCAGGGCTCCTACGCCGGCTCGATCAGCTGGTTCCAGAACTCGACCTCCAACGTCAGCGCGCACTATGTGATCCGCTCCTCCGATGGCCAGGTCACGCAGATGGTGCGCGATGCCCACACCGCCTGGCATGTCCGCAACCAGAACAGCTACACCCTGGGGATCGAGCACGAGGGCTGGGTCAACAACAGCTCCTGGTACACCGATGCGATGTACACCGCCTCGGCCGCACTGGTGCGCAACTTCTGCGCCAAGTTCAGCGCGATCAGCTGCGCCAGCGCCTACAAGGGTGCGCCCAGCAGTGGCCTGGTCGAGCTGGCCAGCTCGGTCAAGATCAAAGGCCACCAGCATTTCCCCGGGCAGAACCACACCGACCCGGGCATCAACTGGAACTGGTCCAAGTACTACAACCTGATCAACCCGGGCAGCGGCGGCGGCACCACCCCGCCATCGGGCAGCACCACCTACCTGGACCGCTTCGAAAGCACGGTGGGCCGTTTCAACACCAGCCCGACCTACTCCGGCTCCACCACCGGCATTGCCACCACCTCCAGCGCCACCCGTGACTGCACCACGCGCAAGAACGGCAGCTGCTCGCTGCGCGTGCTGCTCAAGGACAACACCGCCACCACTGCCAACTGGGCCGTGCGCCTGCTCTCCGGCGGCGGCAGCCCGGCCAGCAATGCCAGCCTGACCCGCGCCAACGGCAAGATCGGTTTCTGGGCGTATACCGGTGCCACCGGCATGAGCCTGCGGGTGGGCATCGATGACAGCGACGGTACCGAACGCTCGGTTGCCCGCGCGTTGCCGGCCAATACCTGGACCTATGTGAGCTGGACCCTGGCCGATGCCGCGCAGTGGGATGCCTGGAGCGGCGGCAATGGTGCGATCACCGCCGCCACGGTGACCCTGGATGCGGTCTGGCTGGAGCGGGCCAACACCGCCTATGACGTGAACGTCTACATCGACGACGTGCAGATCGTCTACTGAGCCCGGCTTGTCGCAGACCCGCCCGGGATCGCTCCCGGGCGGTTTTTTTGTGAAATTCAGTCTACAAAAATATAACCAATCAATCAGAAACCAACGGATTGTTCTATTTTTGGCGTTCCCAGCGGGTGTCTGCCGGCGTAACCTCCGCTCCAGATTTCCAATCCAGCCCAGAGGCCTACGATGAGCAACACCTACCTTGATGCGATCACCCGCCGCCGCACGCAGTACGCGCTGGGCCGCAATGTCACCCAGAGCAAGGACGAAGTCACCGCGCTGATCCAGGAAGCGATCCGCCAGGCGCCGTCCTCGTTCAACTCGCAGTCCTCGCGCGCGGTGATCCTGCATGGCGAGCAGAGCGTGGCCTTCTGGGACATCGTCAAGGACGAACTGCGCAAGATCGTCCCGGCCGATGCGTTTGCCGCCACCGAAGGCAAGATCAACAGCTTCGCCGCCGGTACCGGCACCGTGCTGTTCTACGAAGACCAGGACGTGGTCAAGGGCCTGCAGGAGCAGTTCCCGCTGTATGCCGACAACTTCCCGGTGTGGTCGGAGCAGGGCAGCGGCATCGCCCAGTACGCGGTGTGGGTGGCGCTGAGCGAGGCCGGCATCGGTGCCAGCCTGCAGCACTACAACCCGCTGCCGGATGCCGCCGTGGCCGCCAAGTGGGGCGTGCCGGCCAGCTGGAAGCTGCGCGCACAGATGCCGTTCGGCTCCAACGAAGCCGGCTTCGGCGAGAAGGGCTTCATCGACAACGCCACCCGCTTCATCGTCGCCGGCTGATTGCTGCCGCGACTGCATCACGCTTCACAGCCCCGCCCTTGGTGGGGCTTTTTTGTGGACGTTATTGCAACGTGGTCGCGACGTCTGCCGCGGGCATCGACACTGCGGCACGGAAGCGTCGCGACTGGGGCGCCTGCAAAAGCCGGCGCATGGCGACCGAAACGGTTGCTGCAACGACGAAAGGCATCGCGCGCAAGCGCGCTTACCACAGCAGCAAGCGCATCGCGGCGGGATCAGCGCCTGCAAAAGCGATAAGCATCGCGGCGAGCGCCGCTCCTACAGACAAAAGCGAAAGGCATGCCGCCTGTGTGGCAGTCAACTGTCTTGATCAATCGGCGAGGTTGATCGCCGATGTGGCAGTCAACTGTCTTGATAGGCAGGTCGTGACCTTGATTGTGTGGGAGCGGCCTTGGCCGCGATGCTTTTACCGTTGCCACAGACCTCAGCGGGCAACCGTCGCGGGCAAGCCCGCTCACACAACCGCCGGCCTGCATGGCTTTTGCAGCAGCGCTCTGGGTCGCGACAACCGCCACACCTGTGGCAGCGGACCCGGCCGCGACAAGCCCATCATCGGCCTGCCTGCACGCGCATCGCGCCATGCGGCGTTCCTGCGACGGCACAGATCAGGCGGGGCTGGATCAATTTCCGTCAGGCCGCGGCGGAAGATCCGAGCACCGCTGCCAGGCACGGGTATACCGCTGCCCGGTTTGCTCATGCCAGACCAGAACGCCGTCAGCCAGTGACAGCCACAGTGGAAAGCTGCCGTCCTGCTCCAGGTCCGGCAAGGTGTCGATGCCCACTGACACCTCCAGCTGCCATTGCGTCGGGGAAACCTGGACGCTGCGTACGACCTGATGGATGTCGCCTTCACCATAGTCGGCCCAGTTGTGCAGCACGCGGTCATCAATCCACAGCGCACCGATCAGCACGCTGCCTTCGTGCTCCCAGGGATCACGGGCTTGCAGCAGACGCTGGCACTGGAGCTGCTCCGGGTCCTGCTGGAACCACACCCCGCGCAGCTCGGCCGGTGGCGGCTGCCACTGGGTATCGGCAGCGGCAACGGCAGCGAGCAACAACCAGCTGCCGATCATGCCCATGGCCTATTTCTCCGTGCGCCAGTTCACCGAGCCGCGGTTTTCCACCGTGCTCGATTCCACTTCGATGTCAAAGCCCTTGCGCAGCAGGTACTTCAGGGTCAGCACCTGGCCGGCGCCGATCATCGAAACGCCGTAGCCGACATACAGTTTGGGCGTGATGTACTTGCCCACCCCGAGCACTGCCCCGCCCAGCGCACGCGACTGGCTGACGCCGGCATCGTCAAAGCCGAGCCGGGCGCCGATCTGGCTGGCCAGAAAACCACTGCCGGCCGACAGCGCGGCCGAGGCGGCACTGACCTGGTCGACCTGGTCGGAAGAAGCCATCGACAGGCTGCGCCCGAGCACCAGGTAGGACAGTGCCTCGGACTGCGACATCGCCGGCTCGGACCAGATATCGACCTTGGGCTGCATCGCCCGGCCGCTGACCTGGATGCCGGCGGTGACCTCACCGATCTCGCGCCGGGCACGGATGGCGATGCGCGGGTCGGAGACCACGCCGTGGTTCCACAGCAGGCGGCCATCGGTGATGGTCAGGTCCTGGCCATAGGCCTTGTACCGGCCACCGACCTCGAGCTGGCCATTGGCAGTCATCTCGCGGCCCGGGCGGGCCACCACCTGCAGGTCGCCGGCCAGCGTGCCCTTCAGGCCGAAACCGCTCATCGTGACCTTGTCGCCCAGGCGGATGGCCAGCTCCATGGCCAGTGGCGAGGACGGCCCGGCAGTCGGGTCCACCGGGTCAAGCACGACCACGTCATCGGAGGTGGAGGTACCGCGGTCCAGCCGCTCCAGGTCGATGCTGGCCTCGGGCACCTGCACGCTGCCGGTCAGTTTCATCGCCTGCTGGTCCAGGGTGAACTGCAGGTCCGGGTTGGCGATGATGCGCAGTTCCGGGGTGTTGGCCAGCAGCACCTGGTTGCCGGTGATGCGCAGCTGCAACGGCTGCTCCTGGCCAAACAGCGACAGCCCGCCATCCACCTGCAGCGCACCGGCACCGCCGGTTTTGACATTGGCGCGGATCCGCGCCGAACCATCAGGCTGGGCCACCAGCTCTCCGCTGCCCTCGCTCAGGTTCAGGCCCAGCGCCGGGAACTCACCGGCAAAGTTGCTCAACCGTGCCTCACCGCCGATCTGCGGCTGGGCGCGTACCCCGCGCAGGCTGACATGGCCTTCGAGCAACCCGGTCGGGCGCACCAGGTCCGGCGAGAACAGCTCCAGCCAGTACAACCGCGACATGTTCAGGTAGATGTCGCCGACCAGTGGCGCATTGTCCGACCAGCCGGTGGCCACCCGCGCATCGACAAAGCCATCGCCGGCAAAGCCAATGCCGACATAGCCGTTGATCGCGCCGGGGGAAAGGTCGATCCGGGCATTGAAGTTGTCATAGCGCACCAGCTCGCCACGCGCGTTGTCGCCCAGGCGCACGCCGCCCTCGGGCGAGAGCAGCGTGAACTGGCCCACCAGCGCCTTGCCCTGCGGGCGCAGCCGGCCATCCAGGGTCAGCTCGCCGCGCAGGTGGGTGCGCCGGCCTTCATTGAGTGGCAACCACGGCTGGACCAGCGACAGCGGCAGCGCATCGCCACTGAACTGGACCCCGTTGTTGGGCCAGTCCGCGCTGGCACACAGGGCGCCACCGGTGGCCGCGCCCAGGCACAGGTCGCCGACCCGGATACGGCTGCCGTCGACGCGGAAGGCGACCGGTGCACGCAGGGCCCAGGCCGCGCCCTTGGCCGGGTCGAGCTGCAGGGCCTGCAGGCCGCCGGCCCAGCCGGTGCTGGTCTGGCCGACATTCCCCTGCAACGCCAGTTGGCCCAGTTCATTGCCGGCCGTGCCGGCGAGCGCCAGCTGCTGCAGATTGCCGCTGGCGGTGAGCTGCACGTTGTCCAGCGCCATGCCGGCCTGCAGCTGGCTGGCCTGCAGGGCGAGCTGCCCCTGCCGCCCGCGCCACGGCAGTTCACCGACGAGGCTGACGCTGTCGGCCTGGTAATCGCCCCAGCGCAGGCCGGAGCCGCGCAGGTCGGCGGTGATGTCCGGGCTGTCGCTACGCCCACGCAAGGCCAGCGAGCCGGCCAGGCTGCCGCTGCTGCCCGGCAGCAGGTCATCCAGCTGCAGCGGCTGCAGTTGCGCCTGCACATCCAGCTGGCTGCCGACCTTGCCCTGGGCACTGACCTGGCTGTTGCCCAGGGCAAGCTCCAGCTTGCCTTCGGCCTGTTCGCCCAGCAGCTGCACGCTGGCACTGGCCTGCAGCGGCCGGCCACGCAGCTGGCCCTGCAGGCGCGGGATGTCCACGCTGGCCTGCAGCGGGCCGGCCTGCGCGGCCGGGTCGGCCGGATCGGCAGGCGCCTGCCGGGCACCGCTGGAAAGCACCTGGCCGGATAGACGGCCATCCCAGCCGGGCAGGAAGTAGCCCGGGTCAAAACCATCCAGGCTGGCACGGGCCTCCCAGGCCAGTGCCGGCTCCCAGCCCAGCCTGCCCTCGACGCTGGCCTTGCCACCGGGGGTGGTGGCGACCAGTTCATGGATGAAGGCTGCGCGTTGGTTGCCGCGGATATCCAGCTTCAACGCGGCCTGCTGCTGTTCGCGTGCAATATCGGCCAGCCCATTGACCGCCCAGGCCTGCGCGGTGCCAGCCACGCCAAGCAGGGCCTGGCGCAGGAACACCGGCACCGGCGCGGCATCGCCCTCGGCTTCCGGGGTCCAGCTCAGGCCCTCCAGCGCCAGTGACAACCGGAACGCCGGGTTGGCGCTGTCGCTGAAATCGGCCGTGCCACGCGCACCGATGGTGCCGCCAAAGGCCTGCACCACCAGCGGCGCCACCGTCAGCACCTGGTTTTCGATGGCGATGTTGGACGGCACCAGCACGATGTCCTGTTCGCCCTGCTGCACCCGGCCGCGGACGCGGGCCTGGCCCCCCTGGCCGCGGGCGGCCAGCTGCAGCGACAGCGGCGCGGTTTCGGCCGCGCCGGGAATCCAGTGGCCCAGCTCCAGCCCCTCGCCACGGGCAAAGGCCCGCCAGCGCGGCTGCTGCCGCCCTTCCAGGATCAGCATTGCGTGCACCGGCTGCGGCGCGTGCCCGGCCAGGGCCACCTCCATCCGGTCCAGGTCACCACGCACGGCCAGCCCGAGCCGGGCCTGGCCCCCGGCCGGCATCGGCAGCAGCGCGCGCGCGACCAGCTCGGTGGCGTAGTCATTGCGCGGGGTGTAATGCCCGTCCAGCAGCAGGTCGCCCTGGTCGGTATTGGCCTTCAAGGCCGTGGCCCGCAGCTCGCCATCGGCCAGGGTCAGCCCGCCGCGCAGCTTGTGCAGCACCAGCAGCGGCTCGCCCAGCCGGGTGATGGCCAGGTTGTCCACTGCGATGGTGTCGGCCTGGATCGACAGCGGCAGCTCCAGGCTGGGCAGCACATCGGGCCAGCGCGGCAACTGGAACGGCTCGTCACTGGGCGGGCCCAGCTCCAGCGTGGCATCGCGCAGCTGCAGTGCATCCAGCCGCAGCTTGCGCCCGAGCAGCGGGCGGATGTCCGGGTCCAGGTAGGCCTTGGCCGCGCGCAGCTGCACACCGTCGTAGCGGAACTCCAGGTCATGCAGGGTCAACGGCCCGGCCACCGGGCCTTCCACCGCCGACCAGCTCAGGCTGGCCCCGGCCGGCAGCCGTGCCTGCAGCTGCGCCAGCAGCACATCGCGCCCGGCCAGGGTCTGCAGCAGCCAGTAGCCGGCGATCAGCACCACCAGCAGCAGGGAGGCCACACCGATGCCGGTGCCGATGGCCGCCTTGCGCAGGCGGGCGCGCCGCCGCGCCTTCAGCTCGGCCAGGCGCTCGGCGCGCTCGGCTGCGCTCATTTCCGTGATCGGCTTGGCCGGGCTCACAGGTCCGCTCCGATGTTCAGGTACAGCTGGAACGAGGAATCGGGCGTATCCAGGCCATGGGCCACATCCACCCGCACCGGCCCGACCGGGGATTTCCAGCGCAGGCCCAGGCCGATGCCGGTCTTCAGCGCGATGGTGTTGTCAAACGCACTGCCGGTATCGACAAACGCGGCCACGCCCCACGGGCTGCCGGCAAAGTAGTGCTCGTACTCGGCACTGGCCACCAGCACGTTCTTGGCACCGAGCGCATAGCGGTCCGGTGCCGGCGTGCGCGGGCCGACCTCGCGGAAGGCATAGCCGCGGATGGAGCGGTCACCGCCGGCGAAATAACGCAGGCTCGGCGGGATCGCCAGCACGTCGCTGGTCCAGGTCGAGCCGGCCTCGACCCGGGCGATCAGGCGGTTGTTGTTGCCCACCGGCAGGTAGGCGCGGGCAACCGCATGGGCCTGCAGGAAGCTGGTATCCGAACCGGCACCGCCGATGCCGGCGCGCACGCTGGCCGAGCCGCTGTAACCGCGGCGCGGGAACAGGCGGTCATCAACCGCGACATAGTCGGCCGTGAGCTGCGGGTAGAACAGGTTGGCGCTTTCGTACTGCGCCCCGTCGTAACCGGCACCGGAGCTGTAGCGCCAGCGCTCATGCAGCGCATTGAGCGAGGCCACCACGGTGAGGTTTTCCGAGACTTCGCCGCTGCGGCTGGCGATGAGCTTGTAGTTGCGCAGGTCGATGTAGTCGGTCTGCTCGTCATAGGCCGAGGCGGTGACCGCATACCAGCCATCGAGCCAGCGGAAGGCCGGCACGCGGTAGCTGGTCAGGAAGCTCTTGCGTTTCTGCGCATAGTCCAGCTGCGTGTTGAGCTTGTGGCCGCGGCGGTTGACGTAGCGCCGCTCGATCCCGCCCCGCACACCGGCGCCACTTTCCGAGCCGTAGCTGACACCGGCGGTGTAGATCGTGCGCTTGGCCAGGGTCAGGGTGACATCCACCGGCACCTCGCCGCTGTCCCAGCCCTGTTCCGGCCGCGGCTGGATGTCGATCACGCTGAAGTAGTCCAGCTTGGTCAGCGATTCACGCAGCCGGTCCAGCTTGCCTTCGTGCCAGTAACTGCCCTGCTCCCAGTACACCAGCGGTGCGAACAGGTCATCACGGAAATAGTCCTGGTGGAAACGCACTTCGCCGATGTTGTAGCGCAGGCCCGAATCCCAGCTCAGGTCGATGTCGGCGGCGTTTTCGGCGCGCGTCACCGAGACCTGGCGCTGCAGGAAATCGGCGTCGAAATACCCGCGCTCGGTCAGCCGGCGGGTGATGGTGACCTTGCTCGCCTCGTAGGTGCTGTGGTCAAACGGCTGCCCGCGGCGCGGCGCGAAGGCCTGCAGGTCACGCTGCAGGTACAGGTCATCGCTGCCCGGGCCCTCGATGGCGATGTTCTCGCGGCGCACGCGCACCGGCTCGCCCTTGTCGACCTGGATCTGCACCTGCACGCGGTCATCGCTGCGCTGCGGCTGGACCTGGATCACCGGGTTGTAATAGCCGAACGGTTCCAGTGCCTGGCGGGTCTGTCGCTCGGCCTGGCCCAGCAGGTATTCCAGCCGGGATTCGCCCTGTTCCTTGCCGATCACCTGGTACAGCGACAGCGACACCTCGATGTTTTCGATGATCTCGGCATCGTCATCCTTGTCCAGTCCCTGGATGTTGACTTTTTCAATCGTGCCCCGCGCCCACGCGGGCAAGGACAGGCCACTGAGCACGAGCGCGGAGAGGAGAACGACAAATCGATAAGGCTGCATCGGTCCAGCATAACCGGGGCGACAGGGCAGACAAAATGCCGGAGTTGCGGGCCAGACAAGGTGAAGACTGCGTCACGAAAACGACCGCGGCCCGGATACACCAAGGCCCGCCGAAGCGGGCCCTGATGCAGCGGGAAAACGCCGGCAGCGGGATCAGCTGGACAGGTGCTCGATCGCCGCGACCGCACCCAGGCGGCCACCCAGCTGCTTGAGCAGGGCCAGGCGGTTGGCACGCAGCGCCGGGTCCTCGGCATTGACCATGACGCCGTCGAAGAACGCATCGACCTGCGGCCGCAGCCCGGCCAGGCGGGTCAGCACGGCCACGTAGTCCTTGGACTCCAGTGCCGGGGTGGTCTGCGCAATGGCCGCGGCAACCGCCTCGGCCAGCGCGCTTTCGGCCGGCTCGGCGAGCAGGGCGGCATCGACGCTGTCCGGGATCACCACGTCCTCGGCCTTGCGCAGGATGTTGCCGATGCGCTTGTTGGCTGCCGCCAGCGCGGCGGCCTCGGGCAGCGCGGCAAAGATGCCGATGGCATCGATGCGACGGTCAAAGTCATACAGCGAAGCCGGCTTGCGCTCGGCCACCGCATTGAACTGGGTGGCCGGCACGCCGCGGTCGGCGTAGTAGCCCTTCAGGCGGTCGGTGATGAAGTCGGCCAGCTCGGCCACATCGGCCTGCACGCCCTTGTCGGCCAGGCCGGCATTGGCCGCGGCCAGCAGCGCGCCCAGGTCCAGGTCAAACCCGGATTCGATCAACGTACGCGCCAGGCCCAGCGCATTGCGGCGCAGCGCGAACGGGTCCTTGTTGCCGGTCGGCTTCAGCCCGGCGGCAAAGCCACCGGCCAGGGTGTCGGCGCGTTCGGCAATGGCCAGCACCTTGCCCAGCGCGGAGGCGGCGATGTCATCGGCGGCGAAGCGCGGCTGGTACGCCTCATCAATGGCCAGCGCGACATCCGCATCCTCGCCAGCGGCCACGGCGTAGTGACGCCCGGCAATGCCCTGCAGCTCGGGGAACTCACCGACCATGTAGGACTGCAGGTCATTCTTGGCCAGCTGCGCGGCACGCTGCGCCTTGGCGGCATCGACACCGACCTGCGGTGCGATCACCGCCGCCAGTGCGGCGACGCGGGCGACCTTGTCGGCCACGGTGCCCAGCTTGGCCTGGTAGGTCACGCTGGACAGGCCGGCGCCCATCGCTTCCAGGCCCTGCTTGAGGTCTTCGTCGAAGAAGAACTTGGCATCGGCAAAACGCGGACGGATCACCCGCTCGTAGCCCTTGGCCACCTCGGCCACGTCCCTGGATTCGATGTTGGCGATGCCGATGAACTGCTCGGTCAGACGGCCTTCGCCGTCCAGCACCGGGAAGAACTTCTGGTTGATCTCCATGGTCTCGATCAACGCTTCCTGCGGCACGGCCAGGAATTCGCGCTCGAAGCGGCACAGCACCGGAGCCGGCCATTCGCACAGGTGCACCACCTGGCCCAGGTTGTCTTCGGTGATGCGCGCCACGCCACCGGCAGCGGCGGCGGTGTCGTTGACCTGGGCGACGATGCGCTCACGGCGCAGGTCCACATCGACCAGCACCTTGGCACCGGCCAGCGCCTCGACGTACTCGGCCGCGTCGCTGATCCAGACCTGCTTGTCGTGCATGAAGCGGTGGCCGCGGCTGAAGCGGTCACTGCTCAGGCCCAGCAGCTGCACCGGCACGATGTCCTTGCCGTGCAGCACCACCAGCCAGTGCACCGGGCGGGCAAAGGCATGGGTGTGGGCGCCCCAGCGCATCGGCTTGGGGATCGGCATGGCGGCAATCGCCTCGGCGATCACCTCCGGCAGCAGGTCGGCCGTGGCAGCACCGGGCTTGGTGCTGCGGGCGACAAAACGCTCGCCCTTGGCGTCGGTGGTGCGCTCCAGTGCGGTCCACTCCACACCGGCCTTGGCGGCAAAGCCGGCCAGCGCCTTGGTCGGGTTGCCGTCGGCATCCAGACCGATGTTCAGGTACGGGCCGAGCACTTCGGAGTGCTGTTCCGGCTGCTGGGCACCCACGCCCGGCAGCAGGACGGCCAGGCGGCGCGGGGTGGACAGCGGCTTGGCAGCGCCACGCTCGACGGCGACACCGCGCTTTTCCAGACCACCGACGATGCCGTCGAAGAAGGCCTGCGACAGGCCCGGCAGCGCCTTGACCGGCAGCTCTTCCACGCCCAGTTCGATCAGAAGCGGCTTCATGCTCATGCCTGCACCTCCTTGGCTGCAACGGCTTCGATGCGCTTGGCCTCGTACAGCTTGGCCACGGCCATCGCCAGGGTGCGCACGCGCAGGATGTAACGCTGACGCTCGGTCACCGAGATCGCCCGGCGGGCGTCGAGCAGGTTGAACGAATGCGATGCCTTGGTGACCTGCTCGTAGGCCGGCAGCGGCAGCCCGGCTTCGATCAGCTTCTGGGCTTCCTTCTCGCAGGCGTCGAAGCGGTGGAACATTTCCTCCACGTCGGCGTACTCGAAGTTGTAGGTGCTCTGCTCCACCTCGTTCTGGTGGTAGACATCGCCATAGCTGACCGGGCTGCCGTCCGGGCCATAGGTCCAGATCAGGTCATAGACGTTGTCACAGTTCTGCAGGTACATGCACAGGCGTTCCAGACCGTAGGTGATCTCGCCCAGCACCGGCTTGCACTCCAGGCCACCGGCCTGCTGGAAGTAGGTGAACTGGGTCACCTCCATGCCGTTGAGCCAGACTTCCCAGCCCAGGCCCCAGGCACCCAGGGTCGGCGATTCCCAGTTGTCCTCGACAAAGCGCAGGTCGTGCACCAGCGGGTCGATGCCCAGCGCCTTGAGCGAATCCAGGTACAGCTGCTGGATGTTGTCCGGGCTCGGCTTCATCGCCACCTGGTACTGGTAGTAGCGCTGCAGGCGGTTGGGGTTCTCGCCGTAGCGGCCGTCGGTCGGGCGGCGCGATGGCTGCACGTAGGCGGCGTTCCAGCTTTCCGGGCCGATCGAGCGCAGGAAGGTGGCCGGGTGGAAGGTCCCCGCGCCCACTTCCAGGTCCAGCGGCTGGATCAGCACGCAGCCCTGTTGTGCCCAGAATTCATTGAGGGTCTGGATCAGGCCCTGAAAGGTGATCGGTACGCGGGAAGTGACGGACATCGGCCGGCTTGTCTGTTCTTGGGGATTGCGCAGTATAGCGCCGCCCCGCGCCGGAGCCTTTGCCGCGCAGGCCATGGCTGCGGCAGCTGGCAGCGCGGGCGGCGGCTGATCACCAAACCGCATCAGGCCATGCGCTGGCGCTATCAGGCACGGCCCGGTCGACCGCCGCCAGGCCTTGGCCAGCAAGGCTTTGCGCAGCGGCCGGCGGTCGCGCGCAATCGCCGCCAGCCCAGGCCGCCCGCGTCTGGGCGCAGAGCGGCCTTGCGTGCCCGGTGCCAAGCCGGCACAACGTGGGGGTCACTTGCCGATTGCCCGCCCCATGTCCGCCCCGCTGTTGATCATCCAGACCGGTAAACCGCTGCCCTCGCTCAACCGCTACGGCAGCCTTGCCCATTGGATCCGCGTCGCGGCCGGGGTGCCGGCACGCCAGACCCGGGTGGTCGATGTCAGTGCCGGCCAGCCGCTGCCGCGGCTGGAAAACCTCGCCGGGGTGGTGGTCAGCGGCTCGGCGGCGTATGTCACCGACCGCGCGCCCTGGAGCGAGGCCACCGCCACCTGGTTGGCCGAGGCGGTCGCCGCCCGGCTGCCGGTGCTGGGCATCTGCTACGGCCACCAGCTGCTGGCGCATGCACTCGGTGGCGAGGTCGGGTTCAATCCGGCCGGCCGCGAATCGGGCACGATCGCACTGCAGCTGCGCGCCGAAGCCGCCGACGACCCGCTGTTTGCCGGCCTGCCCGCCACCCTGCCGGCCCACGCCACCCACCTGCAGACCGTACTGACCCCGCCACCGGGAGCCACCGTGCTGGCAGCCTCGGCGCGCGACAACTGCCAGGCCTTCCGCGTCGGCCCGCAGGCCTGGGGGGTCCAGTTCCATCCCGAGTTCGCCACCCACCACATGCGCGGCTACCTGCGCGAACGCGCGCAATGCATTGCCCGCCACGGCGGTGATGCGCGTCAGCTGGTCCGCCAGGTGCATGCCGCCCCACAGGCACGCCACCTGCTGCGCCGTTTCATCCGCCAAACCCGGCTGGCTGCCTGAGCGCCGCCAACGCCGGCGCGGAAAACAGCGATAATCCACCCTCGTCGGCCCCGCCGACCGCAAGTTGATCAAAGGGCGTATGACTGATATCCGCAAGGTGCCGGCCGCTGCCGGCGCACGCTGGCTGATGGCCGGCTTTACCGTCTGGCGCAGCGCGCCGCTGCGGCTGGGACAGCTGGGCATGCTGTTCGGGCTGGTGGTGATGCTGGGCGTCACCCTGTCGGCATTGAACCCGGCACTGGGCATTGTGCTGCAGCTGCTGATCCTGTTTGCCGTGCCGGTGATGATGGGCGGGCTGATCTGGGCGGTGCGCGAGGCCGAACACGGCCGCCTGCCACGCCCCGGCCACCTGCTCGAAGGCACCCGCAACGGGCGCATGCCGCACCTGATGCTGGCCGTGCTGCCGTATTTCCTCGCCGGTATCGTGCTGGGCCTGCTGCAGCTGCTGCTGGTCGGCCAGGAAGGCGTGCAACGCTGGCTGGACGTACAGCAGGAACTGCAGCAGCTCAGCCAGAGCGGCCAGCAGGTCAGCCAGGAGCGCCTGTACGAGCTGGCGGCGACCCTGCCGGTCTACCGCACCCTGCTGTGGATGGCGATCAGCGTGCTGACCACGCTGGCGGTGGCGCTGATGCTGGCGCTGATGCTGCCGCAGGTGATGTTCGAGCAGCGCAATGGCTGGCAGGCGCTGGCTGCCAGCCTGCGCGCCGGGCTGGCCAACCTGCCGGCGATGGTGGTGCTGTATGCCAGCGTACTGGTCAGCCTGGTGGCGCTGAACATCGCCGCCTTCGTGGTGCTGCTGGTGGTCTCGCTGATCCTCGGCCCGGCGCTGGCCCTGGTACTGATCCTGATGCTGTACACCGGCACCCTGCTGCCGGTGCTGGCCGGCGCGGTGTATGCCGCGTGGAAGGACCTGTTCAGCCTGCCGCCACTGCCGGGCAGCCACCCCGGCAACGGCACCCCGTCGGCAGCCAGCGAATCCCGCCCGGACGTGTTCGAGGCCTGAGCCTGCCACGGCCTTCCGGCACCAACAAAAACCCCGGCATGGCCGGGGTTTTTCATCACCAGCGCGGCGGAAGCACCGCCCCGTTAGCCCAAGACGCGGACAGCCCTGCCGGCAATGGCCCGGCATCGTTTTGCTGCTGATCGCGCCAGGATTGCCCCTGCAACAACCCGGCGTGTGCACCGGGCCGATTTCGTGGGCGCCACCAACGCATCGCGGCCAAGGCCGCTCCCACAAAAGCTAACGGCATCGCGGCAAGGGGGCTGCAACCCCAGGGGCGCAGGCTGTTGGAGTCTTTCAGCGGCAGCGACAACTGCAACAGCGCTGCAACCCCAGGCGCGCGGGCGGTTGTGGGAGTGCGCTTGCGCACGATGGGCTTCCCAGCCAAGGCAAACATTGCGAGCAAACCCGCTGCTTACAAGCAGGCAGCGACCTGCAGGCAACGTTTTTGTTGCAGCGGTGCTCGCGGCGGGCATCGCCATCGTGTTTTGTGTGGGAGTCAAGCTCGGAAGCGAGGCGTTGCAGCAGCGGCGCGGATGATCGCGGTTCGCGCGCAAGCGCGTTACCTGCCCGTACGGTCAAAGCCCGCAGCGGCAGGCTCAGCCGGCGGCGTCGCGGGCCAGCGGCCGCGGCAGCAGCCAGCGCGAGGCATGGATGCCCAGCTCGTACAGCAGGCACATCGGGATGGCCAGCATCAGCTGCGAGATCACATCCGGCGGGGTAACGATGGCGGCGATGACGAAAATGCCGACCACCGCGTAACCACGTGCTTCCTTGAGCTGGGCCGGACTGACCCAGCCCAGCAGCACCAGGATCACCATCGCCACCGGCAGCTCGAAGCTCAGGCCGAAGGCCAGGAACAGGGCGAGCACGAAATCCAGATAGGCGCCGGCATCGGGGGTCACCGCAATGACATCGGCACCGAAACTGGTCAGGAAATGGAACACCGCCGGCAGCACCAGCAAGAACGCGAACGCACAGCCGGCATAGAACAGCGCCACCGCCGAGGCCAGCAAGGGCAAGGCGAGGCGTTTTTCGCGCGCATACAGCGCCGGAGCCACGAAGGCCCAGGTCTGGTACAGCAGCCACGGCATGCTGATGAACAGCGCGCAGAACATCGCCAGTTTCAGCGGCGCGAAGAAGGCCCCGGCCGGGTTGGTGGCAATGATGCTCTGCCCAGCCGGCAACAGGCTGGTCAACGGCTGTGCCAGCCAACCGTACAGCTTCGCCGCAAACGGCAGCAGGCACAGCAGCACGACGAAAAAGCCGGCCAGCGCGCGCAGCAGGCGGCCACGCAGCTCGATCAGGTGTTCAATCAACGGCGCATCGGTATCAGCCACCACGCTGCTCCTCGCCCTGCGGCGTTGTTGCACCGGGCAATGGCCCTTCCAGCGACACGCTGCGCCCGGCCACCGCTACCGGCTCTGCCTCCGCCACGGCGTCGGCATCAACGTCGGCAGCCAGCGTCACCGGCTCTGCGGTCGAAGACGGCAAGGCGTCCGTGCTGGCGGCCACGGCGGCCGCCGGCGCAGCAGCGAGCGCCTGCTCGACACTGCCCAGCTGGCCGGCAATCTCGCGGGCCTGGGCGCGCGCGCTGTCGATACTGCGCTTGAGGTCTTCGGCAGCCATCTCGCGCTCGAACTCGGTCTTCACCGAATCCCACTGGCTGCGCGCACGGCGCACCCACAGCCCGGTGAAACGCGCCGCCTTCGGCAGCCGTTCGGGCCCGAGTACCAGCAGCGCGACCACCGCGATCAGCAGGATTTCGGAAAAGCCGACATCAAACACGGCAGGACAACCGCTCAGTCACGCGGCTGGGAGGCATCGGCCTTGGCGGCCTTGTCCTTGTCGCCGGTGGCGGCCTCGTTGCCCAGCTGCGCGGTGGGCTTGTCGTCCTCGCGCATGCCCTTCTTGAATTCCTTGACCGCCGAGCCGAGGTCCTTGGCACCACTGGTCAGGCGCTTGGTGCCGAATACCAGCAGCACCACCGCCAGCACGATCAGCCAATGCCAGATACTGAAACTGCCCATGATCAATCCACGCTCAAAGAAGTACAGCGCCGAGGATAACCCAGCGCTGTTGCCGCAGTCGTCATGACCAGAGACCTGGATCTTTCAATCCAGGGTTTCGGTGCGGATCTCGCCTTCACTGACCGGCTGGAAGCCCTGCTGCGCCGGCGGCTGGGCGCTGCTGTTCAGTGGTGCGGTCTGGGCGCCGGCCGGCTCGGCAGCCGGGGCGTTGACCACGACCGCGGCACTGCGCGCGGCCGGTGCGCTGGCGGTGGGGGTGCCATTGCGGTTGCCACGGGCTGAATAGGTTGCCTCTTCCAGGCGATCACGGAAACCGACCACGTCCTGCGACGGCGATTCGTTGATCCGGCCTTCGATGATCATCCGCGGCGTGGTGCCGGGGCCGTAGGCATCCAGGTTGGCGGCATCGTCGATCTGCAGCACCGCGCCATCGAGCGCGACCCCGGCAAACAGGCCGCGGGCACGCGACCACGACCAGATCTCGGCCTTGAGCTGGCCATCGGTAGCGGCGGCGGCACTGCGCCCGACCGGGCCGGCAGCGACACCGGCATCGGCGCCGAGGGTGAACTTGCCGTTGACGATGTTGTCCAGCGAGCGGTCGTTGCGGAACACCAGGATCACATCGGAGGACTGCACCCCGGCCTGGAAGCCGATGCTGCCACCGGTGAGCTTGATGAACACCGGGTTGGACCAGCTGCCATCGGCATTCTTGACCGACATCAGGCCATGGCCACGACGGCCACCGATCACCAGTCCAGCCTTGATCGTGTCCGGAATCACCACCACCGCGCGGGCCTCGTCAAGCAGTTTGTCCGGAATGGCCTGCTCGGGAATGTTCTGGATTTCGGCCAGGACACGGATGGCATTGCGCGAACGCTGGTCTTCCTGCGGGCCGGCAAACGCCGGAGCAGTGGCCGCCAGCGCAGCGGACAGCAGGATCAAGCGGGGCAGGCTACGCATGGAGATCTCCCAAGGACTGGTCAGCAAGATAAAGCAAGATGCCGCAATTGGGACGCAATGGATGAATCGCGTCCAACCCGGTTTGGCCCCGGCTATCGCTGCGATGGCGCCTGCCGCGTCGATTGAAGCTGCCGGCGGTGTCAGAATGCGCCCATGCATACTCAAGCCGATACCGCCGTCATCCTCGTCAACCTGGGCACGCCGGAGGCGCCGACCGCGCCGGCCGTACGCCGTTACCTGGCGCAGTTCCTGAGCGACCAGCGGGTGGTATCGATCCCACCGCTGCTGTGGCAACCGCTGCTGCGCGGGATCATCCTGCCGCTGCGTTCGCGCAAGTCGGCCGAGAAATACGCCCAGGTCTGGCTGCCTGAAGGCTCGCCGCTGGCGGTGTATACCGCCGGGCTGGCCCGGGCGCTGGCCACGCAGCTGCCGCAGATGCGCGTGCTGCATGCCATGCGCTATGGCCAGCCGGCGCTGGCCACGGTGATGGACCAGGCGGTGGCCGACGGCGCCCGGCGCCTGATCGTACTGCCGCTGTACCCGCAGTACTCCACCACCACCACCGCCTCGGTGATCGATGTGGTGCAGCAGTGGCGGTTGCGCCACCAGGCCACCGAGGTGGTCACGGTCAACGATTACCCGGTGCAGCGCGAATGGGTGGAGGCGGTAGCCGACTCCATCCGCAGCTACTGGCAGGCGCACGGCCAGCCGGAAAAGCTGGTGTTTTCCTTCCACGGCATCCCGCAGCGGGTGGCCAACAACGGCGACCCCTACCCGCAGCAGTGCCAGGCCAGCGCGCAGGCCATTGCCGATGCGCTCGGGCTGGCGCCGGAACAATGGGCGATGGGCTTCCAGTCGCGCTTTGGCAAGGAGAAGTGGCTGCAGCCCTACGCCGAGCCGATGCTGTGGGAAATGGCCGAGGCCGGGGTCAAGCGCATCGACGTGGCCTGCCCCGGGTTTGCCACCGACTGCCTGGAAACCCTGGAGGAAGTGGCGATGGGCTTTACCGAAACCCTGGCCGAGCGCGGGGCGAGCATGCGCTACATCCCGTGCCTGAATGATTCACCGGCGCACGCCCGTGCGCTGGCGGCGGTGGTCAACGCCCACGCCGGCTGAAGCGGCTCAGCACTGGCCGCGGCGCAGGCCCGGCCAGCGGCGGTGCACGGCACTGGCCAGCACCGCCATCAGCGCGTTCTTGAGCACATCCCCGGGCCAGTAGCGCAGGTCGATCGACAGCGCCTGCAGTGGGGTGATCTCCAGCGCGCGGACCAGCCCGGCGATCCCCAGCGGATGCAGCACCAGCACGCTGCCGGCCAGGCCACAGGCAAACAGCCACAGCGGACGCGGCGTGCTGCCGGCCGGCATCACCCGCCAGACCAGGCCACCGCCGAGCAGCGCCAGCAACGGAAACGCCAGCAGGTAACCGGCACTGGCACCGTTCAGCACCGCCACGCCGGCCGCTCCGCCGGAAAACACCGGTGCCCCGGCCAGCCCCAGGCCCAGGTACAGCAGCACCGCCACGGCACCGCGCCAGGGTCCGAGCACGGCGCCGGCCAGGATCACCGCAAACGACTGCAGGGTGACCGGCACCGGCCCCAGCGGCAACGCCGGCAGCCGCGCGCACAGCACGATCAGGCCCACACCCAGCAGCAACGGCAGCAAACGCACAACCCGGTTCATCGGCAACTCGACAGCAAACGGGCGCCCACACTGCCGGGCAAACCCGTCGCAGGCAAGCCAGGCCGCTGGCGGGCATTGCCGCGCCCGTCCCCGCCACCTACTGTCTGCCCCTTCCACCGTCATTGCCCTGCCTGCCGATGCCTGCCACCGCCCCTGTCACCGAATTCGAACTGGCGCTGCCGGCAGCACGCCTGACCGGCCGGCGCTGGGGCCGTCCGGGAGCCACTCCGGTGCTGGCCGTGCATGGCTGGCTGGACAACGCCGCCAGTTTCGACCGCCTGGCGCCGCTGCTGGTGGCCGGCCTGGACTGGGACCTGCTGGCAATCGACCTGCCCGGCCACGGCCACAGCAGCTGGCTGGCCAATGGCTACAGCCAGGCCCAGCACGCGGCTGCCCTGCTCGGCCTGCTCGATGCGCTGGACTGGCAGCGGGTCACCCTGCTCGGGCACTCACTGGGTGCCAGCATCGCCACCCTGCTCGCGGCCAGCCTGCCCGAGCGGGTGCAGCAGCTGGTCTGCATCGATGCCCTCGGCCCGCTGAGCGCGCCGCCAGCACAGACCGCCAGCCGGCTGCGCGACTACCTGCTGGCGGTCCAGCCCGGCCAGCGCCGCCCGCCACGGCCACTGCCCAGCCCGGCGCATGCAGTGCGTGCGCGGGTGCAGGCCAATGGCTTGAGCCCCGCCAATGCCCGGGCGCTGGTCGAGCGGGGCCTGCGCCAGGACGGTGACCACTGGGTCTGGCGCACCGATCCGGCACTGACCCTGCCCAGTGCCGTCTACATGGACGAGGCCCAGGTACAGGCGCTGCTGGCGGCGGTCCGCTGCCCGAGCCTGCTGCTGCAGGCCGATCCACCCGGTCGTTTCATCGCGCCGGAACTGCAGCAGCAGCGCCAGGCCTGCCTGCCGGGCCTGCAGACCGTGCGCCTGGGCGGCGGGCATCATCTGCACATGGAAAACGCCCACGCGGCGGCTTCAGCGATCCTGGCCTTTGTCAACAAAGCTGAATCGAAAGCTTGAGCTGAGTCACACCAGGATTCACTTTTCCCGCGCACGGCCGTTACCCGCAGCAGATCCCCACGACCTGCTGACCAAAGGGCCGGCTCGATTACGCGCATGCTGTTCCGTCGTCCGCTCACCCGTATGCCCACGGCCGTCATCGGCCTGTTGCTGTTGGCCCTGTGGCTGGGCTGGGTCAGTGCCGGATTTGCCGCCCTGGGCAGGCGGCCGCAGGCAGCCTGGCTGACCGCCTGGTGGCGATGCAGCATGACCTGCAGGCGCGCAACGCGCGCGAGCAGGTGCTCAATCAGGCCAATGCGCAGATATCCGTGCCTCACTGGATGCCTCGCGCACCGGGCTGATGCCGTGGCCGGGCGCGGTGCCATGACCCCGCCAGCGGATCCGGCGCTGGCGCGGGGCCGCACAGCGGATGCGACGGGCACGGTCATTGCCAGACTTTCATGACAGGACGGGGAAAGAATCCGCGCCATCCGACCAACGGCGTCAAGCCGGACGCCCGGCGGCCGATAGAAACCCTGCAGAGCGTGCGCGTCGAGCGCCGGCCTGTCCTGCCTGGCATCAGCTGCCACGCCCCCCCCACGCTCCAGCAGGAACACACCATGTCCAGCCTCAGCTACCCCAAGCCCGACTCCCTCCCTCCTGACCCGACGGTTTCGACGCGGTCGCGCCTGCTGCGCTGGCTGCTGATTGGATTGGTGCTGGCCTCCCTGCTGGGAGCCGGCCTTGCCGGCCACTGGCAGGCCCTGCTGCCGGGCCTGCCGGCCATCGCCCTGGCCGGCGTGCTGTACCGCCAGCTGCAGGCCCAGCGTCGCTGGCTGGGTGCCAGCCCGCAGCAGCTGTCCAGCGCACTGGCCTGCATCGAGCACGGCCAACCGCTGCCGGCGGGCCTGCAGCCGCTGCGCGCCACGCCGGGCAGCCTGGCACAGGCGGTGTGGCGCTGTGCCAACCCGCCAGCGCGCAGTGACCACGGCAGCGACAGTGAAAACGAGGAAAACCAGAAAATCCGCCATGCGCTGGATGTCTCCTCCACCGCGGTGATGATTGCCGACCGCGAGCATGTGATCCGCTACCTCAACGGCGCGATGCGCAAGCTGCTGCGCAACCAGCAGCAGACCCTGCGCCAGCGCTGGCCGCAGTTTGATGTCGACCGCCTGGAAGGCACCTCGATCCACCAGTTCCACACCCACCCCGAGCGCATCCGCGGCCTGCTCGACCAGCTGCGTTCGATCCACCATGGCAAGGTCAGCATCGGCCCGGTGCACTTCAGCCAGCTGATCACCCCGCTATT
Organism: Stenotrophomonas koreensis; assembly: GCF_001431525.1. Lineage (GTDB taxonomy): Bacteria > Pseudomonadota > Gammaproteobacteria > Xanthomonadales > Xanthomonadaceae > Stenotrophomonas > Stenotrophomonas koreensis. The sequence goes on from NZ_LDJH01000011.1 coordinate 178,077, forward strand.
CAGTGACAACGGCAACAGCGGCTTCATCGTCGAGTGGGCCGACCGTACCGCCGAACTGGCCATCGAAGGCCAGATCTCCACGATCATCGATGCCGCCGCGCGGGGCGACCTGGAACAGCGCCTGGTCGCCGATGGCCAGGGGGAGTTCCTGGATACCCTGGCCCAAGGCATCAACCACCTGCTGGACATACTTGCCGATACCGTCAGTGAGGTACGCCAGATGTTCGATGCACTGGCTGGCGGTCATCTGGAGGCGCGCATGCAGGGCAGCTACGACGGTGTCTTTGCCCAGATCCAGTGCGCCGCCAACACCACCGCCCAGCGCCTGAGCACCATCGTCGAGCAGATCCAGGATTCCAGCAGCCAGCTGGAGACGGCCGCGGCGGAAATCGCCGCCGGCAATGAAGACCTGTCCGCGCGCACCGAACAGCAGGCCGCCAACCTGGAAGAAACGGCCGCCTCGATGGAGGAGCTCACTGCCACCGTGCAGCGCAATGCCGACAATGCCGGCCAGGCCAATACGCTGGCCATTGCCGCCGCCGGGGTTGCCCGCCAGGGCGGCGAACAGGTGCAGGCCGTGGTCACCACGATGCAGGGCATCGAACAGTCTTCGCGGCGGATTGCCGACATCCTTTCGGTGATCGACGGCATCGCCTTCCAGACCAATATCCTGGCGCTGAATGCAGCGGTGGAAGCGGCACGGGCGGGTGACCAGGGCCGTGGCTTTGCCGTGGTCGCCGGGGAGGTGCGCACGCTGGCCCAGCGCAGCGCCACTGCCGCCAAGGAGATCAAGCAGCTGATCGATGAGTCCGTGCAGCGGGTTGATGAAGGCTCGCGCTGCATCCAGCAGACCACGACCACGATGGCCCAGGTGGTCAGCCAGGTGGAGCAGGTCACCCAGCTGATGGGGCAGATCGCCGAATCCTCGCGCGAGCAGAGCGCCGGCATCGGCCAGGTCAACCAGACCGTGACCCAGATGGACCAGACCACCCAGCGCAATGCGGCGCTGGTGGAGGAGGCCACGGCCTCGGCACGCCTGATGCAGCAGCAGGTGCAGGACCTGCGCGATGCGGTGGCGGTGTTCGGTTACAGCCACCGGGAATGAGCGCCGTTGCTGCAGCGGTGGCCAGCCGGCTGGCCAGGCCCTGGCTCAGGCCACCGCCAGCAGGCTGCGCAGCCGGTATTTCAGCCGCCGGCCTTCGGCCGCCAGCCACTGCCGCTGGTCCGGCCAGGCCGGCATCCGCGCACTGACCTCGGCCCAGAACGCGGCCGAGTGGTTGGGCTGGATCAGGTGACACAACTCGTGCACCAGCACGTACTGCAACACTGCCGGCGGTGCCAGCACCAGCGACAGGTCCAGCGCCACGGTGCCATCGGGCGCCAGCGAGCCCCAGCGCGAACTCATCTGCTTGAATACAAAGCGGCGCGGTGCCCGCGGCAGGCCCGGCAGCCAGCGAGCGGTTTCCGGGCCGATCTGCGCACGCGCCTGGGCCTGGTAGAACTCGGCCAGTGCGCGCACCAGCGCCGCCTGCCCGGCCTGGGCGCTGTAATGGAACTGCAGGCTGCCATCAGCGGCCAGCAGCACATGGGTATGCCGGGCCGGCAGCCAGTGCACGGCCCGCTCGCTGCCCAGCAGCGGCAGCCGGGCCGGCCGCTCGCTCAGCGGTCGATCTTCGTGCCCGTCCTCCCCCACCCGCAGGGCGGCCATCTGGGCCAGCAGCCACACCCCGTTGTCGCGCACAAAGGCCTCGGCCGCGGCCTGGCTGGCCCGCTGCGGCATGCTCAGGCGCGCACCGCGCTCATCCACGACCAGGCGCATGCGCCGGCAGCGCGGATCGCGCAGGCGCTGGATCTGCAGGCTCTTGCCCTCCACTTCCAGCTGCAGCACGTCACGCACCCGGGTGGCGGCCCTGGGCTTGCCCGCCGCGGGGCCACTGCCGGCAGCCGCCCGCTGCAGCAGGCGGCCCAGCAGGCCGCGCTCAGGCGTCGGCACGGCTCAACTTGAAGGCCTCTTCCAGGATCTGGAACAGGCGGCGGATCTCCCCGCTCTGCAGCGCAAAGCGCGCTTCCAGCTCGACCCGGCGGCCCTCGCCCTCGCTGTCCTCGAGCTGGTCCAGCGCGCCGTCCAGGAACTTGAGCTTGCGCACGATCAGGTCATCACCGAGCACGAAGGACAGGTTGTCCTCGAAGGTCAGCGCCAGCTTGGTCACCTGCTTGCCGGCATCCAGGTGCTTGTCGATCTCGGCACAGCGCAGTTCCTGCTTCTGGCACTTGATCACCGCACCGCCGTCCATCGGGTCCTTCAGCTCGCACTCCTCGCCCAGCTCCAGCCCGGCCGGCATCGGCTCGCCGGCAATCCAGCTGGTCAGGATCGAGCGCGGTGCGATCTCGGCATTGAGCGGCATCGCCGGGAAGCTGCCGAGCAGGCCACGCACGTCGCTGACCACGTTCTCGGCGGTCTTGCGGCTGGAGGTATCCACCGCGATGTAGCCGTGCTGCAGGTCGATCAGCGCATCGGTGCGCGAGGCCTTGACGAAGGCGCGCGGCATCAGCTCGTGCAGCAGGTCATCCTTGATCCGCTTGCGCTCGCGGCCACCCGGGCGACGGGCTTCCTTCTCCTCGATTTCCTCGACCTTGCGTGCGACCAGGTCATTGACCACCACCGCTGGCAGGATCTTTTCCTGGGCACCGACGGCCAGCCACAGGGCATCGCCCTGGCGCTGGGAGAACTGTTCCTTCTCCTCGCGGCCATACGGCGAAACAAAGCCACGGCTGTGCATTTCCAGCGGCCCGACATCGCGCAGCAGCGCGTGCGGCAGCAAGGTATCGACTTCGGAAAAATCCACCGCAGTGGGGAAACGGAAGAACGTCAGGTTCTTGAAGAACATTGCGATACCTATGGAAACGGGACGGAAAACCGCCCCGCCGGCAGCCGCCAGCGAGGCATTGAACGTGTTTCAGGCCGAGGCTTCGTCGGCCGCCTCGGCAGGCGAGCCGGCCAGCCAGGCGTGGGCATCGGGCAGCGGCGCATCATCGCGGCGGCCCAGCGCCATGAAGTCGAACAGGTTGCGGTCGGCCAGCTGCGAGGGACGGATATCACCCAGCGCGCGCGAGATCTGCTCGATCCGGCCCGGCTGCTCCTTCTCCCACTGCTTCATCATCAGCCCGACCTGCTTGCGCTGCAGGTTTTCCTGGCTGCCGCACAGGTTGCACGGGATGATCGGGAACTGCTTCGCCTCGGCGTATTCAATGATGTCGCTCTCGCGCACATAGGCCAGCGGGCGGATCACCACGTGCTTGCCGTCATCGCTGCGCAGCTTCGGCGGCATGCCCGAGATCTTGGAATGGTGGAACAGGTTCATGAAGAAGGTGGCCACCATGTCATCGCGGTGGTGGCCCAGCGCGATCTTGGTGATGCCGTTGGCCTCGGCCCAGCTGTACAGCGAGCCACGGCGCATGCGCGAGCACAGCGAACACATGGTCTTGCCTTCGGGAATCACCCGGCTGACCACCGAATAGGTGTCCTGCTCGATGATGTGGAACGGCACGCCCAGCGCGGTCAGGTACTCCGGCAGCACGTGTTCCGGGAAGCCGGGCTGCTTCTGGTCCAGGTTGACCGCAATCAGCTCGAACGGCACCGGGGCCTTTTTCTGCAGCTGCAGCAGGATGTCCAGCAGGGTGTAGCTGTCCTTGCCGCCGGACAGGCAAACCATGACCTTGTCGCCGGCCTCGATCATGCCGAAATCGGCGATCGCCTGGCCAACCTGGCGGCGCAGGCGCTTGCCCAGCTTGCTGTGTTCGCGTTCGGCCACGCGGGGGTCACGCGCGGCGCGCGGAATCGGATCGGGAAGGGGGATGACGGCACTCATGCCGCCCATTCTACCGGCTCGCCCCGGTCCCCAGTGCCGGCGCGACCCGGACTTCGCAGCCACCCGGCCCGCCGGTGGTGTACGGTGCAACGGTGGACATCAGCCTTGCCAACCTTGCCCTGATCAGCCAGCGCCTGCCCGAGCTGCGCGCCGAGCACCGTGCGCTGGACCAGGCCATCGACCAGCTCGCGGCCAACCCCGAGGACGAGCTGGAACTCAAACGGCTCAAGCGCCGCAGGCTCCATCTCAAGGACTGCATCACCCAGCTGGAAAACCTGCTGATCCCCGACGAACCGGCCTGACGGGCCGGACAACACCAGCGGCCAAGACCCAGGCTGATTGCGGGCAAGCCCACTGCCACCGCAACCACCAAGCCCGGCCCCATCAAAAAACAACGGCAAGAATGGAAGTCAACCTGACCCCATTAGCCGAGCCGCATTAGCCGGACCCCGTTAGCCGCCGCTTGTGACACAGGCAGGCCACCCGCTCAGGGCGTCAGGTCATCGGCATCCAGCACAGTGTGGTGGTGAACCACCGGGATACCACCGGCCGCCTGCTGTGACAGGTGCACCGACGGGGCCAACGGCAGCAGATGCCGGGGCTGGTCGGCGCGATACATCACACTGGCGGTGAGTACCTGTTCGGCCCCCTGCCCGGCCACCGGAGCCTCTTCCATTTGCCCTTCCTGCGGCAGTTTCCCGGTATAGGCCAGGGCCAGCAGCCTGGCCGCCTCGCGGGCATTTTCCTGCAAGGCCCGCGTCATCAAGGCGCAGTCATTGCTGCCCCAACCCAGCGCGCGGGTCATCCCGGCGGCATACGGGGTCCATTCCTTGCGTGTGATCCGACGCAGGCGGGTGTCGTAACTGCGCTGCAGGCTGACCGCCTGCCGGCGCATGGCCGGGTCGGCATTGCGCCCGGCCGCATTGATCTGGCCAATGCGCGCGGCATTCCCGGTGCCGGCATACCACTGGTCAAGCTGCTGTTTCAGGTAGTCGGTATCGTGGGCCTGCTTGCCATCCAGCCACATCGGGGTGGACAACACCTGCAGCACATTGACCCAGTCGGCCTGGTGCCGGCTGCGCGCTTTGTCCGACCAGCCTTCCACCCGCACGGTGGTCAACAGCGCGGTCATGTCCGGGGTCAGGCTGCTGCTGTGGCTTATCAGCTGGTGGGCCAAGGTGGGGTCGAAGTGATCCTCCAGCTTGCCGCCTTCCAGCACCACGTGCTGCTGAGGCGCCGGCATGCCAACCTGCTGCAGTGCCTGCACCAGGGCCGGCTCAAGCGGGTCCCGGGTATCAATCCGGCATTGACCGTTGTTGGCCCACTGCCAGTTTTCGCGAGCAATGGCCATGGCCTCGGCCCGTACCATGGCATTGGCCAACGCCCCCCCCAGGGCACCACCGACAATGCCGGCGGCCGGGCTGATGCCGGGCACCGGGTTGATGATGAAGGACTGGGTCACCAACTCCGGCGACAGGCCCAGGTAGCCGTACTGCGGCCGCACCGTCTCCTGCAACGCCACCATGTACAGCGGCAACGTCTCGATCCCGTCATCCTTGACCGGGTCATAGCCGCGTACCGGCGCTGCCGCCTGCACCACGGACACCATACAACCGGCCGCCAACAAGGCAGCCCCGGCAACAACCTGTCTCATGTTTTCCCCCTGCCCCTATCGGGCTGGCGCAGTATTCACTGCCACCCGGCACACCGGCAATCCCCACAAGGCACAAATGAAAACCGCCGCGCTGGCAGCCAGCGCGGCGGTGGGAATCAGGCCTGTGGGTCGCTGCCGTGCGGCGGCTCCGCTGGCGGCTCGGCATCGTTGGCCGGCGCCGGTGGCTCGGCGGCGGCCGGCTCACTGGCAACCGCCGGCTTGCTCGCCTCCGGGCTGATCCGCTCGATGGTGTGGCGCAGCTCGCGGCCGAGGATGAACTTGGCATCCTTGGCCCAGGCATCCAGGCGCTCGTCGAACAGCAGCTTGCTGCCGGCATCGGGCCAGACCAGCTTGAGCTCGCGCAGCTTGTGGATGAAGCCACGGAACAGCGCCTTGTCGAAGAACTCCGGCGCAGCCGGGGCGTAGAGCAGGCTCAGGCGCTGGGCCGCCTGCTGGCACAGGCCTTCCAGCTCGGCCGCACCGAGGGTGCCGGGGCCGTTCTTCACCAGCACCGAGATGGTGATGTAGTAGCGCTCGAAGGCCTGCTGCAGCGAATGGCCGATCGCGCGCAGGCGGAACACCTCATCACTCTGCCCGGACGAACGCGCCAGTAGGTCCTCGTCCTCCTCGCCGACGCGCTGCAGCAGCCCTTCACGCTCGAACACGCTGATCGTGTGGTCGATGCGCTCGGCAAACTCCTCCTCGCTCCACGGCAGGAACAGCTCGCCCTGCAGGAACGGGTACAGCCGGCGGCCGACCCGCTTGAGCGCGGTGCGGCTCATCCGCCGGTTGTTCTGGAAGCAGCAGGCCACCCAGGCCGCGGCAGTGAACAGGTGCAGCACGTTGTTGCGGAAATAGCTCAGCAGCACCGCGTTGTCGCCGGAGACGGTGAGCACATCGCCCAGCGGGTGGCTGATGCGCTGGAGCACGCCGATTTCCTCGGCATGGCCGATGATCCGCTCCGGGCTGTGCGGGGTGACGGTGATGCGGTCCGAATACGGCATCTCCTCCAGCACCTTCTTGCTCAGCTCGATCTGCGCGGTCAGGTCGGCCTCGCCCATCGCGTGCTTGGGGGTGGACAGCAGCGCCAGCGCCAGCAGGTTGATCGGGTTGACGTCGGCCGCACCGTTGACGCGCTCCTGGATGACGCGCGCCAGATGGTCCACGGTGCCACCCAGCCAGGCCGGTTTGACATCCTCCGGCACCGGCTTGCCGTCCCACTCCGGTGCCTGCTCGGCCAGCACGTCGTTGAGCGCGATCGGCTCGCCAAAGTTGACCACGACCTGGCCGTAGTTGGACTTGAGCACCTTGGGGATGCCCCAGATCAGGCCCCAGATCGACTCCTTCTCCTTCGGCCGCCCGGTCAGCTCGTCCAGGTAGCTGTTGCCCTCCATCAGCTTCTCGTAGCCGATGTAGATCGGCTGGAACAGCACCGGCTTGCGCGGCTGGCGCAAAAAGCCGCGCACGGTCATCGCGATCATCCCGCCCTTGGGCTTGAGCAGGCGGCCGGTACGCGAACGCCCGCCCTCGATGAAGTATTCAATCGAATAGCCACCGGCCATCAGCTGGCCGACATATTCGGAAAACACCGCCGAATACAGCGCATTGCCACGGATCGAGCGGCGGATGAAGAACGCACCACCCTTGCGCAGCAGGGTGCCGACCACCGGCAGGTTGAGGTTGATGCCGGCGGCGATGTGCGGCGGCACGATGCCGCGGTCATACAGCAGGTAGCTCAGCAGCAGGTAATCCATGTGGCTGCGGTGGCTGGGCACATAGATCACTTCATGTCCGGGCGCGGCGGCCTTGAACTTGTCCAGGTGGTGGACCAGCACGCCGGCGTAGATCCGGTTCCAGACATGGGACAGCAGGAAGCTGGCCGAGCGCACCACCGGGCCGGAGTAGTCGGCGGCGATCTCCCAGGCATAGGCATGAGCCTTCTTCCACGCCTCGGCCGGGCTGCTGTTGTCGCGCTTGGCCTGGTTGATGATCGCCTCGCGCACCGGATCGGCCGCCAGCACCTTGTCCACCAGCAGGCGGCGGGTGGACAGGTCCGGGCCGATCACCGATTCACGGATGCGCCGGAAGTGCATGCGCAGCACGCGCTGCAGCTTGCGTACGCTGCGCTCATGATCCAGCCCTTCGGCCACGGTCTCGCGCACTGCCACCGGCGCGGCAAAGCGCACGATGGTGTCGCGGCCGTTGAGCAGCACTGACAGCAGGCGGCGGAAACGGCCGACCAGCGCCCAGTTTTCCGAGAACAGCACCGCAAACCAGCCGGTCTGCTTTTCCGGCGCACGGCCGACAAAGATGCTCACCGGCACCAGCCGCACATCCAGGCTGCCATCGCGCTGGTGGGCCTGCAGCAGCTTGCTCAGCGAATCGGAATGGGTGCGCTTGGCCTTCTTTTCAGCCAGCAGCGGGTTGAACGGGTTGGCCGAGCTGCGCCGCGACAGCGCCAGGTAACCGCGCTTGCGCCCGAGCAGGTCGCCCGGCAGCGGGATCAGCGCCGAAGGCAGGCCGGCGTCCTGGCAGGCCTTGTCCAGGATCAGGGCATTGGACAGGCCGTAGTCCTCCAGCACGTAGACCACCGGACGCCCGTCCGGGTCCTGGGCGTGCTCGGGGGTTTCAATCTTCAACGCCAGCCACGGGGCAATCAGGCGCCCGAGCAGGCGCGCCCACAGCGGGCGGCGGCCGGTACGTGGCGAGATCATCGCAACAGGCGCAGCGGCGGCGGCCGGTTCGGCAGGCGTGTGGCCCTCACCGGAGGGCAGGGAATTGGGGTTCGACATCGGGCACATTATGGCGCAGAGGCCATTTGCGCGTCCTGCGCAGCCGCCGGGGCCGGCGCATTGTCTTCCGATTGCCGCTGTTGCCGGGCGTTGGCCGCCGCAGCCAGCGCTTTTTGCGCATCTTCCAGGTTCTGCTGCATGTACCAGCGGCCCTGGACGCGATGCATCTGCGCCTGGAAGGACACCGTCTCGCCGGCCAGTGGGTACTGCACCTGGACCAGCGCCTGGTCGCCGTCTTCCTGCAGCAGCCCGACCTGCAGTTCGGCCAGGCTCTGGCGCAGGTCCAGGCCATAACTGGCCAGCACATCCAACAGGGCCTGCTGCACCGGCGCCAGCTGCTGCAGGGCCGGCTCCATGCCGGCGGCCTGCAGGGCCGGGGTTCCGTCCAACCCGCTGGCCTGCGCCGCGGCGGTCAGTGCAGCAATGCTGGCCTGTGCCAGGGCCGGGTCGGACAACGGTGCCTGGCTGGCCCAGCGGCTCAGGCCCAGCACCAGCTGACGGTAGTGCTCGCGTTGCAGCGGGCTGTAATCGCCCTGATGGCTGACGTACTGGGCACCGAACATGCCCAGTGAATGCGCGGTCTGGCGCAGGTTGGCCGCCTGGCCCTCGAACTGGGCCTTGAACACGCGCTGCAGGTCGGCCTGGGCGTTGTCGGCGGCCAGGGTGGCCAGCAGGTCGGGCAGGTGCTCATCCAGCGGCAGGCCGGTCAGCGGCCACAGGCTGTCGCCCTCGGCCCAGGCCTGGGCCAGCGCGGCATGTTGCTCCGCGGGCACCGCCGCCCGCGCGAAGCCGGCCAGGTCACCCTGCTGCAGGTAGTCGGCCAGTTGACGTACCGCTGCGGCCGGCTCGGTCGCCGCCCCCTGCAGCGCTGGCTCACTGCGGCTGCAGGCCGCCAACAGCAACACACCGGCAGCAGCCAGCCACCAGCGACGCGCTGGCAAGGACTCAAAGCAGAGCATCACGCTTCCCCATGATCACAAGCCCGCGCATCTTGCCGAGCAACGGTGACGGCCCGCAAGTGAGCCGGCACCGTTGTGTGCGCTGTGCCGTGTTCAGCGCGGCTGGCGGGCGCTGGCAATCTCGGCCTGGATCGCCAGCGCCGCCGCACGCGGGTCGGCCGCCAGCCGGATCGGCCGGCCGACCACGATCGCATCGGCACCGTCGGCAAAGGCCTGGGCCACGCCGACGGTGCGCTGCTGGTCATCACCGGCCGGGCCACCGGGACGGATGCCCGGACAGACGATCGAGAAGCCGGCGCCGGTGGCGGCGCGGATCGGCGCGGCCTCCTGGCCGGAGGCGATCACCCCGTCGATGCCGGCGGCCTGCGCGGCCAGCGCGCGTTCGACCACCACCGCCACCGGCTCGCGGTCGATGCCCATCTGCGCCAGATCCGCCCGGCCCATCGAGGTGAGCACGGTCACCGCCAGCAGGCGCATCTGCGAGGTGTTGGCCGCAGCGGCCGCTTCCATCATCCCCGGGTGCCAGCCGTGGATGGTGCAGTAGTCCACCGGCCACTGCGACAGGCGCTTGATGACCCCGGCCACGGTGGCCGGGATGTCAAAGAACTTCAGGTCCACGAACACGCGCTTGTTGCGCCTGGCCAGTTCCTCCAGCACATCGAAGTACTCGCCGGAAGCCAGCAGCTCCATGCCGATCTTGTAGAAGGAGACGGCATCATCCAGGCGCTCCACCCACTCCAGTGCCTCGCGCTTGCCGGGCACATCCAGGGCGAAGATCAGCCGCTCGTGGTCGGTCAGCGGCAGCGGCGCGCGGCTCATCGCGCCAGCTCCAGCGCCTGCTGCTTGCGCGCGCGGCGGACATCGGCCGGCAGCGACCAGTCATTGCCGAACGCGGCCGGCTCATAGCCACCGTAGGTCGGCCCCGGCAGCACGAACCAGCGCTGGCCGAACCAGGCGTTGTACTGGTTGAACAGCGCAT
>NZ_LDJH01000012.1 GCF_001431525.1 Stenotrophomonas koreensis
CTGATCTGCGATGAACCAAAAAACACCCGGCACAGACCGGGTGTTTTCATTCTCGGCCCAGGGCGTGGCGGCCGTCTCAGCGGTTGGCCACGTCCTGGTCACGCAGTTCGCGGCGCAGGATCTTGCCGACGTTGGTCTTGGGCAGCTCGTTGCGGAATTCGACATACCGCGGCAGTTTGTAGCCGGTGAGCTGGCTGCGGGCGTAGTCCTTGACCTGGGCCTCGGTCAGGGCCGGGTCCTTCTTGACGATGACCACCTTGACCGCCTCGCCGGATTTCTCATCCGGCACGCCGTAGGCGGCCACTTCCAGCACGCCGGGCATTGCCGCCAGCACGTCCTCGATCTCGTTGGGGTACACGTTGAAGCCGGAGACCAGGATCATGTCCTTCTTGCGGTCAACGATGTAGACAAAACCGTTGGCATCCATCCGCGCCATGTCGCCGGTGGCCAGCCAGCCATCGGCATCGATCGCCTTGGCGGTTTCCTCCGGGCGCTTCCAGTAACCGACCATCACCTGCGGGCCGCGGATGCACAGCTCGCCGACCTCGTCCACGCCCAGCGCCTGGCCATCCTCGCCACGGATCATCGCCTCGGTGGACGGTACCGGCAGGCCGATGGCGCCATTGAACTGCTCAAGGTCCATCGGGTTGATGCAGGCGGCAGGGCTGGTTTCGGTCAGGCCATAGGCCTCCACCAGGGTGACCCCGGTGACCTGTTTCCAGCGTTCGGCCACTGCCCGCTGCACCGCCATGCCACCGCCCAGGGTCAGCTTGAGGGTGGAGAAATCCAGCTGCTCGAAGCCCGGGGTGTTGAGCAGGCCATTGAACAGGGTGTTGACCCCGGTGATCGCAGTGAAGGGCACCTTGCCCAGCTCCTTGACAAAGCCAGGCAGGTCGCGCGGGTTGGTGATCAGGTGGTTGCGCGAACCAAACTTCATGAAGACCAGGCAGTTCGCGGTCAGGGCGAAGATGTGGTAAAGCGGCAGCGCGGTGATAACGATCTCATGGCCGGGCTTGACGTTGGTGCCGACCCAGGCCGCGGCCTGCTGCATGTTGGCCACCATGTTGCGGTGGCTGAGCATCGCGCCCTTGGCCACGCCGGTGGTGCCGCCGGTGTACTGCAGGAAGGCGATGTCATCCAGGCCGATGTCCACCTGCGGCAGTGCATGCGCGGCGCCACGCTTGAGCGCCTGGTTGAAGCGGACGGCGCCATCGAGGTGGTAGTCGGGCACCATCTTCTTGACGTGCTTGAGCACGAAATTCACCAGCAGGCCCTTGGCGCCGCCGAGCATGTCGCCCAGACCGGTGGTGATCACATGCCGCAGCTGGCTGTCGGCAATGACCTGCTGCACGGTGTGGCCGAAGTTGTCCAGCACCAGCATCGCCACCGCACCGGAGTCCACCAGCTGGTGCCGGAGTTCGCGCGGGGTGTACATCGGGTTGGTGTTGACCACGGTCAGGCCGGCACGCAGCGCACCGAACACCGCCACCGGGTACTGCAGGCAGTTGGGCATCATGATCGCGATGCGGTCGCCCTTTTTCAGTTTCAGCTCGCCCAGCAGGTAGGCGGCAAACTGACGGCTGAGCGTATCGAGTTGTGCGTAATCCAGCTCACGGCCCATGTGCGAAAACGCGGGACGGTTGCGATAGTTGTCTACGCTTTCCTGCAGGACCGAGATGATCGAGGTGTACGGTGCCAGTTCGATCTGGTGCGGGACGCCGGCAGGATAGTGAGCAAGCCACGGACGCTCATGCATGGGTGATGTCTCTTCCTAAAGATAAATTTTTGCTGAATTCCCCAAGCGATTGAATCACATCGTCTTGCACCCGTGCATGCGGCGCTGCCGCACAAGGCTATGCGTTGGCACGCGCCAGCGTGAGCAGGCGCTCGGCGATCCGCTCCAGCGGCACGATTTCCTCGGCAGCCCCGAGCTTGTGTGCGGCACCGGGCATGCCCCAGACCACCGCGGTCGCCTCGTCCTGGATCAGGGTGCGTGCGCCGGCCTGGCGCATGGCCAGCAGGCCACGGGCGCCGTCATCGCCCATCCCGGTCAGGATCGCGCCGATGGCATTGGCACCGACGGTCTGTGCCACCGAATGGAACAGCACGTCCACTGCCGGCTTGTGGCGGTTCACTGCCGGGCCATCATCGATGCGGCAGCGCCAGCGGGCGCCATCGCCGATCACCCGCAGATGCTGGCCACCCTTGGGGATATAGGCATGGCCTGGCAGGATCGCCTCGCCATCGCTGGCCTCACGCACGGCCATCGCGCTGTGCCGGTCCAGGCGCTCGGCGAAGGCCGCACTGAAACTGGCAGGCAGGTGCTGGGTGATGACCACCGCCGGGGCATCGGCCGGCATGCCTTCCAGCACCACCCGCAGGGCCTCGGTACCACCGGCCGAGGCACCAATGGCGATCAGCCGGTCGGTGGTACGGAAGCGCGCGCGTGCGGCGGTCAGTACGGTGGTATCCGGCGCGGATTGGGTGCCAGTGCTGCCGGGCGCCGGCAACAGCGGCCGCTCCGGCACGCGTACCCGGGCGCGCGCGGCCATCTTGACCTTGGTGATGATTTCCTCGGCAAAGCCACGCAGCCCGCGCTGCACGTCCAGGGTCGGCTTGCTGACAAAATCCACCGCACCCAGGGCCAGTGCCTGCAACGTGGTGTCGGCGCCGCGCTGGGTCAGCGAGGAGATCATCACCACCGGGATCGGGTGCAGCCGCATCAGGTTGTGCAGGAACATCAACCCGTCCATCCGCGGCATTTCCACATCCAGGGTGAGCACGTCCGGCTTCAGGAGTTTGATTTTCTCGCGGGCCACATACGGGTCGGAGGCGGTGCCGACCACCTCGATTTCCGCATCGCCAGCCAGGATCTCGCCGAGCAGCTGGCGCACCACCGCCGAGTCGTCCACGATCAGCACCCTGCAGCGCGACGGCAGGCTCATTCGAACAGCTCCACGCCACCGGTGACCGGGGCCCTGGACAGGCGCGCACGCACTGCCGATTCGGCCGCGGCCACCTCGGCTTCGTGCGCATGCGGCAGGCGCTGGACCATGACCTTGCCGGTGGTCGGGAAGTACCACACCCGGCGCGGGTGGATGCCACACAGGTCCTCGGCCAGGATCGGGATGTGCTCGTTGGTCAGGTACTGGCGCACGAATTCGGCATTGCGCGTACCTACCGGGTTGGAGGTGAATCCCTTGAGCACGTTGGCGCCGCCAAACACCTTCGCTTCCAGCCGCTTGCGGTTGGCGCCGCGCTTGAGCAGGTCGTTGATCAGCAGTTCCATCGCATAACTGCCATAGCGGGCCGGGGCGCCATCACCGCTGTTGCCATCGGGCAGCAGGAAATGATTCATGCCGCCGATGCCCAACAGTGGGTCGCGGATGCAGGCCGCCACGCAGCTGCCCAGCGTCGTGGTCAGGGCGGTCTGGTCATCCACCACCAGGTACTGGGTGGGCAGCAGCTTGGCGGTCAGCGTGCCAAAGCGTGCATCGTGGTAACGCATGACCTCGTCGCTGGCGTGGGCGGCGGTGCTCATGCGCCGGCCTTGCGTGCACGCTGGTACAGGGTGCGCCCGCACGGGGTGATCAGGTCGGCCGCGTGCAGGTAGTTTTCCGAATGGCCGGTGTAGAGCAGGCCGTCATCGGCCATGTGTGTGACCAGCCGCGCCAGGATGTCGCGCTGGGTCGGCTTGTCGAAATAGATCATCACATTGCGGCAGAACAGCGCGGTAAACGGCCCGCCGACGTCATAACGGGCATCGAGCAGGTTCAGCTGCTGGAACTGGACCAGCTTCTGCAATGCCGGCAGCACCCGGCACTTGCCCGCATTCGGGCCGGTACCGCGCTGGAAGTAACGCCGCTTGATCGCCTCGTCCAGGCCGGCAATCCGGTCGATCGAGTACACCCCGCGCGCAGCGGTGGCCAGCACCTGGGTATCGATGTCGGTGGCGATGATGCGTACCGGCGGGCTCAGGCTGTCGAAGGCCTCGCAGGCGGTGATGGCCATCGAGTAGGGCTCCTCGCCGGTGGAGGCCGCGCAGGACCAGAGCTTGATCACGCCGCCATCATGCGGATGGGCCGCCAGCTCTTCGCCCAGCCGTTGGAAATGGTGTGGTTCACGGAAGAACGCGGTCAGGTTGGTGGTCAGCGCATTGGTGAAGGCTTCCCACTCGTTGCTGCCCTGCGGGCTTTGCAGATGGTCCAGGTACTGCTGGAAGCTGCCCATGCCCAGGCTGCGCAGGCGGCGCGACAGCCGCCCGTAGACCATGTCGCGCTTGGCTGGTGCCAGGGCAATCCCGGCACGCTGGTAAATCAACTCGCAGACGCGACGGAAATCCCGTTCGGCAAACTCGAATTCGCGGTTTTCAGGCAACGCAGAAGCAGCGGTAGACATGTCGGCTCGATCAAGGAGGACACCCGGGTTATCGGCCGCAGGCCCCGCTTATTGATAGCTGCCCGCGCAGCGGTTGTGCCTGGCTGGCGGCGTGTTCATTGCTGCGGTCGCCGCTTCCGGCCATGGCTGCCGCTGGCAACGCAAACGCCCTGGCATGCGTCTGGCCAGGGCGTTGCCGACAGTGTGGGCGCAGCCCGCATGCCTGGACGCAGACATTCGAGCGCTGCAGCGGTGCCGGCCACCGGGCTGGCACAGGCCCGCACCGATGCGCGGCGTCAGCCCCGGCTGCCTTGCAGGTCGCTGCCGGTGCGGAAGGCGGCCACCGCCACGTTGAGCTGCCTGGCCTGTTCTTCCATCGCATGCGCCGCGGCAGCGGCTTCCTCCACCAGCGCGGCATTCTGCTGGGTGGTCTGGTCCATGTTGATCGCGGCAACGCTGTCGAGCATCGCGGCCGCTTCCTGGCGAGCTTCGCGTGAGCGGTCCATGTCGCGCGAGGCCATCTGGGTCACCGTCTCGCGAACCTTGGAAATGGCATCTTTGGAGCTGTGGGCCAGCTTGCGGATCTGCTCGTTGAAGGTGGTCGAGCGCTCGGACAGGTTGCGTACCTCGTCGGCAACCACCGCAAAACCGCGCCCGGCCTCGCCCGCGCGTGCCGCTTCGATGGCCGCGTTCAAGGCCAGCAGGTTGGTCTGGTCGGCGATCGACTTCACGTCTTCGAGCAGGGCGAAAATGCCGTCCAGGTGCTGTGCCATCTGGTCGATGTGGGCCACCGTGACATTGCTCTGGCCGCTGACCTGTTCCAGTGCCTCCACCAGCTGCTCCATGCGCTGGCTGGCATGCTGGGCAAAGCGCGCCACATCCACGCCATTGCTGCCGTCTTCACCGGCGCGGTCGACGATGCGCGAAACGGCCTGGCTCTGCTGGCGTGACTTGCGGTTCATCGCATCAAAGCTGCTGCCCAGGCTGGCCACTGCCTGGCGGATCAGCTCACGCGCACGTTCCACCTCGGCGCGGCTGCCTTCCACTTCACTGCCGATGAAGCCGCGCAGTTCGCCCAGCAGCTGTTCCTGTTCGCGCAGCAGGCGGCTGTTTTCCTTGTTGGGGCTGTGGCTGCTGCGCTGATGCAGCTGCCACCAGGCAAATGCTCCCCAGCTGGCAATCTGGGTAAGCAACAGTGCCCACTGCAGCGGAGCGGGTAGGGCCAGTGCCAGACTCAGGACCAGCAGCAGGGAAAAGGCTATCGGGGCGGCAAGCAGAATCAGGGGACGAGGGGTCATGTCCGTTCTCGGGAGAGTCACTACCCCCATATCGGCCCCTGGGCCTGCGGCTTTAGCCCGCCGATGGGTTTTGCCGGCTGCAGTTATTGCAGCCCACGTTCCACCGCCGCCAGCAGCCGTGCGCGGAAGAACAGGAAGTCCCAGTAATTGCCGCCGAGCTGGCGCCACAGCATCGCCGAACGTACCGCTGCCAGCAGCAGGGCGCGGATTTCGGCCACCACGCCGGGCTGGGCCAGATAGTGCGGATTGCCCTGGACCATCACCCGCGGCCGCAGCTGGCTGATGGTATCGGCATACAGGGCGCCCACCGCGGCCAGGACGTCCGGATGGGCGGCATCACCCAGCCGCTGGACCTGGCTGGCAACCGGGGCAATCCCGGCGGCAACGGCCTGGATGCAGGCCGGAGTGGCCGAAAAGCGGCGTTCCACCTGCAGTACCGCCAGGGCCAGCTTTCCCAGTGCCTTGTCCTGGTTCTGGCCGCTGAACTGGTTGTGCAGCAGGCGCAGGCCAGGTCCCAGTGCCTGGCGGCCGCCATACACGGCGGCAACGCTGGGCGCATCGATCTGCAGCACGCTGTTGATCGCGGTGGCGACAATGCGGCTGTCGGATTGGCCGGTATCGGCAATGCGGCGGACCTGCTGCAGTGCCTGTGCCATTCCGGCCAGGGCAAGAATACGGTCGTCGATGGTCGAACTCATGGGTCAGATCTCGTCTAGGGAAGTGCCGGCCAGGCGCCGTTCCATCGGGGCATCGGTGGCCGCGATCACCGCGCCACCCAGGCAGACCGCACCGTCGTACAGGACAAGTGACTGCCCCGGGGTGACGGCGCGTTGTGGCCGGTCAAAACGTACCAGCAGGGTGCCGTCGCTCAGTACGGTGACCTCGCAGTCCTCATCGGGCTGGCGGTAACGGGTCTGTGCGCTGCAGCGGAACACCCGCGCCGGCGCACTGCCGCCGATCCAGTGCATGGTCTCGCTGCGCAGCCGGCGCGACAGCATCCACGGGCTGTTGCTGTCCTGGTCGACATACAGGATGTTGTTGGCCACATCCTTGCCGACGACAAACCAGGGGGCCTGTGCGCGGCCGCGGACGCCGCCGATGTTGAGCCCCTCGCGCTGGCCGATGGTGTAGTAGAACACGCCCGGGTGCTGGGCAATGATCACCCCGTCAGGATCGCAGATGTCGCCCTGCCGCGCGGGCAGGTACTGCGACAGGAACTGGCGGAAGTCGCGTTCGCCGATGAAGCAGATGCCGGTGGAATCCTTTTTTCCGGCGGTCGCCAGGCCGGCCTCGGCGGCCAGTGCCCGCAGCGCGGGTTTTTCCAGGTCGCCGATCGGAAACAGGGTACGGGACAGTTGCTCCTGGCCGAGCTGGTGCAGGAAGTAACTCTGGTCCTTGCCGCGGTCGGCACCACGCAGCAGGCGCCAGTGGCCCAGGTGCTGGTCGATCCGCGCATAGTGGCCAGTGGCGATGCGCTCGGCGCCCAGCGCCTGCGCCGCGTCCAGGAAATGCTTGAACTTGACCTCGCGGTTGCACAGCACATCCGGGTTGGGGGTGCGTCCGGCCGCGTACTCGGCCAGGAAGTGTTCGAACACCCCGGCCCAGTACTGCTGGGAAAAATCACGGAAGTGGAAGGGAATGCCGAGCCTGCCGCAGACAGCCACCGCATCGCGGCGATCCTCTTCGGCACGGCACTGGCCGCTGCCGTCGTCGGCCCAGTTCTGCATGAACAGGCCAGCCACCGGTTCGCCGGCCTGCACCAGGCGCAAGGCAGCCACCGAGGAGTCCACGCCGCCAGAAACGCCGACGACAATGCGGGGTGTGGTCATCACACAACTTCCAATACAGATAAGGGGTAGTGCCGGCCGGCCTGCCAGTCGGCCACGCAGCGTGCCACCAGCGGGCTGCGCAGGGCCGGGTGGCCGGCCAGTTCAGCCGGATCCAGCCACAGCGCGTGCTCGATGGCGCCATCCAGCGGCCGCTGCGGATGGTGGCGCAGCGGCCTGGCGGCAAAGGCCACCCGCAGGAATTCACTGCCGTTGGGGGCCTGCCATTGGTAGAGGCCGACCAGGGCGGTCAGCTCGACCTCCCAGCCGGTTTCTTCCAGGGTCTCGCGCACGGCTGCCTGCGCCAGTGACTCACCGCTTTCCAGATGCCCGGCCGGCTGGTTCAGTACGCTGCGGCCATCAATGCTTTCGCTGACCAGCAAGACGCGGCGACCATCACTGACGATGGTGGCCACGGTGACATGGGGTGCCCAGCGGCCATCGACAAGGGGCATGTCAGAACTCGTCGGCGCCCAGGGTCAGCTCCTGCTCGAGCTTGTCGGCAGTCTTGATCGCGGCATCAATGGCATCGGAGAGCTGGTCGGCACTGGCGTTGGAATCGATCTTGACCACGTACATGGCGATGTCGCCCTGGCGTACCCAGCTGCCGATCTTGGCCGTGTTGGAATCCACCAGCAGGCGGTTGGCAACGGCCGCCGGAAAATCGCCGCCCTTGATCCGGAACCCCGGTGACCAGATCTCGCGCACGCTCAGGCTGCCGTAGTTCTCGATCGCCGAGCGCACATAGACCAGCTGGCTGCGGCCGTCGTCCATGTCAAACACCATCTGGTAGTCGCCATCGGCGTCGATTTCATGGTTGTAGCCCAGGCTGTCGAGCTGGCGGCCGATACTGCGGTCAGCCTCCGCTGCCTGGGCGGCCGCGGCGCCGAGCATCAGCGCAACACCGAGCCAACTGAGCATTTTCATCGTGTTTGCCCCTGAAGTTGTTCGCAGCGGACATTTTGCAGTGCCACGGCGGGGGCGTCCATTGCCGGCAGTCGCGGCCGGCTATAATCGGCCGATGACGCAGCAATTTGAACATGAGCATGATCTGGCCGTGGCCCCGGGGCGGGCCCAGATCAAACCGCCAGGGCGTTGGCAGGTACTACTGCTCAACGATGACTACACCCCGATGGATTTCGTCATCGAGGTGCTGCAGCACTTTTTTGCCATGGATATCGAGCAGGCCACCCAGGTCATGCTGCACGTGCATACCCGTGGCAAAGGGGTGTGCGGGACCTACAGCCGGGAGGTGGCCGAGACCAAGGTCGCCCAGGTCAATGATTTTTCGAGGATGAACCAGCACCCACTGCTGTGCACGATGCAAGCCCTGTAAGCCTTCCCTAACGCCACTTGTACAGGCCGATTGGATAGGGTGGTGATAAGCGCGCCTGGCGCCCCCATAGTGTCGACACAGCCACCGGAGCAGCTCATGTTCAGTAAAGACCTCGAACAGACCATAGGCCAGTGCTACAAGCGGGCACGCGAAGCGCGTCATGAGTTCATGACCGTGGAACATCTGTTGCTTGCCCTGATCGACAACCCTTCCGCGCAGGCGGTGCTCAGGGCCTGTGGCGTCGATGCGCCGCGGCTGGCGGCCGATCTGGAGGGCGCAATCCAGTCCTCGGTGCAGAGCATGGCCGAGGAGGATGGCCGCGACACCCAGCCGACCCTGGGCTTCCAGCGGGTGCTGCAGCGGGCGGTGTACCACGTGCAGTCCTCCGGCCGTAAAGAGGTCACCGGCGCCAATGTGCTGGTGGCGATCTTCGGCGAGAAGGATTCCCATGCGGTGTATTTCCTGTCCCAGCAGGACATCCATCGCCTGGATGTGGTCAATTACCTCTCCCATGGCGTGGCCCGCAGTGGTGCCGAGGAGGGCGAAGTGCCGCCTGCCGGCGATGCCGAGGGGCGCGCCGAGGTCGAAGGCGAGGTGCGCAACGACGTGCTGGCCGAGTTCACCGACAACCTCAATGAACTGGCCCGCGCCGGCCGCATCGATCCGCTGGTCGGCCGGGTGGAGGAAGTGGAGCGCACCATCCAGGTGCTGTGCCGTCGGCGCAAGAACAATCCGCTGTATGTCGGCGAAGCCGGCGTCGGCAAGACCGCCATCGCCGAAGGCCTGGCCAAGCGGATTGTCGATGGCGAGGTGCCTGAAGTGCTTGCCGATGCGGTGATCTACTCGCTGGATCTGGGCGCCCTGGTGGCCGGCACCAAGTACCGCGGTGATTTTGAAAAGCGCCTGAAGAGTGTGCTGGCAGCGATGCGCAAGCACCCGCAGGCGATTTTGTTCATCGACGAGATCCACACCATCATCGGGGCCGGCTCGGCCTCCGGCGGCACCATGGATGCCTCCAACCTGATCAAGCCGGCGCTGTCCTCTGGCGAGCTGCGCTGCATCGGCTCGACCACGTTCCAGGAATACCGGGGCATTTTCGAAAAGGACCGTGCGCTGGCCCGGCGCTTCCAGAAGATCGATATTGTCGAGCCCAGCGTCGGCGAGGCGGTGCAGATCCTGCTGGGCCTCAAGCCCAAGTACGAGCAGCACCATGGCGTGACCTATGACGACGAGGCGATCAAGGCGGCAGTGGACCTGTCGGTCAAGCACATCGCCGACCGTCTGTTGCCGGACAAGGCGATCGATGTGATCGACGAGGCTGGAGCCCGCCAGCGCCTGTTGCCGCAGGCGCAACGCAAGACCCAGATCGACGTGGCCGAGATCGAGGCCATCGTCGCCAGGATCGCGCGGATTCCGGCCAAGCAGGTAACGGTCAGTGACAAGGACACCCTGCGCCATCTGGAGCGCAATCTGAAGATGGTGATCTTCGGCCAGGATCCGGCCATTGAAACCCTGAGCTCGGCGATCAAGATGGCGCGTTCGGGCCTGGGCAGTGCCGACAAGCCGATCGGCAGCTTCCTGTTTGCCGGTCCCACCGGGGTGGGCAAGACCGAGGTCACCCGGCAGCTGGCGATGCAGCTGGGGATCGAGCTGGTGCGTTTTGACATGAGTGAATACATGGAGCCGCATTCGGTCAGCCGGCTGATCGGTGCGCCCCCGGGCTATGTAGGTTTCGACCAGGGCGGCCTGCTGACCGAGAAGATCGTCAAGACCCCGCACTGCGTGCTGCTGCTGGACGAGATCGAAAAGGCCCACCCGGATATTTTCAACCTGCTGCTGCAGGTGATGGACCGCGGCGTGCTTACCGATACCAATGGCCGCGAGGCCAACTTCCGCAACGTGGTGCTGGTGATGACCACCAATGCCGGTGCCAGCCAGGCGGCGCGGCGTTCGATCGGCTTTACCCGGCAGAACCATGCCACCGATGCGATGGAGATCATCCGCAAGAGCTTCAGCCCGGAGTTCCGCAACCGCCTGGATGCGATCGTCCAGTTCCAGGGGCTGGGCGAGGAGCATGTACTGCGCGTGGTCGACAAGTTCCTGATCGAGCTGGAGGCGCTGCTGATCGACAAGCATGTGACGCTGGCGGTCACCGCGCAGGCACGGACCTGGCTGGCCGAGCATGGCTTCGACCCGGAGATGGGTGCGCGGCCGATGACCCGGGTGATCCAGGACCGGATCAAGCGGCGTCTGGCCGATGAGCTGCTGTTCGGTGCGCTGGTCGAGGGTGGCCGGGTGCAGGTGGATGTGCGCGATGGCCAGCTGGTGGTTGACGTGCTTTCCGAGGCTTCGGCGCCGGCCGTGCAACCGGCCGAGGCCTGATCTGCCCGCGCTGCGCCGGCCCGGTGGCTGGCGCAGCGCATACCGCCGGGGCAACGAAAAAAGCCAGCAGATGCTGGCTTTTTCTTTCCCGGGCTTACCGGGCGGTACCGCTTACTTCATGCGGTAGGTGATACGACCCTTGGTCAGGTCATACGGGGTCATTTCAACCTTGACCCGGTCACCGGTAAGGATGCGGATGTAGTTCTTGCGCATGCGGCCGGAAATGTGGGCAATGATCTCGTGACCATTTTCCAGGCGGACGCGGAAGGTGGTGTTCGGCAGGGTCTCGCTGACGGTACCTTCGAACTCGATGGAGTCGTCTTTCGACATGTAATCCTGTGCAGTTCTGTGCGGCCAACGGGCCGGGTAAGACGGGGATTTTACCCGCTCATGCCCCAAGGTGCAAAGCCTGTGTAATTTTCGTTCAGGCCAACAGGGTCGTGGCAGCCACGGTGCCGGCCTGGGCAGACCAGTTTCCCGGTGTACGTGACTGCCGGCAAAGCCGGTCGATCCGGGTCAGGAACTCGCGGCGTGGCAGGGGGCGGGCGCCCAGCAGGGCCAGGTGCGGGTTGTACACCTGGGCGTCCATCAGCGGCATCTGCCATTGCGCCAGCCAGTGACAGGCGCCAGCCAGGGCCAGTTTGGAGGCGCCGGGACGGCCGCTGAACATGCTCTCGGCAAAGAACATATGGCCGATGGCCACCCCGTACAGGCCGCCGATCAAGGTGTCCTGCGCATACACCTCGAAGCTGTGCGCGTGGCCGAGGCGGTGCAGCTGGCAATAGGCGGCAATCATCTCCTCGCTGATCCAGGTGCCATGCTGGCCGGGACGCCGGATGTGGGCGCACTGCTGGATAACCTCATCAAAGGCGGTATCCACCCGCAGCTGCCAGCCGGTGGGCCGCAGCTGGCGGCGGTTGCCGCGCGAGAGCCGGAAGCGGGCGGTATCGAACACGGTGCGCGGGTCCGGTGACCACCACAGCAACGGCTCGCCCGGCGATGACCACGGGAACACTCCGGCCGCATAGGCACGCAGCAGGCGCTGGCTGCTCAGGTCGCCACCAATGGCGAGCAGGCCATCGGGCTCCTCCAGCGCGGTGTCCGCCGGCGGGAAGGGCGCGTGCGGGTCATCACCCAGCTGCCAGGGAATCCGGATCGTCATGGGCAGGAACGGTCCGGGAGTACGCTGCCGCACTCCCGGTTGCCGGTCTTACTGGTTGGCCTGGGCCTCGAGCCAGCGCTCGGCATCCAGTGCGGCCATGCAGCCAAAACCGGCCGAGGTGATGGCCTGGCGGTAGTGCTGGTCGGTGACATCGCCTGCAGCAAAAACCCCTTCCACCGAGGTGGCGGTGGCATTGCCGTTGATCCCGGAGGCGATCTTCAGGTAGCCGTTGTCCATCTCCAGCTGGCCCTTGAACAGCTCGGTATTGGGCTGGTGGCCGATGGCCACGAAGAAGCCGTGGGCGGCGATCTCGCGGGTGCTGCCATCGAGGGTGGATTTGACCCGCACTCCGGTCACGCCCATCTCGTTGCCGAGCACCTCATCGACCTGGTGGTGCCACACGGTTTCGATCTTGCCGGCAGCAACCTTGGCAAACAGCTTGTCCTGCATGATCTTTTCCGCGCGCAGGGTGTCGCGACGGTGGACCAGGTAGACCTTGCGGGCAATGTTGGACAGATACAGGGCTTCTTCGACGGCGGTGTTGCCGCCACCGACCACGACCACGTCCTGGTCGCGGTAGAAGAAACCGTCGCAGGTGGCGCAGGCCGACACGCCGCGGCCCTTGAAGGCTTCTTCGGACGGGATGCCCAGGTACTTGGCGGTGGCGCCGGTGGCCAGGATCAATGCATCACAGGTATAGGTGCCGTTGTCGCCGGTCAGGGTGAACGGGCGCTTGGACAGATCGGCGCTGTGGATGTGGTCGAAGATGACCTCGGTATCGAAGCGTTCGGCATGGGCCTGCATGCGTGCCATCAGGTCCGGGCCCATCAGTCCATGCGCATCACCGGGCCAGTTGTCGACCTCGGTGGTGGTCATCAGCTGCCCACCCTGCTGCAGGCCGGTGATCACCACCGGCTTGAGGTTGGCGCGCGCGGCGTAGACCGCAGCGGTCCAGCCGGCCGGGCCGGAACCAAGGATCAACAGGCGAATATGCTTGGGGGTGCTCATAGGGGCTCGCAGAATCATCGTCGGGCGCAACAGCGCGCAGAAGCCCATAGCGTGGCGTGAGTCCGCCGCCTGATCAAGGTCGGCCGTGCAACAGCCCGATCCGGCATCGTGTCCTGGCCACTTCAGGGCTCAACGTGCAGCTGCCGCATCGTTTACCATCAACAGGTAACGTGACATTTTTGAAGGATCAGGCGCAGTGGCCAAACGGATCAGCGACAACGGCAAGACGACCAGCAAGGCGGGCGCGGCAGCCAGGTCCGGCGGCCCGGCGTTGGCCGCTGGCCTGCAGCGTTTCTGGCGTGACCTGAGCCTGATCGCCATTGCCCCGGCCCTGCTGTACCTGGTCGCCAGCCTGCTGACCTATTCCCCGGAGGATCCGGGCTGGTCGCGTACCGGCTCGCTGGTCGGGCCGGTGCACAATGTCGGTGGCCGCTTCGGTGCGTGGACGGCCGATGTGCTGATGCAATTGCTCGGCTATCTGGCCTTCCTGCTGCCGGTGATCCTGGGCGCGGTGGCGTGGTATGCGCTGTTCGGTGGGCGGCGCAACCAGCCGCGGGCCGAAGGTGAGCTGGAACCGGCCCTGCGCCTGATCGGCCTGGTGGGTTTCATCGTCGCTGGCGCCGGCTTCCTGCACCTGCGTCTGTTCAGTGGCGACGTCGCCCAGGCCGGCGGCATTCTTGGCCGGCTGGTCAGCAACTCGCTGGCCGCCGCGTTTGGCCCGTTGGGCAGCAACCTGTTCGTGATCATGCTGCTGCTGGCCTCGATCACCCTGGCCACCGGGCTGAGCTGGCTGGCGGTGATGGAGCGCATCGGCAAGTGGGTGATGGCGCTGGGGCCGTTGCTTGCGCGTGGCCAGAAGCAGGCGGTCCAGATCCAGCAGGCCCGCGCCGCACGCGAGGAGCGCGAGGTGGTGCGCAAGGTCGATGCCGAGGTGCGTGCCAAGCGCGAGCCGGTACGGATCGAACCGCCGCCGGCAGCACCGGTGGAAAAAAGCGAGCGCGCCAAGCGCGAGACCCAGATTCCGATGTTCACCGGGGTGCGCACCGCGGCCACCGGTGATCTGCCCTCGCTGTCGCTGCTGGATGACCCCAAGCCGCAGCCGGCCGGCTATGACGCGCAGACGCTGGAAACGCTGTCGCGGCAGATTGAATTCAAGCTCAAGGATTTCCGCATCGAGGCCCAGGTGGTCGGCGCCTATCCGGGCCCGGTGATCACCCGCTTCGAGATCGAACCCGCACCGGGGGTGAAGGTCAGCCAGATCTCCTCGCTGGACAAGGACATCGCCCGTGGCCTGTCGGTCAAGTCGGTGCGCGTGGTGGATGTGATTCCGGGCAAGTCGGTGGTCGGACTGGAAATTCCCAACGTCACCCGCGAGATGATCTTCCTGTCCGAGCTGCTGCGCTCCAAGGAATACGACAAGTCGGCCAGCGTGCTGACCCTGGCGCTGGGCAAGGATATCGGCGGCCGCCCGACGGTAGCCGACCTGGCACGCATGCCGCACCTGCTGGTGGCCGGTACGACCGGTTCGGGTAAATCGGTCGCTGTGAATGCCATGGTGCTGAGCCTGTTGTTCAAGGCCAGCCCGAAAGAGCTGCGCATGCTGATGATCGACCCGAAGATGCTCGAGCTCAGCGTCTACGAGGGCATCCCGCACCTGCTGGCGCCGGTGGTCACCGACATGAAGGAGGCCGCCAATGGCCTGCGCTGGTGCGTGGCCGAGATGGAGCGCCGCTACAAGCTGATGAGCGCGGTCGGCGTGCGCAACCTGGCCGGCTTCAACAAGAAGGTGCGCGAGGCTGCCGAGGCTGGCCAGCCGTTGATGGACCCGCTGTTCAAGCCCAATCCGGACGCCGGCGAGATGCCGCGCGAGCTGGAGCCGATGCCCTACATCGTGATCTTCATCGACGAATTTGCCGACATGATGATGATCGTCGGCAAGAAGGTCGAAGAGCTGATCGCCCGGCTGGCGCAGAAGGCGCGTGCGGCCGGCATGCACCTGATCCTGGCCACCCAGCGTCCGTCGGTGGATGTGATCACCGGCCTGATCAAGGCCAACATCCCGACCCGGATCGGCTTCCAGGTTTCCTCCAAGATCGACTCGCGCACCATTCTGGACCAGAGCGGCGCCGAGGCCCTGCTGGGCAACGGCGACATGCTGTATCTGCCACCGGGTACCGCCTTGCCCGAGCGTGTGCATGGCGCCTTTGTCAGTGACGAGGAAGTGCATCGGGTGGTCGAGGACCTGAAGGCCTCCGGCCCGGTGGTCTATGTGGAAGGGGTGCTGGACGAGGTGCAGACGATGGGCGACGGCACCATCGTCGGCGCCACCGGCCTGCCGGAAAGTGGCGGCGGTGGTGATGAGTCCGATCCGCTGTATGACGATGCGGTGCGGATCGTCACCGAGACCCGGCGTGCCTCGATTTCCGGCGTGCAGCGCCGCCTGAAGATTGGTTACAACCGTGCCGCGCGCCTGATCGAGGCGATGGAGGCGGCCGGCATCGTCAGCCCGCCCGAGCACAATGGTGACCGCAAGGTGATTGCGCCGCCGCCGCCCTCGCATTGATTGTCGGTTGTGTCGCCACGCATTCAGCTTGTTGCGCACACACTTGAACCATCCCACATCACAGGTGTTCCCATGCAGCT
Organism: Stenotrophomonas koreensis; assembly: GCF_001431525.1. Taxonomy (GTDB): domain Bacteria; phylum Pseudomonadota; class Gammaproteobacteria; order Xanthomonadales; family Xanthomonadaceae; genus Stenotrophomonas; species Stenotrophomonas koreensis. The sequence goes on from NZ_LDJH01000012.1 coordinate 16,033, forward strand.
GACGATCCGTACGCTTGCCGCTGCTTTTGTGTTGACTGCCACCACGCTGGCCGCGCTGCCGGCCCAGGCCGGTGGCCGCGATGACCTGAAGCGTTTTACTGCCAACCTGCAGGGTCTGGATGGCCAGTTCAGCCAGCAGGTCACCGACAGCCGCGGGCGTGTCAAGGAGCGCTCTTCCGGCCGCGTGGCCATCGCCGCTCCGCGCCAGCTGCGCTGGGAATATGTCCGCCCGCATGCGCAGCTGATCATCGCCGATGGTCGTCGGGTGTGGGCTTACGAGCCGGATCTGGAGCAGGTCACGGTACGTGCGCAGGGTGAGGAAGAGCGCAACAGCCCATTGGCCGCGTTGGTCAACCCGGCGCTGCTGGAGCGTCAGTACGACCTGAGTGAGGAGGCAGCGCCGCGAGACGGCCTGAACTGGCTTGCGCTCAGCCCGAAGGCCGGCCAGGAGGCCAACTTCGATTACGCCTCGCTGGGTTTCAATGCCCAGGGGCTGGCGAAGATGGAAATCCTCGACAGCTTGGGCCAGCGCACGCTGATTGAATTCAGCCGTTGGCAGCGCAACCCCCGTTTTGCCGCTTCCACGTTCAAGTTCACGCCGCCGGCCGGGGTTGATGTGGTTGGCGAGCCCTGATCAGGCACGCGTAAACCACGGCATTGCCAGCCTCTGCGACGGGCCACCGGGTACACTTGCCCGGTGGCCCGTTCGCATTCCTCCTTCCCTCAAGACCAACCGGACCTGCTCAGCGGGGCCGGCCATGAGCCGTTGCGTCCGCTGGCTGAGCGGATGCGCCCGCAGACCCTGGACGAAGTGGTCGGCCAGCAGCGCCTGCTGGCCGCTGATAGTGCCTTGCGCCGTGCGGTGGAGTCCGGGCGCGTGCACTCGATGATCCTGTGGGGGCCGCCGGGGTGTGGCAAGACCACCCTGGCGCTGCTGCTGGCGCGTTACGCCGATGCCGGGTTCCGCGCGATCTCCGCCGTACTGTGTGGCCTGCCAGAAGTGCGGCAGGTGCTGGCCGAGGCGGCCAACCGCTTTGCCCAGGGGCAACGGACGGTGCTGTTCGTTGACGAGGTGCACCGCTTCAACAAGACCCAGCAGGATGCCTTTCTGCCGCATATCGAGCGCGGCACGATCATCTTTGTCGGTGCGACCACCGAAAACCCGTCCTTTGAACTCAACTCGGCGCTGCTTTCGCGTTGCCGCGTGCATGTGCTGGAGGCGGTGTCGCCGGAGGACGTGGTGGTGGCCTTGAACCGGGCGCTGCAGGACAGCACCCGCGGCTTGGGGGATATGCACATCCAGGTCGAGCCGGCGCTGTTGCTGGAAATTGCGCGGGCGGCCGATGGTGATGTGCGTCGTGCCCTGACCCTGCTGGAAATTGCTGCCGAACTGGCGGTGGGCGAGGGTGGGCAGATCACCGAGGCGACCCTGCTGCAGGTACTGGCCGACCGTACGCGCCGGTTCGACAAAAGTGGCGAGCAGTTCTATGACCAGATCTCGGCATTGCACAAATCCGTGCGCAGCTCCAATCCGGATGGGGCGATCTACTGGTTGGCGCGGATGCTCGATGGCGGCTGCGATCCCTCGTATCTGCTGCGCCGGATGACGATCATGGCGGTGGAGGATATCGGCCTGGCCGATCCGCGCGCGCTGGAGATGGCGCTCAACGTCTGGAATGCATTTGAGCGGATAGGTCCGCCTGAAGCCCATATCGCGCTGTCCAATCTGGCCATCTATCTGGCCAGCACGGCCAAGTCCAATGCCAGTTACATCGCCCTGAAGGCGGCGCGGGCGGACGTGCAGGCGCATGGCAGCCTGCCGGTGCCGATGCACCTGCGCAATGCGCCGACCAAGCTGATGGGCCAGCTCGGCTATGGTGCCGGCTACCAGTACGACCACGATGTTGCCGGCGGGGTGGCGTTGGAACAGACCGCCCTGCCCGATGCGCTGGACGAGAAGATCTATTACCAGCCGGTGGCGCGCGGGATGGAAATCAAGCTCAAGGAAAAACTCGACCGCCTGCGCGAGCAGCGCCTGCAGGCCCGCCAGCATCAGGCGGCACAGGACGGGAAACCACGGGGGCAATGATGCCGGTCGGTTCTCCAGGGGCAGGCATCACCCTGCTGTGGGTCATGCTCGGTGGCGCGCTCGGTGCCGGCCTGCGCTGGTGGGTGGGAGCCGCGCTGCTGCGCCAGCTGCAGGCGGGATTCCCCTGGGCCACGTTGACGGTGAACATTGCCGGTGCGCTGGCGGCCGGCTATTTATTGGTGCGGCTGCAGGGCCATCCCCAGGCGACGCTGCTGCGTGCGCTGCTGGTGGTTGGCTTTCTGGGTGGTTTGACCACCTTTTCCAGCCTGATGGTGGAGCTGTTGCTGCTTGCACGCCACGCCCGCCCAGGCCTGGCCGTGCTGTATCTGGCCGTCAGTATTGCCGGTGGTCTGTCCGCGGTGTGGGTCGGGGCGCGCCTGGCCGAGGCCAGCCTGCGCGGGTGAGGCTGCCTGGCCCGGGATCAGACCGGGCCGAACAGGTGCAGTGCCTGCTCGTGGCTGATCGTGTAGGGCGGGCGGACATGCAGCCAAACCTGCTGCGGGTCCACATCCGGGTGGACACCGAGGTGGCTGAGCACCGCATCGGTCGGGTCCAGTCCCCAGACGGTATCGGCCGACTGGGGAGCTGCCAACTGTGCGCGCACGCGCTCCAGCTGTGTCTCGTCGATCAGGAAGGTATGCTCGGCCAGCCCCTGGAAGGCGGCCAGGATATCCAGCGGGTTGTCACTGTCGCGGTCGCTGATCAGGGTGACGGCCTGATGCCGCGTCGGGGAGTAGCTGTACAGCCTTGCCATGCGGGTCGTTTCCTTGTGTTGCAAGCCATGCCCTGCCTCTGTCGGCACAGGGCGCCTGTTCCTGGTTGCTGCCCGCTTCCGCCCGGAAGGCAGGCGTGTCGATCACCCCAGTGCGCTGAGTGCAGGCACAGTGGCCAGTTCCGGCCAGCGCTTGAGGATGGCGTTGCGGATGCCGGCGGCGTCGATGCCGGCCTCGGCCAGCAGGTCCTCGCGGCTGGCGTGGTGCTGGTAGGCATCGGGCAGGCCCAGGTGCAGTACCGGGCGCAGCACGCCTTCGGCATTGAGCAGCTCGGCCACCGCCGAGCCGGCGCCGCCGGCCACCACGTTGTCCTCCACGGTGACGAAGCCCTCGTGGCTGGCGGCCAGCTCCAGCACCATGGCGCGGTCCAGCGGCTTGATGAAGCGCATGTTGACCACGCTCAGGCCCAGTTCGCGGCCGATGGTTTCCGCTGCCGGCACACAGGCGCCGAAGGCGAGGATGGCCAGCTTGCGGCCGCTCACGCGCAGCTGCGCCTTGCCGATCTCCAGCGTCGACAGATCGGTGCCGGCAGCCACGCCGGTACCCGAACCGCGCGGATAGCGCACCGCGGCCGGACCCTTGAATTCCAGACCGGTGGAGAGCATCTGGCGGCACTCGGCCTCGTCGGCCGGGGCCATCACCACCATGTTGGGCACGCAGCGCAGGTAGCTCAGGTCCAGGTTGCCGGCGTGGGTGGCGCCGTCCGGACCGACCACGCCGGCACGGTCGATGGCAAACAGCACATCCAGGTTCTGGGTCGCCACGTCGTGTACGAGCTGGTCATAGGCGCGCTGCAGGAAGGTGGAGTAGATCGCCACCACCGGTTTGGCGCCCTGGGTAGCCATGCCGGCTGCCAGGGTCACGGCATGCTGCTCGGCAATGGCGACATCGAAATAGCGGCTGGGATATTCCTTGGAAAAACGCACCAGACCCGAGCCCTCGCGCATGGCCGGGGTGATGCCCATCAACAGCGGCTCGGCGGCGGCGGCATCGCACAGCCAGTCGCTGAAGACATCGGTGTAGGTCGGTTTTTTCGGTGCGGACTTGGCCGGCAGGCCCTTGGACGGATCAAACGGCCCCACGGCGTGGTAGCCGATCTGGTCGCCTTCGGCCGGCTCGTAGCCCTTGCCCTTGGTGGTCATGATGTGCAGCAGCTGCGGGCCCTTGGCATCCTTCAGGCGCTTGAGCGTGGACAGCAGCAGGGGCAGGTCGTGACCATCGATCGGGCCGGTGTAATGGAAACCCATCTGCTCAAACGCGGTGGAGGGCACGAACATGCCTTTCCACTGTTCTTCCCAGCGTTTGACAAAGCGGGCCGGGGGGCTGCTGCGCTTGTCACCGAGGATCTTCTTGCCGCCCTCGCGCAGCGCATTGAAGGTGCGGCTGGCGGTGGCGCGGCCGAGCATCTTGGTCAGCCCGCCGACGGCTTCGGAGATGGACATGTTGTTGTCGTTGAGGATGACCAGCACGCTGGGCTCCTCATCCATGCCGCCGGCATGGGCCAGCGCCTCGAAGGCCATCCCGGCAGTCATCGCGCCATCGCCGATCACCGCCACCGCCTTGCGGCTGTCGCCACGGGCCTGGTTGGCAATGGCCATGCCCAGCGCGGCGGAGATCGAGGTGGAGGAATGACCGACGCCAAAGGTGTCGTATTCACTTTCCTCGCGCTTCGGGAACGGTGCCACGCCGTGCTTCTGCTTGACGGTGTGGATGCTGTCGCGGCGGCCGGTGAGGATCTTGTGCGGATAGGTCTGGTGGCCGACATCCCACACCAGCTGGTCCACCGGGGTGTTGTACAGGTAGTGCAGCGCCACGGTCAGTTCGATCACGCCCAGGCCGGCAGCAAAATGGCCACCACTCCTGCCTACCGATTCGATCAGGTAGGCCCGCAGTTCTTCGGCCACGCCAACCAGCTCGTCTTCAGCGAAGCGGCGCAGGTCATGGGGCGTCTGGATGCGCGAAAGGCGCGGATAGCGGGTCGAATCGATCATCTGTCTGCAGGCTCTATATCAACGGCTATTGTCACCGTGGCAGCCGGGAGCAGCAAGCAGTCGATCATGAATGCTGTGTTCGCTGCAGTGGGTTGTTGCGCGGCTCAGCCGCTATGGCGGCTGTTGCGCGGAAGCTGGGCGGCGAGGAAGGCCATCTGGTCGGCAAGGATATGCCGGTTGGACAGGATCATGTGCTCCACCCAGCTCGGGCTGTAGGGCACGGCCAGCAGGGGCATGCGTGCCTGGGCAGGGGTGCGTGCGGCTTTGCGGGCATTGCAGTGGGTGCAGGCGCTGACCACGTTTTCCCAGCAGTCCAGGCCGCCGTGCGAAAGCGGAATGACGTGATCGCGGGTGAGCTGGCTGCGCGAAAATTGCTCGCCGCAGTACAGGCACAGGAACTGGTCGCGGGCGAACAGCGCGCTGTTGCTCAGGTGTGGGGTCGGGTTGATGGCGCGGGTGCGTGCATGGCCACGCGCGGCGATGATCGGATGCAGGTCCAGATGGCTGCGCAGGCCGCTCAGGCGGCTGGTGCCACCGTGGATGCGCAGGCAGGGCTCGCCCAGGGTCCAGGCCACGGCACCGCGGCTGTACAGGCAGGCAGCCTGCTGCCAGGAAATCCATTCCAGCACCCGTCCCTGCGCATCCAGGGCAAGCAGGCGCACGGGCGAGGCGGGGGCCGACAGGGGAATGCACGGGTCTGCCGCTGGTACTGCAGCGGTGTCGATCAGACCCAGCGGGGAGGTGTCTGTCTCCATCGCCTGTCAGCTTATACCTGCACTGATGACCGTCTGTCGACAGTGGCAGACGGCGCTGGCCTGAAAAACGACAAGGCGGCTTGCGGCCGCCTTGTCGTTGTTTGCCGGAAGGATCTGCCGGTCAGGCGTCGAAGCGCTCGTCGGCCATGGCCATCAGGCTGTCGGCACCGGCGGCGATGCCGGCGGCGTGGCTCAGGGTGCGCGGCAGGATGCGTGCATAGTAGAAACGCGCGGTTTCCAGCTTGGCCTGCTTGAAGGCCTCGCTCTGGCTGGAGTGGGCCGTGGCCGCGACACTGCGCGCCCACCAGTAGGCCAGTACGACATAGCCCGAATAGAACAGGTAGTCGTTGGAGGCGGCACCAAGCTCTTCCGGGTTGCTGGCTGCGCGGGTCAGCACGTCGATGGTCAGCTTGCCCCACTCCTTGGCCTTGGCCCCGAGTGCCGGCAGGAACTCGGCCAGCAGCGGGTTGGCGGCATTGTCAGCGATGAACTGCTCGACCTCGGCCAGGAACAGCTTCAGCCCGGCGCCCTGGGAGGCGGCGGTCTTGCGGCCGATCAGGTCCAGTGCCTGGATACCCGTGGTGCCTTCATACAGGGTCAGGATGCGGGCATCGCGGGCCAGCTGTTCCATGCCGTGTTCGGCGATGAAACCGTGCCCGCCGAAGGCCTGGATGCCGTTGTAGGTCGCCTCGATGCTCCATTCGGTCAGGCAGGCCTTGGTGATCGGGGTGAGGAAGCTGACCAGGGTATGGGCACGCTCGCGCACAGCCGGATCGCTGGCATGTTCGGCGGTGTCCAGCTGGGTGTAGGCATGCATGGCCAGCAGGCGGCCGCCTTCGGTCAGCGCCTTGTTGGTCAGCAGCATGCGGCGCACGTCGGGCTGGGCGATGATCGGGTCGGCCGGTTTTTCCGGCAGCAGCGGACCCTTCGGGGCGCGGGTCTGCAGGCGCTCGCGGGCATAGCGCAGGGCGCCCTGGGTGGCACGCTCGGATTGCGACAGGCCCTGGATGCCCACGCCCAGGCGGGCGGAGTTCATCATCACGAACATTGCCTGCAGGCCCTTGTGCGGTTCGCCCACCAGCCAGCCTTGGGCGCCATCGAAGTTCATCACGCAGGTCGAGCTGCCGTGGATGCCCATCTTGTGTTCCAGCGAGGCGCAGCGCAGCGCATTGCGCTCGCCCATCGCACCGTCCTGGCCGACCTTGAACTTCGGGGTGACGAACAGCGAGATGCCCTTCGGCCCCGGCGGCGCGTCCGGCAGCTTGGCCAGCACCAGATGGACGATGTTTTCGGCCAGGTCATGCTCGCCGGCGGTAATGAAGATCTTGGTGCCGGTGATGGCGTAGGAGCCATCGTCATTGGCCTGGGCGCGGGTCTTGATCAGGCCCAGGTCGGTGCCGGCATGCGGCTCGGTCAGGCACATGGTGCCGGTCCAGCGGCCATCCACCAGTGGCTTGAGGAAGACTTCCTTCTGCCAGTCCAGGCCGTAATGCTTCAGTGCCTCCACCGCCCCGTGGGAAAGCAGCGGGAACAGGCTCCAGGCCAGGTTGCCGCCGGAGATCATCTCGCTGGTGGCCATGCCGAGGGTTTCGGGCATGCCCTGGCCGCCAAATTCCGGCGCCGAGGTCAGGCCGGTCCAGCCGCCTTCGACGAATTGTGCGAACGCTTCCTTGAACCCGGGAGCGGTGGTGACTTCGCCGGTGGCCTTGTCCAGCGTGCAGCCGTGTTGGTCGCCAATGGCATTCAGCGGTGACAGTACGCTGCTGCTGAAACGTGCGGCCTCTTCCAGGACCGCGTCGATCAGCTCGGTGTTGGCATCTTCAAAGCCAATGCTGGCAAACAGCGATTCAGCCTTGATCACGTCATGGAGGGCGAAGCGGATGTCGTTGAGTGGTGCGGTGTAGGTACTCATGGCGTCATGCCTCGTGCAAAAAAGTGGCGCACTGGGATGCAGTGCTCGGTGGAGGAGGGTGGAGCGTGCTCAGCGCAGCACGCCACTCAGCCCGGGGGCCGGGTGCAGCGAGCTGCGGAAGGTGATCGGGTACTCACGCGAGCGGCCATCCACGGGCGAGGCCTGTAGTTTGCCGCTGAGCTGATAGGGCAGGGCGCGTGCATCGGCCAGTGCCCCGGCTGCCAGCAGACGGCCTGTGGCAGTGGGCTGTACGCCGATGGGGTGGATGTCAGCCGATTCGGCGCCAACATTCAGATCCGGTTCGCTGCGCAGTCTGGCCAGGACCTCATCGCCACTGCGCAATTCCAGCTCCAGGCCTTCAAAGCGCATGGCCATGCTGCTGAAATTCTGCAGGCGCAGGTCCACCTGCCATTGGCCATCGGCCTGCACGCTGAGCTGGGCTACGCTGACCTGTGGCGGAGAAACGCGTTTCACCGGCCCGGTCGAGCAGGCGGTCAGTAGGCTGGCAGCCAGGGCCAGTGGGAATAAGCGTGCGCGCATTGCTGCTCCGTGCTGACTTAACCACCCAAGCATACTACTGCGTATGGGCTGTCGGTAGTCGGGTGCATACCTGGGCCAGCGCCATTGTGCAGGAATCGTCGCAAGGCCTGCATACGGGCAGGCGGCAGGCACAAAAAAACCCGCCGGATGCGGGTTTGATGATTGGTGGCCGAGGACGGAATCGAACCGCCGACACGGGGATTTTCAATCCCCTGCTCTACCAACTGAGCTACTCGGCCAACAGATCGCTGCATTTCGCTGCGATGTGAAGATAATACCCAGCCGCTTTGGCGGGCGCAAGTGTTTTGTGAAGAGATTTCACGGCGTTGCTGCTTGATTGTATTCGGCAGCCTTCATATTACGTAATGCGATTTTGCAATCCTTTTTCTGATAGGGGCTATGGTCACGGCCCTCTGGCTGCCCTGGCGCTGCCGTGTCAGGTTGCATGGGGTTCTGCCCGCAAGGCTGTCTGGCCGGTCGCTTCGGCAGTTGTGTCGGATTTGCCAGTTGCACTGTCTGTCGGGTAATGCAGTGCCCGCGTCATCCGTAGCGGGCAGAAGAAGGGTCGGGGCTTTCCGGTGTCCGGGCGTGGTGAGGGCTGCGAGTGGAGTGTTGACGTGCCAGTGGCAGGTGTTGCCGGGTGCGGCGTGGGGTCCGGGCAACAAAAAGGGCCCGGAGAGGATCCGGGCCCTTTGGTTTGGTGGAGCGGAGGAGGATCGAACTCCCGACCTTCGCATTGCGAACGCGACGCTCTCCCAGCTGAGCTACCGCCCCATCGTGCCCGCTGATTCTACTCCCGTGCCGGTGCGCAAGCCAAGATGGTCATGGCGGGATTGTGCAAGTGGGGCTGGAGCCGGCCCGCCGATGACCTGCAGCTGTCGGAATGGTGCGGTTGATGCGAGCAGGCTGGTTTCTGCTCTGCAGCTCAACTCCCGGTGGCGCAATGGCAGTGGCTGTCCGGCGATCAGGGAAGTGGGCTGGTCGTCGTGAGGTACCAGTGGCAGCCCTCGCTGCGGGAGCGGCAGGCTGTTGAATAATGCTGCTGTTCCGGCGCTGATTGCAGGTACAAAAAAAGCGCCTGCAAGGGCGCTTTTGATGGTGGCCGAGGACGGAATCGAACCGCCGACACGGGGATTTTCAATCCCCTGCTCTACCAACTGAGCTACTCGGCCAATGCACTTGGCGTGTTGCCAAGGACGCGAATCATACGCAGGCTTTTAACATTTGGCAAGCCCTGTTCTTCACGGCAACAGCGGGGTCAGCAGCTGGCCAAGTTGTTGCTGCCGCCAGGCAGTCAAGGAGGCGGGTGGCTGGCGCTGTTCAAGCCAGGCTTCCAGTTGCTTGCGTGAGGCCAGGACGCCATCAGGCAGGCCCAGTTCGCTGGCGCGCGTAGCCACGGCCTGCTGCAGGCGCTTGAGCGGTGCCCGCAAACGGTCGCTGTTGTCCGCCGCCAGGGGCGCCTGGTCTTCATCGGCCAGCGGTGTGGTCATGGCCTGCCAGAGTGCCGCGGCCAGTTTCCTCGGTGCCTTGGGGTTGCGTTCCAGGATGGCTTCCAAGGCCGCTGCGGAAGCTGGCGGTGCCTTGGCCAGCAGCGCGGCGAGCTCATTGTCCAGGATCCAGCTGCGGGGTTTGTCGCTGCTGCGTGCCTGCAGGTCACGCCAGCGCAGCAGCCGCAGCAGGATGCGCTGGGCAGCGGGCTCCATGAACTGTGCCGCGCGCAATCCAAGGTGCGGCCAGGTGTCGCCGCTGTCATTGGCGATGCCGTCGAGCAGGCGATTGGCATCTTCCTCCTGCCAGTGCACGCGGTCACGGGCCTGCAGTGCCTGCAGCAGGTGGTCATGCAGGGCAAACAGGTGGACGACATCAGCGGCGGCGTAATGCAGCTGCGACTGGCTCAGGGGCCGGCGCATCCAGTCCGAGCGTTGTTCGCCCTTTTCCAGTTCGACGCCGGTGACGTGGGCAACCAGCTTCTGATAACCCATGCCGGCCCCGATGCCGCAAAGTGCTGCGGCAATCTGGGTATCGAACAACGGGCGTGGCAGGCAGCCGCAGGCATGCTGGAAAGCCACCAGGTCTTCGCTGGCGCTGTGCATGATCTTGGTGATCGAGGTGTCTTCCAGCCAGGGCCGCAGTGCAGCGGTCATGCCCGGCTGCAGTGGGTCGATCAGCAGGATGTGTTCGCCAACGGCCATCTGCACCAGTGCCAGTTGGGGCCAGTAAGTGCGTTCGCGGATGAATTCGGTATCCAGGCCGATGCGCGCAGGGCGCAGTGCCCGGTAGGCATCGAGCTGATCGGGAGCGTTGATCCAGGTGGCCACGTGAGATTGTGTACTGCAATGTCGGGGTGGCGAGGATAGCCTATGTGCTGGCGATGGCTCGACGGTGGGTATAGATGACGGTGCGGCGCGGGATCGGATGGCTGCTGGCAGGCGTGCTGTGCGTGGGGTGTGGCGGGCGCGAGCCTGGCACTGCCGCCGGGCACGACCCGGCCAGGGTCAGCACACCGGTGCGCGAACAGATCGCGCCTGCTGCGCCGCGCGTGTCGGGTACGGCCGTAGCCTCGGAGCTGGTGCTCAAGCCGTGGGTGATGCCGGAGGTGGCCTTCGACCCGGAGCAGTGGAGCCAGGCCCGGCGCAAGGTGCGCCAGGCCATCGCCGCCAACCATCTGTATGAAGATGCCGACGCCGTGGTGCCGTGGCTGCTGGCCATGCAGCAGGCCCGCCCGGAGGATCGCCAGGTCAGCCGGCAGCTTGAGCAGGTCAGTCAGCGTCTGCGCCAGCAGTTTGAGCGCCTGTTGCGCGAGCCCGAGCGCCAGCGCGTGGCGCTGGCCCAGGCAGGATTGCGCCTGCAGGTCCTGCAGTACCTGCCTGTGGAGGCATCGGCAATGGCGCAGATGGAACAGGCGCTGGAGCAGGCACGTGAGCGTCTGGCGCTGAATCGTCGGGGCGAGGCCTCGCTGCGACGCGGCCAGCTGGGCATCAGCGAGCCAGGTGCGCTGGCCGATTTCCAGACTGTACTGGAACGCTGGCCGGGCGATGCGCGCGCGCTGCAGGGGATGGCCGCGGTGGAGAGCGCACTGTTGCGCCGGGCCGAGGAACAGGCCGCTGCCGGCAACTTCACCCAGGCCGAAAAACTGTTGTCCACCGCAGCGCCGCTGCGCGAGCCGGTGGGAACCGTGGAGCAGGCGCGGGAGCGGGTCGAGCAGCTGCGCAACCTGCGCGTGGAGTCCCTGCTGCGCTCGGGGCTGGAGGACATCCAGACCGCCGCCGGCCTGCGCGCGGCCAATGAGAAACTGCAGCTCGCCACCCAGGTGGCACATGCCGGTGATGCGCGCGTGCGGCAACTGGCCTGGCGTATCGAGCTGGCCACTCGCTATGGCCTGTATGCGCCTGGTCAGGCGTTGCGTGATCGCCTGTCCAGCGGCGGCTTCGCGCCACAGATGGTGGTGGTTCCGCATGGCCAATACCTGATGGGGGCGGGCGAGTCCGAACTCGGTGCGGTGGAGGCTGAGCAGCCCGCCCATTGGGTGCGCCTGGACCGGGGGTTTGCGATCGCGGCCACCGAAGTGACGGTGGCGCAGTTTGGCCGCTTCGTTGCTGCGGCCGGGGCGCGGCCGCGTGCGACCCGGCGTGGCCATTCGATGGTGTATGAGCCGCGTACCGGCAACTTCATCCGCCGCAGCGGGGTGGACTGGCGCAGCGATTATCTCGGGGCGCCGGCGCATCCGGATGCACCGGTGATGCATGTCAGTGTGCGCGATGCCGAGGCCTATGCGGCCTGGTTGTCCGAGCAGACCGGCCACTACTACCGGCTACCGAGCGAAGCGGAATTTGAATACGCACTGCGGGCCGGCCGTCAGGGGCGCTATCCGTGGGGTGAAGCGGCCAGTCCGCCCGCCAACAGTGGCAACTTCACCGGTGACGGTGACCTGTCACCCAGCGGCCGTCGCTGGAGCAATGCCTTTGTCGGTTATGCCGATGGCTGGTGGGGAGCGGCCACGGTCGGCAGTTTTGCCCCCAACCCGTTCGGGCTGTATGACATGGAGGGCAACCTGTCTGAGTGGGTGGCCGACTGCTGGCATGCCAGCTACCGGCGTGCACCGGCCGATGGGGTGGCCTGGTTCAACCCGGGCTGTCGCCGGCGGGTGGTGCGCGGTGCCAACTGGGCCAACTCGCCCTTGCAGACGCGGGCGGCCTGGCGCTGGCTGCAGGAGTCCGATGTCACCAACGCGCGGATCGGGTTCCGCGTGGTCCGTGGCTTGTGAGCCTGCGCTGATGCGGTCATCGCAGTGGCGGCAGTACCATCGCCGACTATCGGTCTGGCAACGGTGGTGTGGCAATGCAGAACAACGTCTCTGGAAATGACAGCCGTCAGCCCCGTCGGCGTGGGCGCGGTGGCGGTATCCGCTGGATCATCCTGCTGGGGTTTGCCATCTACGGTGGGTGTTACTACTTCTCCAACCGGTCGGTTGATCCGTATACCGGGCAGAAGGTGCTGATCGATGCCGGCCTGGATGCGGGCCAGGAAAAGGCACTCGGACTGCAGGCCTACCAGCAGATTCTCAGCCAGGAACGCCCGCTGGATCCGGCTGCGCCCCAGGTGCAGCAGGTGCGCGCCATCGCCCAGCGGCTGATTGCCAGGGTGCCCGAGGTGGAGACGGCACTGGCGGCGGAAAATGGCCTGCAGGCCGGGCATTTTTCCCGTGATTTTGACTGGGAGGTCAATGTCATCGCCTCCGATCAGGCCAATGCGTTCTGCCTGCCCGGTGGCAAGATGGCCGTCTACACCGGCCTGCTGCCGGTGGCGCAGACCGCCGATGCGTTGGCCGTGGTGATGGGCCATGAGATTGCGCATGCACTGCTGCGGCATGGCGCGCAGCGGATGGCGCAGCAGAAGCTGACCCAGATTGGCGAGATGGCCGGGGCTGCCAGTGGCATGGATGCACAGCAACAGCAGATGATGATGGCGGCGATGGGCTACGGCTATCTGCTGCCGTATGCGCGCGAGCACGAGACCCAGGCCGATGAGGTTGGGCTGATGCTGGCCGCTGCGGCGTGTTATGACCCGGCCCAGGCCATGCCGCTGTGGGAGCGGATGACCCAGTCCAGTGGCGGCCAGGCAGCGCCGGAGTTTGCCTCCACCCATCCCAACCCGGGCACCCGGATCCAGAACCTGACCGCGCTGCAGCCCAAGGCGCTGGAGTATCGCCAGCGGTTCTGCCAACCGGTGCAGTAAGCGGCGCAATCAACACGGCATTTCCGACCGCCGGGGGCGAAGCCGCCGTGCCGGCGGCCTTGTCGGATCTGCGCGTGGGGCCGGGCCAGCGGTCAGTCAGGGGTCCGGGGCGCCGGGGTGATGGCGGTGACCACGGCACTGAGCTGGCCATCGGCCAGGCGGGCGGTCAGCGTCTGGCCAGGCTGGACCTGGGTCACGCTGCGTACCAGGGCGCCGTCCTGGGTGCTGACCAGGGCATAGCCGCGGGCAACGGTGGCCAGCGTGCTGACTGTCTCCAGTGCGCGGACCAGGCCCATCAGCTGCTGCCGCGCCACGGCCACGCGGGGGGCGGGGTGATGGGCCGCCAGGCGCTGGCGCAGCTGTTCCAGCCGCTGCCGGTGGCTGGCCAGTACGGCCTGGCTGGCGTGTTGCAGGCGCTGGCCGGCCGTTGCCTGGCGATGGGCCAGGGCATCGAGCGCGCGTGCCGGGTGATGGCGCTGCAGGCGGGTGTCGAGCAGGGCCAGCTGTTGCTGCCGGCGGCCGACATGCTGGTGCCAGGCCGCCTGCAGACGGTCGAGCAGGTGCTGCTGGCGCTGTTGGAGCAGCCCCAGCCGCTGCTGCGGCCGGTAGCGCTCCAGGCGCAGGAAGGCATGGTCGGCGCGCTGGTTGGCCGCTTCCAGCACGCGGCGCTCGGAGTGGACCAACTGCCGGGCCAGCTGGCGCAGGCGTGCGCGCAGGTCGGCGATGTCCGGCACCAGCAGTTCGGCGGCAACCGACGGGGTAGGGGCTCGCAGGTCGGCGGCAAAGTCGGTCAGTGAAAAATCGGTTTCATGGCCGACCGCCGAGATCACAGGGGTGTGGCTGGCGGCCACGGCGCGGGCCAGGGCCTCGTCATTGAAGGCCCACAGGTCTTCCAGCGAACCGCCGCCACGGGTGAGCAGGATCACGTCATAACGCCCGCTGGCATCGGCGGCCCGGAGCAGGCGGGTGAGCTGTGGCGCGGCGGTCTCGCCCTGCACCAGGCAGGGCAGCAGGTCGACCTCAAGCAGTGGGTAGCGGCGGGCCAGCACGCTCAGTACATCGCGCACGGCGGCGCCGGTGGGCGAGGTGATCACTGCGATCCGGCGCGGATGCAGCGGCAGTTCGCGCTTGCGCGCCGGCTCGAACAGCCCTTCTGCCTGCAGCCGGGCCTTGAGTTGCTCGAACGCCCGGCGCAGGGCGCCTTCGCCGGCTTGCTCCATGTGCTCGACCACCAGTTGGTAGTCGCCTCGTGGCGCGTACAGGGTCAGTTTGCCACGCAGCAGCACGCGCAGCCCTTCGCGCGGGGCAAAGCGCAGTGTGGAGGCGCGCAGCTTGAACATGGCCGCGCGCACCTGGGCGCCGGCGTCCTTCAGCGTGAAGTACAGATGCCCTGACGCCGGGCGGGTGACATTGCCCAGTTCGCCTTCCACCCACACCGACGGAAAACTGTCTTCCAGCAGGTTGCGGGCCAGGGTGTTGAGCTGGGTCGGGGTAAGGACGTGGTCGGGCGAGGACATGCAATCAGGATACGTCGGTATGGCGCTCGAGCGCCCAGGCCACATGCTCGCGCACGATCGGTGAAGGGTGCCCGGCACGGCCGAGCAGGGCGGCGCGGTGCGCCGGGGAAGGCGCGTTGCCCATCGCCACGGCGATGTTGCGCAGCCAGCGCTCGTGCCCGGAGCGGCGGATCGCACTGCCCTCGGTGCGGCGCAGGAATTCCTCTTCGTCCCATGCAAACAGCGCGCACAGGCTGGCGCTGTCGAGCTGGTTGCGTGTGCGGAAGTCGGGCTCGTCGGTACGCCGGGCGAACTTGTTCCATGGGCAGACCAGCTGGCAGTCATCGCAGCCATAGATGCGGTTGCCGATCAGTGGCCGCAGCGCTGGATCGATGCTGCCTTCATGCTCGATGGTCAGGTAGGAAATGCAGCGGCGGGCATCGAGCCGGTACGGGGCGATGATTGCCTGGGTCGGGCAGATGTCGATGCAGCGCTGGCAGCTGCCGCAATGGGCGCTGGCGGGGGTGTCGGTGGGCAGCGGCAGGTCGATGTAGATCTCGCCGAGGAAAAACCACGAGCCGCCGCGCTTGTCGATCAGGCAGGTGTGCTTGCCGATCCAGCCCAGGCCGGCATCGCGGCCCAGTGCCCGTTCCAGCACCGGGGCCGAATCCACGAACACGCGAAACCCCAGCGGACCAAATTCCTGCCCCAGCTGCGCGGCCAGTTTCTGCAGCCGGTTGCGCATCAGCTTGTGGTAATCGCGCCCCAGCGCATAGCGGGCCACATATGCGCGCTGGCCGTCTTCCAGCGTGGCCCAGGCAGCATCCGGGTCCTGGCCGTAATCCAGGCCGACGCTGATCACCCGTACGGTACCCGGCAGCAGGGCCGCCGGATCGGTGCGCAGTGCGGTGTTGCGTGCCATCCAGTCCATCGTGCCGTACAGGCCCTTGCCCAGCCAGTCGGCCAGATGCGCCGCATCCTGGCCCAGATCGGGGGTGCTGATCCCGCAGCGGGAAAAACCCGCGGCAGTGGCCAGGGCCAGTACCCGCTCACGCGCGCGCTGCAGCGCGCTCAGGGGTGGCGGGGGAGGGGATAACGGGCTCATGGCGCCAGTATAGAATTGATGCATGGCTGCCTTGAGCGAACTGTACAAAAGCGCCGCAGTGCGCACACTGGAAACCCAGGCGATCGAGCGTGCCGGCGATGGCGGCTGGGGGCTGATGCAGCAGGCCGGCCAGGCCGCATGGGCGTTGCTGCAGCAAGAGTGGCCGCAGGCACGCCGGCTGCTGGTGCTGGTCGGCAGTGGCAACAACGGCGGCGATGGCTATGTGCTGGCGCGGCTGGCGGTGCAGCAGGGCTGTGCGGTTACGGTGATGGCGCTGGCCGCTGGCGGTCCACGCACCGAGCTGGCGCGGCGTGCCTGCGCTGATTATTTCGCTGCCGGTGGCCAGCTGCAGGTGTTCTCCGGCCAGCTGCCGGTGGCCGATGTCGTGGTTGATGCGCTGCTTGGGCTGGGCCTGGCGCGCGCGCCGGAGGCGGAGGTGGCGCAGCTGATCCAGACGCTCAATGCCTCGGCGATGCCGGTGCTGGCCATCGACCTGCCCAGCGGGGTCAGTGCCGATACCGGCGCGGTTGCCGGTGTGGCGGTGGTGGCCGAGCGCACCCTGGCGATGCTGCTGCCGCATGTTGGCCTGTATACCGGTGCGGCCCTGAACCATGTCGGCAAGGTCAGCGTGGCATCGCTGGATACTGCCCCGGCAGCTTCGGCCGGATTGCAGCCCTGCGCCCATCGCGCCGATGCCGCCGACCTGCCACGGCTGCTGCCGCAGCGGCAGCGCGACTGGCACAAGGGGCGCAATGGCCATGTGCTGCTGCTGGGAGGCGATCACGGTACCGGCGGTGCTGTGCTGCTGGCGGCACAGGCGGCATTGCGCAGTGGTGCCGGCCTGGTCAGCGTCGGGACACGCCGGCTGCATGTGCCGGCGTTGCTGGCGCAGTGCCCGGAGCTGATGGCGTTTGATGCCCGGCAGGGTCCGCTGCTGCAGGCGCGGTTGAGCGCAGCCACGGTAGTGGCGCTGGGCCCCGGCCTGGGGCAGCAGCCATGGGCCGAAGCGCTGTATGCGCAGGCCACGCAGGCAGCATTGCCGCTGGTGCTCGATGCCGACGGGCTGAACCTGCTGGCCGCACGGCCGCAGCAGCTGCCCGGGGCGATCCTGACTCCCCATCCGGGCGAAGCGGCGCGCCTGCTGGGCTGGTCCACCGCGGCGGTCCAGGCCGATCGACTGGCGGCGCTGCAGGCCCTGGTCGAGCGCTACCAGAGCGTGGTCGTGCTCAAGGGCGCCGGCAGCCTGGTCGGTGCGCCGCAGGCCTTGCCGTGGTTGATCGATGCCGGCAACCCGGGCATGGCGGTAGGCGGCATGGGCGATGTGCTTACCGGGGTCATTGCCGGTTTGCTGGCGCAGGGGCTCAGCCCCCTGCAGGCGGCGCGTGCCGGGGCCCTGCTGCATGCGCTGGCCGGCGACCGTGCCGCCGGCAACCAGCCCTGTGGGATGATGCCGTCTGATTTATTGCCGCACCTGCGGGTGCTGGCCAATCCGGAAGTGGTTAGATGATGCACTTACATCTGCAAGACGCCGCCGCCACCGATGCGCTGGGACAGCGTCTGGCCGCACAGCGCCCGGCCCATGCCGTGGTCCATCTGTACGGGGACCTGGGGGCGGGCAAGTCCACCCTGGCGCGCGCGCTGCTGCGCGCGCTGGGTGTGACCGGTACGATCCGCTCGCCCACCTACACCCTGGTCGAACGCTATCCGTTGGCCGATGGCAGCGAAGCCTGGCATCTGGATCTGTACCGGATCGGTGATCCGGGTGAGCTGGATTTCCTCGGCCTGGATGAAGGTGCTGCCAGCCTGTGGCTGGTGGAGTGGCCACAGCGCGCCGGGGCGGCATTGCCGCCGGCGGACCTGCGCATTGATCTGGCCATTGATGGCCACGGACGTTCGGCGCAGCTGTCGGCCTGCAGCCAGGCCGGCAAGGTGTGGCTGGCGGCGATCTGATCCGTCCAGTCAGTTGCAGCCGATAGTTCGCTGCTTACTGCAGGTAAGTGCTACAGGTCGCGGATTGTCAAAGGAAAATCATTGCAATTGCCCAGCCGTGGTGGTTAGATCGCGAACATGCCTTCCCGGATTGCCCGTGCCGCCGGTCTGATTGCTGCCCTGTGTCTGGCGGCAACCTTCGGTGTGCAGGCCGCGCAGCTGCAGTCGGTGAGCCTGGAAAGTGGCAGTTCGGGTACCCGCGCCGAAATCGTCGTTGACACCCAGGGCCGCTACCGCACCCTCGCATTGACCCAGCCGGATCGGCTGGTGGTGGATTTCGAGCAGTCCACCCTGGCCACCGGTCTGAAATTGCCTGCCGCTTCCGGGCTGGTCACCTCGGTGCGCACCGGCAACCCGACCCCGGGCACGGTGCGGGTGGTGTTTGAACTCAGCGCGCCGGTACAGGCGTTGCCACCGCAATGGGTGGTCGGTGCACAGCCGACCCTGGTCCTGCAATGGCCCGGGGCCACGCCCACCGCAAACAGCAACCCGCCGCCAGTGGTCGCGGCCGTGTCCGCCAGCAATCCTGCCCAGGGATCGGCCACGCCAGCAGCGGACAGTGCTGCCAGCAGTGCCCAGGCCCGTGCCGAGGCGGCGCGGGCCACCGCTCTGCTGACCGCTGGTGCCGCCTCGCGTGCCGCTGGCCAGGGCCCTGCCGCCACCAACCCGGCCAGCATCCTGCAGGGCGCACCGGTAGCCACCCCGCCGCCGCCGAGCAGTGGTGCCACCGAGACCACCCCGGCCACTGCAACGGTGGCGGCCAGCCCCGCCGCGGCCGCTGCCCGCCGGGGAGCGGTGGTCATGCGCCCGGGCATGCGTGAACTGGTGGTAGCCATTGATGCCGGCCATGGCGGGCAGGACCCGGGGGCAGTGGGGCCAACCGGTAAATACGAAAAGAACGTGACCCTGGCCGTTGCGCGTGAGCTGGCCCGGCAGGTGGATGCCACCCCCGGCCTGCGTGCGTTCCTGATCCGCGACAGTGACGTGTTCATTCCACTCAATGCCCGCGCGGCAAGGGCGCGCCAGGCGCGCGCCGATATCTTCATTTCCATCCATGCCGACGCGGCGGAAAACCGCAATGCGCGTGGCTCATCGGTGTATGTGCTCTCCACCAAGGGGGCGTCCAGCCAACGCGCACGCTGGCTGGCTGACAAGGAAAACGCGGCCGACCTTATCGGTGGCGTTGCCCTGCAGCAGGCTGAGGGGACCCTGGCCAATGTGCTGCTGGACCTGGCCCAGAGCGGCCAGCAGAAGGCCAGCGAAGAGGCAGCCGACCAGGTCCTTTCCGGCCTGAAGCGGATCGGCAACAACCACAAGCCAAACATCGAGCGGGCCAACTTTGCCGTGCTGCGCACGGCCGACATGCCGGCGATGCTGGTGGAAACGGCCTTCATCTCCAACCCGGACGAGGAGCGGCGTCTCTTCCAGCCGGGCTTCCAGCGGCAACTGGCCGCGGCGGTACTGGATGGCGTGCACAGCTATTTTTCCCGCCAGCCGCCCCCGGGCACCCTGTTTGCCGCCCAGGCCGAGGCGGAAAGTGCGCGCGGCAACACCGGCCGCGGCAGTCCGTAAGCGCACCTGTCCGGCTGGCCGGCGATGCGCGGTATGATCAGTGGCTTGCCCGCTGCTTCCCTCGCTGACCATGTCTTTGTTTACCTGCGTTGATGCTGCTGCCGTGTCGGGGTGCCGATGAGCATCCGGCCGTTGCCAGAGATCCTGATCAACCAGATCGCTGCCGGCGAAGTGGTCGAACGTCCGGCTTCGGTGGTCAAGGAGCTGGTCGAAAACGCCATCGATGCCGGGGCCAGCCGCATCGACATTGATCTGGAAGAAGGTGGTGCCCGGCTGATCCGCATCCGCGACAACGGCTGTGGCATCGTCGCCGACGAGCTGCCGCTGGCGATCAGCCGGCATGCGACCAGCAAGATCGCCAGCCTGGATGACCTGGAAGCGGTGGCCACGCTGGGGTTTCGTGGCGAGGCGCTGCCGTCGATTGCCTCGGTCAGCCGCTTTACCCTGGCCAGCCGACGCCATGATGCCGAACACGGTGCCGCCCTGCAGGTCGATGGCGGAAGGGTGGGCGAGCTTGCTCCGCGGGCGCATGCGCCGGGAACCACGGTGGAAGTACGCGACCTGTTCTACAACGTGCCGGCGCGGCGCAAGTTCATGCGCGCCGAACGCACCGAGCTGGGGCATATCGAGGAATGGCTGCGCTCGCTGGCGCTGGCGCGCCCGGATGTGGAGCTGCGCATTTCCCACAACGGCAAGCCCTCGCGGCGTTACCAGCCCGGTGAGCTGTATTCGGAGCTGCGGCTGGAGCAGACCCTGGGTGAGGACTTTGCCGGCCAGTGCCTGCGCGTGGACCATGCCGCTGCCGGGCTGCGCCTGCATGGCTGGATTGCCCTGCCGCAGTATTCGCGCGCTTCCACGGACCAGCAGTATTTCTACGTCAATGGCCGCGCGGTGCGTGACCGCAGTGTTGCCCATGCGGTCAAGCTGGCCTATGCCGATGTGCTGTTTCATGGCCGTCATCCGGCCTATGTGCTGTTCCTGGAGCTGGATCCGACCCGGGTCGATGTCAATGTGCATCCGGCCAAGCACGAGGTACGTTTCCGCGACGCACGCCTGGTGCATGATTTCGTTTACCGCACCTTGAAGGATGCGCTGGCGCAGACCCGCGCCGGTATCAGTGGCGAGCAGCTCGCTGCCAGGGGCACATACGATCAGCAGTCGCCCGGCGTGGCCCCGGCGGCCATGCCCGGGGCGGGGTTTGCACTGGCACGCGGCCCGGCCGCGGCCGTCACCGGCGGTCCGGCCAGCTGGGCGCCGCGGCAAAGCCCGCTCGGCCTGCAGGTTGCCGATGCCACCAGTGCCTATGCGGCACTGTATGCGCAGCCGTCGCCGGCAGCCGATGCCGGTGCGCTGACGGCCGATTTCCAGCCCGGGCTGCCGCCCGCCAGCGGCGATGGCCAGGTGCCACCGCTGGGCTTTGCCATTGCCCAGCTGCATGGCATCTACATCCTGTCCGAGTGTGCCGATGGCCTGATCGTGGTCGACATGCATGCCGCCCATGAGCGCATCGGCTATGAGCGCCTGAAAAGCGCCCACGACAGCATGGGGCTGGCCGCCCAGCCGTTGCTGGTGCCATTGACCCTGGCACTGGGCGAGCGCGAGGCGGAAACCGCCGAGCGTGAGCAGGCGACCTTGGCCGCGCTGGGCTTTGAGGTCACCCGGGCCGGACCGGGGACGGTACTGGTGCGCTCGGTACCGGCGCTGCTGGCGCATGCCGAGCCGGACGCATTGCTGCGCGATGTGATTGCCGACCTGCGTGAGCATGGGCACAGCCGGCGGGTGGACAGTGCGCGCGATGAATTGCTGGCGACCATGGCCTGCCATGGCGCGGTGCGTGCCAACCGGCGGCTGGGCATTGCCGAAATGAATGCGTTGTTGCGTGACATGGAGGCCACCGAGCGTTCCGGCCAGTGCAACCATGGCCGCCCGACCTGGGCGCGCTTCACGCTGGCGCAGATTGATCGTTGGTTCTTGCGGGGGCGTTGATGGACAGGAAAATTTCCGGGCTGCCGATGGCGGCCTTGCTGATGGTCGTCGGCCTGGCCGGTTGCGGGCAGGGCTCGCAGGCGGTCAGTGAGCAAGAGGCAGCGGTGTCAGCCGAAGACTTGAGCTTTCTCAATGACAACCAGGCCTGGCGGATCGAGCGCCACAGCCGCCTGGTCCAGCCTGATGGCTGGACCAGTCTGGTCGGCCTGCACTGGCTCACCCTGAAGGCGCACTACATCGGCAGCGGTGCGACCAGCGGCATGCGCCTGGCCGTGGGGCCGGAGCGGATGGGGCTGGTCCAGCGCGAGGGCGGCAAGGTCTGGTTCACCCCTGAGTCCGGGGTCGACCTGCGCGTGAACGAGCAGCCGCTGCGTGGGCGGATCCAGCTGCACAGCGACCAGGAGGCCGAGCCGACGGTGGTGGTGTTTGACCAGGGCAAGGGCAGCCTCAGCCTGCTGCAGCGTGGCCCCCATCAGGCGCTGCGGGTCCGGCATGCCGATGCGGCAACCCGTCAGCAGTTTTCCGGTCTGGACTATTGGCCGGCAGACCGGCGCTGGGTGCTACCGGCACGCTTTGTCGCCCACAACCCTGCGCGTACCCTGCAGGTGGTGGACATGGTCGGCATGAGCAACACGCTGGCCAACCCGGGGCGGCTGGTTTTCGAGCGCGATGGGCAGTCCTACGCGCTGGAAGCGGTAGCCAATGCCGACGGCAGCCTGCTGGTGATGATGGCCGATGGCACCAGTGGCCATGGCAGTTACGCCGCCGGTCGCTATCTGGACGTTGCCGCCCCGGATGCGCAAGGGCAGACCCTGCTGGATTTCAACCGCAGCTACAACCCGCCGTGCGCGTTTTCGATCTATGCCACCTGCCCCTTGCCGCCGGCCGAGAATCGCCTGGACCTGCGCATCGAGGCCGGAGAAAAGGCCTATGCCCACAAGCCCGTTGCCGGGCAGGAGGTTTGATCATGCGTTGGTTGCTGGCGGCGTTGAGCGCCTGTGTGTTGGCTGTCGGCTCCGTGTTGCCAGCGGTGGCGCGGCCCGAACCGCTGCCCGCTACCGTGGCGTCCGCGCCGGCAGCGAGCTGGGTGCCGCTGTTGTGGGAAGTGCGCGGACAGGGGCAGGCGCGCGTGCTGCTGCTCGGTTCGATCCATCTGCTTGAGCCTGCCGACTATCCATTGCCGGCCGAGGTCCAGCAGGCCTATGCGCAGGCGGACCGGGTGGTTTTCGAGCTGGCGCCCGAACAGATGCTGTCTGCGGAGTTGGCGCAGGCGATGTTGCGCGCTGCTGCCCGGCGCAGCGGCCGCTTGCAGGATGACCTGTCGCCGGCGCAGTGGCAGCGGCTGCTGCAATGGGCACAGCAGCGGCAGATGCCGGTCGAGCGTCTGCAGCTGCTCAAGCCCTGGTTTGCGGCCTTGACCATCTCGTTGCAGGAAATGGCCGCCGCAGGCCTGCAGGCCGAGCTGGGGCTGGACCGACACCTGATGCAGCGTGCACGTGCCGATGGCAAGTCGGTGCTCGGGCTGGAGGATGGACTGGCGCAGATTGCGTTGTTCGAGGCGATGGGCCATGCCGAACAGCAGCAGATGCTGGCCGAAGCGCTGGACGAGGCCGACAGCAACGGCGCCCGCAGCCAGCGCCTGCTGCAGGCCTGGCGCAGCGGTGAGCCGGCGGCGTTCTGGGCCCAGGCGGGCGAGCCGTTGAAAAAAGACTATCCGGCGCTTTACCAGAGCATCAATGTCCAGCGCAACACGGCCTGGCTGGCGCAGTTGCCGCAGTGGTTGCAGGACGGACATGGCACCACCCTGGTCGTCGTCGGGGCGCTGCACCTGGTCGGCAGTGATGGCCTGGTGCAACGGCTGCAGTCCCAGGGCTACAAGGTCCAGCGTCTTTGTCGCGCCGGTGCCTGCCCGAACGAACAACGCCGGCGTAGCCGGCGTTGAGGGAGTGGTTGATCGGGCCTTGGTGGCCGGGTTCAGCGCCGGGTTGAGCCGCTGCGGGTACCCGGACGCGGCGGCTGGCTGCTGCCTGCGGTGCGGCTGCTGCTGCGCTCCGGCGCTGCCTGCTCGGGGCTGTTGCCCGGGCGCACGCTGTGGCCGGCGGCCATGTTGCGCTGGAACTCCTGCCACAGCTCGAGGTTGCGCTCGGTAAGCTGGTTCATCATCGCCCACGGGCCCTGGCCGAGCAGGCTGCCCATCTGCTGGCGGAACACCTGCTGCTGGTCCAGGAAGACCTGCATGCTGCGCTCCAGATAGTTGCCCATGAAGCCCTGCAGGGAATCGCCGTAGAAGCGGATCAGCTGCGACAGCATCCGCGTGGAGAGCATCGGCTCGCCGTCCTGTTCCTGGTCGGCGATGATCTGCAGCAGCACCGAACGGGTCAGGTCTTCGCCACTTTTGGCGTCGCGCACCTCGAACTGCTCGCCCTCCAGGATCAACTGGCGTACATCCTCGATGGTGATGTAGCTGGAAATCTCCGTGTCATACAGGCGGCGGTTGGGATACTTTTTGATGATGCGGATTGCAGACATGAAACGGTCTTCTCCCTCGTCGTTGTTGCAGCATGGCGCAGTGCAGCAGGGCTTGCAACCGGCAAACGTACAAGTTGACAGCCAGACGCTGGCCGGGCCTGCGCCTGGATGGCCGGCTTGCGGCGTTACCAGCCCATATGATGGCCGCCGTTGATGTCCAGGTTGGAGCCGGTGATCCACGCGGCCTGTTCGGCCACCAGGAAGGCGACCGCATAGGCGATCTCTTCCGGCCGGCCCAGGCGCCCGGTGGGAATGTCGGCAATGATCTTGGCGCGCACCTCTTCGGGCACGGCCATCACCATGTCCGTGGCCACATAGCCCGGGGAGATGGTGTTGACGGTGATGCCGAAGGCGGCGTTTTCGCGCGCCAATGAAATGGTGAAGCCATGCATGCCGGCCTTGGCGGCGGCGTAGTTGGCCTGTCCGTACTGGCCCTTCAGGCCATTGATCGAGCTGATCTGGATCACCCGCCCCCAGGCCCGTCGACGCATGCCTTCAATGACCGGACGGGTGACATTGAAGACCGAGTTCAGGTTGGTGTTGATCACCTCGTGCCACTGCTCGGCGTGCATCCGGTGAAAGGTGGTGTCACGGGTGATGCCGGCGTTGTTGACCAGGATCTCCACCGGGCCCAGTTCCTGCTCGACCGCAGCCACCATCGCTGCCGACTGCGCGGTGTCGGCCACATCGCCCTGGAAGATGCCGATGTCATAGCCGGCCTGGCGCATCTGTTGCTGCCAGAGCTGTGCCTTGGCGGCATCGCGGTAATTGCTGGCGACGCGATGGCCCTGATCGTGCAGTTGTTTACAGATCGCGGTACCGATGCCACCAGTGCCGCCGGTAACCAGCGCAACGCGGGATGTCATGGAGTGGGCCTGTCCTTTGGGAAGTCAGGCATTGTAGGGGCAGGCAGCAGGGTCTGGGGCAACCGGCCCGGATCAAACCACTGCGCCGCCAGGGCCAGTCGCTGGGGGGCAGTGTCTGCGCCATCGAGTGCGCCTTCGGCCTGGCCAAGCAGGTGCCAGATCCAGCGCAACAGCTCCGGTCCGTGCCGGGCATCCACCGGCAGGGCCGCTTCGGATTTGGACAGCTTGCGACCCTGCGCATCGGTGAGCAGCGGCAGGTGCAGGTAATGCGGAGTAGGCAGGCCCAGGCAGCGCTGCAGCCAGATCTGACGGGCAGTGGAGTCGAGCAGGTCGGCGCCGCGTACCACATCGGTCATGCCCTGGTCGGCATCATCAACGACCACGGCCAGCTGGTAGGCCCAGCAGCCATCGGCGCGGAACAGCACCACATCGCCGACCTCGGCAGACACATCCTGCCGTTGCGGCCCCTGCAGCTGGTCATCAAAACCAATCACGCCGCTGCCAGCCGTGTGCAGGCGCACCGCGTTGTGGCCATCGCTGCGCGGTGGCGCCACACAGTGCCGGTGCACCCCACCGGTGGCAGCCAGTTGCGCGCGGCTGCAGCCGCAATAAAAGGCATCGCCCTGAGCCAGCAGTTGATCCAGTGCCTGCTGGTAGCGGGGCGTGCGCTGGCTTTGCCGGATGACCGGGCCGTCGGAGTGCAGGCCCAGGCTGGCCAGGGTCGCCAGCTGGTGTTCGGCCGCCCCGGGCACGCAGCGGTCGTGGTCGACATCCTCGATGCGGATCAGCCAGTGGCCCCGGGCATGGCGGGCCAGCAGCCAGCTGGCCACTGCGGTGAACAGCGAGCCGGCGTGCAGGGGGCCGGTAGGGGAGGGCGCAAAGCGTCCGCGGTAAGGAGGGGAAGGCATGGTTTGCTGAATTTTCGCTCAGGTTCAGTCTTGAATCAGGCTGGGGGAGGCCGCACATTCCACCCAGTAGATTTTCCTACGGAGTTGTCCCTCTATGTTTACCCGCATCGCCCTGTTCCTGGCGACCAACCTTGCGGTGCTGGTGCTGGCCGGCATCGTCATGTCCGTTCTGGGCGTGGATTCGCGCTCGATGTCTGGCCTGCTGGTGATGGCTGCCTGCTTCGGCTTTGGTGGTTCGATCATCTCCCTGCTGCTGTCCAAGTGGATGGCCAAGCGTTCCACCGGTGCGGTGGTGATCACCGAGCCGCGCAATGCCACCGAGCGTTGGCTGCTCGATACCGTGGCCCGCCAGGCCAAGGCTGCCGGCATCGGCATGCCCGAAGTGGCCGTGTATGAAGGCCCGGAAATCAACGCCTTCGCCACCGGTGCCAACCGCAACAACGCGCTGGTCGCGGTGTCCACCGGGCTGCTGCACAACATGACCGAGGACGAAGCCGAAGCCGTGCTGGGGCATGAAATCGCCCACGTGGCCAATGGCGACATGATCACCATGGCTCTGTTGCAGGGTGTGCTGAACACCTTTGTGATCGTGCTGGCGCGCGTGGTCGGCGGTTTCATCGACTCGGCGCTGTCGGGCAGCCGCGAGGGTGAGGGCCGTGGCTTTGCCTACTACATCATCGTGTTCGTGCTGGAGATGGTGTTCGGCCTGTTTGCGAGCATGATCGCGATGTGGTTCTCGCGTCATCGCGAGTTCCGTGCCGATGCCGGTGGTGCCTCGCTGGCCGGTCGCCAGAAGATGATCGCCGCGCTGGAACGGCTGCAGCTCAATCATGGCCAGAGCACCCTGCCCAGCCAGATTGCTGCCTTCGGCATTGCCGGCTCCACCGCCAAGAAATTGCTGATGAGCCATCCGCCGCTGGAAGAGCGCATTGCCGCCCTGCGCAACAGTACGGCGATGTAAATCCCGTCGCCAGGCGTGGAGGTGATCAGGGCGTGCCGCAAGGTGCGCCCTTTTCATTGCGCCAGATGGCGTTGCAGCGGCTGCGCTGCCGGGCGATTGCCGTTGGCGGCCACGGCCGCGCGATGGGCGGGCGCAGGCGCAGGCGTTGGCGCTGGAAAAAAATACGGCGCGGTTGCCCGCGCCGTGGTATCGACAAAAGGTGTCGATGAAACTGCTTGCACGCCCTGCGGCGTGGCTCAGAACTTGTTGGCGTCGAACTCGGCCGCGTAGCCGCTGTTGACCAGCACGGCCTGCAGTGCGGCGCCGACCTTCAGGTTGCCGGCCACAATCTGCTGGGTTTCCGGGCCACGCTGGTCAACGCGTGCCGGCGGTGCGCCGCGGTAGTTGCTGACCCGGCCACCGGCCTCGCGCACCAGCAGCATGCCGGCAGCAATATCCCAGGCTTTGACGCCGGCTTCGAAATAGGCGTCGGTACGGCCGCAGGCCACATAGGCCAAGTCCAGCGCAGCCGAACCGGTACGGCGGATGTCCTCGGCCTGCACCAGCAGGGCATCGAGTGCCTTGAGCTGGGCGCTGGCACGGTTGCGCTCGCGCGGGGCAAAGCCGGTGTGGATCATCGCGCCAGCCAGGTCCTTGCGGTCAGAGACACGGATCTTGCGGTCATTGAGCACGGCGCCGGCACCCTTGGAAGCGGTGAACAGCTCGTTGCGCAATGGGTCGAAGATCACCGCATCGGTGGTTTCACCGTTGTCCACCAGCGCAATGGAGACGCAGTAGTGCGGGAAGCCACGCAGGTAGTTGGAGGTGCCATCCAGCGGGTCGACAACCCACATGAAACGGCCGGGGTTCTGGCAGCCACTTTCCTCGCCGAGGAAGCCGTAGTCCGGGTAGGCGCGCTTGAGTTCCTTGATGATGACCTTTTCGGCATCGGCATCCACTTCGCTGGCATAGTCCAGACGACCCTTCTGCACGACATTCAGGGCCTCCAGCTTGTTGATGCTGCGTAACAGCACGTTGCCGGCGAGGCGGGCGGCCTTGACCATGACGGTGACGGCGGGTTTCTGCATGGCGATAGGCTCCCGTAAAGGCGAAAGGGCAGAGGATAGCGGGGGAAAAGAACAGTCCGGCGCAGTGGCCGTGCCGGACAGTTTACCATCTACACCTGTCTGTCTCCTTAGTTTTTTGCCCATGTCCGCATCTGCCCGCATTCGGTTTGTTCTTGTCGGTACCCAGCACCCTGGCAACATCGGCGCCGCCGCGCGCGCGCTCAAGACCATGGGGCTGGCACGGCTGGTGCTGGTGGCGCCGGAAAAGGGCGTTGATGAGGAGGCGCTGCGGCGTGCCGCCGGCGCCGATGACCTGCTGCTCGATTCCCCGGTCTTCGCCAACCTGGCCGAGGCGGTGGCTGATTGCCAGCTGGTGCTGGGGTGCACCGCGCGCTCGCGCCGGGTGGCACTGGAAGAACTGTTGCCGGCTGTTGCCGCGCAGCAGGCCGTCCAGGCCGCCCACGCCGGTCAGGAGGTGGCCCTGGTCTTTGGCCGTGAGCGTACCGGCCTGAGCAATGACGAGCTGGAGCTGTGCCAGCGCGCCATCCATATTCCCTCCGACCCGGCCTTCAGCTCCTTGAACCTGGGCGCGGCGGTGCAGGTTCTGGCCTATACCGTGCGGATGGCGATGCTCGGCGAGGTGGCGCCGGCAGCGGCCGAGCCCGGCCCGCGCGAGTTGCCGGCAGCCCACGGCCAGCTGGAGGGTTTCTACACCCAGCTGGGCCAGACCCTGGACATGATCGATTTCCACAAGGGACGCAGCCCCGATTCGGCCATGCGCAAGCTGCGCCGGTTGTTTGGCAAGGCTGCACTGACCGAGCAGGAGGTGCGGCTGCTGCGCGGAATACTCGCCGATGCGCAGCGCATGGCACGCCTGGCGGGGCAGGCGGACCCGGTCTGAACAAACCTGCCCAAGCATTCAGCGATCAGTTAGCATTGACAGGTTTTTTACGGTCTCCGTTTCCACCATGCCGCCATCGCAGCGTCTGAAGTGTGTGGTACATCGTCTGCTGGGCCAGTGCCTGCTGGTGCTGTCGGCGTTGGTGTACCCATTGACGGCGGTGGCTGCTGCGCAGGACCGGAGCAGCCATGTACTGGTACTGGGGCGGATCAGTGACGATCCGCGCCAGCATCACGGCCAGCTCAAGCCACTGCTGGATTACGTCGTGGCGCGGATGGCCAGTGTCGGCATCCGCGAAGGCCGCATCCTTATGGCCCGTGATGCCCAGCAGATGGCCAGTTACCTGCGGCGTGGCCGGGTAGACTGGGTGACCGAAACCTCCGGTGGTGCCGTGCTGTTGGCCGAGCGCAGTGGCGCCGAGCCTTTGCTGCTGACCGAGCGCAACGGCGTGGCGCAGTACCACACGGTTTTTTTTACCCGCCGCGACAGCCCGGTGAGCGCGCTGACGCAGCTGCGGGGCCGGCGTCTGGCGGTGCAGGGGGTGATGTCCACCAGTGCCTACATGGTGCCGATGACCACCCTGCTGGCCCACCAGGTGCAGCCGGAGATCCTGATGGGCCTGGATGACACCCCGGCCGCGGATCGGCTGGGCTATGTGTTTGCGCGCAGCGAGCTCAACATTGCCACCTGGGTCCATCGCGGCCAGGTCGATGTCGGGGCGTTCAGCAATATCGACTGGGACAGCCCGGGCGCAATGCCGGCGCGCTACCGGCGTGACCTGCACATCATCCACCGCACCGCCAGCTACCCGCGGGCACTGGAACTGGTGCGCGCCGACCTGTCCCCGGCCGTGCGCGCGCGGTTGCGCGAGGTGCTGCTGGAGGCCAGCAGTGACCCGGCGGCACGGCCTGCATTGCAGCAGTTTTTTGGTACATCGGCATTTACCCGTGTCGACCCGGACTCACAGTCGCGGTTGGACGAGCTGCGTCAGGGGTTGCGCCGGGTCAGGATGGAAGTGGAATGAGCAAGATGCGTTTTGGGTTGCAGGCACGTGCGGTGGCCGTGATGGGGGTCGCGCTGCTGGTGGTGGCGATCATGGTCGGCCTGTGGCTGGCGCGGCTGGGCTCGCTGCAGACCGAAGTGCGCACCCTGGGCGGCCAGCTGATTGTCAGCCTGTATGACGATCAGGCCCAGCGTCAGGGCACCAGCCTTGCCAGCGACCTGGCCCAGGCCCTGGTCAACCCGATGTACTACAACGACAGCGAGCAGGTCGCACAGCTGGTGCGTGCGCTGAAGGCGCAACCGCTGGTCAGTTATGTGCGGGTCTTCGATGCCCAGGGCTACCTGGTGCACGACGGCAGCGAAACGGTGGTTGATTACGGCCAGCGCCTGGATGACCCGCTGGCGGAAAAGGCCTTTGCCGCCAGCGACACCCTGCTGCAACGCACCGATCATGTCCTGGAGGTCACCGTGCCGGTGCTGCTCGGCGAGCAGCGCCTGGGCGGGGTCCGGGTCGGCATGGATCTGGACCGGATGCGCCTGCAGCAGGCCCAGGCGGGGGCACGTCTGGACTCAGGGATTGAAGTGGTCAGCCGGCGCTATCTGTACACCGGTCTGGGGCTGCTGGCAGGCCTGCTGCTGCTGACCGTGGTTGTGGCGGTGTATGTGCAGCGCACGCTGGTGCATCCGGTGCGGGCCCTGGTTGCCGCGGCACGGCGGATGGAGCAGGGCGATTACGAAGTGGAGCTGTCGGTAACGCGCAGCAATGATGAAATCGGCGAGCTGGTACGCAGCTTTGCCACGATGAGCCAGGCCATCGCCCGGCACGACCGTGAAGTGCGCAAGCTGGCCTATACCGATGCGCTGACCGGTCTGGCCAACCGGCTGGCCTTCCGGCAGACGCTGGAGGCACGGATGGCGGCCATCCCCGATGCCGATCAGCGCCTGGCCTTGTTGTTCGTCGATGTCGATGACTTCAAGCGGGTCAATGACACCCTGGGCCACGAGGCCGGTGACGAGGTGCTGCTGCGCTTTGTCGAGCGGATCAAGACCGCAGTCAACCTGTACGGTGGCGCCGATTCGCTGCTGGCCCGCTTTGGTGGTGATGAGTTCGTGATCCTGCTGGGCGATGGCGATGCCGCGACCAGTGCGCTGCGCCTGGCCGAAGAGCTGGTGGTGGAACTTTCCAAGCCGCTGTCACTGTCCGGGCGGGATGTGTTCCTGGGCAGCTCGATCGGCATCACTGTCTTCCCCGATGATGCAAACGATGCCACCGGCCTGCTGAAAAATGGCGACATCGCGATGTACCAGGCCAAGCTGGCCGGCAAGAACTGCTACCGCTACTACAGCCGTGCGATGGACCATGCGGTGGAGCGGCGCGTGCACATGGAGCAGGAGCTGCGCGGGGCCTGGGAGCGTGGCGAGCTGCACCTGGTCTATCAGCCGATCTACCGCACCCGTGACCGCCGGCTGGTCGGGGTGGAGGTGCTGCTGCGCTGGCAGCACCCGCAGCTGGGGGCGATTCCGCCGTCGGTCTTCATCCAGGTGGCCGAGCAGAGCGGGCTGATCGAGCAGCTCGGCCCGAAGGTGCTGCGCGCGGCCTGCATGGAGGCGCGGCGCTGGGAAATGGTTCCCGGTGGTGAGCAGCTGTTTGTCTCGGTCAACGTCTCGCCGCGTGAGCTGCGCAATGGCGACCTGTCCGATGTCGTGGTGGCCTGCCTGGCCGAATCCGGCCTGCCGGCTTCCCGTCTGCATATCGAACTGACTGAAACGGCGGTGATCGGCGATGAGATGCTGGCCGCGTCATTGCTGGACAAGCTGCACCGGCATGGGGTCAAGGTCTGGCTGGATGATTTCGGCACCGGTTTTTCCGGCCTCAGCCACCTGCGCCAGGTGCCGGTGGACGGGGTCAAGATCGACAAGAGCTTTGTCGCCGACATGCAGCGTGACCCGGATGATCTGGCACTGACCACCGCGATCATCGCCATGTGCCATGCGTTGGGCATCACCGTGGTGGCCGAGGGGATCGAGCAGGAGGCGCAGTTCGACCTGCTGTCCCAGCGCAGCTGTGACCTGGCCCAGGGCTACTGGCTGAGCCGGCCGCTGTCTTCGACCCAGCTGGTGGCGCTGCTCAAGACCAAGGACTGACGCCAGCGCGCTACCGCTGGCGTGTCACAGCGGGCGTTTGCCGGTATCGCCGGCAATCTCGCGTACCAGCCGCGGGACCAGGTAGCCGGACAGGCGCGCACGCAGGCCCTGCATCAGGGCCAGTGCGCGCTGGTCACTGACCTCGAAGTGCGCCACCCCCTGCACCCGGTCGATCTGGTGCAGGTAATACGGCAGCACACCGGCGGCAAAGGCGCGTTCTGACAGTTCTGCCAGCGCCTGCACGCTGTCATTGACCCCGGCCATCAGCACGGCCTGGTTGAGCAGCTGCACGCCGGCAGCACGCAGCTCACCCAGGGCGTGGTCGACCTGGGCATCGAACTCGTTGGCGTGGTTGGCATGGATGACAAAGGCCACCGGCCACGGCAGGCCGGCCAGCCAGCCGAGCAGCTCGGCATCCACCCGCTCGGGCAGCACCACCGGCAGTCGTGAGTGGATGCGCAGGCGGCGGATGTGGGGCACCTGGGCCAGTGCATCGGTCAGTTCGGCCAGCTTGGACGTGGTCAGCGACAGTGGATCGCCGCCGGAGAGGATCACCTCATCGATGCCCGGATCATCGGCAATGGCCGCCACCGCCTCGGCCCAGTTGCCACGGGCGGCATTCTCGCCGGCGTAGTCAAAATGCCGGCGGAAGCAATAGCGGCAGTGGATCGCGCAGCTGCCGGTGGTCACCAGCAACGCGCGTCCCTGGTATTTCTGGATCACCCCGGTGGCCTTTTTCGCGGCACCGTCGCCGACCGCATCCAGGCTGAAACCCGGGACGATGGCCAGTTCGTCGGTTACCGGCAGCACCTGGCGCAGCAGCGGATCGTTCAGGTCGCCGCGACGCATGCGGTTGATGAAGCCCTGCGGCACGCGGGTGATGAACTGCGCAGCGGCCTCATCGGACAGCCGCGCGGCGGCCTCGTCCAGGCCCAGGCGGGCGAGCAGGCGGCGGGGATCACGTTCGGCCTGGCGCCACAACTGCTGCCACGGCGCGGCAGGGCGGGCAGGCGGCGTGGCATTGTGCTTTTGTGCGGCGGGGGCTGCAGGTATCATAGGCGGTCTGGGAAAAACAAAGCCCGCCTCACCGGCGGGGCCCACCATTCTAACGGCCGTGGCGTCCTGCTGCCGGCTGCAACATTCAGGAGACATACCCATGGCCACTTACGGCATGAATGACGTCAAGAACGGGATGAAGATCCTGGTCAACAACGAACCGGCGGTCATCTTCGAAACCGACTACGTCAAGCCGGGCAAGGGCCAGGCCTTCACCCGCGTGCGCTACCGCCAGATCCGTTCCGGCCGCGTGCAGGAAATCACCATGAAGTCCACCGACTCGGTGGAAGCGGCCGACGTGGTCGATACCGACATGCAGTACCTGTACTCCGATGGCGAGTACTGGCACTTCATGCAGGCCGAGACCTTCGAGCAGGTCCAGGCCGACAAGAACGGCATGGGCGGCGCCGAGAAGTGGCTCAAGGGTGAGGAACAGTGCGTGGTCACCCTGTTCAACGGCAGCCCGATCATGGTCACCCCGCCGAACTTCGTCGAGCTGAAGATCGTGGAAACCGATCCGGGCGTGAAGGGTGACACCGCCGGTACCGGCGGCAAGCCGGCCACGCTGGAAACCGGTGCAGTGGTGCGTGTGCCGCTGTTCGTGCCGCAGGATGAAATCATCCGCGTCGATACCCGTACCGGTGAATACGTCGGCCGCGTCAAGTAAGCCGTACTGACCACGGCGCCGGTGTGCCTGCTGGAGCTTCCAGCCTGAGCACCGGCGCCGAGTCGTATCTGCACCTTGGACACAAGGCTGCACGCAGGCCGCCAGCGGGCGGCCAGGACCAGAATTTCAGGAGTGCCACCGATGTCAGAACACCTTCCCCAACCCTGCGACCTGTTGATCGAGGCCGGGCATGTGGTGCCGGTGCAGCCACACGCGGTGGTGCTGGAAGACACGGGCGTGGCCGTGCGCGACGGGGTCATCGTCGGCATCGGCCCGCGCAGCGAAATGCGCGCCGATTGGCAACCGGCGCGTACCGTGAGCCGGCCCGATGCGGTGCTGATCCCGGGCCTGGTCAATGCGCATACGCATAACCCGATGACCCTGCTGCGTGGCATTGCCGATGACCTGCCGCTGATGACCTGGCTGCAGGAGCATATCTGGCCGGTGGAAGCGGCGGTGATCGGGCCGCAGTTCGTTGCCGACGGTACCCGCCTGGCCATTGCCGAAATGCTGCGTGGCGGCACCACCTGCGCCAACGAAAACTATTTCTTCCCCGATGTGCAGGCGCAGGTGTATGCCGAGCACGGCTTCCGTGCCTTGGTGGGTGCGGTGATCATCGACTTCCCGACCGCCTGGGCCAGCAGCAGCGATGAATACTTCGCCAAGGCCGAAGGTCTGCGCGAGCAGTGGCAGGGCCATGACCTGATCGGCGTGGCCCTGGCCCCGCATGCGCCCTACACCGTGTGCGATGCCAACTTCGAGCGGGTGGCCGCGATGAGCGCGCAGCACAACCTGCGCGTGCACCTGCACACCCACGAGACCGCGCAGGAAGTGAGCGACTCGGTGCGCGACCATGGCATGCGCCCGCTGGCGCGCCTGCAGCGCCTGGGCCTGGTCAACGAGCGCCTGATCGCCGTGCACATGACCCAGCTCACCGGCGAGGAGATCGCCCTGTGCGCCGAACACGGCGTGCATGTGGTGCACTGCCCGGAATCCAACCTCAAGCTGGCCTCGGGTTTCTGCCCGGCCTGCGCGCTGGCCCGCGCCGGGGTCAACCTGGCCATCGGCACCGACGGCTGCGCCTCCAACAACGACCTGGATATGTTCAGCGAGAACCGCACCGCGGCGATCCTGGCCAAGGCGGTGGCCAACGATGCCACCGCGCTGGATGCGGCCAGTACGCTGCGTGCGGCCACCCTGGGCGGCGCCACCGCATTGGGCTTTGCCGATCGCATCGGGTCGATCGAAGTGGGCAAGCAGGCCGACCTGGTCTGCGTGGACCTGGGGCAGCTGGAAACCCAGCCGCTGCACAACGTGATCTCGCAGCTGGTGTATGCCACCGGTCGTCACCAGGTCAGCGATGTCTGGATCGCCGGTGTCTCCAGGTTGGAAAACCGCGTGCTGGTGGACATGGATATCGATGGCATCATGGCCAATGCCCGCCAGTGGCGTGAGCGCATCGCCAGCGTGCGTGGCTGACATTCCGGAGTGATGTGATGAGCAAGGTGCAAGCCAGTCCAGAAGGCAATTTCGACCCCGCCGAACTGGAAAAATTCGCCGCCCTGGCCGACCAGTGGTGGGATGCCGATGGCCCGCAGAAGCCACTGCACGCATTGAACCCGGTGCGGTTGCAGTACGTGGCCAGCCGGGTTTCCCTGTCCGGCAAACGGGTGTTGGATATCGGCTGTGGCGGTGGCCTGCTGTCGGAGGCGCTGGCCGGGACCGGGGCGCAGGTCACGGCGATCGACCTGGGCGCCGAGCTGATCGCGGTGGCCGATGCGCATGCGCGCCAGTCCGGCGTGGCGGTGGATTACCGGGTCATCAGTGCCGAGGACCTGGCCGCCCAGCAGCCAGGCAGCTTCGATGTGATCACCTGCATGGAAATGCTCGAGCATGTGCCCGATCCGGGCTCGATCCTGGCCGCCTGCCGCGCCCTGCTCAAGCCCGGTGGCCAGCTGTTCTTGTCCACCATCAACCGCACCCCGGCGGCCTTTGCGGTTGCCATCCTTGGCGCGGAATACATCGCGCGGCTGTTGCCGCCGGGCACCCACAGCTACCAGGAGTTCATCACCCCGGCCGAACTTGCACGCTGGGTGCGTGAGCAGGGTCTTGATGTGGAGGATGTCTCCGGCATGGCCTATGAACCGTGGGCCGGCCGGGCCCGGCTCTCGCGCAACACCGCCATCAATTACCTGATGGCCGCGCGCCTGCCACTTGTCGGTGGCAGCAATGGCTGAGCGTTTCCCTGCGGCCGTGCTGTTCGACCTGGACGGCACCCTGCTTGACAGTGCACCGGATTTTTTCGCCACCCTGGCCGTGATGGCCGAGCGGCGTGGCTGGGAGGCGCCGGCCGACGCGCTCATCCGTCCGGTCGTGTCCAAGGGCTCGCGGGCGATGCTGGCTGCGGCCTTTCCGCAGCTGGAACAGGATCAGCGCGAAGCCCTGGTCGACGAGTTCCTGGACACCTACCAGGACCTGATCGGCCAGCATGCGCGGCTGTTTGATGGTGTCGAGCCGATGCTGCAGGCGCTGGAACAGGCCGGTTGCCGCTGGGGCATCGTCACCAACAAGCCTGAATACCTGGCGCAGCTGATCCTGCCGCAACACGGCTGGCAGCAGCGCTGCGCGGTGCTGGTCGGCGGCGATACGCTGGCTGAAAAGAAACCGCACCCGCTGCCGCTGCTGCATGCCGCGCAGGCGATCGCCGTGCCCGCGGGCCAGTGCGTGTATGTCGGCGATGACCAACGTGATATCCAGGCGGCGCAGGCCGCGGGAATGCCGTCGGTGGCAGCACTGTGGGGTTACCGGCTGGCCGACGATGTGCCGCAGGACTGGGGCGCGGATTGTCTGCATGAAAGTGCCGCCATCCTCAGCCAGCCAGCGGCGTGGCCGCAAGTCATCCATGAGTCTGAAATGTCATGAGTAGTTATTCGGCGCTGGACAGCTTTCTGGCCAAGTGGCACCAGCGTTGGCCGGAATGGTCACTGGTGGAGCCGTTCATTGCCGTGGACCAGCGTGAGCGGTGCGTGGCCTGGTTTGCGCTGCTGCAGGAGTTTGACGACATCCTTGCCGCCCAGGGCGACACCACGGCCCAGGATGCCAAGCTGGCGTGGTGGGCACAGGAGCTGCGCAGCTGGCAGGGACAGCGCTCACGCCATCCGTTGGGCAGGGTGCTTGATCCGCTGCGTGCGCCATGGATGGGCCTGGCCGACGTGCTGCCGGATCTACCCGCCGCACGTGCGGCGCTGAGCGATCCCGGCGTTGCCCAGCGTGCGCTGCAGGCCTATGCCGCGGCGGTGGCGGCGGTGGAAGCAGTGGTGTTCGATGCGCCGCTGCAACCGCAGGCGGCGCAGGCGGTTCTGGCGCATACCCTGGGCCAGCGCCTGCTGCGCAGTGGCCAGCAGGCGGTGCCGGCCAGTATTGCCGGCAACGATGCCGGCCAGGCCGTCGCGGCCTGGGCGCAGCAGCTGCTCAAGGGCTGGGGCGTCCGGGTGGCCGGCCCGCGTCCGCGCCGGGTGCTGGCGCTGCTGGCGCGCTTGCGTCTGCAGGGGCTGGCAGCCGACAAACCGTTGACCCCGCATCAGGCCACGGTGCTGCTCAAGGCCTGGTGGGCCGCGCGTGGACGCTGACAGGCGAGGAATGAGTGCAGAGTAACGAGGAGTGAGAGGACGCTGCCTTGTTTCTCTTGCTGTTGCTAAAGCCAAGCCCATGACCATCAAAAAGGCGCCGACAGGCGCCTTTTTGTTTTCCGGATGTCAGCGGTGGGAGGTGTACTGGTTTTTCCTCTCGTTCCTCACTCCTCGCCACGGTGCTGCTCAA
Organism: Stenotrophomonas koreensis; assembly: GCF_001431525.1. Taxonomy (GTDB): domain Bacteria; phylum Pseudomonadota; class Gammaproteobacteria; order Xanthomonadales; family Xanthomonadaceae; genus Stenotrophomonas; species Stenotrophomonas koreensis. Next base: position 53,376 of record NZ_LDJH01000012.1, read on the forward strand.
GGCCTGGTGGGCCGCGCGTGGACGCTGAGGGGCGAGAAACGAGTGCAGATGAGTGAGGAACGAGAGGGTTTTCTGCCACTCTTCCGGCGCTTCTCAAACCCGGCTCACAGCCAGCAAAAAGGCGCCGCAAGGCGCCTTTTTGCTTTGTGGATGTCGCAGGTCGAGGCTTGTCGGTTTTCGTCTCGTTCCTCGTTTCTCTCCACTCACTCCTGCTTTGATCGCTCCAGCACCAGCAACGGGTCGATGCGCACGTCAAACCAGTTCATGCCCCAGTGCAGGTGTGGCCCGGTCGAGCGTCCGGTCGAGCCGACCGCGGCGATCACCTGGCCCTGCTCGACCCGGTCGCCAACCTTTATGTCGATCCGTGACAGGTGCAGGAAGTTGGAGCTGATGCCAAAGCCATGGTCCAGCACCACGGTGCCGCCGGTCAGGTACAGGTCGGCATCGGCAAAGGTGACCACCCCGCCGGCCGGGGCCTTGACCGGGGTGCCGGTCGGGGCGGCGATGTCCATGCCCGAATGACCGCTGCCGGGTTGGCCGTTGTAGACCCGGGCATTGCCGAAGCGGCCACTGATGCGCCCGTTCACCGGCCAGATGAAGGCGGTGGCGAAGTCGGTGCGGTTGTCGTCGCGGGTGCGCGCAGCGGTCACGGCTGCCTGCTCGCGGGCGATGCGCGCGGCCAGTTCCGGTGGCGGGTTGACGGTGCGCGGCGGCACGCCATTGACGTGCTGGAGCGGCCAGTTGCGCCGGTCCACCGCAATTTCGGCATCGACCCGGCTGCCATCGGGGCGGGTGACGGTGAGCTGCAGCGGGTCGCGCTGGTCGCGGCCCACCCCCAGCACTACCGTGCCGTAACCGGATACGCGCAGGTCGCGCTCACCCTGCCGGACCTGGCTGCCGGGCGGTACCCGGCCGATCACCAGCGCGCCCTGCTGCACGCTGGCCGGAAATACCACCCGCACGTTGTCCTGGGCCTGGGCGCCGGCGCAAACCAGGCCCAGCGCCAGGAGCAAGCCCGCGATGCACTGCCTCGCCACGATCAACGGTCAAATTCCAGGCGCTGGCCGGCCGGTTCGCCGAGCAGCTTTTCGCCGTCCCAGACCTGCTGGCCATTGACGAAGGTCGCGGCCACGCGCGAGCGGAAGGTGGTGCCTTCAAACGGCGACCAGCCGCACTTGCCCAGCACGTCCTCGCGCTTGACCGTGAACGGCACATCCTCCACCAGCACCAGGTCGGCGTAATAACCCTCGCGCAGGAAGCCGCGCTGGGCCACATCGAACAGCTGGGCCGGGGCATGGGCGAACTTCTGCACCACCTGCTCGCGGCTCAGCTTGCCCTCGTGCACGCGCTCCAGCGCGGCCACCAGCGCGTACTGCACCAGCGGCAGCCCGGACGGAGCCTGGGCATAGGGTTTTTGCTTCTCTTCCCAGGTATGCGGGGCATGGTCGGTGGCCAGCACGTCGATCACATCATTGGCCAGCGCCGCGATGAGCGCCTGGCGGTCGCTTTCTTCCTTGATCGCCGGGTTGCACTTGATCAGGTTGCCCTTCTCCTTGTAGTCGGGACGGGCGAAATGCAGGAAGTGCACGCAGGTCTCGGCGGTGATCTGCTTGCGGCTGCCATCGGCGCGCACCAGCGGGCCGGGCTCGAACAGCTTGAGCTCGTCGGCGGTGGAGATGTGCAGCACATGCAGGCGAGTGCCGTGCTTTTTGGCCAGTGACACCGCCAGTTCGGAGGACTTCAGGCAGGCGGCGCGCGAACGGATGTCCGGGTGCTGTTCGGCGGTCAGCGCATCGCCGTATTTTTCTTCGTACTGCGCGGCCAGCGCGTTGATCATCGGCGTGTCTTCGCAATGGGTGATGATCGGGGTCGGGCAGTCGCGGAAGATCGCGTCCAGCGTCTGCGGGTTGTCCACCAGCATGTTGCCGGTGGAGGCGCCCATGAATACCTTCACCCCCGGGGTGGCTTTCGGGTCCAGTGCGCGGATGGCTTCCAGGTTGTCGTTGGAGGCGCCATGGTAGAAACCGTAATTGCCCCAGGCACGCCCCTCGGCCAGCGCGTACTTGGCCTCCAGCGCGGCCGAATCCAGGGTCGGCGGGTTGGTGTTGGGCATGTCCATGAAGCTGGTCAGGCCACCGGCAACCAGTGCCGCCGATTCACTGGCGATATCGCCCTTGTGGGTCAGGCCCGGTTCGCGGAAGTGGACCTGGTCATCGATCATGCCCGGCAGCAGCCACTTGCCGGCGGCATCAATGACGGTCTCGCCCTGGCGTGGGGTCAGTCCAGGCGCAATCTGCGCAATGCGCTCGCCTTCGATGCGCAGGTCGGCGGCATAGCTGCGGCCTTCATTGACCAGGCGGGCGTTGATGATCAGGGTAGAGGACATGGGGGCGTTTCCTGTGCAATGGCAGCGGACGGTGCCGGGGACGGGGTCATAGCCACCCGGGTGCAGCGGGTGGCAACGGGCCAGGCGGGTGGTGGTCAACCAGAGACCGCGCAATGGGCCATGCTGTGCGATGGCGCCCATCGCATATTCCGAGCAGCTGGGCACGAAACGGCAACGGGGGCCAAGCATCGGGCTGATGAAGGCTTTATAGACGCGCAGCAGGACGATGAGCAGTCGTGAGATCACCTCCAGATGATAGGCCACTTGGCAAAGTGGCGGCCTTGTCGCAGGATCAGCCCTACAGGTTTGGTTTCCTTGACGGAGACCGTGATGACTGTCCGGCATGCAGGTGCGGCCGGTGGGTCCTGATCGGATACGGCAGCAGGGAGGCTGTCGCTGCTGCGGCGGCGTAGGGTTTTTGGCTCCGAGGTTGCCCGCCCCGGTCGGGTACGTTATAAAGGCCCGCTTCCCGGGCCCCGGGGGAACAAGGAAGAGCGTTTCGTGGCTGCGACTAAAATTGCTAAGCAGGCCGCAAAGGCCGCCAAGAAAACTGCCAAGCCTGTCGCCAAGAAGGCGGTAACCGTGCCCGTGGTAAAAAAGGCAGCGGTGAAGGTGACCAGGCCCGTGGCGAAAAAGGCTGCCGGCAAGGTGGCCGGGCCTGTGAACAGTAAAACGGTTGCCAAAGCCGCCGTCAGGACCGTCGCCGCCAAGGCCGTGGTCAAGACGTCCAAACCGGCAACCAGCAAGGCCGTGACCAAGACAACCAAGGCGGTGGCCAAGAAGGCTGTCACCAAGGTGGGCAAGCCGGCAGTCAAGAAGGCCGTCACCACGTTGACCAAGCCGGCAGTCAAGAAGGCCGTCACCAAGTTGACCAAGCCGGCAGTCAAGAAGGCTGCCACCAAGGCGACCAAGGCGGCAGTCAAGAAGGTCGCTGCCACCAAGGTGGTCAAGAAGACTGTCAGCAAGGCGGTCAACAAGGCCGTCAGCCCAGTCAGCAAAGTGGCCGTGAAAAAGACGCCCGCCAAGCCAGCCGGCAAACCGGCCAGCACCCTCGTTGCCAAGGCCACGAAGACGGCCAGCAAGAAAACCACCGGCGCGGTCAGCACGACTGCCCAGGCGGCTGTTCCGGCGCCGCGCAAGCAGGCGGCAACACGCAACGTTGCCTCCTCTTCACCGGCCGTGGTGAAAAATGCGCGCCCTGTAACTCAAGCATCATCGCCGGGCGCCACTGCGGCTCCCGTACCCAAATCCAAGCAATCCGGTAATCCTGTGTCTGTTTCGAAAACTGCTGCCAAGACCGCTCCCAAGACTGTTGCCCCGGCCAAGCCGGCGGCACGCCCCATCGGCAAGGTGGCCGTGGCGGTAACCTCGCCTGTGCGTGCCAACAAGGCCGCCCCGCAATACAAAGTGGTGGACTACGTGATGGATGAGGCAACTGGTCGTCCTCAGATCCCCGCCGGCTACAAGCCGTCGGCCGACGAGGAGTACATGAATCCGCTGCAACAGGAATACTTCCGCCAGCGCCTGATCAGCTGGCGTGCCGAGCTGGTGGAAGAATCCAAGCAGACCATTGAAAACCTGCGTGAGGAAGTACGCGATATCGGTGACGAGGCCGAACGGGCCACCCGTGAAACGGAGAACTCGCTCGAGCTGCGTACCCGTGACCGCTACCGCAAGCTGATCGGCAAGATCGACTCCACCCTCAAGCGTCTGGACGCCGGTGACTACGGCTACTGCGTCGATACCGGTGAAGAGATCGGCCTGGACCGTCTGGAGGCGCGCCTGACCGCCGAGCGTACGATCGATGCGCAGGAGCGCTGGGAGCACCTGCAGAAGCAGCAGGGCGACTAAAAGCCCATTGGCCTTGCTCCGGCAAGGGCTGGATCGGCATGCGCCGCGGTGGCTGATCGCCAGCGTTTGAAAACCCCACACGCCGTTGTGGGGTTTTTTATTGCGCGTGCTGCCAATGGACAGGGCGGGTAGCGGCGCTGACGCGCCGCCCGCTGCAGGCTCAGTCGCCGATGCTGATGATACTGCCGACGTTGCGCGCGTAGTCCAGCGCATAGGCCAGCTCGCCAGTGCTCTGGGCGTGCAGCAGCAATAGTGGCTGGCCGGCCTGTACCTGCTCGCCCAGGCGCACGCGCAGCTCGACCCCGGCGGCCGGGCGTTCAGGCGCACCGGCCAGTTTTGCCAGCCGCGACAGTTTGCGGTTGTCGATCCGGTTGACGCGGCCGCTGAGCGGCGCCACCAGTGGTTCGACATGCGTCGCCCGCGGTGGTTCGCGCAGCCCGCCCTGGGCCTGGCAGATGCGCTGGAAGCGTTCCCAGGCCTGGCCGTTGTCCAGGGTCTGCAGGGCCAGTGCCTGGCCATGACCGGGTGCGGCAACGCCGCCGATTTCCAGTACCGCACCGGCCACCAGCGCCGCGCGTTGACGCAGGTCCTGCGGGGCACCGGCCAGGCCCTGGAAGACGGCCAGCACATCGCGGGCCTCCAGTGCCGGGCCGATGCCGCGGCCGACCGGCTGGCTGCCGTCGGTGATCAGGCAGCGCAGGGCCAGGCCAAAGTGTTTGGCCACATGGCTCATGCGTGCGGCCAGCTGCCCGGCTTCGGCCTGGCTGCGCACCTTGGCGGTCGGCCCGACCGGAATGTCGATGACCACATGGGTGGCACCGGCGGCGATCTTCTTGGACAGCACCGAGGCGACCAGCTGGCCCTCGGTGTCGATGTCCAGTTCACGCTCGATGCGCACGAACAGGTCGTCGGCCGGTGACAGGTGCATCGCCCCGCCCCAGGCCAGGCAGCCGCCCTGTTGCTGTACCACCCGGCGCATGGTGGCCAGGTCCAGTTCCACCGGTGCCAGGGTTTCCATCGTGTCGGCCGTGCCTGCCGGTGAGGTGATCGCGCGCGAGGAGGTCTTGGGCATCACCAGCCCATTGGCGGCGGCAATGGCCACCACCAGCGGGGTGGTGCGGTTGCCGGGCAGGCCGCCGACACAGTGCTTGTCCACCACCAGTGGTGAGTGCCAGTCCAGCCGTTGGCCGACCTCGACCATTGCCCGGGTCAGGTGCTCGGTCTCGTCTTCATCCAGGGGCAGGGTGGCGGTGGCGGTGAGGAAGGCCGCCAGCTGCACATCGGTGTAGCGTCCCTGCACCACATCGCGCACGATCGCCGCGTAGGCGTCGGCCTCCAGACGGTGGCCGTACACCCGGCGGCGGACGAAGGCGATGGACTCGGTCACCGGCGCGTGGCGGACCTGGATGATGTCGCCTTCGCAGATGTCCAGCGCCTGCCAGGCCGCCTCCGACAGTGCGACCTGGTTGACCTCGAACTGGTCACCATCGATCTGGTAGAGCATGGCTGGGACTTCCCGTTCGCCAGCGATCAGCAGCACCTGCGAACGCGGTGCCAGGCCTTCGGAGTGGCAGACGTGGCAGTCGGTGCGCATGACCGCCACCGACTGGTGCAGGGCATGCAGGCCCATGCGGATGGCGCGCAGATGGGGCTGTTTGGGAACGTTGGTCGCATTCAAAGTGAGTAACTCCGGTCCTGCAGTGGAACGCTGGCCGGCCAGCCCAGCTCCTGTTTGATCCGCCAGCGCAGTGCGTCGGCAGCCTCCGGCTCGCCGTGGACGATGAACACCTTGCGCGGCGGACGGGTAAAGCCGGACAGCCAGCGCATCAGCTCATTGCTGTCGGCATGGGCCGACAGCATCGGCAGTTCCTGGACCTCGGCATTGATGGGAATGATCCGGCCCAGCAGCTTGATTTCACGCGCGCCCTCGAGCAGCTTGCGGCCACGGGTGCCGGCGGCCTGGAAACCGGAAAACAGCAGGGTGTTGCGGTGGTCACCGGCATAGGCGGCGATGTGGTGCAGCACCCGGCCGCCGGTGGCCATGCCACTGGCCGAGATGATGACCTTCGGGTAGCGGTTGGCCGACAGCGCCTTGGAGTGCTCCACTTCACGCACGGCGGTGGCAGCGGCGCCGACCGCGACACTGTCGTAGTGCGTCAGGCGATGCTCATCGGGGTGGCGCTGGAAGACGCTGCCGGCATTGATCGCCATCGGGCTGTCCATGTACACCGGCACGTTCTTCAGGCGCCCGCCCTGCTTGAGTTTCCAGATGTGGTAGAGCAGTTCCTGCGCGCGGCCGACCGCGAAGGCCGGGATCACCACGGTGCCGCCACGCAGCACGGTGCGTTCAATCACCTCGCCCAGGGCCTCGGTGGGATCCTGGCGCGAGTGCAGGCGGTCGCCATAGGTGGACTCGATCACCACATAGTCCGCTTCGGCCACCGGTTCGGGATCGTGCATCAGCGGGTCGTCATAGCGGCCAAGGTCGCCGGAAAACACGATCCGGGTGCCGGCGATGTCGATCTGGGCAGTGGCCGCGCCCAGGATGTGGCCGGCCCGGCGCAGGGTCAGTGTCGCATCGCCGGGCAGCGGCACCGGCTGGTGCCAGGGCACGCTGGTGAAGGACTGCATCGTGCGCAGTGCATCGTGCTCGGTATACAGCGGCAGCGCTGGCTTGTTCCCGGCAAAGCCCTTGCGGTTGGCAAAGTCGGCATCCTTCTCCTGCAGGTGGCCACTGTCGCGCAGGATCAGCTCGGCCACATCGCGGCTGGCTGCACTGGTGTGGATGCGGCCGTTGAAGCCATCCAGCAGCAGCCGCGGCAGGTAGCCGCAGTGGTCCAGGTGGGCGTGGGTCAGCACCACCGCATCGATGCTGCGCGGGGCGACCGGCAGCGGCTCCCAGTTCAGTTCACGCAGGTTCTTCAGGCCTTGGAACAGGCCGCAATCGACCAGCAGGCGGGTATCGCCGCTGGTGAGCAGATGCTTGGAACCGGTGACGGTTCCGGCGCCGCCAAGGCAGGTCAGACTGAGCATGGGATGCACTCGCTTGGGCAGGAAGGGGTCATTGCAGGTCACACGGGTTGCCGCAGCCGTCCAGTGTCTGGCGCTGGGCCAGGCTGAACAACTGCTCGCGATCCAAGCCGGTGAGGCGGGCGGCCGCATCCACCGCATGCGCCCAGGTGCAGCGGTTGGCGAACAGCATGCCGTCCACGTCCAGGGTGCCGCCACGGTTGATGTAACCCAGTGCCGTGGTGTGTGCCGGGCCGCCGTCGAGCCGGCGCAGCACGCCGAGCATCGGTTCGGGGCGGGTGTGGCTGAGCAGCACCCGCGGCAGTGCCGGCGGGAACAGCGCCTGCAAGGTGCTGTCATCGAGCACGAAGGCCGCTTCCAGCTCGTCGCGGGGAATGCGCAGGCGGCCCGGCTCCAGTACCACACTGACGCAGCTGCGGCAGCCGTGCGTGGCCAGATGGGCCTGGGCCCGCAGTGCCTGCTGCAGCTGGTAGGCGCCAATTGCCACCAGCTGCAGCTGGGCATCGCCGGGGTCACCGCTGACATGGCCGGCACCCTGCCGGACCAGCGCCTGCGCGCTGGCCGCATCGAGGTGTTGCGGCAGTTCGCGCTTGCATACCACCACGCAGCCGATCTCACCGCGGCCCTGATAGAGCCGGTGCAGCGCGGCCACCGCGGTGGCCGCATCCACCGGGAACAGCACCCGGGCGCTGTCGGACATTTCGCCGAGCAGGGCCTCGCCAATGGTCGGATCCTGGTGGGACTGCTCGTTCTTGCTGTTTTCCCAGGTATGGGAGGTGACCACCAGCGGCACCGACAGCCAGCCCGGTGGCTGTCCCAGCTCCTTCTGGCGGCGGGCGAAGATTATTTCCTGGCGCAACAGGCCGAGCATCTTGACCGCGAAGGCCTCATAGCTGACCACCAGGTTCAGCCCACCCTTGTTGCCCAGGGCGGCAGCGGCTACCGCCTCTTCGTTGAGTGCGGTGATCACCGCGCCGAGGCGGTCTTCGGCCACGCCGGCCTCGGGCTGGATGACCCGGTGCTTGAGCAGGGCCAGGGTGGCGCCCATCTTGTTGCTGGCCAGCTCGTCGGGGTTGCCCACGCGCACGCGCAGTTGCGGATTGGCGCTGACCAAGGCGCAGAACCAGGCATCCAGTGCGGCCATTGCACTGCGCTGGCCGGGCCCGGCGGCAACCGGCGGCAGGGTCGGTGCTGGCGGATGGCGGTGCGCCATCGGGTGTGCGCTTTCCAGCGGACGCTGCCGGGCCGGGTGGTTGGCCAGCGTGGCCAGCGCGGCATCGAGCTCGGCGGCGGGCACGAACAGTGCCTGCGCCCCGGCGTTGAAGGCAGCGCGCGCGGCAGCGTCGTGATGCGGGTTGGCCGCCAGCGGTAGGTTGTGCGCGGCGTTGCTGCCGGCGCCGGGAAAGCCGAAGCCCTTTTCGGTTTCGGCAATCAGATAGGGCAGCGGAGCCGTGTCGTCGCCGGCCTCGGCCAGCGCGGCATCGGCGGCGATGATCGCGCAGGCAAACGCCGCCGGGTCGCGGCCATCGATGATGCGCGGATCAAAACCATTGGCGCGGACGTCCGCGGCCAGCCAGGCCGGCCCGCCTTGCTGCACGATCTGGGTGCGCTGTTCGATCCGGCGACCGTTGAGGATCATCACCGGAATGGCATGCCCACTGTCCTGGTGACGCCACCAGCGCGGTGCCCAGTCCGAGCCGCGCTGCTCCTCGAAGGCGCCATCGCTGAGGAAGGCGACCAGCGACTCCCCCGGCAGCGGCATATGCACATACTGCAGGGCGGCAAAGCCGAGGTAGCCGCCTTCGCAGACCGCGCCGGCCGTATTCGGGCCGGCATGACTGCCCAGCGGCACGGCCGGCCGGCCCTTGGCATCGATGGCGTAGGAATAGAAATCCTGGCACAGCTGCGCCAGCCCGGCCGCGCTGCGGTCGTAACGGCCGCGCTGGGCCGGCGAGACATCGCCGGAGAGTGCGTTGACCGCTTCGATCGCGGCCACACAGTGGCCCTGGCCCATCAGCCAGCCACGGGTGTGGCCGCTCAGGGCATTGGCCAGCAGGTAGCCGACGAAGGCCGGCACCATGTTCAGCGAGCCGCCGGTATGGCCTTCCGGGTTGGGTTTGAAATCGGCAGCGGCCAACGGCAATCCCTGCAGGTCGATCCGGCGCGCATAGGTCATGTGCGCCACCACGCTCATGGCCATGCAGGCCAGGCGATCGGCGGCGCTGAGCAGGTGGTAGCCGTGTTCGGCATCGGCCAGGTGTCCCTGGTCGAGCAGCTGCTGCACCAGGGCATCGGCAGCGGCGACGGTATCGGCGCGGTGCTGGAGCGGGCCGTAGCCGGCCAGCCAGCGTGAACGTGCGGAAGGAACAGACATCGCAGGGCTCCTGGTGATCATTGTCGTTGCATGCGCGCTTGCCGGGCGCAAGCGGCTCAGTCGCGTAGCCCCTGACGCAGGGCATCGGCAATCAAGGGCGCCAGTGCGATGCGGTTGCTGGGGTGGGGCACCGCATCGGTGGAAGTGAAACGGGCAAACACCTGCTGCAGCGTTGCGTAGGCGCTGTCGTCCAGCAGTGCATGCACCACCACGCATTCCGGCGCCGGCAGGCCTTGGGCGATCAGCTGGCGGGCTGCCACCAGCAGGGTATGTCCGGAAGCGGCAATGTCATCGACCAGCACCGGGGTGTGGTCGCGCCAGTGGCCCAGCTCGGGCACCTGGAGGGTGACATCGCGGTCACCATGCCGGGTCTTGCGCAGCACCACCGACGGCGCGCCGATACGTTCGGCGATGGCTGCTGCCCACTGCAGGCTTTCCTCGTCCGGGCCGATGATCAGCGGGCGGCTGACGTGGGCGGCGATCCAGTCGGCCAGCAGTGGTGCGGCATGCAGGGTGGTGGTCGGGATCGTATACAGCGCCGCCAGGCTGGGGTGGCGGTGCAGGTGCGGATCCACCGTGAGCAGGCTGTCGAAGGTGGCCGAGAGCACACGCGCAAAGCTGTACGAGCTGACCGCCTCGCCGGGCACGAAGCGTTTGTCCTGGCGCATGTAGGCCAGATACGGCGCGACCAGGTTCACTTCACGGGCGCCCAGTTCACGCGCGCAATCGGCAGCAAACAGCAGGGCCGCCAGGCCCGGGTCCGGATTGGCCAGGGTGCAGACCAGGTCCACCACCCGGCCGGCGGGGTCATCGGCCAGCCGCACATGGCTTTCGCCATCGGGAAAACGGCGGCTTTCGATGCGGCCCAGCGCAGCACCGGCATGGTGGGCCAGCTGGCTGGCGAAAACCTCGTTGCCCGGCAGGGGCAGGATCAGGCGTTGCATGGCTTGGCGGTTCCTTGTGGCATGGGTCCATCCTCGTGCTGAAGATTACTGCGCTACGGCCTGGCCGGTGACCACGGCCCAGCCATCGCGGGCGGCAATCCATTCCTCGTTGGTCGGTTCGACCCCGACCCGGACCGTGCTGTCGGGGCGGGAAATCAACGGGGCATGGCGCGCATTGGCCTGGGCATCGAGCTTGACGCCGAGAAATGCCAGCCCGGCGCAGATGCGTTCACGGATCGGCGCGTTGTGTTCGCCGATGCCGGCGCTGAACACCAGCAGGTCCAGCCCGCCAAGCCGCGCGGTCAGGCTGCCGATCTCGGCGATGATGCGCTGCACGTACAGCGCCAGTGCCAGCCGCGCCTGTTCCCCGCGCTGGCCGGGGTCGTGCTCATGCTGCAGCAGTACCCGCGGGTCGGCCGACAGCCCGGAAACACCGATCAGTCCGGACTGGTGGTACAGCAGCTGGCCGAGTTCGGCCGGGCCGATTTTTTCCACTTCCATCAGGTAGAGCAGCGCGCCGGGGTCGATGGCGCCACTGCGGGTGCCCATCATCAGCCCGTCCAGCGCCGAAAAGCCCATCGTGGTGGCCACACTGCGCAGGTTGTGCAGCGCGCACAGGCTGGCGCCGCTGCCCAGGTGGGCAACGATGGTGCGCCCGCGTGCGATCTGGCCGTGGCGCTCGGCCACGGCGATGGCCAGGTAGCTGTAGGACAGGCCGTGAAAGCCGTAGCGGCGCAGGCCGCGCTCGAACCAGGCATACGGCAGCGGCAGCAACTGTTCCACCGTGGGCAGGTCGTGATGGAAGCCGGTATCAAAGCAGGCCACCTGCGGAACCTGCGGGTAGTGCTGCAGCAGGATCTGGATCGCCTCCAGCGCGAAGGGCTGGTGCAGCGGTGCCAGCGGGATGTAGCCGTGCAGTTCGGCCAGCAGCGCCGCATCGATGCGCACCGCGGTGAAATGGTGGCTGCCGCCATGCACCACGCGGTGCGCAACCAGCAGCGGGGCGCGGCCGTGCAGCTGCTGCTGGACATGTTCCAGGATCAGCCGCAGGGCATCGCGGTAGGGGTGGGCCGGATCCAGCCGCACCGGCCGGACAGCGATGCCGCGGGCGCCAAAGTCCGGGTCCGGCCCGCCGATTCCCTGCACCTTGCCGTTGCACCACGGGCGGCGCGGCAGGGCGCCGGCCCCGGCCTGGAACAGCGCGAACTTGATGCTCGACGAGCCGCAGTTGAGCACCAGCAGCGGTTGGTCGTTACGCATGTGGGGCCCCGGAAGCGGCGTCATGCTCAGCCCATCCGGCTGATGGTGTTGCGGAAGCGGGCCAGCGCCAGCGCAAACAGCACGCTGCCGATCAGCGCCAGGTACAGGAACGGCTTCCATACCACCTCGATGCCCGCTCCGCGGTACAGGATGGCCTGGCCGAGCTCGACGAAATGGGTGGTCGGTGCGGCCAGCATCAGGTTCTGCACCAGCGCCGGCATGCTCTCGCGCGGCGTGGCACCGCCGGAAAGCAGCTGCAGCGGCACGATGGTGAGCATCATCAGCATGCCGAACTGCGGCATGTTGCGCGCCACCGTGGCCAGGAAGATGCCCATCGAGGTGGTGGCGAACAGGCACAGCAGCGCACCGCTGAAGAACAGCGGCAGTGAACCTTCCACCGGCACCTGCAGCAGCCCGCGGACCACCAGGTTGAGCGACAGCGCCGAGGCCAGCAGCACCACCAGGCCCATCGACCAGATCTTGGAGAGCATGATCTGGGCCGGGGTTACCGGCATCACCAGCAGGTGCTCGATGGTGCCGTGCTCGCGCTCGCGGATCAGTGCCGCCCCGGTGAGCACGATGGAAAGCATGGTGATGTAGTTGATGGTCTCCATCAGCCCTCCGAACCAGGTGTTGTCCTGCGCCGGGTTGAAGCGCGCGCGCAGCGCCAGCTCCACCGGTGCAGCAGCACTGCGGCGCTCGCGCTGGACGAATTCGTCGACCTCGGCCAGCACGATCTGCTGCACCGCGCCGCTGCCGGAAAAGGCCTGGCTCATCCGGGTGGCATCGACATTGAGCTGCAGCGCCGGGCTGCGTCCGGCCAGTACATCGCGCTGGAATCCCTGCGGGATGTACAGCGCGAAGGTGAAGCGGCCGGCGTCCATGCCCTGGTCCATCTGCGCCATCGTGATCAGCTCCGGCGCGGTGAAGTCCGGCGGGTAGAAGGCGGCGACAAGGCGCTGGGACAGTGCCGAGTCATCCTCATCGACGATCGCGATCGGGGTCTTGTGCAGGGTCTCGGGCATTGCGGTGGCGGCGGTATACACGCCCACGCTGAACACGTAGACGATCAGCAGCAGCATCATCGGGTCGCGCCACAGGCTCCACAGTTCCTTGATGCCCAGTCGGTAGATGGCGACCAGTGCTCCTGTCTGCATCTCAACGCTCCTGTTTGGCCAGCAAGGCGATCGCTGCGGCCAGGATCACCGGCACCGCCAGCAGCATCGGCCAGAATGCGCCGGACAGCTCGGCAAACCCCAGTGCCTTGCTGAACACGCCACGGGACAGGGTCATGATGTGGGTGGCCGGATAGACCTCGCCGATCAGCCGGGCCGACCCTTCCAGCGAGGTCACCGGGTTGGTCAGGCCGGAGAACTGGGTGGCCGGGACGATGGTGGCCACCATCGTGATGAACATCGCCGCGATCTGGCTGCGGGTCACGCTGGAGGCGAGCAGGCCCATGCCGGTGGAGGCGAAGCTGAACACCAGTGCCCCCAGCAGCAGGGTGGCAAAGCTGCCGGTCACCGGCACCCCGAACACGGTGACGGCCAGCAGGCTCATCAGTGCGAAGTTGACCATCGCCAGCGCCACATAGGGCAGCTGCTTGCCGATCAGGAACTCGCTGCGGGTGACCGGGGTGACGTAGAGGTTGGTGATCGAGCCGGTTTCCTTCTCGCGCACCACCGCCAGCGCGGTGAGCATGGCCGGTAGCAGCAGCAACAGCAGCGGGATCACCGCCGGCACCATCGCCGGCAGGCTGCGCACATCCGGGTTGTAACGGAAGCGGGTCTGTACGCTGGCGCTGGCGGCCGGGGCCAGGCCGCGGGCGGCCAGCTGCTGCAGCAGCCAGTGCTGGTGCATGCCCTGGACATAGCCCTGCACGGTCTGCGCGCGCATCGGCATCGCACCGTCCACCCAGGCGCCGATCTGCACCTGGCGCCCGGCCAGCACATCGCGCATGAAGCCGTGCGGGATCTCGATGGCCAGGCTCAGCTCGCCGCTGCGCATGCGCTGGTCCAGCGCGGCGTAATCGGCCAGCGGCGGGCGCTGGATGAAATAACGCGAGCCGGACAGCTGCAGTGCGTAGTCGCGGCTGAGCGTGGTGTCATCGCGGTCGAGCACGGCATAGCGCAGGTTTTCCACGTCCATGCTGATGCCAAAGCCGATCACGAACATCAGCAGGATCGAGCCGCCCAGCGCCAGTGCGGCGCGGATCGGGTCGCGCTGCAGCTCCAGCGTCTCGCGCCACAGATAGGCCAGCAGCCGCTGCGGACTGAAGTGCAGTGGCGGCAGCCAGCGTTTGCGGCCAGCGGTTGGCGCGACAGCGGGCGTGTGCGCGGCGGCGGTGGGCAGCATGGTGGCTTGGGTGTCTGTCGGGGGGGCGGGCGGCGGCATGGCGACCGCGTCACTGGCTTCGATCAGGTAGCCGATGAAGGCTTCCTCCAGCGAAGCGGCGCCGCGCTTGCGCATCAGGTTGGCCGGGGTGTCGCTGTCGAGCACACGGCCGGCGTGCATCATCGACATCCGGTCGCAGCGCTCGGCCTCGTTCATGAAATGGGTCGAGATGAAGATCGTCACCCGGTCACGCCGCGACAGTTCCAGCAGCAGCCGCCAGAAGCCGTCGCGGGCCACCGGGTCCACGCCCGAGGTCGGTTCGTCCAGGATCAGCAGCTCCGGCTGGTGCACCATTGCCACCGCCAGCGACAGCCGTTGCCGGATGCCCAGCGGCAGGCTGTCGGGCAGCTGGTCGCGCACCGGTTCCAGCCCGAAGCGCGCCAGCATCTGTGCCACCCGTTGCGGTATGTCGGTGGACGGCACATTGAACAGCTGGGCGTGCAGCACCAGGTTCTGCACCACGCTCAGCTCGCCATACAACGAAAAGCTCTGTGACATGTAGCCGACCCGGCGGCGGGTGGCGATGTCGCGCGGGTCCAGCGGTTGGCCCAGCAGCCAGGCCTGGCCGCTGCTGGCGGGCAGCAGGCCGGTAAGCATCTTCATCGTGGTGGTCTTGCCGCAGCCGTTGGAGCCGACAAAGCCGAAGATTTCGCCCCGGCGGATGCGGAAGCTGACCCGGTCCACGGCCAGGAAGTCGCCAAAGCGCAGGGTCAGCTCGTTGGCGGCGATGGCGATGTCGGCATCGTCCACGCTCAGCGGTGGGATCGTCACCGGCTGGTAATCACGGGTCTTTTCGGCCGGCAGCAAGGCGATGAAGGCTGCCTCCAGGCTGATGCAGCCGGTGCGCTGCAGCAGCTGCTGCGGGCTGCCGGTGGCCAGGATGCGGCCGGCGTCCATCGCCACCAGGGCGTCAAAGCGCTGTGCCTCGTCCATGTAGGCGGTGGCCACCAGCACGCTCATCTGCGGCCGGTCCTGGCGGATGCGCCCGATCAGCTCCCAGAACTGTGCCCGTGCCAGAGGATCGACGCCGGTGGTCGGTTCGTCCAGGATCAGCAGGTCCGGGTCGTGGATCAGTGCGCAGCACAGGCCCAGTTTCTGCTTCATGCCGCCGGACAGCTTGCCGGCCGGACGCGCCAAAAACGGCGCCAGCCCGGTGGCCCGGGTCAGCGCATCGATCCGCTGCCGGCGCTCGCCGGCGGCATGGCCGAACAGGCGGGCGAAGAACTGCAGGTTCTCCTCCACCGACAGCGTCGGGTACAGGTTGCGGCCCAGCCCCTGCGGCATGTAGGCGATGCGCGGGCAGACCCGTTCACGGTGGCGGCGGCTGCGCATGTCGCCACCGAGCACCTGCACGCTGCCCTGCTGGATCCGGCGCGCACCGGCCACCAGTGCCAGCAGGCTGGACTTGCCGACCCCGTCCGGGCCGATCAGGCCGACCATCTGCCCGGACGGGATCTGCAGCGTGATATCGGCCAGCGCCACGTTCTGGCCATAGCGCAGGCTCAGGCCCTGCAGCACCACCACCGGTGCCGCGGCGCTGCCCGGCGGGAGCGGGGAGGCGGGCACGGGCTCACTCGGCCTGGGCCGGCGCTGGCGCATCCGGCGTGGTTCCGGCCGCGGCCTGTACCGCTGGTGGCACTGACAGCCCGGCGGGCCAGGCCGCCTGCGGATCAAGCTTGAGCCAGGCCACGCCCGGCACCCCGGTCTTGACCCGGTCCAGGTAGCGCTGCAGCAGCGCCGGGGCGATCTGCGCGCGCACCCGGAACATCAGCTTCTGGCGTTCACTGGCCGTTTCCACCGTCTTCGGGGTGAACTGGGCCTGGCTGGCCACGAACGAGACGCGGGCCGGGATGGCGATGTCCGGCGCGGTGTCGAGCACGATGCGGACCTCGCTGCCCAGCGCGATGCGCCCGGCCACGGTCTCCGGCACAAAGAAGGTCATGTAGACATCGGACAGGTCGAGCAGGCTGAGCACGCGGCCGCCGCTTCCCAGCACTTCGCCGGGTTGGGCCACGCGCACCTGCACCCGGCCGTCGCGGGGCGCGCGCAGCACGCTGTCGTCGATGTCGGCCTGGATCCGGGCCACGGTGGCGGTGGCAGCCTCGACGTTGGAACGTGCGCCCACGACCTGGGCCTGGGCCGCGCTGACGGCGGCTTCAGCGGCGGCGACCTGGGCGCGGCTGGCCGCCACGCTGGCTTCGATCGCGCGCACGCTGGCGCGGGTGTCATCCAGCTCCTGGGCCGAGGCGGCGCCGGCCCGGGTCAGGGCCTGGGTGCGGGCCAGACGCCTGCTCGCCGCCTCCCATTGCGCCTGCGCCTGCGCCACCAGTGCCTGTGCGGCCGCCACGTCGCTCTGGCGCAGTGCCACCTGGGCCAGGGCTGCCGTCACCGCATGGCCGGCCTGGGCCTGCATCGCTTCGGCTTCATGCTTCTGTGCCTGCAGGCTGTCCAGCTGCATCGTGGCCAGGGCCTGCCCGGCCTGCACGAAGTCGCCCTCATCGACCAGGATCTCGCTCACCCGTCCGGGTAGCCGGGTGGCGACATCGATCTCGGTGGCCTCGATGCGGCCATTGCCGCTGACAAAGCCCTCGCCCGGACCGCTCTGGCGCAGGCCCTGCCAGGCCCACCAGCCGAGCAGACCGGCCAGTGCAGCGATGGCCAGCACGATCAGCGGCTTGTTCTTGATGAAGGCAACAGGATTCATGCCGGCTCACCGCACGAGCGCGTCAACCGGCCGGCAACCGCAGCACGGCAGACGGCGGGCTGCCCGGCAGCGGCAGCCGAGCGCAGTGCTGACACGCGCGCAGCCGGTGCCGGATCGGCCGCTGGCCTGCCGTACCCCCCGTGGCGCCCTGCCATGACAGTCAGGGGCTGTGGTCGCTGGAAGTGCAAGAGCCTGGTCATTTTGCGTTCATCCCTGTGGTCGGCCGATTCTAGGCCAACTCCCCTCCTGCTGGCGTTGCGCCGGATCATTGCCCGCTGCTGCACAGGTCGTGCAGGTCGGGCGAGCCTGCCGCGCCCTGGTGGGGCAGGGCAGGAGACAGTGATGATCGGTCCTGTGCACCTGGCCGCGAGCAGTTGTCGGCGGGGCCGGCGGGCTCAGTGCAGTTGGCGCAGGTCGAGCCGGCGCAGTGCCGGGTTGCGCCAGGCGGTAATGGCCACCACCGCCAGCACTGCGCTGCCACCGAGCAGCATCGCCGGCAGCAGGCCCAGCACACGGGCCATGCTGCCGGCATAAAACGCGCCCAGCTCATTGGAGGAGCTGATGAAGATGCCGTTGATCGAGGACACCCGGCCGCGCATCGCATCCGGGGTGGCGAGCTGGAAGATGGTCTGCCTCACCACCACTGAAACGCCGTCAAACGCGCCGTAGCAGAGCAGGAAGAACGCCGCCACCCAGAGCTGGCGGCTGCTGGCAAAACCGAGGATCGACAGCCCGAAACCGGCCGCAGCGGCCAGCAGCAGCCAGCCGGCGTGGCGCCCGGGCGGGTGCCGTGTCAGCCAGATGCCGACCACCAGCGCGCCCAGTGCCGGCGCAGCGCGCAGCAGGCCCAGGGCCTGGGGGCCGGCGGCAAGCACGTCGTTGATGAAGGCCGGCAGCATCGCCACCACGCCGCCGAGCAGTACCGAAAACATGTCCAGCGCCATCGCCCCGAGCATGATCGGGGTGCGCCAGACAAAGCGCGCACCTTCGGCGATCGAGGTGAAAATCGGCTGCGCCGGTCCTGCCGGTGGATGGTCGTCCACCCGCAGCCGCCACAGCGCCAGGCCGGCCAGGCCGGCACAGAGCATGGCCACGGCATAGGCCAGTGCGCTGTCGCCCAGTGCGATCAGGCCACCGCCGATGGCCGGGCCGGCCACCAGCGCCGTGGTGAAGGTGATGCTGCCCAGGCTTGCCCCGCCGGCATAGTGCTGGCGCGGCAATACCCGTGCGAACAGCGCCATGTAGACCGGGGTCAGGAAGGCGCGGACCATGCCGGTCAGCGCGATGGCCGCATACACCGGCCAGACCCCGATGGCGGCCAGGGCCGGGTGGGTGGAGGCCAGCAGCGCGGCGGCGGTCAGCAGCAGGCCGGTGCAGGCGAAAAGACCCAGCCGGCGGCGACGCAGGTGGTCGACCAGATGGCCGGCGAACGGAGCCACGCAGAAGTAGGGCAGCACCTCGGCCAGCCCGACCAGGCCCAGCGCCAGTGGATCACCGGTGCGCTGGTACAGCTGCCAGCCCACCGCCACCGCGACAATCTGGTAAGACAGCATCGCGCCGATGCGGTACGCCAGCAGCCACCTCAGCCCGGGCAGACGCAGCAGTGGCCAGGCCGAGGTGCTGCTCATGCTCATTGCCCCTGCTGGGCGCGCGCGGTGTCCTGGATGAAGGCCAGCAATGCGGCCATGCCGTTGCTGCGGGTCGGTGACAGGTGCTTGGCCAGGCCGATCGCGGCCACGTAATCGGGCGTGGTGGCCAGGATCTCGGCAGCGCTGCGGCCCGAATACACCCGCAGGGCCAGGTAGATCAGCCCGGAGACGATGGCCGAATCACTGATCGCATGGAAGGTCAGCCGCTCGGCGTTGCCTTCGGCCACGATCCAGACCATCGATTGGCAGCCCATCAGCCGGTGGGCATCGGTTTTCCACTCGGCCGGCAGGTCGGGCAGCTTGCGGCCCAGGTCGATCAGGTACTGATAGCGCTCGGACCAGTCGCCGAAGAAGGAGAACTCCTCGGCAATCTCGGCCTGCGCCAGCGCCGGGGTGGCTTCCAGCGGGAACGGGGAAACGGGGGCAACGGTCACGGTGCAATTCCAGGTCTAGGACGGCGCTACGGTGGCGCCGGGGAGGTCAGGCGCGCTTCCAGCGCACGCCGGCCGGGGTGTCTTCCAGCACGATGCCTTCGGCGGTCAGTTGCTGGCGGATCGCATCGGCGCGGGCGAAATCGCGCGCGGCCTTGGCCGCCACGCGCTCGTCGACCAGTGCCTGGATGCGCGCATCGTCATCGGCATTGCCGCCGTGGTTGAACCAGTCGGCCGGATCCTGCTGCAGCAGCCCCAGGGCCTTGCCGGCACCGAGCAGCGCGGACTTCAGGCGGGCGCGCTCGGGCGGGTCGCTGGCCTTGCGGGCCTCGGCGGCGATTGCGGCCAGTTCGGCCAGTGCCTGCGGCGTATTGAGGTCGTCATCCAGTACCTGCTCGATCACCGCCGGGATGGTCGCCTGCGCCGGAACGTCGGCCAAGTCGCGCAGGGTGCCGTAGAGCCGGTCCAGGGTTCGGGTGCACTGCTCGATCAGGGAGTCGGACCAGTCCAGTGGCTGGCGGTAATGAGCTGAAAGCAGGGCATAGCGCAGCGCCTCGGGGCGATGCTTGGCCACCAGGTCGTGCACGCGCTCGATGTTGCCCAGCGACTTGCTCATCTTGGCGCCGCCGAAGTTGAGCATGCCGTTGTGCAGCCAGAAGCGCGCGAACGGTGCGCCGCCGTGGGCGCACTCGCTCTGCGCCACTTCGTTCTCGTGGTGCGGGAACTGCAGGTCGACACCGCCGGCATGGATGTCGATGGTCTGGCCCAGGTGGGCAGCGGCCATCGCCGAGCACTCGATGTGCCAGCCCGGCCGGCCCACGCCCCACGGCGATTCCCAGCCCGGCAGGTCGTCGCTGGACGGCTTCCACAGCACGAAGTCACCGGCATCACGCTTGTACGGGGCCACCTCGACCCGGGCACCGGCCAGCATGTCCTCAGGATCACGCCGCGAGAGCTTGCCGTAACCGTCAAAGCTGGCGACCGAGAACAGCACATGGCCGTCAGCGGCATAGGCATGGCCACGTTCGATCAACTGCTCGATCATCGCGATGATGTGCGGGATGTGCGCAGTGGCCTTGGGCTGGATGTCCGGTGCCTGCACGCCGAGGGCGGCCATGTCTTCCAGGTAAGCGGCAGCAAAACGCTCGGTGATCGCGCTGATCGGCACCCCGGCCTCACGCGCGGCGGCGTTGATCTTGTCATCGACGTCGGTGATGTTGCGTGCATAGCGCAGCGCGCCAAAGCGTCGGCGCAGCAGGTCGGCCAGCACGCCGAACACCACCGGGCCGCGGGCATTGCCGATATGCACATAGTTGTAGACGGTCGGGCCGCAGACGTACATGGTGGGGCAGGCCGGGTCGAGCGGGGCGAAGGGCTCGGTCTGGCGTGACAGGGTGTTGTACAGTCGCAGGCTCATGGCATGGCGGTAAGGAAAGTGATCGAACATTCTAACCCCCGGTGCGCGCTGCGTCCCCCGCAGCCCTTGGTCAATGGCGTTCAGCGTTGCGGCAGCGGCACCTGCCTAGACTATGCCCACTACTCAATTGCCCTGTGTCGATGAATCTGCCTTCTGTTTTGTCGTTAGCGCTTGCCTGCTCTGCGGTGACTGCGGTGGCCGTCGCGCAGGAGCCGCCGCCTGAACGCACGGTGGTTGTGGAGAATGTCCGTCACGACTATGCCCAGGTATTGAACGTGGAGCCGGTGTTCCAGGTGCTGCGCGCCACCCGTACCGAAGAGCATTGCGAGCCGGTCAGTACCCGTACCCTGGACCCGGTGCATGTGGTGGTTGACGAGGAGGAGAAGGGGCGGCTGGGCCGTTTCTGGACTTCGGTGCGGCGCATGTTCGGTGCCGAGGGCGATGCCGGCGATGATTTGGCCGGCACTGCCGTTGCGGCCGACACCGAGGTGATCCGCCGCGATCCGCTGCTGACCCGCAATTGCCGCATTGTCGAAGTCGGGCGCGAGTTCCGCCGCCCGATCGCCTATGACGTGGATTACGTCTGGCGCGGCACCAAGTACCGCTCGCGGCTGCCGGAGGATCCGGGCAACCGGCTGCGCATCCGCATTTCAGTGACCCCGGTGGTTGCCGGCCAGACGGCCGACGGTCAGCCCGATTAACGACTGTCCACGCGCTTGCGTGCTGCAGGTGCACATGCGATTATTGCCACCGATGAAAGCGACCGACTTCCAGCACGCCAGCAGTACCGCCCGGATGGCCTCCGGGATGACCTCGCGTGCCCGCCGACCGGAACCCCACATAGTTGCTGGGTAAACCGGAGTGTTGTGCTGTCTGTCCGAAACCCAGTCTTAGCGGCTGGGTTTTTTCGTTTTTTTTCTGTCGAATCGGTTTCATACAAAACTTTTCGGTCGTTGCGGCCACCTTCAACCAGGAACAATGTCAGTGAAGCACTTCCTTAATACGCAGGATTGGAGCCGCCCCGAACTGGATGCCCTGCTGGACCAGGCGCGTGCATTCAAGCAGACCAAACTGGGCGACCAGCTCAAGGGCAAGGCCGTGGCGCTGGTGTTCTTCAACCCGTCCATGCGCACCCGCACCAGCTTCGAACTGGGCACCTTCCAGCTCGGCGGCCATGCGGTGGTGCTGCAGCCGGGCAAGGATGCGTGGCCGATCGAGTTTGACCTGGGCACGGTGATGGACGGCGATACCGAAGAGCACATCGCCGAAGTGGCCAAGGTGCTGGGCCGCTACGCCGACATCCTGGCCGTGCGCGCCTTCCCGAAGTTCGTGGACTGGCAGATCGACCGCCAGGACCGCGTGCTGGCCGCCTTTGCCAAGTACTCGCCGGTGCCGGTGATCAACATGGAGACCATCACCCATCCGTGCCAGGAGCTGGCCCACATCCTGGCCCTGCAGGAACACTTCGGTACCACCGACCTGCGTGGCAAGAAGTACGTGCTGACCTGGACCTACCACCCCAAGCCGCTGAACACCGCCGTGGCCAATTCGGCGCTGACCATCGCCACCCGCATGGGCATGGATGTGACCCTGCTGTGCCCGACCCCGGACTACATCCTGGACGAGCGCTACATGGGCTGGGCGGAAGCCAACGTGGCCGAGAGCGGCGGTTCGCTGCAGGTCTCCCATGACATCGCCAGCGCCTATGCCGGCGCCGATGTGGTCTATGCCAAGAGCTGGGGAGCGCTGCCTTTCTTCGGCAACTGGGCCCCGGAGCAGCCGATCCGCGACCAGTACAAGCACTTCATCGTCGATGAGGCCAAGATGGCGCTGACCAACAATGGCGTGTTCAGCCACTGCCTGCCGCTGCGCCGCAACGTCAAGGCCACCGACGGTGTGATGGACTCGCCGCAGTGCATTGCCATCAACGAAGCCGAAAACCGCCTGCACGTGCAGAAGGCCATCATGGCCGCACTGGCCCACCAGTAACCGATCAACAACCGGAAAAACCCCCATGAGCAACAAAGACATCGTCCTGGCCTTCTCCGGCGGACTGGATACCTCCTTCTGCGTGCCCTACCTGCAGGAGCGCGGCTGGAACGTGCATACCGTGTTCGCCGACACCGGCGGCGTGGATGCCGAAGAGCGTGATTTCATCGAAAAGCGCGCCGCCGAGCTGGGCGTGGCCAGCCATGTCACCGTCGACGGTGGCCCGGCGATCTGGGAAGGCTTCGTCAAGCCGTTCGTGATGGCCGGCGAGGCCTACCAGGGCCAGTACCCGCTGCTGGTCTCCGACCGCTACCTGATTGTCGACGCCGCGCTGAAGCGCTGCGCCGAGCTGGGCACCAAGGCGATTGCCCACGGCTGCACCGGCATGGGCAATGACCAGGTGCGTTTTGACCTGGCGGTCAAGGCCCTGGGCGATTACGAGATCGTCGCCCCGATCCGTGAGATCCAGAAGGAACACACCCAGACCCGCGCCTACGAGCAGAAGTACCTGGAAGAGCGCGGTTTTGGCGTGCGCGCCAAGCAGCAGGCCTACACCATCAATGAAAACCTGCTCGGCCTGACCATGTCCGGCGGCGAGATCGACCGCTGGGAGGCCCCGGGTGAGGGCGCCCGCGGCTGGTGCGCCCCGCGCAGCGCCTGGCCGGTCGAGCCGCTGACGGTCAAGCTGAAGTTTGTCCAGGGCGAGGCGGTGGAGCTGGATGGCAAGGCCATGCCGGGTGAGCAGATCCTGGCCAGGCTCAACAAGATGTTCGCCCCGTACGGCGTGGGCCGCGGCGTCTACACCGGTGACACCGTCATCGGCCTGAAGGGCCGCATCGTGTTCGAGGCCCCGGGTCTGGTCTCGCTGCTGACCGCCCACCGCGCGCTGGAAGATGCGGTGCTGACCAAGCAGCAGAACCGCTTCAAGCCGGAAGTGGCGCGCAAGTGGGTGGAGCTGGTCTATGAAGGCTTCTACCACGACCCGCTCAAGAGCGACATCGAGGCGTTCCTGAAGTCCAGCCAGGCCAAGGTCAATGGCGAAGTCACCCTGGAAACCCGTGGTGGCCGCGTTGACGCGGTTGCCGTGAAGTCGCCGCACATCCTCAACGCCAAGGGCGCCACCTACGCGCAGTCGGCCGACTGGGGCGTGGAAGAGGCTGAAGGCTTCATCAAGCTGTTCGGCATGAGCTCGACCCTGTACGCCCAGGTCAACCGCTGACGGCAGGAAAGTAGTTCCCAGAAACGAGGAACGAGTGCCTGGCGTTGCCGGCACTCGCGCCTTTCTCCCTGCTCGTTCCTCTTAACCCGTTGCCACAGCCCACGACCATGACCGAACTCCTGCACGCCACCCTGGCGCACCTGGAACAGCTGGTGTCCTTCGACACCCGCAATCCGCCGCGTGCGATCACCACCGGTGGCATCTTCGACTACCTGCGCGCGCAGCTGCCGGGCTTCACGGTCGAGGTCATCGACCACGGTGCCGGTGCGGTCAGCCTGTACGCCGTGCGCGGCACCCCGAAGTACCTGTTCAACGTCCACCTGGACACCGTGCCCGATTCGCCGCAGTGGTCGGCTGACCCGCATCTGATGCGGCGGCTGGATGACCGTGTGGTCGGGCTGGGCGTGTGTGACATCAAGGGCGCGGCTGCGGCGCTGGTGGCCGCGGCCAATGCCTGCGATGGCGATGCCGCCTTCCTGTTTTCCTCCGACGAGGAGGCCAACGACCCGCGCTGCATCGCTGCGTTCCTGGCCCGGCAGATTCCGTACCAGGCGGTGCTGGTGGCCGAGCCGACAATGAGCGAGGCGGTGCTGGCCCACCGCGGCATTTCCTCGGTGCTGATGAAGTTCGAAGGCCGTGCCGGGCATGCCTCGGGCAGGCAGGACCCCTCGGCCAGTGCGCTGCACCAGGCCATGCGCTGGGGCGGCAAGGCGCTGGATCATGTCGATGCGCTGGCGCACGAACGCTTTGGCGGGCTGACTGGCCTGCGCTTCAACATCGGCCGGGTCGAAGGCGGGATCAAGGCCAACATGATTGCCCCGGCCGCGGAAGTGCGTTTCGGCTTCCGCCCGCTGCCGTCGATGGACATCGATGCGCTGCTGGCCACCTTTGCCGGGTTTGCGCAGCCGGCTGCCGCACATTTTGAAGAAACCTTCCGTGGCCCGAGCCTGCCGGCCGGCGATATCGCACGGGCCGAGGAGCGTCGCCTGGCCGCGCGCGACATCGCCGATGCGCTGAACCTGCCGATCGGCAATGCGGTGGACTTCTGGACCGAGGCCTCGCTGTTCTCGGCCGCCGGTTACACCACCATGGTCTACGGCCCGGGCGACATCGCCCAGGCGCATACGGCCGATGAGTTCGTCACTTACGACCAGCTGCAGCGCTATGCCGAATCGGTGTTGCGCATCATCGAACAGGGCGCCTGAAGCGCCCTGACGTGCCGGCACCTGGTGCCGGTGCTTTCCCCTACCTGCGGCATGCCGCCGTTTTGAAGAAACTGCAATGTCTCCTTCCCAGCTTGCCCATCGTCAGACCCGTCAGACCATCGTGCGCCTGCTTTCCTCCATGGCCAGTGCCAAGGAGATCAGCCAGTACCTCAAGCGCTTCTCGCAGCTGGACGCCAAGCGCTTTGCCGTGGTCAAGGTCGGCGGTGCGGTGTTGCGTGATGACCTGGAGGCGCTGACCTCCTCGCTGTCCTTCCTGCAGGAGGTCGGCCTGACCCCGATCGTGCTGCACGGCGCCGGCCCGCAGCTGGATACCGAGCTGTCGGCGGCCGGGATCGAGAAGCACACCGTCAATGGCCTGCGCGTGACCACTCCCGAAGCGCTGGCGATCGTGCGCCGGGTGTTCCAGAGCGCCAACCTGGAACTGGTGGAGGCGCTGCAGCGCAACGGTGCGCGCGCCACCTCGATCACCGGCGGGGTGTTCGAGGCCGACTATCTGGACCGTGACACCTACGGCCTGGTCGGCGAGGTCAACAAGGTCAACCTGGCCCCGATCGAGGCATCCCTGCGTGCCGGTTCGATCCCGGTGATTGCCTCCCTGGGCGAGACCGCCGGCGGCCAGATCCTCAACGTCAATGCAGACTTTGCCGCCAACGAGCTGGTCTGCGAGCTGCAGCCGTACAAGATCATCTTCCTCACCGGCACCGGCGGCCTGCTGGACGAGAACGGCAAGCTGATCGACTCGATCAACCTGTCCACCGAATACGAGCAGCTGATGGCCCAGCCGTGGATCCACGGCGGGATGCGCGTGAAGATTGAGCAGATCAAGGACCTGCTGGACAAGCTGCCGATGGAATCGTCGGTGTCGATCACCCGTCCGGCCGACCTGGCCAAGGAACTGTTCACTCACAAGGGCTCGGGCACCCTGGTCCGCCGCGGCGAGCGCGTGCTCACCGCCACCTCGTGGGCCGAGCTGGACCTGGTGCGGATGAAGCAGCTGATCGAATCCAGCTTCGGCCGTGAGCTGGTGCCGGATTACTTTGAAAAGACCATGCTGCTGCGCTGCTATGTCAGCGAGAACTACCGTGCGGCGATGATCCTCACCGACGAGGCCCAGGGCGTTTACCTGGACAAGTTCGCGGTGCTGGACGAGGCGCAGGGCGAGGGCCTGGGCCGGGCGGTGTGGAACGTGATGCGCGAGCAGACCCCGCAGATGTTCTGGCGTTCGCGCAGCGGCAACCCGGTCAACCATTTCTATTACGCCCAGTCCGATGGCTGCTACAAGCTCGGCCAGTGGAAGGTGTTCTGGTTCGGCGCGCCGGATTTTGATGCCATCCGTGGCTATGTGGACCACTGCGCGGCGCGTCCGCCGAGCCTGCGCGGCTGAAGCACCAGAAGGAGTCCGAACAGATGAGCGAGAAGACCTTCACCGTCGGCATCGTCGGCGCCCGCGGCTACACCGGGGCCGAGCTGATCCGTCTGCTGGCCGGGCATCCGGCGATCGAACTGGCGTTTGTCTCCAGCCGTGAGCTGGCCGGCCAGCGCGTGGCCGAGCACAACCCGGCCTACAGCGGCACGCTGTGTTACGAGAACCTGGATGCCGAGGCGGTGGCCGCCAAGGGCGTGGATGCGGTGGTGCTGGCCCTGCCCAACGGGCTGGCCGCACCGTTCGTGGCCGCCATCGACGCGGTCAGGCCGCAGACGGTGATCGTCGACCTGTCGGCCGATTACCGCTTCGATCCGTCCTGGTACTACGGCCTGCCCGAGCTGACCCGCAGCCGTGCCGCCGGCAAGACCCGCATCGCCAACCCCGGCTGCTATGCCACCGGCATGCAGCTGGCGATCGCGCCGATGCGCGATGTACTGGCCGGCCCGCCGCAGTGCTTCGGTGTGTCCGGCTGGTCCGGTGCCGGCACCACACCCAGCGACAAGAACAACCCGCAGCTGCTGGCCGACAACCTGATGCCGTATGCGCTGACCAACCACGTGCACGAGCGCGAGGTCACGGCCCAGCTCGGCTTCCCGGTGGAGTTCATGCCGCATGTGGCACCGCACTTCCGTGGCATCACCCTGACCATCAACCTGTGGCTGAGCCAGCCGCTGAGCGTGGAGCAGGTCAAGGCGCGCTACCTGGCCGCCTACCAGCAGGAGCCGCTGGTCGAGGTGGTTGACCAGGCGCCGTGGGTGAGCCGGATTGCCGGCCGCAATGGCGTGCAGATCGGTGGCTTCACCCTGGCCCCGGGCGGCAAGCGGGTGGTGGTGGTGGCCACCATCGACAACCTGCTCAAGGGCGCCGCCACCCAGGCGCTGCAGAACCTCAACCTGGCCCTGGGTCTGGACGAGCTGACCGCGATCACCCCGTAACAACCGTGTGGGAGCGACCCTGGTCGCGACGCCTTTCGCGCGCCAGCGCGCTCCCACAGGTCAGGCAAGAAATGGATGTGTGGGAGCGACCTTGGTCGCGATGCCTTTCGCGCGCCAGCGCGCTCCCGCAGTTCAGGCAACAAATGGATGTGTGGGAGCGACCTTGGTCGTGACGCTTTTCGCGCGCCAGCGCGCTCACACAGTTCAGGCAGCAAATGAATGTGTGGGAGCGACCTTGGTCGCGATGCCTTTCGCGCGTCAGCGCGCTCCCACAAACAACGCGATACATGGCCTCGGGCCAGCACCCCAACCCGCATTCGAGATTCCCCTCATGGCAAACCTGTTGTGGCAGAAACCCGGCGTAGCCGTGGACGCCAAGATCCAGACCTTCCTGGCCGGCGATGACGTCATCCTGGACCGGCAGTTCTTCCTGTATGACTGCCAGGCCTCGGCGGCGCATGCGCAGGGCCTGCAGCACATTGGCATCCTCACCGCCGAGGAACTGGCCGGCATCGAGCGCGAGCTGACCGTGCTGGCCGAAGACTTCAAAAGCGGCGTCTTCGTGCTGGACGAGCAGTACGAGGATTGCCATTCGGCGATCGAAGCGCGCCTGACCGAGCGGCTGGGCGATGCCGGCCGGCGCATCCACACCGGGCGCAGCCGCAATGACCAGATCCTGGTGGCCACCCGGTTGTGGCTGAAGGACCAGCTGGCCCGCCTGGGCGAGCTGAGCAAGGCCATTGCCAAGGTGGCGCTGGACCGCGCGCAGGCCGAGAAGGACCAGCCGCTGCCGGGCTACACCCACATCCAGCGCGCCGTGGTGTCCTCGGCCGGCATGTGGTGGGCCGGCTGGGCCGAGGCCTTCATCGACAACGCGGTGCGTGCAGCCGATACCGGCAAGCTGATCGACTGCAACCCGCTGGGCACGGCCGCCGGTTACGGCGTCAACCTGCCGCTGGACCGTGACCACACCACCGCTGCGCTGGGTTTTGCGCGCATGCAGATCAGCCCGATCTACGCCCAGCTGTCGCGTGGCAAGTTCGAGCTGGCCGCGCTGGAGGCCCTCGGTGGCGCCACCCTGGACCTGCGCCGCATCGCCTGGGACCTGTCGCTGTTCACCACCGGCGAGTTTGCCTTCGTGTCGCTGCCGGCGCAGTACACCACCGGCTCCTCGATCATGCCCAACAAGCGCAACCCGGACGTGGTCGAACTGATGCGTGCCTGCCACGCCTCGGTGGCCGCCGCCCGCACCGAGATCGAGCAGCTGCTCTCGCTGCCGTCCGGCTACCAGCGCGACCTGCAGAACTCCAAGGGCGCGATCGTGCACGGCTTCACCCGCGGCCTGATGGCGTTGGAACTGCTGCCGGCGCTGCTGGAAAACCTGGACTGGAACGATGCCGCCATCCGCGCGGCGATCGACTCGGGCATGTATGCCACCGACGTGGCGGTGGAAGCCGCTGTTGCCGGCGTGCCGTTCCGCGAGGCCTACCAGGCCGCGGCCATCGGTGCCGACAGCGCCGGCGCCGGCCGCACGCCCGAAGGCAGCCTGGCCGCGCGCGTGTCGCCCGGGGCGGCCGCCGACCTGCGGCTGGACAGCCTGCGTGCCCGCTGGGATGCCTTGGCCTGATCCTTCCCGACGGCGGCCTGCAGGGCCGCCGTTTTTGATCCGGTTTGCCGCTGCAGGCAGAGGAGTCGTCTCAATTGCCCTGTCCGCGCTGCGATGCATGGTCCAGATGATGCTTCCACTGCGGCAGGTACTGCAGCCAAGCCGCATCAACGCGCTGCTGCACGAATGTATTGCCGCTCCTGCCCGTAGCGCGGTGCCGTCCCATCGGCACGGATGCATAGATGGCCGTCACACACGCTTGCATCGGAGGCCTGGAAAGCCTGCAGCACCGGCAGGGCATTGTCATGCCGGGCCAACTCCTGCCGGGCGGCTTCCAGCTCGCGCTGGTAGTAACCCAGTACTGCCCAGAGTAGTAAGCCCAGCAGCAGGCCCAATCCCACCAGGCCGATGTACCAGCCCCAGATGATGCTGCTGGTACGACGCAGCTGGGTTGTCACTTCAGTGGTTCGCCTGACGCATTCCCTGGCGATGGGGATCATGGCAACACTGGCTTGCTCGGCGATCGCAGCCTGCGCGTTGCCGACCATGCCGGCGAGGCGGAGCTGCAGCTGCTGCAGCTCACGGTGTGCCGATTGTGCCTTGTGTTCCAGCGAGGTATGCAGCTGGGTTTCACGCTGCTCCAGCTTGGCCAGCATCAGGGCCAGTGCCTGCAGTAGTTCATCGGCGTTGTGATTGCTGGACATTGCAGCCTCCTTGGCCGGCCTTGATGGGTTTGCCTTCAGAGATGGAGCCGGGGTGCCTGCTGCGTGTGTTGCTGCATGTGCTCGGCCGCCAGCAGTGCCCGCCCTTGTTCCAGCAGATCCCTGGCAGCGGAAGAACCGGCGATTTCCTCACAGACCGTTGAAAGCGCTCGCGCATCATCCGTTTCAAGCGCACTGACCAGGCTCTCCAGCAATGGAGTGTGCTGGTGCATGGCCTGCGAGGAGCGTTGGTTCACGGCAGGCGGCTGTTCTGACGGCATGCTGCCGCTGTGGTCAGCATGATGCGGGTGGCCCGGCAGGGTGGTGGCTTCTGCCTTGACAGCGGGCAGGCGGCCACCCTCGCTGTGATGGTGGCGATCACGCTCGAAGCTGTGTGCTGCGTGCACAAAACGCAGCGTGGCTGGGTCGACAT
This sequence comes from Stenotrophomonas koreensis, assembly GCF_001431525.1. Classification (GTDB taxonomy): domain Bacteria; phylum Pseudomonadota; class Gammaproteobacteria; order Xanthomonadales; family Xanthomonadaceae; genus Stenotrophomonas; species Stenotrophomonas koreensis. Next base: position 83,351 of record NZ_LDJH01000012.1, read on the forward strand.
CACCGGTCTGCGCGATGCCATGGGCGTGCTGGAAGTCCAGCAAGGCGCCTTGCATGCCGATTCGGTATACGCCGTCGCGGTCCAGCGGGCTGCCATCGGCATTGCGGTAACCCTCGCCGTGCATCACTGATTGCAGCTGCCGGATCTGCTCACTGGACTGACCCAGCCGCAATGTTCCGTCGTTGACAACCGGGCGTGCGGCCAGCCCCCGGCGATATTCCTCCTGCACCGGCAAGCGGCCACTGGCCAGATCATCGACATAATTACGGAATTGCCGGTAGTAATGGCTGTCCATTTCGATATGGACATGGATGGCGGGTGTGGCCACATTGCTTTGCATACCCAGCGTCTGGCCATAAGACACCGTGTCGCCGATGCCTACCTGTATGTTGGACAGATGGCGGAAACGCGCGATCACCTTGCCGCCGGCTTGATCATGGATGTCGATCAAGCCCTCGCCATCACGTCGTGCGCCAATGATGCCTGGAACTGGTGAGGGGACGGCGACTGTGCGGCCTTCTTTGCTCATAGGGCCATAGTGAGGATCTGAGAGAATAAAATCCCTCTTGACCAATACCTGGTCCGGCAGCAGGTCGTATGTCCGCAGGCGGCCTTTTTCATCTTCCCTGGAATACTCGACCTCCTGCAGGCGGCCATCGATATGAGCGAAGACACGGCCGGCCTTGCCAGCAATCACTACCCCGTCGACCATCCGGGCGGCGCGGTTGTCGCCGGGGTGATGCAGCACCAGGCTGTCGAAGCCGCTGACAGATTCATTGTTCTGAATACCCTGTTTGTGAGTAGTGGACACACTGCCATCGCGGTAGCGGGGCGGCCCCAGCTGTTGGATGCGGTAGGTCAACGGTGTGGCTGTTTCGGCTCTGTCCATGGTGTTCCCTACTGGCGGGTTGGTGCCTGTGAATCGCCCATCGTGGATCGGGCAGGATCAGTCCTCTTCGTTGCCGCCTTCGTACTCGCGCATGCTGCGGCACTGGTCGGGCCATTGGCAGCCTTCGAACGGGTCCAGCGTCCAGTCGTGCGTCAGGTACCAGCAGTCGGCACGCTTGCTGAAAGTGGTGATGCGGTCGCGGGTCTCCATGGCATATTCGATGTCGGACACCTGGCGAATGGTCAGTTGGGTTGGCGGGTTGTCCGTGGGCTTGCCAAAGGCATCAATGCCAGTCCATTGCTGCCCAGGGAGTAGCCTGGAACTGTCAAAAACATAGGCTTGCTTACGTGCGTCGAAGCGGTAGTAGCCATGAATGGGTTGATTGATTTCTACCGTTGCCCATTGCGGATTGGCAGGATCTCCGGGTTCGGTGTTGTGCTTCAGGTAGTACGGCCCCTTGAGCACATACGGTTTTGCCGTGTAAGCCACCTGCAGGTCGCCGTTGTTGAGGAAGGCGTGGAAGAATTCCTCGAAATTCTGGGATGGGCAGGTGACCGGGCCCACGGTCGGTGCATAGATACGCCCGGGCATCATCGGGACGGGGCTGTCGCCGCGTGTTTCGCCGGGGATCAGCGGCCATTGCCGGCGTGCCGGCTTGCCATCGTTGTGCCCATCCCCATCCGGTGCGGAACTGGCAAGAGGATCGGCGGCGCTGTGGCGGACTGGTGTGTCGGTTGTCTGGCCGCTGGCGTCCAGGGTGATCATGGGCAGCAAGGCCAGGGCCAGGCTGGCGGTGGGGATGCGCATGGTGGGTTGCCTCCGGCAAGAGCCAGTGGATACAGCGGTCGTGAGGATACGGGTGTTTGATGATGGGTGTTGTCGTTTTGCCTGGTTGGCAGGATTGCAGTACATGGGTGGGCTGTGCCATCGGGATCATTCCATGTCGGGCCGGTGGGTTTTCTGACCCAGTGCCCATCTGCAGCACCGCGTGTGTATCTGTGTCGATCATTGGATGATCTGCTGGCCATCAATGGCTGCGACACGTTGGGCAGGTGCGCGTTCTGTTGGCGGTGTGCCTTGTTGCCGGCAGCCTTGTATGTGCTGATCACTGCAGTAAAGCCGCAATTGTCTGCATAATGGCTCTCCCTTGTAGGCCCGGTTGACCATGCCCCCGCCTGTTGCCTCCGCGTTTGCCGAACAACCCGTGCCGCCCTGGCGGCGTGCCGTGCTCAAGGTCGGCTCCTCGCTGCTGGCCGCCGATGGGGGCGGTGGGCTGACCCCGCGCTTTGCGCTGGGTCTGGCCCAGTTCGTCTCGGCCAACCTGCAGCAGGGCAGGGAAGTGGTGATCGTCTCCTCCGGTGCGGTCGCGGCCGGGCGGGCGATCCTGCCGCGCCGGGTCGAGGCCGATGCCGCACTGGCCGCTCGCCAGGCACTGGCCGCGCTCGGCCAGGCGCAGTTGATCGGGCTGTGGCAGCGCTTTTTCGAGCGCCCGGTGGCCCAGGTGCTGCTCACCCACGATGACCTGCGCAATCGCCGCCGCTACCTCAATGCCCGCGCCACCTTGAACGAGCTGCTGGCACTGGGCGCCCTGCCGGTGGTCAACGAGAACGACACCGTGTCGGTGGATGAGCTCAAGCTGGGCGACAACGACAACCTGGCCGCGATTGTGGCTGCCCTGGTCGATGCCGATGTGCTGTTCATCGCCACCGACATCGACGGCCTGTACACCGCCGACCCGCGGCGTGACCCCGGCGCACAGCCGCTGAACACGGTCAGCGAGCTGACCGAGGCGGTCCTGGCGATGGCCGGCGGCAGCGGCAGCACGGTCGGCACGGGGGGCATGCGCACCAAGCTGGAAGCCGCACGCCGCGCTGGTGCGGCCGGCATCGACACCGTGCTGTTCAACGGCCGCGATGGCGAGGTGGTGCGGGCGCTGGCACAGGGCCGGCTGTTCGGCACCCGCCTGCATGCCGGGCGGACCCGGCTGGCCGCGCGCAAGTACTGGCTGCGCAACGCGCCGCTGGCCGAGGGCGCGATCCGCGTCGATGCCGGGGCAGCCAGCGCGCTGTTGGGCAAGGGCGCCTCGCTGTTGCCGGGTGGCATCACCGCGGTCAACGGCGGTTTCCGCCGTGGCGACATGGTCGAGGTGCATGCACCCGACGGCCAGCCCATCGCCAAGGGCGTGAGCCAGTACGCCGCCGGCGACATCGCGCGCATTGCCGGCCGCCATACCCGTGACATCCACACCGTGCTGGGCTTCCATTACGGCCACAGCGTGATCCACCGCGACGACCTGGTGCTGCTGTAAGCGCGCCGCCTGACAAGGAAAAGACGATGACCGACATCCGTAGCCAGGCGCTGGCCTGCCGTGACGCTGCCCATGCCGTGGCGGCGCTGTCCAGTGCTGCCAAGGCCCAGCTGCTCAACGACATGGCCGCGCAGCTGCTGGCTGACCAGACGGCGATCCTGGCGGCCAACGCGCAGGACCTTGAGGCTGCACGGGAGGCCGGCATCGGCCCGGCCATGCTCGACCGCCTGCTGCTCAACCCCGCGCGTATCGCCGGTATTGCCGATGCCCTGCGCGAAGTGGCCGCGCTGCCCGACCCGGTCGGCCAGCTCACCCACCGCGACGTGCGCCCCAACGGCATCGTGGTCGAGCGCGTGCGCGTGCCGCTGGGGGTGATCGCGATGATCTACGAGGCGCGCCCGAACGTGACCGCCGATGCCGCCGCGCTGTGCATCAAGGCAGGCAATGCGGTGATCCTGCGCGGTGGCAAGGAGGCGATCGCCTCCAACCAGGCCATTGCCGCCAGCCTGCATACCGCAATGGCCGCCCATGGCGTGCCGGCCGCCGCCCTGACCATCGTCAGTGACCTGCGCCGCGAGGCAATGCTCGAGCTGCTGCAGCTTACCGACATCGTCGACCTGGCCATCCCGCGCGGTGGCGAGGGGCTGATCCGCTTCGTCGCCGAACATGCGCGGGTGCCGGTGATCAAGCACTACAAGGGCGTGTGCCACCTGTTTGTGGATGCGGCGGCGGATCAGGGCAAGGCGCTGGACCTGCTGATTGACGGCAAGTGCAGCCGGCCCAGTGCCTGCAATGCGTTGGAGACGTTGCTCGTTCACCGCGACATTGCTCCGGCCTTTCTGCCGCAAGCGGCCGCTGCCTTGCGGCAGCGCGGGGTGGAGCTGCGTGGCGATGCGGCCGCCTGCGCGCTGGTGCCGGGCATGGCCCCGGCCACCGAGGCCGACTGGGACGCCGAATACCTGGAGCTGATCCTGGCCGTGCGCATCGTCGATGACCTCGATGCCGCCATCGCCCACATCCAGCGCCACACCTCCGACCACACCGAGGTCATCGCCACCCGGAACGCGGCCAACGCGGAAAGCTTCGTTGCCGCCCTGCGCAGTGCAGTGGTCATGGTCAACGCCTCCTCGCGCTTCTCCGACGGCGGCCAGCTCGGCCTCGGCGCGGAGATCGGCATCTCCACCACCCGCCTGCATTCCTACGGCCCGATGGGGCTGGAGGCACTTACCGTTGAGCGCTTCGTGGTGCGTGGGGAAGGGCAGGTGCGGGTCTAAGCCCGAAGCTGTTACACCGGCCGCAAGTTACCGGTTTGATCGCAAGTGGCTTGAGTCCGTCGCACTCCGGATGCGCCAGTGGGTCTGGTCGTATTGGCAGGGACAGGGATGTGCGGCATGATCGACCGCCCGCCATGGATCTGCCAGCTGCCTGGTAAGGCCAGGATGCGGGCGCCGATGACGTAAAGGTCTTTCTTTTTTCGAGCTTTCCTCAGGGGGGATGCAGGATGCGTTCTGGGTATTTGAAAGTTTCAGTGGCATGTGCGGCGGTTGTTTCAGGCCTGTTTTCGCTGGGGGCGCATGCGCGACAGGATGTGCCAGCACCGGGCACGGCAACCGAAGTGGTCGAGGCCACTGAACAAGGGCAACTGGCTGCAGCAGCCGAAGCCGCTGAGGTGGCGGTTGCCGAGGGGGTATCCGATCCGGCGGCAGCGGCAACCCAGGTCTACATCATTCGTGAGAAGTCCTTTGTCGGCGGCGGCCGTGGCGTCTGGATTGCAGCCAATGACCGGGTTGTAGCATCCCTGAGCAATGGCTCCCATGTCCGGCTCACGCTGGATCAGGCCATCAACAGCATCAATGCGGTCCAGGGCAAGGCCGGCTTTGCCTACATGGCGCTGGACAACAGGCCCGGGGAAACCATCTACGCCAGAATTGAATACCTCAAGGGCACTATCACTGAAATTCCTGCTGACGAGGGGGCGGCTCTGGTTGCCAAGACCAAGCCGATGACGTTGTTGGATGAAGTACGTCCCAATGACGCCTATGACAACCTGCTGGTGAACCCGGAATTGCTTGGGCTGGGATTGGTCAGTACGGCGGTCGAGCCGGTGATAGCCGATGAACACAGCGCGGTCATCAGTTTCTACCGTCCGGGCAAGCTGGTTGCCCAGCTGCCCTTCACGTTCTGGAATCAGGATGGCTATGCCGCCAGTCTTTACGGTGGGCAGTATGTCCAGCTGCGCGTGGCGCCGGGAAGCCACCGTTTTGTCGGGTTCTCCGAACGCCTGTCAGTCTTGGAGATGAGCGTTGAAGCCGGCAAGGAATATGCTGTCGAGTTTGATGTCGGCATGGGCTGGAACCAGGCCCACATCAAGTTGCTTCCGGTGGATGCAACGGCTCAGGCTTCGAAGGTCGATGGCTGGAAGCAGACTTTGAGTCTGGTGGGGGTCGATCAGGCCGCCCTGGCCAGTGACAAGGCTGCTCCGCGTGTCGCCGCTGGCTTCACCTACCTGCAGCAGAACCAGGAAAAATGGCTTTCCGAAGAAGCTGTCCGCCGTAGCAATACAGGTGCAGGGTCTAATTAAGGCGGGTGTGTCCAGACCGATGGCAACCCAGACAATGGGTTGTCATCGGCCCATCGTAGTGGGCAGGACGTGCCGCCGTGCCGCCGCCGTCGTCTTGGTCATGACCGATTACGGCTGCAGCGGCCCTGGCGCCTGCAATGCGCTCCAGCGTCACCGCCCTGCGCAGTGCAGTGGTCATGGTCAACGCCTCCTCGCGCTTCTCCGACGGCGGCCAGCTTGGCTTGGGCGCGGAGATCGGCATCTCCACCACCCGCCTGCATTCCTACGGCCCGATGGGGCTGGAAGCGCTAACCGTCGAGCGGTTTGTGGTGCGCGGGGAAGGGAGGTACGGGTGTGAGGCCGTCAGGCCGCACGCAAGAAGGCCTGCATGGCGGGCCTTGTCCGTTCATGGCTGATGCGGCAACAACGTTGGGAAAGTGCAGCTGTAGGCTGCAGTAAATTCGCGACCGTGGTGGTCTGCTCGCGGATCAATCCCCTCCTGCTGAGGGGCTCGCGTCTGGTCTGGGTGCTTGCTGCGTTGGGCGTTGATGTGTTCCCACAGCACGCTGGGGCAGCGACCTGGAAGGCTCATCACGCGCAAGCGCGCATGCCACAGGCAGTGCAGACAGCATGGGCAGCACCGACAAGCGGCGATATTCGTGCCCACTGAGCCGCCCGCGATGCTTGCCGGCAGGCTGGCAATGGCAGGACTTCAGTCCTTGCGGCCCAGCCCCAGCAGCGCATACAGGCCAATGGCACCGAAGGTGGCGGTGCCGATGCCGCCGAGCGAGAACTGCCCAAAGCGCAGGGTGAACTCGCCGGTGCCCAGGATCAGGGTGATCGCAGCGACGATCAGGTTGCGGGTGTCGGCAAAGTCGACCTTGTTGTCGACCCAGATGCGGGCGCCGGCAATGGCGATCAGGCCGAACACGACGATCGATACCCCGCCCATCACCGGCAGCGGTATGGCCTGGATCAGGGCGCCGAACTTGGGCGAAAAGCCAAGCAGCACGGCAATCAGCGCGGCGATCAGGAACACGGCGGTGGAGTAGATGCGGGTGGCCGCCATTACCCCGATGTTCTCGGCATAGGTGGTCACACCGGTGCCGCCGGCCGCGCCGGAGACCATCGTGGCCACGCCGTCGCCGATGAAGGCGCGGCCCATGTAGCGGTCCATGTCCCTGCCGGTCATCGCGCTCACGGCCTTGATGTGGCCCAGGTTCTCGGCCACCAGGATGATCACCACCGGGGCGATCAGCAGCATCGCCTGGCTGGAGAACACCGGGGTGTGCAGGCTCGGCAGGCCAAACCAGGGCGCGGCGGCGATGCCGGACACATCGAACGGCTTGCCCAGCCCCAAGCCGTTGGTCAGGGCCACGTAGACCAGGCTGGCGATGACCAGCCCGACCAGGATCAGCAGGCGCTGGAGCATGCCGCGGGTGTAGACCGCCACCAGCGCCACGGCCAGGAAGGTGACCACCTGCATCCAGGCATCGAAGTTGCCCCCGGCCATGTTCTTGATCGGGATCGCGGCCAGGTTCAAACCGATCACCGCGACCACCGCGCCGGTGACCACCGGCGGCATCAGCCGTTCGATCCAGCCGGTACCGACCAGCTGTACCAGCCCGCCGACCAGCGCATACAGCGCGCCGCAGGCGATGATCCCGCCCAGGGCCAGGCCGATGTTGGCATTGGCGCCCTGGCTGGCGACATAGCCGGTGGCCACGTTGACCACGCCGATGAAGGCGAACGAGGAGCCCAGATAGCTGGGCACGCGGCCGCCGGTGATGGCAAAGAAGATCAGCGTGCCGATGCCGCTCATCAGCACCGCCAGGTTGGGGTCAAAACCCATCAGGATCGGCGCCAGCACGGTGGAGCCGAACATCGCCACCACATGCTGGATGCCCATCAGCCCGGTCTGCGCCCACGGCAGCCGCTCGTCCGGGCCGATGACCCCGCCGTTGCGCAGTGCGTCCGGCGTTTTCCGTGTCCACGACAACCGGCCCATGGCGTGTCCCTGCTCGAAAGTGATGGGCGATTCTACGGCCGCAACGAGGCTGGCGTCCTCAGTGCGGGCCGGCCAGCACCCGGCGCAGCGGCAGCACGGCCAGCGCGGTCAGCCCGGCCAGTACCAGTGCCAGCGCCAGCGCGGCCGGGCCCAGCGGCTGCACCTGCAGCAGCGGCGAGAGCAGCGGCAGCTGGACCAGGGCCACACTGGCCAGTCCGGCGCCGGCAATCAGCCGGGGCATGCGCCCGGCCAACCCGCTGAGCACTGCCAGGAAGGCGACACTGCACAGCATAAGCACCACCAGCGCCAGCGTGCGCGCACTGCCAGCCGGGTCGGTGTCGTTGCCCAGCCAGTGCAGGCCGGCAGCGTAGGCGGCCAGTACCGCCGCCGTGGCGCTGGCCGAGCCCAGCAGCAGCGCCCACCACGCCTGCGGTGGGAAGAAGCGCACCGGGCCATCGACCGGACGGCGGCGCTCCAGCCCGGGTGGGCTGTGCTGCTGGAAGCCGAGCATCGCGGTGGGGTGGATCAGCAGTTCCAGCCAGACGATATGGATGGGCAGGTACAGCAGCGGCAGTCCGGCCAGCGGGATCAGGGCCGCCGACAGCACCAGCGGCAGGTGCACCAGCAGCAGGTAGGCAAAACCGCGCTGCAGGTTGGCAAACAGCTGGCGACCCTCGGCAATGGCGTTGACCAGGGTGCGGAAATTGTCGTCCAGCAGCACGATCGCCGCGGCCTCACGGGCGCTGCGGGTGCCGCGCTGGCCCATCGCGATGCCGATATCGGCCGTCTGCAGCGCCGGCACATCGTTGACCCCGTCACCGGTGACCGCCACGGTATGTCCGCGCGCCTGCAGTGCCTGCACCAGCTGCAGCTTCTGCCCGGGCGCGGCGCGGGCGATGACATCGGCCGCGGTCAGTTCGTCGGCATCCAGCGCCTGGTCGTGGTGTCCGTCCAGGCTGACCACCCGCGGCGCACCATCGCCCAGACCGATCTGGGCGGCGATCGCGCCGGCGGTCAACGGGTGGTCGCCGGTGACCATGATCACCCGGATGCCTGCCTGCAGGCAGGTCTGCACCGCCTCGCGCACGCCTTCGCGCAGCGGGTCGCCAAAGGCGAGCAGGCCGGCCAGGGCATACCCCTGCGCCGGCTCGACGCTCGGGTCGTGCTCCGGCGGCAGCAGCTGGCTGGCGCAGCCGATCACCTTCAGCCCCTGCGCGGCCAGGGCATCGAGCTGCTGCTGCCAGGGTTGGTATTGCGCAGCATCGATCCCACACAGCCCACGCACGGTCTCCGGGGCGCCCTTGACCACGGCAAGTAGCTGGCCGTCACGCTGGATCAGCGCAGTTTCGCGGCGACGGTCCTCGGTAAACGGGAAGCTGGCCAGCCGGGTGGATGTGGCATCGCTGCCGGCGGCGGTGAGGATCGCGCGGTCCATCGGGTCATGCGCACTGCCACCGCAGGCCAGTGCGGCCAGACCGGGCACGTCCTCGGCAGACAGGCCAGCGGCCGGCACGCACTGCACCAGGCGCAGCTCGCCCTCGGTCAGGGTACCGGTCTTGTCCGAGCAGACCGCGCTGACCCGGCCGATGTTCTCCACCGCCACCGCGCGCCGCACCAGCGCCTGGCGCTGTGCCAGCCGGTACACGCCCACGCCCAGGAACAGGGTGAACACCACCGGGAACTCCTCCGGCAGTGCGGCCACGGCCAGGGTCAGTGCGCTGATCAGTGCATCGATCAGGCCATGCCCCTGGACCAGGCGCACCACGGCCAGCAGCAGGCACAGCAGCAGCGCGGCCAGCAGGATCCAGCGCACCAGGCGTGAGACCGCCTGCTGCAACGGAGTGCGGGCCTGGCCGGTGGCGCGGCTCAGGCGCACGATCTCGCCGTAGCGGGTCTGCGCGCCGGTATGCACGATCCACAGCCGGGCAGTGCCGCTGAGCAGCCGGGTGCCGGCATGTGCCCACTGCGCCGGATCGGCCTGGGTCGGCGGGTTGGCCTGGCGGGCAATGGCCTGCTTGCGTACCGGGAAGGATTCGCCGGTCAGCGAGGATTCGTCGACCTGCAGCTGTTGCTCGTCCAGCACCAGGCCATCGGCCGGAATCCAGTCGCCGGGCACCACCTCGACCACATCGCCGGGCACCAGCTCACGCGCGGCGACCTGCTGCCACTGGCCATCGCGCAGTACCCGCGCCTGCGCCGCCAGGCGCGTGGCCAGGCCTTCGGTGGAAGCCTGGGTGCGCCGGTGCAGCCACGCATCCATGCCCAGCAGCGGGATGATCGCCAGCAGCAGCACGACCGCCTCGGTGGTGTCGCCGAGCAGGAAGAACAGCCCGCTCACCACCAGCAGGAACCACAGCATCGGGTCTGCTGCCGAGGCCAGGATCACCGTCCACCAGCGCCGTTGCCGTGCTTCGGTGACATCGTTGTCGCCGAACTGCCGCCGGCGTCCGGCCAGCTGTGCGTTGTCCAGTCCGGTCTGCGGATTGCTGCCTTGCAGGCACTCCGGTGGCACGGGCAGTTGGGTCATGCGGTGGATTTTCCCTTGATCAGGCATCCATCATAGGCCGCGTGCTGACGCTTTTTTCATTGCACCAGGCACAGTCTGCAGGCCTTGCCGCCTTCGCAGGTATCAGCGATGAAACCGATCCGTGGATCCTGTTGGCTGCTGGTGCTGTGTTCTGCCGCCGGTGCCGGCTGTGAACAGCCCCCGGCCAGCCGCGCGCCGGCAACGCCGCCAGTCAGCGTTCCGGCCGAGGCCGTGGCCGGCAACCTGGCGGCCACGCTGGCATCGCTGCCGCTCAAACCCGGTTATTACGTGGCCACCGACACCGCCTGTTCCGCGGCCTCCCATGCGACCACCGTGCTGCTGCGCCGTGAGGGCATTGGCGGTGCCCGTGATTACTGCCACTTTGAACGGATCGAACAGACCGGGCCGCAGAGCTACCGGGTCACCCAGTCCTGCGCCGAGCTGCAGGGCGGCCTGCCGGCGCAAACCAGCGTTGTGACCTGGACGATTCCCGGGGCGACCCGGTTCCAGACGCGCAGCGCCGATGGCTGGGAGCACCGTGCCCGCCATTGCGAGCAGTCGCAGATGCCGGCGGACTGGCAGGCCAATGACATCGGTGATGTGACCGGCTGAGCATGCGCCGGTTGCTGCCGGTTGCTGCCGGTGCCTGCCAGGCTCAGCCCGGCTCGGCGTGGTGGCTTGCCGGCAGGGCCGGTAGCGCAGCAGGTACGCTGCTTGCTCAGCGCTTGAGCAGGTCTTTCAACCCGGCAAACGGATTGGCGGTGGCGGCAGCCACCTGGTCCTCGGCGCGGTTGGCCGCCACCCCGGTATGGTCGCCATAGCGGGAGTGTTCGTTGTCATGGCAGTACACGCACAACAGCTCCCAGTTGCTGCCATCGGCCGGGTTGTCGTCATGGTTGTGGTTGCGGTGGTGCACGGTCAGTTCGACCAGGTTGGCCCGGGTGAACTCACGGCTGCAGCGGCCACAGACCCACGGATACATCTTCAGGGCACGCTCGCGGTAGCCCTTTTCGCGCTGTTCGGCGTCACGTCGGGCCTGGGCAACGATGCGGTCCAGGGTCGAGGATGGGGCGGGGGAGGATTTTGGCGACATGCGGTGGGATCGGCTGGCAGGTAATGGACGGGCCGCTGGTGGCATCCATGCCCCGGCGGGCAGCAGCTTATCGGGGCCGGCAGACATCCAGCCAGTGCATTGTGCCGGATCGGCTGCGCCGCTGGCATCATTCGTGGATGACCCTGACCCTGTCGCATCTGCGGCGCTATGCGGTGGCGCGCTCCCTGTTCAAGCCGACCTCGCTGCTGCGCGCGCTCGATACCCTTGGCTTCGTTCAAGCCGACCCGATCCGTGCGCCGGCACGTGCGCAGGACCTGACCCTGCGCCATCGGGTGAGCGGTTACCGTGCCGGCGAGTTGCAACAGCGCTATCGGCAGCTGCCGCTGGAGGAGGCGTTTTTCGTCAATTACGGTTTTGTGCCGCGCCCGGTGCATGCCGTGCTGCAGCGGCGTGAGCCGCGCACGCTGTGGTCGCCGCAACAGCAGGCGCTGGCGCAGGATGTGCTGGCCTATGTCGCCGAGCACGGCGTGGTGCATCCGCGCAAGGTGGCAGCAGATCTTGCCCAGGGCAAGGTGCGCACCTGGTTTGGCGGCAGCGCGCATGCCAGCACCCAGCTGCTCGATGGCATGCATTACCGCGGCCTGTTGCGGGTGGCCGGGCGCGAGGGCGGCACCCGGTTGTATGCCCTGGCGCCACCTCCGCCGCCCGATCAGCCGGCGCTGGAAACCCAGCTGGAGGAGCTGGTGCGCCTGATCATCACCCTGTACGCACCGCTGCCACTGGCCAGCTTCAACCAGCTGGTCGGTTATCTGGGACAGGGCGCGGCGCCATGGAAGGCGGCCTGCCGCGCCGCCGCACAGCGTGTGCTGGCACAACTGCCGCAGGCACGGCTGGATGGGGTCAACTGGTGCTGGCCGGCAGGCGAGGATCCTGCGAGCCGACGCTGGCAGGTCCAACCACGGCTGCGCCTGTTGACCCCGTTTGATCCGGTGGTGTGGGACCGCCGGCGCTTCGAGCTGCTGTGGGGCTGGCGCTATCGGTTTGAAGCCTACCTGCCGGCCCCGCAGCGGCAGCTGGGCTATTACGCGATGCCGCTGCTGTGGGCCGACCAGGTGATCGGCTGGGGCAATCTGTCATTGCAGGCAGGCCAGTTGCAGGCGCAGCTGCACTATGTTGCCGGCCATCCGCCTGCCGATGCGGGCTATGCCGCTGCACTGGAGGCAGAGCTGGCCGCGCTGGACCACTTCCTGCACCTGTAGCGGCAACGGGCAACGGCCGTTGCCTGCGCGCGCCAGCGGCCAGTTGTCACAGGCGCCGCGTTGTGACCGTACAGCGCACAGCGGCTGCGTGCACCGGCCGGATATGGCATGCCGGCGTTGCGCTGCTCAACCCCGCTTGGCCGGCCGCCGTCGCTCATGCCGGGCAACCCGCCGGTGTCCTGGCTGGCCATCGTGGCGCAGCGGCTGCGCCTACTTCGGGGTAGCTTGCAGCCACTGGTCTTCCAGCTGCTGTGGCCGGCAGGCCAGCCAGCCTGCGACCAGGACCACCGTGCTGGCGCCGGCAAGCAGGGCAAACGGGGCGGCCCAGCCGCCGCTGTGCTGGCGCAGCACGCCGAACAGCAGCGGTCCGGCGCAGGCCAGCGCATAGCCGGTGCCCTGCATGAAGCCGGACAGCGCGGCCGAGCCGCCGGCACTGCGGGTGCGCAGGTTGATCAGGGTCAGTGCCAGCGGGAAGGTGCTCGGGCCCAGCCCCATCAGTACCGCCCACAGCAAGGGCGCGCGCATCGGCGCCAGGTACAGCCCGGCATAGGCCGCCAGCGACAGCAGCCAGCAGCACGCCACCAGTACGAACGGATTGCGCAGGCGGCTGGCGATGGCCGGGACCGCCAGCGCGGCGAACAGGCCCATGGCCGAGAACACGGCCACCACCACGCCGCCGAAAGCAGCATCGGCACCGGCCTCGGTCATGATCGACGGCAGCCAGGTGAACATCGCATAGGACACCAGTGAGGTCATGCCGAACATCAGTGTCATCGACCAGCCCAGCCGGGTGCGCCAGACCTTGCCGTTCACTGCTGGCGGCGGCGCTGGTGGCTGCTGCAGCGCATCGCGGCGGCTCTGCCGCTGCAGCAGCCACAACGGCAGGATCGCCGCCAGCGCCAGCAACGACCAGATGCCCAGTGAAACCCGCCAGCCAGCCGCGCTGGCCAGTGGGACTGCGGCCAGGGCGGGGGTCATCGTGCCCAGCTGCAGCGCGGTCAGGTACAGCGCACTGACTGCACCGATACGCTCTGGAAAATAACGTTTCACCAGCGGCGGGATCACCACATTGCCGCTGCCCATGCCGGCCAGCGCCACCACCGAGCCGAGCAGCAGCAGCGCGGTGGAGTCGGCGCTGGCGCGCAGCAGCAGCCCGGACGCGGCCACCGCCATGGCCAGCAGTGCAGTGCGCTCGGCGCCCAGGCGCGCAATCACACGCGGGGTGAGCACGCCGAAGAGCGCAAACGCGGCCGTTGGCAGCATCCCGAAGACACCGGTCATGGTGGCGCCAAAGCCAAATTGCGCGCCGAGCCCGGCCAGCAATGGCGTGATCGAGGTAACCGCAGTACGCAGGTTGATCGCCGTCAGCACGATGGCGGCCAGGGCAAGCCATGGGCGGTGGCGGTGCAGGGATGGGGCAGGGCGGCTGGACATGCGGATCCTTGGTCGGGCAGGGCCGGACAAACCGATGCGGGCCGGGTTGGCCAACGCAAAAAGCCGGCGCAAGGCCGGCTTTTTGATGGTCGGGGAGACAGGATTCGAACCTGCGACCTCTACGTCCCGAACGTAGCGCTCTACCAGACTGAGCTACACCCCGAATAAGCGTCGAATTATAGACCTGGCGGCTGCGTTGGACAAGCTTCAAATGTGTCTTCGGACTTGTCTGCCCCGGCATGCGGGAGGGCCGGGATGGCCCATGAAAAAACCGACCTTGCGGCCGGTTTGTTCAATGGTCGGGGAGACAGGATTCGAACCTGCGACCTCTACGTCCCGAACGTAGCGCTCTACCAGACTGAGCTACACCCCGAAGGTGTTCCTTCCAAAAAGGAAGGCAAGGCGTGAATGCGTGGACCAGCTCCACTGCAGCAGTGAGATGGTCGGGGAGACAGGATTCGAACCTGCGACCTCTACGTCCCGAACGTAGCGCTCTACCAGACTGAGCTACACCCCGAAGAAAACATTCCCGCCAGGGAATCTGCACCACTGCCGGCTTCGGACCGTGCGGCGGATAAAACCGACCATTCCACAAAAAAGCCCGGGAGATACAGCTTCCCAGGCTTTTTGGATGGTCGGGGAGACAGGATTCGAACCTGCGACCTCTACGTCCCGAACGTAGCGCTCTACCAGACTGAGCTACACCCCGAAGGAGCTGCAAATGATACGTGGACAATTCACTTGCAGCAAGCCTTTTTCACATCATTTTTCGGTTTGGGCGTCGCGCGCTTCAAACCACATGCCATTGAGGATGGCCACCGTGCAGGCCAGGCCGGCACCCAGGATCCAGGCGAAATACCACATGTTGTTTCTCCTCAGGTTGGGCAATCAGTAAGCGTTGGGGTTGTCGCCCATTTCATCGCTGGTGACCTTGCCCTTCAGCACGCGGTACACCCAGGTGGTGTAGGCGATGATGATCGGCAGGAAGACGATCGTGCACAGCAACATGATCCACAGGGTCAGGTGGCTGGAGGACGAATCCCACAGGGTCAGGCTGGAGTCCGGCGAGATCGAGGACGGCAGCAGGAACGGGAAGATCGCAAAGCCGACGGTCAGGATGATGCCGGCAATGCCCAGGCCCGAGGCGATGAATGCCTTGCCACCGGCGCGGGCGCGCAGCAGGAAGGCCGAGGCCAGCATGCCGAGCAGGCCGACCAGCGGGGCGGCAATGGTGGCCGGCATGGCGCTGTAGTTGGCCATCCAGCCACCGCCGACCTGTGCCGACTTCAGCAGCGGGTTGGACGGGCCATCGGTACCGGCCGACTGCACGATCTGGTAGCCGGGCAGGCCGAAAGCCACCCAGACGCCGGCCAGGGCGAACAGCACCACGCAGGCCACGGCACTGATGCTGCCGATGCGCGCAGCGCGGTCGGCGACCGGGCCATCGAGCTTGATCACCAGCATCGCCGCACCGTGGGCGACCAGCATCGCCACCGAGACCAGGCCGGCGAGCAGGGCGAACGGGGTCAGCAGGCCGATCAGGTGGCCTTCGTAGCTGATGCGGGCGGTGTCATCAATGGCAAACGGCACGCCGAGCAGCACGTTGCCCACGGCCACGCCCATGATCAGCGCCGGGATGAAGCCACCGATGAACAGGGCACGGTCCCAGTTGTTGCGCCAGCGCTGGCTGGGCATCTTGCCGCGGTACTTGAACCCGACCGGACGCAGGATCAGTGCGAACAGGATCAGGAACATGGCCAGGTAGAAGCCGGAGAAGCTCACCGCATACAGCGGCGGCCAGGCAGCGAAGATCGCACCGCCACCCAGTACCAGCCATACCTGGTTGCCTTCCCAGACCGGGCCGATGGTGTTGAGCACCAGGCGGCGCTCTTCGTCGGTCTTGGCCACGAACGGGAGCAGGGTGCCCACGCCGAGGTCAAAGCCGTCCATCACCGCAAAGCCGATCAGCAGCACGCCCAACAGCAGCCACCAGATCACACGCAGCGTTTGGTAATCCAAAAAGATGAAGTCCATGGTTGTTTTCTCCTGCTCAGGACTTGCTGGCAGCGTCGGCGGGGACATTCATGCTGGCCTGGAGGGCCGGCAGGACCTGGTCTGGCCCCTTGCCAATGGCCTTGAGCATCAACTTGATCTCAATGACCATCAGCACGGTGTAGATCGCCACAAAGCCGATCAACGAGGCCAGGATTTCATACAGTGCCAACCCGGAGGCGGCATAGAAGGTCGGCAGCACGCCGTCCACGGCCCACGGCTGACGGCCGTACTCGGCGATGAACCAGCCGCATTCGATCGCGATCCACGGCAGCGGCAGCGACCACAGGGCGATCTTCAAGAACAGCTTCTTGTCTTCGAAGTTGTTGCGGCAGGAGAAGTAGAAAGCCACCGCGAAGAAGCCGATCAGGTAGAAGCCGATACCGACCATCGCACGGAAGGTCCAGAACAGCGGGGCGACGGTGGGCACGGTGTCCACGGCAGCCTGGGCGATTTCTTCCGGGGTGGCATTGCCGATGTCATCGCGGTAGCGCTTGAGCAGCAGGCCATGGCCCAGGTCCTGCCAGTGGCGGTCGAACACCTCGCGTGCTTCCACGTCGTTCTTGTCGGCGCGGATGCGCTGCAGGGCGGCGTAGGCGATCTGGCCGCCCTTGACGCGCTGCTCGGCACGCTCGACCAGTTCCAGGATGCCCGGAATCTCCTGGTCCAGCGAACGGGTGGCGATCAGCCCCATCACGTACGGGATATGCACCTCGTAGTGGTTGCGCTGGGCCTGCTGGTCCGGGATGGCAAAGGCGGTGAACGAGGCCGGTGCCGGCTGGGTCTCCCACATGCCTTCGATCGCGGCCAGCTTCATCTTCTGGTGCTCGGAAGCGGCATAGCCGGATTCGTCACCCAGCACGGCCACCGAGATCGAGGCCAGCAGGCCGAAGGCGGCAGCCACGGCAAACGAGCGGCGGGCCAGGTCGCGGTGCTTGCCACGCAGCATGTAGAAGGCGCTGATGGACATCACGAACATCGCGCCGGTCACATAGCCAGCGGACACGGTGTGCACGAACTTGGCCTGGGCCACCGGGTTGAACAGCACGGCGGCAAAGTCGACCACTTCCATGCGCATCGTTTCCGGGTTGAACACCGCACCCACCGGGTACTGCATCCAGCCGTTGGCGATCAGGATCCACAGCGCCGACAGGTTGGTGCCCAGCGCCATCAGCCAGGTCACGGTCAGGTGCTGCACCTTGGACAGGCGGTTCCAGCCGAAGAAGAACAGGCCGATGAAGGTGGCTTCCAGGAAGAAGGCCATCAGCCCTTCGATGGCCAGCGGCGCACCGAAGATGTCACCGACGTAGTGGCTGTAGTAGGACCAGTTCATGCCGAACTGGAACTCCATCACGATGCCGGTGCCGACGCCCATGGCGAAGTTGATGCCGAACAGCACGCCCCAGAACAGGGTCATCCGGCGCCAGACATCCTTGCCGGTCATGACATAGACGCTCTCCATGATCGCGATCATGAAGGAGAGTCCCAGCGTGAGGGGGACGAAGAGGAAGTGGTACATCGCGGTCAGTGCAAACTGCAACCGCGATAGTTCCACGACGGTTTGGTCGATCATGGCTGTGCTACCTCGTAGGGCATGGCAACGGTAGGGTTGGAGGAACGGTAGGGATGCAAATTAGCGAAGTGTGAAATTGCCCACCTTGATCTGGATCAAGGAGGCCCAAAGGTGCATGAGTCACCGTCCACCTCCCCGGGGCGATTACACTCCTAGGCCCTGTAATGCCCTTATTTGCTCATTGTGTCCAGTCCCCGCGTCGATAGTCCTACCCCACAGCAGCGCCGCGCGCACCAGCAATGGCTCGATGCACTGGCCGCGTCCGTCAAGGGCAAGCAGCGGCTGGCCGCTGTTCTGGTCTGTTTTTCCGGTGTCGGCCTGATTGCCCAGGCCGCCGCGATTGCCTGGTTGATCCAGCAGGTGCTGGTGGAAGGCGCCGGTCTGGACCAGTGCTGGCCGGTGCTGGTAGCGCTGGCGGTGGTGCTGGCTGCGCGCGCCGTGTTGTCCACTGCCGCCAGTGCCGCCGCCGGCACCGTGGCCGATGCCGCCAGGCTGGCCCTGCGCCAGCGGGTATACCGCAGCCTGCAGGGCAATGGGCCGCTGTGGCTGCGTGGTCAGCGCAGTGGTGAGCTGGGCGAACTGATGCTGGCCCATGGCGATGCGGTGGAGGGCTATTTCAGTGGCTACCAGCCGGTGCGCAGCGAGATGGTCGTGGTGCCGCTGGCGATCGTGATCGCGGTAGCCAGTGTCAACTGGGTGGTGGCCCTGATCCTGTTGTTTACCGGCCCGCTGGTGCCGATCTTCATGATGCTGGTGGGGTGGGGCGCCGAGGCAGCCAGCCGTGCACAGCTGTCGGAAATGGCGCGGCTGGGCGGGCATTTTGCCGACCGGATCAAGGGCCTTGGCCTGCTGCGCGTGTATGGACGTGGCCAGGCGGAGTTGAGCCAGGTCGGCGCAGCGGCCGAACAACTGCGCGAGCGCTCGCTCCGCGTGTTGCGCATTGCCTTCCTGTCCTCGACCGCGCTGGAATTTTTTGCCTCGGTCAGTGTGGCGATGGTGGCGCTGTATTTTGGCCTGAGCTATCTGGGCCTGATGTCGCTGGGTCCGGGCCTGCCCAGTCTCGGAGTGGGTATGTTCTGCCTGTTGCTGGCCCCGGAGTTCTATGCCCCGCTGCGCAAGCTGGCGGCGCATTACCACGACCGTGCCAATGCGTTGGCCGCGGTGGCCGAGGTCGAGCGCCTGTTGGGCCGTCTGCCGCAGGCCGATGACAACAGCCTGCCTGATCCCGGGCTGGCGGCGCAGACAGCGGCCATCAGCGCACCGCAGGCAGGACCGGCGCAGTCGGTGTTGCAGGCGCAGCAACTGACCCTGCGCCCGCTCGGCGCCACGGTCGATGTGGTCACCGATTTCAGCCTGGTGCTGCAGCCAGGCGAGCGGGTAGCCCTGGTCGGCCCCAGCGGTAGCGGCAAGAGCACGGTGCTGGAGGCGCTGGCCGGCTGGTTGCCGCCACAGGCGGGCCGCTTGCAGCGTGCCCCCGGCCTGCGCGTGGTCTATGCCGGGCAGCGGCCGTATTTGTTCCACGGCACGATTGCCGACAACCTGCGTCTGGGAGCGCCAGCGGCCAGTGAGGCGCGGGTGGAACAGGCCGCCCATGCCGGCCAGGTGATGCGCTTTGCCGGGCAGTTGCCGCAAGGCCTGCAGACCCTGGTCGGTGAGCGCGGGCTGGGCCTGTCCGGTGGTGAGGCGCGCCGGGTCGGCCTGGCCCGGGCATTGTTGATGGAGGCCGATGTGCTGTTGCTGGATGAGCCCACCGCGTTTCTTGATGCCCAGACCGAAGCTGACCTGCTGCAGGCCCTGAACGTGCATGCGCGTGGACGCACGGTGCTGGTGGCCACGCACAGCCCGGTGGTGATGGCCTGGGCCGACCGGGTGATCCACCTGCCCGGGCCGGCGGCGCCTGTGGAGGTACCGGCATGAAACACGCCAGTGAGGCTCCGCTGTCCTCGGTGTTTGCCGCCCACCGTTGGCGCCTGGTCGGTTCGGTGGTGCTGTTCAGCGTCACCATGGTCGCCGGTACCGCGCTGTTGGGCCTGTCCGGCGGGTTCCTGACCGCCTCGGCGCTGGCCGGCCTGGCCGGCCTGGGTGGCAGTTTCAATTTCTTCTCGCCCTCGGCCGGGATCCGTGCACTGACCATGGTGCGCATCGTCAGCCGTTACTTTGAAAAGCTGGTCGGTCATGACGCCACCCTGCGCATCGCGCGCGACCTGCGCGTGTGGTTTTTCGCCCGCGCATTGCCGCTGGCACCGGGCAAACTGGGCAATACCCGTACCGGCGAATTGCTGGCCCGGCTGATGGGTGATATCGCCGAAGTCGATGGCCTGTTCGTACGTGCCATCGGGCCGCTGCTGGCAATGGGCGTGGTGACGGTGGCGGCGTTGCTGGCGGCCTGGTTGGTGTACTGGCCGGCGGCGCTGCTGCTGTTGCTGCTGGCGCTGGTGATCGGCCTGTGGGTGCCGCTGCTTGCCGTACGAGGCGGCAACCGCGGGGAAGGCGAGCGGGCACAGCGGCGGGCCAGCCTGCGCACGCTGGCCTTCGAGGGGCTGGAAGGTGCGGCGGATCTGCTGGCACAGCAGGCGCAGGGGCGCTGGATCGTGCAGGTCGATGAGGCCGCACGCAAGGTGGCCGGCAGTGACCGCCGCCGCCGCCGCCATCTGCTCACGGCGCAATTGCTGCATGGGCTGTGCGCCAGTGCCGGGCTGGTGGCCATCATCGCCATTGCCCTGGATGGCCATGCCGCCCATGGCCTGGCACCGGCACTGGCCGCCGCCCTGGTGTTCATGACCGTGGCACTGCTGGAACTGTGGGCCGGTGCCGGTCTGGCCTGGCAATCGCTGGTGGCCGGCAAGGTCGCCGCTGCACGGCTGCAGGCGATCGTCGAACAGGCGCCAGCGGTGTCTGATCCGTCCCGGCCGCAGCCTCTGCGTGATGCAGGGCCGATGACCGGTTTGAGCCTTCACGGTGTGCGTTTTGCCTGGCCCGGACAGGCCCGGCCGGTGCTGGACGGGCTTGACCTGAGCCTGGCGCCTGGCCAGCGCATCGCCATTGGCGGTGACAGTGGCAGCGGCAAGAGCACCTTGTCGCTGCTGATCCTGCGTCAGGCCGACCCGCAGGCCGGGCAGCTGCTGTGGAACGGGCAGGACCTGCGTGAGCTGGCACTGGCCCAGTGGCATCAGCAACTGGCCTGGATGCCACAGGGCGCGCCGGTGTTTGCCGGCACCCTGGCCGAGAACCTGCGTCTGGGCGATGCCGGGGCTGATGATGCGCGGCTGTGGGAGGTACTGGAGAGGGTACGGCTGGCCGATTGGGCACGCGCGACCGGCGGGCTGCAGCAATGGCTGGGCGAGAACGGGGCCACGGTTTCCGGTGGCCAGGCGCGCCGCCTGGCGCTGGCCCGCGCGTTGTTGCGTCCGGGTCCGTTGGTGCTGCTGGACGAGCCGACCGAAGGACTGGATGTGGACACCGCCAATGCCCTGCTGGCCGACCTGCCGGCGGCACTGGGCGGGCGCAGCCTGCTGATGATCACCCACGATGCCCTGCCGGCGGGGGTGGTCGATGTGCAGTACCGGCTGCAGGGAGGTCGCCTGCAGCGGCAATGAGCGCCCGCTGTGCCGGCAGCGACCGCTCAGCCGGCCAGCCGTTGCAGCAGCAGTGGTGTGGCGAGCAGTCCCAGGCTGTTGAGCAACACGCAGACCCAGAACAGTGCCTGGAAGCCGGGCTTGGCAGTCTTGTGCCGGAACTGGCCCTGGGCAATCAGGGCCCCGGGCCAGCCGCCGAGCAGGCCGAACAGCTGCAGCGTGGCCTCCGGAGTGCGCCGCTGGTCACGCTGGGCCGCACGCTTGTCCAGCGCGTAAGCCACATAGGCCAGCAGGCTCAGGCCCAGGCTCACGGCCACCAGCGGCCACGGCAGCAGGTCCAGCGCCGCGGCGGTGACCAGGGCGCTGAGGGCGGCCAGGCCGGCCAGCGGCCGCCAGGCCTGGCGGCCCTTGCCCGGCGGGCCGGCATGCACCGAGTTGCGTGGGCGCGCGTGCCGGCGTGCTGGCTTGACCGCTACCGCACGCCGGCGGCCGTTGCGGTCGGTCTGTACCTGGTAGGTCAGCAGCATGCCATCGGCCGGGCGCTGGCTGCCAAGCTGGCAGGCGCTGATGTGCATCCAGACCCGCTCGCCACCGCCAGTGGGGGTGAGGTAACCAAAGCCCCGCTTGTCATCCCAGTCGGTCAGGCGTCCCTGCAGCCGCATCGTCGTTGTCCTGTGTGTGCAGCGGGCATTGAAGCAGATCCACCCGCCGCTGCAAGGGCTTACGGACGTGGCGGGGCAGGCTCATCGGCACGAATCCGCAACAGCCGGGGAAACCGTGGCAGCCCATGGACGGTGCGTTCGGTGTAGCGATAGGTGATCCGGCTGCCAATGGCGGGTGGTGCGCGGCGCTGGGCATCGCTCAGGCCGCTGCCGATGGCAAATACCCGCCCCTGGTCATCGCGCACCTGCAGCGCACCGAGCATGCCGCTGTACTTGCCGCGCCCGGCGGTATGCGCAATGACAAGGGCCTCGGCATCGCGCCACGGTTTGATCTTGAACAGCAGCGCACTGCGTCCGGGCACATGGCGCGCGTACCGGTGGTGGGCGATCAGGCCTTCGCCGCCGCCTTGCACAACGGCATCCAGCCATGCCTGCAGCGCAGCGGGATCGGCCAGTGGCTGCTGCTGGACCAGACGCAGGTGGCGCGAGCGGCTGTTGGCAACCAGGCGCTGCAGGTGCTGGTAACGCTGCTCGAACCTGCCCCCATCGGTGGGCAGGTCGAACACCCACAGCGCGACCTGCTGCCAGCGCGGATCCTGCGGGTCATGGCCACGCACCAGCGCGCTGACCGTGTCGAACTGGCCGCGGCCCAGCCAGAGCTCACCGTCCATGACCTGTGCCGGCCAGCCGGCGGTAAAGCCCGGAGGCACCGCGATCCGGTTGCCGCCACGGGTGGTCAGTTGTCGGCCATCCCAGCGTGCGCGCACGCCATCGAGTTTTTCGCTGAACAGAAAATCGTCCAGCGCCGGTGCCGGTTGCGGCCAGGTGCTGGCCAGCATCGGCGCCGGCTGGGCCAGCGCGCTGCCGACAAACAGCACAGACCACAGCAGACAGCGGCGGGCGCTTGCCACAAGCCAGGTTGCCATCACGTTGCATCCATCAGTGCCGGGAGGACAGCATCCCTGCTGCAGCGCTGGCTGCCGCTCGGGCAATGGCGTGTCGCGACCCGCCAGACTGGCAGCCTGGCGGGTGGGGCAAATTCCCGGCCGCCATCGGGCGGGGGTCAGATCTCGGCCAGAAACCCGGCCACCGGTGGGCAGAAACGCTCGAAGTCGACCAGGAAGGCGTCATGGCCCTGGGGGGAATCCAGGCCGACAAAGCGGGCGTCACAGCCGCCTGCGGCCAGGCCCTGGGCAATCTGCTGCTGTTGCTGCACCGGGAACAGAATGTCGGTATTGGCGCCGATGGCCAGTGCCTTGTCGACGCGCAGCTGTGCCAGCGCCGCATCGACATCGCCATTGGCGTATTCGCCCAGGTCGAACCAGTCCATTGCGCGCCCCAGGTACAGGTAGCAGTTGGGGTCAAAATGACGGACGAAACGCCGGGCATGGCCTTCCAGGTAGCTTTCCACCTGGAACTCCATTCCGAACGGATCGCCGTCATTGGCTTCTGAATCCAGGCGGACACGGCCAAAGCGGCCATCCCATTCCAGCGCCGAACGGTAGGTGATCACGCCGAGCTTGCGCGCAATCCGCATCCCGGCCTCCGGGTAGACGGCCTCGTCATAACTGCCGTTGTTCCAGGCTGGATCCAGACGGATGGCCTCGCGCTGCAGCGAACGGATGGCGATGGAGAACGGCAGCGCCTGCGCCGAGCCGGAGATGTTGATATGGCTGCGGGCAATCCCCGGGTGCCGCTGCAGCACCGCCAGCGCGGTCATCCCGCCCATCGAGTTGCCGATCAGGCAGGCCAGCTGCGTGATGCCCAGTGCCTTGACCACGCTGACCCCGGCATCGGCGATGTCCTCGATCGACAGGGCCGGAAAATCCAGCCGCCAGGGCTGCCCGCTGTCCGGGTTGAGCGAGGCCGGGCCGGTGGAGCCCTTGCAGCTGCCCAGTGAGTTGACACAGATCACGAACCAGCGTTCGGTATCGATCGCCTTGCCGGGGCCGAGCATTTTTTCCCACCAGCCCGGCAGTGGGTTGCCGGCATGGCTGGCGGCATGCGCATCGGGCGACAGGCCGGTAACGATCAGCACCGCATTGCGGCGGTCGGCGGCCAGGGTGCCCCAGGTTTCATAGGCCACGCGCGCGCCTTGCAGTTGGCCACCACGCTTGAGTGGCAGCGGCGAGGGCAGCGCATGGAACTGGCTGCCGGGCGGGATGAATTCGGTCATGGCCGTATTCTAACCGTGCCACCGGAGGTCGATTCAGGCCGGATCGGCCGATGCTGTGTGCTGTTTACGGGCGTAATTCCAGCGGCAGCGGCGCCGCCGCGGGCAGCTCCACCGTCACCGCGGCAGTTTCAATATCGGCGTCACTGCGGCTGGCCGAACCACCAAGCGCAATGCGTGCACTGACCTGGACCTGGCGATGGCTGGACAGCGGCTGGCCGGGCATCACGCTGTTGCGGTCATCCAGGCTGACCTGGGCCGGCAGATCGGCCAGGCGCAGGCGTTTGGCCGCCACCGGCATCGGGCTGCCGAGGGTGTCACGCACCTGGATGAACACCGGGGTATCGGCCGCCAGCGCGGGCGCACCGCCCGCTGATGGCGCCAGCCGCAAGGCCACCGTCAGCAGTGCTGCAGGCGCTGGCGTCGCTGTCGCCTGGCTGGCATCCAGGGGCGGCAGGCCGGCCGCCTGGCGGGCGATGGCAATCTGTTCGCGGACGCTGGCCGCGGTGTCGGCATCGAGCAGGGCGAGCAATTGCTGCCAGGTCTGTGCGGCGGCGGCCGGCTGCCCGCGTTGGCGCTGGGCAATGCCGATCAGCCACAGTGCCCGCTGCGCCTGCGGGTCAAGCCTGCGTGCCTGCTCCAGCCAGGCCAGCGCGGTGTCGTCGATCTGCCGTTGCGGATGCGCATCGGCGCGGGCCTGGGCCGCCTCCACCAGCAGTGCAGGCTGGCCGGGCGCGTGGTGCAGAGCCTGTTGCCAGGCCTGCGCCGAAGCCTCGCCATTGCCCAGCAGCGCCTCGGCACGCGCCAGCAGCACCCAGCCTTCGGCTTGTGCGGGATCGGCCTGCAGCGCCTGGCGCAGGCGTTCGGTGTTGTCGGCCAGGTCCTGCGCGCCGCTGTCGGTGGCCGGTGCCGGTTGCCATGCCGCCGGGGTGCCGAGCAGGCTGTACAGGCCGGCACAGGCCAGCGCGAGGACGGCGGCCAGCGCGGCGCTGCTGCGGTAGTGGCGCTGGCGCCACAATGGGATGGCAACCAGCACACCCACCAGGCTGCCGAGCAGGGCGGCCAGAAGCAGGGGCAGGCTCACCAGTCATCTCCGCTGGGCGGTAACGGATGCTCGGCGAGCAGGTGCTGGCGGCGGGCGATGACCCGCCAGGCCAGCAGCGCGCCGCAGATCAGCAGCAGGCCCGGAACCAACCACAGTGCGATGGTGGCGGCGCTCAGTGCCGGGCGATAGAGCACGAACTGGCCATAGCGTTGTACCAGATAGGCGCGGATCTGGCTGTCGCTCTGGCCCTGCTGCATCAGTGTCAGGACCTGGCGGCGCATGTCCTGGGCGATCAGCGCATCGGAGTCGGCCAGCGACTGGTTCTGGCACTGCACACAGCGCAGCTCGGCGGTGAGGGCATGAAAACGGGCTTCCTGCCCGGTATCGCTGAAAACCAGCGGGGCGGCGGTGGCGGTGACCGGCCACACACTGCAGGCCAGCAGCACGCTCAACAGCCAGCGACGCAGCCCGTTCATGGCTGGCTGGTCGGTGCCGGGGTGGGTGTATGCCCGGCGGCCAGGGCGTCGGCATTGCCCAGGGTGGCCAGCAGCGGGCGCAGCTGCTGGTCGATGACCGCATCGGTGAGCGCACCGCTGTGTTTCCAGCGCACGATGCCGTTGGCATCGACCAGGAAGGTCTCCGGCGCGGCGGTGATCCCCCAGTCCAGTGCAGTGGTGCCCTCGTAATCGCTGAGCACCACGAAGTACGGGTTGCCCAGGCGTTCCAGCCATGCCTTGGCATCGGCCGGCTCGTCCTTCCAGTTGTAGCCAACCACGCGGACGCTGCGCTCCAGCGCAAAACGGGTCAGTACCGGGTGTTCCTCGGCGCAGGCCGGGCACCAGCTGCCCCAGACGTTGAGCACATACGGCGCACCGGCAAGCTCGTCGCTGCTGATCCGTATCGTCGGGTCATGCAGCACCGGCAGGCTGAAGGACGGTGCGCGCTGGCCGATCAATGGCGAGGGCAGGGCATCGCGCTGGGCATCGCCACTGCGCATTACCGCAAACAGCATCAGACCGATCAGGCCGAGGAAAAACAGCACGCCGATGACAATGGCCACCGGCGGCAGCGGCTTGTTCTGCGCAGGCGTGGGGGTGGTGCTCATACAACATTCTCCTTGCGCCGGCGCAGGCGTCCGGCGGTGGCAGTCAACAGGGCGCCCATGGCCATCAATAATGCACCGGCCCAGATCCAGCGCACCATCGGTTTGTAATGCAGGCGCAGTGCCCAGGCGCCATCGCCGAGCGGTTCGCCCAGCGCGGCATAGATATCCCCATGCCAGCGACGGGCAATACCGGCCTCGGTCATCAGTTGCCCACGCAGGTACAGCCGCCGCTCCGGATGCAGCGTATCCAGGGTCTGGCCGCCGCGCTGGAGCACGACGGTGGCGCGTTCGGCCTGGTAATTCGGGCCTTGATGGGCACGGACTTCACTCAAGGCCAGCTGGTAGCCGCCCAGTTCGGTCTGCTGTCCCGGGCGCATGGCCAGCTCACGCTGCACATTCAACGCCTCCACCAGCAGCGCGCCGACCAGGAACACCGCGATGCCGGCATGGCCCAGCCACATGCCGAGGGTTTCGGCATCCGGACGGCCATTGCCACGCAGGCGCTGAATGATGTGCACGGCGGTACCGGCAGCAACCCAGACCGCGGCGACGATGCCGGCCGCAGCCTTGACCGGCCCCTGCGGGGCCAGCCAGAAGGCAAGCCCACCGGCCAGCAGCGCCAGCAGTGCCCAGGGCAGCAACAGCGGCAGTGCGCCGCGGCCGCGTTGACGTTGCCAGGCGGTCAGCGGCCCCAGCGGAACCAGCAGCACCAGCGGGGTCATCAGCAGCACGAACAGGCTGCCGAAGTACGGCGGGCCCACCGAGATCTTGCCCAGTCCCAGTGCATCGGCCAGCAGCGGGTACAGGGTGCCCAGCAGCACCATCGCCGCGGCAGCGGTGAGCAGAAGGTTGTTGGCCAGCAGCAGGCTCTCGCGCGAATGCAGGGCAAAGCCACGGCGCGGGTCCGAGCTGTCCGGGCTGATGCGCGGTGCACGCAGGGCGTACAGCAGCAGCGCCGCGCCCATCACCAGCGCCAGGAAGACCAGGATGAACAAGCCACGGGCGGGATCGGCCGCAAACGAATGCACGCTGGTCAGCACGCCCGAACGCACCAGGAAGGCGCCCAGCAGCGACAGCGAGAACGCGGCGATGGCCAGCAGCAGGGTCCAGCGCACGAACACGCCGCGCTTCTCGCTCACCGCCTGGCTGTGGATCAATGCCGCCCCGACCAGCCAGGGCAGGAAGCTGGCGTTCTCCACCGGGTCCCAGAACCACCAGCCACCCCAACCCAGCTCGTAATACGCCCACCAGCTGCCCAGCGCGATGCCCAGGGTCAGGAAGGCCCAGGCCACATTGGTCCAGGAGCGGCTGGCACGCAGCCAGCGGCTGTCCACCCGGCCCTCCAGCAGGGCGGCGATGGCAAAGGCGAAGGGCACGGAAAAACCGACATAGCCGATGTAAAGCATCGGCGGGTGGAAGATCAGCCCGGGGTCCTGCAGCAGCGGATTGAGGTCGTGACCATCCAGCGCGGCCGGCAGCAGGCGCTCGAACGGGTTCGAGGTGAAGACACAAAATGCGGCAAAGCCCAGCCCGATCATGCCCAGCACCGACAGTACCCGGGCCTGGAAGGGCAGTGGCAACTCCCGGCAGCGCCAGGCAACGGCAGCACTCCACAGGGCCTGGACCAGCAACCACAGCAGCAGCGAGCCTTCATGCGCGCCCCACACCGCACTGAGGCGGTAGATCAGCGGCAAGGCCAGGTTGGCGTTGTCGGCGACATAGCGCAGCGAAAAATCCAGCTGCACGAAGGCAGCGCTGAGCACGGCAAAGGCGGCCAGTACCAGCAGCAGGTGCAGCCAGGCCGCACTGCGCCCCAGCTGCATCAATGCCGGCCTGGCGGTCTGTGCCCCGAGCAGCGGCAAGCTTGCCTGGACCGCAACCGCGAGCAGGGCGGCGATCAGCAGCAGCTGCCCGATCTCACCGAGCACCGGCTTGCTCCTGCGCGGCGCCAGTGCCGTCATCGACATCATGCCGTCGGTGGGCCTGGCTCATCTTGTCGGCCACTTCCCTGGGCATGTAGGTCTCATCGTGGCGGGCCAGCACATCGTCGGCAATGAAAACTCCGTCGGCCATGCGCCCGGTGGCCACTACCGCCTGTCCTTCGCGGAACAGGTCAGGCAGCAGGCGGTCGTAATGCACGCTCAGCTGCGCATCGCCATCGGTAACGGCAAAGCGGGCCTGCAGGCTGCCGGCATCACGCTGGAAGCTGTCCTTGGCGACCATGCCGCCAAGGCGGAAACGCTGGCCGGGCTGGGTCTGGCCAGCCAGCACCTCGGCCGGGGTGTACAGGTAGGTCAGGTTGCGCTGCAGGGCCAGGGTCAGCAGGCCGATGGCCAGTGCCGCGCCCAGCGCGATCAGGCTGATCCAGACCAGCCGGCGGCGGTGGTTCGGGCTCATCGCTCCAGCTCCTGGTCCATCGCCACGCTGGCAGGGCGCCGCTGCTGCTGGCGTGCGGCCTGCTGCCGGCCCTGGCGCAGCGCCCGGCGTACCGCCAGTGCCCCGGCCAGGGCATCGGCGGCGAGCACCACGATGAACACCGCATAGGCGCCGATCACATAGCCCAGGTAGCTCATGGCCTGCCCCCGGCACGTTGGCGCACCCAGTCACGGCCGGCCTCGCGCACCAAGTTGTCGGCGCGGGCGCGGGTCAGCAGCGAGCCGGCAAACACGAACTTGGTGGCAATCACGATCCACCACAGCGGCGGCAGCATCGCCGGATCCATCTTGCTGGTGCCAAACACCGAGATCGTCTGGCCTTGGTGCAGGGTGTCCCACCACACCACCGAGTAACGGATCACCGGCAGCAGGGCCACGCCGACAATGGCCAGCAGTCCGGCGGCACGGGCGGCATTGCGGCGGTCATCGATGGCGCGGTACAGCGCCATCACCCCCAGGTACAGGAACAGCAGGATCAATTCGGTGGTCAGGCGCGGATCCCAGTCCCACCAGGTGCCCCACATCGGCTTGCCCCAGATCGAGCCGGTGAGCAGGGTGATCACGGTGAAGGCCGCGCCGATCGGCGCGCAGGCCATGGCCAGGATCTCGCACAGCTTGATCCGCCAGATGTGGGCGATGGCGGCATAGCCGGCCATCAGCGCGAACACCAGCAGGCTCATCCAGGCACTGGGGACATGGATGTACAGGATGCGGAAGCTGTCGCCCTGCTGGTAGTCGGCCGGCACCACGAACAGCGCCTGCCACAGGCCGATGCCGAGCAGGGGCAGGGCTATCAGCCAGCAGACCGGTGCCCAGCGTGCGGCAAAGCGGTCGAAGGTCGGCGGGGAACCCAGTTGGTGGAACCAGCGCAGCAGGGCAGTCATCAGATACGTGTGCTCATCGGGTTGGCTTGCGTGGTGGGCGTGCTGGTCCAGGGCGGCTCATTCCAGGCTGATCCGCAACGCCGCCGCGGTAAGCAGCGGCGCCAGTACCAGCGCGGCGGCCAGCAGGGCGGCCAGCATCAGCAGGGCACCACTGCTGTCCTGGCCGTTGCCGGCCGCCACCAGGGCACCGGCGCCGAACACCAGCACCGGAACGTACAACGGCAGCGACAACAGCGCCACCAGGATGCCGGCGCGGCCCAGGCTGACGGTCAGTGCGGCGACCACCCCGCCGATCAGGCTCAGCAACGGGGTACCCAGCGCCAACGATGCCAGCAACAGGCCGATCCGGTCATGCGGCAGATGCAGCATCAGCGCCAGCAGCGGGCTGAGCAGCAGCAGCGGCACGCAGGTCACCAGCCAGTGGCCGACCACGCGCACCAGGCACAGCCAGGCCAGCGGCAGCGGCGCCAGCAGCCACTGCTCCAGGCTGCCATCGGCGGCATCGTCGCGGAACAGCCGTTCCATCGCCAGCTGTCCGGACAGCAGCACGGCCAGCCACAGCACCGCACCGGCCACGCTGGCCAGCGCCTGCGGTTCGCGGCCCTGGGCCAGGGCGAACAGCATCACCACCAGCAGCGCAAACAGCACCGGCTGGATGGCATCACCGCGCCTGCGCCAGGCCAGGCGCAGGTCACGCTGCAGCAGGGCGCCGGCCGCCTGCAGGGCGCCGGGACGGGTATCGACGGCACTCATGCGCCCACCTGCGCATCCAGGTCCAGCTGCTGGTGCGGCAGCGCGGTGCCATTGAACTGGCCATGGCAGGTCAGCACCGCCGCACCGTTGCTGCGCAGGTGGGCTGCCAGCATCCGCTGGACCAGGTCCATGCCTTCACTGTCCAGGTTGGCGTACGGCTCATCCAGCAACCATACCGGTGCCGGTGACAGCCAGAGCCGGGCCAGTGCCAGCCGCCGACGCTGACCGGCGCTGAGGCTGTGCGCCGGCACCTGCTCATGACCGGCCAGGCCGACAATGCCCAGCGCCGCAGCCGGGGTCTGGCGGGCGCGGCGGCCGAGCAGGCCGCAGGCTGCCTGCAGGTTGTGCAGGCAGCCCAGCTCGGCCTTCAGGCCAGGCAGGTGGCCGAGGTAGGCGACATAGCGGCTGCGGGCATCGCTGCTGGCCGGCTGGCCGTCGAAAAACAGCTCACCGCTGCTGGGCCGGGCCAGGCCGGCCAGCACCCGCAGCAGGGTGGTCTTGCCGCTGCCGTTGCTGCCGCTGACCTGCAGCAGGCCGCCGGCAGGCAGGGAAAAACCCAGTGGACCAAACACGGCTTGTCCCTGGCGTTCAAAGCACAGGGCATCGGCGGCCAACAACGGGGTCTGGTTCAAGGTGAGCGGATGCCAGCGAAAGGTGAAAGTGATTGTAGCCGGCAGTTGCCGGTGTGCCAGCCACTGGCGTGATTGCGTACACTGCCGTCCTTTGTCGATCATGGAGCCGGCCATGCAGCCGCAGACCAAGCTGCCCAAGGTGGGCACCACCATTTTCAGTGTGATGTCGCAACTGGCCGCCGAACACGGCGCGGTCAACCTGGGCCAGGGCTTTCCGGATTTTCCGGCACCGCAGCGCCTGCTCGATGCCACCAGCGCGGCGATGAATGCCGGCCACAACCAGTACGCACCGATGCAGGGCGTGCCGGTGCTGCGCCAGGCGATCGCGGCCAAGGCACTGGAGTGCTATGGCGCGGTGGTCGATGCCGACACCGAAATCACCGTCACCAGTGGCGGCACCGAGGCGATCTTCAATGCCATCCATGCGGTGGTGCGCCCGGGTGAGGAGGTTATCGTGCTCGACCCGGCCTATGACTGCTATGTGCCGGCGATCGACCTGGCCGGGGCGCGTTCGGTGCATGTGGCGCTGGACCCGGTTACCTTCGCGGTGCCGTGGGAGGCCGTGCGCGCGGCGATCACCCCGGCCACCCGGATGATCATCGTCAACACCCCGCACAATCCGTCCGGGGCGATGCTGGGCGCGGCCGACATGCAGACCCTGTCCGACCTGCTCGCCGGTACCGACATCTACCTGCTTGCCGACGAGGTCTACGAACACATCATCTATGACGGTGCGCGGCACGAATCGGCACTGCGCTGGCCGGCCCTGCGCGAGCGCGCTTTCGTGGTTTCCAGCTTCGGCAAGACCTACCACTGCACCGGCTGGAAGCTGGGCTATGCGATCGCCCCGCCGGCGCTGACCGTGGAGTTCCGCAAGGTCCACCAGTACAACACCTTCACCAGTTTCGGCCCGGCCCAGTATGGTTTTGCGGCGATGATCAACGAGCAACCGGAGCACCACCGCGAGCTGGGCGCGTTCTACCAGGCCAAGCGCGATGCCTTCCGTGCCCAGCTGGCACAGACCCGGTTCAAGCTGCTGGATGTGGCCGGTGGCTACTTCCAGCTGGTGGATTACTCGGCCATCAGCGACCTGGACGACATGGCCTTCTGCCGCTGGCTGACCATCGAGAAGGGCGTCACCGCCATCCCGCTGTCGCCGTTCTATGCCGAGCCACCGGCCGGGCAGCGCCTGATCCGCCTGTGTTTTGCCAAGAACCAGGCCACCGTGGATGCGGCCATCGCGCGTCTGCGCGAGCTGTGAGGTGGGCGCGATGAACCTTCCGACCCAGGACCTGCGCATCTCGCTGGTGCAAGGCGATACCTTGTGGCATGACCCGGCAGGCAACCGTGCCCACTATGCGGCGCTGATCGCGCCACTGGCCGGGCAGACCGACCTGGTGATCCTGCCGGAAACCTTCACCAGCGGTTTTTCCAATGTCGCCGGCGAGCAGGCCGAGGGCATGGACGGCCCGTCGCTGGCTTGGATGCAGGCCCAGGCCGCCGCGCTGGATGCGGTGGTCACCGGCTCGCTGCAGCTGCGGGTGGACGGCCAGGTCTACAACCGTCTGCTCTGGGTCTACCCGGACGGGCGCATTGCCCATTACGACAAGCGCCACCTGTTCCGCTACGGCGGCGAACACGAGCGCTATGCCGCCGGCAGCCACCGCCTGAGCGTGGAGTGGAAGGGCTGGCGGATCAATCCGCAGGTCTGCTACGACCTGCGCTTTCCGGTGTTCTGCCGCAACCGTTACAACGTCGAGCGCGCCGATGCGCTGGACTTTGACCTGCAGATCTTCGTGGCCAACTGGCCGCAGCAGCGTGCCCATGCCTGGAATACCCTGGCCCGCGCGCGGGCAATCGAGAACCTGTGCTATGTCGCGGTGGTCAACCGGGTCGGCACCGACGGCAACAAGCTCAGCTATGCCGGCGACAGCGCGGTGATCGATTTCCTTGGCCAGGCGCAGCTGGCCCTGCACGGCAGCGAGCAGGTGGCCACCACCACGATCAGTGCCGCTGCGCTGGCCGCGCACCGCCAGCGTTTTCCGGCAATGCTTGATGCCGATACGTTCGAACTGCCGGGGATGGGCCGGCCCTGAGGAGCGGCTTGCCCGGCGCACAGCGCCGGGTCAGCGGCGGTTCCGCGCGGCTCGGCAGTGGACCAATAAAAACGCCCCGCTGACGGGGCGTTCTGGTTTCCGGTGTCCTGCCGCAGTGGCAGGGCACCGGATTGGCACGCGACGGGCTTAGAAGCCGCCGCGCGGGCCGCGGTTGCCGCCACCTGGGCCACGACCACCGGGACGTGCGCTGCCACCCGGGCGGGCACCGCCACGGTTGCCGCCGGGGCGATCGCCGCCCGGGCGCGGGCCGCGGTTGCCGGCCGGGCGGTCATTGCCGCCACGCGCCGGGCGGGCGGCACCGTACGGGCTGTAGCCCGGGTTGGCGTGATCGGACGGGAAGCTCGGTGCATTGCCCGGATGCCCGTACGGATGACGCGGCGCGGCGGGGCGGCCTTCGCCAGCACCACGCGACTCAGCATGGGCCGGCTTGCCGCCGGCGTAACCGCCTGGCTTGCCGCCACGATTGCCACCCGGCTTGCCGGCGCCACCCGGACGGCCTGCACCGGCCGGACCACGGCCAGCACCCGGACCGCGCCCGGCACCCGGGCCGGCATTGCGGTGGCCGCTCGGGCCGGTGGACACGCCTTCGGGCACATACCAGGAACGGAAGGCGGCGGGATTGCCTTCCGGCAACGCACGGTCGTTGCGCGGCTTGCGCGGCTTGAGCGGCTTGTTGATCTGCTTGGCCGCCGCATCACCGGTAACGGTCAGGCCGCCGCGCGGCGGCTTGCCACCACGGCCACGGCCACGCTCTTCGCGCGGGTTGTCGAAACGGCGCAGCTCGCGGCCTTCAT
This sequence comes from Stenotrophomonas koreensis, assembly GCF_001431525.1. GTDB lineage: Bacteria > Pseudomonadota > Gammaproteobacteria > Xanthomonadales > Xanthomonadaceae > Stenotrophomonas > Stenotrophomonas koreensis. The sequence continues at coordinate 117,190 of NZ_LDJH01000012.1, forward strand.
CGGCGGCGGTGTTGCCATTGATGTAGGCATTGCGCGGCTGGCCATCACGGCCCACGCGCACCGGCGCCTTCAGTGCACGGCGCTGGCCGATCACCGGCAGCAGGGTCAGTGCCGGAGCAGCGCCGTCCTCGAGCTTGAGTTCATTGCGCAGGGCCTGGACCTGGGCCGAGCTCAGTTCGCTGCTCTGGCCACGGGCCAGTTCGCGCGGCAGGGTGATGTTGCCGTAGCGGGCGCGCTTCAGGCGCGAGACCTGGCAGCCCTGGGATTCCCACAGCCGGCGTACTTCGCGGTTGCGGCCTTCCTTGACCACGACCCGGAACCAGTCGTGCGAATCGGTGCCGCCGATGCGCTCGATCTCGTCGAACTTGGCCGGGCCGTCTTCCAGCGCCACGCCACGGGCCAGGCGGTCAACGATGTTGTCCGGCACCTTTTCCTCGCCTTCCGGGGCGCGCACGCGGACCACGTACTCGCGCTCGACCTCGAAGGAGGGGTGCATCATCGCGTTGGCCAGCTCGCCGTCGGTGGTCAGCAGCAGCAGGCCGGTGGTGTTGATGTCCAGGCGGCCGATGCTGATCCAGCGCGCGCCCTTGAGCGGCGGCAGCGCTTCGAACACGGTCGGACGGCCTTCCGGGTCTTCGCGAGTGGTGACCTCGCCTTCGGGCTTGTTGTAGATCAGCACGCGGGCCGGTTCGGTCAGCGCGCTGGCCACGAACTGGCGGCCGTCCAGCTCGACCTTGTCGCCGCTGCGGATCGACTGGCCGGTCCTGGCCACTTCGCCGTTGACCTTGACCAGGCCGTCGGCAATGCGCTGTTCCAGTGCGCGGCGCGAGCCCAGCCCGGCCTGGGCCAGCACTTTGTGCAGGCGCTCTTCGGTACGGGTGGTATCGCTGCCTTCGCGCTTGAGCGAAAGTTTGTTCAACGACATTTTGCTTTTGGTGTCACTCATCAATTTGGCTCCGGCCTGCCCGTGCAGGGCGGCCTTCAGGTTCAACATCGGCTTGCTCAACGGCCAGCGGCGTCAGCGCAGCGGCGTTGGAGGAGTTCAGGTGGTGCTCTGCCGCACGGGTGCCCGGCGCAGCGTCGGGTGCCTCGTCCAGAGGCGTTGTAGCGGTGGAAAAATCTTCATTGGCGGCGGCCAGGGCCGCCGCGCTGTCCTGCAGGCTGTGCAACGGTGGCAGCTGGTCCAGCGCGGCAAGGCCGAAATGGTCCAGAAACGCGCGGGTGGTACCCAGCAGTGCTGGGCGTCCGGCGATCTCGCGGTGGCCGACCACTTCCACCCAGCCACGTTCTTCCAGGGTCTGGATGATCTGGCTGGATACCGCCACCCCGCGCACCTGTTCGATCTCGCCGCGGGTGATCGGCTGCCGGTAGGCAATCAGGGCCAGGGTTTCCAGCGTGGCGCGCGAATAACGCGTACGCCGTTCGCTGAACAACCTGGCCACCCAGCGGTGACAGCCGGGCTTGACCTGGTAACGCCAGCCGCTGGCCACTTCGCGAAGTTCCACGCCCTGGTCGTCACTGTCCTGCTGCAGCTGTGCCAGGGCATGCCTGATCGCGTCGCGGTCAACCCCGTCATCGGCATCGAACAACTCCTCCAGCTGGCGCAACGACAGTGGCTGTGGGGCCGCCAGGATCGCGGCTTGAAGGATGCAGCGCAGTTGCCCGGTGCTGATTGCCATGGTCAGTGCAATTGACCGCAGGCAGCAACATGGATCGGGCCCAGTGCCTGGGTCTGGGTGATCTCCAGCAGCTGCTCCTTGGCCAGTTCCAGAATGGCCAGCAGGCTGACCAGTACCCCGTTGCGGCCTTCCTCCGGCGTAAACAGGGCAACAAAATCGTGGCGCTGGCCATCGGCCACCGTGGCCAGGATCTGGCTCATCCGCTGCCGCACGCTCAGGGCTTCGCGGGTGATCTGGTGGCCGGCCTGCAGCTGCGCCCGTTGCAGTACCTGCTGCAATGCCTGCAGCATCTGGCCCAGGTCCACCTGCGGTGGCGTCTGGATGGCCACCGCCAGCCCGGCATCGGCATGGGCCAGGTCGGTGTCGCGTTCGAGCCGGGGCAGCGCATCCAGATCCGAGGCCGCCTGACGGAAGCGCTCGTATTCCTGCAGCCGGCGCACCAGCTCGGCACGCGGGTCATCATTGAAGGTGTCATCCTCGCCGAAGGCCTCATCGCACGGTGGCGGTGGCAGCAGCATCTGCGATTTGATCTGTGCCAGCATCGCCGCCATCACCAGGTAGTCGGCGGCCAGCTCCAGCCGCAGCTGCTGCATCAGGTCGATGTACTGCACGTACTGGCGGGTGATTTCGGCAACCGGGATGTCCATCACATCCAGGTTCTGCCGGCGGATCAGGTACAGCAGCAGGTCCAGCGGGCCTTCAAATGCTGACAGCACCACCTCCAGTGCATCCGGGGGGATGTACAGGTCGCGCGGCATCTGCAGCAACGGCTGTCCATGCAGCAGCGCCAACGGGGTTGGCTGCCCATGCTCAGGCAGGTGTTGCAGGTTCGCGTCGGGCGCGGCTTGGGCTGTCATCAGTTCCAGGTACGGATGGCGCGCCGGGTGCCGGGTTGCGCTCACAGCGCAGACGCGACGACCCAGGTGCACACGGTTTGCACCGTCTGTCGGTGCTGCCACACATCAAAAAAACAAGGCCATGCGCCGAGCGGAGCACGGTAGAACACGGAAGGTGGTCATCACGGCGTTGCGCGGTGCGGCTCGGAGGCTGGCCGATGAAGGCGGCCGGGCGACAGTTCACCAACGCGTGTAGGTGCAAAGACTAACGCCGTGGCCCGGTCGCTGTCTAGTGTTGGCCGGCTACACTGGTGACTTGTTTAACGCAGGTGCGGAGTTGGCCGTGTGGTACGTGATTGAAGGCTTTGATGGTGTCGATGTGCTGGCGGCACGGATGCAGGCGCGGCCTGCACACCTGGCGCGTCTGCGCGCCCTGGCCGATGCCGGGCGGCTGCTGCTGGCCGGCCCTTGCCCGGCCATCGATGCCGAGGACCCGGGCCCGGCAGGTTTCAGCGGTTCGCTGGTGGTGGCGCAGTTTGCCGATCTGGCCCAGGCCCGGGCATGGGCCGAGCAGGATCCCTATGTGGCCGCCGGGGTCTATGTGCGCGTGGATGTGCGTCCTTTCAGGAAGGTGTTGCCATGAATGCCGCCAGGGTGGAAAAAATCCAGCAGTGCCTGCAGCAGGCTCTGGCGCCGCTGGAGCTGAGCGTGGTTGATGACAGTGCGCGGCACGCCGGGCATGCCGGCGCCCGCGATGGCCGTGGCCACTTCAATGTGCGCGTGGTCAGCGCGGCCTTCGCCGGGATGCGGCCACTGGCCCGCCATCGCGCGGTGTATGCCGCCCTGGGCGAGCTGATGGATACCGATATCCATGCACTCGGGGTCGAGGCATTGACCCCCGAAGAAGCGTCAATGGCTTAATTCAGGCTGACCATTGGCATCTGAAGGGCAGGGTTTTCGCCTGCGCTGTGACTGGGTACGCAATTTATTCACGTTTGTTTGCGAACAATGCGCAGCTGACCGGGGGCATGTTGCCCCCGGCCTTATTTCTGCCACCGGAGCTGCCTGATGTCGCCCTCTGCGTTTACCCGCCTGCCTTCCCGTCGTCTGTTGGTTCTGGCACTGGCCGCCGGTTTGAGTCTGGCTGCTCCGGCCATGGCCCAGAGCACCGGCGCCACCCTCCGCGGCCAGGTCAATGCCGATTCCGCGCCGGCAGCCGGTGCCCGCATCACTGCCACCAACCTGGCCACCGGTGCGGTACGCAGTGCGCAGGTCAATGCCGATGGCAGCTATCTGCTGCCCGGCCTGGTTCCGGGCCAGTATCGGGTGGTGGTCCAGGCCAATGACCAGCGCGATGAGCGCGTGGTCAGTGTCGCGGTAGGGCAGACGGCCACCTTGAACCTGGCCGTGGGCGGGGAGGCCGAAACGGCCAGTGCCGGTACGGCACAGCAGCTGGATACGGTACAGGTGAGCGCCACCGCGCTGGTGGAAACCAAGACCTCCGAGCTGGCCACCTATGTCAGCAACCGCCAGATCGAAGCGCTGCCGCAAGGTACCCGCAACTTCCTGGCCTTTGCCGACACCGTGCCGGGGATGATCTTCGAGCAGAACCCGGGCAATGGCGCGACCAGGTTGCGCGCCGGTGCGCAGAGTGCCAACAACATCAACGTCTACATCGATGGCGTGGGCCAGAAGAACTATGTGATCCAGGGCGGCATCACCGGCCAGGATTCCAGCCGCGGCAACCCGTTCCCGCAGCTGGCCATCGGTGAGTACAAGGTCATCACCTCCAACTACAAGGCCGAGTACGACCAGATCAGCTCGGCGGCGGTGACCGCGGTGACCAGGTCGGGTACCAATGATTTTTCCGGTTCCTTCTTCTGGGATACCACCAACCAGGACTGGCGCACCGCGCGCGAGGATGAGCGGGGCGGTGAGAAGACCCGTTCCAGTGAAACCCAGTACGGCATGAGCGTGGGCGGGCCGATCATCCGTGACCGCCTGCACTTCTTCACCAGCTACGAAGCCAAGGAATACAACTCGCCCAAGGACCTGGTGCCAGGGGAGGGCCTGAGCGTGGCCGACATGCCGGCGTGGCTGGCCGACCAGTTCGGGTCCACCAGTGTGCCGTTCAAGGAGGATCTGTACTTCGGCAAGCTGAGCTGGACCTTCAATGAGGCCAACCTGCTGGAGCTGAGCTTCAAGAAGCGCGAGGAGCTGGGTGTGGGCAATGTCGGTGGCCAGAGCGCCGCCAGCTTCGGCACTGACACCGGGGTGGATGAGGACCGCTACGACCTGCGCTGGCAGTACAGCAGCATGGACTGGCTCAACGATGCCCACCTGACCTGGGAAGATGCCTACTGGTCGATGGCACCGGTCAATTTCGGCAATGGCTACCAGCTCACCGATGGCTCTTCCAACAACGGCCGCCTGTTGTTCCGCACCGGCGCCGGTGATGGCGGCCTGCAGGACAAGGGCCAGGAAGGCTGGTCGCTGCAGAATGACACCACCTATTTTGGTTTTGCCGGGCACACCCTCAAGTTTGGTGTGAAGTACAAGCAGGTAGAGCTGAACACCATCGAGCAGCAGCCGTACAACCCGCAGTTCTATTACGACATCGCCCAGGGCGGGCAGGTGCCGTACTACGTTTCCTTCGGCAGCCCGGTCGCCGGCACCGAGGGTGGCGTGGTGCGCTCGACCAACAAGCAGTTCGGTATCTATCTACAGGACGACTGGGAGGTCAGCGACCGGCTGACCCTGAACCTGGGCCTGCGCTGGGACTATGAAAAGACCCCGGCCTGGTCGGACTTTGTCACCGGCGCGGACGTGCTGACGGCACTGGCCACGCAGGACCCGCAGGCCGGTGCGCCGGCCGGACAGACCTATGCGCAGAGCCTGGCGGCCGGTGGCATCGATGTTGCCGGTTTCATCAGCACCGGCTCCAACCGCAAGGCGTTCCGCGATGCCTGGCAGCCACGCCTGGGTTTTTCCTATGACCTGAGCGGGGACGAGCGCCATGTGCTGTTTGGCGGCATTGGCCGTGCCTATGACCGCAACCTGTTTGACTACCTGCAGCTGGAGCGCACCAAGGCCACCTTCCCCTACCGCCAGCTGGCGATCAACTCGCCCGGCCATGCCTGTGATGTCGCCCTGGCCGGCTGCGTGGACTGGGACCCGGCACTGCTGCAGCGCGACTACCTGATGAGCCTGGCCAGTGGCGGGCAGAGCGGGCGGGAAGTGTGGATGTTCGCCAACGACCTGAAGGTGCCGTATTCGGACCAGATCAGCCTGGGTATCCGCAATGCCGTCCAGCTGGCCGGCCAGCAGTGGAACACCTCGCTGGCCTACCAGTTTGTCGACTACAACGATGGCCTGCTGATGCTGTTTGGCAACCGTCAGCCCGATGGCAGCTATTTCAACGCTTCCGGCAGCCCGTGGAGCAATGGCGGCGTGCCGGGCATGGGCAACCTGATCCTGGGAACCAACAACCTGGAAAGCCGCAGCCATTCGCTGCTGTTCTCGGCCGACAAGCCGTACACCGCGGCCAGCCCGTGGAGTGTCAACCTGGCCTATACCTACACCTCAGCCGAGCAGAACGTGCATGAGCAGAATCCCGCCTATGGCTGGTTCTTCCCGGCCGGCGGCAGTTTCGGCGGTGCATGGACGCCGCGCCACCGGCTGGTGCTCAGTGGTTTTGGCGACCTCGGTCATGGCCTGAGCCTGTCGGGCAAGTTGACCCTGGCCAGCCACCTGCGCCGCTGGGATGTGGATGGCAGCAGTGGCTATGAAACCATCCGCAGCTTCCAGCCCGACGGCACCATCGGCTTCAAGCAGTTTGACCTGTCGCTGGCCAGGACCTGGGATACCGGCAGCGACGTCAAGCTGAAGGTGCGCGCCGATGTGCTCAATGTGTTCGACTGGCAGAACTGGGGCGGGTACGGCATCAACTGGCGTAGCGGTGAGATCAACCGCTGGGACCAGTACGCCACCCGTACCTTCAAGCTGTCCTTTGGGCTGGACTGGTAACGGTGGCGTTGCCGGCGCGGCAGGACCAACGGCGCTGGTGCCGAGGGCGTGCAATCGGTCACGATTGACCGCTTGATGATCAATACAAGGTGGTTGCAGGTGAAGTCGGCACGCTGGATCGTGGCGGTGGGTCTGCTGGGCTGTGCCATCGCCCAGGCCAGCACGCGGGTACTGGATGGGTTTGATGATCCCTCGCGCTGGCGCCTGCAGGCTTCTGAAGGCGCGCAGGCCCGGCTGACCCGGGTCAGCGGCGCCGATGGCGGACGGGCGCTGTGCATCGCTGCCGACTTCGGTGCGCATGCCGGCAGCGTGCGCCTGAGTGCACCGCTGGCCCTGGACCTGCCGCCGGATGGGCGGCTGCAGCTGTCCAGCCGCGGGCAGGCGGCACAGGCCCAGCTTTCGCTGCACATCATCGATGAGGCCGGGCGCCGGCATGGCGCCCATCATGCCGGGCGTGGCCTGTCTGGCCGTTGGCAAGGCCTGGACTGGTGGTTGTCCGAATTCAGCGATGCCAGCGGCAGTGGCCTGGTGCTGCCGGCCCGAAGCCAGCGGCTGGAGCTGCGTCTGGCCTCGGCCAGCGGGGGGCAGGCGCAATGGTGTATCGACAGCCTTGCCCTGCACGTGCGCCCGGTCGATCAAAGCCCGTTCACCCCGCTGGCCCTTGCCGATACCGCCACCGCCCTGCAGCAGCGGATGGTCGATGGTCGCGCCGACACCCTGTGGGTCAGTAGCGGGGTCAAACAGCAGACGGTGAGCCTGGACCTGGGTCGTGAGCGCGAGGTCGGCGGGCTGGTGGTGCAGTGGGCTGCCGGCCTGCGCGCGGATAAATACCGGGTCCAGGCCTCCAACGATGGTCGGCGCTGGCAGCAGCTGCGCCAGGTCAATGCCCCGGCCGGCACTACCGACCGGCTGCGTCTGGGACCGCTGACGGCGCGCTATCTGCGGCTGGACCTGGAAGATGGGCCGAACTGGCGCTATGGCATTGTCGACCTGCTGCCGCAGCATGCGACCTTTGGCCGTTCGACGGAGGCCTTCCTGCGCGAAGTGGGCAAGGCATGGCCGGCGGGCGTGCTGCCAGCCAGCATCAGCGATGGACCGGTGCGCTGGACGGTGCTGGGTGCGGAAGCCGCGCCGGCACCGGTGTGGTTCAGTGAGCAGGGCATCATCGAGCCGCGGCCCGGACAATTTACCCTGACCCCGCAACTGCAGATCGATGGCAGCTGGCACGGCGCCGAACAGATGCAGGTGCAGCCGGTGGCGCAGCCTGCTGGCGCGCAGAGCCGCTGGCAACACACCCAGGCACAGCTGACGATCAGCGCCAGTACCGGCCACGATGCGCAGGCACAGCCGTGGCTACGTGTGCGCTACCGGCTGGCCAACCCCGATGCCAGCAGTCATCGTTATGCGCTGGCGCTGGCCTTGCGCCCGTTCCAGCTGCATGCGGCCGGCCGTCTGGGGGATCTGCCCGGTGGTGCCGGCTGGATCGAGCAGGTGGCCGTCAGCGATGCGGCGGTGGCGATCAATGGCGCGCCCGCGCTGCTGGCTGCGCAACGCGCCGATGCCGCCTTTGCCAGCCATTTCGATGCCGGGCTGGATCTGAACCTGCTGCGTGCGGCGCAGCTGCCGCAGGCCCGCCAGGCCAGTGATGGGCAGGGCTTGGCCTCGGCGGTGATGCTGTGGCGGCAGGAGCTGGCCGCCGGGCAGAGCAGGGAATGGGAGGTCTGGCTGCCGCTGTCGGACCCGGCCATGACCAGCGCGGTGCCAACGCGTTTTACCGCGCAAGCCGTGCCTGCTGAAGGCTGGCAGCTGCCGGGTGAGCAGGGCCGCTGGCTGGTCGACAGCTGGCAGGCGGCCGTGGTGCGGATGCGGGCCGAACGCAACGGCCCCTGGCTGCGTACTGACAGCCGGCGCTCGATCGGGGCGGGAAACCGCGACAGCATGCATATCGCCAGTGCCTTGATGCGCGCCGACCAGGCCGACGCCGTGCTGCCCTGGCTGCTGGCGCGGATTGCTACCGGCAGTACCCGACACTGCCCGTTGCTGGCGCATTGGGCCCAGTTGGCGGCCCAGGCGCAGCTGGCCGGGGCATGGTCGCCTGCGCAGCGCCAGGCCTTGCAGCCCTGGGTGCAGGACAGTCTGGCGCGCTACCAGCCCGGCGGGGCCTGTGCCGAGCCGGCGGCGTCCCCGGCACCGGATCCGGCCAGCGTGTCGCTGCAGCTGGCCGCTCTGTTGCCCGAGCCTGCGCTGGCGCTCGGCCCTGCACAGGGCAATGGGGGTGAGGTGGTGCAGGCGGACGCCGGTGCCGGGCAGGTCGCCGCTGTCGCGCCGGTGACGGGCGTCCTGCCGGCTGGCCCGCTGGCCACGTCCACTCAGGTTCCCTTGCCGCCCGGCGAACCGGTGTCATTGGCCCAGCGCCAGCAGCTGTGGGAGGCAGCCCTGGCCCTGCACGATGACAGCCTGTTGCCCGGCTGGCAGCAGTGGCAGCGCGGCCAGAGCCAGGGGTTGCTGGATGCGCGTCAGGCCGCCGAACAGGTGCAGGCCATTGCCGCCACTGTGGTACAGGAGCAGGCAGATCATCTGCGCCTGCTCCCCGGCTTGCCGGCGTCGGCCTGGCAGCAAGGGCAATTGCAGGTGCCCGGTGTGCTCACCCGGTGGGGCCGTCTGGGCCTGCAGGGGCGGCGCGAGGGCAGCGACTGGGTGCTGGTGTTTGCGCCGGGGCTGCAGGCGCCACCGGCCGGCCTGGTGCTGGACTGGCCCTTCGCACAGCCGCCGGCGCCAGCACTGGTCGATGGCTTGCCACAGCCCTGGCAGAGCGGGCGCTTGCATCTGCGCAGCGTGCCGGTGCAGCTGCGGATTGCGCTGCCGGTACCGTGAGTCCGCTGCACTGAGCAGCGAAAAAGAAAACGCCGGGATGACCCGGCGTTTTTCCTGGCCGTCAGGCCGGGTTGCCTTGCGGATAGGGGCTGTCCCATTCCCAGGCCTGGCCGTTGCCAAGCAGGGGCCCGACCGCGATCGACAGCGCGCCCTGGTCGGCGCGGCCCACCAGTGCGCGGTTGAAGGCAAACAGGTTGCGGCCCATGCCGTGGCCGACCTCGGCCGTACTGGTGGCCAGTGGCCGGGCGTCCAGTGCGGACGGCTCCAGATGCACCTGCAGCTGGCCGGTAGTGCCGTCCACGGTGATCAGGTCGCCCTCCTGCAGGCGGGCCAGGACGCCGCCACGGCTTGCCTCCGGGGTGACATGGATGGCCGCCGGGAACTTGCCCGAGGCGCCAGACAGCCGGCCGTCGGTGACCAGTGCGACCTTGCGGCCCTGGTTCTGCAGCATCCCCAGCAGCGGCGCCAGCGAATGCAGCTCGGGCATGCCATTGGCCTGCGGGCCCTGGAAGCGCACCACCGCGACAAAGTCATGCGGCAGGGCGCCGGCGGCATGCAGCCGGTTCAGTGCGGCCGGTGTGTCGACCACCACGGCCGGTGCCGTGATGCTGCGATGCTCCGGCTGCACCGCCGACAGCTTGATCAGCCCCTGGCCCAGGTTGCCTTTGAGCAGGCGCAGGCCGCCCTGGGGCTCGAACGGGTCGGCGACCGGGCGCAGCACACTGGTGTCGGCGCTGGTGGTGGCGCCTGCCACCCAGTGCAGGCGCTCGCCGTCCAGGCGCGGCTCCTGGCAGTAATCGCCGATGCCACCCGGGGCGATGGTGCGGATGTCGCCATGCATCAGGCCGGCCTTGAGCAGTTCGGCAAACACCAGCGCGGTACCGCCCGCGGCGGCAAAATGGTTCACGTCGGCCTGGCCGTTGGGGTAGACATGGCTCAGGGTCGGCACCACCGATGAAATCGCGTCCATGTCTTCCCAGTCCAGCACGATGCCGGCGGCACGGGCCACGGCAATCCAGTGGATGGTGTGGTTGGTCGAGCCACCGGTGGCCATCAGCGCCACGATGGCGTTGACGATGGCCTGTTCGTTGACCAGTTCGCCGATCGGGCGGTAATCATCGCCGGCGGCTGTCAGTTGCAGCGCCCGCTGCGCGCTGGCAGCCGTCAGGGCGTCGCGCAACTCGGTGCCCGGTGGGACGAAGCTGGTGCCGGGCAACTGCAGGCCCATGGCTTCCAGCAGCACCTGGTTGGAGTTGGCCGTGCCGTAGAAAGTGCAGGTGCCAGGCGCGTGGTAGCTGGCGGCCTCGGCGGCGAGCAGTTCCTCCCGGCTGGCCAGCCCGGCCGCGTAGCGTTCGCGCACGGCCGCCTTTTCCTTGTTCGGGATCCCGCTGGGCATCGGCCCGGCCGGAATGAACACCGCCGGCAGATGGCCAAAGGCCAGCGCGCCGATCAACAGGCCCGGCACGATCTTGTCGCATACGCCCAGATACACCGCGGCATCGAACATGTCATGGCTCAGCGCCACGGCGGTGGCCTGGGCAATCACATCGCGCGAAAACAGGGACAGTTCCATGCCGGGCCGGCCCTGTGTCACCCCGTCGCACATCGCCGGCACCCCGCCGGCCACCTGCGCGGTGGCGCCCATCGCGCGTGCCGCGGCACGGATGATCGCCGGGTAATGCTCGAACGGCTGGTGTGCCGAGAGCATGTCGTTGTAGGCGCTGACAATGCCCAGGTTGGGGGCATTGACCGCTTTCAGGGTGGCCTTGTCCTGCGTGCCGCAGGCGGCAAAACCGTGGGCCAGGTTGCCGCAGCTCAACCTGGCCCGTGCGGGCGTCACCGTGCTGGCGGCCCGGATCTGGGCCAGATAGGCCGCGCGGCTGGGGGCGCTGCGCTGGATGATGCGCGCGGTAACCGCTGCGATGGTGGGGTGTAGCAGGTTCATGTCGGATCTCCAGTGGCGCCCGGCCGGCTGGCCGGTGGGCGCAGCAGGGCGGGTGCGGATGGCAGCTTTACGGGCACCAGAACACCTGCAGTGGCCCGGTGCTGCTGCCCAGGGCGTACAGGATGGGGTAATGACGGGGATTGCCGCTTTTCAGCGCGGTGGTGAGGGTGTCGAGCTTGTCGTTGCCACGCAGCAGCAGGAAGCGTTGCCGGCAGTGGCCGAGCCCGGCCGGGGTCAGGCTCAGGCGCTGTGCGAATGGCTGGGCGGCCGGGCAGTCGCCGGCATCGATGCTGGCATACGGCGCGGTGCTGTCCAGGGCCTGCGCCAGGTCCCGCGCGCCGGGAAACAGCGAGGCGGTGTGGCCATCATTGCCCATGCCCAGTACCGCCACCGTCGGCAGCGGCTGTTGCCGCCAGTGCGCATTGGCGGCCTGCACGCTGGACGCGGGGCTGCTGCCCGGCTGCGCCAGCGCTTGCAGGCGGGCCTGCGGCTGCAGGGCCAGCAGATGCTGTTCGACCAGCCGGTCATTGCGGTTGGCATCGCCAGCGGCAAGCCAGCGCTCATCCACCAGCCCCAGCTCCAGCTGGCTCCAGTCCAGTGCGGCCTGCGCCAGTTGCCGGTAGACCGGTGCCGGCGTGCTGCCGCCGGAAAGCAACAGGCGCTGTCGCTGCGGGCCTTGCAGGGCCCGGGCGATGGCCGTGGCGGCGGTCGTGGCCCAGCCTGTGCTGTCGGCATGGCGGTGCAGCAGCAGACTGTGGTTCATGGCAGGGTGGGCTCCAGCAGGTTGGCCGGAAGGAACTGGGCCGCCCGCTGCGGCCCCCATTGCCCGGCGGGGTAGCTGCCCATGGCCAGGCCGGCCTGCTGCCAGGCGGCCAGCACGCTGTCGGTCCAGGCCCAGGCGGCGCGGACTTCATCGGCACGTACGAACAGGGCGCTGTTGCCGCTGAGGGCATCCAGGAACAGGCGCTCGTAGGCGATGCGCCGCTGCTGGCCGGTCGGCACCGACAGCTCCAGCGCCAGCGGCTGCAGTTCCAGGGCGCCCCATTCCGGGCCGGCCAGCGAGCTGAGCAGGCCCAGCTGGATGTTTTCATTGGGCTGCAGCTGCAGGGTGATCCGGTTGGGCTGGGCCTGGCCGCGGCTGGGCTTGTCAAACAGCCAGTGGCTGACCGGCTTCAGGGTGATCACCACCTGGGTGCTGCGGCAGGGCAGGCGCTTGCCGGTGACCAGATGGAACGGCACCCCGGCCCAGCGCCAATTGTCGATATGCGCGGTGACCGCGGCAAAGGTTTCCGGATCGGTGCCGGCCGGCGGCACATAACCGGGCACGTCCTGGCCATCGATCCGGCCGGCGCCGTAGCGGGCCCGCAGGGTCAGTGGCGCGGCGGTCTTCGGATCCAGCGGGCGCAGGCTGCGCAGCACCTTGACCTTTTCATCGCGGATGCGGTCGGCCTGCAGTGATACCGGCGGCTCCATCGCCACCAGTGCCAGCAGCTGCAGGATATGGCTCTGGACCATGTCGCGCAGGGCACCGGCCTGGGCGTAGTAGGCGCTGCGGCCATCCACGCCGCCGCTTTCGGCCACCAGGATGTGCACCGATTCAATGTGGTTGCGGTTCCACACCGCCTCCAGCAGGGTGTTGCCAAAGCGCAGGGCCATCAGGTTCTGTACTGCCGCCTTGCCCAGGTAATGGTCAACCCGGTAGGTGCGTTCCTCCTCGATCAGCCCGGCAATCTGCTCCAGCAGGGCATCGGCACTGGCGCCGTCACTGCCAATGGGCTTTTCCAGCATCAGCCTGGACGGTGCTGCCAGTGCACCGGCCTGTGCCAGGCCCTGGGCAGTGCTCGGGTACAGCGCCGGTGGAATGGACAGGTAGCTCAGGCAGGTGCCGCCGCCGACATCGGCGACAGCGGCAGTCACGGCCGCACTGTCGGACAGGTCGACGCTGCGGTACTGGACCCGTGCCAGCAGGCCCTCGATGGCCGCAGCAACCTGGGCATCGGGCGCTGCCTCAAGCAGCCGCTGCCGCAGCAGGTCGGCAAAGCCGGCGTCGTCGTGCGCGCTCAGGGCCAGGCCGCGAATGCGCAGCCCGGCCGGCAGCAGCCCGTCGGCATGCAGGCGCAGCAGTGACGGGAACAGATAGCGCTGGGCCAGATCACCGGTGGCGCCGAACAGCAACAGGGTGGTCGTGGGGCAGGCGTGCGGATCGATCATGCGCAGGGAGGAGTCCGGGTGGATATGCCGGACCATCCTAGCGCCACCGGGTCACGGCTGGCGCTTCCTGCCTGGGCCGGTTCAGCGTTGCAGGCCATCGAGCAGCGGCAATTGGCTGACCGCCTGTCCATCCACGCTCAGTGGCAGATCTTCGCGCTCCAGCGGCAGCACCGCCAGGGCATACGGTGCCGCCACGCAGGCGATCTGGCCGATGCTGGCCTCGGCCGCAAGCACCGCGCTGCCGGCAGCAACGCCTTCGTCAATTCCGTGCAGCAGTACGGTGGCGCGCTTGGCCTTGCCCAGGAAATGGGTGCGCGCGACGATCTCCTGGCCGGGGTAGCAGCCCTTGCGTACCGAATAGCCGTTGAGCCGGTCCAGCCCAAGCTGCTGCGCGGTCCAGCTTTCGCGCTGATCGGCCGCCAGCCGCGGCAGGCCCTGGCGCAAATCCGCCTGGCGCCATGGTGCACTGCCATCGCCGGCTGCCGGATCACGGCTGATGCGCAGAACGCGCGGCAGCCCGGCGCTGCCCCAATCCAGTTCGATGCTGCCATCGGCAGCGATTGCGGCGGTGTTGCCGCTGGCCAGCGACGCGGAGGCGAAGCTGCCGCTGGCCTGGCGGTCATCGACCCGGAGGGTGACCTTGCGGCGGAAGACAAAGCGTTGCAGCGCCTGGCCGAACTCGGCAGCGCCCCCGTCCGGGAGGATCGCCAGCAGGTCGCCTTCGCCGATCCGCAGCAGTGCCAGCACCGCCAGTACCCGTCCCTTGGCATTGAGCCAGCAGCTCCACTGCCATTGCCCGGGCGCCAGCAGGGTCACGTCATTGGCCAGTTGTGATTGGGCGAAGACTTCGGCATCGGGCCCTTGCAGGCGCAATAAACCGATCTCGGGCAGGGAAAAACGGGGGGGCAGGTTGTCAGTCACGGTCAGCGGGTCTAAAATCAATACGTTGCGAGACCAAAAATGATAGGCCAAACAACCCCCACTCCTGAAACCATCCCGGAAACTGCGGTCAACGACCAGCAGGAAACTGCTGTGCCGGAAACCGTCAAGGTGCCCGAGGTGGGTGGCCGCGGCGGACTGGATCCGGTGCGCTACGGGGATTGGGAGAAAAACGGACGCTGCATCGACTTCTGAAGCCGTTGCAGCGAATAGCCAATGCGGCATTCCGCCGCCCAGCCGAGACAATGAGCCCAGCGAAATGGCGAATCGATCACGCCCCCTCTCTCCGCATCTGCAGGTGTATCGCTGGCAGATCCAGATGGCCACCTCGATCCTGCATCGAGCCACCGGCATCATCCTATCTGTCGGCGCTCTCATCATTGCCGGTGGATTACTCGCCCTGATGATGGGGCCAGAATCCTGGGCCTGCTTCACTGACCACGCCGGGGCGTGGTACGGCAAGGCCTTCCTGTTTGTCTGGACCTGGGTGTTTGCCTATCACCTGAGCAATGGCGTGCGCCACATCGTGCAGGACTTTGCCGTGGGTTACGCCAAGGCGACCTTCATCCGCAGCTCCTGGCTGTCGGTGATTGCCTCGCTGGTCATTACCGCCCTGGTCTGGGCGGCTGTTGTCGTGGGGGGCTGAGTGATGAACAAGTTCCGTACTCCGTTGAAGAATGTGCGTGGCCTGGGCAGCGCCAAGTCCGGCACCGAGCACTTCATCCACCAGCGACTGACCGCCACCGCGCTGGTCTTTTTGGGAATCTGGTTCCTGTGCCTGGTCGTCAGCCTGGTCGGCGCCGACTACGTCACCGCGGTGGAGACCATCTCCAGGCCGTGGAACGCCGTGCTGCTGGTCGGCCTGCTGGTGGCCATGTTCTGGCACGCCCAGCTCGGCCTGCAGGTCGTGCTGGAGGACTACATCCACAACTCACTGCTGGCGTTGGCCCTTCAGGTCAGCGTGAAGTTCGTCGCCGTGCTCGGCGCGATCATCAGCATCTTCGCAGTGGCCCGCATCGTGCTTGGGAATTGATACGCCATGTCCGCTTACAAGATTACTGAACACAAGGTCGACATGGTCGTCGTCGGCGCCGGCGGCGCTGGCTTGCGTGCGACCTTCGGCCTGGCCCAGAAAGGCCTGCAGACCGTGTGCATCACCAAGGTCTTCCCGACCCGTTCGCACACCGTTGCCGCCCAGGGTGGCATTTCCGCCGCGCTGGCCAACATGGGCGAGGACGACTGGCGTTACCACTTCTACGACACCATCAAGGGCTCCGATTGGCTGGGTGACCAGGACGCGATCGAGTACATGTGCCGTGAAGCCATTCCGGCGATCATCGAACTGGAACACTACGGTGTGCCGTTCTCGCGTACCGAAGACGGCAAGATCTACCAGCGCCCGTTCGGTGGCATGACCACCAAGTACGGTGAAGGTCCGTCGGCGCAGCGTACCTGCGCTGCGGCTGACCGTACCGGCCACGCCATCCTGCACACCCTGTACCAGCAGTCGCTGGCGCACAACGCCCGCTTCATGATCGAGTACTTCGCACTCGACCTGATCATGGACGAGGAGGGTGTCTGCCGCGGCGTGCTCGCCCTGGACATGGCCGAAGGCACCCTGCACCTGTTCCGTTCGCACGGCGTGGTGCTGGCCACCGGCGGCTACGGCCGTGCCTACTTCTCGGCGACCTCGGCCCATACCTGCACCGGTGACGGTGGCGGCATGGTCGCCCGTGCCGGCCTGCCGCTGCAGGACATGGAGTTCGTGCAGTTCCATCCGACCGGCATCTACGGTGCCGGCTGCCTGATCACCGAAGGTGTCCGCGGCGAAGGTGGCATCCTGCGCAACAGCAATGGCGAGCGCTTCATGGAGCGCTATGCACCGCACTACAAGGACCTGGCCTCGCGTGACGTGGTCAGCCGTTCGATGACCATCGAAATCCGCGAAGGCCGTGGCGTCGGCGAGCACAAGGACCACATCCTGCTCGACCTGACCCACCTGCCGCCGGGTGCGATCGATGAAAAGCTGCCGGGTATTGCCGAGTCCGCCCGCATCTTTGCCGGCGTGGACGTGCACAAGCAGCCGATCCCGGTGATTCCGACCGTCCACTACAACATGGGTGGCATCCCGACCAACTACCACGGCGAAGTCGTGCGCAAGGCCGGCGACAACCCGGATGCAGTTGTCCCGGGTCTGTACGCCATCGGCGAAGCCGCCTGCGTGTCGGTGCACGGTGCCAACCGCCTGGGTTCCAACTCGCTGCTGGACCTGGTGGTGTTCGGTCGCGCGGTGGCCAACCGCTGCGCCGAGACCATCAAGCCCGGTGCTTCGCACAAGCAGCTGCCGTCGGACGCCTGTGACAAGGCACTGGGCCTGCTGGACAAGCTGCGCCACGCCAATGGCGACACCCCGACCGCGGTCATCCGCGACCGCATGCAGCGCACGATGCAGTCCGATGCGGCGGTGTTCCGCACCAGCAAGACGCTGGCCGAGGGCTGCCAGAAGATGGCCGAGGTGTTTGATTCGTTCCAGGACGTCAAGGTTTCCGACCGCTCGCTGGTCTGGAACTCGGACCTGATCGAAACCTACGAGCTGAACAACCTGCTGCTCAACGCCGTGGCCACGATCAACTCGGCCGAACAGCGCAAGGAAAGCCGTGGTGCGCATGCGCACGAGGACTTCCCGGACCGCGACGATGTCAACTGGCACAAGCACACCCTGGTCACGGTTGATGAGAAGGGCAAGTGCAGCTTCGATTTCCGCCCGGTGCATATGTACACGCTGACCGATGACGTCGCCGTTGTGCCGCCGAAGCCGCGCGTCTACTGATCCGGGGAACTTACGAAAATGGCTGAATTCTCTCTTCCAAAGAACTCCCGGGTCACCAAGGGCAAGCATTTCCCGGCTCCGGCCGGTGCCCGCAACACCCGTACCTTCAAGATCTACCGTTGGAGCCCGGACAGCGGCGAGAACCCGCGCACCGACACCTACGAGCTTGACCTGGACGCCTGCGGCCCGATGGTCCTGGACGCCCTGATCAAGATCAAGAACGAGGTCGACCCGACCCTGACCTTCCGTCGCTCGTGCCGTGAGGGCATCTGCGGTTCGTGCGCGATGAACATCGACGGCACCAACACGCTGGCCTGCACCCGCGCCATCGAGGACTGCGAAAAGAAGGAAGTGCCGATCTACCCGCTGCCACACATGGACGTGGTCAAGGATCTGGTGCCGGACCTGACCCACTTCTATGCGCAGTACGCCTCGATCAAGCCGTGGATCCGTACCCAGACCCCGGCCCCGTCGGACCGTGAGCGCCTGCAATCGCCGGAAGACCGCAAGAAGCTCGACGGCCTGTACGAGTGCATCCTGTGCGCCTGCTGCTCCACCAGCTGCCCGAGCTACTGGTGGAACGGCGAGCGTTACCTGGGCCCGGCGATCCTGCTGCAGGCCTACCGCTGGATCATCGACTCGCGCGATGAAGACACCGGTGCCCGCCTGGATGACCTGGAAGATCCGTTCAAGCTGTACCGTTGCCACACCATCATGAACTGCGCCCGGACCTGCCCGAAGGGCTTGAACCCGGCGCTGGCCATTGCCGAGATCAAGAAGCTGATGATGGCGCGCCGCGCCTGATTGCTGCCGTGATCCGGCCCTGATGTGGCATCGCGACCGGTGGTCTCACCGGTCGTCGCTGACGGCACCGCGCCTTTACGCCGGTGCCGTTTTTTTTGCATTTCCGGCCGTGGCCGGCCATAGGGAGTGAAGCATGGACGAGGCAACCGAACTCAAGCGCATCCGTTGGCGCAGCCGCCGCGGCATGCGTGAGCTGGACCGTCTGTTTGACCGTTATCTGGACCATGCCTGGGCCACTGCACCGACCGCCGAGCGCGCGGTTTTCCTGCGCATGCTCGACTGCGAAGACGATAAGTTGTGGCGCTGGTCGATGGGCTATGAGGAGTGCCCGGATGTCGAGCTCGTCGCGTTACTGCGCAAGATTGCCGCGATGCCGGCTTGACTGGTCGCCGCGCTGGCAGGTGGGCCTGCTGCTGTTCGGTGGCCTGCTGGCCATGCTGGCGCTGATCGACAGTGACCTGCCTCGCGCCCTGATCAACCCGGCCCTGGCAGTGACCGGCCTGCTGGCCGTGTGGCAGGCGCTGCGCCGGCAACGCTGTGCCAAGCTGCTGTTTGAAGTGGACCGCCAGCAGGGCCTGGTGTGGTGCGAAGGCCAGGCATTGGAGCAACCCGCCGTGGCATGGCGCTGTGGCCTGTTGGTGCTGGGCTGGAAAAGCGATGGCCATACCAGGCGCTGTGTTTTCCTGCCGTGGCAGCTGCCGGAAGCAGCGGTTGGTGAACTGCGCCAATGGCGGCCTGCGCGGCGGCATTCCACAACGTAGGCGGCAGTGGCACCATAGCCTGATCTGATCGGGCGAGCCTCATGTTCAAACCAGTTCCCGTGGCCATTGGCCTGCGTTACCTGCGCGCCAAGCGGCGTAATGGCTTCATCTCCTTCATTTCCATGGCCTCGATCATCGGCATTGCCCTCGGGGTAATGGTGCTGATCACCACGATGGCGGTAATGAGCGGTTTCCAGAAGGAGATCCGTGACCGCCTGTTGCAAATGACCGCGCATGCCACGGTGACTGCCGAGGGCGAGCCGATGCGAGATTGGCAGCAGGCGGTGGATGCTGCGCGCAAGGATCCGCGTGTGGCCGGTGCGGCCCCGTATATCGAAATCCAGGGCATGCTCTCCGGCCCGCGGGTACAGGGCGCCGTCGTCCAGGGCATTGATCCGGCCCTGGAATCCAAGGTCTCGGTGATCGCCGAGAAGATGACCGAAGGCAGCCTGGATTCATTGGAGCAGGGCCAGTTCAACATCATCCTCGGCAAGGAGCTGGCGCTGTGGCTCGGTGTGGGGGTGGGCGACAACGTCGTGGCAACCCTGGCCGAAGTGCAGGGCACCCCGTTGGGGGCAATGGCGCGCACCAAGCGTTTCCATGTCAGCGGGATCTTCGAGGCCGGCTACAACGAGGTGGATCGGGGTGCGGCCTTCGTCAACCTGGATGACCTGTCGCGCGTGTTGCGCAGCGATGGCGTCACCGGCGTACGCCTGAAGCTGCATGACATGGACCAGGCCTTCCAGGTCGCCAGTGACCTGGCGTTGTCGCTGGATGGCCTGTACCGGGTCAGCGACTGGACCCAGCAGAACGCCAATCTGTATCACTCCCTGAAGATGGAAAAGACGGTGATGGGCATCCTGCTGTCGCTGATCATCATGATGGGCGCTTTTACCCTGGTGAACTCGCAGGTGATGCTGGTCACCGACAAACAGGCTGATATCGCCATCCTGCGCACCCTTGGCCTGAGCCCGGCCGGGGTGATGCAGGTGTTCATGGTCCAGGGCAGTCTGATCGGCCTGGTCGGCACCACCCTGGGCCTGCTGGGCGGGATCACCCTGACCTTCAACCTGGAGCGCCTGCTGCGCTTCATTGAAGGCACTTTCAACATCGTGCTGCTGCCGCCGGATGTGTACTACATCACCGGCCTGCCCACCGACATGCAGCCGGCCGATGTCGCCTTGACCGTGCTGGTCGCCCTGTTGATGGCCTTTCTGGCCACCCTGTACCCGGCATGGCGTGCGGCACGTACGCAACCGGCGGAGGCACTGCGTTATGAATGATGTGATCAATGATGCGGTGATTCGTGCAGAAGGCCTGGCCAAGACCTATGCCGAAGGCAAGATGCACACGCCGGTGTTCGATGGCCTGGAGCTGTCGGTCAGCCGTGGTGAAACCGTGGCGATCATCGGTGCCTCCGGTGCCGGCAAGAGCACCCTGCTGCACCTGCTCGGTGGCCTGGATGTGCCCACCGCCGGCGAGGTATACGTGGCCGGGCAGCGGATGAGTGCACTGAGCGATGCGGCGCGCGGTGCGCTGCGCAACCGGAACCTGGGCTTCATCTACCAGTTCCATCACCTGCTGCCCGAGTTCAGCGCGCTGGAAAACGTGATGATGCCGGTACTGCTCGGTGGCGGTGAGATTGCCGATGCGCGCGCCCGTGCGCTGGAGCTGCTGCAATCCGTTGGCCTGGGCCATCGCCTGGAACACAAGCCGGGCGAGATGAGCGGTGGCGAACGCCAGCGTGCCGCGGTGGCGCGCGCCCTGGTCAACCAGCCGGCCTGCGTGCTTGGTGATGAGCCCACCGGCAACCTGGATGACCGCACCGCGGCGGCGGTGTTCGGGCAGATGCTCGAACTCAACCGGGCGCGGGCGACCTCGCTGGTGCTGGTGACCCACGACCGCAGCCTGGCGCGCAAGCTGGACCGGGTGCTGGAGCTGCGTGAGGGCCGCCTGCATTCACTGGCTTCTGCGCAGGTGTGAAGCAGTATTCGGCCGGCAGGGGGGATGATCCGGATCTGACCAACCAAGAGGGCAGGACAATGAAATGGCGTAGCAGTGTGGCGTTGTTGGTACTGGCGCTTGCCGGTTGTGCGACCGGTCCCAGGCTCACTGATCAGGAGAAGCTGGCGTTGCACCTGGCACATGCCGGTGAGCCGGTTTCCAGCTTCCGTTTCTTCGGCAACATCCACGGCTGGAGCGAGCTGGGTGACAGCGCGATGGTGGTCTACACCCGGCCCAATGAGTCCTGGTTGCTGCAGTTCGATACCACCTGCCCGGGCTTGCCCTATGCCACCACCATCGGCCTGAGCAGCCAGTTCGACCGCGTGCACGCGCGCTTTGACCGCGTGTTGCTGCACGATGCCATCCCGGCCAGCTGCCGCATTTCCACCATCCGCCCGCTGGACAGCAAGGCGCTGAAGGCTGACATGGCCCAGTTGCGCCAGGCCAGGATGGAGCAGCGCCAGGAGGGGGACGGGCAGGGCGATTGAGCCTGCGCACATGCTGCTGGGCAATGCGAAAAGGCCGCCCCTGGGGCGGCCTTCTGCTGTCTGGTTCCTGCGTTGTCAGTCCTGCGTTTGCTGCGGGGCCTGGTAGCCGGCAACGGCATCCACGCTGCCTTCGTTGAACAGGTACTTGACCATCTGCTCCTGCAGGTAGGCACGGTGCTTGGGGTCGCGTGGCGAGAGCCGGTTTTCGTTGATCAGCATGGTCTGATGCGCCAGCCACGCCTGCCATGCCGGCTTGCCGATATGGTTGAAGATGCGCTGGCCAAGCTCGCCCGGCCAGGGGACAAAATCCAGGCCTTCGGCCTGGGCCTGGGCGTGGTCACAGAAAACAGTGCGCGACATGGGCTTCTCCTTGCGGTGTGATGCGCGGCACAGCGCCTCACAAAGAATCGATGAGTTTACGGATCGGGGCGGGCAGGCCCAGTGCGGCCAGCTGGACGCGGTCAAACCAACCAGCGGCGGTTTCGCCGATGCGTTGGCGGCTGCTGCAGCGTAGTCGATACACATGCAGTTGCAGCCGGTAATGGCTGAAGGTGTGGCTGATCGTGGTCAGGGTGTCGGCCTGTTCCAGGTCTGCGCCCAGCCCGGTGAGCGTCCATTGTGCCAGCCCGGCATGGGTATCGGCCTGCGGCAACGTCCACAGCCCGGCCCAGATGCCGCGCTCGGGACGCCGCAACAGCGCGTAGCGACCCTGGCCATCGTCGGCCAGCAGGGCATGGGCTTCGCGTTCGGGCAGGGTCTTGCCGGCCTTGCGGGTCGGCAGCTCGGCTACCCGGCCATCGCGCAGGGCAATGCACTGCTGCTGCAGTGGGCACAGGGCGCAGGCGGGTCTGGCGCGGGTGCACAGGGTGGCACCAAAGTCCATCTGTGCCTGGGTCCAGTCGGTCATGCGTCCATCTGGAACCGCCTGCAATTGCTGTTCGGCCAGCTGCCAGAGTGCGCGTTCCACCGCCGGCACGCCGGGATGGCCTTCAATCCCGAATACCCGGGTCAGCACCCGTTTGACGTTGCCATCGAGGATGGCGTGACGATCGCCCCAGGCCTGGGACAGGATGGCCGCAGCGGTACTGCGGCCGATGCCGGGCAGTGCCATCAGCGCCTGCAGGTCGCGTGGCAACTGGCCGTCATGGTGCTGGACGCAGGCGCGGGCAGCGGCCTGCAGGTTGCGTGCCCGGGCGTAGTAGCCCAGTCCTGCCCAGTGCGCCATCAACGCGTCGGCCGGTGCCGCAGCCAGCGCGGCCAGGTCCGGGAAGCGTTCGACGAAGCGCAGGAAGTAGGGGATGACCGTGGCGACCTGGGTCTGCTGCAGCATCACCTCCGACAGCCAGACCCGGTAGGGTGTGCGCGGATGCTGCCAGGGCAGGTCGTGACGGCCGTGGTGCTCGAACCAGGGCAGCAGGGTGCCGGGTAACAGTTGCGTGGTGGCCATAAATGATCAGGCGGCTCGCAGATGCCGCAACGTGCGCCAGGGGCACTCCAGCAGCGATGCAGCCGATGCCGGCCCAGAGTGGTCAGCCGGCACCGTGGCCCTCACTGCGCTCAGGCGGGATTGCCGCCCAGGGCATCGGGCAGCAGGGCATCGACAAATGCGGTTGCATCGAACACGCGCAGGTCTTCCGGGCGTTCGCCGATGCCGGCAAAGCGGATCGGAATGCCGAACTCGCGCGCCAGCGCAAACACCACGCCGCCCTTTGCAGTGCCATCGAGCTTGGTCACCACCAGCCCGGTCACCTTGACCGCCGCATTGAACTGGCGCACCTGGTTGATTGCGTTCTGGCCGGTGGTGCCATCGATCACCATCAGCACCTCGTGCGGCGCGGTCGGGTCGAGCTTGCCGAGCACGCGGCCGATCTTGCCCAGCTCGTTCATCAGCCCGGTCTGGGTATGCAGGCGGCCGGCGGTATCGGCGATCAGGATGTCGGTGCCACGGGCCTTGGCGGCCTGCAGGGCATCAAAAGCGACCGAGGCCGCATCGGCATTCTGGCCCTGGGCGATCACGGTCACATTGTTGCGCTGGCCCCAGGCCTGCAACTGGGCCACCGCCGCAGCGCGGAAGGTGTCGCCGGCCGCCAGCATCAGGCTGTGGCCTTCATCCTTGAAGCGCTTGGCCAGCTTGCCGATGGTGGTGGTCTTGCCGACGCCATTGACGCCGACGGTGAGCAGCACGAACGGCGCGGCAGTACGGTCGATCACCAGCGGCCGGGCCACCGGCTCGAGCACGGCCAGCAGCTCGGCGCGCAATGCTGCCAGCAGGGCATTGCCATCAGCGAACTCGCGCGCCTTCATCCGCTTGCGCAAGCCCTCGATGACGCTGGTGGTGACCGGTACGCCGACGTCGGCGGTGAGCAGGGCGGTCTCGATTTCGTCGAGCAGGTCGTCGTCGAGCTTGGGATTGCGCGAGAACAGGCTGGTGATTGACCTGGCGAACACGCTGTTGCGCAGGCGCTCGCGCCAGCCCAGCTTGCCGGCCGGCGCGGCCGCAGCAGCGTTGGAGGAAATCAGGTCGGCTTGGCTGTCATCGGCCACGGGCACGGCGGCCGGTTCGCTGTCAGCCACTGCCGCAGCGGTCCCGAGGGCCGGTGCCGGGCTGGCCGCGGCAGCTTCCACGGCCGCAGCGATGGGCTCCGGCTGGGTGCTGGATGGCTCGATGGCCTCCTGGACGAGGGCAGGCTCCACCCTTGCCGGTTCGGCCACGTCGGCCGGCGCGCTGGCCGCTGCCGCCTGCTCGCTGACATCAACAGCAACGCTCTGGTTGCCGACCGGCGGCTGGAAGGCGGCAGCAATCTCTTCCGCGCTCAGGCGCGGTTTGCTGGCGTCCTGTGCGGCGTCGGTCTTTTTGCGGCGGAAGATATTGAACATGGATAGTGGCGCTGTAATCAGGTGGCTATGCTACCACCGACCGGCATTTGGGCCGATTGCCAGTGGTGGGCGGGACTGGACAAAACCAAGGCCGGCCCTGTGCCGGCCTTGGTCTGCAGAGGATCTGTCTCGGCTCAGGCAGACAGCTCGAGCAGCAGCTTGTTGAGCCGGCGCACGTAGGCGGCCGGGTCCTTCAGGCTCTCGCCGGCCGCCAGCGCGGCCTGGTCAAACAGCACATGCGCCAGTTCGGCAAAGCGGTCGGTATCGGCTTCGTTGTCCAGCTTGTTGATCAGCGGGTGGGTCGGGTTGAACTCGAATACCGGCTTGGTTTCGGGGACCTTCTGGCCGGAGGCTTCCAGGATCTGGCGCATCTGCAGCCCCAGGTCGCCGGCACCCAGGGCCAGGATGGCCGGCGAGTCGGTCAGGCGGTGCGAGACACGCACTTCGGACACGCTCTCCCCCAGGGCCTCACCGAGGCGCTTGACCAGGCCTTCCTTGTCCTTGGCCGCTTCTTCTGCGGCCTTCTTGTCTTCTTCCGATTCCAGCTTGCCCAGGTCCAGGTCGCCACGGGCGATGTCGACAAACGATTTGCCGTCAAACTCGGTCAGGTAGCCCATCAGCCACTCATCGATACGGTCGGTAAGCAGCAGCACCTCGATGCCCTTCTTGGCAAACACTTCCAGGTGCGGGCTGTTGGCTGCCTGCAGGTGGCTTTCGCCGGTCAGGTAATAGATCTTGTCCTGGCCTTCGCCCATGCGCCCGATGTAGTCGGCCAGCGACACATTCTGGGCATCGCCGTCGCCCTTGGTGGAGGCAAAGCGCAGCAGGCCGGCAATCTTCTCGCGGTTGCTGTAATCCTCGGCCGGGCCTTCCTTGAGCACCTGGCCGAACTCCTTCCAGAACCTGGCGTAATCCTCGGGCTTGTCGGTGGCCAGCTTCTCCAGCATGTCCAGCGAACGCTTGGTCAGGGCCGACTTCATCGAGTCGATCACCGGACCGGACTGCAGGATCTCGCGCGAGACATTGAGCGAAAGGTCATTGGAATCGACCACGCCCTTGATGAAGCGCAGGTACAGCGGCAGGAACTGCTCGGCCTGGTCCATGATGAAGACGCGCTGCACGTACAGCTTCAGGCCCTTGGGTGCCTCGCGCTGGTACAGGTCATACGGGGCGCGGCCGGGCACGTACAGCAGCGAGGTGTATTCGAGCTTGCCCTCGACCTTGTTGTGGCTGTGCGCCAGCGGGTCGGCGTAATCATGGGCGATGTGCTTGTAGAACTCGTTGTAGTCCTCGGCCGAAATATCGGCCTTGGCGCGGGTCCACAGCGCATTGGCCTTGTTGACGGTTTCCCAGGCCGGGGCGCTGTCATCGGCCTTGTCAGCATCTTCGCCGTATTTTTCCACCGGCATCTGGATCGGCAGGCCGATGTGGTCGGAGTACTTCTTGATGATCGAACGCAGGGTCCAGCCGTCGGCGAAGCTCTCCTCGCCGTCCTTCAGGTGCAGCACGATCCGGGTGCCGCGTGCCGGCTTGTCGATGGTGGCCACCTCGAACTCGCCTTCGCCACGGCTGGACCAGCGCACACCCTCGCTGGCCGGCAGGCCGGCGCGGCGGCTGTAGACATCGACCTGGTCGGCCACGATGAAGGCCGAATAGAAGCCGACACCGAACTGGCCGATCAGGTTGGAATCCTTCTTCGCATCCCCGGAAAGTTGCTTGATGAACTCGCCGGTGCCGGACTTGGCAATCGTGCCCAGGTGGGCAATCGCCTCCTCGCGGCTCATGCCGATGCCGTTGTCCTCGATGGTCAGCGTACGGGCGTCCTTGTCATAGGACACGCGCACGGCAAGCTCGCCATCGCCTTCCAGCAGCGCCGCATCGGTCAGCGCCTCGAAGCGCAGCTTGTCGGCCGCATCGGCGGCATTGGAAACCAGCTCCCGCAGGAAGATTTCCTTGTTGGAGTACAGCGAGTGGATCATCAGCTGCAGCAGCTGCTTGACCTCGGTCTGGAAGCCAAGGGTCTGCGTGCTCGATTCGGTGGTCATGTTCGAAAGGCTCCGTGGTGCATTGCCGCTGTCTGCGGCGCCGACAGATGGGTAGGGGTGGGGCGTGCCGATTTCAAGGGCCGGGCGGCTTGTCCTCCGGCGCGGCGGGCGCGTTACCATGGGCTTCCCTGATTTTCCTGGCCATCGTCGATGTCGCGCCGTTTTCCGCCTGATCCTGCCCGCACCCGTCCTGTACCGGTCAGGACACCGGCCACGGCGACCGGCCAGGTACGCATCATTGGCGGGCAATGGCGCAATACCCGGCTGGCGGTGCCCGATCGCCCGGGGCTGCGCCCGACCTCCGACCGCGTGCGCGAGACCCTGTTCAACTGGTTGATGCCCAGGTTGCCGGGGGCGGCGGTGCTGGACCTGTTTGCCGGCAGTGGCGCACTCGGGCTGGAAGCGCTCTCGCGCGGCGCCGCCCAGGCCACCCTGGTGGAGAAGGATCGCCAGCTGGCCGCCGCCATCAGTGCCGTGGCCAGCCGTCTGCAGGCCAATGCCCGGGTGGAAGCCAGCGATGCGCTGGCCTGGCTGGCGCGCCCGCCCGGCCAGCGCTTTGACATTGCCTTTGTCGATCCGCCGTTTGCCGACGGCTTGTGGGCACAGGTGCTGGCGCTGTTGCCGGCACACCTGGCCGAGGATGCCTGGTTGTATGTGGAGTCCGATGCCGCGCAGCAACCGGAGCCGGGAATCGGCTGGCAACTGCATCGCCAGGGCAGTACCCGCGAGGTACGTTTTGCCCTGTACCGGCGTCAGCGGGCTGCTACACTGGCGACCGATTCCACGCCGTGAACCCCGCATGACCGGTGCCAACCGCCGTATCGCCGTTTACCCGGGTACCTTTGACCCGATCACCAACGGCCACATTGACCTGATCAACCGCGCCGCGCCGTTGTTCGAGAAAATCGTCGTCGGCGTGGCCAAGAGCCAGACCAAGGGGCCGACCCTGCCGCTGGAGCTGCGTGTGGCGCTGGCCCAGGCGGCTACCGCCCAGCACGGCAATGTCGAGGTGGTCGGCTTTGACAGCCTGCTGGCCGATTTCGTGCGTTCGGTCCACGGTGGCGTGCTGCTGCGCGGGCTGCGCGCGGTGAGCGATTTTGAATACGAATTCCAGATGGCTTCGATGAACCGTCATCTGATCCCGGAGGTGGAAACGCTGTTTCTGACCCCGGCCGAGCAGTACAGCTTCATTTCCTCTTCTCTGGTGCGTGAAATCGCGCGACTGGGCGGCGATGTGTCCGGTTTCGTGCCGGCCAACGTGCTGGAGGTTCTGCGGCGTGCCCGTCAGGCGCGTGACAATGCCTGAGCGGATCAACCATCCCCGTCACACCCTAGGTACTGGAGAGTCCATCCTCATGAATACCCTCAAGAGCGTGCTTGCTGCCGCTACGTTGGCTGTCGCCCTGACGGCCTGCTCCAAGGAAGAAACCCCTGTTGTCGAAGAAGCAGCGGTGGCGCTGGTTGCTCCGGCTGCCGACGATGACGCTGGCTGGCGCCAGTACCTGCAGGCGGTGGTCCGCGAGAACCTGGGGACGATCTCCAACCCGCCGTTCCTGTACTACCTGCCGCCGGAGTCGGACCCGGAATTTGCCGACAAGTATGGCCGCCAGGTCGAATCGGCCACCACCGCGATGAGCCGTGGCGTGCAGCCGGGCAACATGCTGGCCTTTGGCTCCTCGGCCTCGGCCAAGATGGCTGACCTGATCGAAACCGCGTTCAAGCCGGTCGAGGCAGACACCCTGAAGGGTGTGCGTGTGCTGTTCATCGGCAACGCTGCCGACAATGCCCGCGTCATGGCCATTGTCCAGCCCACCGGCGCTGAGTACATCTTCGTCGAAGCCAAGTAAGTCACGTTGGCCGGGAAGCAGCTGCTGTGGCGGCTTCCCGGCCGCGTCGTGTTTTACGCGGCTGCTGCCGCAGCGTCGGCCCCACGACGCGGAGTACCTTGCCCATGGCGCTGAAAATCAACGATCTGTGCGTCAACTGTGACGTATGCGAGCCGGCCTGCCCGAACGCGGCCATCGCGATGGGCGAGACCATCTATGTGATCGATCCGGCGCGCTGCACCGAATGTGTCGGCCACCATGACGAGCCCCAGTGCGTGGTGGTCTGCCCGGTCGAATGCATCGACCCGGATCCTGACATTGTCGAAACCCAGGAGCAGCTGCTGGCCAAACTGGCGCGCCTGCAGCAGGAACATCCTGAGCTGTATACCCCGGAGAGCTGAGCGCATGAAGTTGTTTGCCCGCCCGTTGCTGTTGCTTGCCCTGGCCTTCACCCCGCTGGCCTGGGCCGACAGCCCCGCCGTGCTGGCCGCGCCGGCGCAGCCGGCAGTGGCCGAAAAGCCCGATGCGGCAGTGATTGCCAGCGCCCACCACCTGGCCACCGAGGCCGGGCACCAGATCCTGGCCGCCGGCGGCAATGCCTTCGATGCGGCGGTGGCGGTGTCCTCGGTGCTGTCGGTGGTCGAGCCGATCAGCTCCGGGCTGGGCGGCGGTGGCTTCTTCCTGCTCCACGATGCCACCAGCGGCAAGCAGACGCTGATCGATGCGCGCGAAACCGCGCCGGCTTCGGGCGTGCCCGCTGCCTATCTGGATGCGCAAGGCAACCTGGACCGCGACCGCTCGGTCAACGGCCCGTGGTCGGCCGGCATTCCGGGCCTGCCGGCGGCGCTGGTGCACCTGTCCGGGCGTTACGGCAAGCTGCCGCTGGCCCAGTCACTGGCACCGGCCATCCGTATCGCCCGTGAGGGTTTCCCGGTGTATGCGCGGATGGCGCGTGGCTATGCCAGCCGTGCCGAGGTGATGGAGCGTTATCCCGGTACCCGCGAGGTGTTCCTGCGCAATGGCCGGCCGATCGCCGAGGGCGATGTGTTCCGCCAGCCCGAACTGGCAGCCACCCTGGAGCGGTTGGCCGCTGACGGTTTTGATGGGTTCTACAAGGGCCGCACCGGGCGCCTGCTGCTGGCCGGGGTCAAGGACGCCGGTGGCCAGTGGACCGCGCAGGACCTGGCCAGCTACAAGGTCATCGAGCGCGAGCCGATCCGTTTTGACTACCGCGGCTGGCAGATCACCACCGCCGCGCCGCCGTCCTCCGGCGGCATCGCGCTGGCTTCGATGCTGCAGATCCTGGAGGGCTGGGACCTGCCCAGCCTGGCCCCGGCCCAGCGCACCCACCTGGTGGTGGAGGCGATGCGCCGCGCCTACCGTGACCGCACCTTCTTCCTCGGCGATCCGGATTTTGTCCACATCCCGCAGCGGGTGCTGACCAGTGGCGACTACGCCCAGGGCCTGCGCGCGACCATCCATCCGCAAAAGGCCACCCCGAGCGACCTGCTCAGCGGCCAGCCGACCCCGCTGGAGGATGAGGAAACCACCCACTTCTCGATCATCGATGCCCAGGGCAACCGGGTCGGTGGCACCCAGACAGTGAACCTGCTCTACGGCTCGGGCCTGGTGCCCAAGGGCACCGGCGTGCTGCTCAACAACGAGATGGACGACTTCGCCCTCAAGCCGGGCACGCCCAATGCCTTCGGGGTGATGGGCTATGCGGCCAATGCCCCGGCGCCGGGCAAGCGCATGCTGTCCTCGATGACCCCGACCTTCATGGACAACGGCCGCGAAGTGGTGGTGATCGGTACCCCGGGCGGCAGTCGGATCATCACCATGGTGCTGCTGGGCATCCTCGGCTTCGATGCCGGGCTGGACGCCCAGGCCGTGGCCGCGCTGCCGCGCTACCACCACCAGTGGTACCCGGATGTGATCGAGGCCGAGAGCGGCACCTTCGATGCCGACACCGCGCAGGCATTGCGGGCGATGGGCCATACCCTGAAGCTGCCTGGTGACGAGGCCGCCGGTGGCCGCGGTTCCTCGCATGTGTGGGGCAACCTGCAGACCGTGCATTGGGACCGGGTCAGCAACACCCTGTCTGCCGGCAGTGACCCGCGCAATCCGGTCGGTTCCGGCCAGGTGGTCAAGGCCGCTGAGCCGGTGGCTGTCGACTGAAGCGGACAGCAAGTCCACCAAAAAACCCTGCCGGCGGCAGGGTTTTTTCATGGCTGACAGCCCGGCAGGTAGTCAGTCGTGCAGCACCCGGGTGCCGAAGATGCGGTCACCGGCATCGCCCAGGCCCGGCAGGATGTAGCCCTTCTCGTTCAGGCGTTCGTCGATGGCAGCGGTGTAGATCTCCACATCCGGGTGGGCGGCTTCAACTGCACGCAGGCCTTCGGGCGCGGCCACCAGGAAGATGCCCTTGATACGCCTGGCGCCGGCACGCTTGAGCATGTCGATGGTGGCAATCAGGGTGCCGCCGGTGGCCAGCATCGGGTCCAGGATCAGGGTGTCGCGCTCTTCCAGCCGTCCGGTCAGACGCTCGAAGTAGGGCACCGGCTGCAGGGTCTGCTCGTCACGCTGCAGCCCGACCACGCTGACCCGGGCCGAGGGCAGCAGGTCGAGCACGCCGGTGAGCATGCCCAGGCCGGCACGCAGGATCGGCACCAGGGTGATCTTGGCACCGGCCAGTCGTTCCACCGCGACCGGGCCGGCCCAGCCGGCAACGCTGATCGTTTCGGTGGACAGGTCGGCGGTGGCCTCGTAGGCCAGCAGGGTGCCGATCTCATTGGTCAGCTCGCGGAACTCGCGCGTGCTCAACTCCGGGTTGCGCAGCAGGCCGATCTTGTGGCGTACCAATGGGTGACGGACTTCGATGATCTTCATCTTGGGGTTATCCGTAGGAATTGGTTGATTGTAGGTGGCAGGCACGTTGCTCGTCTTGCCTTTCGCAGTGCCGGTTGCGCGGGCCACAAGCGTGACTGTCATCCTTTCGCCCCGGGCCTGTCATCTGGCTGACATGGGATGGAAATATCGTCTCGGCATTCACCAGACAGGGGTATGTCCGTGCGTAAGCAGGTGTTGTGCAAGGCGGTTTCGATGGGCGTGCTGGCCCTGGCCAGCAGCCCGGTGCTGGCCAGCGGCGAGATGACGGCGGCGGCCGTGGAGCTGGACCGTGTCGAGGTCCGCGCCCAGCGCGAGGCCCAGGTTCGCGCGGTGGACCTCAAGCGCAGTGCCGATGCCATCCAGGACGTGGTGTCCTCCGACGCGCTGGGTGACTATCCGGACATGAACGTGGCCGAGTCGCTGCAGCGCCTGCCGGGCGTCAGCGTCACCCGTGACCAGGGCGAAGGCCGCTTCGTGGTGGTGCGCGGGCTGGACGCGGCACTGAACAATGTCTCCATCGACGGCATCGCCGTCGGTACCCCGGAAGACTCCAGCCGTGCCGCACCGCTTGACGTGATTCCTTCCGACTCGACCGAGCGCCTGCGCGTGGTCAAGTCGGCCACCCCGGACATGCCGGGCGATGCGATCGGCGGCAGCGTCATCGTCGAATCGGCCTCGGCTTTCGATCGCGACGGCCGCAGCCTGCGCGGCAAGGTCGAGGCCAGCCACCAGGAGCTGTCGGGCAATACCAGCCCGAAGGCGGCGTTCAACTACAGCGAGGTGTTCAACGACACCTTCGGCATCGCGCTGGGCATCAACCACCAGCAGCGCGAGTTCGAATCGGACAACACCGAGGTCGAATACGACAGTTTTGACGGCGGCGCCGACGGTGACCTGGCGGCCATCGACATCCAGCACCGCAAGTACACCATCGAGCGCGAGCGCACCGGCGCCAACCTCAACCTGGACTGGCGCCCGGATGCGGACAACCGCTACTTCCTGCGCACCCTCTACACCCAGTTCAACGACGCCGAGACCCGTCACCGCACCATCTTCGGCTTCGGCGACGGTGAAATCAGCGCGCTCGGCGATGGCCGCTACCAGGTCGATGAACTGCCCGCCGACGCCATTGCCAAGCGCCTGCGCTACCGCACCAAGGAAGAGGACACCATTGCCGCCAGCTTCGGCGGCGAGCACACCCTGTCCTCGGCGGTGGTCGACTACAAGCTGGGCTGGACCAAGACCCGCGAGCGGGTGCTGGACGAAATCGAAGCGCGGTTCGAGTACGACGCCGATGACCTGTCGGCGACCATCGACCAGCGCAGCGCGCTGCCGGGTTACCGCATTGACGGCGATGGCTGGAAGGAGCTGTCCAACTACGCATTCGACCGCATGGTGGTGGCACCAACCATCGTTGATGACAAGGAACATTCGGCCCAGTTCAACGTGCGCTTTGATGCCGAAAACGCCAGCTACAAGTTCGGCCTGCTGGGCCGCTGGCGCGAACGTTCGGCCGACGTCAACGAAGCCGAGCTGCGCCGTGGTCCGGATGTGGACCTGACCAGCTGGGCCGGCGCACGCCTGGACCACCGTCACGGTGACCTGGGCCAGTGGCTGGATTCGGGCAGGATGAACAGCTGGTGGGCCGCCAACCGTGACAAGGTTTCGGCCCGCCCGCAGGATGTGGCCGAAAACACCGCCCTGAATCTGGAAGAAGATTACCGCGCCAGCGAGGACATCCTGTCGGCCTATGCGATGGGTACCTGGGACATCGGCAACCTGCGCCTGATCGGTGGCGTGCGTGTGGAAAACACCCAGTTCGCTGCCGACGGCAACAATGTGGACATCGACCAGGACGGCGTAGCCCAGGTCAGCGGCCGCCGTGTGGCCAACAGCTACACCAGCGTGCTGCCGGGCCTGCATGCCCGCTACGATACCGACGGTGGCTGGGTACTGCGCGGCTCGGCCAACAAGACCGTGGCCCGTCCGTCCTTCGGTGACATCTCCCCGCGTCTGGGCATGAACCGTGACGACGAAGAAGTGCGCGTGGGCAACCCACAGCTCGATCCCTACGAGTCCACCAACCTGGACCTGAGTTTCGAACGTTACATCGGCGATGCCGGCCTGCTCTCGCTGGGCGTGTTCAACAAGTCCATCGACGGCTACATCGTGGAAACGGTCACCGACAACCATCCCGACTTCCCGGGTTTTGAGGTCACCACCTCGATCAACGGCGACAAGGCCACCGTCTTCGGTGCCGAACTGAACTGGCAGCAGCAGCTGGACTGGCTGCCGGGTGCCTGGTCGGGCCTGCTGGTCGGTGCCAGCGCCACCTGGCTGGATACCGAGTTCGATGCCGGCATGGCCGACCGCGCCGGGGAGAAGTTCATGTTGCCGCGTGCGTCCAGGCAGGTGTACAGCGGCCACATCGGCTACGAGTACGGCCCGCTCAGCACCCGTCTGGCGGCCGTGCACCGCTCCGAATACCTGGACAGCATCGGCGACAGCCGCGATTACGACGTGTACGTCGCCCCGCACACCCAGATGGACTTCAGCCTGGACATCAAGCTGGGCCAGCGCGTGAGCCTGTATCTGGAAGCCTCCAACCTGCTCGACGAGCCGTTGGAGCTGTACCAGGGCAACAGCAGCCGCACCCTGCAGCTGGAGGAATATGGCCGCACCTACGCCGTCGGCGTGAAGGTGGCCCTGTGATGCGCGCCCCGGTACGTTCCCTGCTGGCCCTGGCCACGCTCGCTGCACTGACCGCCTGCAGTGCACCGGTTGCCGAAACGGTCGGCAACCCTGCAGAGGGCCAGGTAGAAGCGGCAACAATCCAAGCGGATGCTGCCAGCGTGGCTCGCATTACCGAAGCCTTCCTGACCCCGATGACGCCGGATGACAACATCGACTCGCCAGCCACCTGGCAGGCGCCCGATGGCAGCCTCTGGCTGATCGCCACGGCCAAGGCCACTGACAAGCTGGTCGTCTATGACGGCCAGACCGGTGCCCACCTGCGCGATGTCGGCACCGCCGGCGCCGGGCCGGGCCAGTTCGATCGCCCCAACGGCATCGCGGTGATTGATGACCTGGTGCTGGTGGTGGAGCGTGACAACCGCCGCGTCCAGGTCATGACCCTGCCGGACTTCACCCCGATCGGGCATTTCGGCCAGGACGCGCTGCGCAAGCCTTATGGCCTGTGGGTCAACAAGACCGGGCAGGGCAGCTACGACCTGTATGTGACCGATTCCTGGGACAACGGCGAGGATGCGCAGGGCAATGACATCCTGCCCGCCCTGGCCGAGCTGGATCAGCGCGTGCGCCGTTATGCACTGAACGTGGCCGACGGCAAGGCCAGCGCGACGCTGACCGCCAGCATCGGCGATACCAGCGAAAAGGGCGCGCTGCGCGTGGTCGAATCCTTGTGGGGTGATCCGGCCAATGACCGCCTGCTGATCGCCGAAGAGGATGAAACCTGGGCCAACGAGTTCAAGGTCTACCATCTGGATGGCCGCTTCAGCGGGCAGGTGTTCGGCGGCGACAAGCTGGCTGCGCAGGCCGAGGGCATCATGCTGCGTACCTGTGGTGATGGCGGCTGGTGGATCACCACCGAGCAGGGCAAGGCGCGCAGCACCTTCCACCTGTTTGACCGCCAGACCCTGGCCCATGTCGGTGCGTTCGAAGGCAGCACGGTGGCCAACACCGATGGCATCTGGAACAGCCAGCAGGCCAGTGCGCGCTTCCCGCAAGGGGCGCTGTACGCCGTGCACGATGACCAGGGCGTGGTGGCCTTTGACTGGAAGGACATCGCCAGGGCGCTGTCATTGCCGGAGTGCGCGCTGTGACAGCACCGGCAAGCCGTCGTCTGAAGGCGCTGCTGCTGGCGCTGGGAGTGGCTCTTGCCGCTCCCGGCGTTGCGCTGGGCGCGCCGGCCGCAACGCCGGAGCATGAATCCAATACCCAGGTGCCGGCCGGGCAGTTGTATTACCAGCCGGGCCCGGCGCCGGACCGCATCGTGCTCAGCCCGGCCGCCGATGCAGCCAGCGGTTTTGCCGTGTCCTGGCGCACCGATGACAGCGTCAGCGCGCCGTTGCTGGAGCTGGCGCCATTGGGTGATTCGCCAGCCTTTGCCGCCAGCCGCCGCATCACCGCACAGACCCTGCCGCTGGCCAGTGAGACCGGCAGTGCGCATTTCCACCATGCCCGGGTGGACGGGCTGGCGCCGGGATCAGCCTGGCTGTACCGCGTGCAGGGCAATGGCCGCTGGAGCAGCTGGAACCGCGTGGTCACCGCCGGTGGCGTCGATGAGCCATTGACCCTGTTGTATTTTGGTGACACCCAGAACAAGAACCTGTCCCACGTCACCCGGGTGGTGCGCCAGGCCATGCGCCAGGCACCGCAGGCGCGGCTGGCCCTGTTTGCCGGTGACCTGGTCAGTGGCGGCGATGGCCAGGACGACATCGAGTGGGGCGAGTGGCATGCCGCAGCCTCCCCGTTGCTGGAAGAAGTGGTCACCGCACCGGCCGCCGGCAACCACGAATATGCCGACCTGCACGAGGACACACCGCAGGAAACCAAGGTGCTGGGTTCGCACTGGTCGCGCGCCTTCGCCCTGCCGGACAACGGTGACGCAGCGGTGCCGCACACCAGTTACTGGTTTGACCACCAGGGCGTGCGCGTGGCCGTGATCGATGGCACCTCGGCACTGGAGCATGACACCGGCGCGCAGCAGGCCCGCTGGCTCGACGCAGTGCTGGCCGCCAACACGCGGCCGTGGAGCATCGTGATGGTCCACCAGCCGCTCTACGCCCTGCGCGCCGGGCGCGACAACGCTGCGTTGATCGAGCACCTGGGGCCGGTGCTGCAGCGCCACAAGGTGGACCTGGTCCTGCAGGGCCACGACCATGCCTATGGCCGCCGCCTGCTGGCGGGTGCGGGCTCTTCCGTACTGGTTTCTTCCGTGGCCGGGCCCAAGCAGTACCGTCTGTCCGGGCAAGCCAAGGCCACGATGGCGCCGACCGGCGAGGACACCCAGTTCTTCCAGGTCCTGCGCCTTGCTGCAGACGGGCTGGACTACCAGTCCTTCACTGCCAGTGGCGCCCTGTATGACGCCTTCCGCATCCAGCGCCAGGCCGATGGCAGCAAGCAGCTGGTTGAGCAGGAAGCAGGCCGCATTGCACCGCGCAACTGCGACCACCGAGCTGCTACCGCCAAGGGCCGCACGGACCGGTGCTGGGAATGAGCCGGTCAATGCGGGCATCACGCCTACTTCTGGGATTGCTGGCCATGGCAGCCGGTCCGCTGCTGGCCGCCAGTCCGGACCGTGGAATTGACGACCCAGGGCCGGACACGGCCGTGCTGCGGGTGGAGATCCCGGCCGGCAGTGCCGTCAAGTACGAGTTCGACAGCCAGGGACGGCTGTTCGTTGACCGTTTCCTGCCCGGCAGCGAGGTCTATCCGGCCAATTACGGCGGGCTGCCCGGCACCTTGGCCGGTGACGGGGATCCGCTCGATGCGCTGGTGATCACCCGCCAGCCCTTGTTGCCGGGTGTGCGCATCGCCTTCCGGCCGATCGGGGTGCTGCGCATGCGCGATGGCGGCCAGCACGATGACAAGCTCATCGGCGTGCCGATCAGTGCCGTGGATGCCGATTACGACCTGATCCAGGAACTGGAACAGCTGCCGCCGGCCCTGCGCCAGCGCATTGAAGGCTTTTTCAGCCGTTACAAGCACACCCGGGCCGAGGGCAATCCGGTACAGCTGGCCGGCTGGGGCGATGCCGGGCAGGCGCGCGAGCTGCTGAGGCAGGCCCTGGCGCGTGGCGCCGCGCGGCCCTGAGCGGCGCCTGCAGCCACTGTCTTGACCAGGCCAGCGGCAGCAACGGCGGCGCCCTGGTCCGCTTCAGCCCCGGGCCTGGCACCGCAGTGCCGGCCATGCCGTCTGCGGGCAAGGCACCGGCAATGGCGGGCCCGCGCTAAAGAATTGCCGCGCCGGCCGCTATCACTTGGGAGCCGGTTGCAGCGACGCCCGGTTGCCGCGTCGCAGGCATCGATGCAGTGCAATCCTGGCGTGTTGAATGATGCCGCCGGCCAGGCGTATCGTCGCCGTTGCTGGCTGCCGTGACCGACTTTGGGTCGATGCCTGCAACTTTCTGAACAGGGGGCTGTAGAATGCCGCACCGCATTTTGGAACATCCAAAAACACAGGCTGGAAACTGTGCCGCTGGCGGACGATGCAACTCAAGGACAGGCGGATTGAACCGGGCGCAAGTCCCATCGATGCTTGACCAATATTCAAAGGAGACAAAGATGGTAAGTAAATGGATCAGCCGCCTCGCTCTGGCGGCGGTTTTGGTTATTGCCAGCCCGATGGCACTGGCGCAGCAGATGTATGTGGATGTCACCAACAATACCGGCTTCCCGATCTGGCACCTGTATGTCAGCCCGGCTTCGGCCTCGGATTGGGAAGAAGACCTGCTCGGCGCCAGTGAAGTGCTGGAAAATGGCCGCACCAAGCGCATCACCCTGACCGGTTACAAGTCGCCGCGCTTTGACGTGCGTGCCGTCGACAGCGATGGCGATTCGTATACCCGCATGAATGTCAATGTGCGCGAATCGGATGTGATCTTCCGCCTCAGCGACATCGATATCTGATCCTTGCCGGGAATGAAAAAAACAGCCGCTTGCGGCTGTTTTTTTTGTCCGGCGTTTGCCGCTGGCTGTGCAGGATTCTGCAGTGCAGCCAGGTGCGGGCCACGTGTGACGCAAAGGCTGCTGTCCCGCAACGGCCAGCGACGCGTCAGTCACGCAACCGATGGTGCTGTTCTGGATGCAGCGCTGATCAAGCAAATACCGGCAGTCAACTGGCTGGTCGTGTACTGCCACCCGGGGCAGCCCCCTTGTCAGCCTGATCTCCGGCTGCGTGCCCGTGGCAGAGGCCGCAATGCCCGCAGCCTGTGCCCCGCCGCAGGCGCTGGCAGGGCGGTCCCCTGCGGCTGGAACCCACTGCCGGCGCCCCGCCTGGCCGGTGACAGCGCGGCCTGTTGCCGCTGGTGCCGGGCAGCAAAGAGCCCGCCTCACGGCGGGCTCGTGCCTTCCGTCCTGCGGGTGCGGATCAGGCCCGGCGTGGGCCTTCGACCAGCGCACGCCCGACCATCTCCACCAGCAGGTCCAGTTCGGCCTCGTCCATGCCGAAGTGCGGGGTGAAGCGCAGCGAATTCTCGCCGCCGTGGATCACATTGACCCCGTGCATGCGCAGCCACTCCTCGGTGGAGCCGGCCCCGTAGCACTTGTACTGCGGGGCCAGCTCGCAGGAGAACAGCAGGCCAGTGCCCTGCACCTTGGTGATCGCGCCCCCCAGCCGTTCCTTCAATGCTTCCAGCTTCTGCATCGCCTGCTGGCCACGCAGGCGGATATTGTTGCGGACCGGCTCATCCAGGCGTGCCAGGGTGGCGCAGGCCACGTCCAGCGCACGCGGGTTGGTGGTCATGGTGTTGCCGTACACGCCCTTGCGGTACAGCGCGGCGGCGTGCTCGGTCACGGCCAGTACCGACAGCGGGAACTGGGCGCCGTTCAGGGCCTTGGAGTAGGTCTCCATGTCCGGCGCCTCCAGCTCCTGGTGGCCGGGGTAGTCGACGAAGGACAGGGTGCCGTGCACGCGCAGCGCGGCCTGGATCGAGTCGATCAGCAGCAGGCTGCCGTGTTCGCGGGTCAGCTCACGGGCCAGGCGGTAGAAGTCCACCGGCACCGCACGGCCCGGGTCGCCTTCGCCCATCACCGGCTCCAGGAACACCGCCTCGATGAACCAGTGGTTGGCCTGGGCATCGGCAAACACCTGGCGCAGGGCCTGCTGGTCATACGGGGGGATGGCAATGACGCTGTGCTCGTCGCGGTAGCTGGCCAGATGCGCATCGTAGGCCTTGCGGGTGGAATCGGAATACAGCGCCGGACGGTCGGTACGGCCGTGGAAACTGCCCTTGATCACCACGCGCTTGATCGTGGCGCCGGCATGCCGGGCGCCCGGGTCGGTCATCAGCTTGGCGTTGATGTCAGCGATGCGCGCGGCCAGCCCGACCGCTTCGGAGCCGGAGTTCAGGCACATGAAGTGCGAGAACGGGCAGCCGCCGCGGGTATGGCCGATTTCGCGGCGCATTGCGGCAATGAAGCGGTCCTGGGCCAGCGAGGGAGTCATGATGTTGGCCATCACCTGCGGCTTGCCGAGCGCCTCCAGGATATCGGCCGGGGTATGGCCGAAGCCGAGCATGCCGTAGCCGCCGGCGTCATACAGCACCGCGCCCTTCAGGCTGACCACCCACGGCCCGCGGGCGGCCAGCGCGATATAGGGCACCACCGCATCATCGGCATAGAAGTTGACGAAGCCATCCTGCACGGCGGCGATCTGCGCGCTTTCATCCAGGTCCAGCAATGCCGCGGCCTGCGGCTTGATACGCGCGTATTCGTCGGCAGCGGCGTCGATGGCGGCGCGCAGGTCAGGGTGGTTGGCGGCCAGCTGCTCGACCTGCGGGTCAGACAGGCCCTGGGTAAGGCGGGTGCCGGCATGGGCGCGGAGCGGGGCGAGCGGGGCAAGAAGGGACATGCTGAATCCGTGCTGATTGTGTCTAGTGTTAGTTGTAACCGTTAACGCACTACAAATGGCAGTGCGAATCTGCTCAAATCAATGGCCGGTTTCGGCGGATTGACGAAAGGTTTTCGACAAAGTGACCATTTCCCAGGCGGATGCACAGTTGCTTGACCTGTTGCGTGAAGATGCGCGCGCCTCGACCGCGGCGCTGGCGCGCCGGCTCGGGGTGTCGCGGACCACGGTGCAGAGCCGGATCGAACGGCTGCAGCACAGCGGAATAATCGCCGGCTACACCGTGCGCCTTGGCCAGGCGATGGAGCGCCAGCAGGTCCGCGCGCATATCTCCATCACCGTGATGCCGAAGAAAATGCCGGCGGTCGTGCGGGCGCTGCAGGCCATTGCTGCGGTGCGCAGCCTGCATTCGGTCAGTGGGGTGCATGACCTGGTGGCGATGGCCGCCGTCGATGGCGTGGCGGCAATGGACGAGCTGACCGATGCCATCGGCGCCATTGATGGGGTCGAGCGCACCACCACGGCAGTCATCCTGGGCACCAAGTTCGAGCGGTGAGGGCAGAGGCGGTACAGGGGCGTAAACTGACGCCCCCGTTGTATCGAGCTGCCGGCGTTGAAGAAGTCCGATTTTGCCTACCACCTGCCTCCCGAACTGATTGCCCAGGCGCCGCTGCCGGAGCGTTCGGCCAGCCGCCTGCTGCTGGTGCCGCCGGCACCGGCAGCGCTGGAGGATCGCCAGGTGCGCGATCTGGACCAGCTGCTGCAGCCCGGCGACCTGCTGGTATTCAATGACACCCGGGTCATCCCGGCGCGCCTGTTCGGCGCCAAGGCCACCGGTGGCCGGGTCGAGATCCTGATCGAGCGCCTGCTCGGCGCGCAGGATGTGCGCGCGCAGCTGGGGGTAAGCAAATCCCCCAAGGCCGGCAGCGTGATTGATCTGGATGCCGGCGGCCAGGCCGAGGTGCTCGGCCGGGATGGCGAGTTCTATCTGTTGCGCCTGCACGTGCCCGGGGCGCTGGAGGACTGGCTGGAGCAGGCCGGACGCCTGCCGCTGCCGCCATACATCACCCGCGACGTGGACAATGCCGACAAGCAGCGTTACCAGACCGTATTCGCCCGGGAAGCCGGCGCGGTGGCAGCGCCCACCGCCGGGCTGCATTTTGACCAGACACTGCTGGATCGCCTGAGCGCACGCGGGGTGCAGTTCGGCCATGTCACCCTGCATGTGGGTGCCGGCACCTTCCAGCCGGTGCGGGTGGAGGACCTGTCCGAACACCGGATGCACAGCGAGCGGGTCCGGGTCAGTGCCGAACTGGTAGAGAAGGTGCGTGCCACCCGGGCTGCTGGCGGTCGTGTGATCGGGGTGGGCACCACCGTGGTGCGGGCGCTGGAAAGTGCGACCAGCGATGGTGTCCTGGCCGCCTACGAGGGAGAGACGCGCATCTTCATCACCCCCGGTTACACCATCACCAGTGTCGATGCGCTGCTGACAAACTTCCATCTGCCCGAAAGCACGCTGCTGATGATGATCAGTGCCTTTGTCGGACGCCGGCGCGTGTTCGCCGCCTACGCCCATGCGATCGCGCAGCGCTATCGTTTTTTCAGCTATGGCGATGCGATGCTGTTGTTCCCCGGCCCACAGGATGAACAAGACACCTGATGGTGTGCTGTGGTCGTGGCGTGAATGATATAAATTCTCACTTGCAGGTCCGGCCATCCGCGCCGGGCTGACGACCACTTCTGGAGCCCTGTCATGTTCGATCCGAAGCGCGCCGCCGGCCTTGTGGCCGCCCTGAGCACCGCCCTGCTGCTGGCGGCCTGCGGCAAGACCCCGCCGGCCACTGCCGGCGCGCAGGCGGCTGGCGCAGCGCCGGCAACCGCTGGCGAGGTCAACCTCTACACCACGCGCGAACCGGGCCTGGTGCAGCCACTGCTGGATGCCTTCACTGCGCAGACCGGTATCAAGGTCAATACGGTGATGCTGCGTGATGGCCTGACCGAGCGGCTGGCAGCCGAAGGCGAGCGCTCGCCGGCCGATGTGCTGATGACCGTCGATACCGGCCGGCTGCTGGACGTGGTCGAAGCCGGCTACACCCAGCCGATCGACTCGGCGGTGCTCAACAGCGCCATCCCCGCCAACCTGCGCAGTGCCGAGGGCCAGTGGTTTGCGCTGTCGCTGCGCGACCGGGTGGTGTATGCCGACAAGGACCTGGACCTGAGCGGTTTCACCTATGAGGACCTGGCCGATGAAAAGTGGAAGGGGCGGGTATGCATCCGTTCCGGCCAGCATCCCTACAACACCAGCCTGTTTGCCGCGATGATCGCCCATAACGGCGCACAGGCCACCGAAAACTGGCTGGCCGCGGTCAAGGGCAACCTCGCGCGCAAGGCCGCTGGCGGTGACCGCGATGTGGCCCGCGACATCCTCGCCGGCATCTGTGATATCGGCATTGCCAATGCCTACTACGTCGGCCGGATGAAGAACGCCGAGCCGGGCAGCGAGCAGCGTGCCTGGGGCGATGCCATCCAGGTCGTGCGCCCGGTGTTTGCCGCTGACAATGGCGGTACCCACGTCAATATTTCCGGTGCCGCCGTAGCCCGCCACGCACCCAACCGCGACAACGCGGTCAAGCTGCTGGAGTATCTGGTCGGCGACGAAGCCCAGAGCCTGTATGCCCGCGCCAATTACGAATACCCGGTCAAGCCTGGCGTGGCGCTGGATCCGGTGGTGGCCAGCTTCGGTGAGATGACGATTGATCCGCTGCCGCTGGCCCAGGTGGTGGCCAACCGCAAGCTGGCCAGCGAGCTGGTGGACAAGGTCGGTTTCGATAACTGAGCGTGCGCATGCCGGCCCTGTCCCGACCCCATCGGTCCGCATCAACACGGGCCGGCAGCAACCGATGAGCCTGCCGGATACTCCTGCGCGCTGGCTGCTGGCAGCACTGGCCATCGCCGCGCTGGTGCTGACCCCGGTGCTGGCCCTGGGCTGGGTCGCGCTGGATGGCAGCTCGGGGCTGTGGTCGCACCTGCTGGCCACGGTGCTGCCGCGGGCCAGCGCCAATACCGTGATTGTCCTGCTCGGCGTCGGTGTGCTGGTGGCGGTGACCGGTACCGGCTGTGCCTGGCTGGTCACCGCCTATGCGTTTCCCGGGCGCAGCGTCCTGAGCTGGGCCTTGTTGCTGCCACTGGCGGTGCCGACCTATATCGTTGCCTACACCTATCTGGATCTGCTGCATCCGCTGGGCCCGGTGCAGGGCGCGCTGCGCTGGCTGCTGGGGTACGACAGCCCGCGTGATTTCCGTCTGCCGGACATCCGCCATCTGGCCGGCTGCATCGTGCTGCTGTCGCTGGTGCTGTATCCGTATGTCTACCTGACCACCCGCGCCCTGTTCATGACCCAGGCCGCCAGCCTGCTTGAAGCCGGGCGCAGCCTGGGCGCCGGCCCGGTGGCGGTGTTTTTCCGGGTTGCCCTGCCGCTGGCCCGTCCGGCCATTGCCGTCGGCGTGGTGCTGGTGCTGCTGGAAACCCTCAATGACATCGGCGCGTCGGAGTTTCTCGGCGTGCAGACCCTGACCGTGGCGATCTATACCACCTGGGTGACCCGCTCGGATCTGGCCGGCGCGGCACAGATCGCGCTGTCCATGCTGGTGATCGTGCTGGCCCTGGTGACGCTGGAGCGCCATGCACGCCGTCATCAGCGCTATGCCACCACCCAACGCCCGCGCCCGATGCAACCACAACGGCTGCACGGCGCGCGCGCGGCGCTGGCACTGGTGATCGGCGCGTTGCCGGTGCTGGCCGGGTTCCTCGCCCCGGCGCTGTACCTGCTGGTGGAGGCGCTCAAACGGCTGCGCGGCGAGGGCGCTTCGCCGCAGCTGCTGGCGGCACTGGGCAATACCGTAGCCATTGCCGCGGCCACCACCGGGGCCGCGTTGCTGCTTGCGCTGGTGGTCAGCTGGGCGCTGCGGCTGGCGCGCACGCATCGCCGCCGTGGCTGGGCCGGGTTTGCCAACCGCAGTGCCAGCCTGGGCTATGCCATTCCCGGCAC
Source organism: Stenotrophomonas koreensis (assembly GCF_001431525.1). Classification (GTDB taxonomy): domain Bacteria; phylum Pseudomonadota; class Gammaproteobacteria; order Xanthomonadales; family Xanthomonadaceae; genus Stenotrophomonas; species Stenotrophomonas koreensis. The sequence goes on from NZ_LDJH01000012.1 coordinate 160,861, forward strand.
GGTGATGGCGATCGGCCTGCTGGTGCCGCTGGGCCTGTTCGACCGCTGGGCCAGTGACGTGCTGGTGGCTTTCGGTGGCCAGGCCCGGTTGTTGCTGATGGGTACGCTGTGGGCCTTGGTGCTGGCCTGCACCCTGCGCTTCCTGGCGGTGGCCATCGGTGGGATCGAGGCCGGGTTGACCCGGATTCCGCCATCGCTGGATGCCGCCGCTGCCGCGCTCGGCGATGGCCCGACCCGGACGCTGTGGCGGGTGCACCTGCCGCTGCTGCGGCCCTCATTGGCAGCGGCGGCCTTGCTGGTGTTTGTCGACACGATGAAGGAATTGCCGGCAACCCTGGTGCTGCGGCCGATGAATTTTGAAACGCTGGCGACCTGGCTGTATGCCGAGGCCGCGCGTGGTACCTACGAAGAGGGCGCGCTGGCGGCCTTGCTGATTGTGCTGGCCGGCCTGGCCCCGGTCATTTTGTTGGCACGCACCGGTGCCACGCAGGGAGAACGCTGATGAATGCACCGTTGCAGTTGCAGCTGCAAGGGGTCGAGCTGGGCTATGGCCACGGGCGCGGCTACCAGCCGGTGGTGCAGGGGCTGGATCTGACGCTGGAGCGTGGCCAGATCGGCTGCCTGCTGGGAGCATCCGGTTGCGGCAAGACCACCGTGTTGCGGGCGATCAGTGGTTTTGAACCCGTGCACCACGGCCAGATCCACATCGCCGGCACCCGGGTGGCCGATGCGCAGCAGCAGTTGCCACCCGAGCAGCGCCGGGTCGGGCTGATGTTCCAGGATTACGCCCTGTTTCCGCATCTGGATGTGGCTGCCAATGTCGGCTTTGGCCTGCGCCGGCTGCCGGCCAGGCAACGCTCGGCGCGGGTGGAGGGCCTGTTGGAGCAGGTCGGCCTGGCCGGGTATGCCCGGCGCTACCCGCATGAGCTTTCCGGTGGCCAGCAGCAGCGCGTGGCCCTGGCCCGTGCGCTGGCGCCAGCACCGCAGCTGCTGCTGCTTGATGAGCCGTTCTCCAACCTGGACACCGATACCCGGCAACGACTGGCCGCCGAGTTGCAGCAGGTGCTCAAGGCCGCCGGTACCACCGTGCTGATGGTGACCCATGATCAGTCCGAGGCCTTTGCCATTGCCGACCGGATCGGGGTGATGGCCCAGGGGCACCTGCTGCAGTGGGGCGATGCCCAGCAGTTGTACCGGCATCCGGCCAGCCCCTATGTGGCGCAGTTCATCGGCCGTGGCCAGCTGTTGCCGGCGGCCTTGCTCGGGCAGGGGCCGGACCGGGTGCTGGTGCGCCCGGAGCACCTGCAGCTGGCCGAGGACGGCCTGCTGGTGGCGATGGTGGAAGGCGTGCATTTCCGTGGCCCGGACTATGTCGGCCGGTTGCGGCTGGCCGATGGCAATCATGTCGAGGCCCTGCTCGGCCTGCAGCCGCCGGCAGTGGGCAGCACCGTGCGCCTGGCCTGGAATGATCCGGCCCCGGTGTTCTTTGACTGAAACTCTGGATTGAACAAATTGGCGGGCAGGCTGGGCCTGTGCGCCCGGCTGGGCGACAATGCCCGCCTTAGAAGTGAGTGACGCCATGTCCCGACTGACCTTTTCCCTGTATTCCCGCGATGGCCGAGCCCGTCGCGGGCAGCTCAGCTTCCCGCGCGGCACCGTGCAGACCCCGGCCTTCATGCCGGTGGGTACGTATGGTTCGGTGAAGGGCGTGCTGCCCGAGCAGATCCGTGCGCTGGGCGCGGAGATCATCCTGGGCAACACCTTCCACCTGTACCTGCGTCCGGGCCTGGAGGTGATCGCCGATCACGGTGGCCTGCATGGCTTTTGCCAGTGGAACGGCCCGATCCTGACCGATTCGGGCGGCTTCCAGGTGTTTTCGCTGGCCCACCGCCGCAAGATCACCGAGCAGGGCGTGACCTTCAATGCGCCGACCGATGGCTCCAAGGTGTTCCTGGGGCCGGAGGAGAGCATGAAGATCCAGAAGGTGCTCGATTCGGACATCGTGATGATCTTCGACGAGTGCACCCCGTATCCGGCCAGCGAAGAGGTCGCGCGCAAGTCGATGGAGCTGAGCCTGCGCTGGGCCCGGCGCTCGCGCGATGCCCACGATGCCCTGGGCAATGACGCCGCATTGTTCGGCATCGTCCAGGGCGGTGTGCATCCGGAGCTGCGCAGCCGCTCGATCGACGGCCTGCAGGCCATCGGTTTTGACGGCTATGCCATCGGCGGCCTGGCCGTCGGTGAGCCGGAGCACGAGCGCAATGCGATGCTCGAGCACCTGGACCCGCAGCTGCCGGCCGACCGCCCGCGCTACCTGATGGGCGTCGGGCGACCGGAAGACCTGGTCGAGGGTGTGGCCCGCGGCGTGGACATGTTCGACTGCGTGATGCCCACCCGCAACGCCCGCAATGGCCATTACTTCACCTCTACCGGTACCGTGCGCATCCGCAACGCGCGCTATGAGCGTGATATGGATCCGATCGAGCCGGGCTGCGGCTGCCATGCCTGCACCGGCGGTTATACCCGTAGCTACCTGCGTCATCTGGACCGCTGCAACGAGATGCTCGCGCCGATGCTGGGCACGCTGCACAACCTGTTCTATTACGAAAAACTGATGGCCGACATCCGCGCGGCGATCGAGGACGGCCGCTTCCTGCAGTTCCGTGCCGATTTCTATGCCCGCCGCGGTGCTGTGGCGCCACCGTTGCCCTGAGTCCAGTGCCGGGCTTGAAAGCCGGCCTCCGCATCGCAATATCTGCCGTGGCATACTCCACGGCTACCTATTTCGCGACCGCTCCCGCTTACCCGGACGCGGCCCAACCCAAGGAAAGACCCAATGACCCTGACCGCTTCCCTGATCCCCGTCGTTGCTGCTGCGGCGCCGGCTGGCGCTGGCTTCGGCACCCTGCTGTTCCCGATCGTGCTGATTGCGATCATGTATTTCCTGATGATCCGCCCGCAGATGAAGCGCCAGAAAGAACACAAGGCGATGCTGGAAAAGATTGCCAAAGGTGATGAAGTGATCACCGCTGGCGGCATTGCCGGTGTGGTCACCGATATCGGCGAGAGCTTTGTCAGCGTTGAAGTGGCCGATGGCGTGCGCATCCGGGTACAGAAGGCTTCCATCGGCAACGTGCTGCCCAAGGGCACGCTGAAGTCGGCCGTCTAAGCACCACCCCCTTTTACTGGACGCGGTCCCGGCGCGGCTGGGCCGCGCGGGATCAAAGCAATGCTTGAATTTCCTCGCTGGAAATATCTGGTGATTCTGCTGGTATTGGCGATCAGTGCGATCTATGCACTGCCCAATGTCTACCAGAAAGACCCTTCCGTGCAGATTACTGCCAACCGTGGTGCGAGCCTGGACCAGGCGCTGGTCGAACGTATTGACGGCCTGCTGGAGCAGGCCGGGGTCACCCCCAAGTCGGTGGCGATCGAGGGCCAGAGCCTGCTGGTACGCCTGAACGACCTCAAGTCGCAGACCGCGGCCAACGATGCGCTGCGCCAGCCGCTGGGCGAGCAGTACATGGTCGCGCTGAACCTGGCCTCCACCGTACCGGCCTGGCTGGATAACCTCGGTGCCAAGCCGATGGTGCTGGGCCTGGACCTGCAGGGTGGCGTGCATTTCGTGCTGGAAGTGGACCAGAAGGCCGCGCTGGACAAGCGCATGGAGGCCTATGCCGAAGACGTGCGGGTGGCCCTGCGCGAGGCGCGGGTGCCGTACCAGTCGGTCGAGCGCCGTGACCAGTCCATCGTCGCCACGCTGAGCCCGTCGGCCGCTGCCGATGCCGGTGAACGCGGCCGCCAGGCCCTGTTCAAGTCCCAGCCGACCTTCAGCTACCAGCTCGCCGGCAACCAATTGGTGATGCAGATTCCGGATGCGGAGATCGCCACCATCACCGCCGGTGCGATCGAGCAGAACATCCTCACCCTGCGCAACCGCGTCAACGAGCTGGGCGTGGCCGAGCCGATCATCCAGCGCCAGGGGGAAAACCGCGTGGTGGTGCAGCTGCCCGGCGTGCAGGACACCGCCGAAGCCAAGCGCATGATCGGTGCCACCGCAACGCTGGAATACCGCGCCGTGGTCGATGGCAATGCCGCCGACGCGCTGGCCACCGGGCGCATCCCGCCCGAGGCCAAGGTCTACCAGCAGCGTGACGGCCGTGGCCCGATCCTGCTCAACAAGCGCGTGATCGTGACCGGCGACCAGATGGTGGCCGCGCAGAGCATGGTCGATCCCAACGGCCAGCCGGCCGTGAGCGTGACCCTGAACTCGGCCGGTGGCCAGCGCATGTTCGACTTCACCAGTGCCAATGTCGGCAAGCCGATGGCGGTGGTGTACACCGAGCGCGTGCCGCAGGTGAGCATCGTTGATGGCAAGGAAGTGCGCAGCTTCCGCATCAAGGAAGAGGTCATTTCGGTGGCCAACATCAACGGCGTGTTCGGCAAGAACTTCCAGACCACCGGGCTGGAAAAGACTGAAGCCGAAGGGCTGGCGCGCCTGCTGCGTTCCGGTTCGCTGGCTGCGCCGATGGACTTTGTCGAAGAGCGCATCGTCGGCCCGTCGCTGGGTGCGGAAAACGTCGAACGCGGCGTCACCGCGGTGCTTTACGCCTTCCTGTTCACGCTGCTGTTCTTCCTGGTCTACTACCGCATGTTCGGTGTGTTCACCTCGATCGCACTGTTGTTCAACCTGCTGATCGTGGTGGCGGTGATGTCGCTGTTCGGCGCGACCATGACCCTGCCGGGCTTTGCCGGCCTGGCCTTGTCGATCGGCCTGTCGGTGGACGCCAACGTGCTGATCAACGAGCGTATCCGCGAGGAACTGCGCGCCGGCATGCCGGCCAAGAAGGCCATCGTGGAGGGCTATGAAAAAGCCTCCGGCACCATCCTGGACGCCAACGTGACCGGTATCCTGGCCGGTGTGGCGCTTTACGCCTTCGGCACCGGCCCGCTAAAGGGCTTTGCCGTGACCATGGTGGTGGGCATCTTTGCCTCGATGTTCACTGCGATCACCGTTTCTCGTGCGCTTGCCGTGCTGTGGTACAGCCCGCGCAAGAAGCTCAAGACCCTGGCCATCTGACGGGAGCACCACGACATGAACATTTTCCCGTTGCGCCTGATCCCGGCCCGCACCAACTTCAACTTCATGGCCCTGCGCTGGCCGGCGGTGATCCTGGCCGGCCTGCTGTTCGTGCTGTCCATCGGCCTGATCGCGGTCAAGGGCTTCAACTACGCGCTGGACTTCACCGGCGGTACCGTGGTGGAAGTGCGTTTTGACAAGCCGGCCGATGTCGATGGCGTGCGCGATCACCTCGAAGCGGCCGGATACGCCGGTGCCCAGGTGCAGAGCTTCGGTTCCGGCTCGGACCTGCTGATCCGGCTGCAGCCGCAGGCTGCTGCAGAAGGCGAGAGCACCGGTGACGCCAACAACCGCACCGCGGCCGATGTGCTGCGTGCCATCTCGCTTGAGGGCAATGCGGCCACGGTGATGAGCACCGAGTTCGTCGGTCCGCAGGTCGGCAAGGAGCTGGCGATGAACGGCGTGTATGCGGCGCTGTTTGTGATGATCGGTTTTCTGATCTACATCGGCTTCCGCTTCGAGACCAAGTTCGCGATTGTCGCGATCCTGACCACGCTGTTTGACGTGCTGATCGTGGCCGGCTACTTCTCCTTCAGTGGCCGCGAGTTCGACCTGACCGTACTGGCCGGCCTGCTGGCAGTGATGGGCTTTTCGATCAACGACACCATCGTGGTGTTCGACCGCGTGCGCGAGAACTTCCGTGCCATGCGCGCCGAGCCGATGGAGATCATGAACGCCTCGATCAACCAGACCCTGTCGCGCACCATCATCACCTCGGTGGTGTTCTTCCTGTCGGTGCTGGCGCTGTACCTGTACGGCGGCGGCTCGCTGGAAGGGCTGGCCCTGAGCCAGATGATCGGTGCGGTGGTCGGTACGCTGTCCTCGATCTTCATCGCCTGTCCGTTGCTGACGATGGGTGCGCTGGCGGTCAGCAAGGCCGACCTGCTGCCCAAGGCCAAGGATCTGGAAGAGCTGGAACGTCGCCCGTAACCGGCTGTTGCCGGCGCATTGGCGCGTGTTGCTGACAAGGGCCGCAATCACTGCGGCCCTTGTCGTTTCTGCCGGTCCAGACCCTACGCTGGCGTTGGTTGCCGTACGGCGACAAGGTCACTAGCATCGTCGCATCGTTGCCTGCCCAAGTGGCTTGGCAGCGCCCATTCAATGCGTTGTTCCCGAGGTAAGTATGGTCATCAAACCGCGTGTGCGCGGCTTTATCTGTGTCACCACCCATCCGGCCGGTTGCCGCGCCGCGGTCAAGGAACAGATTGATTACATCAAGGCCCAGCCGCGGCGCGAGCAGGGGCCCAAGCGCGTGCTGGTGCTCGGTGCCTCCACCGGCTACGGCCTGGCTGCACGGATCACTGCCGCCTTCGGCAGCGGTGCCGCCACGTTGGGTGTGTTCTTCGAGCGCGAAGGCACCGAGGGCAAGCCCGGCACCGCCGGCTGGTACAACAGCGCTGCCTTCCACGAGTTTGCCCAGGCCGAAGGGCTGTATGCGCGCAGTGTCAACGGTGATGCCTTCTCCGACGAGGTCAAGGCACGCGTGATCGAGATCATCAAGGCCGACCTCGGCCAGGTCGACCAGGTGGTCTACAGCCTGGCCGCGCCGCGCCGCAAGCACCCGCGCACCGGTGAGGTGATCAGCTCCACCCTCAAGCCGATCGGCGCGCCGATCACGCTCAAGGGGCTGGATACCGACAAGGGCGTGCTCACCGAGACCACCCTGCAGCCGGCCAGCGAAGAGGAGATTGCCGGCACTGTGGCGGTGATGGGCGGCGAAGACTGGCAGATGTGGATCGAGGCGCTGCTGGCCGCTGGCGTGCTGGCCGAGGGCGCAACGACCCAGGCCTTTACCTATGTTGGCGAGGAAATCACCCAGGCCATCTACTGGAACGGCTCCATCGGTGCGGCCAAGAAGGACCTGGACAAGCGTGTGCTGGACATCCGCCGCCAGCTGGCGGCCATCGGCGGCGATGCCCGGGTGTCGGTGCTCAAGGCCGTGGTGACCCAGGCCAGTGCGGCCATTCCGACGATGCCGCTGTACCTGTCGCTGCTGTTCAAGGTGATGAAGGAGCAGGGCACGCATGAAGGCTGCATCGAGCAGCTCGATACCCTCTACGACATCCTGTACGGCGGCCCGGCCGAGGCAGCCGATGCGGCCGGCCATCTGCGCCGCAGCCTGGTCGATGGCCTCGGCCGCCAGGTGGCGCTGGTGGACGAGGAAGGTCGCCTGCGGGCCGACTACAAGGAAATGGCGCCGGAAGTGCAGTCCAGGGTGGTCGAGCTGTGGCCGCAGGTCACCGATGCCAACCTGGAGCAGCTTGCCGACCTGCAGGCTTACAAGCGCGAATTCCTGCGCCTGTTCGGCTTTGGCATCGACGGGGTGGATTACGAGGCCGATGTCGCCACCGAGGTGGCCATCACGCCGCTGGATACGCTGTAAGCGCCGCCGGGTCTGCGCATGGCAAACGAAAAGGCCGCCTGTTTCCGGGCGGCCTTTTTGCTGCTGCAGGCAGCTGGATGCCTCAGCCGAACTCGAAATCCATCTGTGGCTGGACCGGGCCGACGAACTCACCCTGCACGTAGTGGACGCCGGCGGTGAACAGCTGGCTCATCGACGCCGCATCGGAGACGAACTCGGCAATGGTCTGGATCCCCAGTTCGCTGGCACGCTTGGCGATGGTCTCGATTTTCTCCTGCTGCTCGCGCACTTGGTTGTAATCGGCAGTGAAGCTGCGGTCCAGCTTGATGAAGGACGGATGGAAGTGGCTGAGCAGCTGGGCCGAGTCCAGGCCCGAGCCAAACTGGTCCAGCACGATCTGGCAGCCGTGCAGGCCGATGTCTTTCAGGAACTGCTGCGCCGCACGCAGGTTGGTGTAGACCTTGGCTTCGGAAACCTGCAGGCTCAGCTGCGAGCCGTCCACGCCCTGGCTTGCCAGTTCCTGGCTGATGGTGAGCAGATACTGCGGGTCGTTGAATGACTCCGGGCCGACGCGCACGTTGAGGTGGGTGAGATGGCCGGCACGCTTGCGCTCGCCCATCACCCGGATCGCCTGGCGCACCACCCAGCAATTGATCCGGCCCAGCAGTCCATGCTCCTCGGCCAGGCCGATGAAAACGGCTGGTGCGACCAGTTCACCGTTGTTGTCCAGGCGCAGGAAGGCGTCATAGCGCTCGGTCGGCTCACCGGCCAGGCTCAGGATGGGCTGGTAATGCAGCTGGAAGCCATTGCCATCCAGGGCCTGGTCCAGCAGCAGCAACCAGCGCTGCACACGTTCGGCTTCGGCACGGTCCACTGCGGCCGGGTCGAACAGCTGGATGTCATTGCCGCCCAGTGCCGCCGCCGAGGCCAGGCATTCGCTGGCACGGGTGAGCACCTGCGACAGGCCACTGATCTTTTCGCCGATCTGCACGCCACCGACCGACACCGTGACGCTGGCCGAGCGTGCGCCAACGGCGACTACCTGGCTGGCGAAGGCTTCGGTAATACGGCGTGCCAGCGCATTGGTCTGTTCCCAGTTGCCGCGGGCCAGTACGGCAAAGCTGTGCTCGCCCATGCGGCCCACCGCGACCTGTTCTCCGGTTGTACTGGAAAGGACGCCGGCCAGCGCAGCGATCAGGGTATCGGCCTCGTCCAGGCCGAAGTCCGGCAACAAACGCGCATAGTGGTCCGGCTGTACCAGCAGGAAACCGTACTGATGGTCGTTGCGGCTGACCTCGGCCAGTGCCTGCTCCAGCTGCAGCATGAAGGTCGGGCGGTTGAGCAGGCCGGTGACCTGGTCGCGCTGACGCAAGGCCTCCACCTCGCGGGCCAGGTCTGGGTCGATGTCATCACGGCGGCGGAAGATCACCTGCAGGCATTGCTCACCCTCGTAGGTGGCGCTGGTGAATTCCATCACCGCCGGGAACAGCTCGCCATCCACATTGCAGGCATCAAGCTGGTATTGCGGTGGCGGTGACTCGCCCTTGGAAAGCGACTTGAGCAGGGCCTTGAAATCATCCACATACTGCGGGGCAACCATGTCCAGCAGCGAGATGCCTTCGATATCGTCAAAGCTTTCGTAGCCGAACATCTCCAGGTAGGCATCATTGGCACGGATGTGCATGCCTTCGTGGACATAGGCAATCGGGTCGCGCGAGGAGGCAATCAGTGCATCGCAGCGGCGCTCGGTTTCACGCATCTGGGTTTCGATCCGGCGCATGCCGCGGCGGGCCTGCAGGTCGGTGAACTCACGACGGATCACCGACAGGGTGTGTTCGGGGTGCTTGCGCAGGGCAATCCCGCGCAGGCCGGTGCTCATCGCAGCGACAAACCGGGCTTCATCCAGGCTGTCAGCCAGCAATATCAGCGGTACGTCCTTGCCGCTGGCGGCCACCGTGCCGGCAGCACTGACCATGTCGATCCCCTGGCCTTCGGCGACCAGTACCAGGTCAATGGGCTGGCTGCCCAGCAGCTGTGCCAACTCGGCCAGTGAGGTCGGGCGCTGCGGGCGGACCGCGATTCCGTTGTTGCGCAGCAGGCTGACCAGGGCCTCGGCGTTCTCGGCGCTGTCATCGATGATGGCCAGGCGCAGGGTAATTTCGTTGGCGTTATGCATGCAGGCTCCCTCGGTGAGGCTTTAATACACGAAGCGACGCAGGTCGTCCATGCGCGATGACAGGAACTGACCCGTTGCGTCACACCGCCTGCGCGGCGGCATGTGCCGAAGCCCAGGCCCACTGGAAGTTGTAGCCGCCAAGCCAGCCGGTGACATCCAGGACCTCGCCGATGAAGAACAGTCCGGGCTGCAGCCGGGACTCCATCGTTGTCGAGGAGATCTTGTTGGTATCCACGCCGCCCAGCGTGACTTCGGCGGTGCGGTAGCCCTCGGTGCCGGAGGCCGTCAGTGGAAAATCATTCAACAGCCTGGCCGCCGTTGCGAGCTGGCGCGGATCGAACTGGCGCATGGGCTTGTCACCCAGCCACAGCTCGCACAGCCGCTGGGCCAGGCGCTTGGGCAGGACCTCGGCCAGCACGGTACGCAGCTCACTGGCCCCGCGTTCGCGCCGGTTGTGCTCCAGCCAGGCCAGCGCATCGATGCCGGGCAGCAGGTCAAGGTGCAGCGGCTGTCCAGGTTGCCAGTAGTTGGAAATCTGCAGGATGGCCGGGCCGGAGACACCGCGGTGGGTGATCAGCATCTGGTTGCGGAAACTGGCCTTGCCGCAGCTGGCCTGTACCTCCAGTGCCACCCCGGACAGGCCATCAAACTGCTGCAGCGGTTTGCCCGACAGGGTCAGCGGCACCAGTCCGGCACGGGTGGGCAGCACGGCATGCCCGAACTGGCGGGCAACCTGGTAGCCAAAGCCGGTGGCGCCCATGGTCGGCACCGACAGCCCGCCGGTGGCCACCACCAGCGAGCGGGCGGTAAACACACCGCCACTGGTGCGCAGTTGCCAGCCGTCGGCAATGGTCTCGATGGCCTCGACGGTGGTGTCGGTGCGCACCTGCACGCCGGCAGCGGCGCATTCGTCCATCAACAGGCGCACGATCGCCTTGGACGAGCTGTCACAGAACAGCTGCCCCAGTTCCTTCTCGTGGAAGGCAATCTTGTGCTTGTTGACCAAGGCGATGAAGTCGGACGGGGTGTAGCGCGCCAGTGCCGACTTGCAGAAGTGCGGGTTGGCCGACAGGTAATTGGCCGGGCTGGTGCCGGTATTGGTGAAGTTGCAGCGGCCGCCACCGGACATCAGGATCTTCTTGCCGACCTTGTTGGCATGGTCGATCACCTGTACCCGGCGACCACGCTGGCCGGCGCTGAAGGCGGCAAACAGGCCCGCGGCGCCGGCGCCGATGACCAGCACATCACAATCAATCACTGCCACCTCAGGCCTCGCGCTTGCGCCACAGCGGGACAATGGTCAGCGGGTCAAAATGGGCGTCGCCACCGATCAGCTGCATCTCGCCATCCTGGATCAGCACATCAAAACGCATGCTGCGCGCAATCCGCTGGCCCAGGGCCGCCACCGTGGCGGCATCAAAGCCGATCACGGTCAGATTGTCATGCCGCATCAGGGCGCTGCGGTTCTTCTCCCACCAGACCTCGGCACTCTGATCGCCGTAGTTGACCACCACCACGTGGGCGGCGCGGTTGCAGGCCTTGCGGATGCGCGCCGGGTCTGGCTGCCCCAGGTCCAGCCAGGTCTCGATCTGGCCGCTGTAATCGTGTTTCCACAGATCCGGTTCGTCTTCGTTGCTCAATCCGGCACCGGCAAGCAGCCGTTCATCGGCCAGCAGTGCAAAGGCGGCAATCCGTACCATCAGCCGTTCATCCGTCTCGGAAGGGTGCTGGGCATAGGTCAGGTGATGTTCGGCGTAGTAGCCGCGGTCGATGTCGCTGATATTCAGCGCAACCTTGCGCACTGTGGCGGTCAGGGCCATGAGTTTGGGTCCGAAGGGCAGGCGTCATTGTAGCGGTCGCGCAGCGTCAACCGTGGCCTGGCGCCCGCTTTGGATGAAAGCAGGCAAAATATTCTCAGCGGGTTATCGCTTTTTCGATAAAAGCCGCGTATGGTACTCGTACTGTGTTTGTCAGGGTCACCGTAAATCGTGGCCTGGTGTCGCACCGCTTAACGCGGCTGAACATCGATCCGCTTTGCTAACCTGCAACTCAGTCTCGGCCATTTGTCGATGGCTGCGATTTTTTTTCATCAAGTTTCAGGAGTTTGCAAATGTCTGATCGTCAGACCGGCACCGTTAAGTGGTTCAACGACGCTAAGGGCTTTGGTTTCATCACCCCGGAAAGCGGCCCGGACCTGTTCGTGCACTTCCGCGCCATCATGGGCAACGGCTTCAAGTCGCTGCAGGAAGGCCAGAAGGTTTCCTTCGTCGCCGTCCAGGGCCAGAAGGGCATGCAGGCTGACCAGGTTCAGCCGCTGTAATTTTACAGTGCACCTGTGATGCCTTGAACGCCGGCGCTTGCGCCGGCGTTCTTTTGTTTGGCGGCCATTTCGTTACGAAACAGGCCGCACGCAATACGTAATACATAGAGCAAGCAGCCAGTACAGGGTGGCCCATGCAGTGGATCGAACAGGGCCGTTTCATTGACCAGGTGAGCGGGCAAGCCGAGCGCCACAGTGGCGTGCGCCAGCTGCACCAGGCCGCCTGGGCGGCGGCCTGGCCAACGCCGGTACCGGCGGCAAGGATCATTGCCGTTGACTGGCAACTGGCTGACCGTCTCGGCCTGGACGCAGCACTGTTCAGTGACCCCGGTTTCACCCAGGTCTTGGGAGGCAGCGCGCTGTACAGCGGCATGACCCCGTGGGCAGCCAATTATGGCGGGCACCAGTTCGGCCATTGGGCCGGGCAGCTGGGCGATGGGCGGGCCTTGAGTCTGGGCGAGCTGCGTGATCGGCAGGGCAGGGGCTGGGAGATCCAGCTCAAAGGCGCCGGGCAGACTCCGTTCTCCCGCAGCGGCGATGGCCGTGCGGTGTTGCGCTCGTCATTGCGCGAGTACCTCGCCAGTCAGGCGATGGCCGCACTGGGCGTTCCCACAACCGATGCACTGTGCCTGTTGACCACCGGTGCCACGGTGGTGCGCGATGTGCTGTATGACGGCAATCCGCGGCCCGAGCCGGGGGCGATTGTGTGCCGGGTGGCGCCCAGTTTCCTGCGCTTTGGCAGCCTGCAGTTGCCGGCCTGGCGTGGCGAGACTGAACTGCTGCAGGCGCTGGTGGATTTCACCGTGCAGCGTCATTACCCGCAGTTGCTCGGTGTGGCCGAGCCGGCCGCGGCGTTGTTGGCACACGTGGCGGTGGCCAGTGCCGAGCTGGTCAGCCACTGGCAGCGGGTAGGGTTTGTCCACGGCGTACTCAACACCGACAACATGCATCTGGCCGGGTTGACCATCGATTACGGGCCGTTTGGCTGGATGGAGGTGTTCGACCCTGATTACACCCCCAATACCAGCGATACCCACAGTCGCTACTGTTATGCCGCACAGCCGGCGATGGTGCGCTGGAACCTGGTGGCGCTGGCGCAGGCACTGGCGCCGCTGTGCCGCGACAGCCAGCACCTGGCCGATGGTCTGGCAGCTTACGACCGGCATCTGGCCCAGTGCCGGTTGCGTGATGCCGCGGCCAAGCTTGGCTTGCCCGGCGGGCCGGAGGCACTGGCGCTGCAGCGTCGCTGGGAGGGCTTGATGGCCCAGGCGCAGCTGGACATGAGTCTGGCCTACCGGGCCCTGGCGCGGGTACGTGGCGACAATGCGCTGGCCAGTACGCCCTCGCTGCTGTTTGCCAATGCCATCACCGCACCGTCGGCATTTGCGCAGGCGCAGCAGGCCTTGCTGGCGTGGCTGGCCGATTACCGTCTCGCTGTTGCCGCGCACGGACAGGAGGCGGCCGTGCGTGCGGCCGCCATGAATGCGGTCAATCCCTGGCTGACGCCGCGCAACTGGCTGCTGCACCGCGCCGCGCAGGCGGCGGCGCGCAATGACCTGCAGCCGCTGCAACGCCTGAGCCAGGCGCTGCAACAGCCGTATGTGGAAAATCCGGCAATGGCCGACCTGGTGGCCGTCTGCCCGCCCCACCTGCGCCAGCAACCGGGTTGCAGCCTGCTGTCGTGCAGTTCCTGAGTGATCTGCGCTACATCCGCTGGGCGCTACACTGAGCGGCCGTTTTGCAACCGGCAAGCCAATGAACAACCCTGATCAATCGCCCGCGTGGACGGCACAGTTGCGGGATGTGGCCGATTTTCCCAAGCCGGGCATCGTCTTCAAGGACATCAATCCGCTGCTGGCCCACCCACAGGCGCGGGCGCAGGCATTGCAGACCCTGATCGCGCCGTGGCAGCAGATTGCCCCGCAGGCCGTGCTCGGGGTGGAGGCGCGTGGTTTCATCCTGGGCAGTGCGATGGCCCTGCAGATGGACCTGCCCTTTGTCCCGGTGCGCAAGCACGGCAAGCTGCCGGGCCCAGTGGTCAGTGAGCACTACGCGCTGGAATATGGCAGTGACTGCATCCAGATGCAGGCTGACGCACTGCCTGCCGGTACCCGCGTGCTGATCGTCGATGATGTGCTTGCCACCGGTGGCACCCTGGCCGCTGCGGTGGCGCTGGCCCGACAGCTGCAGCTGGAGGTGGTGGGCGGCGCAGTGCTGATCGAGCTGGCTGCGCTGGCAGGGCGCTTGCGTTGGCCCGGCGACGTGCCGCTGCACGCCAGCCTGGTGGTGTGATCGCCCGGGGATTGGGTAGTCTGGCGACCTTGTCTTGCTGCGGAGGCCGCGATGGCCGGTTTGCGCCAACTGCTGGCCGGGTTCGATCCGGATGCCGGCCTGTCCCTTCCTGATGATTGGTGCCAGGGGCGCACCGCCTACGGTGGCCTGACGGCGGCCACGGCCCTGCTGGCAGCGCTGCGCGTGCTGCCGGCAGGGCAGGGCACACTGCGTTCTGCCCAGCTGGCCTTTGTCGGGCCTGCGGATGGCCGGCTGCGTTACAGCGCCAGCACATTGCGCAGCGGCAAGTCGGTGTCCAGCATCGGTGTGGACGTGGCAGGCGACAGCGGCATGGCGGCACGCGCCCTGTTCGTATTCGGCCAGGAGCGTTCCAGCACGATAGCCCACGATTTTTCACCGCCGCCCCCGGCAAGCAGTCACGACCGTTATCCGATGGTGGATCTGGCGGCCATGCCATTTGCCCCGGCTTTCATCCGGCATTTCCAACTGCGGCCAGCGGCCGGAGCGATGCCCCTGTCCGGCGCCGACACGCCGGAAATGGTGATGTGGCTGGCACATGCCGACGCCGCCGGGGTGGATCCGGCCGTTGCCCTGCTGGCCGTTGCCGATGCCTTGCCGCCAGCAGCCTTCACCGCTTACACCCGGCCGGCACCGATCAGTACCATCACCTGGTCGCTGGACCTGCTCGGGCCGCTGCAACCGACCCAGTGGTACCTGTTGCGGTCGGCCAGTGTCCACGCGGCAGACGGCTATTCGGTGCAGAGCATGCAGGTCTGGGACGAATGCGGCCGCCTGCTGTTGCGCGGGCGCCAATGCGTGGCGGTATTTGCCTGATGGCCGTTCCCGTGTCTGCTTCATCGCGCTGGCTGCGCCGCAGCGGTCACTTGCTGCTGTTGTGCTCACTACTGGGCTGGAGTGCCTGGTGGGCCATCTGCAATGTCTACGAATTTGCCCCGGACCTCCCCACCTGGCCGCTGCTGGCGGCCTGGGGCGCAGCGGTTGTGCTGCCCATGCGCCGATCCCGTCGCGCGATCGTGCCGCTGCTGTTGGCCGGCATCAACGGCTTGTGCGTGTTGTTGCAGCATCGTGCCGGGGCCGATGGCGTTGGCCTGGCCCAGCTGCCGCTGGTGGCATTGATGATCGCCGTGCTGTGCTGGCATCGCCGTTGAGGCACGCCGTGGCTGAACCCAAAAGCAGATGGCCGGCACCGGGCCGGCCGTCTGCAGCGTCAGCGTCTGCCGGGTGCGATCAGAGCTTGCGCACGCGAAAGCGCTTGCCCTTGATCTTGCCGGCTTCCAGCTTGGCCAGTGCGCGGCCGACCTGCTCGCGGGCAATGGCCACATAGGAGCGGGTGGGCTGGATCACGATCTTGCCGATCGCCTTGCCCGACAGCCCGGCCTCGCCGGTGAGCGCACCGAGGATGTCGCCAGCGCGCAGCTTGTCGGTCTTGCCGCCATCGATGCGCAGGGTAACCATCGCCGCCTGTGGCAGCTGCGCCGGGCGGGCGGTGGCGAGCGGGGTTTTCTGCCAGTTCAGTGGTTCACCAGCCAGCACTTCCAGAGCCTGCGCACGCGGCTTCTCGCGCGCAGCCACCAGCGAGATGGCCAGCCCGGTGGCGCCGGCGCGGCCGGTACGGCCAATCCGGTGGCGGTAGCTCTCGGTATCGGTGGGCAGCTCGTAGTTGATCACGGCCGCCAGTTCCTCCACATCCAGGCCGCGGGCGGCCACGTCGCTGGCCACAAGTACATTGCAGCTGCGGTTGCTCAGGCGCACCAGCACCTCCTCTCGGTCGCGCTGCTCCAGCTCGCCGTGCAGGGCCAGCGCGGAGAAACCGAATTCCTGCAGCGAACGGGCCACTTCATCCACGTCCTTGCGGGTGTTGCAGAACACCACCGCCGATTCGGGCGTGTACTTGAGCAGCAGCCCGGCCAGCGCTTTCTGCTTCACCGCCGGCTCGGCTTCGCAGAACAGTTCGGTGATTGCCGGGGCGTGTTCGTTGCCATCGACGGTGACTTCCACCGGATCATTGAACAGCTCACGGGCCAGTTCGCGGATTTCTTCCGGGAAGGTGGCCGAGAACAGCAGGCTCTGGCGCTGGGCGTGGGTGCGCCCGGCCAGCTCGGCAATCGGCTCGGCAAAGCCCATGTCCAGCATGCGGTCGGCCTCGTCCAGCACGAAGGTGCGCACCTGGCCCAGGTTCAGGAAACGCTTGCGGGCGAGCTCCTGCACCCGGCCGGGGGTGCCGACGACCACGACCGGATCATGCGCCTGCAACGAAGCGATCTGTGGGTCCAGGGCAATGCCGCCGGTGAGCACGCTGAGCTTGAGGTTGGCGATGCCGGTGGCCAGCTTGCGCAGCTGGGCGCCGACCTGGTCGGCCAGCTCGCGGGTCGGGCACAGCACCAGCGCCTGGGTGCGCGACACACTCGGATCCAGCTTGTTGAGCAGGCCCAGGCCAAAGGCGGCGGTCTTGCCACTGCCGGTCGGTGCCTGGGCGATCAGGTCGCGGCCGGCAAGGATCACCGGCAGGGCATCGGCCTGCACCGGGGTCATGGAGGTATAACCCAGGGCATCAAGGCCGGGGCGCAGCGCTGCATTCAGCGGAAGGGAGGAAAAGTCGCTCATGGCCCATTTTCGCAGATGACGCGCCGTCGTGCCTGATCCCACGCTGGTCACTGTCATGGCCAGAGCGAGCCCGGCCCTCACTGCCGAAGCGCCACGGATCGCGTGGCTGGCAGCGATCAACAGCGCCGGCGCTTCGTACGTACCCCCAGCTGTCGCCGCTCAGTAGCAATGCCGCGCAGGCCGCCCGGGCAGTGGCACAGCTGCAGCAGGTGCGCCCCCCCGGGCCAGCACCCCGGCCATCGTGGCTGCCGGTGTTGAGCGCCCTCGGGCGGCTTGAGCATCCGCAGTGGCAACGTCCGCCGGCCTTTGCACGTCTGTTGAGCATGGCGGTGATCCCACATCGGCGCCCATCGTACCGCCCAACCCGTACAATGGCGGCATGCCTTTGATCACTCTGCAAAACGTCGACTACAGCGTCGGCGGCCCACTGTTGCTGGAAAAAGCCGAACTGTCGATCGAACCGGGCGAGCGCATCGCCCTGATCGGCCGCAACGGCGCCGGCAAATCCACCCTGATGAAATTGATGGCCGGCGAACTGAAGCCGGACGATGGCGAGATCCGCGTCCAGCAGGGCGTGCGCATCACCCGGCTGGAACAGGAGGTGCCGCATGGCGCGGCCGGCAGCGTGTTTGACGTGGTTGCCGATGGCCTGGGCGAGCTCGGCCATTGGCTGGCCGAATTCCACCGCCTGACCCATGCCGAGGATTACGACGGCGATGCGGTCGCTGCGGTGCAGACCCGGATTGAAGAGGTCGATGGCTGGGGCCTGGACCAGCGCGTGGCCGAGACCCTGACCAAACTGGAACTGGATGGCGAGCTGGAATTTGCCCGCCTGTCCGGCGGCATGAAGCGCCGCGTGCTGCTGGCCCGTGCGCTGGTCGCTGCCCCGGACGTGCTGCTGCTGGACGAGCCGACCAACCACCTGGACATCGAGGCGATCGACTGGCTGGAAGCCTTCCTCAAGGGCTGGGCCGGCTGCGTGGTCTTTGTCACCCATGACCGCCGCTTCCTGCGTGCGCTGGCCACCCGCATCGTCGAGATCGACCGCGGCCAGGTCACCAGCTGGCCGGGCGACTGGGCCAACTACGAGCGCCGCCGCGAGGAGCGCCTGCATGCCCAGGCCCAGGAAAGTGCCAGGTTCGACAAGCTGCTGGCACAGGAGGAGGTCTGGATCCGCCAGGGCATCAAGGCCCGGCGTACCCGTGATGAGGGCCGTGTGCGCCGCCTGAAGGCGCTGCGCAACGAGCGCAGCGCCCGCCGCGAACTGGGCGGCAACGTGCGCATGGAAGCGGCCGTGGGTGAGAACTCCGGCAAGAAGGTGATCGAGCTGAAGGATGTCAGCTTTGCCTTCGGTGAGCGCAGCATGGTCAAGGACTTCTCCACCCTGGTCATGCGCGGTGACCGCATCGGCCTGATCGGGCCCAACGGCAGTGGCAAGACCACCCTGCTCAAGCTGATGCTCGGCGAGCTGGCCCCGGACAGCGGCGAGGTCAAGCTTGGCACCAACCTGCAGATTGCCTATTTCGACCAGTACCGTGCGACCCTGCGCGAGGACTGGAGCGCGATCGAGAACGTGGCCGAGGGCCAGGATTTCCTCGAGTTCAACGGCAAGCGCAAGCACGTGCATGCCTACCTGCAGGACTTCCTGTTCACCCCCGAGCGGGCACGCGCGCCGATCACCCGGCTGTCCGGTGGCGAGCGCAACCGCCTGCTGCTGGCCAAGCTGTTCGCCCAGCCGTCCAACCTGCTGGTGATGGACGAACCGACCAACGACCTGGACGTGGAAACCCTGGAGCTGCTGGAAGAGCTGCTCGGCGACTACCCGGGCACCCTGCTGCTGGTCAGCCATGACCGTGACTTCATCGACAACGTCGTGACCTCGACCATGGTGATGGAAGGCGACGGGAAGATCGGCGAGTACGTGGGCGGCTACAGCGACTGGGTTCGCGACCGCGACCGTGTTGCCGCCGCAGCCATGGCCGCGGCCCGGCCGGTGGAAACCAGGCCGGCGGCTGCCGTTGCCGCCGCCTCGGCAGCAGCCGAGCCGGCAGTGGCAAAGAAGAAGCTCAGCTACAAGGATGCACGCGAGCTGGAGCAGCTGCCGGGCCTGATCGAGCAGCTGGAACTGGACGTGGAAGGGCTGACTGCGGCAATGAACGACCCGGCCTTCTATACCCGTTCCAGCGCCGAGGTCACTGCCCACACCCAGAAGCTGTCGGCGGTGCAGGCAAAACTCGATGCCGCCTACGCCCGCTGGGAAGAGCTGGACGGCTGAGAGAGCCTGCCCGGCGCTTGTCGCCGGCGGGCACTGCCCGCATGCTGCCCCTTGACCAAGACCGGGAGAGGGGCAATGACACCAACATGGATCCTGATCGCCACCGTGCTGGCCTGCGGCCTGGCGCTGCCGGCGCGTGCCGAGGTGCGCCAGGCCTCGGCCAACGGCTTTGAGCTGGAAAACAGCGAGCTGGTGCAGGCCCCGGCCGACAGGATCTGGGAGGCGATGACCGCCGGTATCGACCATTGGTGGCCAAAGGACCACAGCTGGTGGGGCAGCGAGAGCACGTTGCGTCTGGATGCCCATGCCGGTGGCTGCTTCTGCGAGCTGGCCGGCGAGCGCCAGGCCCAGCACCTGCAGGTCGCCCTGGTCGAACCGGGGCAGCGCCTGCGCCTGCTGGGCGGGCTCGGACCCTTGCAGGCGATGGGCCTGCACGGCGTGGCCGAATGGACGCTGGAGCCGCAGGGCCAGGCCACCCGGGTGGTATGGCGTTACACCGTCGGCGGTTACAGCACGACCGACCTGACTGCACTGGCAGCGGTCGTGGACCGGGTCCAGGCCCAGCAGCTTGATGGACTGGTGCGCTGGGCCGGCACCCGTTGATCCCGGCAAGCGCTGATCAGCCGGCTCTCAGCCGGGTGTCACCGGCAACGCTTCGCTGCAGGTAAATACCTGGAACGCCACCCCGCGCATGGCCCAGCCGGCTGCGGCTTCGGCCAGGATATCCAGCGCGGTGTCCAGCACCTCGTGGTCAGCCTTCTCCAGGTCGGCAGTGCCGTCCAGGACCAGTACATGGCCGCCGGCGTCCAGCCAGGACAGGTCACCCAGCGCATCGGCCAGCGCATCCCAGTTGCCGCCCAGCCCGTCGGGAAAGGCCATCGCCGCGGCAAACAGGGCCAGCAGGGTCGGCTTGTCATGGGTATCGGCCAGGGCCAGGCGCGCCACCCGCAGCCCGGCACGCTCGGCCGCGTCGATCAGTTCGGGCAGCATGCTGGCCGGGATGTCACGCACGCCATTGCCGGTAACCGGCGCCGCGGCAGGAGGATGTTGGTTCATCAGTGGCGGCTCGCAGGCGGGGTGAAGGGGCGGAAGCTGGCGTAGTGGTCGGCGGTGTAATACCACTCGCGTGGCGGATGGCCGCCGGTGACGATACGCCGTGGGCCGCGATGGCTCAGGCCCGGGGTGTCCACGGTGTACTCGCGATACCAGCCGCGTTCGCGCGGTGGCAGCAGGCGTTCGCGGTTGCCGAAGACGGTGCCGTCCTGGCGGTAAGGGTAGGGCCCGCCGCGCTGGATCAGGGCCACGGTCTGCCGCGCCTCGGGGGTCAGGAACGCAGGCCACTGCCCGGAAGGGGCTGGCTCCGGTGTGGCCGCCGTGCCGGTACCGCTGCCAGCACGCGCGATGGCCGGAGCGATCTGTTCCAGTGCCTGCGCCGGGTCGCTGCGCAGACGCTCCGGGCTGACGCCGAGCCAGAGCGCGGCCAGGCCGAGGACGGCCGTGGCCAGCCAGGCCAGTGGGTGATTGCGGCGCGATTGTTTTCTGGAACGCTTGCCCATCGATGGACCGTCATGCAGGAAATCAGGGCTGATTATCCGCAAACCGTGACCGCCTGGCAGTGTCCGCCGATGGCTGAAACAGAACTTTCCTTGATGCCACCCTTGGTAAGTTGGGCCGGCATCCCTACCATTGCACAGTTAGTACGTGTCGGCAGCCTGCCGACGTCCCATGCATCACCAGGAGATAGCCCCATGGCACACAGCCTGCCCGCACTGAAGTTCGCCAGCGACGCCCTCGAGCCGTTCATGGATGCCCAGACCGTGGAGATCCACCACGGCAAGCACCACCAGACCTACGTCAACAACCTCAACGCACTGGTCGAAGGCACCGAATATGCCGACCTGTCCGTGGAAGACCTGCTGCGCCAGGTATCGCAGATTCCGCAGCCGCTGCAGCAGGGCATCCGCAACCAGGGCGGTGGCCACGCCAACCATGCCCTGTTCTGGGACGTGATCGGCCCCAATGCCGGTGGTGCACCGGTCGGCGCGCTGGCCAAGGCCATCGACGAGCAGCTCGGTGGCTTTGACAAGTTCAAGGAAGAGTTCACCAAGGCCGCCACCACCCAGTTCGGTTCCGGCTGGGCCTGGCTGAGCGTCACCACCGACGGCAAGCTGGTGATCGAGAAGACCGGCAACCAGGAAAGCCCGCTGATGGAAGGCCGTACCCCGGTGCTGACCATCGACGTGTGGGAGCACGCCTACTACCTGAAGTACCAGAACCGCCGTCCGGAATTCATCGCCCAGTTCTACAACCTGATCGACTGGAACGCGGTGGAAGCCCGTTACCAGGCCGCCATCGGCTGAGTCCTGGATTCCCGTTGTTGCAGACAAAGGCCGGGCATTGCCCGGCCTTTGTCTTTCACCTCAAGCCTCTGCCGATGGCTGTTGCAGTTCCAGCTCCACCACCAGGCCCAGCAGCGGTGCCGGCGAGGCGGGAGCATCGGCGCCTTGCCGCAGTGGCGCGGGCTCCTGCAGCTCCAGCAGGGTCACTGCATGCAGCCGTGCCTGCTGGTTTTGATACAGCACGTCCAGGCCATGGGCCTGGGGGGTGCCGGCACTGCGCCGTGCGGCACGCAGGCCCGGCATCAATTGCTGCAACTCGGCATGCTGGGAGCCAAAACGGCCTGCGATCAGCGTAGTCGCTGCCGGTGCATGGCTGGTCATCCAGTTGCGAAGATCGGCAGCCTGGCGCAGCCGACGCGGGTGATGCTGCTGGCCTGCGACCAGGCTGGCGGTATACAGCCGGACCTGCTGCTGCCCGACCAGCAGCCGCAGGTAACCGGCCGCTACCGGCGCACTGCCATCCTGGGCATGCAGCAGGGTGGCACCATCCTCCATCACCGGTCGTGCACTGAGCAGGGCGGTGCCGCGACGGTGCGGCCGGCTGGGGGGATCGGCGCTGACAAAGTCACAATGCATCCGCAGGGGCTGGGCCAGGCTGCAGACATCCACAGGACTGCTGCCCTGGACGTGAACGTCCTGCACCACCAGGACATCCGGTGTGGCCCGGGTCAGCAGGGCAAGGACCTGCTCGCGTCGGGACGGCCACACGCTTTCCGGCAACGCAATATTGGCCACCACCAGATACGCAGGACGTGCCTGCAGCGGCAGCGCTGCAGACAGCACAAGACACAGGGCAATGCAGCGGGGCAGCAGTCGGGGCATGGGCCACGGCAACGGGTGGGCGGGCCAGTATCGCCGGCTGCCGGTGCACAGCGCGTGCAATAGTCGGCACTGCCCCGGGCATATGCGGTAGTCTTGCAGGCTTGAAAATTTCCAGGATCGCCAGCGACATGACGACCCCCGCTTCCGCCGCGCCCACTGCCGGCAAGATGCCCCGCCAGATTCCGTACATCATCGGCAACGAAGCCTGCGAACGCTTCAGTTTCTACGGAATGCGCAACATCCTGGTGCAGTTCCTGATCACCTCGCTGCTGCTGCAGGAGTTGACCGCCGAAGGCCGCGCGTCCGAAGCCAAGGACATCATGCACAGCTTCATGATCGGGGTGTATTTCTTCCCGCTGCTCGGTGGCTGGCTGGCCGACAAGTTCTTCGGCAAGTACCACACCATCCTCTGGTTCTCGCTGATCTACTGCGCCGGCCATGCCTGCCTGGCGCTGTTCGAGGACAGCCGCCAGGGCTTCATGCTGGGTCTGGGCCTGATTGCCCTGGGCGCCGGTGGCATCAAGCCGTTGGTGGCCTCGTTCATGGGCGACCAGTTCGACCAGTCCAACAAGCACCTGGCCAAGCTTGTCTTTGATGCCTTCTACTGGATCATCAACTTCGGCTCGCTGTTTGCCTCGCTGCTGATCCCGCTGGTGCTGAAGAACTACGGTCCGGCCTGGGCCTTCGGCATCCCTGGCATCCTGATGTTCATTGCCACCTTCATTTTCTGGATGGGGCGCAAGAAGTACGTGCTGGTGCCGCTGCCGCCCAAGGATCCGAACTCCTTCGGCAATGTGATCCGCACCGCCTTGCTGACCCAGTCGCCGGGCCAGGGCCGTCCCGGCCTGTGGGTGGCGGTGACCGGTGTGATCGCTGCCATCGCCTCGATGGGGCTGGTGCCGCAGCTGGGCATCGTGATCTGCCTGTGTATCGCCCTGGTGTTGATCCTGGCCGGCATCGGTGGCGGCACCATGATGCAGCTGGACCGCGCCCGCGGCGTGCATCCGGCCGAATCGGTCGATGGCGTGCGCTCGGTGATGAAGGTGCTGGTGATCTTCGCCCTGACCACCCCGTTCTTCTCGCTGTTTGACCAGAAGGCCTCGACCTGGGTGCTGCAGGGCAGCCAGATGAGCATGCCGTCCTGGTTCACGCCCTCGCAGATGCAGGCGCTGAACCCGCTGCTGGTGATGATCCTGATCCCGTTCAACAACATGGTCCTGTACCCGGCCCTGCGCCGCATGGGCATGGAGCCGACCGCGCTGCGCCGCATGACTGCCGGTATCGCCTTCTCGGGTCTGGCCTGGATCGTGGTCGGTGGCATCCAGGTGATGATGGACGGCGGCAATGCCATGTCCATTGCCTGGCAGATCCTGCCGTACGCCCTGCTGACCTTCGGTGAGGTGCTGGTCTCGGCCACCGGTCTGGAGTTTGCCTACAGCCAGGCACCGGCGGCAATGAAGGGCGTGGTGATGAGCTTCTGGAACCTGACCACCACCATCGGCAACCTGTGGGTGCTGCTGTCCAATGCAGCGGTGCGCAACCAGGGCGTCACTGACAAGATCGCCAGCACCGGCCTGAGCGAGGCGGCGTTTTTGATGTTCTTCTTCGCTGGCTTTGCCTTCATCGCCGCCATCGCTTTCGGTCTGTATGCACGGACCTACAAGGCCGTGGACAACTACCGCGCTGCCTGAAGGACCCAATGCAATGCAGTCCCCGTTTACCTTCCTGCTCATTGCCATCACCGGCCTGGTCAGCTGGCAGGCGTTCAACAACCGCCGCCTGGCTGACCGCCTGATCCTGTGGCCGCCGGCGATCAGCCGTCACCGCCAGTACGACCGTCTGATCGGCTATGGCTTCATCCATGCCGACTGGGCGCACCTGATCTTCAACATGATCACGCTGTTCTTCTTCGGCCGGCTGATCGAACAGGTGATGGCCCAGATCAGCGGCAGCGTGTTGACCTTCCCGCTGTTCTACCTGGGTGCGCTGGTGGTATCGATCCTGCCCACTTACCTGAAAAACAAGAACAACCCCAATTACCTGAGCCTGGGCGCGTCCGGTGCGGTGTCAGCCGTGCTGTTTGCCTTCATCCTGCTTTCGCCGTGGTCGCTGATCTTCGTGCTGTTCATTCCGGCACCGGCCATTGTGTATGCGGTGTTCTATGTCGGCTACAGCCTGTGGATGGACAAGCGCGGTGGCGACCAGATCAACCACAGCGCACATCTGGCCGGTGCTGCCTTTGGCGTGCTGTTCATGCTGTGCATGGAGCCGGGGATACTGGGCCATTTCCTGCAGCGCCTGGCCAACCCCAGCTTCTCGCTGTAAGCCTAACGGTCCCAATGCAGAAGGCCCCGTCAATGACGGGGCCTTCCTGCAGGCGCCGGCCGCATCCGCCGGTGCTATGACGCAGTGGTGGGCGACTGATAGGTGTCCTGCAGACGGGCATACACCTCACGCTCGATCAGGGCGAAATCATGCCCGCCGGACTGGCCACTGATGGCCAGCTGGAACAACCCTTCCAGCAAGCTCTGATCGTGGTCGGGTCGGCCCGGTTCACTGGTGCTGTTATCCATAAAGCCCCTCCGTCATCGACGACTGCTTTCCAGCAAGCAAATCGCATGCCAGGTCATCGGCAAACAAAACAGTGGCTTGGCAGGGACAAGGCCAGGAATCCCGGCCAGTAACTGACGTAAAGTGACACTACCTGCCGTGCTTTCCTGCATTCACGCAACCCGTGCAGCCTGGGCAGGATACTTGCATGGTTTTCCGCTGCTACCTGTTCAAATCCATGCCCACCGCCATGATCACGCACGACCCCGCAGGCCACCGTTTCACCCTTGAGCAGGACGGCCATCTGGCCTTTGTCGAGTATCGACTCGCCGACCAGCAGATGATCATCACCCATACCCAGGTGCCCGAGGCGGTTGCCGGGCAGGGGATTGCCGCACGGCTCAACGAGCAGGCACTGGAGCATGCGCGTCAGTCAGGGCTGACGGTGGTGCCTGTGTGCAGTTACACCCAGTCCTATATCCGGCGCCACCCGCAGTACCAGGATCTGGTTGTCCGCTGAATCTGCAGCCTACAGGGAGGTGATATGAACAAGCATGCTGTGCTGGTTTCCGTAGTGATGCTGTGCCTGACCCAGGCCGGGTGCAAACCCGAGCCGGCTGCTGAGCCCAGGCCGTCAGCGACCCCTGCTGCTGCCGGCTCCGAAGCCAGGCCAGAGACGGTGGCATTGGTCGATGTGATCGAGACCTCGCCGAGCAGGATCATCGGCATCAGTTATCCGCACGATGCCAGCATCCCGGCCGGATTGGCTGGCGTGTTGCAGCAGTATGCCGGGCAGGCCCGCGACGAACTGCAGATGGCGCTCGATGGCCTGGGCAACGACCAGCCACGGGCACCCTATGAGCTGAGCCTGAGTTTCACCGTCAGCGCCGATACCCCGGCATTTATGGCGGTATCGGCCGATGGCAGTCGCTATACCGGCGGTGCCCACGGCCAGCCGTTGATGGCGCGTTTTGTCTGGCTCAAGCAGCAGCAGCGTCTGCTGCCCATCGATGCGTTGATCACCGAGCCAGCCAGCCGCGCGGCACTGGCCGACTATGTCCAGAATGCCCTGGTCCAGCAGATGGAAAACCGTCTGCGTGCCGACCAGCTCTCGGCCGAGGAGCTGGCATCGGCACGCTCCAATGCCCGCCGGATGATCAACGAGGGCACCGCGCCGGAAATGGAGAATTTCAGCCAGTTCCTGCCGGTGGTTGATCGTCAGGGCCAGATCACGGCCTTGCGGTTTGTTTTTCCGCCGTACCAGGTCGGCCCTTATTCCGATGGTACGCAGACGGTGGACGTGCCGGTCAGTGTGCTGTTGCCGCACATCGCGGCCGAATTCAGGGGGCTTTTCGCAGCCGGATAAGACACAGGAGGGGACGGTGGATCTGGGATTGCAACAACGCGTGGTTGCTTTGCTGGAGGAGGCCGACATCAGCGTCGGTGGCCAACGGGAGCAGGACATCACCGTACATGACCCGCACTTCCATGCGCGGGTGCTGGCCCATGGCTCGCTGGGCCTGGGCGAAAGCTACATGGACGGTTGCTGGGACGCCGTACGGCTGGATGCCTTCCTGTTCCAGCTGATGCAGGCACGCATTGACGAGCGTGTGCACGGCATGGGCGAGCTGGTGGATGCCCTCAAGGCCCGGCTGTTCAATCTGCAGGCAGGCAAGGGCAGCTACGAGGTCGGTCGCCGCCACTACGACCTGGGCAACGACCTGTACCAGGCCATGCTCGGGCGATGGATGGTGTACAGCTGTGGCTACTGGCGGCAAGCCGCCGATCTGGACCAGGCGCAGGAAGCCAAACTGGACCTGGTCTGCCGCAAATTGCGCTTGCAGCCGGGCCAGCGCGTGCTGGACATCGGCTGCGGCTGGGGCGAGGCATTGAAATTCGCCGCCGAGCGCTATGGCGTTCAAGGCGTGGGTATCACCATTTCCGTCGAACAGGCCGAGCATGCCCGGCGCCTGTGTGCCGGGCTGCCGGTAGAAATCCGCTTGCAGGACTACCACCAGCTCGATGAGCCCTTCGATGCCATCCTCTCGCTGGGCATGTTCGAGCACGTGGGCGAGAAGAATTACCGCGACTACTTCCAGGTGGTCCGGCGTTGCCTGCGCCCGCAGGGGCTGTTCCTGCTGCATACCATCGGCACCAATGTCTCGCGCCATCGCACCGACCCGTGGATCGCACGGTACATCTTCCCCAACTCGATGCTGCCTTCGGCCGCGCAGATTGCCAGCGCCAGCGAAGGCCTGTTCGTGCTCGAGGACTGGCACAATTTCGGCACCGACTACGACCGTACCCTGCAGGCCTGGTGGAGCAACATCCAGGCCGCTTGGCCACGGCTGGACGCACTGCGCTATGACCAGCGCTTTCGCCGCATGTGGCACTTCTACCTGGCCGGGTCGATGGCCACCTTCCGCAGCCGCCGCGCCCAGTTGTGGCAACTGGTGCTGTCACCGGAAGGGGTGCCCGGTGGCTACCGGGCACCGCGCTGAGGCGCTGGATTGCCAATGAAAAACCGCCCGGCAATGCCGGGCGGTGTGTCTGCAGGCGCGGTTGTTTACTGGGCAGCGTCAGCCGGGACCAGCCCACGCTTTTCCAGCAGCGGCCCGATCTGCGGCTCGTGACCGGCAAAGTCGCGGAAGATCTGCATCGCATCGGCGCTGCCACCACGCGAGAGCAGGGTCTTGCGGAAGTGATCGCCGTTGGCCCGGGTCAGCCCGCCGTTCTGCTTGAACCACTGCTGGGTGTTGGCATCGAGTACTTCGGACCAGATGTAGGCGTAATAGCCGGCCGAGTAACCGCCCATGATGTGGCTGAAGTAGGTGGTGCGGTAACGCGGCGGCACCGGGGCATAGTAGATGCCGGCGTCTTCCAGCGCCTTGCGCTCGAAGGCGATCACATCGGCCGGTGCGGGCACCTGCCCGGCACTGATCTGGTGCCAGGCCTGGTCGAGCATCGCAGCGCCCAGGTACTCGGTGGTCATGAAGCCCTGGTTGAACTTGGCGGCGGCAACGACCTTGTCCAGCAGGGCCTGTGGCATGGCATCGCCGGTCTGGTGGTGCTTGGCATAGTTGGCCAGGATGGTCGGCTCGTCGGCCCACATCTCGTTGACCTGGGAAGGGAACTCGACGAAGTCACGTGGCACGGCGGTGCCGGCGAAGGACGGGTACTTCACGTCGGAGAACATGCCGTGCAGGGCATGGCCGAACTCGTGGAAGGTGGTGGTGACCTCGTCCCAGGTCAGCAGGGTCGGCTGGCCGACCGGCGGCTTGGGGATGTTGAGGTGGTTGGCTACCACCGGCAGGTCACCGGTCAGCCCGGACTGGCTGACGTAGGCATTCATCCACGCGCCGCCACGCTTGGAGGCACGGGCGTAGGGGTCGAACAGGAAGATCGCCAGCTGGCTGCCGTCGGCGTTGAACACGTCATAGACGGTCACATCCGGGTGGTAGACCGGCAGGTCGGTGCGCTGCTTGAAGCTCAGGCCGAATTCCTTCTCGGCGGCAAAGAACACGCCGTCTTCCAGTACGCGGGTGATTTCGAAGTACGGCTTGAGCTGGGATTCGTCGAAGTTGTACTTGGCCTGGCGCACCTTCTCGCTGTAGTAGGCCCAGTCCCAGGGCTGCAGCTGGAAGGTCGGCTGGCCGGCGGCCTGCTGCTCGGCATCGATCATCGCCTGCAGGTCGGCGGCCTCGCGCTGGGCGTTGGCCACGGCAGCCGGTGCCAGCTGGCGCAGCATGGCATTGACCGCTTCGGGAGTCTTTGCGGTCTGGTTGCCCAGGCCATAAGCGGCGAAATTCGGGTGACCCATCAGCGCGGCCTTTTCGGCACGCAGGGCCATGATGCGCGAGACCAGGGCGGTGTTGTCGTAGTCGCCGCCCTTGGAGCCGCGATTGATCGATGCCTCGTAGAGCTTCTGGCGCAGGTCGCGGTTGGCCAGGTTGCTCAGCAGCGGCTGACCGGTGGTGTTGAGCAGGGCAATGACGTACTTGCCTTCCAGACCGCGGGCCTTGGCGGCCTCGGCAGTGGCGGCAATCTGGCCTTCGGACAGGCCGGCCAGTTCGGCCACATCCTCCACCACGATGTAGGAGCTGTTGACCTCGTTGAGCACATTGAGGTTGAACTTGGCGCCGAGCTCGGCCAGTTCGGCGTTGATCGCCTTGACCTTGGCCTTGTCGGCGTCGGACAGCCGGGCACCACCGCGCTCGAAGTTTTCGTAGTAGCGCTCGATCAGGCGCACGCCTTCGGCATCCAGACCCAGATCATTGCGCTGGGCATACAGGGCAGCAATGCGCTCGAACAGCTTGCTGTTCAGCGCGATGGCATCGCGATGGGCGGCAAAGCGGGTGGCGTACTGGGTCTGCAGCGCCTTGCGTGCGTCATTGGTGTCGGCACCGGCCAGGGCCGAGAAGACGGTACGGGCGCGCTGCAGGATCGCGCCGCTGCGCTCCATGGCCAGGATGGTGTTGTCGAAGGTCGCTGCGGCCGGATTGTTGGCAATGGCCTCCACTTCTTCCAGTTCCTGGGCCATACCGGCATCGAAGGCCGGGGCAAAGTCGCTGTCGGCAATCCTGTCAAAGGCCGGGTAGTGCAGCGGCAGCGCGCTTTCGGCAAAGAACGGATTGGCGGCTTGGGCGGTGGCAGCATTCGGCGCAGCGTCGGCAAAGGCCGGGGCCGACAGGCCCAGCGACAGGGCCAGGGCAAGTGCGAGACGGGTAGGCAAGGCGATATCCTCCGGGTGGTGAACCGCCTGTGAGAGTACCGCATGGCCGTGCTGGACTCGACATAGGCCGCCGTCGCCTGCCGCAGCGGGCGCGTCACCGCCTCCATTTCATACAGGAAACCCACCCGGTGGATTCGGTTTTTGATTTTGTTTTCAATGACATCCACGGTCAGCCGCAGGCCTTGTCGCAATGGCGCGGCCAGTCGCTGCTGCTGGTCAATGTGGCCAGTCGTTGCGGTTTTACCCCGCAGTACACCGGGCTGGAAGCGTTGTGGCAGCGCTACCGCGATCAGGGACTGGTGGTGATTGGCTTTCCCTGCAACCAGTTCGGTGGCCAGGAGCCCGGCGATGCGGCGCAGATCCAGTCGTTTTGCCAGCTTGATTACGGCGTCAGCTTCCCGTTGTCGGCCAAGGTTGATGTGAAGGGTGAGCAGGCCGACCCGTTGTGGCAATGGCTGGGCAAGCAGAAGCGCGGGCTGCTGGGCACGCGCGCCATCAAGTGGAATTTCACCAAGTTCCTGATCGGTCGGGACGGACAGGTATTGCGCCGCTACAGCCCCACCCGATCCCCGGCACAACTGGAAGCCGACATCCTCCACGCCCTGCAGGCGCCATGAAAAACGGCCGGGTAATTCCCGGCCGTCCTGGGCAGCACGTCGATGCCGGATCAGACGGCGGTCGCCAGCTGACCCAGCAGGTCCTCGGCGCGAATGCTGACCTTGGTCGGATCGCCGTGATCGACCATTGCCCGCTGCAGCGCGCTGCGGGTGCCGGCAGTGACCAGGGACTGCAGGTCGCGACCGGACAGGCCGGCCGTGGACTGTGCCAGTTGCTCGATCAGGCTGTCTTGGTCGCCTTCGATCGGCTTGCCGGCCAATTGCAGGCGGACAATGCCGCGGCGTGCTTCCAGATCCGGCAGGGCCACTTCGATCTTGCGCTCCAGGCGCGAGAGCAGGGCCGCATCGATGCTGTCAGGCAGGTTGGTGGCGGCCAGCAGGAATACCTGGCCCGGACGCGAGCCGATGCCGTCCAGTTCCTGCAGCATCTGGGCGACGATCTCGGTGGTCATCACATCGCCACCGTCACGGGAGCGGGCGATGGTGTCCAGCTCGTCCAGGAACAAGATGCACGGGGCCTGGGCGCGTGCCCGCTCGAACAGCTGTTTCACCTTCTCGCCCGATGCACCGATGTTGGATGACTTCAGGTCGGCCGAGGAGGCGGCGATGAAGGACAGGCCGGACTGGCTGGCCAGCACACGGGCGATCTGGGTCTTGCCGGTCCCCGGCGGGCCGTAGAGCAGGATGCCGCGCGGCACCGGCAGGTTCATCTTCGCCAGCTCCTCGGCGTGGACCAGTTCCTTGCCCAGTGACTCGAACTCGCGACGCGTGGCCGCCGGCAGGATGATGTCATCCCAGGTCAGGGTCTGAACCGAAGTCGAGGACTTGCCACGCAGCCGGGCCACGGCAGCAACGAAATCCTCGATGGCCGGCTGGCCTGCCGGATGACCGGAAACCACGTTGGTGACCAGGGTGGAGAGATCACGGCCGCTCATGCCGGTGGTCTCGCGCACCAGCACCTCGGTGACCGGCAGGGCGACATTGGCTTTGTCGAACTCACTGGCCAGAATGCGCTGGCGGGCCTCGGCATTGGGGGCAGGCAGCTCGATGGACGAGGAAAAACGCGAGAGCACCGCATCATCGATCAGCTCACGACGGTTGGTCGCGCCGATCACCAGCACATTGCCACCGCCCTGGTTGAAGCCGTCCCACTCGGCGATGAAGGTCTGCACCAGCTCGTTGCCGAAGGTATCGGTGTCACGGCCGCCGCGTCGGGCAAACGCGCTTTCGCACTCGTCAACGAACAGGATGGTCGGCCCCTTGCTGCGGGCATCGGTCCAGAGTTTCTTGACCTTGGGACCGGTCTGGCCGATGTATTCGGCCTTCAGGTCGGCGATGGTGACCGCGACAAAGTTGCACTCCACATGCTCGGCCAGCTTGCGCGCGATCAGGGTCTTGCCGGTGCCCGGCGGGCCCCAGAGCAGGATGCCACGGGGCAGGGGGGGCACGCCGGCGGCAAAGCGATCCACCAGCTTGAGGATGGTTTCCAGGGTGTCATTGGGTATAGCCACGTCCTGCCAGTTGCGCTCCACCCTGTCCAGCGACGCCAGACGGGCGGACAGGGCCTCCATGGCGGCCTGCTCGCGGGCCAGCGGCTCGGCAGCCCGGGCAAGTTCCTGGGCCGGGGCGGCCAGGGCCTGCAGCGGCTCGGCCAGGTCGGCCGCCAGCTCGGCAAGCTGGGCACTGCGTGACTGCATGTGGCCGTTGATCATGGCAAAGCCGGCCGGATGGCCGTTGGCGGCCAGGCGCAGCGACAGCACATAGCCGTCCTGGGCAGTGGTCAGGCCGATCTGCACGCTGTTGGAATTGTCGTGCGCCTCGCTCAGCTGCCAGCCGGCAATCGCCTGGCCGGGCGAGTCTGCCGGTGCACTGTAGGCCGGGTAGGGGAAGCGGCGGCCATCGCTGGCCTTGCTACCCAGGGCGA
Source organism: Stenotrophomonas koreensis (assembly GCF_001431525.1). Lineage (GTDB taxonomy): Bacteria > Pseudomonadota > Gammaproteobacteria > Xanthomonadales > Xanthomonadaceae > Stenotrophomonas > Stenotrophomonas koreensis. Next base: position 193,095 of record NZ_LDJH01000012.1, read on the forward strand.
CCAAGGTGGGAGTCAGGCCGGCCAGTTCATCAAGCAGCGCCAGCTGGCTGGCGGCGCTGCGGGCTGCGAGCTTGCGCCGCCCCCACCAGGCAAGCCCGGCCCAGATGGCCACGCCCAGGCCATGGTTGAGCAGCAGGAAGATTGGCAGCAGGACCGGTAGCAACAGGTCGCTGAATTCATAGGACACCATCGCAATGGTGCCCATCAGGCTGTTCTTGCCAAACACCAGGTACAGCACCACCGCCCATAGCAGCACGGTCAGCCAGGTGCGGCCACCGGTCACCGCGCGCAGGCTCATGGCCTGCCACAGATGTCCTTTGCCCGCACGTTTGATGACCTGCTTGCGCGTGGCTGCCACTGCGTTTTTCCACAGTCGCTCACGCAGTTGGCTGGCGGCGCCGTTGGCACTGGCCAGTGCCGGCTGCGCGGCTTGTGTGGCAGCGGCCAGGCGGCCCTGCAGCTGTGCCGATTGCTCCAGCAGCTGCTGGCGTTGCGTGTCGATGAAACCGGCGCGGGAAGATGTGGCGCCCATGAACTGTCCCCCTGAAAACAAAACGGGTCGGACTGGAACGTCCGACCCGCAGCACTATAGGGAATTTGTACAGCAGCGTTAAGCGCTTGCTTACTTTTCCACGAAGGCCCGTTCAAACACGTAATGGCCCGGCTGGCCGATGCGCGGGGACACCTCGAAGCCACGCGCGTCCAGGACCTGGCGCAGGTCAGCCAGCATCTGCGGGCTGCCGCAGATCATGAAGCGGTCATTGGCCGGGTCGAAATCCGGCAGGCCCAGCGTACGCGGCATCTGGCCGTTTTCCATCAGGGTGGTCAGGCGGCCCTGGTTGGCAAACGGCTCGCGGGTGACGGCCGGGTAATACAGCAGCTTGTCGCGCACGATATCGCCCAGGATCTCGTCGTTGGGCAGGGTCTTTTCGAAAAATTCGCGGTAGGCCAGATCCTTCTCGAAGCGCACGCCATGACAGACGATGACCTTCTCGAAGCGCTCGTAGGTTTCCGGGTCCTTGACGATGGACAGCCACGGCGCCAGGCCGGTACCGGTACCGAGCAGGTACAGGTGCTTTCCGGGGTGCAGGTCGGTGATCAGCAGGGTGCCGGTGGGCTTCTTGCCGACCAGGACCTTGTCACCGGGCTTGAGGTGCTGCAGGCGCGAGGTCAGCGGTCCGTCGGCCACCTTGATGCTGAAAAAGTGCAGCCGCTCCTCCCAGTTGGCACTGGCAATGGAGTAGGCGCGCAGCAACGGCCGGGCACCTTCGTTTTCCAGGCCAATCATCACGAACTGGCCGTTTTCGAAACGGAAGCCGGCATCGCGGGTGGTGGTGAAGCTGAAATAGGCATCGGTCCAGTGGTGGACCGCAAGCACGGTTTCGTAGCCGTAGGCAGCAGACATGAGTGATTACATCGGTGAGTCAACAGGCTGATTCTACCTCAAGGGCCAAGCCGGGCTTGAAATCCACGTTCAGCGATAGCCCTCGGCCTGCAGTGCGAACAGTTCGGCATAGCGGCCGCCCGCGGCCATCAGCTGCTCGTGGGTGCCGGACGCTTCGACCCGGCCATTGCCCAGCACCAGGATGCGGTCGGCCATGCGCACGGAGGAGAAGCGGTGCGAGATCAACACCGCGGTGCGCCCGGAAGAGAGCTCCTTGAAGCGCTGGAAGACCTCGAACTCACTGCGCGCATCCAGTGCCGCGGTCGGCTCATCCAGGATCATCACCTGGGCATCGCGCATGTAGGCTCGGGCGATGGCGATCTTCTGCCACTGACCACCGGACAGGTCCACGCCCTGGCGGAAGCGGCGGCCGACAATCTGCTCGTAGCCATCGGGCAGGCCGGCAATCACGGCATCGGCCATGCCACGGCGGGCGGCTTCCTCGATGCGGGCGCGGTCGCCCATGGCATCGACCTGACCGACGCCGATGTTCTCGGCCGCGGTGAGGTGGTAGCGGACGAAGTCCTGGAAGATCACGCCCAGGTTGGCGCGCAGGTCATCGACGTCGTAATCGCGCAGGTCCACCCCATCGAGCAGGATGCGGCCCTCGTCCGGGTCGTAGAGCCGGGCCAGCAGCTTGACCAGGGTGGTCTTGCCGGCCCCGTTCTCGCCGACCAGGGCCAGTACCTCACCGGCACGCAGCTCAAAGCTCAGGTGGCGTACCGCCCATTTGCTCGAGCCGGGGTAACAGAAGCCCACATCCTCGAAGACAAACCCCTGCCGCAGTGGCTTGGGCACGGGCAGGGCGCCGGGCCTGGAGTCGATTTCCGGCTCGATGGCAAAGAAGGAAAACAGGTCATCCAGGTACAGCGCCTGGCTGGCGACCTGGGAGAAGCCCACCAGCAGGCCTTCGAGCAGCTGGCGCAGGCGCTGGAAGCTGCCGGCCAGGAAGGTCAGGTCGCCGACGGAAAATTCGCCGCGCACCGTGCGCCAGGCGATGTAGGCATAGGCCAGGTAGTAACCGGCCGTACCCAGCGCGGCCAGCGCCGTACCCCAGGCGGCACGCCGGCGCGCCAGCGAGCGGTTGGCCAGGTAGAACTTGCCGGCCAGCTGTTTGTAACGGGCGATCAGGAAGTGGTGCAGGCCGAAGATCTTCACTTCCTTGGCCGTTTCCACGCTGCCCCCGGTCTGGCGGATGTATTCGAGCTGGCGCCGCTCCGGGGTCCAATGGAAGTTGAGGGTGTAGCCCTGGGTATTGAAGTGCGATTCGCCGATGAAGGCCGGTACCAGGGCAACGGCCAGCAGCACGATCAGCCAGGGCGCATACACCACCAAGCCCACGGCCAGGCTGGCCACGGTGATGATGTCCTGCACCTGGCCAAACAGCTGGCTCATCAGGCTGGAGCGGCCCATGGTCTGGCGGCGGGCCCGTTCCAGCCTGTCCTGCTGCTCGGGGTCTTCCAGGTCTTCCAGGTCCAGCCGGGCGGCATGCTCCATCAGGGCCACCGAGCTGGCGTTGGTGAACAGCTCGCCAAGCATGCTGTCGGCATAGCTGACCAGCCGGCCGAGCAGGTCCGAGCCGATGGCCAGGCCGAACTCGGCCGCCAGCAGCCACAGCAGCGGGGTCAGCAGGCCCGACGACAGGGCTTGCTCCAGCGGTGGAAACGGCCCGGGCAGCCCGGCCAGGCGTACGGCCTCGTCGATGATCAGCTTGCCCACCCAGAGCATGGTCACCGGCAGCAGGGCCCGGATCAGGCGCAGGCCAAGGCTGGCCAGGGTCAGACCGGCACTGGTGCGCCAGATCATGGCCAGGAAGGGCGGGATGTTGCGCAGCGCACCGAAACGTTCGCGCAAGGTGGGACGGGCAGCCGGGGCAGTACTCATGGGCAGGGCGAAGGTTCCAGTGCGGGCAGGTCGGGCAGGGTCAGCGGCGGGGACGCAATTCGGCCTCGGCGGCCAGAACCGCGCTGTCCCCGTCGGGATTGTCGCGCACGGCCTGGCCCGGCTCACCGAAGGCCCGGCTGCCACTGTCCACCTGCAGGCGGCTGTCCACCCCGCGGACACCGATCAGGGCCTGGATCCGTGCGCGGATATCGGCCGCGACCTCGGCGCTGGGCACATCGCCCCGCAGCACGACATGGCCATCGGTGACCTGGGCCAGCACCTGGCTGGCCTGACCGTGGGTGCCCAGCAGCTGCACCACGTCGGCGGCAATGAGGGAGTCGGCTCGGTTCTGGGTCATGCGCAGGTCCTCCATGCAAGGGGAATGCAGCATGCCAGTGATGGCGTTAGCGTGCTGTCCGCCACTCAGCGTGGCGGGCCGTCCGGCGCCGGCGGATCATCGCTGTTGCCCTGCAGGGCCACCGGCAGGTGCCAGCCGAAGTGCATGGCCATCACCCGCAGGCCGAAGCACAGGCCGGCCCCGGCCAGGGCGCAGGGCAGGGGGGGCAGGGCCAGCCAGTGGCCGATGGCCACCACCGCCGCCCCGGCCAGGGCCGCAATCGCGTACAGCTCGGCCTGCAGCACCAGGGGTACCCGTGCTACCAGCACATCGCGGGCGATGCCGCCGCCGATGCCGGCCAGCATCCCCAGCGCCGCCGCCATTGGCGGGGCGATGCCAAAGGACAATGCCTTCTCGGTGCCGGCCACCGCAAACAGCGCCAGCCCCATGGCGTCGAACAGACGTACCGGGAACTGCAGCCGCTCGATCAGCGGCGCCCAGAAAAAGGTGACCACCCCGGCCACCAGGGTGGTTGCCGGATAACGCCAGTCGCTGATCGCCACCACCGGGGTGGCGCCGATCAGTACATCGCGGGTCATGCCGCCGGCCAGTGCGGCGGCAAAGGACAGCACCAGCACCCCGAAGATATCCAGCCGCCGGCGTACCCCCAGGGTTGCGCCGGAAAGGGCGAAGGCAAACGTGCCGATCAGATCCAGAATCAGAACAAAAGTTTCCATGCCGCCATTTTGCCCGCCCGCGCGTGCGCCCACCATCGCCGTAACGGCCGCCCGGCCACTTGGATTGCCGTTATCCCTTGGTAGGCGGGCGCGTGGCGGCGAACCGGCGTAGAATTAAGCAGTTATCCACTGCAAGCCGAATGCCCGCCGTGAGCCAGACCAACGCCAACCGCGACCCCCACCTGCCGGTTTCGATCAAGCAGGAAGACCTGATCCAGTCCATCGCCGATGCCCTGCAGTACATCTCGTACTACCACCCGGTCGACTACATCAAGAACCTCGCCGCCGCCTACGAGCGCGAGGAGTCGCCGGCGGCCAAGGAAGCGATGGCGCAGATCCTGATCAACTCGCGCATGTGCGCCGAGGGTCATCGCCCGATCTGCCAGGACACGGGCATCGTCACCGTGTTCCTTCAGATCGGCATGAACGTGCGCTGGGACGACGCCACCATGGGCGTGGAGGACATGGCCAACGAGGGCGTGCGCCGTGCCTACGCGCACCCGGACAACAAGCTGCGCGCCTCGGTGCTGGCTGACCCGGCCGGCAAGCGCATCAATACCAAGGACAACACCCCGGGCGTGGTCAACGTCAAGGTGGTACCGGGCAACACCGTCGAGGTGATCGTCGCGGCCAAGGGGGGCGGCTCGGAAGCCAAGAGCAAGTTCGCCATGCTCAACCCGTCCGACTCGATCGTTGACTGGGTGCTCAAGACCGTGCCGACCATGGGCGCCGGCTGGTGCCCGCCGGGCATGCTCGGCATCGGCATTGGTGGTACCGCCGAGAAGGCGATGCTGCTGGCCAAGGAGGCGCTGATGGAGCCGATCGACATCACCGAGCTGCAGGCCCGTGGTGCCTCCAACCGCGCCGAAGAGCTGCGTCTGGAGCTTTATGAGAAGGTCAACGCACTGGGCATCGGCGCCCAGGGCCTGGGTGGCCTGACCACCGTGCTGGACATCAAGGTCAAGGATTTCCCGACCCACGCGGCCAACCTGCCGGTGGCGATGATTCCCAACTGCGCCGCCACCCGCCACGCCCATTTCACCCTGGACGGCAGCGGCCCGGTGATGCTGGATCCGCCATCGCTGGAAGACTGGCCAAAGCTGACCTACGACGCCTCCAAGGGCACCCGGGTCAACCTGGACACCATCACCCCGGAAGAAGTGGCCAGCTGGAAGCCGGGCCAGATCCTGCTGCTCAACGGCAAGCTGCTCACCGGCCGCGACGCCGCGCACAAGCGCATGGTGGACATGCTCAACAAGGGTGAGCAGCTACCGGTCGATCTGAAGGGCCGCTTCATCTACTACGTCGGCCCGGTCGATCCGGTGCGTGACGAAGTCGTCGGCCCGGCCGGCCCGACCACCGCCACCCGCATGGACAAGTTCACCGAGCAGGTGCTGGAGCAGACCGGCCTGCTCGGCATGGTCGGCAAGGCCGAGCGCGGCCCGGCCGCGATCGAGGCGATCAAGAAGCACAAGTCGGCCTACCTGATGGCCGTCGGTGGTTCGGCCTACCTGGTGTCCAAGGCGATCAAGGCCGCCAAGGTGGTCGGTTTTGCCGACCTGGGCATGGAGGCGATCTACGAGTTCGAGGTCCAGGACATGCCGGTGACCGTGGCGGTGGATTCCACCGGCGAGTCGGTGCACCAGACCGGCCCGAAGACCTGGCAGGCGAAGATCGGCAAGATCCCGGTGGTCGTGGCGTAAGCTGCGATCGACCAGTAGCAAAAAGCCCGGGCACTGCCCGGGCTTTTTGTTGTTGCGGCACCGGCGCGCTGACACCGGCGCGCTTGTCGGGGAATACCCTGCCTCCCGGTCTGCACCGCTGGGCATGGCGGTGCCATCAGAACCAGTCCAGCAGCGAGACCCCCAGGCCGACATGGGTGGATTTGTGGTTGTAGTCGATCATGCTTTCGCCATAGCCGCTGAATACCTGCAGGTGGCCGCGCAGCAGGTTGGTCAGCGGGAAGCCGTAATCGACCTGCAGCGAACCGTGCGAACGCTCGCCGCCGCGCAGCGAGTGGCGGCCGGTCAGCGACAGGGTATGGCCATCGCGCGTCCAGACCACGGTGGCATCGCCACGGCCGATGTAGTCATCGATATCCGGGTTGTTGTCCTCGCTGTTGCTCTCCGGCACCCGGTACCACGGCCGCAGCATCAACGCCCAGTTGTCACGGTCCAGGCCGACATTGAGGATCACCCGGTTCCAGGAGCGCGACAGCGGGTCGGAGCGGCCATTGGACTGGTGGTTCAGGTGCAGCGCGGTCATTCGTCCGTTCCAGCCCAGCAGCGAGTAGCCATTGCGGAAGGCCAGCATCACTTCCGGCTCGTAGTTGGTTTCCCGGAACGGGCGCGAAACCTCGCTGTTGTAAGCCTGCCAGCGCGAGGACTGGGTATAGCCCATCCAGATGTCGCCGTTGTCGCCGAACACGTTCTCGGCGACCTTGGTCTTGAAACTGAGCTGGAATTTCAGCTCGGTGTTGTCGATGGCCTGGGCGGTGGTGGTGGTGTTGTTCGGATTGGGCGAGGACGGCAGCTGGTTCGGGTCACTGGACCAGAACGCCGGCAGCAGGTAGACCGGCTTGTAGGCCCGCAGCTGGAAGGTGCCGAGCTTGGAATCGTTGGCCAGCTCCCAGCGGCTGTCCAGCAGCGAGCCCTTGCCGGCATTGGCTTCATCGCCACTGGCATGAAGATCGGTAGTGAAAAACTCACGCAGCCGTTCACCGCGCGGGAGCGGCGCACTGGTGCTGGACTGCTCCTCGCGCCGTTGGGCACGCGCCTGTGCGGCCGCTTCATCTGCCGCGGCGGGATCGGGAGTCATGCGCCCGAGGGCGGCGTCATAGCAGGCCAGTCGGGCGGCGTCGGAAGACAGCGCCACGCAGGCCTGGGCCGACGGGCTCGGTGGTGCGGGCTCGCTGGCCAGGGCGGGCCGGCCAAGCAGGCAGAGCAGGGCAGAGGCAAGGGCGGCAGTGCGTACAGGCATGAAAGGGATCCGTGGTCATTGCCAGAATGGAGGCGCAGCCAGCAGATGCGGGCCAGCGCGATGAAGATTATCGCGGTTTATTGCCAGCGCATTGTCTTCGGGCTTGCCCAGAACCAGAGTGGTTGGGCCATCACCACCACCAGGCCAGCGCGAACAGCCCCAGCATCGCAACGGCCAGGCCCAGCTTCAATGCCACCGCAATGACCAGGCCCAGCCAGGTGGCCAGCCCGACCTTGGTGGCCAGGCCCAGCTTGCGCGTCTGCCAGTACTCACCGAGCAGGGCGCCGAAAAAGGGGCCGGCCAACAACCCCCACGGCAGGAACAGCAGGCCGACCAGGCTACCGACGATGGCCCCCAGCATCGCCTGCCGGCTTGCGCCCAGCCCTCTGGCGCCCAAGGCAGAAGCGACGATATCCACCAGCACCGAGACCAGGGTCATCACGCCCAGTGCCAGCAGCGGCAGCCAGCCCACCCGCTGGAAGTCATCGGTCCATGCCGCCAGCAACAGGCCTGAAAATACCAGCGGCAGGCCGGGCAGCGCCGGCAGCAGGATGCCGGCAATGCCGATGGCCACCAGCAGGCCCGCGAGCAGATAAAAGATGAACGAACTATCCATGGTGGGTTCCCACTGTGTCCAAAGGGGCTTGACAGATTGCGTGCCGAAAGGTTGCTTTTTGATTTTGGCGCTGTTAATTTTTTGACGCTGGGCTTTGCCAAGTCAGTTACAACGGCTTGGGTGGGGGGCCGGAATGCCGACCTGCACGATCGATTCCTCCTTGCAGTAAGCCGCAGTCGAAGTATCTACACCACTTGTTTGCTTAATACTGGAAGTTGGAGAGAGAAAGATGGCAGAGCGTGAAACCGGTACGGTGAAGTGGTTCAATGATGCCAAGGGTTTTGGCTTCATCAGCCGCGAGAATGGCGAAGATGTGTTCGTGCACTTCCGTGCCATTCAAATCCAGGGCTTCAAGAGCCTGAAGGAAGGGCAGAAGGTCTCCTTCACCGTGGTCCAGGGGCAGAAGGGCCTGCAGGCTGATGCCGTGCAGCCGGCCTGAGCACCTCCGATATCGATAAACGACAAGGCCCGCAAGTTGCGGGCCTTGTCGTTTAAAGCGGCGGCAGAACAATCAGCGGGCAACAACGCGGCCGTTGACCACGCGCACCTGGCTGTTCTGGCCGAAGCCTTCTACCGACTTCTGGTTGACCACCACGACACGGCCATCGTCCATGCGTACGGTGATGTCATAACTGACACCGGTGGTGTTTTGCTGGATACGGTTGCCGGCAAGCGCGCCGGCCGCAGCACCGGCAACGGCGGCGACATTCTTGTTGCCACGGCTGCCGCCGGTATGGTCAGCAATCTCGTGCCCTGCAACAGCGCCGACGATGCCACCCAGTACCGCACCCGTGGCGGCCGGAGCGGTGCGGCCGGAATCGAGCACCATGATGCGGGTGACCGTGCCGCAGTCGCTGCACACCTGGCTGCTGGCATAGCCGCTGTTGTAACCGTTGTTGTAACCACTGTTGTAGCCACCACCGCTGGCACAGCCGACCAGTGCCAGGACTGTCAGGCCGGCCGGAATCATCACCGAGAGCTTCATGTTTGTCTCCTTACCAAAGCGGGTTAGCTGGGTTGATGGGCATGGTGTCCACTGATAGATGAATGCAGTGAGAATCTGACGGTCAGGGTTTGAAAACCTGATGGCAGCCCTTGCAGGTCTGGCCAATGGCCTGGTTGAGTTCAGCCAGTGCCTGGCAATCGGCCGGCGGCGCGAGCAGGGCCGCATTGAGGGTGGAGCGCAGCTCGGCTGCCTGTTTCTGGAACTGGACATCGTCCTTGAACTGCGGGAAAGCGGCATCGATATCGTTGGTCAATGCGCGCAGGGTCTGCAGTGGCTGTACGACATCGGCCGGGGTGCAACGGCTTTGCTCCTGGGTCTGGCGCAATGCCGCACTTTGTTTGGCCATGATGGTCATCAGCGCGCCGGGGAACGGATCCTGGCGCTGTTGCCAGGCGCGCATGCCCATCACCGTGGCGATGATGCCCAGCACCAGGCCAAAGATCAGCACGAACAGATAGCGCGAGGCGGTGGAGGGGGTCTTTTTCGAAAGCAGCTCGTCGGCCATGGCAAAGTCTCCTTGAACAGCCGTTGATGGTACTGCGGCCACTGCCGGCCAGCACGCTAAAATGCCACGATGAACGAGATTCTGCGCGAACGATTTGCCGGCATTGACCGGTTGTACGGGGTTGGCACGGTGCAGCGGCTGGCCGCCTGCAAGGTGGCCGTGGTGGGCATGGGCGGGGTCGGCTCATGGATTGTCGAGGCATTGGCGCGCACCGCCGTGGGTAGCCTGACCCTGATCGATGCCGACGATATCTGCGTATCCAACACCAACCGCCAGTTGCCGGCACTGGAAGGGCAATACGGCCGCAACAAGAGCCAGGCAATGGCCGAGCGTTGCCGGGCGATCAACCCACTCTGCCAGGTAACCGTGGTCGAGTCTTTCCTGACCCCTTCCAATCAACAGCAGCTGCTCGACCAGGGATTTGACCTGGTGATTGATGCCTGCGACAGCTTTCGGGTCAAGGTCGAGGCAATTGCCTGGTGCCGTCGCCGCAAGATCCCGCTGCTGACGGTCGGCGCGGCTGGTGGCCGTACCGACCCGACCCAGGTGCGGGTCCGCGACCTGTCGCGTACCGAACACGACGCGATGCTGGCGCTGATCCGCAAGAAGCTGCGCACCGAGTTCAATTTTCCGGCCAACCCCAAGCGGTATTTCGGGGTGCCGGCGGTGTACTCGCTGGAGAACGTCAACTACCCGCAGGCCGACGGCAGTGTCTGTGGCATCCGCCCGCAGCTGGGGCCGGATGCGGCATTGAATCTTGCCTGTGGCGGCGGTCTGGGCGCGGCGACGCATATCACCGGCGCCTTCGCATTTGCCGCCGCGGGCAAGGCAATCGAGATGCTGATCACGCCGAAAAAGACGGCCTAGACCGCCGCTTGCTCCAGGGCGGGCAGGTTGAACAGACGGCGGGCGTTGGCGCTGGTCAGGCTGGCCAGCGCTGTCGGCGTGGTCTGTCGCAGGCGGGCGGCACATTCGGCGATCGCTGCCAGCCGGGCCGGCGCGTTGCGCTGGCCCTGGCAACAGGCATCGGGCTGGTCCGGGGCATCGGTCTCCAGTAGCAGCTGCCAGTCGGGCAGGGCTGCGACCAGGCGCTGCAGCCGTTGCGCGCGCGGGTGGGTCATCGGCCCGCCCACGCTGATGTGCACCCCCAGCCCGGCCAATTGCCTGGCCTGCTCGATGCTGCCCGAATAGCTGTGCACCACTGCGGCCACGTCCCCGGCGCGCTTCAGCGTCAGGATCACTTCTTCGACCGCCTTGCGGGCATGGATGATCAACGGCAGGCGTGCCTGCCTGGCCAGGCTGATCTGTGCCTGGAAGTAGTAGCGCTGCTGTGTCGCATCCCAGGCTGGCGAGCTGAAATCCAGGCCGCATTCGCCCACCGCCACCGCCTCACCGGCTGCCAGCGCCTGTTCCAGTGCGCGCAGGTCGGTTGGCCGGTGGTCGTCGACGAACATCGGGTGCAGGCCGAAGACCGGGTACAGGCCTTTGGCCATCGCGCTGGCTGCGCGCACCGCCGGCCATCGCGCGGCTGTCGTGGCCGGGATCACCATCTGGCGCACACCGGCTGCCGCAGCGGCGGCAATCACGCACTGGCGGTCAGCATCAAAGCGTGGGTCATCCAGATGGCAGTGCGAGTCGACCAGGTCCAGCATGGCTCAGCGTCGGCCATCGATGACCGGGTCGATCGGTTGTTTACGTTTTTTCCAGCTGGCCAGCAGCAAGGTGCCCAGCCCGAACAGGATCTCGTCCAGGAACGGGATCGGGTCGGGAAGCAGCATCGACACCGTGAACAGCACGGCGGTGATGGCAAACAGGGTCGGAAAGCGCAGTTTTCCGGCCCAGCCAAGTAGACCCAGGGAGAACACGTTCGGCATGCACAAAAGCTCATGGAAGAGGCGTAGTCACCACTATGGGGGCTGGCAAGCTGTGATTCCATCCGCAGTTGCGTCAAATTTCTGCCATCAGTTCAGTTGATCCATGCTGAAATCTGCAGCCTGCCTCGTTTTTTGTGAGACCCCACGACAATGAACAACAAGAACACCTTGATCCTGGCCGCTGGCGGCGCCTTGCTGGTCGGCGGGATCGCTACCGCTGCGTTTCTGGCCGGAGGGGCGAGCAAGCAGGCGGACCTGGCCGCAGCCAGCACGGGCCTGGCCGGTACGCTCGATGCGGTCGACCCGGATACGCTGCCGGCCGGTGCACAACTGACCCAGGCCGATGTGGTGGCGGTGTCGCCGGTGCGCAAGCAGCGCCAGATCACGGCGACCGTAACCCAGAGCACGCCGATCGTGCAGACCGTCAACAGCACCCGCGACGAGCAGCAGTGCAACGATGTCGTGGTCCAGGAGCGAGCACCTGAGCGTGATGGCAATGTCGGCGGTACTGTCGCCGGCGCGGTGATCGGCGGCCTGGTCGGCAACCAGATCGGTGGCGGCGACGGCCGCAAGGTCGCTACCGTGGCCGGTGCGGTGGCCGGCGGCGTGATTGGCAACCAGGTCGACAAGCGGCATGTCGGCGGCCGGGTCAGCGAGCGGGTGGAGCGTCAGTGCCAGACCATCCAGGTGCCGGTCAGCGAAGAGAAGGTGGTCGGTTACGACGTCACCTATCGGACCGCCGAAGGCATCGTTGCCACCCGGCGCATGGAAACCAAGCCAGGCCAGAGCATCGTCCTGGATGCCGACAGCGAGGTCGTTGGCTATGACGTCACCTACCGCCTGGACGGCAATGAGCACCAGGTGCGCCTGCCGCAGCGCCCGCAGGGTGACCAGCTGACCCTGGTCGACGGCCAGGTGCCCGGCGCGATCCAGTAACCGGTGTCGGCACCGGGCCAGGCAATCGCGCTTGAATCTGGTCACAATGCACGCCTTGAGTTGATCAGCGGCCCGCCGGGCCAGTGGATGCAGGCATGTGTGGATTGGCAGGGTTGTGGGCTCCCGCAGCGGGGCACGACCAAGCGCAGCTGGAGCGGTATGGGCAGCAGATGGGCAATGCCATCGCCCATCGGGGCCCGGATGATGCCGGGATCTGGGTCGATGCCGGACAGGGCCTGGCATTGGCACATCGCCGGCTGAGCATCCAGGACCTCTCACCGCTGGGCCATCAGCCGATGCGCAGCGCCGATGGCCGCTATCAGCTGGTCTACAACGGAGAAATCTACAACTTCCAGCAGTTGAGCCAGGAGCTGGCCAGCCTGGGTCATGCCTTTGCCGGCCATTCCGATACCGAAGTGTTGCTGGCAGCCATCGTGCAATGGGGCCTGGAGGCTGCGCTGGAGCGCAGCAACGGCATGTTTGCGCTCGCACTGTGGGACAGCCAGACCCGGCGTCTGGCGCTGGCGCGTGACCGGGTGGGCAAAAAACCGCTGTATTACGGCTGGGCCGGAAATACGCTGGTATTTGCTTCAGAACTCAAGGCGTTGTGGCAGCACCCGCAGTTCAGCAATCCGGTCAACCCCGATGCGCTGGCGCTGCTGCTGCAGCTGGACTACATCCCCGCCCCGCACAGCATCCATAAGGATTGCTGGAAGCTGCAGCCCGGCTGTGTGCTGTGGCTGGATGCGGCGGCCATCATGGCCGGCCCGCAGGCGCACCAGCCCCGGCATGATCAGATCCCGTTCTGGTCGGCTGCCGAGGCCATGCGCCGTGCGCTGGACAATCGCTTTACCGGCAGCTTCGAGCAGGCGGTGGACGCGGTGGACCGGCTGCTGGCCGATGCCGTCAACCTGCGCAGCGTGGCCGATGTGCCGGTGGGGGTGTTCCTCTCCGGCGGGACCGATTCGGCGCTGGTGGCCTCGATGATGCAGGCGCGCGGGCAGGGCCAGGTGCGCAGCTTCAGCATCGGCTTTCGTGGCTCCAGCCATGACGAGGCGCCGCTGGCCAAGGCCGTGGCCACGCACCTGGGAACCTGCCACACCGAGCTGTACGTCGATGGTGCCGATGCCCTGGCCGTGGTGCCACAACTGCCGGCGATGTTCGACGAGCCATTTGCCGATGCCTCGCAGGTGCCTACCGCGCTGGTGGCACGGCTGGCGCGCAGCGGGGTGACGGTTGCCTTGAGTGGCGATGGTGGCGATGAGCTGTTCTTTGGCTACCTGCGCTACAGCCGGGCCTTGCGCAACTGGGCGATGCTGCGGAAAGTTCCGGCCAGCCTGCGTCGCCGGCTCGGAAGTGCCGTGGGCGAAGGCGGGCGTACTGGCGGCCTGGCAGCGGTACGTGCCGAACTGGACGCCTTTGGCATTGGTGATGTCTACCGCCACCGCGTGCAGCGCTGGCGTGACCCGGTCGCCATTGTCCGCAATGCCGGTGCCGGCGCATTGGACAGCATCTACCAGCAGCCTGACCCGCTGGCAGGGCAGGGCGAGGATGCTGATGCCATGATGCTGGCGGATTTTTCCTGCTATCTGCCCGACGATTTGCTGGTAAAGGTCGACCGCACCAGCATGGCGGTGGGGCTGGAGGCGCGTGCGCCGCTGCTGGATTGGCGCGTGGCCGAGCTGGCCTGGTCGATGCCGCTGGCCTTCAAGCACGATGGCCGCCATTCCAAGGCCCTGCTCAAACAGGTGTTGTGCCGTTACCTGCCGCAGGAGATGGTCTACCGGCCCAAACGCGGTTTCGGTGCACCGGTGTCGCAATGGCTGTCCGGCGCGCTGCAGCCCTGGGCCGATGCGTTGCTGGACCGGCAGCGCCTGCGCCGTGAGGGGTATCTGGATGCCGATGCAATCGCCACGATCTGGAGCCAGTTCAAGGCTGGCCAGCGTAAATGGCATACCCATCTGTGGGGCGTGCTGATGTTCCAGAGCTGGTTGCAGCATTGGCAGCAGGTGCGTGCGCAGGTGCCGGGCCAACAGCGCTAAGCTTGGCCCGGGAAGCAGGCATCGGCTCATCGGACAGCATCGTCCGGTCACCGGCTGCAGGCAGCTGTCCGGGTTGCCGGATCAGCCGTCTGGCCGGGTTTGGGCGATAATGCCGCCTGTTTGTGGCTTGATTGGTGGTTGCGCCTTGTGCGTCTGCCCGGCTCCGGCCCGGCTGTTGTGTTTTTTTGCTTGTCGTCAGGAAAAATATCCCCATGTCGCGTACCGGCTTTCGCGCTGATCGTTTCCCCCGCAACGAGCGCAGCAATGAGCAGCGCCTGGACCAGCTGCGGGTGCCACCGCATTCGGTAGAGGCCGAGCAGGCCGTACTGGGGGGCTTGATGCTGGCGCCAGAGGCGTATGACCGGGTCAATGACCAGCTCACTGCCGAAGACTTTTACCGGCGTGATCACCAGCAGATCTACACCGCCATCCGCGACCTGTCCGAACGCGGCCAGCCGTTTGATGCGGTGACCCTGGGCGAATGGTTTGCCAGCCAGGGCAAGCTGGCCATGGTCGATGATGGCGCCTACCTGGTGGAGCTGGCCACGACCACGCCATCGGCTGCCAACATCGTGGCCTACGCCGAAATCGTGCGTGACAAGGCGGTACTGCGCCAGTTGATCCAGGTCGGTACCGACATTGTCGATTCCGGCTTCCAGCCCGAGGGCCGCCCCAGCACCGAGCTGTTGGCCAGTGCCGAAAAGAGCGTGTTCGCCATCGCCGAGCAGGGCGCCAAGGGTCGTACCGACTTTGTCGCCATGCCCGGGGCGCTGAAGGATGCCTTCGAGGAGCTGCGCAATCGTTTCGAGAACGGCGGCAACATTACCGGCCTGCCGACCGGCTACACCGATTTTGACAACATGACCGCCGGCCTGCAGCCGACCGACCTGATCATCCTGGCCGCCCGTCCGGCGATGGGCAAGACCACCTTTGCGCTGAACATCGCCGAATATGCGGCGATCAAGTCGAAAAAGGGCGTTGCAGTATTCTCGATGGAAATGTCGGCCTCGCAGCTGGCAATGCGCCTGATCTCTTCCAATGGCCGCATCAATGCCTCGCGCCTGCGTACCGGCCAGCTCGAGGACGAGGACTGGGCGCGTGTCACCGGCGCGATCAAGATGCTCAAGGAAACCAAGATCTTCATCGACGACACCCCGGGGGTGTCGCCGGAAGTGCTGCGCTCCAAGTGCCGCCGGCTCAAGCGTGAGCATGACCTGGGCCTGATCGTGATCGACTACCTGCAGCTGATGAGCGTGCCGGGCAACAGCGAGAACCGTGCCACCGAGATCTCCGAGATCAGCCGTTCGCTGAAGGGCCTGGCCAAGGAACTGAACGTTCCGGTGATTGCGCTGTCCCAGCTCAACCGCTCGCTGGAAACGCGTACCGACAAGCGTCCGGTGATGGCCGACCTGCGCGAATCCGGCGCCATCGAGCAGGACGCGGACATGATCGTGTTCATCTATCGCGATGACTACTACAACAAGGAAACCTCGCCGGACAAGGGCCTGGCCGAAATCATCATCGGCAAGCACCGTGGTGGCCCGACCGGCTCGTGCAAGCTGAAGTTCTTCGGTGAATACACCCGTTTTGACAACCTGGCCCACGATTCGGTCGGTTCTTTCGAGTGATCCCGGCGGCGGGCGCGGATCGCCACCCCGCGCCGGCAGCAAAGGCCCGCATGATGCTGGCGCGCTAGGCAGTGCCGCACGTGTCCATCAGGGTGCCGGGCAGGGCAGATGATGCTGCGTGCATCCACAATGGCCGGCCCGGCGTAGAAGTGAGGGCTTGTCAGGCGTGCTGCCAGCTCCGGGTTGATGGGGTGATGCACTCCACTGCAAGCGTGCGCCCATCCTGATGGTCGTCCCCATCTCCTCCCGTGCCCCTGCTGCTGCCATGTCCTCATCATCCTCTGCCCTGATCTGGTTTCGCCGCGATCTGCGCCTGGCCGACAACCCCGCGCTGGATGCCGCACTCGCTGCTGGACTGCGGCCGATTCCGGTCTACATCCACGCGCCGGAGGAGGAAGGGGAATGGGCGCCAGGAGCGGCTTCCAATGCCTGGCTGGCGCGCTCATTGAGTGCATTGCAGCAAGACCTGCGCCAGCGCGGCAGTGACCTGCTGATCCTAAAGGGCGACAGCCTGGACTGCCTGCAGCAGCTGCTGCGGCACACCGGTGCGCAGGGGGTGTACTGGAACCGCCGCTATGAGCCACTGATCAGCCAGCGTGATGCACGGATCAAGCTGGCCCTGCGTGAGAGCGGTGTGCAGGCCCGCAGCTTCAACGCCCGGCTGCTGGTGGAGCCCTGGCAGCTGTTGAGCGGGCAGGGGACCCCATACAAGGTATTCACCCCGTTCTGGAAGGCGCTGCAACCGCAGCTGCAGCTGCCGGCCTTGTCGGCAGCACCGCAGCACCTGCCCGCCCTGCCGTTGACGGAGCTGCCGGCCAGCCTGCCCGTGGCAACGCTGGGGCTGAGCCCATCGTTGGACTGGGATGCTGGTTTCTGGTCACGTTTTGTTCCCGGCGAAGCCGGTGCGGGGCAGGCACTGTCGGTCTTCGTCGAGGGCGCATTGAGCGGTTATCTGCAGCAACGTGACCTGCCTGACCGCGTCGGCACCTCGCTGTTGTCGCCACATCTGCATTTTGGCGAGATTGCCCCTTGGCGTATTGCACAATCTATAAATGAAATACGTAATGCAGAAGTCGTGACGGATGCAACCGGCTATCTCCGCCAGCTGGCCTGGCGCGATTTTGCCCACTACACGCTGTATCACTTCCCGCGCAGCGCTGATTGCAACCTCAACCCACGCTTTGAACAGATGGCCTGGCAGCCGGCAATGGAGGATTTCCTCCGGGCCTGGCAGCGGGGGCGTACCGGGGTACCGATTGTTGATGCCGGCATGCGCGAGCTGTGGCACACCGGCTGGATGCACAACCGGGTACGGATGATTGTCGGCAGCTGGCTGTGCAAGCACATGCGCGTGCACTGGCTGCACGGCGCGCGGTGGTTCTGGGACACCCTGGTCGACGCGGATCTGGCCAACAACAGCCTGGGCTGGCAATGGATCGCCGGTACCGGTGTGGATGCCGCGCCTTATTTCCGGGTGTTCAACCCGGTCACCCAGGCTGAAAAATTTGATCCGCAAGCGCGCTACATCAGCCGCTGGCTACCCGAACTGGGCCGGCTTCCGGTCAAGGCACGTTTCGCCCCCTGGTTGCATGGCGGAGCGCCCGGCTACCCGCCGCGGCCGTTGGTTGATCTGGCCAAGGGCAGGGAGGCGGCACTGGCCGCCTATCACGCCTGCCGCTGAGGCTGAATGGGCTGCTTATCAAGCTGAACGAGTGCCGGGGAGTTTTCCGATCATCACTGGAACATTTCGCCGACACACTTATTCTGAACGCCTTACTGACTGGGCGTCATGCCCAAGGAGCCTCCATGAATACTGCCATCCGCAACCTGTCTTTGGCTTTGGTAAGCGTCGCTGTTCTTTCTGCCTGCGCCACCACCGGTGGCTCCTACACCTACAGTGATGCCAGCGGCAATCCGACCCAGCAGCAGAACAAGACCGGCCGTAATGCCGCCATTGGCGCGGGCATTGGCGTGCTGGCCGGTCTGCTGTCCGGTGACAGCGCCACCGAACGTCGCCAGCACGCCATGGTCGGCGCCGGCATCGGCGCCCTTGGCGGTGCCGCGATCGGCCAGTACCAGGACCGCCAGGAGCGTGCGCTGCGTGAGCGCACCGCCAATACCGGGATCGAGGTCGACCGCCAGGGCGACAACATCACCCTGAGCCTGCCTGACGGCATCACCTTCGATTTCAACAAGAGCACGCTCAAGCCGCAGTTCTACGGTGCACTCAATGGCGTGGCCTCCACCCTGGCCGAATACAACCAGACCATGATCGAAGTGGTCGGGCATACCGACAGCATCGGCAGCGATGCGGTGAATGACCGTATCTCCAGGGAGCGTGCCGAGGCCGTTGCCAACTACCTGCGTGGCCAGGGCGTGCAGAGCGCACGGATTGAAACCCTGGGGGCCGGCAAGCGCTACCCGGTTGCCGACAACAACACCGAGGCTGGCCGTGCCGCCAACCGTCGTGTTGAGATCCGTGTGGTGCCGTTTACCAACAACTGATTGCCAGCACGCCAGTGAGTACAAACGGGTCGCCATCCGGCGGCCCGTTTTTTTGTTCATCGTTGAATGCCCGGGAATGCTACACGGATCTTCAGGAAGAAGTAGTTCTGATTACGGTACCCGTAGGCCCGGCGCTTGATGACCTTGATCGTGTTGTTGATGCCTTCGACGATGCTGGTGTTGAGCGGGTGCCGACAAGCCGGACAGGATCCCTTGCAGGTACGCTTTGAGCTTGATTGCGAAGTGGGCCAGTACAGCGATACCGCTGCCTTGGGCTTGTTCCAGCCGGTTTGTCGTGCCGCAGCCTGTTGGCCTGATCGACCCGCACCCGGTCGGTCACTTCGCGGCCGTACTTGGCCACGACATGGAACACGTCGAAGACGACTTCGGCATTGGGACAGCGGGCTTTGATCTCCAGCTCATAGGTGGTTGTCATGTCGATCGCGACGGCCCGGATCTGCGCAGCAACGCCGGCAGGGAGCTGCTCGAAGAAGGTCCGCGCGGTCTCGCGGGAGCGACCGTTGCTGACCCACACGACCTGACGACGGATCGGATCGACCACGACCGTGGCATAGTGATGGCTCTTGTGAAGGGCAAACTCATCCATCGCCACCAAGGTGCACGAGCTGATTCCATGGCGAACCATCGCGCCCACCACAGCGGCCTTGGTCTTCAGGCATACGGCAAGCGGCGTCATGAAACATCCAGATCGAAATCACCGCCGTCCATCCGATCTGCTACGGGATAGTCCTATCGACGATGACAAGCCTGGCTGATGGCCTGCGATTGGGAAGATCCACACGCTGCAACAGTCGTTTGGCTGGAGCCTGATGAAGGACAATCATGAACAGACTCATCGTCCTGTGTTGGCTGTTTGTCGTGCCCGCCGGACATGCACAGCATGTCTACAAGTGCACAAGCGGCCTGTCGGTTTCTTACCAGTCCCAGCCTTGCCCAGGCGCGACCGAAGCCATCTGGCATGCACCGCCAGCGACGATTGATCTGGCGATAGAACAGCACAACCAGGCTGTCCGGCAAGAAATGGACCGACGGCAGGCAGCCACAGTGCCCACCAGAAAACGTGCGGCATCGCGTCCTGCCAGCGCAGCGATTGGCATCGCACGCGATCAATCCGCCTGTGACCGGGCCAGAGCCGCACGTACGGCGGCATACGCCCGATTGGGAACACGGCGCACATTCGAGCAATCACGACTGTGGGACAACCGGGTTTTTGATGCTTGCAGATGACAACCGAAGTATTCGAGCAGTCGGCAAAGCCAGCCAGGCTCGAGGCAGCTCACGAGCGCGAAGCCACCACAAAACCCATCGAAGGCGGCGCGCAATCCACTACTTCGCATAATGTATATTATGTAATTAAGACGGCTGCCTTGGGCGAAACGCACGTGGCTGATTCAAGGATGCAGGCTCTTCCTGGCCTGCAGAGAATTGCCGTGTGTCCTGACGCGCCGGCAGCAACCCTCCTGGGTTGAGTAGCGAGGCCTATGGGAATTCAGATGATTTTGATACGCAGCAGCCTGTGCCGATGAGCGCGCCCACAGGCAGCGGCATATCCGCAGCAAGAAGGCCACTTCAGTACACCTGAAGCAAACAACAAGCCACACCCCTCAGGGATTTCACCCTGAACCATCGAAAGAATCCCGGCCGCCAGGCCTGTGTAAAAACCGGACGGCAGGCACATGCCGGTAGGTGCAACGTGCGGGTACGACCGCGCGCTTGCAGCACGACGGCCCGTTCTGCTTGCCAATAGAGAAATGGGCGCTGACAGAATGCTGGCCACCAGCCACCAGCCACCAGCCACCAGCCACTTGGACTGGCTGCGAATCGGTGCCCGATCTGTCTTGAGCGACAATGCACAAGCCGCAGCGGCTATTGATGCAGGGTCAGCAGAACCAGCTCAGCGACCTCCCAGCGCTGGAGGAGTTCGGCGGGCGCGTCAGACCGTCGTTGCATGACTGTGTGCCGCGCAGGTGCAATAGTCTTGTCCAGGACCTTACCCACGCAGGGCAACTCGGGCGACAGCCATCCAAACGGACGGCACCCAACCGTGTGTTGACCTGGAGCGCATGGATTTTTCTTTCATACAGGTGTGATAAGTGGTCGTTATCAACTACAATCAAACCATGAAGAAGAGCCTGCAAGCCAATGAATTAAAAAAGGATTTCAATTCAATATCCACCCATTCCCTGGAGTTCCTGGAGGCGGGCGCGCAGCGTGCAGTCGAACAATTCCTTGAGCAAGGTACGCCACCCAACACCGTCCGCAGCTACGCAGCCGCATTTGCCTACCTGCAGGCGTGGTACCGCTTGCGCTTTGATGCCGACATCAGCGCCGGGCCGATGCCGGTCGCCGCTGCGGTGCAGTTCATCATCGATCACCTGGCGCGACGCGATGACGACCGGATACTGGCTCTTGAACTCCCCCACTCCATTGATCGGCAGCTGGTTGGCCTGGGCGTGAAGCGAGAGTTGGGTCCACTGAAAACCAATACCGTAGTCCACCGGCTCTCGGTACTGGGCAAATACCATCGTCTGCGCGGTTGGGATAGCCCTACCGACGATGCTCGCTATCGCACGGTCCTGCGCAGTGCGCGCAACACCCAGGTGCACGAGGGCGAACGGATCAGCAAGAAAACCGCCGCCACTGCCGACCCTTTGCAGGCCATGCTTGCCACCTGCGACGACGGCTTGCGCGGGTTGCGTGACCGCGCCCTCCTCCTGGTGGGCTGGAGCAGCGGTGGCCGGCGCCGGGCAGAACTGGCCAACATACAGTGCCAGGATCTACTCAGGCATCCTGACGGGAGCTATGCGTTGAGCCTGGGGCTGAGCAAGACCGAGCGCGACGGACAGGTGCGCCAGAAGCCGATACGCGGTAAGGCCGCACTGGCCCTGTCTGCCTGGCTACAGGCCGCGGCAATCAGCCAAGGGCCGGTGTTCGTGCGACTGTTGCGCGGCGGAAAACCTGCCAAAACCGCGCTGAGCGGCAACCATATTGCATTGATTGTGAAACGACGGGCCCAGCTGGCAGGGCTGCAGGGCGACTGGGCAGCGCACAGCCTGCGTTCGGGCTTCATCACTGAAGCCGGACGGCAGAACATGGCGATTCCGGATGTGATGGCGATGACCGACCACCGCTCAGTCAATACCTTGATGGCCTATTACCAGGCCGGAGAATTGCTGGCCGCGCCCGTGGCCAACCTGCTGGCCAATGCCGCCGAGCCCGACCCGCAGCCATCGACCTGATCGATGTGGCTCAGGACTTTGTCTCCAAACGGGAAATGCGCGCTGCCAGATCGCCGAGCTGCTCCAGCTGGCGCTGCATCATCGCCAGCTGCGCCTTGCTTTCACCCAGCGCCTGGCGAAGGTTCGCCGCGTCGGCCAGCGCCCGGTCGCGTTCCTGCAGCGCGGCGTCGCGGTCGCTGTAGCAGCGCTCGATGTGCTCCTTGCTGCCCTGCTGCTGCAACTCAAATGCTTTGATTTGTTCGTGCAAGGCCTGCTGTTGCTGCGCCAGCTCCTGCTTGGCTGCATCGATGGTGCGCTGGTGTGCCTCTTCGCGTGCTGCGGCAGAACGCTGTATCTCCATCAAGGCCGCAGCAGTCAAGGCCGCAATCGTACCCCCGTCGCTGGTCGCACCCAAGGTCGGCGGCGTGGATACGGCAGGCTGCCCCCCCTCAGTCGGTGCGCGCTCAAGCAAGCTCGGCCCGTAGCAGGCGAACCAGCTGCCGATGAAATTGGAAATCACCGGTGGCGAGCCTCGTTGCCCAAGCTCTGCCCGCACATTGATATGGGTCGGCGCCTCCCCTCGGGAGATGATGCTCTCGATGGCGGCAAACGCATCGCTGCGGTCAATTCGGGTCACGCGGGGCATAGGGGTTTCATCTGTGCTGAGTAAATAAATAGTAACACGATAATTACGTATTACGTAATAAATTTAGGAGATTAAAGCTTTGGGTCAACCAGGACTGCACCCTGCAACAGCCCGTGGCGAGACATCCGCCGGCTGCCCCATCCAACCATAACCGCCCCGGGAGCAAGCTTTCACCCAGATCCGGCAAGGCTTCAAGCCCCTCGGAAATTTTTGTGAAAAAAAGCTTGTGCTGCCCTGCGTGTCTGGCTATTATTTCGTTCTCGGCAACACCGGGGCCATAGCTCAGCTGGGAGAGCGCCTGCATGGCATGCAGGAGGTCAGCGGTTCGATCCCGCTTGGCTCCACCACTTCAAACACTAGGCCGTTTGAAGACAACAAAATTTGATGATCAATGCGTCCCCATCGTCTAGAGGCCTAGGACATCACCCTTTCACGGTGGCGACCGGGGTTCGAATCCCCGTGGGGACGCCAATCATCACCCTTCCCTCCCAGGGAAGGCCAGTCGAAAGACTGGAAGGTTACATCGGGGCCATAGCTCAGCTGGGAGAGCGCCGGCATGGCATGCAGGAGGTCAGCGGTTCGAGCCCGCTTGGCTCCACCACTTAAAACACTAGACAGCTTT
>NZ_LDJH01000013.1 GCF_001431525.1 Stenotrophomonas koreensis
CCCGGTAGCCTTCCCAGCCGCCCAGCGCGGCAATCATCTTCCGATCCAGCATGACCTCACCCTTGAGCACTGAAATCAGGCCTCAAGGGTAAGCGCAACCGGGAAAAGCTCCACGCTGATCTGCGATGAACCTTTTTAATGCCTGTCGGCCGTGGCAGGAGCTGTGCAGTCACAGGATTGCCCGGGATTGACTGCTGCAGCTGCGGGTCATCTGGATGTCTGTCATCGGGCACAAAAGCATCGCGTACCGGGGCCGCTCCGGCAGGAGCGCGGGTTGTCGGCTATTGCCGGTGGTGATGGATCATCTGGCTTTTGCCGGAGCGATCCGTGTCGCGGCAAAACCAAAGGCCCCGCACTGCGGGGCCTTTGCTGTGAGCGGTGCGCCGGCGCGCGCCCGGATAGCGAGTGGAGGGCTTGCCCTTACTCCACCGCCAGCCCGTCGACCTTCTGCCACCCGCGCGGCAGCAGCTGCCCGCGGGTGCCGCGCGTTCCCAGGTAGGTTTCCAGATCCTTGAACGCCAGGGTCATGGTGCGCGCTCCGCACTGCACCAGCAGGTTCTGCCCCGGTGCAACCGCGGCCACCGCGATGACCCGTTCGGTGGCCAGCTTGGCCTTGGGGATCTCGATCAGCTTGTTGCCCTTGCCCTTGTCCAGTTCCGGCAGCTCGGTCGCGGGGATGGCCAGCAGGTTGCCCGAGCTGGTCACGGCCACGATGCGGTCGGTTTCCACCTGGCCCAGCGGGGCAGGGGTGATCACCCCGGCACCGGGGGACAGGTTGAGCATCGCCTTGCCGGCCTTGTTGCGGCCGATCAGGTTCTCGAACCGGGTGATGAAGCCATAGCCGTGGCTGGTCAGCAGCACGAAGCGCTGCTGCGCCTCGGCGCTGGTGGCAGTGACGAATTGCGCGCCGGCGGCCGGCGAGAAGCGGCCGGTCAGCGGCTCGCCATTGCCGCGTGCCGAGGGCAGGGTGTGCACGGCAGTGGAATAGCTGCGCCCGGTGTTGTCCAGGAAGGCTACCTGCCAGGTGCTGCGCGCACGCGCGGCGGCCTGCAGGCGGTCGCCATCACGATAGGACAGGCCGGCCGCATCGACGTCGTGGCCCTTGGCGGCACGTACCCAGCCCTTTTCCGACAGCACCACGGTCATCGGTTCGCTGGCCACCAGCTCGGTTTCATCCAGCGCCTGTGCGGCCTGGCGGGTGACCAGCGGCGAGCGGCGCTCGTCGCCGAACTTCTTGGCATCGGCCAGCAGCTCGTCCTTGATCAGCTTCTTCAGCTTGGCCGGGCTTTCCAGGGTGGCGATGATCTTGCTGCGCTCCTTGCTCAGCGCATCCTGCTCGCCGCGGATCTTCATCTCTTCCAGGCGGGCCAGCTGGCGCAGGCGGGTTTCCAGGATGTAGTCGGTCTGCTCTTCGGTCAGGCCGAAGCGCTCCATCAGCACCGGCTTGGGCTCGTCCTCGGTACGGATGATGGTGATCACCTCGTCCAGGTTGAGGAAGGCCACCAGCAGGCCATCGAGCAGGTGCAGCCGGCGCTCGACCTTTTCAAGCCGGTGGTTGAGCCGGCGGGTGACAGTGTCGGTGCGGAAGCGCAGCCATTCGCTGAGCAGCTGCTTGAGGTTCTTGACCTGCGGCCGGCCATCCAGGCCGATCACGTTGAGGTTGACCCGGAAGCTGCGCTCCAGGTCGGTGGTGGCAAACAGGTGCCCGATCAGCTGCTCGGCATCCACGCGCGAGGAGCGCGGCACCAGCACGATGCGTACCGGATTGGCGTGGTCGGATTCGTCGCGGATGTCTTCCAGCCACGGCAGCTTCTTGGCGCGCATCTGCGCGGCAATCTGCTCGATGATCTTCGACGGCGAGACCTGGTAGGGCAGGGCGCTGATCACCAGGTTGTTGGCCTCGCGGCTCCACACCGCGCGCGCGCGCACCGAGCCGTGGCCGGTGGCATAGATCTGGCGCAGGTCGGCGGCCGGGGTGATGATCTCGGCGCTGGTCGGGTAGTCCGGGCCGCGCACGTGCTCGCACAGCTCTTCCAGGCTGGTCTGCGGTTCGTCGATCAGCCGGATCAGTGCCGATACCAGCTCGTTGAGGTTGTGCGGCGGCACATCGGTGGCCATGCCCACGGCGATGCCGGTGGTGCCGTTGAGCAGCAGGTGCGGCAGCCGTGCCGGCATCCAGGTCGGCTCTTCCAGGGTGCCGTCGAAGTTCGGGTTCCAGTCGGTGGTGCCATGGCCGAGCTCGCCCAGCAGCACTTCGGCCAGGGGGGAGAGCTTGGATTCGGTGTAGCGCATGGCCGCAAACGACTTCGGGTCATCGGGCGAGCCGAAGTTGCCCTGGCCGTCGATCAGCGGGTAACGGTAGGAAAACGGCTGGGCCATCAGCACCAGCGCTTCGTAACAGGCGCTGTCACCGTGCGGGTGGTATTTGCCGATCACATCACCGACGGTACGCGCCGACTTCTTGTGCTTGGACGCGGCGCTCAGGCCGAGCTCGCTCATCGCATAGATGATGCGGCGTTGCACCGGTTTCAGGCCGTCACCGATGAACGGCAGTGCGCGGTCCAGAACCACATACATGGAGTAGTCCAGGTAGGCACGTTCGGCATATTCGCGCAGCGGCAGCTGCTCAAAACCGTGGAACGGAGAACGGGCAAGGTCGGTCATGCAGGGAATACCAGTAGCCTGAGGAGAGCGGCGCCAAGCGCCGGCACAGCCCGTTGATTATCCGCATGTGCCGGCCAATGCCAAGCACTACCGCTGGCGGCCCTGTGGCGGGCAGTGCGCTGTCAGGGCGCCAGAACCGCCGGCAGGGCGCCGCGCAGGGCATTGCAGACCAGCAGTTCCTGCGCAGCGAGCAGCTCATCGCGGGTGATCGTGCGTTCGCGCGCCTTCAATGTCGGGTCCGCGAGCAGCTGCCCGCGCATCACCCCCGGCAACAGTCCAGCCGCCACCGGCGGGGTGTACCAGTGGCCTGCGAGTTTGACGAACACATTGCTGCGTGCGCCTTCGGTGAGCTGGCCTTGAGCATTGAAAAACAGCATGTCGAACGCACCGGCCGCGGTGGCGGTGGCAATGGCCTGGTCATACTGCTGGCGCAGGTCGGTTTTGTGCGCCAGCAGCCAGTGCGGCGTGTCTATCGGGCTGGGCGACAGCAACAGCGTCACCGGGCCGGTACCGGGCAGCGGTTCGAGCACGCTGCAGTGCCAGTCCAGCCGGCCATCGGCCGCCAGGCTCAGGCGCAGCCGCCGTGGCGGGCCAGCTGCCAGCCGTCCCTGTTGCTGGTTGAAGGCCTGATCCAGGGTGTTGGGGCCCAGCGGCAGGCTCAATTGCCGGGCGCTGGCCAGCAGCCGGGCGCGATGGGCCGGCCAGGACAGCACCTTCCCCTGGGCATCGACACGCATGGTTTCAAACAGGCTCAAACCGGCCATGTCGCGGCAGGCAAAATCGCCCTTGAGCAGACACTCGTCCCATTCGGAGGCGGCATCGGAGTCGATGGTGATGCCTGCCCCCACCGGCAGGCGTGCGTAGTGGCCACCGCCGGGGTGGGGCGAAAGTTCGATGGTGCGGATCGGCACCGACAGGCACAGCTGCATGCGTGCCGCATCGGTTCCGCCCTGCAGCCAGCCGATTGCCCCGGTGTACAGGCCGCGCGCATGTGGCTGTGGCGATGCGGTTTCCAGCTGCTGGATCAAGGCCATCGTGCTGCGCTTGGGCGCCCCGGTGATCGAGCCGCACGGAAATACCGCCTGCAGCAGCGTTGCCAGGTCGGTTTGCGGGGCCAGCCGGGCCTGGATCGTGCTGGTCATGCCCAGCACCCGGCCGACCGGCTGCACCTGGAACAGGGCCGGAACCTGCACCGTGCCCGGCAGCGCGATCCGCGCCAGGTCGTTGCGCAGCAGGTCGACAATCATCAGGTTTTCGGCGCGGTTCTTGCCGTCTGTGGCCAGCCAGTGCGCCGCTTCGGCAGGGTTGTCGCCCGCCGCGACGGTGCCTTTCATTGGTTGGGCACTGACCACACCGTCATCCACCCGCACGAACAGCTCCGGAGACAGTGACAGCACCCAGTGCTGCTGCGGCAGCCGGATCAGCGCGCCGAATGCGGCCGGCTGGCGTTGGCGCAGCTGCGCATGGATCGCCGCCGGATCACCGTGGGCCAGGCCCTGCAGGGCAAAGGTATGGTTGACCTGGTAGGTGTCGCCACGCCGGATTGCCGCGTGGATCCGGGCGATGGACTGGATGAAGCGTTGCCGGTCATGTGCCGGCCGCCAGCCGAGCAGGCCACAACGCGTCGGCCCCGGCGTGGCCAGCCATTGCGCCACTTCGGTCGTATCCAGCAGCTGCTGCTGTGCAAACAGCAGCGCACGCAGGCCTGTCGCGCCGTCGTGCTCGCAGGCGCTGGGCGGCAGGTCGTGCAGTTCCAGCCCCCATTGGTAATCGGCCAGCAGCAATACGTGCTGGCCGGCATCGATGGCGGCCTGCAACTGTGCTTGCCAGGCTGGCAGGTCCTCTACGCTGGCACAGGCCAGCACGCCGGTAAAACCGTGCAACAGCCGGCTGCGCGCTTGTCCGGCCGGTGCGCGTGCGTCATCGAGCAGGGCAAACGGCTCAGTGCTGGCCAGCAGCTCGGCGAGGGACGGGGGCGCGGGCATGTGCGGCATGGTGTCGACCAGGGCAGGCGAGCAAAGCGCAAATTGCCCGCGTTGGGAAGTGCGGATACGAAAAAACCGGCTTTCGCCGGTTTTGTCTGCGTCAACGTCGTGGTGCCCAGGAGAGGACTCGAACCTCCACGGTTTTACCCGCTAGTACCTGAAACTAGTGCGTCTACCAATTCCGCCACCTGGGCGACTTGACGAGGTGAATCTTGAACGTTTGACGGGACAATGTCAACGTTTTTTTCACTTTTATGAAGCGGTATTGCCGAGATATTGCCAACGGGTCCGCCTGCTGTCACTGCCGGCCGTCAGGCATGAAAAAACCGGCTTTCGCCGGCTTTGTCGTGATCAAGTCATGGTGCCCAGGAGAGGACTCGAACCTCCACGGTTTTACCCGCTAGTACCTGAAACTAGTGCGTCTACCAATTCCGCCACCTAGGCGACTTGAGCGGTGAATTCTGATGGCTGTGGCAGCTGCCTGTCAAGGCTCGACAGGCACTGTCTGCCGAGTGGCCAGCTTGTGCAAAGCAGTGCTTGCCGGCGGCTCTTTCCTTTGCACAAATGAAAAAACCGGCTTTCGCCGGCTTGATCGTATGGTGCCCAGAAGAGGACTCGAACCTCCACGGTTTTACCCGCTAGTACCTGAAACTAGTGCGTCTACCAATTCCGCCACCTGGGCGCCTCAGGAGCTGTGAATTATGGGTAAGAGGCAGGCCTTCGTCAAGCCTTGGCGAAGAAAATTTTCGATGCGGCCAGGCAGTTGCCTTGCGTACCGCGCAGACATGAAAAAACCGGCTTTCGCCGGTTTGATCGTATGGTGCCCAGAAGAGGACTCGAACCTCCACGGTTTTACCCGCTAGTACCTGAAACTAGTGCGTCTACCAATTCCGCCACCTGGGCGCCTCAGGAAGCATGCATTGTGCAGGGTGCGTCCAGTGCTGTCAACCTCCCAGGGCGCGGCGGCTGTCCTGGGCTGCAGCGGGCTGGCTGAACAGGTCGGTGGCGGGCAGGAATGGCCGGGCACACGGTAATGGCGCCGCAGCAGGTACCATGGTCGGCAATGAAAAAGAAAACCCCGACCGGGTCCAATGGTCCAGAGACCGGCAAGGGCGGCATTGCCCGCACTGTCACTTCGTTGTTCAACAAGCTCGTCGCGAACCCGCTGAAGGCCGTACGCCGCAGCGAGCCGGCTGCCATCGCCGCTGCGTCCGCGCCACCCGAGCCGCCACTACAAGCTGAGGCGATGAAGAAAAAAACCTCGTCCGGGCCCAAGCGCCGCAATCCCGCCGATGGCGGATCCAGCCATCCGACCCATCCGACCCATCCGACCGCCGGCAAGCCCCCCGCACGCAAGAGCGGCGCCGGCAAGGGCGCGCGCCGCAAGTCGGCCGACAAGCCATTGCCGGGCTGGCTGCCGCAGCTGGACTCGGCACCGCCGCAACCGCCGATGGCCGGCCGTCGCCGCGGCAGCCCCGCACAAGCCCGGCCGACTGGCCACACTGGCAGTAAACCGGGTCCCTTGGTTGATCCCCAGGCCGAGCGCGAGGCCCAGCGCTACGAGCAGCCGATTGCCAGCCGCGAGGCCTTGCTGCAGGTGCTGGCCGAGGCCGGCGGCCCGCGCAATGCGATGGAGCTGGCCGTACAGCTGGAACTGACCGCGCCGGAGCGTTTCGAGGCCCTGAGCCGTCGCCTCGGGGCGATGGTGCGTGATGGCCAGCTGGTGCAGAACCGCCGTGGTGGCTTTGCCCCGGTGGCGCAGCTGAGCCTGGTGCCCGGTGTGGTCATCGCCAACCCGGAAGGCTTCGGCTTCCTGCGTCCTGACAGCGGTGGCGATGACCTGTTCCTGCCGCCGTATGAAATGCGCAAGGTCCTGCACGGTGACCGGGTGCTGGCCAATGTCACCGGCATCGACCGCCGTGGCCGCCGCGAAGGCAGCATTGCGCGCGTGCTCGAACGCGGCATGACCCGGATGATCGGTCGCTTCATGACCGAATTCGGCATCTGTTATGTGGTGCCCGATGACAAGCGCATCCAGCGCAACATCCAGATCCCGCCCGACGCGGTGGGCGAGGCCCGTGACGGCCAGCTGGTGGTGTGCGAGATCACCCAGGCACCGGATACCCGGCGCCCGCCGATCGGGCGCATCCTCACCGTGCTCGGCGACAAGCTCACCCCGTCGCTGGTGGTGGAGGCCGCCATCCACGGCCATGAGCTGCCGTTTGAATTCCCGCAGGAGGTGATCGACGAAGCCGCCGCGGTGCCGGTGGATGTGTCGCCGGCCGAACTGGAAGGACGCATCGACCTGCGTGCGCTGCCGCTGGTGACCATCGATGGCGAGGACGCCAAGGATTTCGATGACGCGGTGTACTGCGAGGCGACCGCCGACGGCTTCCGCCTGGTGGTGGCCATTGCCGATGTCTCCTACTACGTGCGCCCGGGCAACCCGCTGGACAACGAAGCGCAGGACCGTGCCACCTCGGTGTATTTCCCTGGTTTTGTGGTGCCGATGTTGCCGGAGACACTCTCCAACGGCATCTGCTCGCTCAAGCCGAAGGTGGACCGCATGTGCTTTGTCTGTGACATGCAGATCGACCGCAGCGGCCAGGTCACCGAGTCCAGGTTCTATGAGGCGGTGATGCACTCGCATGCGCGGCTGACCTACACCCAGGTGTGGGATGCGGTGGGCGAGGGCGAGCCGGCGGCGATTGCCGCGCTGGGCGAGAACTTTGAGGCGATCAAGCGCCTGCACCAGCTCTACAAGGTGCTGGCCAAGGCCCGTGCCAAGCGCGGCGCGATCGAGTTCGAGACCAGTGAGGTCCGTTTCGTGCTGGACAACACCGGCCAGGTGACCCAGGCCGGGATGCTGGTGCGCAACGACGCGCACAAGCTGATCGAGGAATGCATGATCGCCGCCAACGTCGAGGCCGCGCGCTACCTGCTCTCGGTCGATGTGCCGGCGCCGTACCGCATCCACGAGAAGCCACCGGAGTCCAAGTACGAGGACCTGCTGGAGTTCCTGAAGGAATTCCAGCTGGCGATGCCGTCCTGGTCCAAGGTGCGCCCGGGCGATTTCACCAAGCTGCTGGGCAGGATCCGCGAGCGCCCGGATGCGGCGCTGATCGAGTCGGTGCTGCTGCGCAGCCAGTCGCTGGCGGTATACAGCCCGGACAACGTCGGCCACTTTGGCCTGGCGCTGGAGTTCTACGCGCACTTCACCTCGCCGATCCGCCGCTATCCGGACCTGCTGGTGCACCGGGCAATCAAGCAGGCCCTGCGCCATGGCAGTGCCAAGGGCTTTGCCTATGGCCCGCGCGAGATGGCCGCGTTGTCGCTGCAGTGCTCCGAGCGCGCGCGCCGTGCTGACGAGGCCGAGCGTGAGGTGGACGAGCGTTACCGCGCGGCGTGGATGGAAAAGCACGTCGGTGGCCAGTTCGATGGCGTGATCAGTGGCGTGACCAGCTTCGGCCTGTTCGTCGAGCTGGACCAGTCCAAGGTCAATGGCCTGGTCCATGTGACCCAGCTGCCGCACGATTTCTATCATTTCGATGCGGTGCGCAAGGTGCTCACAGCGGATCGCCGTGGCCAGGAATACCGGCTCGGTGACCGCGTGCGGGTACTGGTGCTGAAGGCAAGCATGGAAGAGCGCAAGATCGACTTCCGCCTGGTCAGCCATCTGGGCGAGGAGCAGGAGCAGCATTCCGCTCCGTCGCCGTTGCCGCCGCATGGCAAGCCGGCCCGGCGCAGCAAGAAGAAATACTGATCGAGCAGACGATCTGCGGCCGCCGCCAGGGGCGCTGTTGCCCCTTGGCGGTGCAGCGCGGCTTCACTCAGCGGCGGCCGCAAGTCGTACCATTAGCCCCTGATAATCCCCCGTGGCGCCCATGAGCAAGCAAAACCAATGGATCGTCGGCGTCAATGCCGTCGCTTCCGCCATCGAAAAGGACGCAGAGAACGTCCGCGAAGTGTTGATTGAGGCCGGCAGCAAGAACCCGCGCCTGGTCGAAATCGAGGAAAACGCGCTGCGCAAGGATATTGCCGTGCGCAAGGTCAATGCGCAGGCGCTCAGTGGCGTTGCCGGCCAGTTGCGCCACCAGGGCGTGGCCGCACGTTACGCCGCCG
This sequence comes from Stenotrophomonas koreensis, assembly GCF_001431525.1. Taxonomy (GTDB): domain Bacteria; phylum Pseudomonadota; class Gammaproteobacteria; order Xanthomonadales; family Xanthomonadaceae; genus Stenotrophomonas; species Stenotrophomonas koreensis. The sequence goes on from NZ_LDJH01000013.1 coordinate 8,772, forward strand.
CCAAGCTGACCGAGGAAGGCGAGCTGCCCGGGTTGATCGAAGCGGCCGACGGCAAGGCACTGCTGCTGGTGCTGGACGAAGTGCAGGATCCGCACAACCTTGGCGCCTGCCTGCGCAGCGCCGCCGCCGCCGGCGTCACCGCGGTGATCATTCCCAAGGACAAGAGCGCCCAGGTCAACGCCACCGTGCGCAAGGTCAGCGCCGGTGCTGCCGACACCATCGCGGTGATCGCGGTCACCAACCTGGCACGCAGCTTGAAGGAAATGCAGAAGCTCGGTGTCTGGGTCTATGGCCTGGCCGGTGAGGCGACCCAGACCATCCACCAGCTGGACCTGCGCGGCAATGTCGCGCTGGTGATGGGAGGCGAGGCCGATGGCCTGCGCCGGCTGACCCGCGAAACCTGCGATGGCCTGGTCAAGATTCCGATGCCGGGCGATATCGAAAGCCTGAACGTGTCGGTGGCTACCGGCATCGCGCTGTTCGAGGCCGTGCGCCAGCGGCTGTGACCGCTAGGCGCAGGCCAGCGTGCCAAGCCCGATGCTGCTTGTCGTCGCTGCCTGGCAAGCCTGCTGAAAACCCCGCCATCGGCGGGGTTTTTTGCTGGTGTGCACTGGCAGCGGCGTGTGCGGTTGTGCGCACGCCGGTAGCGCCCGCGCTGCGAAGTGATGCGGCCGGTTGATGCGGCCGCAAGCTCCCATGGCAAGTGTCTTCCGGAGCGCGAGAGGGGCTGCGCACTGCGGTGTCGTGGCACCGGCGTGAACGGCTGCTGCCGGGTCGGGGGCGGGCGTGGATGGTGCACTGGGCAGTGCTTGTCCGCTGGCCTGGCAACCGGCCAGTGGGGCTGGCGGCACTGCCCGCGCGCGAACCACCGTGCACGCCGATCTCCGCTGGCCGGCGGTGCTGGCAGCGGGTACTGGCCAGGCTGCCGTGGGCGACGCAGGCGCTTGTGCGGTGCGGCCGAAGGGATCAGCCCTTGCTGCCGGCAAGCCGGGGTGCCGGCGTGGTCAGGGCGGATTGGCCTGGCTTGTACTGGCAGCGCGGGTAGCCCGAGCAGGAATGGAACGGGCCGTAGGGGCCGTTGCGCAGCACGATGACCCCGGTGCTGCAGGCCGGGCAGCGTTTCTCGTCCACGGCCTGGCCATCAAGATGGGTCAGCTGCACGGCGCCATCGGCGACCAGCTCGTCGAGGAACGGCGAGTTGCGGCCCTGTACGGTGAGCATCAGTACCTGGCGGCGGGCTCGGGTCAGGGCGACGTAGAACAGACGGCGTTCTTCGGCCAGTGGGTAGTGCTCGCCATCGGGCATGGCCAGGGCCAGGGCCGGGTCATCGGCGCGCTGGCTGGGGAAACTGCCGGCCAGCAGGCCGGGCAGGATCACCACATCGGCCTCGGCACCCTTGGAGCGGTGGATGGTGGCAAAGCGCAGCTGAAGCCATTGGCCGAAGCGTTCCTGCCAATCGGCCGGGATCCAGGCCCGTTCGCGGTTGTAGCGGCCCAGTACGAACACCTGCAGCTTGCCGCCCCGCCCCGGCGGCTGCTGGCCACTGCGCAGCTGGGCCACCAGGCGGGTCAGCAGCCGGGCCACTGCATCGCCCAGCTGTTCGCGGCGGGCCACCTGCAGCGCCTGCAGGACCGGACCATGCGCAGGGGTGAGCGAACGCACCTGCTTGCGCAGCTGCGCCGGGTTCTTGCTGACGAAGCGGCTGGCCGCATCGCACAGCGCCTGCGGGCAGCGGAAGGTCTGGGTCAGCTGCAGCACCTGGCCGTGGCCGAAGTAATCAGCAAACCCGGTCATCACCCCGACATCGGCACCGGCGAAGCGGTTGATCGACTGCCAGTCATCGCCAACGGCAAACAGATGGCGGTGTGGTGCGGCGACCAGGGCGCGGCACAGCCGGGCGCGGGCACGTGAGGCATCCTGGAATTCGTCGGCCATCACCAGGGTCCACGGGGTGCTGGCCTGGCCGCTTTCCAGCAGCTCGGCGGCGTGGTTGAGCATGTCCTCGAAGTCCACCCCGCCTTCGGCGGCCAGGGCCTGATCCCAGGCGGCGGTCACCGGCGCGGCCAGCTCGAGCAGGCGGCGGTGGCGTTCGCTGAAGTCATCGCCCGGCAGGCCGGCCAGACGCTGCTGCAAGGCCGCGTTGCCCAGCGCGTTGCTCTTGGCGTGGCTGATGAAGGCGCGCATCAGGCCGATCAGTTCCTCGTCGGGCAACGGCGGCTGGCCGTCGGCGGGCAGTTCGCGGTCGGGGTGTGGGTCCAGTTCAATGCCGGCGGCCTGCAGGGCATCGGCCAGCAGCGCGAAAGCCTGGCCGCTGCGTAGCTGCGCCGAGGTCGTTTCCAGCAGGCGGTGGCCACGGGCGTGATGGATCAGACGCTTGAAATCGCTGGCCTGCTGCTGCGCCGAAAAGTGCAGCAGGGGCTGGCCATCGGCATCGAGCACGTGGTGCTCGTACCACAGCCCGGCTTGCGGAAAGTGGAAATCCGGATGGTGGCTGCGCGTGCCGCTGCTGTCTGCGTCCAGTGCGAAAGGGGCGCGATAGCAGTAGTCCACGCCGTTGTAGAACAGCCAGTTGGCAAGCAGGCAGTGTTCCTGGCTGTGCATCTGTTCGCCGCGCAGGGTGAGCACATACGGCTGGCCGGCGCGGTCATGGCCATCGGCCTGGGCGATGGCGGTGCCGGCGGCCGGCAGGGCGTGGCCGAATACCAGCCGGAACAGGTCCCAGCGGGTGCGGAAATCGGCCGAGCGGTCCTTGAGCATATCCACCTGCTCGGCCAGCTTGTCCACGCCGGCCTGGGCATCGATGGCCCAGGCCGGGACATGCGGTGTACGCCCGCTGGCCTGGCCGATGATCTGCAGGCCCAGGGCGTGGAAGGTGGCCGCCTGGACCTGCCAGCCGGGCTGGCCGAGCCGGGCAAACGCCTGTTGCGCGCGTGCCTGCAGTTCGCCGGCCGCCTCCTTGTTGAAGGCCAGCATCAGGATCTGCGATGGCTGGGCGATGCCGCGGTCGATCGCATAGGCGGCCTTGGCCACCAGGGTGGAAGTCTTGCCCGAGCCGGCGGCGGCCACCACCTGCACCCGGTTGTCGAAGCAGATGACGGCACGCGCCTGCTCCTCACTCAAGGGGCGGCTTTCGACCCGCGCAAACAAGGCGCGGCTGTGCGCCAGCTCGGCATCGGCCATGTGCTGGTTGGCCTGTTCCCACAGCGCCGGCCAGTCGGCCTGCCAGTCCTGCAGGCAGGCGGCTTCGGCGCCGGACAGGTCAGCCGGTGATGCCTGGCACCGTGCCTGCTGGCCCGGATCGATGTGCTGACGCTGCAGCAGCAATGCCTGTTGTTGTTCGTGGCTGATCCAGCGACGCTGCTGCACGGCCTGGTCACACAGGGCATCGGCGGCGTCGATCCATGCGGCCATGGCGGCAAGGCGGTGCTGGCGCTGTGTATCGGCCTGGGCGTGGTCAAGCAACTGCTGCAGCTGGCGGGCATCGCGCGGTGACAAGCCGGGCAGGCAGATGGCCTGTCCGTCCTCGCCATGCAGGTGCACGCTGGTCCACCACCACCGGCGTTGCAGTGTCAGGCCCGCCTGTGCCGATAGCGGCAGCGTGTAGCGGCCTTGGGCGGTGATCGCGCTGAGCTGGCTGCCGTCCAGCTGCAGTGACCAGGGGGCACAGCGGTACCGGCACAGGGCGAGGGCCGAGGGAAACCAGCGGTGTTGCATCCAGCACGACCAGAGCAAAAACAGCCGTCATCTTAGGCCAAGGCCGGCGCAAAAAGGCCCCATCGACAGATGGGGCCCTGGCCGCCAAGCGTCTGCGTTCGCGGCGCGGTGCGTACTCAGGGCTGGCTGCGGTCCGAACCGCCCAGCGCCTTGTACAGCGTGGTCTGGTTGACCAGTACGCTGCGCTTGGCCTGGGCCAGCGCGAGCTCGGCAGTGCGCCGGGTCTGCTGGGCATCGAGCCAGTTGCGCAGGTCGGTGGCGCCAGCACGGTAACGCACTTCGTACAGGCGCTCGATCTCCACGGCGTGGTCATGGGAGGCCTGGCTGGCGGCCAGCTGCACGGCCAGTTTCTCGCGGGCCGACAGCGCGTTGTCGACCTCGGCCAGTGCCGAATACAGCGTGTCGCGGAACTGATTGGCGGCGATCTGGTAGGCCAGATCACTGGATTTGATGTTCAGCTGCATCTGGCGCAAACGCAGGAACGGCAGGCTCAGCCCGGCGCCGAGGCTGGCCACCGGGTTGGCCAGCACATCGGCCAGGTCGGTGCTCGAGCCGCCCACCGAACCGGACAGGCTGAAAGTGGGGTAGTAGCTGGTGGCGGTGACCTTGATCTGCTTGAGCGACTGGCGCAGGCGCAGCTCGGCCGCACGCAGGTCCGGGCGGCGGGCCAGCAGTTCGGCAGGCAGGCCCGGTGCGACACCCGGCAGCGTGAAGCCATCCAGGTCCTGTGCCTCGCGCCCGGCTGGCCAGGGCTGGCCATCCAGCAGCACGGTCAGGGCATTGCGTGCTTCCACCCGCTGCTGTTCCAGCTGGGCCTGGTTGGACTTCTGCGCTTGCAGGTTCTGCGCCGCCTGGCGCACTTCCAGCATCGACACCGCACCGGCGCGGTACTGCACGTCGACCAGTTGGTTGATGCGCTGCAGGCGCTCGAGGTTGGCCTGGCCGCTGCGGATGGCCAGGTTGAGGTAGCCGATCTGCCAGTACAGCTCGGCGGCCTGGCTGACCAGCAGCAGGGCGGTGTTCTGCTGGTCCTCGGCGGTGGCTGCTGCTTCCCACTGGGCAATGTCGCGCTGGGCGCGCAGCTTGCCCCACAGGTCCAGTTCCCAGCCCAGCGAGACGCTGGCGTTGTAGCCCTCGCTCCAGTCATCGCCGGTGTCGATGCGGCGGTTGCCGGACACCCCGACCGAACCGTTGGCGCTGGGCCACAGGTCGGCACTGGCCAGACCGGCCTGCAGCCGCGCGCGCTGCAGGCGCAGGCCGGCCACGGCCATGTCGGTGTTGCTGGCCAGCACCTGGTCGATCAGGGCATCGAGCTGGGCGTTGTTGAAACCGCGCCACCAGGCATCGGCGGCAATGTCGGTCGGCGGTGCGGTGACCTCCAGCGGCTGCACCTGGGTCGGCGCGCTGGGCTGGCCCCAGGCCGCAGGCACGCGGATGTCGGCGGCCGGGTTGGCGCCGGGGGTGGCGCAGCCGGCCAGCGCGGCGCTGACGGCCAGGGAGAGAAGCAGGGTACGCGGGGCAATCATCAAGGCAGTCCTCATTCGCGGGCCAGGGCGTCGACCGGATCAAGCTGGGCCGCGCTGCGGGCCGGCAGGAAGCCGAAGGCAATACCGATCACCGTGGAGCAGGCAAAGGCTGCCACGATCGATGCGGTGGAAAAGATCAGCGGGAAGCTGGCACCAAAGGTCTTGAACGCCCAGCCGATGGCCAGCGCCAGCGCGATGCCGAGCACGCCACCGAGCAGGCAGACCAGCACCGCCTCGATCAGGAACTGCTGGCGGATGTCGCTCTGGCGCGCGCCCACGGCCATGCGCACGCCGATCTCGCGGGTACGCTCGGTTACCGACACCAGCATGATGTTCATCACCCCGATGCCGCCGACCAGCAGCGCGATGGCGGCGATCGAACTGATCAGCAGGGTCATGGTCTTGCTGCTGGACTCGATGGTGTCGCGGATCTCGGCGGTGTTGTTGAGGAAGAAATCCTGCTTGCCGTGACGCAGGGTCAGCAGCTTGGTCATGGCTGACTGCGCGGCCGGCATCGGGATCTCGTCCCTGACCCGCACGGTGATCGAGTTGATGTGGGCCTGGCCGAGCATGCGCCCCATCACCGTGGTGTGCGGCGCCCACACGCTCAGGTTGGTGCTGCCACCAAAACCCATCGACTGGCGCTTGGCCACACCGATCACGCGCGCCGGGACATTGCCCAGCAGCAGCACCTGGCCAATCGGATCCTCGCTGCCAAACAGCTGGTTGCGGGTGTTTTCGTCAATCACCGCGACCTGGGCCATCGCGCGCACGTCATCGGCATCGAACAGGCGGCCGGACACCAGGGTGACGCCCTTGACCCGGAAGAACTGCTCGCCCACGCCGTTGACCTGGGCATTGGCGGCCTTGTTGCCGATGCGTGCGGTGACGGAAGAGGATACTGACGGCGTGGCGCTGTCGACATAGCTCTGCTGGGACAGGGCGGTGGCATCGCTGGCCTTCAGCGTCTGCACCCGTCCCGAGCGCATGTCACCAAAACCGCTGCCGGGATAGACATCGATGGTGTTGGTGCCCAGCGCGGAGATGTTCTGCAGGATCTGCTGCTGCGAACCGTTGCCCATCGCCACCACGGTCACCACCGAGGCGATACCGATGATGATGCCCAGCATGGTCAGGAAGGTACGCAGGCGGTGGGCATTCATCGCCAGCAGGGCCATGCGGAAGGCTTCGGTGAAGCGGTCGCGGGCGGCCTGGAAGGCGGTGCCGCCGGTACGCAGTTTCTCCCGGCGCCTGGGCGGGGGCAGGGTGGGTACCTTGTCGTTGCGGCGGTCGGCAATGATGGTGCCATCACGGATTTCGATGATGCGCTGGCAGTGTTCGGCCACCTGCATGTCGTGGGTGACGATGATGATGGTGTGGCCCTCGGCATGCAGCTCGCCGAGGATGCGCATCACCTCCTCACCGGAAGCGGTATCCAGTGCACCGGTGGGCTCGTCGGCCAGGATCACCTCGCCGCCGTTCATCAGGGCACGGGCAATGGACACGCGCTGCTGCTGTCCACCGGAGAGCTGGCCGGGCTTGTGGCCCATGCGTTCGCCCAGGCCCAGCCGGGCGAGCAGGGCATCGGCACGTTCGCGCCGTGCCTGGGCCGGGGTGCCGGCATACACGGCCGGTACCTCGACATTGCCACGTGCATCCAGGTCACCGAGCAGGTGGTAGCGCTGGAAGATGAAGCCGAAATGCTCGCGGCGCAGCTGCGCCAGCTCGTCCGGCGCCATCTGCCCGGTCTGGCGGCCATCGACCTGGTAGGAGCCGCTGGTGGGGCGGTCCAGGCAGCCGAGGATGTTCATCAGGGTGGACTTGCCCGAACCGGACTGGCCGACGATGGCCACCAGCTCACCGGCAGCGATGTCCAGGTTGATGTCCTTGAGCACGGCGATGGTCTGCTCGCCGGCCGGAAACTCGCGTCGCAGGTTGCGTAGCTGCAGCAGGGGCTGGCTCATCGACGCGGACCACCCATCATGCCCATCGGGCCGCCGCGCATGCCGCCGCGCGGGTTGCCGTTGCCGGCCGGCATCTCGGAGCCATCACCGACCACGACCTGGTCGCCTTCGGCCAGGCCATCGACCACCTGGGCCATGGCGCCGTTGTTCAGGCCGATGCAGACCGGCCGCGGTGCGGCCTGGCCTTCGGCATCGAGCACGCTTACCAGGTAGTGGGTGCAGTCATCGCGCCTGGCCACGCGCGGCGGCGCAGCCGGGTCACGCTTGCCCCGCGCCTGGCCAGCGGCCGTGCGCTCACCTGCCGAGCCCTGCGCGCCGGGCTTGCCGCCTTCGCCGCGCGGGCCACGGCCTTCGCCCATCTTCGGGCCCAGGGCCACGGCCGGGATCATCAGGGCATCGCTGGCCTGCTGCAGCAGCACCGAGACCTGGGCGGTCATGTCGATGCGCAGCGAGCCATCGGGGTTTTCCACGTCAAACAGCGCGTTGTAGTAGACCGCCGAGCTGCTGGCGTTGCTGGTGTTGTTGCTGGTCTCGGTGGCGATCGAGGCCGGGGCCGGGTTCACCGTGCGCAGGGTGGCGTGGTAGCGGCGCTCGGGGTTGCCCAGGATGGTGAAGTAGACCGGCATGCCGGCCTTGACCTTGACCACGTCGGCTTCGGAAATCTCGGCATTGACGGTGACCGTGTCCAGCCGGGCCAGCTTGACGATGGTCGGTGCGGACTGGTTGGCGTTGACGGTACGGCCTTCCTCGGCGACCACCGCGACCACGGTGCCGTCGATCGGGGCGGCGATGCGGGTATAGCCCAGGTTGGCACGGGCGGTGCCCATCTCGGTCTCGCGCTGCTTGATCTGCGCCTCGATGGCACGGATCTGCGCGCGGGTGGTGGCCAGGCGCGCCTCGGCCGTGTCGTACTCGGCCCTGGAGGTGGCGCCTTCGGCAAACATCATCCGCTGGCGCTCGAAGGCCAGTTCGGCCTCGCGCAGGTTGGCCGCCTGCAGGTCACGCTGGGCGCGCACGTTCTCCAGTGCCGCCTCGGCGTTGCGCAGGCTGTTTTCCTGGGTGATCGAATCAATCTCGGCGATCGGGTCGCCGGCCTTGACCTCGTCGCCCAGCTGCACGAACAGCTTCTTGATCTGGCCCGAGGCCTGGGCGCCGACATTGACCAGCTTGTAGGCATCGATCACCCCGGTGGCCTCGACAGTCACTTCCAGGTCGCCGCGGGTGACCGGTGAGGTGGCCAGTTTCGGAGCTTCCTCGCTACGGCTCAGCAGCCAGGCGCCGCCACCGAGGGCGGCCAGCACGGCAACGGTCAGGAGCAGGCGGCCATTGCGGGTCTTGGGCAGGGGCAGTTTCACGATCGGTGGACTCAACGTGTGGGGCCGGCAGTCGGCGACGCCCCAGTTTGCCAGTGCCTTCATGGACCACAAGCCTGGACATGTACCGGCCTGTATCGGCAGCTGGCGGGAATGTGTCGTTGTGTGTCAGCCAGGGCCTGCGGACAAGGACCGGTACACCGCGGCAGGTGCATGTGCGCGCGCCAACGGCGAAGATGCCCCCATGAACGATGACAGCGCTCCCCACCACCTGCTGGTGGTCGATGACGACCATGACATCCGCACCCTGCTGGCCGAGCAGCTGGGCCGGGCCGGCTACCGTGTCTCCACCGCTGCCGACGGTGCGCAGATGCGCCAGCAGCTGCAACGCCAGGCCATCGACCTGGTGGTGCTGGACCTGAACCTGCCGCGCGAGGATGGCCTGACCCTGTGCCGCGACCTGCGTGCCCAGTCCAGCCTGCCGGTGATCATGCTCACCGCGCGCAGCGAGCCGATCGACCGTGTGCTCGGGCTGGAAATGGGCGCCGACGACTACCTGGCCAAGCCGTTTGAACCGCGCGAGCTGCTGGCGCGGATCCGCAATGTGCTGCGCCGCACCCAGGCCCTGCCGGCCAACCTGGAGCCGTTGACGTTGCGCAAGGCACGTTTCCAGGGCTGGCTGTTTGACCTGGAACACCGCCACCTGATTGATCCAGCCGGACGGGTGCTGGTGCTTTCCGGCGCCGAATACCGTCTGCTCAAGGTCTTTGTCAGCCATCCGAACAAGGTGCTCAGCCGTGAGCAGCTGGTCATGCTCTCCAGTGGCAAACCGTTCGATTCGCAGGAGCGGGCCATTGACCTGCAGGTCAGCCGCCTGCGCGCCAAGTTTGGCCAGGCCGGCGGCAGCCTGATCAAGACCGTGCGCAACGAAGGCTATGTGCTGGCCTGCACGGTGGCGGTGGAATGAACCGGCTGCGCCAGTTCCTGTCCTCGATGACCGGGCGGCTGTTCGTGATCCTGCTGCTGGGCATGAGCATTGCCGCGGTGGCAGCCACCGCGCTGGCCAATGCACGCCGCAACCAGGAGTTTGATCGCCAGCTGCTGGTGCGCAATGCCGACCGGCTGCAGAGCTTTGTCCAGCTGCTCGATGCCAACCCGGAAATCCGCACCCGGTTGCTGGCGGCCGGTGCCGGCATCCGCGCTGCCCCGCAGCAGGTCCGGCTGTTGCGCAGCGATGTGGCCTTGCAGGCGCTGCTGGCCCAGCGCAGTGGCCCGGTGGCCAGTGCCCGGGTGGACCTGGCCTCCTTTGGCACCTGCCAGCCGGAACTGCGCCAGTTGCTGCCCCGGACACCACGTGCCGACAACCGTAGCACGGAGCGGACACGCAGCCGCCGCGAATACCAGCCGCCACGCTGCCGCCTGGTGAGCCTGACCCTGAGTGATGGCACCGACTTACGGCTGGCCTTTGAAACCCCGGCGGTGGCGCGCGACCAGGCCGCGATGCTCGACCCCTGGTTCCTGTCCCTGCTGCTGCTGGCCATTGCCGTCCTGGCCTACGGGGTGGCGCGCATCGCCAGTGCCCCGTTGCAGCAGCTGGCCGCTGCCGCCCGCGCCCTGGGACGTGACCTGGATCGGGCACCGATGCCCGAGGCCGGCCCCAGTGAGGTGCGCCATGCCGCGCAGGCCTTCAATGCCATGCAGCAGCAGCTGCAGCATCACCTGGCCCAGCGCACCCAGATGCTGGCGGCCATCACCCATGACCTGCAGACGCCGCTGACCCGGCTGCGGCTGCGCCTGGAGAATGTCGACGACGCCAGCCTGCGCGAACGGCTGGTGGCCGATCTGGCCGCGATGCAGGCACTGATCCGCGAGGGCCTGGACCTGGCGCGCAGCGAGCACAGCCGTGAGAAACCAGTGCCGCTGGAACTGGATTCGCTGCTGGAAAGCCTGGTCGAGGACGCACAGGAAGCCGGTGCCGATATCGTTTTTGCCGGCGGCTGTGGCCAGGTGCTGTCGTTGCGGCCGCAGGCCATGCACCGCCTGTTTTCCAACCTGATCGACAACGCGCTCAAATATGCCGGCCAGGCCCGGGTATGGGCGGCAAGCGACGACCACGGGATAAGCGTGCACATCCGCGACCAGGGGCCCGGAATCCCCGAGCAGGCGCTTGCCAGCGTGTTTGACCCGTTCGTACGGCTGGAGACCTCACGTTCGCGCGATACCGGCGGTGCCGGCCTGGGCCTGGCCATCGCCAGGGCGCTGGCCGACAAGGACGGCGCGCAGCTGAGCCTGCGCAACCACCCCGATGGTGGCCTGGAGGCCATCGTGCATTGGCCGGCTTGTACACAATAAGGTGGGCAGCATTGCCCGGGTATGCCTAAAATCAAGCCCTACACGCGAGCAGTGGCAGGGGCAGTGGTCATACGCATAGCACAAAGCCAGGCAGTACCGGCGCTGGTTGCCAGGGTGTACGGCTGGCTTGGCTGTTGTCTGTTGCTGTTGGGCCTGCTGCTTGCGGCACCAGCACACGCGGTAGCGACAGCATTTTCCAGTGGCAGTCCCGGCCCCGGGCTGCTGGATCCCACCCCGGTGGCACCCACGATCCGGCCGATGCGCGATTACGCCATCGATATCTGGACCACCCGCGAGGGCCTGCCGCACAACTCGTTGCGCAAGATTGTCCAGACCCCCGATGGCCTGATCTGGCTGGCAACCTGGGAAGGCCTGGTGCGTTACAACGGCCAGGAGTTCACCACCTTTGACCGCGGCAGCACCCCGGGCCTGCTCGACAACGCGGTCGGCACCCTGCATGTGGACCGGCAGGGTGCGCTGTGGGTAGGCGATTCGCGTGGCAACCTCAGCCGCTATGACAGCAAGGGGCACTGGCAGCATTTCGAACGCGAGCTGCCGGCGCCCGGGGTATTGATCCAGGGCATCGCCAGTGACCAGAACGGGCGCCTGTGGCTGCAGTACGAAGGCAAGGGGTTGGGCCACCTGGACCCTGGCGGGCGCTTCAACTTCACCCCGCCGCCGGATGACCTGTCGGTGCTGCTGACCTATCCGGGCCTGGTCGTGGACAGCCTGGGCCAGGTCTGGCTGGGAACCATGGATGGCGTGCTGATGCGCGACAGCCGGGGGCAACTGCGGCGCGCGCCCGCCAGTTTTGGCCTGCCCGCGGCGCCGGCATGGCCGTACCTGGCCCCGGACGGGGTGTTGTGGCTGGTTGTCGGCAACCGCATCTACCGCATGCGTGATGGCCGCCCACAACTGCACTACAGCGTTGATGAGCAGACATTCCTGACCACGATGCTGGTCGACAGCAAGGGGTTGATCTGGCTGGGGACCGAAAGCGATGGCCTGATGCGGCTGGGCCCGCACGGCCTGGAACGGCTGCCCGAGGGCAAGCAGCTGCCCGGGGGACGCATCCTGAGCATGTTCGAGGACAACGAGGGCAGCATCTGGGTCGGCGCCAATGGCGGCCTGTTCCGCCTGCGCGAAACCCTGTTCACCAGTTATGGCACAAGCGACGGGCTCAGCGGCAACTATGCCCGCAGCGTGCTGGAAGACCAGCGCGGCCGGATCTGGGTCGGCACTGCGCAGGGGCTGGACCGGATGGAGACCGATGGCCGCATCGGCAAGATCGATCTGTCCGCGGTAACCGACAATGCGGTCTCGGTCCTGAGCCTTGCCCAGGGGCCGGATGGCGCGGTCTGGGCCGGCACCTTTTCCGATGGGGTCATCCGCATTGACGGCGATGACCGCTTGACCCACTACCCGCAGGTGCAGCAGCTGTCCTCGGGCAATGTCCGTGCCATCGAGGTGGATGCGGACAACCAGGTGTGGGTGGGGACCCAGGGGGGGCTGTTGCGGATCAGCAACGGCGTGGTCGATCGACCGCAGATCCACGGCCTGCCCAAGCAGGAACTGGTGATTGCGCTGGGCCAGCACCAGGGCAACCTGTGGGTAGGCAGCACCGAAGGGGTACGCGTGGTGCTGCCCGACCGGGTCCAGCGTCTGGAGCTGAACCAGCTCGGCGGCGCGCGGACCGTGTTTGGACTGCAAAGCGTCGGCAATGCGATGTGGATCAGCACCGACCGTGGCCTGTACCGCTACCGCGATGGCCAGCTCGGCCATGTCGGCCTGGAGCAGGGCCTGCCGGTGGATGCGGTGTTCCAGCTGGTGCCTGACCGCCTGGGCAATGCCTGGCTGTCTTCCAACCGCGGCGTGCTGCGCACGGACATGGTCAGCCTCAACGATGTGGCCGATGGCCGCCGCGACCTGCTGGAAACGGTCGAGCGTTATTCCGAAATCGATGGCATGAGCAATTCGCAGGCCAACGGCAGCAGTGGGCCGGGGGCGATGCTGGACCGGCACGGGCGCTACTGGGTGGTCACCGCCGGCGGCCTGAGCGTGGTCGATCCACAGCATCTGCGCCAGTTGCGTGAGCGCCCGGCGCCGCGGCCGATGCTCGAGCAGGTGCGGGTCAATGGCCAGCTGCAGGACTGGCGCAACAACCCGCTGTCGGTTCCCGGCGGTGCGCGCCTGTCGATCAGCTATGTCGGCCTGAGCTACCTGATCAGCGACCGCATCCGCTACCGCACCCGCCTGGTCGGCCTGGATGAGGAGTGGATCGAGCGTGGCCGCCAGCGCAGCGTGGAATACATCGGTTTGCCGCCGGGCGAGTACACCCTGCAGGTGGCCTCGATGCACCCGGGCGGGCGCTGGAGCCTGCAGGCGGCCGAGCTGCATTTCCGGGTGGCCCCGTTGTGGTGGCAGAACGCCTGGGTGTGGATGGTCGCGGTGTTTGCGCTGCTGCTGCTCTGGGCCTGCCTCTACCGCTATGGCGTGTACCGCTACAAGGCGCACAACCAGCGGCTGGCGCGACTGGTGGACCAGCGCACCTACGACCTGCAGCTGCAGGCCGAGAGCCTGCTGGCGGCCAACCAGGAAAAAACCCGCCTGCTCGAGCGCCTGCGCGAGCAGTCCGAGGCGTTTGAGCGCCAGGCGCGCGAAGACCCGCTGACCGGCCTGCCCAACCGCCGGGTGTTTGATGAAGCGCTCACGCGCGAGTTTTCCCGCCATCAGCGCAGTGGCCATCCGCTGTGCCTGGTGGTGCTGGACATCGATCACTTCAAGACCGTCAATGACCGCTTCAGCCACAGCGTCGGCGACCAGGTGCTCAAGGATGTGGGCCAGTTGCTGCTGGATGCCTGTCGCGAGGGCGACCTGCCTGCGCGCCTGGGCGGGGAGGAGTTTGCGCTGCTGCTCGGTGACACCACCGCCGATGAGGCCGAGCAGTTGTGCAGCCGGCTGCAGGGCCTGTTCCATCAGCGGCATGACTGGGGTGGCGTGCAGGGCCTGACGGTGACCTTCAGTGCCGGTCTGGTGCAGGCACGCTCTGACGACAGGCAGGCCACCGACCTGTACCAGCGCGCCGACCACGCGCTGTACCGCGCCAAGAGCAGCGGCCGTGATGTCACCTGTGTGGAATGAACCGGTGCCGCAGGCATTGCATGGTTGAGGCAATGAAAAAAGCAGGCCACTGGCCTGCTTTTTTCATCATCGACCGGTCCGTTGGGGGCTCAGGGACGATCCTGGCGTGGCCACTGGTTGGCGATATGGCAGAACAGCTCGGCGGTCTTTTCGGTGTCATACACCGCGCTGTGCGCCTGGCTGGCATCGAACTCGATACCGGCGGCGGCCACGGCGCGGGCCAGCACGGTCTGGCCGAAGGCAACCCCGCCCAGGGTCACGGTGTCAAACACGCTGAACGGATGAAACGGGTTGCGCTTGTGGCCGCTGCGCGCGACCGCCGCATTGATGAAGCCCAGGTCGAAATGGGCGTTGTGCCCGACCAGGATCGCGCGCTGGCAGTTGTGCTTCTTCAGCGCCGCGCGGATCGGCGCAAACACGTGTTCCAGCGCGTCCTTTTCGGCCTTGGCCAGCCGGAACGGATGGTCCAGACGGATGCCGGTGACCTCCAGCGACTTCGGATCGATCTGCGTGCCTTCGGCGGGAACCACATGCGCGGCATGGGTCTGGCCGGGGATCAGCAGCCCCTGGTCATCCAGTTCCAGCGGCACCGCCGCCAGTTCCAGCAGGGCATGCCGGCTGGCATCAAAGCCACCGGTTTCAACATCCACGACCACCGGCAGGTAGCCGCGGAAACGGCGGGACATCGGCACGAACGCAGCGGTTTCGTGCGCGCAATCAGAAGGGGTATCCATCGCCATAGCCTAACAGAGCCGCTTCACTGCCGGCCCATGGATGACCGGGCCGGCGCCTGCCTGGCCCGGTGGGAAAAGCTCAGTTGCCGCTGGTGCGGTCGGCCTTTTCGCGTGCCGGCAGCGGGGTGTCGCCATGCACCAGGAACCACAGGTTCTCGGCAATGTTGGTGGCATGGTCGCCAACCCGTTCCAGGTTCTTGGCCATGAACAGCAGGTGGGTGCAGGCGGTGATGTTGCGCGGGTCTTCCATCATGTAGGTCAACAGCTCGCGGAACAGTGCGGTATACAGCGCATCGAGCCGGGCATCGTCCTCGCGCATGGCCATGGCCGCCTGCACATCGCGCTTTTCGTAGGCATCAATGGCGCGCAGCACCTGGCTGGCAGCCAGCTTGCCGACCGCGCGCAGCCCCTGGATCTGCGGCGGGGTCGGCTGGTTGGCCGGCGGCATCTGCGCCAGCACCCGCGAGCGCTTGGCCACGTTGGCCGCGTGGTCGCCAATCCGCTCCAGCTCGGCAGGCACACGCACGCCGACCAGGATCTCGCGCAGGTCACGCGCCAGCGGGCCGCGCAGCGCCAGCCGCATCACGTCATGGGCAATGGACTGCTCCAGGGCATCGATCTCGACATCGTTGGCGATGATCCGTTCGGCCGCGAGCGGGTCGAAACGTTCGATCACATCCAGTGCCGATTCCAGCTGGGCTACGGCCATCCGGCCCATGCGGGTGATTTCCTGGGTCAGGCGCTGCAGTTCTTCGTCGTAGCTCTTGACGATGTGCTCGTTGGGCATGGTCATGTGTCCGGTGGAGGGTGGGGCGGCAATGCGCCCGTGTCTGGTGCAGCAGGGCGGCAGCGGTGTGTCTGTGCCGGCCTGGCAATGCCGCGGGAATGGCTGCACGGCTGACGTGCAGCCAGGCAGCTCAGCCGAAGCGGCCGGTGATGTAATCCTCGGTCTGCTGCTTGCTGGGCTGGGAGAAGATCACCTCGGTACGGTCATGCTCGATCAGGTCGCCCAGGTACATGAAGGCGGTGTAATCGGACACGCGCGCGGCCTGCTGCATGTTGTGGGTGACGATCAGGATGGTGTAATCGCTCTTGAGCTCTTCCACCAGCTGTTCGATGCGGCTGGTGGAGATCGGGTCCAGCGCCGAGGTCGGCTCGTCCAGCAGCAGCACCTCCGGGCGCAGGGCCACCGCACGGGCGATGCACAGGCGCTGCTGCTGGCCGCCGGACAGCCCCAGCGCGCTCTGGCCCAGCTTGTCCTTGACCTCGTCCCACAGCGCGCCCTGGCGCAGCGCCTGTTCGACCCGGTCGGCCATCTCGGCCTTGGACAGCTTCTCGTGGTGGCGGATGCCGTAGGCGACGTTCTCGAAGATGGTCATCGGGAACGGCACCGGCTTCTGGAACACCATGCCGACCTTGGAACGCAGCCGGCTCATCGGGTACTTGGGCGCCAGGATGTTCTCCCCGTCCAGCAGCACCTCGCCCTTGGCTTCCAGCTTCGGATACAGGTTGTAGATGCGGTTGAAGATGCGCAGCAGGGTCGACTTGCCGCAGCCGGACGGGCCGATCAGCGCGGTGACGCGCTTTTCCGGCACATCCAGGTTGATGTTCTTCAGCGCATGGAAGCCGTTGTAGTAGAAGTTCAGGTTGCGCGCAGCCAGCTTGACCGGTGCATCCGGCAGCACGATGCCGTTGTGGCTGGGCACGTTGATGCGCTGCATCGGCACGCTGTGGGAAGTGTTGTTCATGGTCGGCTCGACGGAAAGATCAGTCATGGGAGATGCGGTTGCGCAGCAACAGGCCACGGGCGGTCAGGCTGACCAGCAGCACGAACAGGGTCAGCACCAGGGCACCGGCCCAGGCCAGTACCTGCCAGGATTCATACGGGCTGCCGGCAAACTGGTTCATCACCACCGGCACCGAGGCCATCGGTGTGAACACATTGCTGTTCCAGTACTGGTTGCCGAAGGCGGTGAACAGCAGCGGCGCGGTTTCGCCGGAGATGCGCGCCAGCGAGAGCAGGATGCCGGTGATGATGCCGGCACTGGCGCTGCGGTAGAGCACCTGCACGGTGACCTTCCACTGCGGCACGCCCAGCGCCAGTGCGGCCTCGCGCATCTGTACCGGCACCAGGCGCAGCATTTCATCGGTGGTGCGGATCACCACCGGAAGCACGATGAAGGCCAGTGCCAGCGCACCGGCAAAGGCGGAAAAGCGCCCGCCGGTCTGCATCACGTACAGGGTGTAGACGAACAGGCCCAGCACGATCGACGGTGCCGAGAGCAGGATGTCATTGACAAAGCGCACCACCGTGCCGGCCTTGCGCGCATTGCCGTACTCGGCCAGCCAGGTGCCGGCCAGCACGCCCAGCGGGGTGCCGATGGCGATGGCCAGCGCGCACATCACCGCCGAGCCGAAGAAGGCATTGGCCAGGCCGCCTTCCTGCATCGGTGCCGGGGTCATCTGGGTGAACAGTGCCCAGTTGATGCCGGGCAGGCCGCGGCTGATCAGGGTCCACAGGATCCAGCCCAGGAAGAACAGGCCGAACAGGGCCGTGGCGCAGCCCAGGCCGATGGCCAGCACATTGGTCAGCCGGCGGCGCAGGTAAAGCGAGGACGTGGACATCAGTTGCCCTCCTTGCGGGACAGGCGCATCAGCATCAGGCGGGCGATGGCCAGCACCACGAAGGTGACGATGAACAGGACAAAGCCCAGCAGCAGCAGGGCCGAGCGGTAGGTTTCGGTGGCTTCGCCAAAGTCATTGGCGATCAGCGCGGCGATGGTGGTGCCCGGCTCCAGCAGCGAGGGCGTCAGGCGCACCGAGTTGCCGATCACGAAGGCCACCGCCATGGTCTCGCCCAGGGCGCGGCCCAGGCCAAGGAAGATGCCGCCGATCACCGCCGAGCGGGTGTAGGGCAGCACGATGTCCCAGGTCACTTCCCAGCGGGTGGAGCCCAGCGCATAGGCCGATTCCTTCAGCCGGGTCGGCACGGTCAGGAACACCTCGCGCATCACCGAGGAAATGAACGGGATCACCATGATCGCCAGCACGAAACCGGCGGTGAGCATGCCGATGCCCAGCGGCGGGCCCTGGAACAGCACGCCGACCAGCGGCAGCGTGCCGAGGTGGTCATTGAGCAGCGGGGTGACGTACTCGGTCATCACCGGCACCAGCACGAACAGGCCCCACATGCCGTAGATGATCGACGGGATGCCGGCCAGCAGTTCCACCGCGGTGCCGACCGGGCCGCGCAGCCAGCGCGGCGCCACTTCGGTCAGGAAGAAGGCAATGCCGAAGGACACCGGCACCGCGATCAGCATCGCGATCACCGCGGTGACCAGGGTGCCGTAGATCGGCGCCAGTGCGCCGAACTTGTTCTCGACCGGGTTCCAGTCGGCCGAGGTGAAAAAGCTCAGGCCCTGGCTGGCCAGCGCATGGCGCCCGCCCCAGAGCATGGACAGTGCCGCACAGACCAGCGCCACCAGGACCAGACCCACGGTGGTCATCAGGATCGCGCGGAAAATGCGGTCATTGCGCGCATCGCGCCGTTCGTTTGGCGTCGGTGCAGCGGTAGAAGAGGGGGATGTCATCGGTCACTAAAGCCGGTTGTGGAGCACTGTGCGGACAGGCCGCAAGGACGGTGCCCGCGTCAGACGCGGGCACCGGCGCTGTTACTTGCTGAACTCTGCCGCCCAGTAGGTTTCGATCTGGGCGACCAGTTCGGCCGGCAGCGGCACGTAGTGGAGCTCGTTGGCCTGGGCCTGACCGTTGTGGAAGGCCCACTTGAAGAAGTCCAGGGCGGCCTGGTTGCGCGCCGGATCCTTGGGCTGCTTGCTCATCAGCATGAAGTTGGTGGCAGTGATCGGCCAGGAGTTGGCACCGGTGGCGTTGGTGATCACCAGGTTGAAGTCGGCCGCATTGGCCCAGTCGGCATTGGCTGCTGCGGCGGCGAAGGTCTCGGCGCTCGGCTCGACCCAGTTGCCATCGGCATTGCGCATGGACGCATACGGCATCGCGTTCTGGGTGGCATAGGCAAGTTCGACATAGCCGATCGCGCCCTTGATCTGCTTCACGTACGAGGCCACGCCCTCGTTGCCCTTGCCGCCGACGCCGGCCGGCCACTGCACCGAGGTGCCTTCGCCGACGCTGTCCTTCCAGCCAGTGCTGACCTTGGACAGGTAGTTGGTGAAGTTGAAGGTGGTGCCCGAACCGTCGGAGCGGTGGACCAGGGTGATCTTCTCGGCCGGCAGGGACAGTTCCGGGTTCAGTGCGGCGATGGCCGCATCGTTCCACATCGTGACCTTGCCCAGGTAGATGTCAGCCAGCAGCTCGCCGCTCAGGCGCAGCTGGCCCGGGGCCATGCCTTCCAGGTTGACCACCGGAACCACGCCGCCGATGGCCGACGGGAACTGGCTCAGGTTGGCCGCGGCCAGCTCATCGCTGGGCAGCGGCTTGTCGGAGGAACCGAAGTCCACCGTGCCGGCCTTGATCTGGGCGATGCCGCCGCCCGAACCGATGGACTGGTAGTTGATCTTGGCGCCGGTGGCGGCGTTGTAGTCGGCCGACCACTTGGAGACCAGCGGGAAGATGAAGGAAGCGCCGGCACCGGATACTTCGGTGCTGATGCGCTCGCTGCTGCCTGCCTGTTCGCCTTGCGGTGGCTGTGAGCCGCCACAGGCCGACAGGCCCAGGGCAATGGCCAGGGAAAGGGCAGCAAGGCCGGTGGTGCGCAATTTCATGGTGGTCTCCATAGACACAACGATGGGGTTCAAGCAGGTTGCGACTATGGAATGATGTTTTTGTTACACGTGTATGACGAGCGAAGGAGAAATTGTCATACGCGGTGTTTTGGCAGCCGCGCACAGGTGCCGGGAGCTGTACACCGGGTCTGTTGCTGGCTGCGGTTTGTGCGCCGGACAAGTAAAACGCCGCCGTATGACACTACGGCGGCGTTCGGGTGACAGCGCGATGACGTCTCTTACCAGTGCAGCTGAATGCGCGCCTCGAGGATGTCCGGATCATCCGAAAGCGTGCTGCCGGTGGCGGCATCGAAGCGCTCACTGCGCAGCTTGACCCAGTTCAGGGCGAATTTTGAATGGGCGCCGTACCAGTAATTCACCCCCAGGGTCAGGGCCTGCTGCCTGCCGCCGGCCACCGCACCGTCATCCAGGTCCAGCTGGTCGTAACGGGCACCGAGCTGCCACAGCCCGCCGGCCAGCGAGCCGGCCTTGGGCGGGGAGGGAACCCCGCCGCTGTAGCTCCAGGCATGGCCGCCCAGGTTGTAGACCGCGCTGGCGTAGCCACCGTGGCTGTCGAAATCGGCGCTGGCCTGGCGCTGGCCGGTGGCGGTGAAGTATTCGGCCTGCAGCTTCCACGGCCCGGCCAGCCACAGCGCCTCCACCCCGGTGGTGGCCAGGCGGTCGGTGCCGGGCAGCCGGCCGGTGTCGATCAGGCGCACATCGGCCAGGTCGGCATTGGGGCGGGCACGTAGCCGCAGGGTGTCGGCCGGCAGGTCATAGCGGGCATGGTTGATGCCCAGGTGCACGGTGTTGCCGGCGCCAGCATTCGGCAGCCACCAGCCGCGCAGTGCCTGGCCATTGCCTTCAGCCAGACCGTTGGTCAGCTCATCGCCGAACACACTGGCGCTGATGCCCCAGCGCTGGCCGCCCAGCTCGTAGCCCAGGCCCAGCCGCCGGCCGATCGCGTAGGTCGAGGTGGCCGTGGCCTTGGCGATGAAATCGTTGGCGCCGGTGCTGCTGAGCTCTTCCAGCGAGTTGGGCTGCTTGAACTGGCCCACGCGCAGGCTGTGCTTGAGGTCACCGCTCTGCCAGCGCGCACGCACGTTGGCATCGAGGAATTTTTCGGCCTTGGCATCCCAGCCCAGGGTCCAGTCCAGCGGGCCGGGGCCATCGCCCTTGAGCACCAGCTCGGCCCGGCGCATGCGCAGGCGGTCATCGCCCAGGTCGCGCTGGTCGGAGGAATACCAGTTGCCATCGGCCTGGAGCAGGCCTTCGAGGCTGAGGTCGGTCTGGCCGACGCTGCCGATCTTCACCGCCGCCTGGGCGGCAGGCACGGCAAGCAGACTGGCGACAACGGCCAGGTACAGCGGGGTTGTACGGTTCATGGGCGTTCTTGCGGCTGGGGTGGGACGCAGGTTATGAACGCTAGATTGCAACAAGATGACCGGATCTGTCGTCAATGACAGGCGAGAGTCATTTTTGTGACGGCGGTGTGGCATGGCTGCCGACTGGCTGGCGCTGCAGCCGCGCTTGCAGCGAACCATTGCCGCGCCACAGCTGCAGTTGGTCGGGCAGCTGTGCGGCAGGCAGTTGCGCCAGCCAGCCGGTCAGTGCCTGCGCCTTGCCAGGGGCGGTTTCCATGCTCAGCCCCTGTCCGGCATCGTTGCTGTGCTGTGCCAGTTGCAGGCCGCTGTCGGCCAACGAAGCCTGCCACTGCTGCAGCAGGAGCTCCGGTTGCTGGACCTGCTGATCCAGCGCCTGCAGGCTGCTGTGCAGTTGCTGCTGTTGCCGGTGCGCCTGCTCAAGTTGCTGCTGGCCCTGGGCCTGCCAACGCAGCAGCGGGGCCAGCAGGCCGTACCAGGCCACAAAGCCGGTGATCGCCAGCAGCATGGTCAACAGCATGGCCTGCTCACGCCGGGCGCGCTGCTGCCACCAGCCCTGCAGGCGGGAAAGGCCAGCGCTGCGCTGCTGGCCGGTTGCAGTGGAAAGGTTCATGGCAGCTCCTGGGCAGTGATGATCAGCGTGGTGCTGGTGGCCGGGTCGGCGGACGGCTGGATGGCCAGTCCCTGCTGGTGCAGTTGTGTGTGCAGCTGCGCCAGCGCGGTGGCCGTGGCCGGTTGCAGCTCCAGGATCAAACGGCCATCACCCAGTTGCAGCTGTTCCAGCGCCACGTCCGGGCTGGCCTGCACCGCCTGCAGTCCGGCGCGCAGCAACGACCACTGCCGCTGGCGCTGTTCCCGTTGCGCGGCCAGTGCATGCACGCTGGCGACCGGCTCGGGGTTGTCGGCGCCAATGCCCGGATGCTGGCGGGCCAGCGCCAGGCTCTGCTGCTGGATCTGGCTGGCTTGCCAGCGCAGGCCGGCGCCATGGGCGGCAATGGCCAGCGGCAGTGCCAGCACCAGTGCGGCCACGGCGATGCCGAGCCGGCGTCCGGCCAGCGGCACCGGCTGCTGGCCGGGGGCAAAGCGGCCCTGCAGCAGGTTGCTGTCCGGCAGTCGCTGCAGGTCCAGCTGTGCGGCCAGTGGCAGCACCTTTGCCGGTGCCTGGGTCAGGCAGCGCTGGATCAGCGCCGGCTCGGCCGTCATCGCCTGCTGCTGGCTGCGCCAGAGCCACAGCCCCTGGTGTTCGGCCAGGACGCCATCAGCGCTGTCGGCAGTGACCGGCAACAACAGGCTGTCGGGAATCACCTGTGCCGGGCTGACGCCATGGGCCCGGGCCCGGGCCATTGCGTCCTCCAGCACCTGCGGGGCGCACAGCATCAGCTGCCAGTGCGTACCATCGCGCTGGGCCGCTGCGTGCAGGCTCTCCGGCGGGGCAAGCAGGTCATCGGCCAGGGCACTGGCGCCGGCGGTGCGCGCCTGGGCCGGGCTGTGCGCGGGGATATCCAGCCAGCGCACCAGTACCTGCTCGCCGGAAAGGGCCAGCACCACGTGTTCATTGTCCGGCCCGGCCGGCAGGCGCTGGCCAGCCAGCAGCTGGCCGTGCTGGAGCTGGTCATCGGCCAGCCGCCACCAGTGCGCCGGGTGCTGGTCATTGCGGGGTAAAACGAGCAGACAGATCGGTTTCATTGCGGAGCATCCAGCGGCGTGACAACAAACGGGCGTGGTCAGGGGTATCGGTACTGAGCAGGCTGGTCAGTTCGGCCTGGCTGCCATCGAGCAGCACCTGCACCTGCAGCTCGAACAGCGTGGGTTGCAGCCGGATCTGGCTGGCCAGCCCGGCATCGCCGGCCAGCGCCTGCAGGGCGGGGTGGGCCAGGAAGGCGCTGCGCTGGCGCCAGCCACCGGCCGGCCGCTGCGCCAGCCATTGCTGCGCCGCAGGCAGGGACATCGCGCCCCGGCTGAGCATCACCAGCAGCGGCGCCTGGCGCGGGCTGAGGGCATTGACATTGACCGGGGTGGGCGCGTTGTCGGGTAGCGCACACAGCCACGGGCGCAGGCGCTGGTACAGCGCGGCATCCATGCCGGCCAGCGCCAGCAGCTCGCTGGGATCGTTCAACAGCGCCGCGGCGCTGAGATAGGCCGGTACCTGCAGGCGGTAATAGGCGTCTTCGGCACCGGCGGCGCTGGCCACGCTGTCGTGGTCAATCCAGTCGACCAGACTGTCGCTGAAGGCCTGGGCCTGTGACGGTGGCAGCTGCAGCGCCTGCAGCAGTGCCAGCAGTTGTGCCACCCCGGTTTCGGAGCGTTGCCATTGCCCGGGGGCGCCGATGACCACCGCATTGAGGTTGAAACAGCTGCTGGCATCGCGCAGCCGGTACTGCAGCTGGCCTTCGGACAGGGCCAACTGTTGCACGCGTCCATGCCACTGGCCGAGCTGGGCCGGCGGCAGCTGCGCCAGCCGGCCGACCTGGCGGACAGCCAGCTGTTCGGCGCCCAGCGCATGGGCACGGGCCTGGACCAGCGATTGGTTGTTGCGCGCGCGCGCCAGGCCCAGCCCGATCAGGTCCAGCTGGGTGCTGGCCACCAGCGCGATCACCGCCACCAGCAGCAGTACCGTGAGCAGGGCGGCGCCGCGTTGCCGGCTGGCCATCAGCGCCCCTCCGCTGGCAGTGCCAGCACATGCTCGACCATCCCGAAATCGCGGTGGTGATAGCGCAGGCGCAGTGCCCGTGGCAGCTGGTCCAGCCCACCCGGCCAGCCGCGGTTCCAGCCGCTGCCGTCGTGGTAGGCCAGTTGCAGCTGCTGCATATCATCGAGCAGGACCTGCTGCTGCCAGTGGCTGCTGCCATCCAGACGGTCCCGGCTCAGCCGTACCAGCGCCTGTCCCTGCAGCCGGTACTGCACATGCAGCAGCTGTGACCGTGGCTGGGCCGGGTTGTCCCAGCCGCCGCGGGTGAAGGCAAACAACGCGCTGCGCCCGGACCAGGCCGCGGCGTCGCCATCGGTGGCGCCGGTAAATACGGCGGTGGCCGGCTGGCCGTCGACCTGGCGCACGCTGCGGCGGGTAGCCTGGCCCAGGTCGGCACGCAGCAGGTTGTCCAGCCGCTGCAGCCGGGCCACGCTGTCGATGCGCTGCTGCACCGCCTGCTGGTTGTCCAGTGACTGGCGCAGCACCAGCACGCCGCTGCTGGCCAGCAGTGCAAACACCGCCAGCGCAACCAGTGCCTCGATCAGGGTAAAACCGCGTTGTGCGCTCATGGCGCGGCCTGCCAGCTGGTCAGTTCGGCCACCTGCTGGCCGCTGTCGGCCAGCACCGCCCAGTGCCAGCCCTGGATGCCGGGCAGCGCGCCCTGTACCGGCCGGCGCTGCCAGTGCCACTGGCGGCCGGCCAGTTCGATCTGGCCCTGGTTGCCCCACTCAGGCGACAGCTCGGCGCTGGCGGCCAGGTTCTGCAGCACGATCAGGGCCAGGGCCTGCTGTTCGCTGTGCTGGGCGCTGCGGGTGCTCTGGCTGCCCAGGTGCAGCAGGGCCACCACTGCCAGTGCCAGCACGGCCACTGCGACCATCAGTTCGAGCAGGCTCAACCCCTGTTGTCTGCTAGCGGGGCTGGACATCGATGCTCCCATCGGCGTGCAGCTGCAGTTGCCAGCGCTGCTGCCCGCTGTGCAGTTCCAGCAGGCCGGGCAGGGTGTTGCCTGCCGGATCCAGGGTCAGCTGCAGCTGTTCGCTGGCCTGGCCGGCAAACACCAGGGTGGTCGGCGCCGGCCATGGCTGCGCGGCCAGTGCCGGGTCGCTGCTGGGCTGCCACTGGCCCTGCTGGCGGTGTTCAAAGCGGTAACCATCGCCATCGAGCAGTACCCGCAGGCTCTGGTTGCGCAGCACGGCCTGATCCTGCGCGTGGGCCAGGCGGGCGGCCAGCCGCTGCACCGGCTCGCGCAGCGGATCGGCCGGCGGCACGCTGAGCACCACCGCCGCGCTGGCCAGGGCCAGCAGCACCAGCACCACCAGCAGCTCGATCAGGCTGAAGCCGGCCGCACGCCTGTGCATGGCTTATTGCCAGTTGCCGATGTCGGCATTGTCATCACTGCCGCCGTCCGCCCCATCGGCGCCCTGCGACCAGACATCGAAGCTGCGGCCATCGTTGCCCGGCTGACGGTACTGGTAGGGGTTGCCCCACGGGTCAGCGGGCAGCCGGCGGACATAGCCACCGGGACGGTAGCGCTGCGGCTGGGACAAGTCCTGCGGTGCGCGCTGCAGCGCCGCCAGGCCCTGGCCGCTGCTCGGATAGGCCAGGTTGTCCAGCCGGTAGGTTTCCAGGGCCTGTTCCAGCACGGCGATGTCGGCGCGGGCCTTTTCGACCATCGCCCGGTCCTGGCTGGGCATCACATTCAGGGTGACCACGGTGGCCAGCAGGCCGAGGATGACGATCACCACCATCAGTTCGATCAGGGTGAAACCACGTTGGCGTTGGGTTGATGGAACGGACATGCAGGACTCCAGAGGTCAGCCAAGGACAAGGGAATTGAATTGCAGGATCGGCAGCAGGATCGCCAGCACGATCACCCCGACCACCACGCCCAGGACGATGATGATCAGCGGCTCGAGCAGGCCCATCGCGACCTGGGTGGTGGTCTGGGACTGGCGTTCCAGGTAATCGGCTGCGCTTTCCAGCATCGGCGCCAGCTGGCCGCTGTCCTCGCCGCTGCTGGCCATGTGCAGCAGGGTGGAGGGAAACACCGCCGCCAGCCGCATCGCGGTGCTCAGGCTGCCGCCCTCATCGATCACCGTGGCCATCTGCGCGGTGGCATTGCGCAGCACCGTGTTGGCGATGGTGCGCGCACTGGCGCGCAGGCCGTCGATCAGCGGCAGGCCGGCAGCGAGCATGATCGCCAGCGTGCGTGCCAGTTGTGCGGCATGTACCTGGCGCAGCAGGTTGCCGGCCAGCGGCAGGCGCAGGATCAGGCGGTCCACGGCCAGGCGCAGGCCGGGGCGGCGCAGCGCCAGTGGCGCGGCCAGCAGCAGGGCCAGCAGTGCAGCGCCCAGCCAGGGGGCGAGTGCGGCCAGCAGCTCGCTGCTGCCGACCACGATGCGGGTCAGCAGCGGCAACTGCCGGCCCATCGCATCGAATTGTTCGACCACCCGCGGCACCACCAGGGTCATCAGCGCGATCACCACCGCGCAGGCGGTCAGCGCCAGGGTGGCCGGGTAGATCAGTGCGGTGGCCAGGCGGGCGCGGACCTGCTGCTGCTGTTCCAGCAGGTCGGCCAGCCGGGCCAGCAGCTGCGGCAGCGCACCGGAGGCTTCGCCGGCGGCGATCATCGCCCGGTACAGCGGCGGGAACGCGCGCGGCTGTGCGGCCATGGCCTCGGCCAGCGCAAAGCCTTCGGCCAGCCGGGTCTGGGTGCTCTGCACGGCCTGGCGCAGCCGGCGCTGCCCGGCCTGCTGGCTGATCGCCTGCAGCGCCTGGGCCAGCGGCAGGCTGGCCGTGAGGGCGGCCAGCTGGCGGGTGAACAGGGCCAGCTCGCGCGCCGGCAGGCGGACCTGGCGGCCTGGCTCGGCTGCGGCCGGGGCCAGCTGCAGCACCAGCCAGCGCTTGCCCAGCAGCTGCGCGGTGGCGGCCTGGGCATCGCTGGCGCGCAGCTGGCCGTGCCGGGTGCGCCCGGCAGTGTCCACGGCCTGGTAGGAAAAGGCGATCATCGGCCGGCCTGCGCGCGGGCTACCCGCAGCACTTCACTGGCACAGGTCAGGCCGGCGGCCACTGCCGCACGCCCGGCATCAAGCAGGGTGCCGCCCTCGGCAAACGCCTGCGCGGCGAGCTGGTCCTCATCGGCCTCGGCCACGATCAGCCGGCGCAGCGGTTCATCGATCGCTACCGCCTCATACAGCGCCATCCGTCCGCTGTGCCCGGTGTGTTCGCAGGCGGCGCAGCCGGCGGCATGGAACTGCGGCGGCACCGGCTGGCCGGCAAACAGGCGTGCGGCCAGCGGGTCATCCAGCGCGCAGGGCTGGCGGCACTGTGGGCACAGCCGGCGTACCAGGCGCTGGGCCAGCACCAGGCGCAGGGTGCTGGCCAGCAGGAAGGACTCGCTGCCCATGTCGCGCAGGCGGGTGATCGCACCGATCGCATCGTTGGTATGTACGGTGGACAGCACCAGGTGGCCGGTCAGGCTGGCCTGCACCGCGATCTGCGCCGTTTCCACATCGCGGATCTCGCCGACCATCACCACATCCGGGTCCTGGCGCAGGATCGCGCGCAGGCCGGCGGCAAAGCTCATCCCGACCTTGGCATTGACGGGGGTCTGGCCGATGCCGTCGATCGCATATTCGACCGGGTCCTCGACGGTAAGGATGTTGCGCTGGCCGTCATTGAGCGCGGCCAGCGCCGCATACAGCGTGGTGGTCTTGCCCGAGCCGGTGGGGCCGGTGACCAGCACGATGCCGTTGGGCTGGGCCAGCGCGCCCTGCAGCCTGGCCGCGACCGTTGGCGACAGCCCCAGCTGTGCCAGCTCCAGGGTGCCGGCCTGCTTGGCCAGCAGGCGCAGCACCACGCGCTCGCCATCACGCGCGGGCAGGGTGGACACGCGCACATCCAACGCCTGGTTGCCCATCCGCAGCGAGATCCGGCCGTCCTGCGGCACGCGTTTTTCGGCGATGTCCAGCCGCGCCATCACCTTGATCCGCGACACCAGCAGTGGCGCCAGCCGCGGTGGCAGGCTGGCGGCGGTGCGCAGCACCCCGTCCACGCGCAGGCGTACCCGCAGCATCGATTCAAACGGTTCGACATGGATGTCCGAGGCGCCCTGGCGTGCGCCCTCGGCAATCAGCCCGTTGATCAGGCGGATCACCGGTGCATCATCGGCGGCGGCCAGCAGGTCGGCGGCGGCCGGAAGGTCGTCCAGCAGCGCTTCCAGGCCGCTGCCGGCCTCCAGCGCCAGCACGCTGTCATCGCCGCCATCCACGCTGTCGGCATACACCCGCGCCAGCTGCTGGTCGAACAGCTCGGCCGGCAGTGGCTGCAACTGCAGCGCACATCCTGCCACCCGGCGCAGTTCGGCCAGTGCCGGCGCATGCGCCTGCGGGTGCAGCCATACCGTCACGCCATCGCCGGCGTCGTCCGGCCCGGCAAGCAGCAGGCCATGGCGGCGGGCAAAGGCATACGGCAGGCGCCCGGGCAGGCTCATTGCGGCGTACCCGCAGCGGCGTCAGCGGGGGCCGGCAGCTGCGGCGGGGCGCTGCGCAGGTAGTCGCGCACCAGTGCATCCAGCGCCGCCTCGCCGCCACGCGGCTGGCCGGGCAGGGCCAGCTGGGCATCGCGCATCCAGTCAAAGCGCGGCGCGGTGATGCGCTGGGCATCGGCGCGGTCGCGGATGATGGTCGGGCGCAGGAACACCATCAGGTTGGTGCGGGTGTCGCTGTTGGCATCGGAACGGAACAGCCGGCCCAGCAGCGGGATGTCGCCCAGCCCGGGCACCTTGTCGCGGGTCTGGCGCTGCTGCTGGTCCAGCAGCCCGCCCAGCACCACGATCGCGCCGTCATCGACCAGCACCCGGGTGTCGATCTCACGCTTGTTCAGGATCAGCTCGTTGTAGCTGGCCGAGACCGGGCCGGCCACCGAGGACACTTCCTGGCGCAGCTTCAGGGTGATGCCGCCGCCGGCGTTGATCTGCGGGGTGACCTCCAGCGCGATGCCCACGTCCTGGCGCTCGATGGTACGGAATGGGTTGGAGTTGGCATCGCCGAGCACCTCGCCGGAGGTCAGCGGCACTTCCTG
The DNA here is from genome assembly GCF_001431525.1 of Stenotrophomonas koreensis. Taxonomy (GTDB): domain Bacteria; phylum Pseudomonadota; class Gammaproteobacteria; order Xanthomonadales; family Xanthomonadaceae; genus Stenotrophomonas; species Stenotrophomonas koreensis. The sequence goes on from NZ_LDJH01000013.1 coordinate 37,408, forward strand.
GCCGACCAGGATGCGTGCCGGCTCGTTGTCCAGGGTCAGGATCGACGGGGTGGACAGCAGGTTGGAACCGGTGTCGCTGCGTACCGCGGTGATGATCGCGCCGAACAATACATCGCCGGCCTGGTCGGCGATCCCGGCCAGCCCGCCGGACAGGCCGAGCAGGGAGTTGGCCGCGGCACTGCGTGCGCTCTGCGCCCAGGCCGAGTCATCGCTGCCGGCCGCCGCGCCGGCGATCAGGCCCATGATCCCGGGCTGGCTGGACGGGAACTGGGTGCCCAGCAGCGGGATGTCGCCGTTGCGCCCGGCTGCGGCCAGCTGCACGCCGAGCTTGCGCGAGGCCTCATCGGAGATTTCCACCACCACCGCCTCCACCAGCACCTGCTCACGGCGGGTGTCCAGCTGGGTGATCACTTCCATCAGGGTGCGCTGGGTTTCCGGATCGGCATTGATGATCAGCGCGTTCTGGCCCGGTGCCCGCGCCAGGGTCGGGCGCTTGCCGCCGGCCGGGGTGATCAGCACCGCCTGGTTGGGGTCCAGCGTGCTGCTGCCGTTGGTCGTGGCGGTGGCGCTGCCGCTGGCCGGGGCGTTGCTGCTGCCTTCGCCCTGGCCGATCAGCTGCTGCAGCACCGGCAGCAACTGTTCGGCGCTGGCGTGCTGCAGCTTGACCACGCGCACATCGCCGGTGCTTTCGGCGCGCCGGTCCAGCTCGGCGGCCATGTTGATGGCGCGCTGGACCACCCCGGCATCGCCACGGATCACGATCGAGTTGCTGCTTTCCACCGGCAGGATCGACAGCACCTGGCTGCCGCCTTCGCCACGCACGCCGAACAGCGCGTTGAGGGTGGCGGCAATCTCGTGCGCCGAGCTGTTGCGCAGGGTCAGGGTATCGATGCTGGCGTTGTCGCTGTCGATCTGCGCCACCAGCGAGCGGATGCGCGCGATGTTGTCGCTGTAGTCGGCAATCAGCAGGCTGTTGCCCTGCGGGGTGGCAATGACCACGCCGCCACGGCCGAGCAGGGGCTTGAGGGTTTCGGCGGCGATCCGTGCATCGATCCGGCGCAGGCCGATCACCTGGGTGGCAAAGTGCGCATTGCTGCCGGTCCCCTGGCCGGCCGCGCCCTGGTCGGGCACCACGCGGTAGGTGCCCTGTCCGGCCGGTACCGCAACCAGGCCATGGCTGCGCAGGATGGTCAGCAGCACCCCGAGCATGTCCGCCTGTGACATCGACTGCGGGTTGCTGTAATCGACCGTGCCCTGGACGGCCGGGTCGACGATGAAGCTGGTGCCGGTGGCACGGGCGACATCCTGGATGAAGGCGCGGATGTCGGCACCACGCACATCCAGGGTGTTGCCCGGCGCCGGATTGGCGGCGGCCCAGGCCGGGCCGGGCAGTGCGCAGCAAAGTGCGGCAGCCAGCAGGCCGATGGGCAGGGCGATCGGCAGGGCAAGGCGCGGCAGGGAGCAGGTCATCAGGGCATCCGCAAAACAGAGGTATGGGTCTGGCCATCGCGGCGCCATTGCAGGCGCACGCTGTCGCGCCCGTGCAGCTGGGCGCGCAGGGCATCGGCATCGAGCCGCGTCAGTGGCTGGCCATCGACGGCCAGCAGTTCATCGCCCACGCGCAGGCCCTGGGTCTGCAGCCACAGTGCCAGCGGCGTGCCGGCCTGCAGTCGCGGGGCGGCATCGGCCGGCAGCGCGGTATCGCTGGCGGGCGGCTGCGCGGCGTGCTCTACGGCGGCGTGCTCTACGGCGGTGCGCAGCAGGCTGTCGGCCTGGGCAGGCAGGCTCAGCTCGACCAGGCCACCCGGGCCGAGCAGACGCACACCACTGGCGGCCACCTGTTGCAGCTGCCAGCCCGCGGCAATCTGTTCGCCTTCGGCATAGGAATCCTGCTGGCCGGCCTCGTTGCCCAGGATGGCACTGGCCTGCGCGCCGCCCAGACGGATCCCGTGCAGGGTCCATGTGCCGGTGCCGGGGGCGCTGTGGTTGCCGGCCTGGCGGTGGAACAGGTCCTGCTCCGGCCACGCCAGCGGATCGCTGCCGGCCGTTGCCGGCACAGACCTGGCGAGCGGCGCGGCACTCGGTGTGCGCAGGCCCAGCAGCAGTGCCAGCAGGGGCAGTGCCACGGCCAACACCCACAGGCCTTTGGGAAGCAGGCGGTTGATCACAATGATCACAGCGGGCGGCAGCACGATCACGCCGGGCAACTCAGGGTGGGGACGTGGCGATCATGCGACGGCACGATGACACTATGATTTCAAAAGACATGGCGTTGCCATAATTGTTGACAGCCACTGTCATCGGCGATTGCCCGCGGCAGACCCGGTGGCCCTGCCAGGGCCAAAAAGAACCAAGCCCGCCGACCTGATGTCGACGGGCTGGTAACCACCGGCAGGACTCCCCAGCCGCCACCGATGGTGTGCATTGGCCCACGCCGCCCGGCCTGCCAGGCCGGAGGGCGGGCATTGATCAGGCTGGTGCAGGCTTAGAAGCGTGCCTCGATGCTGGCGCCGAAGCTGCGGCCCAGCTCGTAGCGGTTGACGTCGATGCGGCCACCGCCCAGCTGCTGGTACTCGTGGTATTCCTCGCCCAGCAGGTTGCGCGCTTCCAGGCTCACGCTCATCGGCACGTCCCACAGGGTGAAGTACTTGCGCCCGACCAGGTCCAGGCTCAGGCCCGGGTCCTGCATCAGCGCCGGCTGGCGCTGCACGCCGTTGGCATCGAAGGTGCCACGGGCGGAGATGCGCTCGCTGGCATAGCCCACCAGCAGGGTCAGCTGGTCGCCATTGCCGCTTTCCAGGCCCAGCGACAGGTTGGCCAGGTGGTCGCTCTGGCCCTGCATCTGGCTGCCGTCACGCACCACCAGCGGCGCGGCCAGCGCGCTGCCGTTGTACAGCAGCACCTGGTCACTGGCGCCGGCACTGACCTTGGAATCGGTGTAGGTGTAGTTGACGTTGAAGAAGATCCGCTTGTCACCCAGCCAGGACACTGCCGGGGTCAGGTACTTGCGGTAATCCAGCTCCAGCCCGTACAGGCTGGCTTCCGGTGCATTGACAAAGCTCTGGCGCAGGAAGGAGACGTCGTCGGAAACCACCGCCTCGATCGGCTTGTCCAGCTGCTTGGCGAACAGGCCGGCATGGAAGTACTCGCCGCTGTTGAAGTACCACTCCAGGCGTGCGTCGAGGTTGAGCATCTCCGTATCCTGCAGGTACGGGTTGCCCACCGTCATGCGGTCCAGCTCCAGGTCCAGGTACTGCAGCGGCGAGAGCTCGCGGAACTGCGGGCGGGCGATGGTCTGCGAGGCGGCCAGGCGCAGCTGCAGGTTGTCGGCGAAGTTCCAGGTCAGCGACAGCGCCGGCAGCAGGTAGTCGTTGTCCAGGGTGTTGCCCGGCAGGGTGCTGCCGCCCTGGAACAGGTTGCGCGGGTTCACGCCCTGGGTGGCCTGTTCCCAACGCAGGCCGGCGGTGGCGCGCACGGTGCCGGTGAGCTGGCTTTCCAGCTCCAGATAGGCCGCCTCGTTGTCCAGGCTGGCGGTGTAGGCCGAGGCGCCGTTGGCACCGGTGTTCTCGCGCAGCTCCAGGTAGCCCTGGTAGAGGTTGTAGTCGGAGAACAGGTAGTCCGGGCGCTGGTAGCCGTTGTAGAACGGCGCGGTATCGGTGATCAGGAAGGAGAAGTCACGCGTGCGTGCATCGCGTTCGGTTTCCGACCAGGCGTAGCCGGCCGAGAGGATGATTTCGCGCTCGCTGGGCAGGCGCCAGTCCACGTCCACCGCGGCGCTGTCGATGCGCTCGTTGACATCGCCCAGGCTGACGGTGTTGTTGAGGTGGCGCCAGAAACCGAAGTCGTCCTGGAAATAGTTGATCTCGCGTTCGAACGGCGACTGCCGGCTGGCACGGGCATGGCCACCGCGCCAGCTCACGGTCAGGTCGTCGTACTCGCCGAACACATGCTTGCCGGTGAACTGGTGGTTGAGCATCTCGCGCTCGATCCAGCGGGTGGCATCGTTGCGGCGTACCTGCGAGGCCTGCCAGGTGAAGCCCTCGCGAGAGCGCGCCTGCTTTTCGGTGTCATGCACATACAGCGTGCTGGCGCCGAGGGTGTGCTTGCCCACTTCCCAGGTCAGGGCGAGCAGGCCGTTGAGCCTGGCCTCGTTGCTGGTGCTCAGGTACTGCTGCTGGGACAGCACCTCGGCGGTGCCGGTGCGTGCCTCGCCATACTGCTGCACGCCGTTGCGGCTGCGCCAGCTGTTGCTCAGCGCGGCGCTGGCAACCACGCCCAGGCGTGAATCCTCGGCAAATTCCAGGGTGGTGCCGGCGGCAACCGAGCCGCTGTGGTTGGGGTTGATCGAGTCGCTGGTCTGCAGCAGGTTGATCGCGGCATTGGGCATGGAAGCACCGATCGCGGCCAGCTGCTCGCGGCTGAAGTGCTCGCCGACGCTGATCATCTGCCCGCTGGCCAGGGCCTGGGCGAAGGGCTCGCGCACCTTGCGGGTGCCGTCGTCGTAGCCGAGCAGGTCCGAATCGCCGCCGCCGTAATAGGTCAGGCCCGGCTGGGTGGTGGTTTCGGAGTTGCCGGACAGGCCGTAGGACAGCTTCAGGAACGGTGCCTCGGGCACCACCGCGGTGGACAGGTTGATCACGCCGCCACCGAACTCACCCGGGTAGCGCGCCGAGTAGGTCTTCTGCACCTCGATGGTTTCCAGCACGTTGGTCGGGAACAGGTCCAGCGGTACCACGCGCTTGAGCGGTTCCGGGCTGGGCAGCGGCGAGCGGTTGAGCAGGGCCTGCGAGTAGCGCTCGTTCAGGCCACGCACGATCACATACTTGCCCTGCGACACGCTCATGCCGGCCACCCGTCCCAGCGCATCGGCAGCGGTGCTGGCGCCCTGGCGGTCGATGTCTTCCTTGCTGACCAGGCTCATCACCTGGGAGCTGAGCAGCATCGGCTCGGGGATGTGTTCACCGCGCACCTGGATCGCATCCAGGCTGGTCGGTGCCGCATCCGCGGCGCTGACGGCGGTGCTGTCGGTGGCGCTGACCGGGTTGGCAGCGGCGAAAGTGGGAACCAGCAGCGCGGCAATGGCCAGCGACAGGCTGGAGCGGGCAAGGGGAGCGTGTGTCATCAGGGGAGCCTTGAAGGGAACATGCGGCGGGGAGGACGTGCTTGCGTCCGGCCTGGCTTGGCGGCCAGCCTTGGATAAAGCCACGCCGCGGCAGGTCCGCGGCGTGGCTGGATGACGGTCATGCGTGCTGCCGCCATCGTGGTCGATCAGCAGGACGGGGTGCCCGGCAGGCCGCAGGTCCAGCCCTGCCACCAGGTGTCGTTGCCATCCTTGACCGCGCCGATGTAGTTGACCTGGCGCACGAAGCCACCGCTGCGGGTGATCAGGGTCGACAGGTCGGCCGCGGTCACCGCGTTTTCATTGGCACCGTTGGTGAAGCCACTCAGGCTGGAAGTACCGTTGGCCACGTTGTTGGCATTGGCGGTGAAGGCGGCCAGCTGGGTGCCGGCGCCGTCGTTGTAGAACGGCGCACCGCAGGAGAAGAACACCGAGGCGAAGGTGCCGCGGGTGTTGGCGTTGCCGGCGGTATCGATCTCGGCGCAGTTGTTGGAGCCGGTCACCACCGCGTTGTAGTACTCCACGTGGGTGCCGGAGTTGAGCACCATCGCCGAACGGTCATGCGCCGGGGCGCCGACGAAGGTCACGTTGACCAGCTTCGGGTTGGACGGCAGTGCACTGGAACCGGCCGCGCTCATCTCGTTGATGCGGTCGCCGCGGTCGCCGGAAGCTGCCTTCTGGCCGCGCTGCATCACGATCGCGAACTGGATCGCGCCGCTGAAACCGGTGTCGGTATCGATGGAGTCGTCGTCGTTGCCGGTGGCCACCAGGTAACGGTTGTTGACGGTGCCGCCGAACCACTCAAAGCCGTCGTCGGAGCTGTTGTGCACCTGCACGTACTCGATCGAGGTGCCGCTGCCCAGGCCGGCCAGGGTGATGCCGTTGAGTTCGACGTTGGGCAGCACTTCAAAGCCGGAGTGCATCACGCGCACGTACTTCAGGGTGCCGGTGCTGTCGCCCGGGGCGTTGCCGCCGTAGTAGGCGCCGGTGACGCCTTCCACTTCCGCCTCGCAGGCGGCGGTGCCCGGGGTCACCGAGCCGATGCAGTTGGCCGTCGGTGCGCGGCCGAGCAGCACGAGGCCGCCCCACTGGCCGATCGAATCGACGTTGGTGGTGCCTTCCACGCTCTGGCGGCTGGTGAACACGATCGGCTTGGTCTTCTCGCCGACGGCATTGATCCTCGAGCCGCGGTTGATCACCAGCGCGTCCTGGCCGCTGGAGCCGAAGATGGTCACGCCCGGCTCGATGGTCAGGGTGGCGCTGCGCTGGTTGGCGCGCGGGTTGGCGGCATCGCCGCCGACGTCCTCACCGACGCGGGTGTAGCCGCTGATCGAATACAGCACGCCATCCACATACGGCACCGTGGTGTTTTCCACGATCAGCGCCGGCAGGCGGCAGTTGGTCTTGCCGGCGATGGTGCCGACATCGCTGAAGCCAGTCGGGCAACCGGCGACCGGACCCGGTGCCGGTGCCGGTGCGGGGGCAGGGCCCGGTGCCGGTGCGGGAGCCGGGGCCGGCGGGAAAGCACCTTCGCCTGGCGAGGCGACGCGGTCGGCACCGCCGCCACAGGCCGACAGGGCGAGCACGGCGCCGATGGACATCATCAGGTTACGGGTGGATGCAACAGCCATGGGTCTTGCTCCAGATCAGTGAATTGGGCGCCGTCAAGGGATGAGCGCAGATCGGGAGCGATTTATAGGTGCTGCAGATGACAGCGGGCTTGCACGGATGTGTCAGTGCCAAGGCAGTGCCTGCGCGCTGCCACAACGGCGTGTGCTGGTGCACACTGTGGCGATGAACGCCGATGCCCTTTCTCCCGAGTTTTCCCAGTGGTTGGTCATCCAGGCCCAGGCCGGTGCGCGCCCGGAGCAGTTGATCGCGCCGCTGCTGCAGGCCGGCTGGGACGAGGATGCTGCCAGCACCGCGGTGGATGCGGTCCTGCGCCGTTTTGTCGCCGAGCAGGGCCAGCGCCAGGGGCTGCCGCCGGCGGTGCCGGTACCGACACCGTTCCAGCTCAATGGGCCCTCGCAGATCCATATCGATGGCCAGGCCATCCATGTGCTGGGCAGCAGCCTGCACCCACGGGTGGTGCTGCTGGGCAATGTCCTCAGTGCCGATGAATGCACGCAGCTGATTGCCACCGCGCGTGGCCGGTTGCAGCGTTCGGCGACCTTCAATGCCGTGACCGGCGCCAACGAGGCGCACCAGTCGCGCACCAGTGATGGCACCTACCTGCCCACGGCGTGTACGCCGCTGGTGGCGCGCATCGAGCAGCGCATCGCCGATCTGGTCGGCTGGCCGCTGGAGCAGGCCGAGCCGCTGCAGGTGCTGCACTACGGCCCGGGCGCCGAATACCAGCCGCATTACGATTATTTCGACCCTGACGGTCCCGGTGCCGAGGCAGCGCTGCGCCATGGTGGCCAGCGTGTGGCGACCCTGGTCACCTACCTCAATACCCCGCTGTCCGGCGGGGCGACCACCTTCCCCGATGCCGGCCTGGAGTTTGCAGCGGTGCAGGGCAATGCGGTGTTTTTCAGCTACGACCGCGCCCACCCGTCCAGCCGCACCCTGCATGCCGGTGCGCCGGTGATCGCCGGTGAGAAGTGGGTGCTGACCCGCTGGTTCCGCGAGCGCCGCTTCGGCTGAGCGGCGCCCGCGCAGGCCAGGTTCAAGCCGCGGTGGTCTTGTCCGGGTAGCGGCACAGGTCGGCAATCACGCAGCCGCCGCAGTCAGGCTTGCGCGCCTTGCACACATAGCGTCCGTGCAGGATCAGCCAGTGGTGGGCATCGAGCAGGAATTCCTCCGGAATGACCTTGACCAGCTTGTCCTCGACCGCGCGCACGGTCTTGCCCGGTGCCAGCCCGGTACGGTTGGCAACCCGGAAAATATGCGTGTCCACCGCCATCGCCGGTTGTCCGAAGGCAGTGTTGAGCACCACGTTGGCGGTCTTGCGCCCGACCCCGGGCAGGGCTTCCAGTTCCTCGCGGGTCTGCGGCACCACGCTGTTGTGTTTCTCGACCAGGATCCGGCAGGCGGCAACCACATTGGCGGCCTTGGCGTTGTACAGGCCGATGGTGTTGATGTAGCGCTTCAGGCCGTCCTCGCCCAGGTCAAGGATGGCCTGCGGGGTATTGGCCACCGGGAACAGCCGGCGGGTGGCCTTGTTGACCCCGACATCGGTGGCCTGCGCCGACAGCGTCACCGCCACCAGCAGCTCGAACGGCGTGCTGTATTCCAGCTCGGTGACCGGCTTGGGGTTGAGTTCGCGCAGGCGCGAGAACAGCTCGCTGATCTGCACCCGGCTCAGCAGCGAGGCCTTGCCGGCACGTTTGAGCACCCGTGCCATCACTGGCCACCGCTGCCGGCCCTGGCCTTGGCCCGGGCCAGGATCGCGGCCACGTTGGCCGGCAGTGCCGGGGCAACGCCGCTGCTGGCCGGGGCGGGGCGCCGGGCATCGCGTTCGGCGGCAATCCGGCGCAGCCGCACCGCGCGCGCGCGATGGCGTTCGCGTGCGGCCAGCGCAGCGCGCAGGCGCTGTCCGGCCGCGGCAACCTGCGCCGCCTGTGCGGGGTCATCGCCGGGCTGCGCCTGCCAATGGATCAGGCCCGCCTCGATGGCGGCATCCAGGTTGTCGGCCGCCAGCCAGGCGGCCAGTTCGGTGGTGCGGGCGATGCTGCTCACTGGCCGGCAAACTCCGGCTGGCGACGTTCCAGGAAGGCGGCGGTGCCTTCGCGCATGTCGGCGGTGGCAAACACCAGGCCAAACTGGGTGCTTTCAAACTGCAGTGCCTGTTCCAGCGCACACTCGCCACCGACCAGCACGCAATCCAGGATCGCGCGCAGCGCCAGCGGCGCGGCCTTGGCCAGTTGTGCGGCCAGTTCGGCCACGCGCGCATCCAGCGCATCGGCCGGGACCACCTCGTTGACGATGCCCAACGCCTGCGCGCGGCTGGCGCTGATCGGGGCACCGAGCAGGCACAGTTCCAGGGTGGCCGCCCGTCCAGCCAGGCGCAGCAGGCGCTGGCTGCCGCCGAAGCCGGGGATCAGTCCGAGGTTGATTTCCGGCTGGCCGAGTTTGGCGGTATCGGCGGCAATGCGCAGGTGGCAGGCCATCGCCAGTTCCAGTCCCCCGCCCAGGGCAAAGCCGTTGATGCGTGCAATCACCGGTTTGCCGAGGCCTTCGATCCGGCGCATCAGCTGCTGGCCGAGCAGGGAAAAATCGCGCCCCTGCACCGGCGTCAGCTGGTTCATCTGGCTGATGTCGGCGCCGGCAACGAAGGCCTTGGCGCCGGCGCCGGTGAGCACCACCACGCGTACGCGCTGATCCGCAGCGGCCTCGGCGAAGGCCTGGTCCAGGGCTTGCAACGTCTGTTGATTCAGCGCGTTGAGCTTGTCGGGGCGGTTGACGGTCAGGGTGCAGATCCCGTCTTCCAGATGGCGGGTGACCAGGTCCAGATCCATGCAAGATTCCTTACAGACGTTAAAAAAAAAGAAAGTTTATGAATTCGTGGGAACTTGTGCCGGCCAGCGCAGTCAAAACGGCTGCGTTGGCAGTGGCGATGTGCCGGCGCGCAGGGCTATGCTAGCGCGTCGCCTCGGGTTCAATGATTGCCTTGGTGCCATTCCTTTTGCGGAGAATCGTTTGATGAAGTTGCGTTCCCTCGCCGTCGCTGTGGCGGCTCTGGCCCTGTCGGGTGCCGCTCTGGCGCAGGACACCACCTCCGAAAAGGGGCGTCTGAGTTATTACTTTGGCTATGACTACGGCAACAATCTCAATGAACTGACTGCCCGTGGCGAGCAGCTGGACATCGACTCGGTGGTCAAGGGGCTGCAGGATGCCTTTGCCAAGCGCGAGCCGGCCATCACTGCCGACCAGCTGCGTCCTGCGGTAGAAGCCTTCCAGCAGCGTGAGCGTGCGCGTGCCGAGCAGGCCCGTGCCCAGTACGAGAAGGCCGCTGCCGACAACAAGACCCGTTCGGACAGCTTCCTGGCTGAAAACCGTGCCAAGGCCGGCGTGCAGACCCTGGCCGGTGGCGTGCAGTACCGCGTGATCGAAGCCGGCCGTGGCGCCAAGCCGACCACCGGCAGCAGCGTGGCGCTGGAAGTGGCCGGTCCGTTCCCGTACGGCCAGCGTCCGGCCGAGGTGCGCGTGCAGAACGTGCCGGAAATCAAGATGGCCGATGTCGAGCTGCAGGCCATGCGTGATGTCCTGCTGCAGATGCCGGTCGGCTCGAAGTGGGAAATCACCCTGCCGGCCGACAAGGCCTACGGTGCCGACCCGCGTCTGCCGTTCCCGCCGAACGTGGCCGTGCAGTTCGAGGTCAAGCTGGTCAGCATCAAGTAAGCCAGCAGTTGGTGCATGCAGACGCCGGCAGATGCCGGCGTCTGTGTTTGGGCCGCAGTGCAGCGGCGACATGGCAGGTGCGAAGGTGAGTGAGCAGCGTCGGCAGGCAGGATGTATCGGGTTGTGCCCGTCGGGCTGGCCAGACCGGCTGGCGTGCCCGTATTGCACCGCTCTGACGACGGCGCCCGGGGTGTGGCCTGACACCAGCAACGATGGCCTGGGCACTGTGCGGCCTTACCTGGAGGCCTTGCCGGAGTTGCCGGCGCTGGGCCGGGTGTTGCACCGCCTGGACCGGGTGCCGCAGGGCATTGGCTGGAATCATGCCCAGCTGGCCGACCTGTTGCCCAGCCAGCCACCGGTGCAGGCGGCGGTGCTGGTCGGCCTGGTGCCACGCGCCGAGGGCACCCAGGTGATATTGACCCGGCGTACCGAAACCCTGCGCAGCCATGCCGGGCAGGTGGGCTTTCCCGGCGGGCGGATCGAGGCCGTTGATGGCCATCCGGCGGTGGCGGCGCTGCGTGAGAGCAACGAAGAAATTGCCCTGCTGCCGGAGCAGACCGTGGCGCTGGGGTTTCTGGATCCGTTCATCACCATTACCAATTACCGGGTGCTGCCGTTGGTGGCGGTGATTGATCCGGATTTTGTCGCCATTCCCAGCCCGGATGAAGTGGCCGAGGTATTTGAAGTGCCGCTGGCCTATCTGATGGACATGCGCCACCTGCGCGCCAGGCCCGTGGATTGGGGCGGCAACACCCGCAGCGTGCTGGAATATGACTGGCCCGGCCAGCGTATCTGGGGAGCCACGGCGGCCATGCTGGCCAACCTGCACCAGCGCCTGCAGCAGGCCTGAGTCCGGCACTCCCGTCCTGCCACCTGCCGCTGCGCGGCGGCGGCGGTGGTAACGTAGCGGCTCTGTCCGATCAGGATCCTTGATGAGCGCAACCGCCGTCTCGTTGCTGGCCCCTGGCCAGGTGTTGATCGATGTGCCGACGCTGCGGGCCTGGTTGCACGCCGGGCTTCGGCTGCGTTTGATCGACGCACGTTGCGCCCCGGCTATCGGCGGCGGTGACCGCGCGGCCGGCCGCAAGGCCTGGCAGGCCGGCCATCTGCCCGGTGCGCTGCATGCCGATCTTGACCAGGATCTCGCCGCGCCTGCGGCCAGTGCCCCGGGGCAGGGCCGTCATCCGCTGCCGGAGCAGGCCGCCTTCAACGCCGCGCTGGGGCGCTGGGGCATCGATACGGACACCACCGTGGTGGTCTACGACGCGGCTGATGGCAGCATGGCCGCTGCGCGCCTGTGGTGGTTGCTGCGCCTGCTTGGGCATCAGCGCGTTGTTGTGCTCGATGGCGGCGTGGCGGCATGGAGCGCCGCCGGTCTGGCGCTGGATACCGATATCCCGGTGGTGGCCGGGTTGCCGCCCTATCCGGGCCGGTTCGACCGGCAACAGATGGTCGATGCCGACCAGGTGCTTGCACGCCTGGGCCAGGGCCCTGGCTGGCTGCTGGATGCGCGCGCGCCAGCACGCTTTGCCGGCCACAGCGAGCCGGTCGATCCGGTGGCCGGGCATGTGCCCGGAGCGCTCAACCTGCCGTATGCGACGCTGGTGGAACAGGGCCGGTTGCTGGCGCCGGAGCAGATCCGGGCACGCGTGCTGCCGCTGCTGGGGGCTACCGAGCTGCGCGATGTGGTGCTGATGTGTGGTTCGGGGGTGACCGCCTGCCATCTGTTGCTGGCCCTGGAGCATGCCGGGCTGCACGGTGCGCGCGTCTATCCGGGCTCCTGGAGCGGCTGGATCGCCGATTCCTTGCGGCCAGTCGCAACAACTGCGACCGGCTGAGCCGACAATCGCCCCATGTCCCTGCTGCTGCCATTGCCGTCCGCCCGCTGGTTCAGCGCTGCCTTGCCGCTTGCGCTGCTGCTGGGCTGCCACGGTGGCGCCAATCCGGCCGGGCCGATGGATGCGGCCTACCTGGAGTCCCTGCAGCAGTGGCGCAGTGCGCGGGTTGTGGAGATGAAGCACCGCCCGGGACGGCTGGGTTATGTTGCCTCCGGGCGGCTGCTGCCGGGCCGTTACTCGGTTGGCGGTGAATTGGCCGCAGAGCCGGATATCCGCCTGCCGCTGGCGGTATCGGAACTGGGCCAGCTGGTGCTGGAAGCCGACAGCGCGCGCTTTGTTTCCGTGGACCAGGCCCGGAGCACGTCCTTGCAGCCATCGCGCTTTGACATCGACCCGGGTACCCGGCTGGATATCGGCGATGGTCAGTTCTTCGTGGTGCGCACCGGGCCGTTGTGGGGCTGGCGTTTCAAACGCCAGCAGGCGGCAGCTGAGCATCCTTTCAATGGGTTCGAGCACTATCCGGTCGATGTCCGCTGGCGGATCAAGGCACGCTGGAAGGCCTATCCCAAGCCACAATCGCTGATCGTGCTGACCACGATCGGCACGCCACTGGAATTTGCCGCGCTTGGTGAGGCCAGTTTCTGGCTGGGCGGGCAGGAGCACCGCCTGCGTGCGGTATCCCTGCCCGAAGGCGACCGGATGATGTTCATGTTCAGTGACCGCACCTGTGGCCGTGGTTCGCATGGCAGCGGGCGCAACGTGGTCACCGCCTTGCCCGGCCCGGGGCAGCGCTGGATCGAGCTGGATTTCAACCGCGCCGAAAATCCCGCCTGTGCGCTGACCACCCACCTGGTCTGTCCGTTGACCCCGGCAGAAAACCGCCTGGATATCGCGGTGGAGGCGGGCGAGCAGGCCTGGCGCGAGGTCTGACCGCGCTCAGCCGGGGACGTGCAACCGCCGCAGCTCGGTGTTGGCCAGCAGGTAGGCCCACGGGAACTGCGGGCCCGGGTCGCGTTTGCGCGCGACCAGGATGGCCGGATCATCACTGGCCGGCACCTGCTCCCGGTCCAGGTCCTCATGCCCGGCAATCCAGCGCAGCCCGGGCAATTGCTGGCGCAGCTGGTCCAGCAGCTGCAGCAGCACATCCAGCTGTGCCGAGGTGTAGGGCTCGTCCATCGCCTGGTGGCGTGAGTCCAGCCAGTGCGGCCAGCGCCCGCGGTTGACCAGTTCAATGCCGATCGAGCGCGGGTTGTAACCACGCACATGGTGGGCGATGCGGTTGAGCGGGGCGTATTGCTCCAGCCGGCCATCGCGGTCGATATAGAAATGGCCACTGTTGCCGGTGCCACTGGCATACAGCACGCGCTCGCCGTACTGGCGCGCCGTATCCATGTCCGGCAGCTCGGTGCAGTGCAGGACCACCAGGTCAATGGCCGACAGCGGCCGTGACTCAAGCCGCTCGCTGTAGGAGAGCCAGTGGGGGCGGGCAAGTGGCTGCGCGGTGTCCATGGTCGCCGATGCTAGCATTGCCACCCCCTTCGCCAGCAATGAGGCATGTCATGTCGCGCGGCCACTGCATTTTGTCCCACGGTTTTGAAAGTGGTCCGGCGGCGACCAAGGTGACGGCGCTGGCGCAGGCCGCGCAGCAGCTGGGCTGGAGCAGCGAGTGCCCGGATTACACCGACCTGGATGCACGCAGCGACATCAGCCGGGTCGGCGATGTGCCGGCACGCCTGCAACGGCTGCTGCAGCTGGCCGGGCAGCGCGCGGCCGAAGGCCCGTTGGTGCTGGCCGGTTCCAGCCTGGGGGCCTACATTTCGGCCATTGCCAGCCTGCAGCTGCCGGTGCGTGGGCTGTTTTTGATGGTGCCGCCGCTGACCATGGGGCCGCTGCTGGCGCTGGATGCCGCCGCGGTGCCGACCAGCGTGGTGCATGCCTGGCACGATGAGCTGATTCCTGCATCCGGGGTGATCGACTGGGCTGGGCGGCGTTCGGCCCGCCTGCTGCTGGTCGATGACGGCCATCGGCTGTCAGCGCATGTGGACACCTGTGCGCGGGCGTTTGCCGAGCTGCTTGCCACGCTGTGATCAGGCCACGCTCAGCGGCCTGGCTGCTGGCTGCGGTTACACTGTGCGCCGCCGGGCCTTGTTGCCCGGTGCCGACCGCGCCCTGAGCGCGCCGCTTTCCCTGTTGTGGACGTAACCTGCGTGAAATTCTTCGTATCCTGCGCCAAGGGCCTTGAGTACCTGCTGGCTGATGAGCTGTTGGCCCTGGGTCTGCCCCGGGCGACCGCCACCGTGGCCGGCGTCAATGCCGAGGGCACGATGAATGATGCCCAGCGTGTCGTGCTCTGGTCGCGGCTGGCCAGCCGCGTGCTGTGGCCGCTGCACAGCTTCGAGTGTCCCGATGATACGGCGCTGTACCAGGGCGTGCTGGCCATCGACTGGGAAAACCAGACCACCGCCGACCGCACCCTGGCCGTGGATGCGCATGTCTCCGGTGAGCAGATCACCCATGCACGCTTTGCCGCGCAACGGGTCAAGGATGCGGTGGTGGACCGCATGCGCGGCCAGGGCCTGGAACGCCCCAGCGTGAATGTCGAGCTGCCCGATGTGCGCATCAACCTGTCCCTGCGCAAGGGCATTGCCACCATTTCGATCGACCTCGGTGGCGGCCCGCTGCACCGGCGTGGCTGGCGCATGGCCGCCCACGATGCGCCGTTGAAGGAAAACCTGGCTGCCGCGCTGTTGATCCGTGCGCAGTGGCCGAAAATCCACGCCGAAGGCGGTGCGCTGCTGGACCCGATGTGTGGTGGCGGCACGCTGCTGGTTGAAGGTGCGCTGATGGCCGCCGACGTCGCCCCGGGCCTGCACCGGCATGGCTCGATCCCACCGACCCGCTGGCTCGGCTTTGACCAGGCCAACTGGAAGGCCCTGTTTGCCGAGGCCCGCAGCCGCGAGGCCGCCGGCCGCGCCGCGCTCAAGCCAGTGATCCATGGCAGTGACATCGACCCGCGTGCGATTGCCTCGGCGCGGCAGAATGCCGAGGAAGCCGGGTTGTCGCAGATCATCCAGTTCAGCGTGGCCGATGTGGCGCTGCTGCAGGCACCGCCGCAGGCGCGCGGCTGCGTGGTCTGCAATCCGCCGTATGATGAGCGCCTGGCTGCCGACGAGGCGCTGTACCGCGACCTCGGCGATGCGCTCAAGCGCGCGGTGCCGGGCTGGCGTGCCTCGATCCTGTGCGGCACCGCCGAGCTGGGCTTTGCCACCGGCCTGCGTGCGCGCAAGACCTACCAGCTGTTCAACGGCGCGCTGGAATGCACCCAGCTGGTGGTGGACCCGATCAAGATGCCCGAGCGCGAGCGCACTGCCGACCAGGCGCCGCGCGAGTTGAGCGAGGGCGCGCAGATGGTGGCCAACCGGCTGCGCAAGAACCTGCGCAAGTACAAGGCCTGGCTGGCCCGTTCCGGGGTCAGCTGCTACCGCGTCTATGATGCCGACCTGCCCGAATATGCCGCCGCGATCGACGTCTACACCGAAGCCGGTGGCAGCGGCCGGATCTGGCTGCATGTGCAGGAATATGCCGCGCCGGCGGCGATTCCCGAGGCCGACGTCAAGCGCCGCCGCAACGAACTGCTGGCCGCCGCGCGCGAAGTGTTCGGGCTGGAGCATGACCGCATCGCCCTGAAGACCCGCGAGCGCGGCAAGGGCGGCAGCAAGTACGGCCGGATGGAAAAGCGTGAGCAGTTCATCAAGGTCAGCGAGCACGGTGCGCTGCTACAGGTGAACCTGTTCGACTACCTGGATACCGGTCTGTTCCTGGACCACCGTCCGCTGCGCGCGCAGATGGCGCGCGAGGCTGAAGGCAAGCGGTTCTTGAACCTGTTCTGCTACACCGGCGTGGCCAGTGTGCAGGCGGCAGTGGCCGGCGCGCTGTCCACCACCAGCGTCGATCTGTCGGCCACCTACCTGGAATGGTGCGCCGACAACATGGCGCTCAATGGCCTGGGCGGGCGCGAGCACCGGCTGGTGCAGGCCGATGCGCTGCGTTGGCTGGAAGCAGAAACCTGGCAGTACGACGTGATCTTCTGCGACCCGCCGACCTTCTCCAACTCGGCTCGTGCCGAGGACTTCGATGTCCAGCGTGAGCACGTCCGCCTGCTGATGGCGGCGGTGCAGCGGCTGGCCCCGGGCGGGGTGCTGTACTTCTCCAACAATTTCCGCCGCTTCAAGCTGGACGAGCAGGCCATTGCCGGGTTCGCCCACTGCGAGGAAATCTCCCCGCGCACCATCGACCCGGATTTCGAGCGCAATGCGCGCATCCACCGTGCCTGGCGGCTGACTGCGTTGTGATCCACAAGCGGTTTGAGTTGCAATGAATAAAGGCAGCCATCGGCTGCCTTTATTCTTGCCCGTCAGCTCAGTTGAGCCAGACCTTGATCGCATGCAGCCCCAGGCCGATCAGGCCGCCGACCAGGGTGCCGTTGTAGCGGATGAACTGCAGGTCGCGGCCGACGCTCAGTTCCAGTTGATCGACCAGCTTGTCGTCATCCCAGCTTTTGATCGTGTTGGCCACATGGGTGCGTGCCACTTCGCGCAGGCGTCCGGCGATACGGGTGGCCGCGCGCTGGATGTGGGTATTGAGGGCATCACGCAGGGCGCCATCGCGCTGCAGGGCGCCGGCCAGCCCGCCCAGGGCGCGTTCGATATGCGCCGCGACGGTGGAATCCTCCTGCGCCAGGTCGCTGCGCAGTGCCGCGGCGATGCGCTGCCACAGCCCGCCGACATACTCGGTCACCGCCGGGTGTACCGCCAGCTGGGCCTTGTAGTCCTGCAGGCGCGCGGCCAGGGCCGGATCGGTGCGCAGCCGCTGCACATAGCCGTCCAGCCACTGGTCATAGTCCTGGCGCAAGGGATGGGCGCTGTCGGTCAGCACGCCCTGCAGTTCCTGCACCAAGGCCTCGCCGATGCGGGCGGCCAAGCTGTCGCCGATTTCCTCGATCGGCTTGATCCAGTCCACGGTGCTGGCCAGCTTGGGCCACTGCTTGCGGATGTAGCGGGTGATCAGCTCGCTGGCGCGGGCATGCACGGCTGGCTCGCCCAGCCACTGGCCCAGCCGCTGCAGGCCGGCATCGAACACTTCCTGATGGCGGTTGTCGGCAGTGAGCAGGCCCAGTACATCCGCCAAGGTATCGGCCGCATCCCAGCGCAGCAGCTGTTCGCTGACGAAGCGGTTGATCGCCGCGCGCACCGCGTCTTCATCGAACACCTCCAGCAACTGCAGGGCCCAGCCCCGGGCCAGTTGCGCCAGTTGCCGGCGCTGGGCCGGGGCCCCCAGCCACTGGCCGACCCAGTGCGCGGCATCCAGCCGCTGCAGGCGTTCGGCGATCAGCCCGGGCTCGAGGAAATGGTCGCGCACGAACACGCCCAGGCTGTCGGCCAGGCGCGCCTTGTTGCGCGGCAGGATCGCCGTATGCGGGATCGGCAGCCCGAGCGGACGCCGGAACAGGGCCACTACCGCGAACCAGTCGGCCAGCGCACCGACTGCGGCCGCCTCGCAGAACGCGCCCACCCAGCCCCACACCCCGTCACCGCCCATCAGGTGGCTGAACACAAAACCGCTGGCCATGGCCAGCAGCATGGCCACCGCGATCAGCCGCAGGCGGCGCAGCTGGGCCCGGCGTGGGTCAGCGGGCGGATGGATGCTCACTGCGACGCGGACGGATTGTTGCCGGGCAGCGCGGGCTGTGTTGTCTCCACTGCGACCGCAGCGGCGCTGACCCGGTGGGTGAAGCAGTGCCGGCCCGCCCCATGGGCGCGCTCGACCGGGTACTGGCGGCCGTAACGGTTGTCGGCGGTATCGGTGAGGAAGTGCGCGCACAGCTGGTAACGCCGGGCATCCAGCGGCAGGTAGTCATAGGCTGGACCGCCATCGGCCGGGGCCTGGTTCAGGCTCAACCCGGGTTGGGCCAGTACCGGCGCCAGCGTGGCCGGCAGCTGGCCGTGTTCACGCTGCCAGCGTTCGATGGTGTTCTCCAGTTGGTTCAGGTCAGCCAGCACGGCGGCATCGCGCTGCATCTGGCGGTGTTCGGCCGGGCTGGGGGTCAGGGCAATCACCGCCACGATGGTGGCAGCGATCAGCACGCTGGCGGCAATCAGCAGGCTGCGTCCGGGGGAAAGGGTTCTCATGCCGGGTCCTCCTCCTGGCGCAGGTCATGCAGGTACCAGCCGAACACGCCGCCGGCCAGCAGGGCGACCACGGCGGTCTTCAGGGCGAAGCGGGCGCTCAGCTCGCCGCCGAGCAGGGTATTGACCAGGCTGATCAGATCGCCGATCAGCACGGACGCGGCGATGAACAGGGTCAGGTAGGTCAGCCAGCGGCGCACCGGTGACAGGCGCTTGAGTGGTTGGCGCGCCACTGCGCGAGCGATGCGCCAGGACAGCCAGACAAACAGCGGCCAGCTGATGATCAGGCTGGAAACCGAAAAGCGCACCCTGGACGAATCGACCACACTGAAAAAGGTGTTGCCGCCTTGGGGCAGCATTACGTTGATCAAGGCGAACAGCAGGTGGCCCAGGTGCCAGATGCTCAGGTAAAGCGCGGTGAACAGCACCAGGTACTCGAAGGCCTCGCGCGCGGACAGCGAGGCGCTGGGGCGTGGTACCGGCAGCGGGAAGTCGACGCTGGCCCATTGCTGCATGGCCCCGTCGATCTGCGCCTGTGACCAGCCGGCATCCAGCAGGGCCCGCTGGACCGCCGCCCGTGGGTGGCCGGCAATCAATGCCTGTTCGATGAAACGTTCCAGCTCGGCACTGCCTGCGGCCATGGCGCACATCCTTTGTCACGTTGCCGCCCAGCCTAGTGGCTGGACCGCAACACTGACAAGCGCGGCTCAGTAGTCGCTGTCGGCCGGTTCGGCCAGCGGCAGGCGTGCACGCAGGGCCTCCAGCTCCATGCGCAGGGCCTGGTTTTCGGCGGTCAGGGTGATGACCTGGCGGCGCAGCACGGCCACTTCCGATTGCAGCTCGCCGGGGCTGGCGACGTGGTCGGCATCGGCGCCGGCCAGCGGGGCTTCGTCGCCGTCTTCGCGGGCCGGGCGCGGCTTGCGCCTGGCCTCGCGCACGCGCTTGGCGGCCTGCTTCAGCTCGGCCTTGCCGCCGGCCGCGGCCTGGCGCTGTTCGTCCTCGCTGAGGCTGACCAGGGTAGCCGCCGTGCTCAGGTTGATCTCACCGCTCTTGACTGCGGCAATCACCTCGGGCGCGGCATGGGCGTGGATCTTCTCGATCTGGCTGACCTGGGCGGTGCTCAGCTTGGCCTGGCGGGCCAGGTCGGCCTTGGACAGTTTCGGCGCCGGCTCCCACGGCGGGCTGTCCTCCTCAGCCTCGGCCGGGGGCAGCTCGCCGGCGCTTTCGCGGGCGAGCTTTTCCTGCTCGGCCAGGCGCCGGGCCTCGACGATGGCGCGCTTGCGCAGCGCCAGCACGCCGCGCTGGAAATCGGACACGCTGCGCCGGCCCAGGTGCTGTTCGATCATCCACAGGTGCACATCCTCCATCGACTTGAAATGCGGATGCTGGACGGTGCGGAACGGGATGTTGTGCTTGACACAGATGCCGTAACGGTTGTGGCCATCGACCAGGATGTTGCCCCACAGCACCAGCGCGTCGCGGCAGCCTTCGGCCAGCAGGCTGCGCTCCAGCGCTTCGTGCTCTTCGGCGGTGAGCGGGTCGATATAGGCCTTGAGTTCTTCTTTGACGATGATGTCCATCAGTCATCCGCAACAGATCGGGGGAGCCGGCCATTGTAGTCGCCCGCACCCGGCCCGGGCTCTGCGCACGGGGTGTCATCGGCTACAATCGCCGCGCCACTGGTGCCTTGGGTCAGTTCCTGACCCGGGTGAAACGGGAAAGCGGTGCGTCCATCCGGACCAGGCCGCTGCTGCCCCCGCAACGGTAGGCAGGTGCGGGCATGCCACAAGGCCACTGGAAGCGGTTTTTCCGGGAAGGCGGCATGCCAAGACCTGCAAGCCCGGAGACCGGCCACTGGCAATGCGGAACGTGCCACGGGGTGGTGGCGCCGGGTTTGCCGGTGGCTGTTGCTGCGCGTGCGCGTTCTTCCTGACCTTGATGCCGCTGCGCGGGGACGCGTGCCGGCTGCGGAGAACTCCCCCATGCGCCATCCACGCCTTACTGCCCTGGCGGCCTTGCTGCCGGCCTGCCTTGTTCTTGAAGCCCACGCTGCGGTTGAGCTGATGGCCGCCGAGCTGGACCCGGTGGTGGTCACCGCCACCCGCCAGGCCGCGCCGCTGTCGGTGCTGATGGCCGATGTCACGGTGATTGACCGCGAGCAGATCCAGCGCCTGGGCCAGGGCACCATCACCGACCTGCTCGGCCGCCAGCCGGGGATCCAGACCAGCGCCTATGGCGGCCAGGGCGCGGCCACCAGTTTCTATGTGCGTGGCGCCAACTCCAACCAGCTCAAGGTGCTGATCGACGGCATTGCGATCAACTCGATCGACCCTTCCGGCTCGCCGCTGCGTCTGCTCAGCCTGGCCGATGTGGACCGCATCGAAATCCTGCGCGGGCCGGCGGCCACCCTGTACGGCGCCGATGCGATCGGCGGGGTAATCCAGATCTTCACCCGCCAGGCCCAGGCCGGCTTCGCCGCCCAGGCCCATGCCGGTGCCGGCTCCCACGGCACGCGCAAGGCCGGGGTCGAGCTGTCCGGCGGCAATGCGCAGTGGCGTTGGCAGCTGGGGGGCAACCATCACTACAGTGATGGCATTTCCGCCCAGCGCGATGGCAGCAACCGCGATGCCGACGATGACAGCTACCGCAACAATGCCGTCAATGCCGGCCTGCGTTACCTGGCCAGCGAGGACGCCGAATACGGCCTGAGCTACCGCCAGGCCCGTGGCCTGGCCGAGTACGACAGCGGCAACACCCCGGCCGATGGCGATTACAACAACCGCCAGGCCTTCGACAACAGCCAGTGGCAGCTGCATGCCAAGCACCGCTTGAGCCCGCGCTGGCGCAGCACCGTGCAGTTCGGTGGTGCCGATGACTGGCAAAAGGACTGGTCCTTCAACGCTTGGGCCTTCCCGCCAGCCGAAGTGGTCGGGGCGATCACCACCCGCAACCGCGAGCTGAGCTGGCAGAACGACATCGACCTGGGCCACTGGGGCAATGCCCTGCTGGCGGTGGAAGCCGAACGCCAGCGGGTATCCACCACCAGTGCCGGCTACACCCACGAGCCGGAGCTGGAGAACCGCTCGCTGCTGGCCGGCTGGGGCGGCAGCCGTGGCCGCCTGCAGTGGCAGCTCAATGCCCGCGCCGACGACCACCAGCAGTACGGCAACCAGAGCACCGGTGCGCTGAGCCTGGGCTGGGCCCTGGGTGGCGGCTGGCGCGCCCATGCCAGCTATGGCTCGGCGTTCAAGGCGCCCAGCGTGGACCAGCTGTATATCGACAACCCGGCATGGATGCTGACCGGCAACCCGGATCTGGCTCCGGAAAAATCGCGCAACCGCGAGCTGGGCCTGCGCTGGGGCAACAGCACCCAGCAGCTGGGCGTGACCTGGTACCTGAACCGGGTCAGCAACCTGATTGACTGGGTCTCCGACCCGGTGACCTGGGCTGGCACCTATGCCAACGTCAGCCAGGCCCGGATGGAAGGGGTCACCGCCCAGTGGCGCGGCAACTTCGGCGCCTTCAGCCCGTCGTTGTCGTATGACTGGCTGGACGCGGAAAACCTGGACACCGGCTTCGCCCTGGGCCGGCGTGCCCGCCACAAGGCCAGTGCCGGCCTGGACTGGCAGCACGGTCCGCTGCAGCTCGGTGGTGAGGTGCTGGCGGTGGGCCGGCGCTGGGATTACAGCAACCAGACCGGCAATCTTGCCGGCTATGCGCTGCTCAACCTCAGTGCCAGCTATGCCCTGCGCGAGGACCTGCAGCTGCAGGCCCGGCTGGACAACGCGCTGGACCGTGACTACCAGAGCATCGGCGGTTACGGCACGCCCGGGCGCAGTGCCTACCTGGCCCTGCGCTGGTCGCTGCGCTGAGGATGGCCCGGCGGCGTCGCCCGTTCTGGTTGATGGCCCTGTTGCTGCTGGCTGGCAGCGGCATGGCCGGCGTACCGCAGCGGGTGGTGTCGCTGGACCTGTGCAGCGACTGGATCCTGGGCGAGCATGCCGACAAGGGCCAGGTGGCCGGGTTGTCGGCCATGGGACAGCGCTTTGACGCCCGTTACGGGCCGGCCAGCGGCTGGCCCAGCCATGACGGCTCGCTGGAACAGGTGGTGGCCCTGCAGCCGGACCTGGTGCTGGTGGGGCCATACAACGCCAGCGCCCTGCGTCAGCGCCTGCAGGCGCTCGGCATAAGAGTGGAAGTGACACCGCTGCCGACCACGCTGGAGCAGGTGGCCGGCTTCGAGCGCCAGGTGCTGGGCCTGCTCGGTGGCGACCCGTCGCGCGCCCACCCGGTGCTGCCGATGCCGGCGCTGGCCGCCGATGCGCCGCGATTGCTGGTGCTGGGCGCCAACGGGGTGGGCACCGGTTTGCAGACCTTTGAAAATGAAGTTATCGCACGTGCGGGCTGGCGCAACTACCTGGCTCTTCCCGGTTATGTACGGCTGGACATGGAGGCGCTGGTGGCCGACCCGCCCGACGCCATCCTCTGGGCGGCACCGACCAGCCCGGCCAAGGCCAATGCCTTTGCCGGGCATCGCGCATTGCTGGCGGTGGTGCCGCCACCGCGCTGGCTGAAGACCGACAACTGGCGCTGGGAATGCCCCGGCCCCTGGACCTGGTCCCTGGTGGAGCAACTGCAGCAGTGGCGCAATCGATGAAACGTGGTCTCCTTCGCTACGGGCCGTTGCCCTTGCTGCTGCCGCTGGTCGGCGTGCTGGCCCTGGCCTCGCTGGCCATCGGCAGCACCGCGATGCCGGCGCTGGAAGGCCTGTGGCAATGGCTGCGCGGTGAGCACAGCCTGGCAGCGATCGTGATTGGCGAGATACGCCTGCCGCGCACCTTGCTGGCGCTGGCCGCCGGCGCCTGCCTGGGCCTGGCCGGGGCGGCGCTGCAGGGGTTGTTGCGCAACCCGCTGGCCGACCCGTCGCTGACCGGGGCCAGCCAGGGGGCGGCGCTGGGGGCGGCGGCGGTGTTCTATTTCGGCCTGTTCCCGGCCCTGGGCGGTTTTGCCACCGCGCTGGGCGGGCTGGCCGGGGCGCTGGCAGCGCTGGGGCTGGTGCTGTGGCTGGCCGGCGCCGGCAACCCGTCGCGGGTGATCCTGGCCGGGCTGGCCGTGTCCACCGTGGCCGGTGCCTCGTTGGCCGCGGTGTTGACCCTGGCGCCCAACCCCTACGCCTTGCAGGAACTGGTGTTCTGGTTGATGGGCTCGGTCGCCGACCGTGGCCTGGAGCAGCTGTGGGTGTTGCTGCCGGCATTGCTGCTCGGCAGCGCCCTTCTCTGGTGGCAGCGCGGCTTGCTGCATGCGCTGAGCCTGGGCGAGGACGTGGCCGCCAGCCTGGGCTTTGCGGTGGGCCGTGGCAGCCGCTGGCTGGTGCTGGGCTGCGGCCTGCTGGTCGGTGGCAGCGTGGCGGTAGCCGGCGGGATTGGTTTTGTCGGGCTGATGGTGCCGCACCTGTTGCGGCCGCTGGTCGCCCACCGGGCCGACCGCCTGTTGCTGCCCAGTGCGCTGGCCGGTAGTGCGCTGGTGCTGGCCGCGGACATGCTGGTACGGCTGATGCCGCCCGGGCGGCAGCTGCAGCTGGGGGTGCTGACCGCGCTGGTCGGTGCGCCGTTGTTTGTCCGCCTGGTGTTCAAGGAGCGTGGCCGGTGAGTGTGTTGCGTGGCAGCGGCCTGACTGTCGAGCATCGCCTGAGCGCGGTTGACCTGGTGCTCGAACCGGGCGAGCTGGTCGGGGTGATCGGCCCCAACGGGGCGGGCAAATCGACCTTGCTGTCGGTGCTGGCCGGGTTGCAGCCGCTGGCCCAGGGCGTGGTGACGCTGGACCAGCAGCCGCTGGAAAGCCTGCCCGCGCGCCAGCGCGCGCGGCAGATCGGTTACCTGGCCCAGTCCGGGCACAGCGCCTGGGCATTGCAGGTGGAGGACATCGTGGCCATGGGCCGCCTGCCCTGGGGCGATGCCGATGCCTGCGCCATTGCACAGGCACTTCGCGACAGCGGTGCCGAGGCCCTGCGCGGGCGGCGCATCGATGCGCTGTCCGGCGGCGAGCAGGCCCGGGTCTGGCTGGCCCGGGTGCTGGCCGGGCAGCCGCAGCTGCTGCTGGCCGACGAGCCGGTGGCCAGCCTGGACCTGTACTACCAGCGTGCGGTGATGCAGACCCTGCGTGGATTTGCCGACAGCGGCCGCAGCGCGCTGGTGGCCCTGCACGACCTGGCGCTGGCCGCACGCTATTGCGACCGCCTGCTGCTGCTGGCCGATGGCCGCCTGCACGCGGCCGGCAGCCCGGCCCAGGTGCTGCAGGCCGACCTGCTTCAAGCCGTGTATGGCCTGCCGGTACAGGTGGACCTGCAGGCACAACCACCGCACATCAGCTTCAGGTGAGTGATGAAACACAGCCGTGACCCCGACGAGAATTGCTACCCCTTCATCTATGAGGCCGGGGCGCTGTGCGACTTTGAGGTCTTCACCGACGAACTCTGTGGCCACCTTGGTGCGGCGCTGAGCCTGCTCGAGGACCCGGCTTGCCAGGACATTGTCGATGACCTGGCCGCGATCCAGCCGCTGGCCTTCCATGCCAATGGTTCGGTGCGCGGGCGGCTGGCCATTGGCGAGGCCGACATCGACTGGCTCAAGGCGCGGCTGCACTACTGGCGCCAGCAGCCCGGTGGCCATTACGCCGGCTTCGTGCTGCCGCGTGGTGCCCAGCCGGTGCCGACGCTTCACCTGGGGCGTTCGGCCTGCAAGAAGGCCATCCGCGCCCTGGTGCAGGTGGAGCAGCAGGGCATCACGGTGCCGCTGCAGGTGCCACGCCTGCTCAATGTGCTGTGCAACCTGCTGTTTGTGTTGACGCTGGTGATCAACCACCGGCGCGGGTTGGCCGAAGTGCCGTTTGTCAGCCTCAGCTATGGCCGTGCAGTGGCGACCCGGCCCCGGGATTGATGCAACCGGGCAGATGCCGGTCTGGCGATGATCGCCGCGCGAACCGGCCGCGCGGCCTGTTGACCACCTGCCACCCCCCAAGCGGTGCAATCAGCGGAACAGGCGCTTGAGCGTGCGTCCCAGCCAGTTGCCGTCATCGTGTTCGCGCGCGAACCGGTTCAGGTGGTTTTTGACCTGTTCGGCGTAGGCCTTGTCATCGCCGCGGATGTGGTTGAACAGCCAGCGCGAGAGCATCGTGCGCAGTTCATCGGTGATGTCCTCGCCGGCCTGGAAGCGCATGCGGTATTCGGACACGCGCTTGACGAACACCTCGTGCACGCGTTTGTGCGCGGCGCAGAAGGCGTAGCCGGCCTCTTCCATCAGCTCTTCTTCGAAGGCGAAATGCGACAGGGTGTAGTCGACCAGCTCATCGATCACCTCACCGACCACGGTGCGCTCCATCGAACGCTGGGCGTTGTACAGGTGGTTGAGCATCTCCACGATGCGGCGGTGTTGCTGATCAATGACCTCGATACCCGTATTGAGATCGTCCTGCCAAACCAGAAGAGCCATCTGAGCATTCCCCCTTGCGATGAGCGATTGGGGCGCAGCATAGGCGCGGGGCAGGGCGCCGGCGTTGATCTGGATCAAGCCGGCCGTTTGTGGGTTCAGCCCAGGCGGTCGCGCAGCTTGTACCAGCTCATCGCTGCCACCAGCAGCGGCCGGCGCAGCAGGCGGCCGCCGGGGAAGGGCTGGTGCCTGATGGCCGCAAACGCATCCAGGCCTTCGGCCTGGCCGGTGATCGCGCGGGCAATCAGGTCGCCGGCCATGCCGGTGGCGGCCACGCCATGGCCGCAGAAGCCCTGGGCAAAGTACACATTGGCCGCCAGCCGGCCGAAGTGCGGGGCGCGGTTGCGGGTGATGTCGATCATGCCGCCCCAGACGTTTTCCAGGCCGACATCGGCCAGCTGGGGAAACACTGCATGCATGCGCCGGGTCATCGCCGCCTGCAGCCCCGGTGGCGGCAGTGCCGAATAGCTGGCCATGCCCCCAAACAGCAGGCGGTGGTCGGCACTGAGGCGGAAATAATCCAGTGCCCAGTTCACATCGGCCACGGCGATGTCATTGGCGATCAGCCCCGCGGCACGTTCTGCCCCCAGTGGCGGGGTCGCACCGACATAGGTACCCACCGGCATGATGCGTTTTTCCAGCGCCGGATCGATGCCCTCCAGCAGGGCATTGCCGGCAATCACCGCAAACGGAGCCGTGATGCAGCCGTGCGAGGTATGTAGGCGGACCTGGCGGCCATGCTCGAGCCGGGTCACCGCGCTGTGCTCGTGGATGCGCACTCCCAGCTGGCGGGCGGCGCGTGCCAGCCCCAGCACATAACGCAGTGGATGCAGGTGGCCGGCATTGGCATCAAACAGGCCGGCAATGAAGCGCGGGCTGGCGACCTGTGCCTGCAGCTGGGCCTGGTCCCACAGCTGCAGTGGATAGTCATACAGCGCGGCCATGCGCTCGGCCTGCCGCTGCAGGCCGGTGGCCTGGCGCGCGCTGATGGCGACATCGGCCGCGCCGGGCCGCCATTGGCAATCGATCTGGAACTGATCGATCCGCTGTTTGAGCAGTGCCAGGCCCTGGCGCGAATAGTCGAACAGCACTCTTGCGTGGGCTTGGCCGGTGAGGCCTTCGAGCACCTGCTGGTCGCAGCCAAAACCGACCAAGGCCTGCCCGCCATTGCGCCCGGAGGCGCCCCAGCCGACCCGCTGCGCTTCCAGTACCACCACCTCCAGCCCCTGCTGGGCCAGTGAAACCGCCGCACCCAGCCCGGTAAGGCCGGCACCGAGGATCACCACGTCCGCCTGCCGGCTGCCGGCCAGGGGCGGCAGCGACACTGGCGGAGGAATGCTGCTGGTGTACCAGCTGGGACGGTAGCCGGCAGGAGGGTTCTGGATGCTCACCGGCACATGATAGGGGCAGTGGGCCGGCCCGGTGCAGTGGCGCGGTTGCCGTGGCAACACACTGCGGAGTAACGTGCCCGGGCTGGCAGGGCATGATACGCCCCTGCAGGCTGCTGCCCGGTGCTGGTACCGGTGTGTGGTGGCCCATCACCGGAGGTCCTGATGTCCAACCGTTCCCGCTCCCGTACCCGCAGCCGACTGCCGGTGGCAGCGCCGCCACCAGAGAGCACCCTGCTGCGCTGGTTGCGTGACAAGCGCATCACCGAGGTCGAGTGCCTGGTGCCGGACCTGACCGGCAACGCGCGCGGCAAGATCATCCCGGCCGACAAGTTCCGTCACGATTACGGCACCCGGCTGCCAGAAGGCATCTTCGCCACCACCGTGACCGGCGATTTTCCCGACGACTACCACGAAATCATCCCGCCGTCGGATTCGGACATGCTGCTGCGCCCGGATCCTGCGACCGTGCGCATGGTGCCCTGGGCCGCCGACCCGACCGCGCAGATCATCCATGACTGCGTCACCCGCAGCGGCCAGCCGCATGAACTGGCCCCGCGCAACGTGCTGCGGCGGGTGCTGGCCGAGTACGAACGCATCGGCCTGCGCCCGGTGGTGGCGCCGGAGCTGGAATTTTTCCTGGTGCAGAAAAACACCGATCCGGATTTCCCGCTGCAGCCGCCGGCCGGGCGTTCGGGGCGCCCGGAGACCGCCCGCCAGTCCTACTCCATCGATGCGGTCAATGAGTTCGACCCGATCCTGGACCTGATGTACGACTACTGCGATGCGATGGAACTGGACGTGGACACCCTGATCCACGAATCCGGTGCCGCGCAGCTGGAGGTCAACTTCACCCATGCCGATGCGATGGGCCTGGCCGACCAGGTGTTCCTGTTCAAGCGCACGATGCGCGAGGCCGCGCTGCGTCATGGCATCTACGCCACCTTCCTGGCCAAGCCGATGGAGAACGAGCCGGGTAGCGCGATGCACATCCACCAGAGCCTGGTCCGGGTCGCCGACGGGGTGAACGTGTTCTCCGGCGAGGTCGAGGGCGAGATCAGCCCGCTGCTGGGCCATTACATCGCCGGGCTGCAGAAGTATGTGCCGGCGGCGATGGCGTTCTTCGCCCCCAACGTCAACTCCTACCGCCGGTTGATGTTTGGCGAGGTCTCCCCGTCCAACGTGCACTGGGGCTATGACAACCGTACCTGCGGCCTGCGCGTGCCGCTGGACAGCCATGAGAACATGCGGGTGGAAAGCCGTTTTGCCGGCTCCGATGCCAACCCGTACCTGGCCATGGCCGCGACCCTGGCCTGTGGCCTGCTCGGCATCCGCGAACAACTGCAGCCGACCCCGGCACAGACCGGCAGTGCCAAGGTGCTCGGCTATGACCTGCCGCGCTCGCTGGGCGAGGCGCTGGACCACCTGCAGGCGTGCCAGCCGTTGCAGGAACTGATCGGGCCGCGCTTCTGCCGGGCCTACACCTCGGTCAAGCACAAGGAGTATGAAACCTTCTTCCGCGTGATCAGCTCCTGGGAACGCGAGTTTTTGCTGCTCAATGTCTGATCACACGGCACTGCGACCTGTCCATGCAAACTCCAGCGCTGGCGTTGCAGCCCCATGGCCGTTACGCTGGCGCCCGCGCCGGCACTGACGGCGGACCTTTCAAGCACCGTACTGGAGACACTGATGAAGCTACGCACCCTCTCTGCCGGCCTGGTGGCCGCCATCCTCACCGCTTGCGGCGGTGGCAGCACGGAGGGCGAAGCTGCCAAACAGGTTGTCAATGTCTATAACTATTCGGACTACATCGCCGAAGACACCATCCCGAATTTTGAAGCCGCTACCGGCATCAAGGTCACCTACGACGTGTTTGACAGCGACGAGATGGTCGAAGCCAAGCTACTGGCCGGTGACAGTGGCTACGACGTGGTGGTGCCGACCCTGAACTTCTTCGGCCGCCAGATCCAGGCCGGCGTGTTCCTGGAGCTGGACAAGGCCAAGATCCCGAACCTGGCCAACCTGGACGCCGACATCATGGCCCGCATCGCCGGCCAGGATCCGGACAACAAGTACGGCGTGCCGTACATGATGGGCACCACCGGTATTGGCTACAACGTGGCCAAGCTGAAGGAGCGCTTCGGCGAGGACACCGAGATCGGCAACAGCTGGGACCTGGTCTTCAAGCCGGAAAACATCGCCAAGATGAAGGACTGCGGTGTCACCCTGCTCGACACCCCGGCCGACATGCTGCCGATCGCCCTGCACTACCTGGGCCTGGACCCGCACTCGTCCAATGAGGCTGACCTGACCAAGGCCGCCGACCTGCTCAAGTCGATCCGTCCGTACGTGCAGAACTTCCATTCCAGCCAGTACGTTTCCTCGCTGGCCAATGGCAGCACCTGCCTGGTTGTGGGTTGGTCCGGTGACATCATCCAGGCCCGTGACCGCGCCGAGGAAGCCGGCAACGGGGTGGAAGTGGCCTATTCGATCCCGGTCGAAGGGGCGCCGCAGTGGTTTGACATGCTGGCCATCCCGGCCGATGCCAAGAACGTAGATGCTGCCTATGCCTTCATCAACTACATGCTTGATGCCAAGGTTGCGGCCAACAACACCAACTTCATCCAGTACGCCAACCCGGTTGCGACCGCGACCCCGCTGGTGGACCCGGAAATCAGTGCGGATCCGACCATCTACCCGCCGGCCGATGTCGCCGCGCGCATGTTCACCTACGCGGTCAACAACCCGGAAACCGACCGGCTGTATACCCGCCTGTGGACCGAGATCAAGACCGGCCGTTGAGCCTGTCCTGGCCGTGGATCCGGCCACACACCGGCAGGGTTGGCCTTGGCGCCGGCCCTGCCGTCACCACGAGATTTGATTGGCGCACGCCGCTGCGCCGATCCATGCAGGCGGACGTGCGTTCCGCCTTTTCCTTTGAGGGATGGCCATGGCCGCAACACAACCCGTGATCGAGCATGTACCCGGCGCCACTGCCACTGGCAACGGTTATCTCTCGCTGGTGGGCGTGCGCAAGGAATACGACGGCTTCGTCGCCGTGGACAATGTCTCGCTGGACATCGGCAAGGGCGAGATCTTTGCCCTGCTCGGTGGCTCGGGCAGTGGCAAATCGACGCTGTTGCGTTGCCTGGCCGGGTTTGAAACCCCCAGCGCCGGTGAAATCCGCCTCGATGGCCAGCTGCTCAACGGCCTGCCGCCGTACGAGCGCCCGGTCAACATGATGTTCCAGTCCTATGCACTGTTTCCGCACATGAGCGTGGAGCAGAACATCGCCTTCGGCCTGAAGCAGGACGGCATGGCCAAGGACGCCATCGCCGCGCGGGTGGCCGAGATGCTGGCGCTGGTACAGCTGGGTCATCTGGGCAAGCGCAAGCCGCACCAACTTTCCGGTGGCCAGCAGCAGCGCGTGGCGCTGGCCCGTTCGCTGGCCAAGAGCCCGAAACTGCTGCTGCTGGACGAGCCGATGGGCGCGCTGGACAAGAAGCTGCGCTCGCGCATGCAGCTGGAGCTGGTGGACATCATCGAGCAGCTGGGCGTGACCTGCGTGATGGTCACCCATGACCAGGAAGAGGCGATGACCATGGCCCACCGCATGGCGGTGATGGACCAGGGCTGGATCCAGCAGGTCGGCATCCCCTCGGACATCTACGAGCAGCCGGCCAACCGTTTCGTGGCCAGCTTCATCGGCTCGGTCAACCTGATCGATGGCGTCATCGACGAGGACCTGCCCGAGTACGTCACCGTGCGCACCCCGGATTTCCCGGCCCCGGTCTACATCGGCCACGGCATCACCTGCTATGAAGGCCAGCCGGTGTCCTTTGCGCTGCGCCCGGAAAAGGTCCATATCGCCAAGGAAGAGCCGGAAGGCCCTTACAACAAGGCGCGCGGGGTGGTCGAGGACATTGCCTATTTCGGCAGCCACTCGGTCTACCACGTGCGCCTGCCGTCCGGGGCCAGGATCATGGCCAACTTCGCCAACATGAAGCGCTGGGACAGCGATGGCATCACCTGGAAGGATGAGGTCTGGGTGTCCTGGCGCGACAACGACGGCGTGGTGCTGGTGTCATGAGTGCGCTGACCCGGTTCAAGCCGGCATGGCCGGACGTGCGCAAGCTGGTAACCGCGTTGCCGTACCTGTGGCTGCTGCTGTTTTTCGCGGTGCCGTTCCTGATCGTGGCGCGGATCAGCTTTTCCAGCGCGGCCAGCGCGATGCCGCCGTACACCGATGTGGTCGGCTACAGCGAGCGCGCGCTGCAGATCACCCTGAACCTGGGCAACTACCTGGCACTGCTGGGTGACAGCCAGTACATGCTGGCCTACCTGAGCTCGATCAAGGTCGCGCTGATCGCCACCGTGCTGACGTTGCTGATCGGCTACCCGATGGCCTATGTCATCGCCGGCATGCAGCCGGCCACCCGCAGCGTGCTGATGATGCTGGTGGTGCTGCCGTCGTGGACCTCGTTCCTGATCCGGGTGTATGCCTGGATCGGCATCCTGGACACCCACGGCATCCTCAACCGCACGCTGATGGCCATCGGCATCATCGACAGCCCGCTGCGCATTCTCTACACCCCGACCGCCGCCTATATCGGCCTGGTCTATTGCTACCTGCCGTTCATGGTGCTGCCGCTGTACGCCAACCTGGTCAAGCATGACCGCCGGCTGCTCGAGGCCGCCTACGACCTCGGCGCCAAGCCGTGGCAGGCCTTCGTGCGCATCACCCTGCCATTGTCCAAGGCGGGCATCATCGCCGGCTGCATGCTGGTGATGATTCCGGCCATCGGTGAGTTCGTGATCCCGGAAATGCTCGGTGGCCCGGATACGCTGATGATCGGCCGGGTGCTGTGGGGCGAGTTCTTCAACAACCGCGACTGGCCGATGGCCTCGGCGGTGGCCATCATCATGCTGCTGATCCTGCTGGTGCCGATCCTGGTGTTCAACCGCTTCCAGCAGAAGGAAATGGAGGGCAAGCTGACATGAGCATGCCCGGCAAGCGTCCCTGGCTGGGCTGGGCGGTACTGGCCGCCGGCTTTGCCTTCCTCTACCTGCCGATCCTGTTGCTGATGGTGTATTCGTTCAACGAATCGCGCCTGGCCACGGTGTGGACCGGTTTTTCGACCAAGTGGTATGGCGAGCTGCTGCGTGACCGCCAGTTGCTGCAGGCGGCCTGGATCAGCCTGAAGGTGGCCTTCTGGACCGCCAGTGCGGCGGTGGTGCTGGGCACGATGGCCGCGCTGGCGATGGTGCGCTTTGGCCGTTTCCGCGGCCGCACCGGCTTTGGCGCGCTGGTTACCGCACCGCTGGTGATGCCCGAGGTGATCCTGGGCCTGTCCACGCTGCTGCTGCTGGTCTCGATGGGCGGGCTGTTCGGGCTGCCGTCCAAGGGCCTGGTGGCGATCTGGATCGCGCATGTCACCTTCACCCTGGCCTACGTCACCGTGGTGGTGTCCTCGCGGCTGCAGGAACTGGACCGTTCGCTGGAAGAGGCGGCGATGGACCTGGGCGCCAACCGGATCAAGACCTTCTTCCAGATCACCCTGCCGATCATCGCCCCGGCGCTGGTCGCTGGCTGGCTGCTTGCCTTCACCCTGTCGCTGGATGACGTGGTGATTGCCAGCTTCCTGTCCGGGCCGAGCTCGACCACCTTGCCGATCAAGATCTTCGCCTCGGTGCGCCTGGGGGTCAGCCCGAAGATCAACGCGCTGGCCACGATCATGGTGCTGGCGGTGTCGCTGATCGCGGTGATCGGCTGGTGGCTGATGGCACGCAGTGAAAAACGCCGCGCGCGTGAAGTGCAGCAGGCGTTGAAGGACAACGGCTGAGCCGTCTGCTGCAGCCGTTTCGGCCTGCCGGCCTACAATGGCCGGCATCGACTAACGGGAGCCTGCAGACAATGAACGCCACGCCCAACCCCTACACCGGGCAGGTGGAACATCAGCAGCGTCTGGATGACGCGGCACAGCTCGAGCAGCGCATCGCCAGTGCGACCGCCGCGTTTGCCGGCTGGTCCATTACGCCCTGGGAGCAGCGCGTCGGCGTGTTGCGCCGGGCGGCGCAGGCCCTGCGCGCGCAGGCACCGGAACTGGCGGCACTGATGCGGGCGGAAATGGGCAAGCTGCAGCGCGAAGGCGTGGCCGAGGTCAACAAATGCGCCAGCGTCTGCGAGTACTACGCCGACCACGCCCAGGCGATGCTGGCCGATGAGCCGATCGCCACCGAGGCCCGCCGCAGCTATGTGCGGCATGAGCCGCTGGGCTGCGTGCTGGCGGTGATGCCGTGGAATTTCCCGTTCTGGCAGGTGTTCCGTTTCCTCGCCCCGGCGCTGATGGCCGGCAATGTGGCCCTGCTCAAGCATGCGGCCAACGTGCCGCGCTGCGCCGATGCCATTGCCCGGTTGCTGGCCGGCGCCGGGCTGCCGGACGGGGTGTTCGGGGTGCTGCATATCGACAACGAACAGACCGCCACGGTGGTGGCCGATCGACGGATCCGTGCGGTCAGCCTGACGGGCAGTGAGCGGGCCGGCAGCGCGGTAGCTGCCAATGCCGGCAGGCACCTGAAGAAGTGCGTGCTGGAGCTGGGCGGCAGCGATGCCTTCATCGTGCTGGCCGATGCCGACCTGGAGGCGGCGGTGGCGGCGGCAGCGGCCTCGCGTTTTGACAATGCCGGGCAGACCTGCATCGCGGCCAAGCGCTTCATCGTGCTGCCCGAAGTGGCCGATGCCTTCGTGCGTGGCCTGGTGCACGCGGCCGGACAGCGTGTGTATGGCGATCCGGCCGATGCGCAGACCTCGTTGGCGCCGATGGCCCGGGCCGACCTGCGTGACGAACTGGACAGGCAGGTGCGCCAGTCGGTGGCTGCCGGGGCACAGGTGCTGATCGGTGGTGCACCGCTGGTGCAGACCCATGCCGGCTATCCGGCCACGGTGCTGGATCATGTGGCCGCGGGCATGCCCGCCTATGCCGAGGAGTTGTTCGGGCCGGTGGCGGCGGTGATCCGGGTGCCGGATGTCGCCACGGCCATCGCGGTGGCCAATGACACCGATTACGGGCTGGGTGGCAGTGTGTGGGGCGCCGATGTGCAGGCTGCCGAGGCCGTGACGGCTGCCCTGCAGTGCGGGGCAGCCTTCGTCAATGCGCCGGTACGTTCGGATCCGCGGCTGCCGTTTGGTGGTTGCAAGCGCTCCGGCTTCGGCCGGGAACTGGGCCGTGCCGGCCTGCTGGAGCTGGTCAACAGCAAGACCGTCTACCTGGCCTGATCCGGTTTACAGCCAGTCGGCCCGCTTGAACAGGCGGTACAGCCCGACGCACACCAGCAGCACTGCTGCGCCCAGCAGCGGATAGGCATATGGGCTGTCCAGCTCGGGCATCCGGGTGAAGTTCATCCCGTACCAGCTGGTGATCAGGGTCGGGGCGGCCAGCAGCGCCGCCCACGCACCCAGCCGTTTGACCGTCTCGCCCTGGGACAGGGTGACGATGGACAGGTTCACGCTCAGCGCGGTGCTGATCATGTCGCGCAGGGTATCGATGGCATCGGCCACCCGCGCAACATGGTCATGCACGTCGCGCAGGTAGGGCCGGACCTCGTCGGCAACCAGCTCGCCGGGGCTGCGCCGCAGCTGCCCCAGCACATCCTGCAGCGGGCTGACCGCCATCCGCATCAGGTTGACCTCGCGCTTGAGCTCGTACAGCCGGCGGATCGTGCTGCGCTTGTAGCGGTCGGCAAAGATGTCCTTTTCCAGCGCATCCAGGCTCTGTGTCAGCTGGTCGGTGATCGGCAGGTAGTTGTCCACCACCGCATCGAGCACCGCGTACAAGCACACCGAGGGCCCCAGCCGCAACAGGCCAGGTTCCAGTTCCAGGCGCTCGCGCACCGGCTCGTACGACAGCGAGGCAGCGTGGCGGATGGTGATCAAGAAGCGCTTGCCCAAAAACAGATGGGTCTCGCCATAGCGCAGTTTCTGTTCGATCTGCTGGGTGGTGTGCACCACCACGAACAGCACATCGTCAAAGCTTTCCACCTTGGGCCGCTGGTGGGCCTTGGCCGCATCCTCAATGGCCAGCGGATGCAGGTTGAACAGGGCCTGCATCTGCTGCAATGCGGCCATGTCCGGTTCGTACAGGCCGATCCAGACAAAGCCCTCATCGTTGTTGAGCTGCGCCTTGACCTGGTCCAGGGCGATGGCCTGGCGGCTGCCATCCGGCCGGTAATGGGTGCAGCTTTTCACCCCGTGCGGCAGTGTCGGGTTCACCGTGCACCTGCCTGGCCCGGGCGCCGGCGCAGTTGCCAGGCCAGTACCGCATGGGCCGGGGTGAGCAGCACGATCCAGCCCAGATGCGCCTGGCCACGGACCTGCAGCCCATACAGCAGCAGGGCGAACAGGCTGCCAGCCAGCAACAGCAGCGACAGCCAGAAAAATCCGCTGGCCGGTTGCCGGCCCTGCCACCAGCGACGGGCGGCAGGCAGCAGGCCCAGCGCCAGTGGCGAGCACAGCAGCAGGTTGTGGTTGGTCCAGCCGGCGGTGTGCTCGGTGGCCAGCCAGAGCAGGGTCAACAGCGTGCCGAGCAGGCCGCTGCTGGTCCAGAACCCGGCCGCCAGCAGGGCCTGCAGGCGGTGGCGCCGCTGGCTCAGCCACAGCGCGCCGGCCAGCCCCAGCCCGAACAGCAGCCAGGGCCACAACTGGCGTGGCCGTTCGGCCGGTTCGGGCGGCAGCCGGTGTGGCAGCAGTTCAATCTCCTCGGCCACCAGGGCGCGGCCTTCGCTGTTGCTGGCCAGGCGCAGGCTGTCAGCCAGCCGCATCGGCACGAAGGCCTCTTCCCAGCGCGAGAGCGGCCGGTCGGCGGCCGGGCCCAGTGCCAGGTCAAAGCCCAGCCACATCCACGGCGAGGGCCTTGCCAGCCGGATCGATTCGCTGCGCCAGGTATTGCCGGCCGAGCGGCCGGCCAGCTGTGCCTGCAGGTGGCCGCCCATGGCCTGGTCCAGCGCATCGCGCACCATCGTGGCGCAGTTGGCCTGGTAGTAGTCGTAACGGTAACGGGCCTCAGGCGAGTTGGCCCGTGTGGCCAGCGCCTCGGCCAAGGAGCGTGCCTGGTCCGGCGGCAGGTCCAGCCATTGCAGGGTGGCGCCGCGTCCGGCCTGCTGGTACTGGCGCAGGTCCTCGGCCAGTGGCAGCGCCACCAGCCAGTACATCATCCTGCCGCGGGCAAAATTGCCGACAAAGTCCGGCTCGGACGGATCAAAGAAGCCGAAGTTGTAGGACACCGGTTCCAGCCCGGGTTCGGCGACGACGATGGCATCGTGGCCGAAGCGCTCGAAAAAGATCTCGCCCGGGGCCATGGTGACCACGCCGATGCGCGGGGCGGGCTGGGCGGGGGCTGCTTCGGCAGTCCGCTCAGCGGCCAGGCCGGCCGCCTGGACAGGGCTGAAAATGATGCTGGCCAGGGCCAGCACGGCCCCGGCCAGCAGCCAGGCGAAGCGGCGCACGCAGGTGCTCAATCCGCCTCCGGGTTCACCGGCGGCAGCACGGTGACATGGAAGGCCTGCACGCGGCGCGCATCGGCCTTGGCCACCCGGAACAGGAAGCGGTCCAGGCTCAGCTCATCGCCGGTCTCGGGCAGGTGGCCGAAGGCTTCCACCACCAGGCCGCCGATGGTGTCGTAATCCTCGTCGGAGAAATCGGCACCGAAGCGTTCGTTGAAATCCTCGATCGCGGTCAGCGCATCGACCACGAACTGACCATCGGCCTGGATCGCGATCTGGGTGGAGTGGTCTTCGGCCTCGTCATGCTCGTCATCGATCTCGCCGACGATCTGCTCCAGCACGTCCTCGATGGTGACCAGGCCGGCAACCCCGCCGTACTCATCGACCACGATGGCCATGTGGTTGCGCGAGAGGCGGAATTCCTTGAGCAGCACGTTCAGGCGCTTGGATTCGGGGATCAGGACCGCCGGGCGCAGCAGCTCGCGGATGTTGGCCGGGCCGTTGTCGGCGACCACGCCGCGCAGCAGGTCCTTGGCCAGCAGCACGCCGAGGACTTCGTCGCGGTTTTCGCCGTGTACCGGGAAGCGTGAGTGGCCGGATTCGACCACCTGCTTCATCAGGTCCAGAAAGCCCGATTCCAGCGGCAGTGACACCATCTGCGAGCGCGGGATCATCACATCACCCACGGTCAGGTCGGCGACATTGATCGCGCCTTCCATCATCTTCAGCGTGTCGGCGGCAATCAGCCCGTCGGTCTGGGCGGTCTGCAGCACGGCGAGCAGGTCATCGCGGGTGTGCGGTTCGCCGGAAAAGGCCGAGCTCAGACGCTCAAGCCAGCTACGTTTCTTTTCAGGCTCGCCATGCGAGCCACTACTGTCGTCTTCTGACATCTCTTGGCAGTGCGGTGCCCACGCATGGCGGGCGGTAGGGCGAGTCTAACAGGGCAGCTGCGGCCGGTGCGAGAGCAATCGCGCGGGCTTTGCCGCCCTGGTGGCGGTGGCTCAATCCTCGCTGGGGGCAGGGTCGGAATCGGGCTGCTCTTCCGGCAGGTCCAGCGAATAGGTGCAGCCCAGCAGGGTTTTGCCGACATGGCTGGCCACCGTCGATACCCCGATCACGGCCGATTCGATCAGTACCTGGCCGTTGTCCGGGTCGATCCAGTCGCGGCTGACCAGTTCGCGGCCGGCCATGAACTTGCCGTTTTCATCGACCACCACTTCCAGTGCCAGCTCCGCGGCCAGTGCCTGCGGGCTGACCTGCTCCAGCACCAGCATCACCGTGCCGCCGGAAATGGCCAGCCAGTCGCTGTGCCGGCCGTAGGCCTGTACCGGCGTGTTGAGCCGGTACTCGGCCATGAACGGGTTGGTCCGCGGCCGTGGGGCCCAGCCCAGGGCCACGGCCTGCAGCGGCTCATCGACCGCGCCGGTCAGGCCGGCGAACTGTTCGACGCTGGCCTGGCATTGAACCAGGGCCGACAGGTCAGGGTGTGGTGGGCTGCCGGGGCTGGCAGGCTGGCCGTGGGCGATGGCTGACAGCAGCAGGCCGCCGATTGCCGTGGCGTGCAGGGTGGGACGTCGTAAGCGGGTGATGGACATCGATGGCGTGATCAACAGCGGGCACAGGGCAGGCAGTGTGCCAGTTCGTGCCGGCTCAGCGCTCGCCTGCGTATGGGTCGGCGATACCCAGGCTGGCCAGGATCTGCCGCTCCAGCGCTTCCATTTCTTCGGCTTCCTCATCCTCGATATGGTCAAAGCCGAGCAGGTGCAGCACGCCGTGGATAGTGAGATGGGCGTAGTGATCGCCCAGCGCCTTGCCCTGTTCTGCCGCTTCGCGCGCGACCACCGGCGCGCAGATCACCAGGTCACCCAGCTGCGGGAAGTCGAAGTCCTCCGGCAGCCCTTCGGGCATCTCGGCCGGAAAGGACAGCACGTTGGTGGCGTAGTCCTTGCCGCGATACTGCAGGTTCATCGCCTGGCCTTCGGCGGTATCGACCAGACGGATGGCCACTTCCGAATCGAAGCGGCGGCCGGCGCCATCCACTGCTGCCTTCACCCATTTGCGGAAACTGGCCGCTGCCGGCAGGCCGGCACGGGGCAGGGCGTAGCTGACGGCGACATCAAGATGGACGGGGCCCTTGGTCATGTTGGTTCCAGCACTGGCGCAATACGAAAGCGCACAGTATCGCCCGCAGGCGCGCTTACTGCGACTTCCAGTCCTGCGCGCTGAAGGCGATTTCGACAATGTCGTGGTCCAGGCGCTGTTGCGCGCTGACCGCCTTGCCCGCGTCCTGGTGGCAGTTGAGGGACTGGTGGACGGTGATCTGCCGCACCAGCTCCAGTGCGGCTTCCTCGTCGGGCGCATCGGCCGGAACGTTGATCTGCGCACTGGCGCAGCTGCCGACATGGGCCACCTGCAGTGCCGGCACCAGTTCGCGCGCGGCACGGTCAGCCAGGGCGTTGAAGCGGTCCTGGTCGATGTCCTGCTGTGCGGCGGAGGCGCGCAGCTTGAGCCAGTACAGCTGCTTGTAGAACAGGTAGGCATTGGAGTGCATCGGCAGCTCGCGCGGCGGCAGGCTCAGCTGCAGTTGCAGCTTGCGGCCCTCCACCTGCTCGATGGCGGCAATGGTGGCAATCACCCGGGCGTCGAAATCGTTGGCCGGGGCGGTGCCGGCTGTAGGCCCGGCGGGCAGGGCGAACGTCGCTTCGCCCAGCTCACGCAACTGGCTGTAGGAGCCCTGGGCCTTGGCATGGGCCATGCTGGCACGCAGGTCGCGCATCCCGACCTGCAGCGCCTCGGCCGGGGTCATGCGCCCGGCAGGGTACACATACAGGTCGATACGCAGGCCCGGATGGTCATCGCTGGTGTAGCGGAAGCCGGCCCCGGCGTATTTGTTCGCCGGGTCGTAGCTGCTTGCCTGCAGGCTGAAACCGCCGGCCTGACGCGGTGCCTGCAGGTAGCTGGTTTCAATGTAAGGCCGCTCATCGGCGGTGTTGCCGGCCTGTTCGGCGGCGGCCGGCAGGCTGGCGGTGGACAGCAGCAGGTACAGCGGCAGCAACAACAGGACGGGGCGTGACATGGCGGTTCCTGACGGCGACGGTAACCGGCAGTGTAGGCCTATTCAGCAGCGGCGGTGCCCTGCTGCTCGCGGCGTTCGTAGGCGTTGACGATGCGGGCCACCAGTGGGTGACGCACCACGTCGCGCGATTCAAAGAAGGTGAAGCTCACGCCCTCGACCTCGCGCAGCACCTCGATGGCATCGCGCAGGCCCGAGCGCACGTGCTTGGGCAGGTCGGTCTGGGTCAGGTCGCCGGTGACCACGGCGGTGGAGCCGAAGCCCAGCCGGGTCAGGAACATCTTCATCTGCTCGATGGTGGTGTTCTGCGCCTCGTCCAGGATCACGAAGGCGTCATTGAGGGTGCGCCCGCGCATGTAGGCCAGCGGTGCGATCTCGATGACGTTCTTCTCCAGCAGCTTGGCGACCTTCTCCACCCCGAGCATCTCGTACAGGGCGTCGTACAGCGGGCGCAGGTACGGGTCGACCTTCTGGGTCAGGTCACCGGGCAGGAAGCCGAGCTTCTCGCCGGCCTCCACCGCCGGGCGGACCAGGATCAGCCGCTGCACGCGCGATTCGTTGAGCGCGTCCACCGCCATGGCCACGGCCAGAAAGGTCTTGCCGGTACCGGCCGGGCCGATGCCGAAGTTGATGTCGTGGGTGGCGATCTGGTGCAGGTAGCGGGCCTGGTTGGCACCGCGGCCACGCACGGTGCCGCGCTTGACCCGGATGGCCACGTCCTGGGCGGCATAGCTGCGCTGGGCGACCTGCTCGACATTGG
Source organism: Stenotrophomonas koreensis (assembly GCF_001431525.1). Lineage (GTDB taxonomy): Bacteria > Pseudomonadota > Gammaproteobacteria > Xanthomonadales > Xanthomonadaceae > Stenotrophomonas > Stenotrophomonas koreensis. The sequence goes on from NZ_LDJH01000013.1 coordinate 78,096, forward strand.
CCTGGCTCAGGCGCAGCGCGATCTGGGCGCTGTCCAGGCTCACCTCGGCCGCCTCCTCGTACAGGGACTGGATCAGCCGGCTTGCCGCCATCACGGCGGGCTTGGCGCCGCTGATGTGGAAAATATTGGCGCGGTTGGCAATTTCCACCCCGAGCGCGCCTTCGATCTGGCGCAGATGGGCATCGAACGGGCCGCACAGGCTGGCCAGACGTTCGTTGTCCAGCGGCTCCAGGGTGAAGTCTTGGCGATGGTTCTGGGACATGGGGACTCCGCCGGACCAGCCGGCCAATCACGAAATGACAAGGGGCAAAGGTAGGCCGCCAGGCTCGGAAGAGCCAGTGGGGCCGGCCAGGAGTTATCCACCGGGGCTGTGGACTTCTCGGTGGTAAACCCTGTGGATAAGCATGTTTGGCCCGCTCGCCGTAAGGGCTTGTGGTTGCCGGGTGAAAAAAGTGCCAATGCTGTGATCCATTGCCGCCTCCGGGCCTGTCGCCATTGTCCGTTGCACCCGGGCAAGGGCAGGCCGCAGGGCAGCTGTGCAGGCAGGTGCCCAGCGGCGATGGATCGCGACCCTGGCCGTTGCGTCAGTCCAGGCCGACAACCCGGCCGCGCAGCGAGTTGCTCAGCGCGTGGGTGATCTGCACATCGACAAACTGGCCGATCAACCGCGCCGGGGCCGGGAAGTTGACCGAGCGCATGTTCTCGGTCTTGCCGGTCAGCTCGTTGGGATCCTTGCGCGAGGGGCCTTCGACCAGCACGGTCTGCACGCTGCCGACCATGGCTTCGGAAATCTTCGCCGCATTGGCATTGATCGCCGCCTGCAGCCGGCTCAGGCGTGCATGCTTTTCGGCATCGCTGACATCATCTGCCAGGTCGGCGGCCGGGGTGCCCGGGCGGCGCGAGTAGATGAAGGAGAAACTCTGGTCAAAGCCCACGTCCTGAATCAGCTTCATGGTCTTTTCGAAATCGGCCTCGGTCTCGCCGGGGAAGCCGACGATGAAGTCCGAGGAAATCGAAATGTCCGGGCGCACCGCGCGCAGCTTGCGGATCCGGGACTTGAACTCCAGCGCGGTGTAGCCGCGCTTCATTGCCGACAGGATGCGGTCGCTGCCGGCCTGCACCGGCAGGTGCAGGAAGTTGGCCAGCTTTGGGACGTCACGGTAGGCATCCACCAGCGAGTCGGAGAACTCCAGCGGGTGGGAAGTGGTGAAACGGATGCGGCCGACACCGTCGATCTCGGCGATGGCGCGGATCAGCAGGCCCAGGTCGGCAAACTCTCCGTCGCCATACGGGCCGCGGTAGGCATTGACGTTCTGGCCGAGCAGGTTGATCTCGCGCACGCCCTGGGCGGCGAGCTGGGCGCACTCGACCAGCACGTCCTCGAACGGACGGCTGACCTCGGTGCCACGGGTGTAAGGCACCACGCAGAAGCTGCAGTACTTCGAGCACCCTTCCATGATCGAGACGAAGGCGCTCGGGCCCTCGGCGCGCGGCTCGGGCAGCCTGTCGAACTTCTCGATCTCCGGGAAGGAGATGTCCACCTGCGGCTTCTTCTCGGCGCGGCGGGCGGCGATCAGTTCGGGAAGGCGATGCAGGGTCTGTGGGCCGAACACCAGGTCCACGTACGGGGCGCGCTTGATGATCGCCTCGCCCTCCTGGGAGGCCACGCAGCCACCGACACCGATGATCACGTCACGGCCGTCCTTCTTCAGCTCCTTCCAGCGGCCGAGCTGGCTGAACACCTTTTCCTGGGCTTTTTCGCGGATCGAGCAGGTGTTGACCAGCACCACATCGGCTTCTTCCGGGTTGTCGGTCAGCTCCAGGCCTTCGGATGCGGCAAGTACGTCGGCCATCTTGGCCGAGTCGTACTCGTTCATCTGGCAACCGTGGGTCTTGATGTAGAGCTTGCCGCGGGCACCGCCGGCAATCGGCTGGCGCTGGCCAGGCAGGGGCAGCAGGGTGGGGGCGGTATCGGTGGTTTCGCGGGTCATGATGATGTCGTGCTTCCCGGGCCTGGCGGTTATTCCAGACGGGTGGAGGGGCGCGCGCAAACTGCGGCGGTCAGTCACATATTGTATGCCAGCCAGCCTGGATCGACAGTCCGGGGCTTGGCAGCGCGGGCCGGCTGGGACAGACTTGCCCGCATGAAGGGGAGTCTGGGGACCATTGCAGTGTTTCTGGCCATGCTCGGCTGCGCGCCGGCGTGGGCCGGTACGCTGTACAAATGCGTCGGCAATGACGGTGTGCCCGCGTATGTCAGCAAACGGGTCGCTGCTGCGCGTTGCGAGGTGGTCAGCCGCTACCGTCCGCAGGCCTCGCGGCCGGCCATTGCCCCGGCGGTGGCGTCACCGCCGCCCACTGCTGCCGCTACCACTGTTGCAGCGGCAGCCACTGCCCGTCCGGCGCAGGTCGCTGCCACTGCGGCAGCCAGCCCATCCCCGGCCGTGGCCACGGGTGGCCGTGCCGGGCGCTCGGTCAGTGGGCAGGTCTACAGCTACATGAAGGACGGGGTGCGTCACTACTCCAGCCAGCGCCCGGCCGGCAGCCAGGGGCCGGTACGCACGATTGCCTACACCTATATCGAGCGGTGTTTTGCCTGTGGCAGCAACAGCAGGGTCAACTTTGGTTCGGTTCGCCTCAATACCAATGCCTACCGCGATGAGATCGCCGCGGCAGCACGCCAGTTCGGGGTGGAAGAGGCCGTGGTGCGTGCGGTGATCCATGCCGAATCGGCCTTCAATCCGACTGCGGTCAGCCATGCCGGCGCCCAGGGGTTGATGCAGCTGATGCCGGCGACGGCGCGCCGTTTTGGCGTCTCCGACAGTTTTGATGCCAGCCAGAACATCCGCGGCGGTGTGCAGTACCTGTCCTGGTTGCTGCGGCGCTTCAATGGCAACCTGACCCTGGCTGCGGCCGGTTACAACGCCGGCGAGGGCGCGGTTGACCGTCATGGCGGGGTGCCGCCTTACCGTGAAACCCAGAACTATGTGGTGCGGGTGGCGCAGCTTGCCGAGCGTTATCGCAGCGAGGGGGTTGTCAGTCAATAAAGGCGTGCTGCAATGCAGGATCCATCTGCGTTGTGTGTCCGTTAAGCATTCCGCTACACTCCCAACGGATTCAAGGGCGAAAGGCCCCCACCTTTTGCCGGCAGCCACTTACGCTACCTAATCAAAATCGGAGTGCCGCATGGCCAACGATGGGGTAAACGATCCAGTCAACGCCGGTCGTCGAAAGTTTCTCACCGCCACCACGGCTGTTGTCGGGGCGGTCGGTGCCGGGTTTGTCGCAGTACCTTTCATCAAGTCATGGAGCCCCAGTACCCGTGCCAAGCTGGCCGGTGCACCGGTGGTGGCTGACATCAGTGCCCTGCAGGAAGGTCAGCGGATGATCCTGGAATGGCGTGGTCAGCCGATCTGGATCGTCAAGCGCTCGCAGGCCATTCTGGCCGCGCTGCCGGGCCTGGACGGGCGCCTGCGTGATCCGGACTCGGAAAATGCCGAGCAGCAGCCGGATTATGTGCTGGCCGAAAACCGCCAGTTGCGCTCGATCAAACCGGAGATTTCGGTGCTGGTCGGCCTGTGCACCCACCTGGGCTGTGCGCCGGAAATGGTCGCCGAGATCCGTCCCGAGCCGTATGACGCGCAGTGGAAAGGCGGCTATTTCTGCCCCTGCCACAAGTCGCGTTTCGACATGGCCGGGCGGGTGTTCCAGGACGTGCCGGCGCCGACCAACCTGGTGGTACCGCCGCATCATTACGCCGATGACAACACCATCGTCATTGGTGTTGATCCGCAGGGAGGGGTGTGAGCATGCGCAATCCGATCACGCGCGCCGTTGGCGGCGTCCAGCACTGGGTCAATGAGCGCGCCCCGGGCCTGGGGCCAACGCTGCACAAGCATCTCACCGGTTATTACGCGCCGAAGAACTTCAACCTCTGGTACTACTTCGGCTCGCTGGCGCTGTTGGTGCTGGTCAACCAGATTGTGACCGGCATCTTCCTGACCATGCACTACAAGCCCAGCGCGGCCGAGGCCTTTGCCTCGGTGGAATACATCATGCGCGATGTGGAGTGGGGCTGGCTGATCCGCTACATGCATTCCACCGGGGCCTCGCTGTTCTTCATCGTGGTCTACCTGCACATGTTCCGCGGGCTGATGTACGGCTCCTACCAGAAGCCGCGTGAGCTGGTGTGGATCCTGGGCATGCTGATCTACCTGGTGCTGATGGCCGAGGCCTTCATGGGCTATGTGCTGCCGTGGGGGCAGATGTCGTTCTGGGGCGCCAAGGTGATCATCTCGCTGTTTGGTGCCATCCCGGTGATCGGCAATGGCCTGACCGAGTGGATCATGGGTGATTACCTGCCCGGCGATGCCACGATCAACCGCTTCTTCGCCCTGCATGTGATTGCGCTGCCGCTGGTGCTGCTGTTGCTGGTGGTGCTGCACCTGGCCGCGCTGCACGAGGTCGGCTCCAACAATCCGGACGGGGTCGATGTCAAGCATGGCCCCAAGGGCAACCGCTGGTCGGCCACCGCGCCGGCCGACAGCATTCCCTTCCACCCGTACTACACGGTCAAGGACCTGTTCGGTGTTGGCTGCCTGCTGATCATCGCCGCCTTCATCATCTTCTTTGCCCCGGGCTTTGGTGGCCTGTTCCTGGAGCATGACAACTTCACCGAGGCCAACCGGCTGGTGACCCCGCCGCACATCAAGCCGGTGTGGTACTACACCCCGTACTACGCGATGCTGCGCGTGGTGCCGGACAAGCTGGGCGGGGTGATCGTGATGTTTGCCGCGATCGCGATCCTGTTCCTGGTGCCGTGGCTGGACAAGGCCAGGGTCAAGTCGATCCGCTACCGCGGCCTGCTCAGCCGGCTGATGCTGGCGATGCTGGTGGTGTGCTTTGTCTGGCTGGGGATCATCGGTTCGGGCCCGGGTACGGCGGCCTGGGAAACCTGGGTCGGGCGGGTGCTGACCCTGCTGTACTTTGCCTTCTTCATCACGATGCCGATATGGACGCGGCTGGACAAGACCAAGCCGGTTCCGGAAAGGGTGACCCTCCATGACTAATCGCCGTTTCCTGTCTCTGCTGGCCGCTGGCGCGATGTTGCTGGCCTCGGCCTGGAGCCATGCCGCTGGCGGCGGTGCGCTGCAGTCGGCCGGCAATGATCTGGGTGATCAAGCCTCGCTGCAGCGGGGGGCGCAGCTGTTCACCAACTACTGCGCCGGCTGTCATTCGCTGAAGTACCTGCGTTATTCGCGCATGGCTGAAGATCTGGGCCTGAGCGAGGAGCAGATGCAGTCCAGCCTGAACTTCAGCGGCGCCGCTTTCGGCGAGCACATCACCACGCCGATGCCGCCCGCCGCCGAGAAGTGGTTCGGCAAACTGCCGCCGGACCTGAGCCTGGTGGCGCGCGTACGTGGCAACGACTGGTTGTATACCTACCTGCTCTCGTTCTACCAGGATGAGCAGGCGGTCCTGGGCTGGAACAACCAGCTGTTCCCGGATGTGGCCATGCCCAATGCCTTGTGGGAGCTGCAGGGTCTGCAGCGCCCGGTGTACGCGCCGCAGCCGGACCAGTCCGGCAACCCACAGGTGGTCGGTGTGCAGCTGGCAGCGCCCGGTGCGATGGAGCCGGCGCAGTTCAAGCAGGCCGCTCGCGATATCACCAACTTTCTGGCCTATGCTGCAGAACCTGCCGCGCTGAAACGGCAGACGCTGGGTATCTGGGTGATTTTGTTCCTGGTGGTGTTTACCTTGTTGGCCTGGATGCTCAAGCGCGAGTACTGGAAGGACGTGCACTGAGCGGTGTGCCTCCCCGAGCCCCCACCTTCCGGCAACCCCGGTTGCCCATGACGCCCATAGCGGGCACAGGTACCTTGATGCGTAATACCTTGACCTTGTTCTCCTCGACCGACGATGTGACCAGCCACCGTGTGCGCATGGTGCTTGCAGCCAAGGGTGTGGCATACGATCTGGTCCTGGTCGATCCGGCCAATCCGCCGGAGGATCTGCTGGACCTGAATCCCTACCAGAGCCTGCCGACGCTGGTCGAGCGCGAGCTGGTGCTGTATTCGCCCGGCGTGGTGGGGGAATATCTGGATGAGCGCTACCCGCACCCGCCGTTGATGCCGATCGATCCGCTCGGGCGTGCGCGTCTGCGTCTGGCGCTGGTGCGGCTTGAGCAGGACTGGGTGCCGCAGATCCATGTCGCAACCCATGGCAGCAAATCCCAGGCCGAGGCTGCACGCAAGCGGCTGCGCGAGCTGGTGGCCCAGTCGGTGCCGCTGTTCAAGGTCGCCAAGTTCTTCCTCAATCCGGAAATCAGCCTGGCCGACTGCGCGCTGGTGCCGATCCTGTGGCGTCTGCAGTCGCTGGGTGTGGCCCTGCCCAAGGACGGCAAGCCGCTGGAGGATTACGTCAACCGGATGTTCCGTCATCCGGCCTTCGTGCGCAGCCTGACCGATGCCGAACGCAAGCTGCGTGATTTGCCGGCCTGAGGCCTGCTTGTCGCTGGCAGGGCTGCGTTACACTGCCAGCCATGAGCCAAAGTACTTTCAGCATGACCAGTCACCGTCCCTACCTGCTGCGTGCGCTGGTGGAATGGATCAACGATAACGACATGACTCCGCACCTGCTGGTGGATGCCTCGGTGAGCGGGGTCATGGTTCCTCCCAGTGCCGTGCACGACGGGCGGGTTATCCTGAACATTGCCGAGCGCGCCGTTGCCCAGTTGCACATGGACAACCACGAGGTCAGTTTCAGTGCGCGGTTTGGTGGCGTCAGCCAGCCGGTACGGGTGCCGATCGCGGCGGTGCTGGCGGTGTATGCGCGCGAAAATGGCCAGGGCATGGCCTTGCCGGATGATCTTCCCGGCAGTGCCGAAGCGGCCGAAGATGACATCGTGATTGATGATCCGCAGCTGGTCCCCGCTGGTGGGCCGCAACTGGCGGCGGTGCCGAGCGTGGCGCGCAGTGATGACGGTGATGACGAGCCGCCAGCGCCGGGTGGCCCCGGCAAGCGCCCCTTCCTGCGGGTGGTCAAATAATCCAACGGCCGGTTCTACCGGCCGTTCTCATTTGTCCCTGGGTCCATCCAGTGGTTGCGGTGGCAGGCTGGCCTGGAAGACGACCGCAGGCTGCACCCGGGTCGGCCCGGTGAGCTGGACCAGTTGCTCGCCGCGCAGCACGATACGCCCGGCATGCCGGTCCGAGCCGTCGCGCGAGTATTCGAACCGGTAGGTGCGTTGAAACCCGAGCCAGCCGTTGGGCAGGCGGCAGGGGACGATGCCGATGGCATGCACCGACTGGTCCAGCCACTGCACCTGGGCATCCTGGCACGCCTTGCGACTGTGGTGGCTGGCCGCTTCGGCCGCAGCGCGGGAGGCGTTCCAGAACGCATAACCGGCAGCGCCGGCGATCATGAGCAGAATCAGGCTGGGCATCGGCGCACTTTACGGGGTGTCAGTGGTAGCGGCTAGTGGGGCTGGGTCGGGGCCGCGCAGTTGCAGCAGGGCGATCCAGCGTGGCGGATTCAGGCTGCACAGTTGCGGTTGCTGCACCGCGCAGTCCTGCGGGCTGCCAGCTGCCGGGGTGACCAGTGCGCCGCGCTCATTGACCGCAAGCAGACGCATGGTCACGGCGTTGAGTACATTGCCGCCGATGGTGTAGCTGGTACGGTTGCCGCCCGGGTTGCTGGCAACGACCAGGTCGCAGTGTGACTGCCAGCCGCCTGTCTGGCCGGCAGACAAGGCAGTGAGCAGACCCTGGTAATCCAGGTCGTCGCTGCGCCCACGCAGGTGGCACAGCAGGTCGCCGGGGCGGATGCGGGTCTGGTAGGGGTCGCTCAGCCGGTACGGGCCACGTTGCTGATGGCTGGCTGCGATGTAATCAAGATGTGCCGCCGAGGCGGGGAAGTCGTACACACCGGCCTGCATCATCAACCAGCTGATGAAGGCGGCTGACCAGGGGGTATCGAGCACAAAGCTGCGGCACAGTGCGCTGTCGACGGTAGTGGCCGGACTGGCGGAGGAGGTCGACAGGCAGGCGCTGCTGCCGGGATGGGCCGAGGTCCTGTGCAGGGTATTGCTGCCCAGCCAATACGCGGCTACGCGCTGCCAGGCGCGCAGGCCATCATCGGCGAGCATCCCGTTTTCGGCCTCGGTGACCGGCAGGCGGGCGAGCCGGCCCTGGCGGTCGATGAACGGGCTGTGCCACAGCCGGTGTTCATTGCAGGCGCTGCGTACCAGTGCCTGGGCCTGTGGTGCCGTGCCGTGGGGCAGCGGCAGCTGGCACGGGTCCAGCTCGGTCGTGGCCTGGGCGGGGACAATGTCCTGCGCGCTGGCGGTGGTACTGGTGCCGGCAAGCAGGGTGGCAAGCAGGAACAGTGGGCGCATCATGATGTGTCTCCGCAGGCAGGCAGAGGCGGTGCGGCCTGAACGGTGTGGTGGTTGCGCGCACACCGTCCCGCAGCTGGCTCAGGCCTTGGCCAGGCCGGCGATGCTGGCACAGGCAATCGCTTCTTCCGGCAGCAACACCGGGATGCCGTCTTCTACCCGGTAGATGTGCGCGCGGTCGGCGGTGATCAGTGCTTCGCGCAGAGGCTTGTCCAGCGTGCTGCCATCGGCGCGTTGGATGCTGCCGGCGCTGATGGCGGCATTGAGCGCCTGCAGACCGGCGCTGTCCAGCAGCGCCAGCGGCTGGCGGGTGTCGGGAGATACGAGCAGGTCGAGCAGTTTGCGGTCCATTACAGTCAAGTCTTGCGTGGAAGACGGCTAGAATACGTCTTTACTGCAGCACACGGCCAACAATGAGCACCAACACCCCCGCACCCCTGGTCGGCCTGGTCATGGGTTCCCGTTCGGACTGGGAAACCATGCAGCATGCCGCCGCCAAGCTCGATGCCCTCGGCGTCGCCTACGAAGTGAAGGTGGTTTCGGCCCACCGCACCCCGGATGTGCTGTTCAGCTATTCCGAACAGGCACAGGCGCGCGGCCTGCGCGCGATCATTGCCGGTGCCGGCGGCGCGGCCCATCTGCCGGGCATGATCGCGGCCAAGACCGCCGTGCCGGTGCTCGGCGTGCCGGTGCAGTCCAAGGCCTTGAACGGCATGGATTCGCTGTTGTCGATCGTGCAGATGCCCGCCGGCGTGCCGGTGGCCACCTTTGCCATCGGCCAGGCCGGTGCGGCCAATGCCGGCCTGTTTGCCGCCGCCCTGCTTGCGCATGACCACCCGGCGATCGCGCAGGCGCTGGCTGATTTCCGTAGCGCGCAGACGGCGCTGGTGATGGAAAACGACGACCCCCGCCTATGAAAACCGTCGGCATTCTCGGTGGCGGGCAGCTGGCCCGCATGATGATCCTGGCCGGTGCGCCGCTGGGGCTGCGCTTCCGCATCTACGACCCATCGCCGGAGGCTTGTGCCGGCCAGCTGGCGCCGCTGGTGAACGGGCAGTTTGATGACCTGGCGGCGCTGCAGGCCTTCGCTGGCAGCGTGGATGTGATCACCTTCGACTTTGAAAATGTGCCGGCCGCCAGCGTGGCGGCGTTGTCGGCACTGCGGCCGGTGTTTCCCAATGCCGGTGCCTTGGCCGTGGCCCAGGACCGGCTCAGTGAAAAGCGGCTGTTCCAGGCCCTCGGTATCGCCTTGCCGGCATTTGCCGACATCGACTCACTGGCCACGCTGCAGGCCAGGGTCGCCGAGTTCGGCATGCCCTGCATCCTGAAGACGCGGCGTCTGGGCTATGACGGCAAGGGCCAGTTCCGCATCCGGAGCCAGGCTGACATTGGCGCTGCCTGGCAGGCCCTCGGGGCGCAGGTGGATGCCGTCGGCTTGATCCTGGAAGGCTTCGTGGATTTTGACTGCGAGCTCAGCGTGGTGGCTGCACGCAATGCTGCCGGCCAGTTCGTGGCCTGGCCGGTGACCCGCAACTGGCATGTCGATGGCGTGCTGTCGGCCTCGCTGGCGCCATGTGGCCTGCCCGCGGCGGTGCAGGAGCGCGCAGTGGCGCATGCGCGTGCGGTGGCCGAACATCTGGATTACGTCGGCGTGTTTGCGCTGGAGCTGTTCCATTGCGACGGTGCGCTGCTGGTCAACGAGATGGCGCCGCGGGTGCACAACTCCGGCCACTGGACCGGTGATGGTGCGCAGACCAGCCAGTTTGCCAATCATCTGCGCGCCGGCCTGGGGCTGCCGCTTGGCGATACCGCTGTGCTGGGTGTGGCCTGCATGCTCAATTGGCTGGGGCAGATGCCCGAGGCGGCGCCGGTGCTGGCCCAGGCTGCGGGCTTCTGGCATGACTACGGCAAGCAACCGCGTGCCGGGCGCAAGGTCGGGCATGCCAATTTCCGTACCGACGATGCCCCGGCGATGGCCCGGGCATTGCAGCAGGTAGGGCAGGCGCTGGGGCGTGAGGCCCAGGTGGCGCCGCTGCTGGATGCCTTGTCAGTGGCGTAATTGCTGCCCGGGCAAGGGGCGACGGCTCGCCCCTTGTCTGCGCCGGCTCAGCGCAGGTTGCGCTCGGCCATGTCCCAGTTGACCAGTTTCCAGAAGCCGGTCAGCCAGCTCGATCGGTCGCTGTTGCCCGGGCTGTCCCAGAGGGTGTGGTCCAGCGGGCAGGCCAGCACGGGGCGGGAGGTGCCGGTCAACGGATTGCCGATACCCGGATGCGAGGTGACCGCCAGCCGGCCGTCGGCCTGTTCGACCAGCCAGATCCAGCCGTCAGCCGGCAGCTGTGCCGCGTGCTGGCTGAAGGATTCCTGCAGTGCGCCCAATGAGCCAAAGTCGCTCTTGATGCGCTCGCCGATACGCCCGCCCGGCTCGGCAGGGCTCCTGCTGCACAGCCCATCCCAGAAAAAACGCTGGTTCAGGCAGCTTGCCGCCAGCTCGAAGGTCTGGCCCTGACTGCTGGCAACCACGACATCCAGTTCCATCTGCGCCAGGTCACTGCCCGTCAATGCATTGCACAGGGCTTGCTGCAGGCCGGCCAGGCGGGCAAGGTGCGTGCCGACCACCTCGCTGCTGATATGGGGCTGCAGCGCAGTGCTGGGATAGGGGAGAATATAGGTATCCACGATCTGATCCGGTGCCGTCCTTGTGGACAGGCATACAATACGAAGACTATAGCGCCAGTCTGACGTTACCGTTGGCTGGGCTGGCAATCACAGGCGGGAGCACGCACTTGGCGTTGATCGAGCAAATCCAGGCGATGGTTGAGCAGCATCCAATGATTCTATTCATGAAGGGTACGCCGCAGTTGCCGATGTGTGGATATTCCAGCCAGGCGGTGCAGGCACTGCAGGCGGCCGGGGCTGGCCAATTGAAGACGATAAACGTCCTGGCCGATCCCGAGCTGCGTGCCAACCTGCCGCGTTTTTCCAACTGGCCAACTTTTCCGCAGTTGTTCGTCCATGGCGAGTTGATCGGTGGCAGCGAGATCATCATCGAGCTGCTCGAAGCCGGTGAGCTGCAACGCATTGTCGCCGAGGCGGGCGTGGTATGAGTCCAGGCCTCCTGGCAGGCCAGGTGGTGGTGGTTACCGGTGCCAGCGGTGGGCTCGGTGGTGCGATGGCCCAGGTATGCAGCCGTGCCGGTGCGCAGGTGGTTGCCAGTGGCCGCCATCTGCGGCGGCTCGATGCGCTGTATCAGAAGATCCTGGCCGAGGGAGGGCAGATCCAGCTCTATCCGCTGGATCTGGAAGGCGCGCAGCCGGCCGATCACCAGCAGTTGGTCGAACGGGTTATTGACGAATACGGCCGCCTGGACCTGCTGGTGCATTGTGCCGCCGACTTTCCGGGGCTGACGCCGATGATGCATGCCGATCCGGCTGCCCTGGCGCGGGCGCTGCACGTCAATCTCACCGCGCGCCTGTGGTTGACCCAGGCGGCGCTGCCGGCCTTGCAGGCGGCCAGCGGTGCGGTGGTGTTTGCGCTGGACCACGCCGAGCGTGGGGAGCAGGCCTACTGGGGGGGGTATGGTTTGGCCCAATCAGCACAGCATGCACTGATGGCGATGTTGCGCGCCGAGCTGCACAACAGCCGTGTCCAGATCCATGCACTGTGTCCGCCGCCGATGCCGACGGCGCTGCGCGCACGCGCCTATGGCCATGAGGTGGCGCAGATCGCGCGTCCGCTGGAAGTGGCTGCAGCGTGGCTGGATAACCGGTATCGTGCGGCGCAGGTGTAAGTAATTTGTTGCGCAGGGGTGGGGGCGCGGGGGGCGCAAAAACAGGGCCTTCTGCCTGCTGGATTGTCAGCTTTTCCCGGATGTCAGTCATGTAAATCAGTGACTTACAGTCGGGCGTTGGTCGTTGTTCTGTCGCAAAGTGGTCACAATTGCGGTCTATTGTGTTAACCTGTTTTTAACCGTATCGACTGCAACAACTTGCATTGAAAGTCGTCCCGGTTGGGACACCCAAGATTCAGCCGATCAGTCGCCCAGTCGTTCCTGGGGCTGAAGGATCGCGTTTTTTACCAATCGCCAACTCGTATCGAGGCTACCCATAATGAACCACCCACGTCTCCGGATGTCCAAGCTGACCCTTGGCCTGGTGGCTGCACTTGCAGCTGCGCCGGCTTTCGCCCAGAGCACCTCTGCCGGTGTCGGCGGTCAGGTCCTGTCCAATGCCGGCCAGCCGGTCATTGGTGCCGAAGTTGTCATTACCCACAATGAGTCGGGTACCGTCAGCCGCGCAACCACCGATGCATCCGGTCGCTACAACGCCCGCGGTCTGCGCGTGGGTGGTCCGTACACCATCACCATCACCAAGCCTGGTGAAGGCACCAAGACCGAAGAGGGTGTCTACCTGAACCTGAACCAGGTCAACACCGTCAACGCTGCCCTGACCGGCGATGTCGCCACCCTGGAAGGCGTCACTGCCTATGCCGTGGCCGGTGGTTCGGAAATCTTCAGTGCCAACAAGATGGGCACCGGCACCAACCTGAACCGCGACATGATCGAAGCCATGCCTTCGGCCAACCGCAACATCCAGGACTACATGCGCCTTGACCCGCGCATCTCGCAGGTCAGCAAGGCTGACGGTGCGATCTCGGCCGGTGGCCAGAACACCCGTTACAACGCCATCCGCATCGACGGTATTGGCGCTTCGGATCCGTTCGGCCTGGAATCCAATGGCCTGCCGACCGAGCGTCAGCCGGTCTCGATGGATGCCATCGAAGAAATCAACATCGACCTGGCCAACTACGACACCACCATCTCCGGTGGTACCGGTGCGGTGGTCAACGCCGTGACCAAGTCGGGTACCAATGAGTTCCACGGCACCGTCTATTACACCTACCGCGACAAGGACATGGTCCGTGATCGCCTGGAAGGCGACCGCGAAGACTTCAGCGGCTTCGACAAGGAAACCACCATGGGCATGACCCTGGGTGGCCCGATCGTCAAGGACAAGCTGTTCTTCTTCGCCAACTACGAAAAGTACGAGCGTGAAGCCCCGGGCATTGCCCTGAGCAGCACCCCGTACGGCAATGGCTCGATCACCGATGCCGACATCGCCACTGTGCAGCAGTACATGTCCGGCCTGGGCTATGACGTCGGTGGCCTGACCACTCCCGATGCCACCACCGAGATCGAGGAATACGCGGTCAAGCTGGACTGGAACATCAACGAAAACCATCGTGCAGCCCTGCGCTACAACAAGATGGAACAGAACGTGATGCGTTTCCCGGGCCTGGGCAACAGCACCGTTTCGCTGAGCAGCTACTGGTACGCACAGCCGAAGGCTTACGAGACCTGGATGGGTGAGCTGTTCTCCAACTGGAGCGACAACTTCACCACCGAGTTCAAGGTCTCGCACAAGGATTATTCGGCTGTTCGCGTCCCGGGCGTGAACCTGCCGCAGATCCGTATCAACGGTTTTGCCAACAACAACGCACTGCTGCTGGGCACCGAGCAGAACACCCACGTCAATATCGTTGAATCCAAGGAGCTGAATGCCTTTGGTGCCGGTACCTGGTATGTCGGTGACCACACGCTGAAGTTCGGTTTCGACTACAGCGACAACGACCTGATGAACTTCTACGGCCGTAACCTCAACGGTGTGTATGAGTTTGCCAACATGGCTGCCTTCCTGGCAGGTGAGCCGACCCGTTACCAGCTGCGTGCACCGCGTCCGGGCGGCAGCCGTGACGACATCCCGGCGGCCTTCACCCTGAAGAACACCGGCCTGTTCGTGCAGGACACCTGGGCGGTCAATTACAACCTGAACGTGATGGCTGGCGTCCGCGTCGACATGCCGTCCTTCAGCGACCAGCGCCTGTACAACCCGCGCATCGAGGCCGAGTACGGCTACAACAACACCAACCTGGTCGATGACAAGCTGGTGCAGCCGCGCGTCGGCTTCAACTACACCTTCGACAGCGATCGCCCGACCCAGCTGCGTGGTGGCGTCGGCCTGTTCGGCGGTGCTGCCCCGAACGTGTGGCTCGGCGGTGCGTACTCCAACACCGGTCTGAACTACCAGGAATACGACCTGCGCAACCCGGGTGCGATCTTCACTCCGGACGTCAACAATCCGTATGTCCCGGGCTCTGCCGTTGCCGGTCGTGACAACGTCGACCTGGTCGAGCCGGGCACCAAGCTGCCGTCGGTGTGGAAGGCCAACCTGGCGTTCGACCACGAGCTGCCGTGGTACGGCATCACCGCATCGGCCGAAGTGCTGTTCACCAAGGTCAATGACGGTCTGTACTTCGAGCGTCTGGACATCACTGATGGTGTTGCTGGCCCGACCGCTTACGGTCAGGACGGTCGTGCGATCTACTGGAACGCCGCTGGCCTGGATCCGGCCAACGCTGGCCGTTTCGGCACTGAAAACGGCACCAACGGTGCTGGCAACCGTGCCAGCCGCCCGAACTGGGTCGGCGACGTGATGCTGCTGCGCAACACCGACAAGGGCCGTGGTGCACAGGCGACCTTCGCGCTGTCCAAGGCGATGACCGACAAGTGGGCCTGGTCGCTGGGTTACACCTACACCGAGGCTACCGAAGTCAGTCCGCTGGCCAGCTCGCAGAACACCTCGAACTGGTCGGGCACCCTGATCAACAACGCCAACGAAAACGTTGCCTATAACTCGCGTTATGCCATCAAGGACCGTGTCACCGGTACCGTCGAGTTCAAGCACAACTTCTTCGGTGACTATGCCACCCGCTTTGGCATGTTCTACGAAGGCCGCTCGGGCCGTCCGTTCAGCTACATCTACTACAACGATGTGAACGGTGACAGCGCCACCACCAACGATCTGTTCTATGTCCCGAACGGTTACGGTGATGTGCAGTGGGTCGGTGGTGCAGCGATGGAGAAGCAGTTCTTCGACTGGCTGGCCAAGAATCCGGAACTGGCGGCCTACCAGGGCCAGATCGCTCCGGCCAACGGCTTCCGTTCCAGCTGGGTGAACAACTTCGACGTGCGCATCAGCCAGGAACTGCCGGGCTTCTTCAAGGGCCACAAGTCCGAGATCGCGCTGGACATCATGAATGTCGGCAACCTGCTCAACAAGGACTGGGGCCTGATCGAAGACTACGGCTTCTACTCGACCCGTCGCGTTGCCAACTACGCTGGCATTGACCCGGCCACCGGCAAGTATGTGTACAACTTCACCGGCTCGACCGACAACGAAGCGGTGCAGGAAAACAACAACGACAAGGGCAACACCGCCGTGTCGCGCTGGTCGATGATGCTGAGCTTCAAGTACAAGTTCTGATGCCTTGACGGATCAGTTCTGAACAGGGGAACGGCCGGGGCAACCCGGCCGTTTCTCTTTTTGGCGGCCGGCGCTAAAGTCGCTGGGTTGATAAGAGGACATTCAAAGTTATGAGCAACAACGAGCAGCGCCAGCGTGCACTCCCGGTACAGAATGCGCGCATTTTCCCGCGTGGCGAGCTGGATATTCTTTCGCGGGTGGAAGTGGCGCGTCTGCGCGATGCCTCTTCCGGAGGCATGCATGACCTGCTGCGCCGTTGTGCGCTGGCGGTGCTGACCAGCGGCAGTGCTTCGGATGATCCGCGTGCAGCCTCGGACCTGTACCCGGACTTTGATATCCAGGTCACCCAGCAGGACCGCGGCGTGTTGATCGACCTGGTCAATGCGCCGGCACAGGCGTTTGTCGATGGCGTCATCATCAAGGGCATTGCCGAGCTGCTGTATGCCGTGGTGCGCGACCTGGCCTATACCGCGATCGAGCTGGGGCCGGAATATGCGGCCGAGCTGGAATCCTCCGAAGGCATCACCAATGCAGTATTCGGATTGATGCGCAATGCGCGTGGCCTGCAGCCAGGGGATCCGAACCTGGTGGTGTGCTGGGGTGGCCACTCGATTCCGCGTGATGAATATCTGTACACCAAGCAGGTTGGTTACGAGCTGGGCCTGCGCGGGCTGGATATCTGTACCGGTTGCGGCCCGGGTGCGATGAAGGGGCCGATGAAGGGCGCCACCATTGCCCATGCCAAGCAGCGCAAGCATCCAGCGCGTTATATCGGCATCACCGAGCCGGGCATCATTGCCGCCGAATCACCCAATCCGATAGTCAATCATCTGGTGATCATGCCGGATATTGAAAAACGCCTGGAATCGTTCGTACGTCTGGGCCACGGCATCATCGTCTTCCCCGGCGGCGTGGGCACGGCCGAGGAAATCCTCTACCTGCTGGGCATCCTGCTGCGTGAGGAAAACAAGGACCTGCCATTCCCTCTGGTGCTGACCGGTCCGGCGGTGGCCGCGCCGTATTTCGAGCAGATTGACCGTTTCATCCGTTTGACGCTGGGCGATGCCGCTGCAGCGCGCTACCAGATCATCGTCGGCGACCCGCCGGCCGTGGCCCGGGCGATGGCGGCAGGCATCAAGCAGGTGCGCGAATACCGCCTGCACAACAAGGACTCGTTCTACTTCAACTGGGGCCTGCATATCCCGCTGGAATTCCAGCAGCCCTTCGAGCCCACCCACGAGGCGATGGCCGCGCTGGACCTGCACAGGAACCGTCCGCCGCATGCGCTGGCAGCGGATTTGCGGCGTGCGTTCTCCGGCATTGTTGCCGGCAACGTCAAGGAGCCGAGCATGCGCCGGATCGAGCAGTACGGCCCGTTTGAAATCAATGGTGATGCCGAGCTGATGGCATCGCTGGATGCCTTGCTGCGCGCCTTTGTCGAGCAGCGCCGGATGAAGATCGCCGGCGACTACAAGCCCTGCTACCGCGTGGTGACCTGATCGCCCAATGGCAACTGCAGGCGGGCATGGAAGTGCCCGTCTGCCTGCCAGGTTTCCAGCCGGGCCTGTTCGCTGTACGCGGCCAGGCGCGCACGCACGGCCTCCAGTCCGACACCATGGCCATGATGGTGCCGCGCGCCTGCTGCATGCAGCGGGTTGCCGATGTCGATCACCATCCGGTCCTGTTCCAGCCTGGCGTGGATCTGGATCAGGCTGCTGCCATGTGAGCGTTCAACCCCGTGATGCACCGCATTCTCGACCAGGGGTTGCAGGCAGAGCGGGGGAATGGCCAAGGCAGGCAAGGGATCAGGCAGCTGCCAGTGGGTCTGCAGGCGATCGCCAAAACGTGCCTGTTCGATGGCGATATAACGCCGGCACAGGTCTATTTCTTCTGCCAGCGTAATGGTGCTGGCGGGCGAAAGCGCACTTCGGAACAGGTCGGCCATGTCGATCAGCAGGTTCTCCGCGCGTGCCGGTTCGCTGCGTACCAGGGCGACGGCGGAGTTCAAGGTATTGAACAGGAAGTGCGGGCGTATCCGCGCCTGTAGCGCCTGTAGTTGAGCCTGACTGGCCTGGAGGGCGAGGCGTTGCAGTCGCAGGTGGTTTTCAATGATCCCTATGGACATCAGGCCTAGAAGGAGCGCCATCCCGCAGCCAGCCACTGCAAGATTCTGCAGCGGGGCACCTGGTGGAATCAGTGGTACCGGCAGTATTGTGTTGAAAAAAAACAGTGTGGTGGCGGTTACGATCAGCAGCAGGATGAGGATGGCAACCATCTGTGCTGTCGATGAAAGTCGGCTCAGTCCATGATGCGTCATATGGATCAGTGCCAGCGTCCCGAAGATGATCCACTGTATGATCAAGGAGTTGACGCCAAACCACACGGGCCTGTCATGTGGGATGCCGGGGGCAAGTGCCATCAGCAAGGCAAGTGCCTCGCCACAGAAAAATGCCCACGCCAGGAATTGGCCGGTCGACAACACTTGCAGGTGTTGGTTGTAGCGGGGGAGTGAGGCCGTTCGGCTGTGTTTTTGCACCGTCTGTCGCTCAGCCTGTGGAGTCGGAGAGTGGTTTGGCTATGCTTATTGTGCCATTGGTGCGGGGAAGGTTGATGCTGTCCAGGAAACGTCAAACGGGTGTGCTGAATGGAGGGTGTGCTGGCCAGTGCGGTTTCACACTGGTAGAGCTCATGGTGACAGTTTTGGTGCTGTCCATTCTCGTAGGTATTGCAATACCAAGCATGACGGGGCTGATCAATACCAATCGGCTGGCAGGCCAGGCCAACGAGTTGGTATCGGCGCTCCAGGTGGCCCGCAGTGAGGCCATCCGTCAAAACGCCGGGGTCACCGTTTGTGCATCCACAGATGGTCTTGTCTGTTCTGATGCCGGTACCTGGACCCATTGGTTGGTGCGCGGTGGCCGCGACAATGAGGTCATACAGTCCGGTCTGATCAACGGATCGGTGCGGATCAGTGCTGCGGGTTATCCGGTACGTTTCCGTGCTGATGGCCTGGCGCGCTCGGCCGCTGGTGGGCTGGCGGCAGCCACCATCACGCTGTGCATCCCGACCACGCGGCCTGCGCAGAACCAACGGCAGGTGACATTGAGCAGAGGCTCACGGATTGAGGTCGTGCCAGTCAACGGCGGAGGGGCTTGCTGATGAACCATCGTGTCTATTCGCCCCGGGGGCGTCAAACAGGGGCCAGTCTGATCGAGGTGTTGGTGGCGGTGCTGATCCTCGGCGTTGGATTGCTGGGCGTCGCGGCCATGCAGGCTGCCTCGCTGCGCAACAGCCAGAGTGCGTATGAAAATACGCAGGCGGTTGCGCAGAGTTACGCCATTTTGGACATCCTGCGCGCCAATCGTGTCGAAGCGGTGGCGGGCAGCTTCAATACCGGGTCAATGCGCTGTGTGGCGGCGGACATTGACAGTGAACATTCCGCAGGCAAGCAAGCCGCCCAGGCCGATGTGAATGCATGGGTTGCCGGCTTGAAGCGCAATATCGGCAGCGCAGGTGATACCTCCACGTGTGGCTCCATAGAGTGTGCGGCCAATACCTTTGGTGGTGCAGACTGCACGATTGCCGTGCAATGGGATGACAGTCGCGGCACTGCTGTGGACACAGGGGCTGGTGATGATGAGCGCACGATCGAAACAGTGGTGGCCATATGACAGGTGAGCTGAAAATCACGCGGATGCATTGCCAGGCCGGCTTGACGCTGATCGAGCTGATGATCGCGATGCTGTTGGGCCTGCTGGTGGTGCTGGCTGCAGGTGGTATTTTTCTCAGTAACCAGCAAGCCTCGCGCTCTACGCAGGCGGTGGGTTACATGCAGGATGCATCCTTGTTTGCCTTTGAGCTGATTGCCAAGGATGTGCGCGAAGCAGGTGGCAATGCCTGCGACGCCGGGTTGATCCCGAATGTTCTCGCCACAGCAGCGGCGGGCGCCACTCCATCGGGCAGCAACTGGTTTCTGGCTTTTGATCACCCGTTGTTCGGGTTCGAGGCCAATGCCGCTGGTTCGCCCGCGCACCAGACCGGTGCAGATGTGCTTCAGTTGATACGCATGGGCGATGACGTCCGCACGGTCAGTGTGCAGCCTGCGGCTGTCGGGCCCAGTTTTACCTATGTCCCGGCGAGCCCGGCAATTGGGTCTGCACAGTACGTTTACGTGTGTGACCACGCGGTGCTGGGGGTGTTCAACAGTGGCAGCACCGAAATCAGCGGCGGTGCGCTCGCAGTGCCCGCATCGGGAAATACCTGTACTTATTTTTCACGCCCCAATGCTGCGACGTGCGGCGGCACCGGTATTGCCTATCAGTACGACAAGTACGCCATGCTGGGTACGGTCCAGGGAGTGCGTTGGTTTACGCGTGATACCACCAATGGCCCTGCCTTGTTTCGTCAAGTCAATGATGGTGCGGCCGAGGAGGTCCTGCGTGGTGTCGGCAATCTGCAGTTGAGCTACTTGACCCCTGCAGGGTATGTCCTCGCTTCGGATTTGCTCACTGCAACAGGCTGGCAAGAGGTGCGCGCGGTGCGGATCACGATGGATCTGGTGGAAGAGGGGCGTAGTGGTGTGGGCGCAGCTGGCGCAGGCGCTTCCCAACTTTCGCGTCGCGTGGAACATGTGGTGACCCTGCGTAATCGTGTCCTGTGAGGGTGAATCGATGACACATAAATCACAACAGCAAGGTGCCGCATTGGTCGTGGTGCTTATTCTTCTGCTGGTTATGACCATTCTGGGTTTGGTTGTCGTGCGTGGTACTGCATTGAACGAACGCATGAGTGCCAACATGTATGACCGCAGCTTGGCTTTTCAGCAGGCTGAGACAGCGTTGCGCGAGGCTGAGCAACTGGTGCGCGACACTGTCATTGCCAATGGCAATGGCTGGGTCATCGGCGTGAAATGTGGGCCGGATCCGACGCCTGGCCGTGGCGGTGCCACTGGTATTGCGGATGCAACCCAGTGCGGCCTGCCGGATGCGGCGGTTGCCGGAACCACCTGTTCAGGTAATGGGTCGCTCACCTCGCATTGCTGGCGCAATGTCAGCGCGGACAGGTTGCAGGTTGCAGGTCTGCCAACGGCGGGTGCACCACAATATATGATCCAGTTCATGGGTTTGCGCGATGCCCACGAAGATTTGAACCTGGGCTCTGGCGCCGGCAGCAATCAATATGGTGGCGGTGGTGGTAGTGCGGTCCAGGAGGCGCTGTTCCGCATCGTTGCCAGGAGTCAGAATCCCGCCGCGGCAGCAGGGCAGGGTCGCTCGCTGGTTGTACTCCAGTCCAATGTGGCAGCACGCTGATGAATATTTTCAACAAGGCTTTGGGAGTGAACTCATGACGACGAAAACTTCGATGGGGGGCAGGCAAGTGATGGCCAACCACCGTTTCCCATCATTTGTTTTTGGCCTCGGTGTTACGCTGATGTCAACCCCGGCCATGTCCACGGCTGTCATTGACAACAAACCGTTGACTGTCACCAGTGCAGTGCCGGGCAATATGGTGTTGCTGCCCTCGGTGGAGTGGCCCACCGTGGTCACCCAGGCCAACCAGCCCGGTGTAGATGAAGGTAATGCCAATTACTCTGCGGCGCAGGCCTATTCCGGGTATTTCAACCCGGATGTGTGTTATGCCTATGAATATCATACCAATGAAGTCAATCGCTATTTTCGTCCGGCCGCTCATGCATCCTCCAGGACTTGTACCACCAGTGGTGATGTAAAGCTCTGGAGTGGCAACTTCCTCAATTGGGCTGGCATGCAGGCGGCGGACACATTCCGCATGGCGCTTACCGGGGGTTATCGTGTTCACCGCCCGGCTGATGGCAATGTTTCCAATGTGACCGTGCGTGACAGTGAGGGTGCTTCGGTAACGCACTCTGTCAGTGAGCTGGCGTCTGTCACGTACCTGGAGAAGGCGAATTCGGACCGCTGGGATAATAATTACACCAAGCTGCGACGATTGAATTCCACGGCGCTTGTCGCTGGTGCTACGCCGGCTAAAACCGGGCATCTCAGGGCGAGAATTGGTGGTTTGCGCAATCAGATGTGGTTTAGGCCCAGCTCTTCCGGGATTGGTAACGCGACCAGTTACAACGATCCCAAGGCGATTGCATTGCCGGTGACTGATGGTAATCAGAGTGATGGCAACTCCACCAGTGCTATTCCTTACCAGCCGAGATGGCATCAGCTGCCGAATGCCGATACCACTACAACCGAAACCGACAAGGCATGTGCGGCGGGGGAGCCCGATTGCGAGCCTCGCAATAACGGCAAGTATCGTCGTACGGTACGCGGTAGAAATGAAAATTACGCGGTGAGTATGCGTGTGCAGGTCTGTGATGGGGTTTATGACCGCCGCGATTTCTGTACGCAGTACGGCAGTTATTACAAGCCTGAAGGTCTGCTGCAGCTCAACGCGTATAAAAGTCGCTTCGGGATGTTTTCCTACCTGGCCGAAAGCGGGCAAAACCGTAACGGCGGAGTGATGCGCTCGCGTCTGAAGTTCATCGCCCCGTGGACAGCGTCTGAAATTGCCGGTACCACCACCCTGTATCCTGATCGCGCGCGTATTGGTGGCACCGACAACCCTGAATGGGATCCGGCCACGGGCATGATCCTGAACAATCCTGATCCGGACATGGCTAATGCCACCAACACCAATGTCCAGGCAGGTGGGGGTACTTGTGCTGATTGCACAGTGCGCTATAGCGGCGTCATCAACTATGTCAACCGCTTTGGCCAGGTCAGTACCGGTATGTCGCGCCTGAAGGAATATGACAACCTTTCGGAGATGTATTACACGGCGCTGCGCTATATGCGCGGTCTGGCCAATGTTTCCAATTACTCCAGCTTGGAGCCTGTCAGTTCCACCCACACCTCATCCGGCAAGACCGGTCGTTTTCGCAATGCGGATGGTCTGCCGGTAATCGAGGATTGGTATGGCACAGGCGCCAATGCGGCAGCGCCGTCGTGGTCGGAGCGACTGGTCGGTCAGAACGGTGACTCTACCCTCTACCAATGCCAGACCAGTGTGTTTCTGGGCATTGGTGATACCAATACCAATAATGAGGATTCTAACCATTCCGGTGATGGCACGCTTTCTGTGTCAACTTGGCGCACCAAGGCTGGCGGTGGTAGCGCAGATCGGAATCTAACGGCTGGCTTGGCTTATTGGGCGCATACACAGGATATCCGTACCGACATTCCCAACGTGGATCTGGGGGGTGGGCGCTTCAAGGGTCAGTCGGTGTCCACCTACTGGGTCGATGTGGTAGAGCAGAATGATTTGAAGTCCAAATCGTCCAACCAGTACTACCTGGCCACCCGCTTCGGTGGTTATGACATCCCGGCAACGGATTATGATGCCAATGGCAATGCCACGGCGCGCGATTACAATGCCAGCTGGTGGGCCAGCAATGAGGGTGCCTGGACGTCAGCGACGCAGAACGTCAAGGCCGCCACTGGCTTGGGTGGCACGGGCGATTTCAAGTTGCCGCGCAATATGTATTTGGCCAACGATGGTCAACGCATGATCGATGGCCTGACCGAGGCGTTCCAGCGCATCACTGACTCCATCACCGGCTCAGGCGGTTCGTTTGCCAGCAACACGACCAAGCTGGAGGCGGGAGCCTATACCTATCAAGCTCAGTATCTCTCCAATGGCTGGGGTGGTCGCCTGATCGCCAGTTCGGTGGACACCAGCAGTGGCGAGTTGACCGCCCAGTGGGATGCGGCTACCTGGCTTTCCGATGCCAATAGCCATTACACCAAGCGCAGGATGTTCCATGTCAATGGCTCCAGCATGCGGGAGTTCATTTCCAACCGCAGCGCCACGGGTGCGGTTGTAAACTCGCCGACCCTGGTCAAGCCTTCGTCATGGGTAGGTAGTGACAACCAGCTCAAGTATATCCTCGGTGATCGTACGCATGAGCGGCAGAGCACGGCATCCGGTAGTACCCGTGAGTTCCGCAATCGCAATGGCATGCTGGGCGATATCGTCAATTCGGCGCCGGTATATGCCGGTGCCCCCAACCTGAATCTGTATCGCGGTGATACAAGTTACGCGACCTTTGCTGCCAGCAATGCGTCGCGCAAGAAAGTCGTGTATGTCGGTGCAAATGACGGCTTCCTGCATGCATTCGATACCTCCAATGGACGCGAATTGTTCGCCTTCATGCCTACCGAATCGTTGTCGGTGCTTTCGCGTAACGATCCTGCTACGGGAAATTATCCCTACTGGGATCCTGCCTATGACCATGCATACAGCGTCGATGGTGAGTTGACCATTGCCGATGTTAAGGTTGGAACCAGCTGGAAGACGGTTCTGGTCGGTACCATGGGGCGTGGCGGGAAGTCGATTTTCGCCTTGGATGTCACCAATCCGGAGAGCCCGAGCTTCCTCTGGGAAAAGACGGCAGCAGACCCAGCCATCGGCAGCATGCTCGGCAACAGCCTTGGTCGCCCGCTGATTGCAAAAGTCGCCGATGGTGATTGGCGTGTATTCATGGGCAATGGGCCCAACAGCAGCGGTGGGCGTGCCGCCATCTTGATGCTCGATGCCTATACTGGCGCTGACATGGGTTCTACTGTGGTCTCCACGGATTCGAACAACGGCCTGGCTCCTGTCAATGTATGGGATGGCCGTGGCGTAGATCCAGATAGCCGCCCGGATGGGAATTTTGAAACCGTTTATGCCGGTGACCTTCTGGGCAGTGTCTGGAAGATCGATATCGCCACCAGTTCGGCAACCAAGATTTTCCAGACCGATGCAAATCAGCCAATCACCATTGCGCCACTGGTGGCGCGTAATCCTTATTCGGCCACGACGGATACTTGGCTGTTCTTTGGTACCGGTCGCTACCTTTCCAAGTCTGATACTTCTAATGAGCAGAATGCCCATGTGCAGTCGTGGTACGGGTTGATCGACCGAGACGCACTTGTGGCTCGTACCACGCTGAAGCAGGTTCGAATCACCGATGAGGATGACAAGGGCCGGGTTATCGAGAAGGTGGGGGCCCCGGGCGCCAATGGCTGGTTCATCAACTTGCAGTCCCCGGATGAGGCTGCTGCCAATTCCACGGCGACTGCACGTGGCGAACGCATGGTAGTGCCGAATTTCTTCCAGGGCATGGTGTTGATCGGTACGACACGCTTCCCGTTCTCGAACGATCCGTGTACCCCGACCGGCAAGGGATTCACCATGGCCATCGATCCGTTCACCGGCGGCCGGCTTAGTGATGTCTTCTTCGATGCCGACATGGATGGTACTGTCGGTGATGAGGGGGATTACAAGGGCGGCAATACCGGTACGCCGTACTCCGGTGTTGGTTATGGCAGTGGTCCCAACAACCCGATCTTCATGGGTCAATATATGTATACCAGCCTGGATGATGGTACCTATTCGCGCTACCGTACGAATGCGGGTATGGCTGAAGTGCGCCGCGTTTCCTGGAGAGAGGTGTTGAATGTTGATTGATGATCGCCGAGCTGCGTTTGTTTCCCAGCGCGGATTCACCCTTATCGAGCTGATGATTGTGGTAGCGGTCATCGCAATCCTTGCTGCGATTGCCTATCCCAGCTACACCAATCATGTGGTCAAAACCAGGCGTGCTGCAGCAGCTGTATGCCTGATGGAGCGTGCGCAGTTGATGGAGCGCTACTACACCACCAACCTCAGTTATGCTGATGCGCCTGACCCTGCGCAATGTGAGGGTATTGAGCAGTTTTATCAGGTAAGTTTCTCTGGAGACAACGCTCCGCGCAGCTATATTCTCCAGGCAGTTCCGCAGGGTGTTCAGGCCTCGCGCGACACACTGTGTGGAACCTTGACTGTCAATCAAGCCGGTTTGCGAACTGAAAGCGGCACGGCCAGTGCAGCGACGCAATGCTGGTGATGCCGTTGTTCTGATGGAAAGGCCGCAACTTCTGTTGCGGCCTTTTTTATTGGCTCAGGCGATGGCTGGTTTGTCGCGGCCAGGTCACACGTTTCCAGTGGGAGGCTGCGCGGTGGAATCATTGCCAGCATCAGCGCGGCCGGGTTTCCCGTGGCGGAGATCTTTTCCATATCACAATGGAAATGTCTGGATGGACTGGCTGAATCTTGGCTATGGAGTGTTGCTGGGCCAGGGCGCTGCATGGACCCTGCCGCCCAACAGCTTGGTGTTGGACATGCGCACCCATGGCCATTATGTCGCTCTCGGTCCTGTCATCCGGCCTGTGGCTTCAGTCTTGGTCCGGGTGACGCATCTGATGTGCTTCTATCTGACGTTCCAGTGGCCTGGACGTTTGTTGTGTCGATGGCTGGAACTTTGATCGCCTTGTGGCTTGGCCAAATCAGGAGGGGCTGGTGTCTGCGATAACAAAAAAAGCCGCAGCGTAAGCTGCGGCTTTTGAAAGTGGCGCCCGAAGTTGGACTCGAACCAACGACCCCCTGATTAACAGTCAAGTGCTCTAACCGGCTGAGCTATTCGGGCGTGGGGGCAGTGTACTGTGTGAATTCAGCTTGCGCAAGTTTTCAAGCGGCTCAACATGGTGTGTTGTTGATCAGGGTGCTGCGTACCCGGCCGCTGTTGCTGACCACGATCTGGCGCGATGCCATGCCGCGGCTGCACAGGTGCAGGGTGAGATTGGTGCCCGGGCTGCGGCCATCAGGCAGGAAGCGGACGTGACGCCGGCCCTGGCTTAGGCTGACCTGGATGTTTGCCGGCAGGTAGCCCTGCATGGCCTCGGCGGTTGAATGGGGTGGGCGTTCACTGCGTACCAGCCAGCCGTGTGACCAGTCCTCGGCCGCGCCGCAGCTGCCCGCATGCAGTGACGGGCACAGCAGTGCAGGCTGTCCATTCTTGACGGCGGTGCTGCGCGCCAGCTGCAGGCCGGTGACCAGGCTGTTGCTGGCGCTGACCAGTGCCTGGCGGGCAGCGAATTCACGCATCGACGGGGCGGCGATGGCAAGCAGGATGGCGGCAATGGCCAGGGTGATCAGCAGTTCGATCAGGCTGAAACCCCGTGCATCAGCATGGAAATCGCAGGACATGCGGCTATCTCTGGTGGCTCACGACCAGCCTGCCGTGCCGCTCACGGTTTGCTTGTCGGTCACTGGCTGAGCGGCAGGTGAGGCCTGCTCCCGCCGTGCGGTGGTTGTTTGCCGAGGCGGATCCGGCCGGCCGGCTATACTGGCCGCTTGTCTTGCGCTGGTGCGTTGTCCCCATGTCTGAGCGTTTTGTGCTGTCTTCGCCCTACCAGCCTGCCGGTGACCAGCCGCAGGCGATTGACAGGCTGTCGGAGAACTTCGAGGCCGGCGTTGCCAAACAGACCCTGCTGGGGGTGACCGGGTCGGGCAAGACCTACACCATTGCCAATGTGGTGGAGCGGGTGCAGAAGCCAACCTTGGTGATGGCACCGAACAAGACCCTGGCCGCGCAGCTGTACGGGGAGTTCAAGCAGTTCTTCCCGGACAACGCGGTGGAGTACTTCGTCAGTTACTACGACTACTACCAGCCCGAAGCCTATGTGCCGTCCTCGGATACCTTCATCGAGAAGGACAGTTCGATCAACGAGCACATCGAGCAGATGCGGCTGGCCGCGACCAAGGCATTGCTGAGCCGGCGCGATGTCATTGTCGTGGCCACGGTATCGGCCATTTATGGCCTGGGTGCACCGGAAGACTACCTGTCGATGCGCCTGATCCTGTCGCGTGGCGAGCGCATGGAGCAGCGTGACCTGATCAACCACCTCACCGCACTGCAGTTCACCCGCAATGAGTATGAGCTGGAGCGCGGCACGTTCCGGGTGCGTGGCGAGGTGGTGGATGTGTTTCCGGCCGAATCCGACAGCGAGGCGGTGCGGATCGAGCTGTTCGACGGCGAGGTCGAGCAGCTGAGCATGTTCGACCCGCTCACCGGCGAAACCCTGCGCAAGCTGCCGCGCTACACGATCTATCCCAAGACCCATTACGCCACCACGCGCGAGCGGGTGCTGGCAGCGATCGAGACGATCAAGGTCGAACTGAAGCAGCGTCTGGAGCAGTTGTACGCCGCCAACAAGCTGGTCGAAGCGCAGCGCCTGGCGCAGCGTACCCAGTACGACATCGAGATGATGGCCGAGGTCGGCTACTGCAACGGCATCGAAAACTATTCGCGCCATTTGACTGGCAAGGCGGCAGGCGAGCCGCCGCCGACCCTGTTTGATTACCTGCCCGCAGACGCGCTGCTGGTGATCGACGAATCGCATGTGACCATTCCGCAGATCGGTGCGATGTACAAGGGTGACCGCTCGCGCAAGGAGACCCTGGTCGAATTCGGTTTCCGCCTGCCCTCGGCGCTGGACAACCGCCCGCTGCGTTTTGAGGAGTGGGAGGCACGCTGCCCGCGGGCGATCTATGTTTCGGCAACGCCCGGACCCTATGAATTGCGTGAGGCGGGCGAGGAGATCACCGAGCTGGTGGTGCGCCCGACCGGGCTGATCGATCCGGTGGTGGAAATCCGTCCGGTGGCCACCCAGGTGGACGATTTGATGGGGCTGGCGCGCCAGCGCATTGCCGAGGGTGATCGCGTACTGGTGACCACGCTGACCAAGCGCATGGCCGAAAACCTGACCGAATACCTGTCCGAGCATGGCATCGCCGTGCGCTACCTGCATTCGGACGTGGACACCGTTGAACGGGTGGAAATCATCCGCGACCTGCGGCTGGGCAAGTTCGATGTGCTGGTTGGCATCAACCTGTTGCGCGAGGGCCTGGACATGCCGGAGGTCTCGCTGGTGGCGATCCTGGATGCCGACAAGGAGGGCTTCCTGCGCTCGACCGGTTCGCTGATCCAGACCATCGGCCGTGCCGCCCGCAACGTCCGTGGCACGGCCGTCCTGTATGCCGACCGGATCACCCGGTCGATGCAGGCGGCCATTGACGAGACCGACCGCCGCCGCAGCAAGCAGGTCGAGTACAACCAGCTGCACGGCATCGTGCCCAGATCGGTGGCGCGCTCGATCACCGATGTGCTCGATGTCGGCAGCAGCGACGGTGGCGCGGAAAGCAAGGGGCGCAGCAAGGGCAAGGGGCGTGAGCGCGCCGCCCAGGTGGCTGACAGTGCTGCCGATTACCTGCGTCTTTCCCCGTCGCAACAGGCTGCCGAGCTCAAGCGCCTGGAGCAGTTGATGTACCAGCACGCGCGTGATCTTGAATTCGAGGAGGCAGCGCGGGTGCGCGACCAGGTGCAGAAATTGCGCGAGGCCAGCTTGCTGTGAAAAAAGTTGCAAGGAAGGCTTGCGCAACGCGTTGATCTTGCCTAATATACGCCTCTCGCAGCGCTGAAGCGCGGCGCGAAGGGCGGTTAGCTCAGCGGTAGAGCACTACCTTGACATGGTAGGGGTCACAGGTTCGAACCCTGTACCGCCCACCACTTCATCAACGAAGTGGCGTTCATGGAAACGGCAATATCAGGCCGTACCCAGGCTGGAACGATATCCGGAACACAGTGGGCGGTTAGCTCAGCGGTAGAGCACTACCTTGACATGGTAGGGGTCACAGGTTCGAACCCTGTACCGCCCACCACTTCGGCAGCGAAGTGAAAAACAACCAGGCATTGCCTGGTTTTTTTGTGCCTGTTTTTTGACGCAAATTGTGAGGCGCTTTGCAGAATGCAACTTTGCCTGGGTTGGCGAGGGCGCGATATCACATTGGCTGCGGCAAGATTCACGGTTGCATGACGGCGCTGTCATGCCGGCCACTGGGTGGTGGCTGTCCCTGTATTGGAGAGGGCGTGTGTTGCACAGGAACAGGATGTTGTCGGTGGCGGTGGTGTTTGTGCTGGCACTGCTGTTGGGGTTCGTTTTTTCCGGTTGGCTGACCCTCAAATTGCTGGAGCTGGGAACCACGCCACTGCAATGGAATACCTACTACACCTATCTGGCGGCGATGGATCTGCCCCAGGTGCAACCCTTTCTCGGCAGGATCCGTCTGGCCGGAATCATTGGTTTTGGTCTGCCTTTGCTGGCCTGGCTGGGCGTGGTCTATCTGCTTGTGCGCAACAAGGAGCAGCAGATACACGGCGATGCCCGCTTTGCCAATGCAGGTGACCTGGCGGCGGCCGGGTTGTTCAAGAAGGAAAAAACCGGGGTGATCGTTGGCAAGCATGGCGGCCGTCTGGTCCGCCTGTCGGGCCAGCAGTTTGTCATCCTGGCCGCGCCGACACGCTCGGGCAAGGGGGTGGGTGTGGTCATTCCCAACCTGCTCGATTATCAAGAGTCGATGGTGGTTCTGGACATCAAGCAGGAGAACTACGACCTGACCTCGGGTTGGCGCGCAAGCCAGGGGCAGAAGGTCTACCTGTTCAATCCGTTTGCCGAAGATCGACGCACCCATCGCTGGAATCCGCTGACCTACGTATCGCCGGATCCTGCGTTCCGGGTTTCTGACCTGATGGCCATTGCCGCCATGCTGTATCCCGATGGCAGTGACGAGCAGAAATTCTGGGTCAGCCAGGCCCGTAATGCCTTCATGGCGTTTGCCCTGTACCTGTTCGAGAACCGCGATGACGAGCTGGCCATCGGTTTTCCCGGCAGTGGTGCGCCGACGCTGGGTGCCATCTACCGGCTGTCCTCCGGTGATGGCACGGACCTGCGCAAGTTCCTGCAGCAGTTGTCCCAGCGCCCGTTCCTCAGTGCCAAGGCGAAACAGGCTTTCGCCAACCTGCTGTCGCAGGCTGATGAAACCTTTGCCTCGATCATGGGCACCTTCAAGGAGCCGCTCAATGCCTGGATCAACCCGGTGCTGGATGCGGCCACCAGTGCCGATGATTTTGACCTGACCGCACTGCGCAAGCAGAAGATGACCATCTACATCGGTATCCAGCCCAACAAGCTGGCCGAAAGCCGGCTGATCATCAACCTGTTCTTCAGTCAGATCATCAACCTCAATACCCGCGAGCTGCCGCAGGCCAATCCCGAACTCAAGCACCAGGTCCTGCTGCTGATGGATGAGTTCACCGCGATCGGCAAGGTCGACATCATTGCCTCGGCGGTGTCCTACATGGCCGGTTACAACGTCCGCCTGCTGCCCATCATCCAGTCGATGGCGCAGCTCGATGCCACCTATGGCAAGGATGTGTCGCGGACCATCATCACCAACCATGCGTTGCAGATCCTGTATGCCCCGCGTGAGCAGCAGGATGCCAATGACTACTCGGAAATGCTGGGTTACACCACGGTGCGCAAGCGCAATACCTCGCGCTCCAATGGGCCGCAAACCAGCGTGACCACCAGCCACAGCGAGGAGCGGCGTGCGTTGATGCTGCCGCAGGAGCTCAAGGCCATGGGTAATGACACCGAGGTGTTTCTGTACGAGGGCATCGCGCATCCGGTGAAGTGCGACAAGATCCGTTATTACAAGGACCGGTATTTCACCTCGCGATTGCTGCCCAAGGTGGATGTGCCGTTGATCCGGGTCTGAGTGTGTCCGACTTCTTGCTTTCGGCGTGATGCATGTCACCCTTTTGCGCATCCGTTGTTTTTTTGACGCAAAATGCCCGCTGAATGCTTGACGTGTCATATTTGGACGCGCAGAGTCACACTCCATCAACGCTGCATATCGGTTTCATAGGTGCAGCCTTTCAGCGATGAGCCAGCAAGGGCTTGGGGGCAGCACGGCTGTCACGGTCCGCAAGGCTCATCCGGGTACTGGGTGGCGTCGTCGTGTTCCTGCCGACGTGCTGCTGTGCCAAGGAAAATTTGAAGCCAATTCTTGACCTGCCTGGGGTGAGGCGGGTGTGGGTTGGTGCATCCATGTTGCATGACGCTGGGGGATTTGTGAGGCAAGGATATTTTTTGTCAGTCGTCACCGTTGCCGTGCTGGCAGGTGCGCTGAGTGGTTGCGGGACCACGCCGGCCAAGGAGTTTGGTGGGCGCTGGAAGCCAGTGAATCATTTCACTGACCAGCCGCAGGAGTTGCCGCTGTACACCGCCTATGTTTACCAGGCTTCGCCATTGGACCGCACGCTGAAAACAATGCTGCAGCGCTGGGCCAGCGATAGTGGTTTTCGTCTGGATTACCGCCTGCAGTCCGATTACACGCTGCATCAGCAGATCGCAGCCGTCAGCGTGACGGACCTGCAGCAGGCGGCCCAGGCCGTTGCCCAGGCCTATGCCGCGCAGGGTGTGGTGGTCCGGGTCGAGGGCAATGCACTGATTGCCGAGGCCGCGTCGGTTTCAGGCTGACCCGGGTGCTGTATTGCCAACACCAGTAAACGCAGCGTCTGACAGGGGGCGTGATGATAGGCGGTAAGAAGAAGGCGGGGGCGGCAGTGGATGCTGCAGTCTTGCGATCAATGAATTACGAAGTGACCGTGGCAGATCTGGCCAGGCGCAGCCAGAAGCGGGCCTGGTGGGTAGCCGGTGTGTCACTGGCGGTGACGCTGATTCTGGCCGGTGCGATCTTCATGATGCTGCCGCTCAAGGAGCGGGAACCGTATCTGGTGGTTCTGGATCCGGTAACCGGCAATGCCCAGGTCAGTCGTCTGGTGGCCTCGGCCGCCGATGGCCGTCTGTATGCCGATCAGGCGGTGGCGCGCTCGAACATCCACCGCTTTGTCGTGGCGCGTGAAAGCTACGACTACGACCTGATGATGACCTCCCAGTCCGGCGACTGGAAACTGCCGTTCCTGATGAGCACCGGCTCGGTCTCGGCCGAGATGCGTGCGCTATGGGGGCAGGGCAACCCGGCCAATCCCTCGATCCTGTACGGCAAGGATCGCGCGGTGCGTATCCGCATCCTGAGCATCGTGCTGGAGCGGGTCGGCGGGCCGCGGCGTGAGGGCGCGGCGACGGTGCGTTTCCAGCGCGTGCTGTTTGACAAAAAGAGCGGTGGCAGCCGTGTGATCGACAACAAGGTGGCCATGATCGAGTTCGAATACAACCCGAACCTGCGTCTGAGTGATGCCGATCGTGTCCAGAATCCGCTCGGCTTCCAGGTCAAGACCTACCGTGTCGACAACGATGCGGCCCTGACCACGCCGGGCGAGGTCGAGCTGGCGCCGGTGCCGGCGACAACCCTGCCTGACCTGTCTGTTGCGACGGGCCAGCCGGCGGTATCGGGCGCGGAGGGCGCAGCGCTGCCTGCAACCGGTGCCGTGGATCCGCTGCAGATCCAGCAACTGCAATTACAGCTTCAATTACTGCAGCAGCAGCAGCTGCAACAGGGTCAGCTTCAGCAAGGACAGGAGCAGGTGGCAACCCCGGGAGCAATGGGCTCGTTGCCGCCGCCTAACGGAGATGTCGCACGATGAATCGTAGTTCGAATTTGGCCTTGTCGGCTGCGCTGGCAGTGGCCGGGCTGGCCGCGGTGGTGCCAGTGGCCGTGGCCCAGGAAGTCCCTGCCGGTGCCGTGGCCGTGGGCCGGCGTGTTGTCGATACCTATGCCTATGTGCCTGATGCGGTCTATCCGGTGCGTACCGGGCTGGGCATCACCACCCAGATCGAGCTGGATCCTTCCGAGCAGATCCTGGATTACTCCACCGGTTTCAGCAGTGGCTGGGAATTGAGCCGGCGCGACAACGTTTTCTACCTGAAGCCGAAGAATGTTGATGTGGACACCAACATGGTGGTCCG
Organism: Stenotrophomonas koreensis; assembly: GCF_001431525.1. GTDB lineage: Bacteria > Pseudomonadota > Gammaproteobacteria > Xanthomonadales > Xanthomonadaceae > Stenotrophomonas > Stenotrophomonas koreensis. The sequence goes on from NZ_LDJH01000013.1 coordinate 111,413, forward strand.
CACGGCCGCCCATTCCTACATCTTCGAACTGAAGGTGGTTGCCACCGACTGGCGTGAACTGTCCCAGGCCCGCGCAGCGGGTGTGCAGTACAAGATCCGCTTCAGCTATCCGCCGGAGAGCTTTGGCCCGGCGACCGCGACCGGTGCCGAACCGGAGCCGGAGCCGGTGGACCTGGTCAGGGCATCGACAGCGATCGAGAAGGATCGTCGTTACCACTATGGCTATGACTATGCCACCCGCAGCAAGGCAGCCTGGATGGTTCCGGTTGCCGTGTATGACGACGGCCGCTTTACCTATATCCGCCTCAATGATGGTGTGGCCTTCCCGAGCGGCAATTTCCCGGCGGTGTATGCGCGTGAACGTGAGCGCTCGGAGGAGTTTGTGGTCAATACCACCGTGGAAGGAAGCACGATCATTGTTCATGGAACCTATCCCTACCTGTTGATGCGCCATGGCGACAACGTGGTCGGGCTGCGGAGGAAGAAGCAGTAATGAGTCAGAATCCATCGGATAACCCGAACGATCCGGGCATGGTTGACCCTGCCCTGGTCAACAACCCCTATCTCAATGCTGCCCGTGCCGAGCCGGTCCCGGACCTGGACGCGGCTGCACCGCAGCTGCGGGTGGAAGAAAACCAGCGCATGAACCGCAAGGCGCTGATGTTTCTGGGCCTGCTGATCCTGCTGGTGCTGGGCATGGCCTGGTTGATGCTGGGGCGCAGCAGCAAGCCGGACAAGCCGGCCGCTGCGCCGCGCGAAGAGCGCCCGTATGTGCCCGATACGCCGACGGTGGCACGGATGCCGGCTCTGCCGCCACCGGCCGAGCCGGTACCGATGGTGCCGCCGTTGCCGTTGGCCGAGCCGATGCCAATGCCCAGCGCCGGCGATGATTCAACCCAGATGGCGGCACCGCGTGGGCCGAGCCTGCTGGCTCGTCGCATCGGTGATGCCGGCGGCCTGCCCGATGGCATGGTGGCCCAGTCCGATGTCGGTATGGGGATGATGCCCGGACCGGCGGGAATGCCTGCAGGCATAGGCAATGATGGCGGTATCCAGGCTCAGCTCAAGGATGTGGCCCAGGCCGGTTTCCTGCACCGGCGCGACACCCTGCTGCAGCGTGGCACCTATATCCGTTGCGTGCTGGAGACGCGTGTGGTCACCGACCATCCGGGTTTCACCAGCTGCATCGTCACCGAGCCGGTGTATTCCACGACCGGCCAGACCCTGTTGCTGCCGCGCGGCTCCAAGGTGTTTGGCAGCTACGGCGGGGCAATGACCGATCGTGTGCAGGTGATCTGGGACCGCATCACCACCCCCAACGGGGTTGACGTGACGATGTCCAGCCCGGGTGTGGATGGACTCGGCGGTGCCGGCCATCCGGGCGACCTGGACAACCACTGGGGGCAGAAGATTTCCAGCGCACTGTTGATCAGCCTGGTGGCCGACGGTTTCAAGTACGCCGCTGCCGAACATGGTCCGCGTGAGTACGAGATCGGTGCCAACGGCACCATTGTCAGCACCCCGTATGAAAGTGCCACGGCCCGGACCATGGAGCGCATGGCCAATGACGTGCTCACCCAGCAGCTCAACCGCAAGCCGACGGTCACCATCAACCAGGGCACCGTGGTCAATGTCTATGTCGCCCGCGATGTCGACTTCTCGGCTGTTGTGGCCAATCTGAAGCGCTGAGACGAGCAATGGGCATGGCGATGGACATGGCGGCACTGGGCAATGCCTTCCTGGACTACCAGTTCCAGGCGCTGGGCATTGGCGATTACATCGCCAGCAACGATGTCACCGAGATCTGCATCAACCGTCCCGGTGAGGTCTGGCTGGAAATCCGTGGCCAGTGGCAGCGGGTCGAGGTGCCGGGCATGACGTTCGAGCGTGCCCGCCAGTTCTGTGTGGCCATCGTCAATGAAAGCAATACCGGCCAGCGCATCACCGATACCGATCCGGTGGTGTCGCTGACCTTTCCCACCGGCCAGCGTGCACAGTTCGTCATTCCGCCGGCCTGCGAGCCGGGCACGGTGTCCATCACCATCCGCCTGCCGTCGCACCAGACCCGCAGCCTGGACCAGTACCAGCAGGACGGCTTCTTCGAGCGTGTGCTGGAAGGGGCGCCAAGCCTGAGCGCGCATGACCAGGAGCTACTGGAGCTGCGTGCCTCGCGCCAGTACGCGGATTTCTTCCGCAAGGCGGTGCACTACAAGAAGAACATCGTGGTGGCCGGTGCGACCGGTTCTGGCAAGACCACCTTCATGAAGGCGCTGGTCAACCACATTCCGGAAAACGAGCGGCTGGTGACCATCGAGGATGCGCGCGAGCTGTTCATTGCCCAGCCCAACGTGGTGCACCTGCTGTACTCCAAGGGCGGGCAGAGCACGGCCAATGTCACCGCCAAGAGCTGCATGGAGGCCTGCCTGCGCATGAAGCCGGACCGGATCATCCTGGCCGAGCTGCGTGGTGATGAGTCGTTCTACTTCATCCGCAACTGTGCCTCCGGCCACCCGGGATCGATCACCAGCTGCCATGCCGGCAGCATTGGCCAGACCTGGGATCAGCTGGCGCTGATGGTCAAGGCATCGGCCGAAGGTTCGGGGCTGGAGTTTGATGTCATCAAGCGCTTGCTGCAGCTGACCATCGATGTGGTGGTGCATATCGCCGCGCACGGCGGCAGCCGCCACATCACCGGTATCGACTTTGATCCACAACGGACCCTGGGGGCCTGAAGCGCGATGTTGCCGGGTTTGGAAATGATGGCTGCCTGCACCGATCTGGCCGTGCCTGGTCAGCTGATGCAGCATGTGGCCCAGGTCGAGTCCTCGCACAATCCCTACGCCATCGGCGTGGTCGGTGGCCGTCTGGTGCGCCAGCCGCGCAACCTGGCCGAGGCGGTCAGTACCGCGCAGATGCTGGAGCAGCAGGGACGCAATTTTTCGGTGGGCCTGGTCCAGGTCAACCGTTACAACCTGGCCAAGCAGGGCTTGGGCAGCTATGAGCAGGCCTTTGACGTGTGCAGCAATGTGCGTGCCGGTTCGCGCATCCTGGCCGAGTGCCATGCCCGCGCCGGCCAGGACTGGGGCAAGGCCTTCAGCTGCTACTACTCGGGCAACTTCACCACCGGCTATCGCCATGGCTATGTGCAGAAGGTGTTTGCCTCGCTGGCGCGCGATGCCCAGGCCAGCGCGCTGCTGGGGCGAAGCGAGCAGCTGGCCATTTCCCTGGCCGGCACCGACCAGCAGCGGATGGCCCGCCGCATCATCGACATGCCGGCACAGCGCAGCGCGCCACTGCCATTGCCGCGACGGGCCGAGCCATTGCCGGCCACGCGTTCGGTTGCGTTCGCGCCCGCAGCGGCGGCAATGCCGGACGCATCGCCGGCCATTGCGCAGCCGCTCAGCGTGCAGGTGCGTGGGCAACCGGTGGCGCCCAGTGCGCTGGCCAGTGCCGCCACTGCGATGCCGGCTTCCGGGCAGCTGCCGCAGCCATCGACGGCCCTGCCGCCGCAGTCATTGCCCGAGCGCGACAGCGCCTGGGTGTTCTAGCCGGTGTCCTGCCGGTCTATCCGGGCCATGTGCCCATTGTTCGCAAGTAGGAGAAAATCCATGGAAAAGCAGGGAATCAAGCAGAAAGTCATCAAGGCCGGCAAGATCGCCCGCAACGCCAGCCTGTTGCTGGCGGTGATGGTGACCCCGGTGCTGGCACAGGATCGCTACGCTGACACCGAAGGCAGCGTGTGCGGCTTCCTGGACAACATCAACGGCCTGCTGTCGATCGCCTCGATTGCCGTGGTGACCATCGCGATCATCTTCGCCGGTTACCAGATCGCCTTTGCCCACAAGCGCATTTCCGATGTCGCCCCGATCCTGATCGGTGGCCTGCTGATCGGTGCCGCTGGCCAGATCGCCTCGATGATCATGCCGGAAAACGAGGCCTGCACCACCGGTACGACGACCGGCAGCATCAGCATCGAAGCCAGCCAGTACGAGAATGCGTAAAAACGCGATGTTTCGCGGCTGCACACGCCCAGCGATGTTCCTGGGCGTTCCGGTCGTGCCGTTTTTCGCCGGCGTCGGCGCGGTCCTGCTGGTCACGGTCTGGAGCAGGAATTATTTCCTGATCAGCCTGGTTCCGGTGGTGATCATGGTGATGCGGGCGATGGCCAAGCGCGACGAAATGATCTTTCGTCTGCTCGGCCTGAAACTGCAGTTCCGCTTGCGTACGCGCAACATTGCCCAAAACGGTGGCATGTGGGTTTACTCGCCCAATGACCACCGCAAGCAGCCTCCACGTTGACTCAAGCCCTGGCACCGCGTGGTGCCAGGACTTTCCTATCTGGTAAGTGTGATGTTCAGTCCTAATGCCGCCATTGCCGACTTCGTGCCGTACTCCAGCCATGTCTCGCCGACGGTGATCAAGACCACCGGTGGCGACTACCTGATGACCTGGTTTCTGGGGGGGCTGCCGTTTGTCGGGCGCGAGGAATGGGAGCTTGAACATCGCCACAACACCTTCAACCGCATGCTGCAGACCCTGCGTGCGCCGGACTACGTCAATGTGGCGTTCTGGGTGCACGATATCCGCCGCAAGGGCAGCATCAGCGGCAGCGGCAGTTATCGCCAGCGTTTCAACCAGGAGCTGTCCGATGCCTATTACGGCTCGCTGTCCGGTCAGCGGGTCATGCTCAACGAGCTCTACCTGACCCTGATCTACCGGCCGATCACCGGCGGCAAGGCGTTTGTCGAAAAGACCGACGACATCAGCAAGCTGCGGGCGATGGAAGAGCAGGCCGTGGCCAAGGTGATGGAGCTGGCCAGCAACGTCGAGGCGGTGCTGAAGGATTATTCGCCGCAGCGGCTGGGCATCTACGAAGCCAGCAACGGCATGGTCTTTTCCGAGACCCTGGAATTCCTGGGCTACCTGCTCAACCGCGTCGCCGAGCCGGTGCCGGTGCTCAGTGCGCCGGTCAGTGGCTACCTGCCGGTCAGCAAGCAGACCTTCTCGGTCAAGACCGGCGATTACGTGATCACCACGCCGTCGGGCAGCAACCATTACGGCGCGATCCTGAACATCAAGGAATACCCGGACAGCACCTATCCGGGCATCCTCAATGGCCTGAAGTACCTGGATTTCGAATACGTCATCACCCACAGCTTCAGCCCGATCGGGCGCCAGGATGCGCTGCGCGTGCTCGACCGCACCAAGGGCCTGATGATCTCCTCCGGCGACAAGGCAGTCAGCCAGATCGTCGAGCTGGACGAGGCGATGGACCAGCTCAGCTCGGGCAACTTCGTGCTGGGCGAGTACCACTACATCATTGCCCTGTATGCCGACAGCCAGGCCGCGCTGCAGCAGCAGGTGGCCACCGCACGCGCCGAGCTGTCCAATGCCGGCTTTGTCTCGGCCAAGGAGGACGTGGCCATCGCCGCCTCCTTCTATTCCCAGCTGCCATGCAACTGGCGCTACCGCACGCGTCAGGCCAATGTCAGCTCGCTCAACTTCCTCGGGCTGTCGCCGCTGCACAACTTCGCCACCGGCAAGAAGGAGCGCAACCCCTGGGGGCAGTGCGTCACCGTGCTGCAGACCACCAACGGCCAGCCGTACTACTTCAATTTCCACGCCACCCATCCGGCGGAAGATTCGCTGGGCGAAAAGGCGATCGCCAATACGATGGTGATCGGCAAGTCCGGTACCGGCAAGACCGCGCTGATCAACTTCCTGCTCAGCCAGGTGCAGAAATACGAGCCGGCACCGACCATTTTCTTCTTCGACAAGGACAAGGGCGCGGAGATCTTTGTGCGTGCCTGCGGCGGCAATTACCTGGCGCTGGAAAACGGCCAGCCGACCGGCTTCAATCCGTTCCAGTGCGAGCGCACCGATGCCAACGTGCAGTTCCTGGCCGACCTGGTCAAGGTGCTGTGTGGCAAGAACGAGTACACCGCGCGCGAGGACGAGGATATCTTCCGGGCAGTGGAAAACATGCTCGACACGCCGATGCCGTTGCGCAGCATGACCAACTTCCAGAAGTCGCTGCCCAACATGGGCGATGACTCGCTGTATGCCCGCATCCGCAAATGGACCAACGGCAACTCGCTGGGCTGGGTGTTCGACAACCCACGCGATACCGTGGACCTGACCCGGGCCAACATCATCGGTTTTGACTATACCGACATCATCGACAACGCCGAAGTTCGCGTACCGGTGATCAACTACCTGCTGCACCGGCTGGAAGAGCTGATCGACGGCCGTCCACTGATCTATGTGATGGACGAGTTCTGGAAGATCCTCGATGGCAAGGGCGGGCTGAAGGAATTTGCCAAGAACAAGCAGAAGACCATTCGTAAGCAGAATGGTCTGGGCATTTTTGCCACCCAGAGCCCGGAGGATGCCCTGGCCAGCGATATTGCCGCCGCATTGATCGAGCAGACCGCCACGCTGATCCTGCTGCCCAACCCGAATGCCTCCAAGAAGGATTACATCGAAGGGCTGAAGCTGACCGAGGCCGAGTTCGAGGTGGTGGTCAGCCTGGACGAGCGCTCACGTTGTTTCCTGGTCAAGCAGGGCCATTCCTCCACCGTGTGCCAGTTGAACCTGCGTGGGCTGGACGATGCACTGGCGGTGATTTCCGCCTCCACCGACAACATCGAGATCCTCAACCAGGTACTCAGGACCCGCTCGCGCGAACTGGGGGTGCAGGTCGATGCCCTCACGCCCGAACAGTGGCTGGATGCGTTCTATGCCAACCGCAAGGGCTCGGGCAAGGCAGTTGCCTGACAGACCAGACAAAAGCGCGAAGTGCAGCACGGAAATCCGGCCCGCTACGCGTTATCGCTACACCATCTTGGACAAGGAGTAAGCCATGATCCGAAATTCCACCACTTCGCTGTCACTGGGCGCTGTCATGGTCACGCTTTTTCTTTCGGCGATGACCCCATCGGCGCAGGCCGCCTGGAACGTCAATGACCGCACTGCACAGGATCTGCTGCGCCAGATCAAGCGCGACACCGGGCGTATTGATACCAGTACTGGCCAGATCCGTGACTATTTCAATGAGAAAAGGCAAACCGGCGAGCCGCTTTATCGCGTGATTGCGGATATTCCCCTGCCTGAAGGGCAGCAGCTTCCGCGGATTTCCGAGGATTTTGGTCTCAAGCAATCCTGTGGTGCCGAGTACTCCATGACTGCTGCGGATCTGCGTTCGCGCATGAGCGCCGGGTTTTCCCTCCCCGAAAATGCAAGCGAGCAGCAGATCAAGGAGCATCAATTGGCCGTGTGTGGTTCGATCCGGGTGCTGGCCAATATCCGTTACAACGAGTCCGTACAGCTGGTCAGCGAAGTCCTGCCGCAGATCAAGACCCGCTATCAGGAGCGGGTACTGCCGGCGCTGCGCAATGGGCACGACCGTGACTACAACAATGCCGGTCGCAACCAGGTGACGCTGCAGTCGGTCCAGTTCGAGTTTGATCTGGCACTGGCTACCCATCGGGAGCGCCAGCAGCAATATCAGCAGTACGAAGTCATGCTCGCCCAATACAATGATTATCTGGGGCGTCGGGTCATGGATGGTGGCAAGCGTGATGTCCTGGGCTCCCTGGTCGGGAGCAGTGTGATCCAGCTGGCCCTGGGGCTGTGACCTTGATGGTTGGCATGGCAGCAGTATTTGATTGGATGAGTGACTATGGATTGGAATGAGCTGTTGGGTGGGTTGCAGCAACTGGCCTTCTTCAGTGCCATCTATGATTTTCTGGATGATGCGATTGAGGAGTTCACCAGCGGTACCCTGGCGCGGGCCATGGGAATCGTGTCCGGGATGGCGCTTACCGCGCTGACCATCTGGATCATGATCCAGGGTTACCGGATCGTCACCGGGCAATCTCGCGAGTCGATGTCGGCACTGATGGCCAATACCGGCCGTGCCGCGGTGATCTGTGCCTGCGCCAGTGGCTTTGCCATGTTCGGTTTCGAGCTGGACGGATATTTCAATGACGGTCTGCGCAAGGAGATCACCTATCTGGTCACCGGCGATGATGAGGCGCCCGAGCAGCAGATCGACAAGAATCTTGCCTTGATGACGCTGTCGATCATGGCCATCGATCAGGTCCAGTCCAGCAACAATGCCGAGCTCGATGCGCGCAAGCGCCAGGCCAAGATCATGGCCGGCGTTGGTTCGGGTGGTCCGGCAATCGTGGCGGCATCGATGCTGCTGCTGTACAAGATCGCCATCGCCATGTTCATCGGCTTTGGCCCGATATTCATCCTTGCCCTGTTGTTTGAACAGACAAAGTCGTTGTTCACGCGATGGGTGTTTTACGGGATGGGTACTTATTTCAGCCTGGCGGTACTGGTTTTTGTCACCTCGGTGGCCATGGAAATGGTGGCGCGGGTGGCGGCGGCAATCTGGGTGACCAACGGGGTGTCCACGCTTCTCGGACTGGATGCCTCCGGTAGCCAGGGCCTTACCTCGCAGACCCTGCAGCAGGGTGGCATGGGGCTGATCTTGTCCACTTTGATCCTTGCCACCCCGCCGATGGCGGCCATGTTCTTCCAGGGGGCGTTGGGTAATTTCAGTCCGTACGCAGGCATGGGGGGGCAATTTACCGGAGCAGCTACGGCGCCGCCGGGCGCCAGCAATGCTGCTAGAAATACCGCGCCCACGGGGGCCGGTAAGAACGAGGGTTGATTCATGGAGCTTGAGAGAAAGCAACACGCTACTGTTTGGCGGTTTTTTTGCTTGGCTGTCGTCATGCTCGCGGGTGCCGGTATACAGCCGTCAATGGCCCAGACAGCATGTCCTGTCGGAACGCTTGCAGGAAGCGCTACCTGCGGGCCTGATACGGCGCCGGTTGATCAATCGCCTTCGCGTCCTACGTCCTATGTCCGGTACGATGGGTACGGGGCCATTGCGTATTCGCCGGCGTCTCACGTTTCCTTCCTGAACGGCGCCAGTAATGGGATGGGCCAAGAAGCGGTAATCGAGCAGGCCATGACCAGATGCCGTGCTGAGTACGGCGACTGTGTCATTTTGCATACTTGGAAAAATACATGTGCTAATACGGGTAGCGTGATTGTCGACGGGGAAAAGCAGGTTTTTGCCGTTGAAGCACGCAGCGAACGTGCGACTGCACGCAAGGTGCGTCAGGAGTGTTCACGTCGTAACCCAAATTGGGATTATTGCAAGGTAGGTGCTCAGCCTGTTTGTGCCAAAGGCTGGGGCGGTTATGTCTCGTATTGATTCTGTGTGCTTGCATTGATCATTTTGTGAAGTGATGGGCCTGGCGTTGAATTCTGTGAATTTCTGCATGTTACTGGAGGTGTTGCGTGAAGGTATTCTTTTCGGCTGTTCTGGGTTTGTCGCTTTGAGTGGCTGCCAGCTCTCCAGTGCAGGCTCAGTCTCATTTTGATTATGCGACTGGCCAGGTTCCGTATTCTGGATGTGATGGAATTTTGGGTTCCGGCACTGTGTGCCTTGTTGCTGGCGGCGGTTTCCCTGCCGGCCATGGCGCAGACCGCCTGTCCGGTCGGTGCCACGCCGGGTAGTGTGGTCTGTGGTCCGGACCCGGTTGCCGCCCAGTCGCAGGGGCCATCGGTGCCTTTTCAGCGCCTGGATGGCTATGGCGCGATGGCCTGGAGTGCGGATGCCGGGCTGACCTACACCGAAACCCGAAACGGCGGCGAGGGGACTGACAGGGCAGTGGTCAACGGCGCAATGGAATACTGTCGCAGCGCTGGCAACAGCGACTGCGTGATCAAGCTGACCTGGGAAAATGCCTGTGCCGCGGCGGCTACCAAGCCGCTCAACGGCCAGCGCCAGTGGGTCGGGATCACCGCGCGCACGGAGTTTGGTGCCCGTCGTGCCATCCGCCGTGCGTGTGAGGAATTGCCCGGTGATGGGCAGTGCAAGATCAACCGTGTTTATTGCCGGAAGCAGGAATCTGGCTATTTCAATGATTATTGAAGTGCTGCCGGTAGCCTGGCAGGTGCCGGCTTTGTCGTGGATGTCACGCTGCAGGGCGACCGACTTGCCAGTGCTCTGGCTGTCCGCCTCGCGACGGGTTGATCATCGACAGGGGCAGTGGGGTGTTTCTGGCGCTGGTCTGACGGACGGCTGTGCTGCTGCAGGTTGAGGGTTGTGCTGACAACCTTTTCACGGATGTAACATCATTCAATGAGGTGATTGCGATGAAGAAAATGGCTTTTGCTGTCGTGGTTGCTGTCGGATTGTCCACCGTTGCCCCGGCCCAGGCCCAGCATGTGGATTACGTGGCCAGTCAGATTCCGCCGACCTATCAAGGCGACATCGAACGATTCTGCAAACGCGGCTACACCCGGCACCGCTGGATCTCGGTAGTGCCCGAGATGGGCATCTGGATGCCGATCTGGAAGAAATTCAATACCCAGTACATTCCCTCGTTCGTCGAGCGTTGCTTCAGTGGTGGCCAGATCCCGTCGTAACGCCGGCAGGCGTTGCCGGTGCGTTATGCCAAGGCTGGCCGCGGACGGTGGGGTGTGCTGGGTGCGGTACTCAGGCTTGCTGGCTTGCTGGCTTGCTGGCTTGCCGACTGGCTCCAGCGGCAAGACGCGGGCAGTCATCGCCAGTAGTTGCTGTCGGGAAATCTCCTTCGCCGTGCCGCCCACCCTTTGGTGGGCAGGCTTTCCGGTTTGCCGACGGGCAGTGGTAGATCAAGCGCCACGCGGCCAGGGGCGTCGTCCAGGTCCGCCCCGCCTGGCCTGGATCATCCCCGGCTGCCTGTCCACTGGCTCCGGCCCCAGTGTTCTGCAGGGCGCTGCCCGCGTTCTGTTGCGGTGGCCGGCTGCCGACGACAGTGGGGTGTGGCGGGGCCGGCAGCCATGGCAAGGGCGGGGTGCTTGTGGTTAAATGTAGCTCCTTGAAACCAACCTCCAGGTGGCCCGCGCCAATGCGCCGGCCGAGTGTGTGACATGGCCACTACCATCTCCTGCTGCTGACGCCACCCGAGGTTGCACCCGTTGCAGGCGCCCTCGTGGCGCTTTTTTTTCGCCCTGATGACGGGCATTCCCGGTTCAATGCGGCCTTGCCGCTCGCTATAGACGATAAATTCATGGTCACCATTACCCTTCCCGACGGCAGTACCCGCCAGTTCGACAACCCGGTCAGCGTCATGGACGTGGCCCAATCCATCGGCGCCGGCCTGGCCAAGGCCACCATTGCCGGTGAAGTGGATGGCAAGCTGGTTGATGCCTGCGACCTGATCAGCAGTGATGCCCGTCTGCGCATCATCACCGCCAAGGACGAGGAGGGCGTGGAAATCATCCGCCACTCCTGCGCCCACCTGGTCGGTCATGCGGTCAAGCAGCTGTATCCGGATGTGAAGATGGTCATCGGCCCGGTGATCAACGAAGGTTTCTACTACGACATCTTCTCCGAGCGCCCGTTCACCCCGGAGGACATGGCCGCCATCGAAAAGCGCATGGCCGAGCTGATTGCCACCGAGTACGACGTGGTCAAGCAGATGACCCCGCGCGCCGAGGTCATCGAGGTCTTCACCGCCCGTGGCGAGGACTACAAGCTGCGCCTGATCCAGGACATGCCTGAAGACGTGACGGCCATGGGCCTGTACCACCACCAGGAATACGTGGACATGTGCCGTGGTCCGCACGTGCCCAACACCCGTTTCCTGAAGGCGTTCAAGCTGACCCGCATTTCCGGCGCCTATTGGCGCGGCGATGCCAACAACGAGCAGCTGCAGCGCATCTACGGCACTGCCTGGGCCGACAAGAAGCAGCTGGATGCCTACATCAAGCGCATCGAGGAAGCCGAAAAGCGCGACCACCGCCGCATCGGCAAGCAGCAGGACCTGTTCCACATCCAGGAAGAGGCGCCGGGCCTGGTGTTCTGGCATCCGAAGGGCTGGTCGATCTGGCAGGAAGTGGAGCAGTACATGCGTGGCGTCTACCGCAAGAGCGGCTATGGCGAAGTGCGTTGCCCGCAGATCCTGGATGTGAGCCTGTGGAAGAAGTCCGGCCACTGGGACAATTACCAGGAGAACATGTTCTTCACCGAGTCGGAAAAGCGCACCTACGCGGTCAAGCCGATGAACTGCCCGGGCCATGTCCAGGTGTTCAACCAGGGCCTGCACAGCTATCGCGACCTGCCGATCCGCTACGGTGAGTTCGGTTCGTGCCACCGCAACGAGCCGACCGGGGCGCTGCACGGCATCCTGCGCGTGCGCGGCTTCACCCAGGACGATGGCCACATCTTCTGCACCGAATCGCAGATCGAATCCGAAGTGACCGCGTTCCACCAGCAGGCGCTGGCGGTCTATCAGCACTTTGGCTTCGAGGACATCCAGATCAAGATCGCGCTGCGCCCGGAATCGCGCCTGGGCGACGATGCCACCTGGGACAAGGCCGAAGGCGCGCTACGCTCGGCCCTGGCTTCCTGTGGTGTGGAATGGCAGGAACTGCCGGGCGAGGGCGCTTTCTACGGTCCGAAGATCGAGTACCACCTCAAGGACGCGATCGGCCGCACCTGGCAGCTGGGAACCATGCAGGTCGATTTCATGATGCCTGGCCGCTTGGGAGCTGAATATGTCGATGAGAACAGCCAGAAGAAGCATCCGGTGATGCTGCACCGGGCCATCGTCGGCTCGATGGAGCGCTTCATCGGCATCCTGATCGAACACCATGCCGGTGTTTTCCCGGCTTGGCTGGCGCCTATTCAGGTCGTGGTGGCCAACATCACCGACGCCCAGGCCGACTACGTTCAGGACGTTCGTAAAACCCTTGCCGCGCAAGGTTTCCGCGTGGAGGCCGATTTGCGCAATGAGAAGATCGGCTATAAGATTCGCGAGCATACGCTGCAGCGCGTGCCCTATCTGCTCGTCGTGGGTGACCGCGAAAAGGAGAACGGGGCCGTGGCGGTACGCACGCGCTCTGGTGAGGATCTTGGCTCAATGCCGGTGGATGCCTTCATCCAGCACCTGCGTGCCGAAGTGCAAGCTTGATCAGCCGGTGCGCCGACCCTCTCCGGTCGGCGCACTGAACCCTACCTTTTGGGAGAGTGGAATATCAGTACCCCGGACAACAAACAGAACCGCAAGAATCAGGAAATCCGAGTGCCGCGCGTCCGCGTGATCGGCAGTGACGGAGAAATGATCGGCGTGTTGACCCGTGACGAAGCATTGGCGCTGGCCGAAGAAGAAGGCCTGGATCTGGTGGAGATCCAGCCGCAGGCCGATCCGCCGGTGTGCAAGGTCATGGACTACGGCAAGTTCCGTTTCGAGGCGCAGAAGCGTGCCAACGAAGCGAAGAAGAAGAGCAAGCAGGTCGAGATCAAGGAAATCAAGTTCCGTCCGGTCACCGATGAAGGTGACTACCAGATCAAGCTGCGCAACATGCGCCGCTTCCTGGAGGAAGGCGACAAGGTCAAGATCAACATCCGCTTCCGTGGCCGTGAAATGAGCCATCAGGATCTGGGCCGTGCGATGGCCAACCGGATCGAGGCTGACCTCGGTGACGAGGTGGTGATCGAATCGCGTCCGCGCCTGGAAGGGCGCCAGATGGTGATGATGATTGCGCCGAAGAAGAAGTAATTCTTCGATCGATGCATCAGGCAAGGGTCGCTGCGGCGGCCCTTTGTCATGTTGGCAGGTTGCTTGCGGCCGGTGCGCCGGGCTGGCATAATGGGCGGCCCGTTTTTCGGGATTGCTGCAAGGCAATAGGAACTGCACGCTCTCATGGTGCGTGTTGATAGGCAGGTTCGGGCAAGGATGGAAAGAGTGGCTTGTGCCAACGCCCTGACCAGTTGACAAAAACCATCAAGGACATAGTTATGCCCAAGATCAAGACCAACCGGGCTGCAGCCAAGCGTTTCCGCAAGACTGCCTCGGGCAAGTACAAGGCTGGCCACGCCAACCGTAGCCACATCCTCACCAAGAAGGCGACCAAGCGGAAGCGTAACCTGCGTCAGACGAACCACGTCCGCGCAGAAGACGCCGGCCGTCTGGACCGCATGCTGCCCTACCTCTGAGGATATAAAACATGGCACGAGTTAAGCGTGGCGTTCAGGCGCGTCGCCGTCACAAGAAGGTTCTGGATCTGGCAAAGGGCTATTACAACGCCCGTCGCAAGGTCTTCCGCGTTGCCAAGCAGGCCGTCATCAAGGCACAGCAGTACGCCTATATCGGCCGTAAGCAGAAGAAGCGCAATTTCCGTTCGCTGTGGATCACCCGCATCAACGCGGCTGCCCGCATCAACGGCATGAGCTACAGCCGTTTCATGAACGGTCTGCTCAAGGCTGGCATCACCCTGGATCGCAAGGTCCTGGCTGATATCGCCGTGCACGACGCAGCCGGTTTTGCTGCCCTGGCTGAAAAGGCCAAGGCTGCCCTGGCTGCCTAAGTCCTTCTCCCACGGCCGTTGCCGTTGACGCAACGGCTGAGCGGGCAGGCAACGACATGGGGAAGGGCGTAAAGTCCTTCCCCATTTCTATTTCCAGCGGCCGGCGCGATGCGCGGGCCGCATGCGCAGGCGACGCGGGGTCGGCCCGTTGCCTGGCGCACCGGCATTCCGACTGAAGGTCTTTCGTCGCTCCATGACTGACATCCAAACCCTGACTGCACAGGCGCTGGCCGATGTGGCCGCTGCCCCGAGCCCCGAGGCGCTCGAGGCGCTGCGTGTGAACCTGCTCGGCAAGAGCGGCACGATCACTGCCCAGCTCAAACAGCTCGGTGCGCTGCCGGCCGAGGAACGCAAGGCCGCCGGCGAGGCCATCAACCGCGCCAAGGAGGCCGTCGCCGCTGCCCTGGGCGAGCGCCGTGTGGTACTGGATGCGGCGGCATTGGCTGCACGCCTGGCTGCCGAGACCGTGGATGTCACCCTGCCGGGCCGCAATGGCGAGCGCGGTGGCCTGCATCCGGTGACCCGTGCGCTGGAGCGCATCACCGAGATCTTTGGCCGCCTGGGCTATGAGCTGAGCGAAGGTCCGGAAATCGAGGACGACTGGCACAACTTCGAGGCGCTGAATTTCCCGCCGCACCATCCAGCGCGCGCCATGCACGACACCTTCTATTTCGGCGATGGCCGCCTGCTGCGCACCCACACCTCCGGTGTGCAGGTGCGTTACATGGAAAACCACCAACCGCCGCTGCGCATGATCGCTGCCGGCAAGGTCTACCGCTCCGATTCGGACCAGACCCATTCGCCGATGTTCCACCAGGTCGAAGGCCTGCTGGTGGACGAGCACGCCAATTTCGCTGACCTGAAGGGCACCCTGTCCGAGTTCGTGCGCGCCTTTTTCGAGCGCGATTTCGACATGCGCTTCCGCCCGAGCTATTTCCCGTTCACCGAGCCGTCGGCCGAGGTCGATATCGCCTGGCAGCAGCCCGATGGCAGCACCCGCTGGCTGGAAGTGCTCGGCTGCGGCATGGTCCACCCGAATGTGCTGCGTGGCCTGGGCATCGATCCGGAAAAGTACACCGGTTTTGCCTTCGGCCTGGGCGTGGAGCGCTTTGCGATGCTGCGTTACGGCGTCAACGACCTGCGGGCCTTCTACGAGAACGACGTGCGCTTCCTGCGCCAGTTCGCCTGATTGCCCGGTCGGCCCGTGCGCGGGCCGGTGGATTGCTACGGCAGGTGCGAGCCTGCCCTTGGGAATACGACAACGATGAAATTCTCGGAAAACTGGCTGCGCAGCCACGTCAAGGTGACGGCATCGCGCGATGAACTCAGCGCCGTGCTGACCGCCATCGGCCTGGAAGTGGAAGAGGTGACCGCGATGGGCCAGGGCCTGGACCAGGTGGTGGTGGCGCGCATCATCAGCGCCGAACGCCATCCCGAAGCCGACCGCCTGCAGGTCTGTCAGGTCGATGCCGGGCAGGGCGAGCCGCTGCAGATCGTCTGCGGTGCCCCCAATGCCCGCGCCGGTCTGGTCGCGCCGCTGGCGATGATTGGCGCCGCCTTTGGCGACTTCAAGATCAAGGCCGCCAAGCTGCGCGGCGTGGCCTCCAACGGCATGCTGTGCTCGGCCAAGGAGCTGGGTCTGGACGAGGATGCCTCCGGCCTGCTCGAGCTGCCCGATGACGCGCCGGTCGGCACCCCGATCGCCGACTACCTGCAGCTGCCCGATGCCAGCATCGAGATCAAACTGACCCCCAACCGCGCCGATTGTTTCTCCATCCGCGGCATTGCTTTTGACGTGGCCGCTGCCTGCGGCAGTACCGTGGAGCCGTTCGACTTCGCCCCGGTGGCCGCCAGCATCGAGCGCAGCGTGCCGGTTACCCTGAACGCCGGCAGCGATGCGCCGCGTTTTGCCGGCCGCGTCGTTACTGGCGTCAATGCCCGCGCCCAGACTCCGATCTGGATGGCCGAGCGCCTGCGCCGTGCCGGCATCCGTCCGGTCAGCCTGCTGGTGGACATCACCCAGTACGTGATGATCGAACTGGGCCAGCCCATGCATGCCTACGATCTGGACACGCTGCAAGGCCAGGTCGGCGTGCGCCTGTCGCGCGCCGGCGAAAGCCTGAAGCTGCTGGACGGCCGCGATGCGGCGCTGGACGACAGCTTCCTGGTGGTCACCGATGGCGACCGTCCGGTCGGTCTGGCCGGCCTGATGGGCGGCTTCGAGTCGCGCGTCACCGATGACACCACGTCCGTGTTCCTGGAGGCAGCGCACTTCGCGCCGGCCGCCATCATGGGCCGTGGCCGCAAGCTGGGCCTGCACACCGATGCCAGCCACCGCTTCGAGCGCGGCGTGGATCCGCAGCTGCCGGCCACCGCCATCGAATATGCCACCCGCCTGCTCATCGATCTGGCCGGCGGCCAGGCCGGTCCGGTGCAGGTGACCGATATCGCTGAAGGCCTGTCGATGCCGCAGCCGATCACCCTGCGTCGTGCGCGTATTGCCCGCGTGCTGGGCATGGCCATTGCCGATGCCGACGTGGCGCGCATCCTGCGGGCGCTGGGCATGAACGTGGTCGACACCGCCGAGGGCTGGCAGGTCACCGCGCCGAGCAGCCGCTTCGATATCGCCATCGAAGAGGACCTGATCGAGGAACTGGCCCGCATCCACGGCTATGACCGTATTCCGACCACCCTGCCGGCCGGTGCCTCGCGCATTGCCGCCGGCAGCGAAGAAGTGCTGGACCAGGCCACCGTGCGTCGCCAGCTGGTCGCCCGCGGCATGCTGGAAAACATCAACTTTGCCTTCGTCGATGCCACCTGGCTGCAGGCCTGGGGCATGACCGACGGGCAGGTGGCCCTGGCCAATCCGCTGTCGGCCGAGCTGGCGGTGATGCGTCCTTCGCTGTTGCCGGGCCTGGTTGCGGCACTGGGCCGCAATGTTGCCCGTCAGGCCGGCCGCGTGCGTGCTTTCGAGCTGGGCCGCGTGTTCCATGCCCCGGCCGTGGCCGGTGAGGCGCCGGTCGAAACCCGCCGCATTGCCGCTGCCGTCTGTGGCGACGCGCTGGCGCTGCAGTGGGGCGTTGCCGCCCGCAAGGTCGATTTCCACGACATCAAGGGCGACCTGGAAGCGCTGGCTGCTGCCAGCGGTGCGCGCCTGGCTTTCGCTCCGAGCGCGCCGGCCCATGCCCATCCGGGTCGTTCGGCCGATGTGCTGCGCGATGGCGTGCGCATTGGTTGGGTTGGCCAGCTGCATCCGTCGCTGGTGGATACGCTGGAGATCGGTGCCGAGGTCTATGCCTTCGAACTGGATCTGGATGCGCTGCTGGCCCGGGAGCTGCCGCAGGCCGACAAACTGTCGCGCTTCCCGTCCACCCGCCGCGATCTGGCCTTCCTGGTGCCCGACAGCGTCAATTGGGCCGACCTGCGTGCCACGGCGCTGGCCGCCGGTGGCGAACTGTTGCGCGATGTCGTGCTGTTTGACCGTTACGTGGGGCCGGGCGTGGAGCCGGGCCACAAGAGCCTGGCCATGGGCTTGATTTTGCAGCACGCCTCGCGCACCCTGAGCGATGCGGATATTGAACCGGTGGTCACTGCCGCGGTAGCCGCGATCGAGCAGCAACATCAGGCGCGCATGCGCGCCTGACCACCTCGGGGGAGTGAGTGGATGGCGTTGACCAAAGCGGAGATGGCCGAGCGTTTGTTTGACGAGGTTGGGTTGAACAAGCGCGAAGCCAAGGAATTTGTCGATGCGTTCTTTGACGTATTGCGCGAATCCCTGGAGCAGGGGCAGCAGGTCAAGTTGTCGGGGTTTGGCAACTTTGACCTGCGCCGCAAAAACCAGCGCCCCGGGCGCAATCCCAAGACCGGTGAAGAAATTCCGATCTGCGCCCGCACCGTGGTGACCTTCCGCCCGGGCCAGAAGCTCAAGGAAAGGGTGGAATCGTATGCTGGATCCGGGCAGTAACCGCGAACTACCGCCGATCCCGGCCAAGCGCTACTTCACCATCGGTGAGGTGGCCGAGCTGTGCGATGTCAAACAGCATGTGCTGCGCTACTGGGAAACCGAGTTCCCGTCGCTGGACCCGGTCAAGCGGCGCGGCAACCGCCGTTACTACCAGCGCCATGATGTACTGGTGGTGCGGCAGATCCGCAGCCTGCTGTACGAGCAGGGCTATACCATCGGTGGTGCACGCCAGCGCCTGGAAGGTAGTGAAGGCCGGCAGGAATCGGCCATCAGCCACCAGATCGTGCGCCAGGTGCGGATGGAGCTGGAAGAAGTGCTGCAGATGCTCAAGCGCTGAAACGCAAGCTTGAAAAAGCTGGCAATACCGGGTTTCACTGCCTATAATGGCCGTCTGCTTCACGGCTTGGCCGTAAAGCAAAGCAAGTTACGGGGCGTAGCGCAGCCTGGTAGCGCATCTGCCTGGGGGGCAGAGGGTCGTCGGTTCGAATCCGGCCGTCCCGACCAACTTGCCGATAAAAAAACCCGCCTGGATTGGCGGGTTTTTTGTTGCCTCAAATCCACCGATTGCCGCGGCATCGGCGCGCGGCAAACTCGGCGGCATCACCGCCTGTCACGATTTTCCCGGCAATGCGGCGAAGGCGCGCTGCATGCAGTCCTCGCGCGGGCAGACCCGGCAGCCCGGGCCGATCGGTACCGCGTTGCTGGGGTTCTGGGTATCCAGGCCGCGGGCATAGACCAGCCGGTCGGCGTGCTGCAGCTCGCAGCCGAGGGCGACGGCGAAGGTCTTGCGCGGTTGGCCATGGCCGACCGGGCCGCTGCTGACCTGGCGTGCCAGCCAGAAATGGCGCCGGCCATCAGGCATCCGCGCCACCTGGGTGAGGATGCGCCCGGGCTGGTTGAAGGCCTCGTAGATGATCCACAGCGGACAGGAGCCGCCGACCTGGGAAAAGTGGAAATCGGTGGCCGAGTGGCGCTTGGAAATATTCCCGGCGCGGTCTACCCGGATGAAGAAGAACGGCAGGCCTGCCGCACCGCGCCGGGCCAGGGTGCTCAAGCGATGGCAGACCGCTTCGAAACCGACGCCAAACAGATGCGCCAGGTGTTCGATGTCGTAGCGGCTCTGTTCGGCCGCCTGCAAAAACCGTTGATAGGGCATCACCAGCGCGCCGGCGAAGTAATTGGACAGGCCGATGGAGGCCTGGGCCAGCTGCGCCGGCTCGGTAAAACCGGTACGCGCGATGACCTGGTCGATCTGCTCGCGATAGCCCAGCAGGGCCAGCTGGGCGGCAATCTGGAAGGCCTGCTGGCCGGGTTCCAGGTAATCGGGCAGCCACAGGCGGCGGCTGCGCTCGTCGAGCAGGCGTTTTTCCCGACCGACCTGCAGCGGCGCCACCTCGGTCAGCACACCGTGCCGGTCGGCCAGGATCTGGCGCAGCCGTTGCGGCATGTTGGCCGGTGTCAGCCCCCATTCGCCGTACAGCTGCTCGGCCAGTGCATCCAGCTCGGGGATGTGGTTGTGCATGCGGTTGAAGAAGTCGCGCACCAGGTCACTGGCCGGCAAATGCTGCCCGGCATCGGGCGCGCCGAGGCGGAACTCCAGCGCGGCGGCATGCTCGCGCAAGGCCAGGTGCTGACGGTGCAGGTCCAGCAGCGCCTGGCTGACTTGAGGCAGGTTGCCGGCCAGTGCACGCAGTTCCTGTGCGCTGATGTCGCTCAGGCCGAGGTCACGCAGGGTGTCGGCCAGTGCCTGTTGCAGGGCCGCGGGCTGGTCATGGTCGAACAACCCGCCCAGCGAGCCCAGCACCTGGGACAGCCGCTGCTGGATGGCCGCCGTCAGTGGGCGCTTGTTCTTCTCGATCTGGTTCAGATAACTGGCCGAAATGCCCAGGGCCCTGGCCAGCGCGGCCTGGCTGTAACCGGCGTGTTCGCGCAGCCGTGTCAGGCGCAGGCCAACAGGCGAGTTTCGCGGATGATCATTCACAAAATTTACAAATTTCGTGCGGGTGGTTGGCGATATTAAGCGCAATTTGGCCGGTGCTGCAGCCTTTGGTTGTGAATAATGCAAATCATCCTTCACACCTACCGGGATTCCCATGACTGCCAGTACCCCCCGCATTCCCCTGTTGATCGACGGCGAATTTGTCCAGTCCGCTACCGGCCACTGGCAGGAAGTGGTCAACCCGGCCACCCAGCAAGTGCTGGCCCAGGTGCCGATGGCCACGATGGACGAGGTCAATGCGGCCGTCGCTGCGGCCAAGGAAGCGTTCAAGAGCTGGCGCAAGACGCCGATCGGCACCCGTGCGCGGATCTTCCTGAAGTACCAGCAGCTGATCCGTGAAAACATGCCCGAACTGGCGGCACTGCTGAGCGCCGAACAGGGCAAGACCCTGCCCGATGCCGAGGGCGACGTGTTCCGTGGCCTGGAGGTGGTCGAGCATGCCGCGGCGATCGGCAACCTGCAGCTGGGTGAGCTGGCCAACAACGTGGCCAATGGCGTGGATACCTACACCCTGATGCAGCCGCTGGGCGTGTGCGCCGGCATCACCCCGTTCAATTTCCCGGCGATGATCCCGCTGTGGATGTTCCCGATGGCCATCGCCACCGGCAACACCTTCCTGCTCAAGCCGTCCGAGCAGGACCCGATGGTGACCATGCGTCTGGTCGAGCTGGCGCTGGAGGCCGGCATTCCCAAGGGCGTGCTCAATGTCGTGCACGGTGGCAAGGACGTGGTCAATGCGATCTGCGACCACCCGGACATCCAGGCCGTCTCCTTTGTCGGCTCCACCCCGGTGGGTACGCACGTCTACAACCGCGCCTCGCAGGCCGGCAAGCGCGTGCAGTGCATGATGGGGGCCAAGAACCATGCCGTGGTGCTGCCCGATGCCAACAAGGAGCAGACCCTCAATGCGCTGGCCGGTGCCGCCTTCGGTGCGGCCGGCCAGCGCTGCATGGCCGCCTCCACCCTGGTGCTGGTGGGCGAGGCGCGTGGCTGGGTGGCCGAACTGGTGGAAAAGGCCAGGACCTTGAAGGTTGGCCCGGGCAATGCGCCGGGCGTGGATGTCGGCCCGGTGATTTCCTGTGCCGCACGCAGCCGCATCGAAGGCCTGATCGCCTCGGGCGTTGAGCAGGGCGCGCGGCTGGTGCTGGATGGCCGCAACCCGCAGGTGCCGGGGTTCGAGAACGGCAATTTCATCGGCCCGACGATCTTTGCCGGGGTGACCACCGACATGCGCATCTACCAGGAGGAGATCTTCGGGCCGGTGCTGGTGATCCTGGAAGCGGAAACCCTGGATGAGGCGATTGCCCTGGTCAATGCCAACCCCAATGGCAACGGCACTGCGGTGTTCACCCAGTCCGGCGCGGCGGCACGCAAGTTCCAGGAGGAAATCGATGTCGGCCAGGTCGGCATCAATGTGCCGATCCCGGTGCCGGTGCCGCTGTTCTCCTTCACCGGCTCGCGTGCTTCCAAGCTCGGCGACCTCGGCCCGTACGGCAAGCAGGTGGTGCTGTTCTACACCCAGACCAAGACCGTCACCGCCCGCTGGTTCGACGATTCCACGCTGGGCCACGGCGTCAACACCACCATCAGCCTGAAGTGATGCCATGAGTGAGCACAACAGTGCAGCCGGTCCGGCCGATTTCGGCCTGAGCGAAGAACAGGTCGCCTTCCGCAGTGCGGCCGCCGCGTTTGCCGCCACCGAGCTGGCCCCGCATGCCCGCCACTGGGATGCCGAGGGCATCTTCCCGCGCGAGGCGATCGCCAAGGCCGGCGAGCTTGGGTTTTGCGGGATCTACACCCCGGAAAGCGAGGGCGGCATCGGCCTGTCACGGCTGGATGCGGCGCTGATCTTCGAGGAGCTGGCCACCGCCGACCCCTCCACCGCGGCCTACATCAGCATCCACAACATGGCCACCTGGATGATCGCCAGCTGGGGCCAGCCGGCGCTGCGCGCGCAGTGGTCGGCGGCAATGGCCAGTGGCCAGCTACTGGGCTCGTACTGCCTGACCGAGCCGGGTGCCGGCTCCGATGCCGCCTCGCTCAGGACCCGCGCGGTGCGCCAGGGCGATGAGTACGTGCTTGACGGCAGCAAGGCCTTCATCTCCGGCGCCGGGGCCACCGACATGCTGGTGGTGATGGCGCGCACCGGCGGTGAGGGTGCACGCGGGATCAGCGCCATTGCGGTGCCGGCCAACCTGCCGGGCATCGAATACGGGAAGAAGGAAGAAAAGATGGGCTGGAACAGCCAGCCCACGCGCACCATCAGCTTTACCGGGGTGCGCGTGCCGGTGGCCAACCGCCTGGGCGAGGAGGGCGAGGGCTTCAAGATCGCGATGAAGGGCCTGGATGGCGGCCGCCTGAACATTGCCGCCTGCTCGCTGGGTGCGGCCCAGGGGGCACTGGATGCGGCCCGGCGTTACCTGCGCGAGCGCAGCCAGTTCGGCCAGGCGCTGGCCCAGTTCCAGGCGCTGCAGTTCAAGCTGGCCGACATGGCCACCGAGCTGGTCGCCGCCCGCCAGATGGTGCATGGCGCGGCCCGCCGGCTGGATGCACGCAGCAGCGATGCCACGGTGTGGTGCGCGATGGCCAAGCGCTTTGCTACCGATGCCGGCTTTGCCGTCTGCAACGAGGCACTGCAGCTGCACGGCGGCTACGGCTACATCCGCGAGTACCCGGTCGAACGCCTGCTGCGTGACAGCCGTGTCCACCAGATCCTGGAAGGCACCAACGAGATCATGCGGGTGATCGTGGCCCGCCACCTGCTCAATACCGAGGAACCCCTGCGATGACCGATTACACCACCCAGGCCTGGGCCGGCCTGCAGCTGGAAGTACGCCAGCACACCGCCATCGTCACCCTGTGCAACCCGCCGGCGCACACCTGGACGGTGGACAGCCTCAATGCCCTGCGCGACCTGGTGGCGCAGATCAATGCCGACCGCAGCATCTACGCGCTGGTGATCACCGGGCAGGGCGGCAAGTTCTTCAGTGCCGGTGCGGACCTGAAGCAGTTTGCCAGTGGCGACAAGGCCGCTGCCCGCGCTGCGGCGCGTGCCTTCGGCCAGGCCTTCGAAGCGCTGGCCGGCTTCCGTGGGGTATCGATCGCGGCGATCAACGGCTATGCGATGGGCGGTGGGCTGGAGTGTGCGCTGGCCTGTGACCTGCGCATCATCGAGGCCCATGCCCAGGTCGCCCTACCCGAAGCCACCGTCGGCCTGCTGCCCTGTGCCGGCGGTACCCAGAACCTGACCCGGCTGGTCGGCGAGGGCTGGGCCAAGCGGATGATCCTGCTGGGCGAGCGCATCGATGCCGATACCGCGCTGGCCATCGGCCTGGCCGAAGCCCGGGCCGAGACCGGCCAGGGCCTGGCTCTGGCGCTGGAGTGGGCCGACAAGGCGGCACGGCAGAGCCCGACCAGCGTGGCCGCGTGCAAGACCCTGGTCCAGTCCACCCGCTACGGCACCCATGCCGCCGCGCTGGTGGCCGAGCGCGAGGCCTTCGTCGACCTGTTTGACAGTGCCGACCAGGCCGAAGGCGTCAACGCCTTCCTGGAAAAGCGCGCCCCGCAATGGAAGAACGCATGAACACGGAAGACCAGGCACCGGTACTGTTCGAACAGCGGGTGGGGGTGGATGGCGCGGTGATCGGCATCGCCACCCTCAACGCCCCGCGCACGCTCAATGGTTTTTCGCTGGCGATGGCGCAGCTGCTCGGCGAACAGCTGCAGCGCTGGGCGCGCGACCCGGCGGTGGCCGTGGTGGTGTTGCAGGGGGCCGGCGAGAAGGCCTTCTGCGCCGGCGGCGACCTGCACGGGCTGTACCGCAGCATGTGCGAGTACCGCCAGGCCGGGCACAGCGACATCACCGCCAATGCCTTTGCCAGCGAGTTTTTCGCCACCGAGTACCGGCTGGATCACGCCATCCACCATTACCCCAAGCCGCTGCTGTGCTGGGGCCATGGCATCGTGATGGGCGGCGGGCTGGGCCTGATGGGCGGTGCCAGCCACCGCGTGGTCAGCGAGCGCTCGCGGCTGGCATTTCCGGAGATCAGCGTCGGCCTGTTCCCCGATGTCGGCGGCACCTGGCTGCTGCAGCGGGTACCGGGCAATGCCGGCCTGTTCCTGGGCCTGACCGGCGCCCAGCTCGGCCCGTCCGATGCGATCCATGCTGGCCTGGCCGATGTGCATATTGCCGAGCAGCAGCGCGATGCCGTGTTCCAGGCGCTGCAGGCGCAGCCCTGGCAGGCCGATGCGCAGGCCAACCGGCGGGCGCTGGGCGATCTTCTGCAGGGCTTTGCCAGCACGGCGCCGGCCGGGCCGTTGCAGCAGCATGCCGCGCTGATCGACCAGCTGTGCGAGGACGACGGGCTGGAAGCTGTGGTCGGGCGGATCCTGGCCATCGACAGTGACGATGCCTGGCTGCAGTCAGCAGTGAAGACCCTGGCCCACGGTGCGCCGGGGTCGGCACGCCTGGCTTATGCACTGCGCCAGCGCGGGCAGGGCGCCAGCCTGGCCGAGGTGTTCCGGCTGGAATACACCGTGGCCCTGCATGGCTGTGCCCATGGCGATTTTGCCGAAGGCATCCGCGCCCTGCTGATCGACAAGGACCGCAACCCGCAGTGGCAGCCGGCCACCCTGGCCGAGGCCAGCGCCGCGTGGGCCGAGACCTTCTTTACCGCGCCGTGGCCGGCCGACCGGCATCCTTTGGCCGACCTTGGCCGCGATGACTTGATGAGGAACTGACATGAGCCGTATTGCATTCATTGGCCTGGGCAACATGGGCGGGCCGATGGCCATCAACCTGGCCAAGGCCGGGCACCAGGTCCACGCGTTCGACCTCAGTGCCGACGCCCTCGCGGCCGTGGTCGCGGGCGGGGCACAGGCCGCTGCCAGCGCCGCCGAGGCGGTGGCCAATGCCGAGGTGGTGATCTCGATGCTGCCGGCCAGCCGGCACGTCGAAGGCCTGTACCTGGGCGAGGGCGGCCTGCTGGCACAGATCCCGGCCGGCGCGCTGGTGATCGACAGCAGCACGATTGCCCCGGCCTCGGCGCAGAAGGTGGCCCAGGCCGCCAGTGCCCGCGGGCTGCAGATGCTCGATGCCCCGGTCTCCGGTGGCACTGCCGGCGCCCAGGCCGGCACCCTGACCTTCATCGTCGGCGGTGAGGCCGCGGTGCTGGAGCGCGCACGCCCCTACCTGCAGGCGATGGGCAAGAACATCTTCCACGTCGGCGCCAACGGTGCAGGCCAGGTTGCCAAGCTGTGCAACAACATGGCACTGGGCGTGATCATGGCAGCCACCGGCGAGGCGCTCTCGCTGGGTGTGGCCCATGGCCTGGACCCGAAGGTGCTCTCGCAGATGATGGCCGTCAGCACCGGGCGCAGCTGGGCCACCGAGGTCTGCAACCCGTGGCCGGACGTGCTGGAAAACGCCCCGGCCTCGCGCGGCTACAGCGGTGGTTTCGGCAATGACCTGATGCTCAAGGACCTGGGCCTGGCGGCCGAGGCGGCGATGGCCAAGGGTGCGTCGATCCCGCTCGGCGAGCTGGCGCGCAACCTGTACTCGATCAACAGCCAGCGCGGCAACGGCGGGCTGGATTTCTCCAGTGTGATCAAGCTGTTCAACAAGGAGGGCGCATGAGCCTGAAAATCCTCGTCGCGTACAAGCGCGTTGTGGACTACAACGTCCGTATCCAGGTCAAGCCTGACGGATCGGGTGTGGTCACCGACGGCGTCAAGCTCTCGCCCAATCCGTTTGATGAAATCGCCTTGGAAGAGGCCC
Organism: Stenotrophomonas koreensis; assembly: GCF_001431525.1. GTDB lineage: Bacteria > Pseudomonadota > Gammaproteobacteria > Xanthomonadales > Xanthomonadaceae > Stenotrophomonas > Stenotrophomonas koreensis. The sequence continues at coordinate 137,534 of NZ_LDJH01000013.1, forward strand.
TGCGCCTGCGCGATGCCGGCATTGCCAGCGAGGTGGTCGTGGCCACCATCGCCCCGGCCGATGCCCAGGCCCACCTGCGCAACGGCCTGGCGATGGGCGCCAACCGCGCCATCCACGTGGTCACCGATGCGGCGATCCAGCCGCTGACCGCCGCGCGCACCCTGCTCAAGCTGGTGGAAACCGAGCAGCCGGACATCGTGCTGCTGGGCAAGCAGGCCATCGACGATGATGCCAACCAGACCGGGCAGATGCTGGCCACGCTGTGGGGCCGTCCGCAGGCCACCTTCGCCTCCAAGGTCGAGATTGCCGACGGCAAGGCCACGGTGACCCGTGAAGTCGATGCTGGTCTGGAAGTGCTGGAAGTCGATCTGCCGGCGGTGATCACCACCGATTTGCGCCTGAACGAGCCGCGCTTCATCAAGCTGCCGGACATCATGAAGGCCAAGGCCAAGCCGCTGCAGACCCTGCCGCTGGCCGAGCTGGGCGTTGAAGCCGCCGACACCTTTGAAACCACCGCCTATGCCCCGCCGGCCAAGCGCTCCAAGGGGATCATGGTCAAGGACGCCGCCGAACTGGTGGCTGTACTGAAGCAGAAGGGGTTGCTGTGATGTCCAAGGTACTTGTCATTGCCGAACACCTGCACGGCCAGCTCAATGCCGCCGTGGCCAAGACCGTGACCGCCGCCGTGGCGGTGGGTGGCCAGGTCGACGTGCTGGTGCTGGCCGCCGACCCGGCCGGCGTGGCCGCACAGGCCGCGCAGATTGCCGGCGTCAGCCGCGTGCTGACCATCGCCAACCCGGCCAACGCCCATGCCGTGGCCCAGGTGCTGGCACCGCAGATCGCCAAGGCCGCTGCCGGTTACAGCCACGTGTTCGGCCCGTCCACCACCACCGGCAAGGACCTTATGCCGGCCGTGGCCGCGCTGCTCGGCGTCAACCAGGTCTCCGACCTGATGACGGTGATCGATGCGCACACCTTCCAGCGCCCGATCTACGCCGGCAACGCGATCATCACCGTGAAGACCCCGGCCGACCAGGTCGTGGTCGCCACCGTGCGTGCCGCCTCCTGGGCCAGCGCCGCCGCCGGTGGCAATGCCGCCATCGAGGCAATCAGCGTTGATGCCACCCTGCCGACCCACACCCGCTTTGTCTCGCTGACCTCGGGCAAGAGCGACCGCCCGGACCTGCAGAGCGCAAAGCGTGTGGTCTCCGGTGGCCGCGGTGTCGGCTCGGCCGAAAACTTCGAAGTGATCTACAAGCTGGCCGACAAACTCGGTGCCGGCGTTGGCGCCTCGCGCGCAGCGGTGGATGCCGGCTACGTGCCCAGCGACATGCAGGTCGGCCAGACCGGCAAGATCATCGCCCCGGAGCTGTACGTGGCGGTGGGCATCAGCGGTGCGATCCAGCACCTGACCGGGATCAAGGACGCCGGCACCATCGTGGCGATCAACAAGGACGCCGACGCGCCGATCTTCGAGGTCGCCGACATCGGCCTGGTGGGTGACCTGTTCACGTTGTTGCCGGAGCTGGAAGCGTTGATTTGACGCCTGCATCGACCAAAGGCGAAAGGCATCGCCACGTGACTTGCTGTACATCGGAATATCGGGTTTGGGGAGGATTGGATAATGCAGTGCAACAAAGAAGCATCGTCACCGTCGTCGCAGCAGGCACCCACGTTGAGCGGCAGCTATGAGCAGCTGCACCGCTTTTCCATCGAACAGCCGGAACAGTTCTGGGAAGAACAGAGCCGGTTGATCCACTGGGAAACGCCGCCGCAACAGATTCTGGATTACTCCAATCCGCCGTTCCGCAAGTGGTTTGTCGGTGGCCGTACCAACCTGTGTTTCAACGCGGTTGACCGCCATCTGCAGGAGCGTGGCGATCAGCTGGCGCTGGTGGTGGCTTCCAGCGAGACCGACAGCGTGCGTGAGTTCACCTATCGCCAGCTGTACCGCGAGGTGAATGATTTTGCCGCGGTGCTTGTGCACCTGGGTGTGGGGCAGGGCGACCGCGTGGTCATCTACATGCCCAACATGGCCGAGGCGGTGTTTGCAATGCTGGCCTGCGCGCGCATCGGCGCGGTGCACTCGGTGGTGTTTGGCGGCTTTGCCGCGCACAACCTGGCCCTGCGCATCGACGATGCCCAGCCGAAACTGTTGATCACCGCCGATGCCGGCTGCCGCGGCGGCAAGGTCATCCCCTACAAGCCGCTGGTTGACAGCGCGCTGGCCTCGGCCCAGACGCCGCCGGAGAAGGTGCTGGTCGTCTCGCGCGGGCTGGATCAGGCGCTGGCGCTGGAGCCCGGTCGCGATGTCGATTACGCCAGCCTGCGCGCCCAGCTCGGCCCGGTCGATGTGCCGGTGCAGTGGCTCGAATCCAACGAGCCCAGCTACCTGCTGTATACCAGCGGCACCACCGGCAAGCCCAAGGGCGTGCAGCGTGATGTCGGTGGCTATGCGGTGGCGATGGCGCTGTCGATGCTGACCGTGTTCGACGTCAAGCCCGGGCAGGTGATGTTTTCCACCTCCGATGTCGGCTGGGCGGTGGGGCATTCCTACAATGTCTACGGCCCACTGATCGGCGGTGCCACCGCGCTGCTGTACGAGGGCCTGCCGACCCGTCCCGATCCGGGGGTGTGGTGGCAGTTGTGCGAGAAATACCGCGTGCGCACGCTGTTTTCCTCGCCCACTGCGATCCGCGTGCTGAAAAAGCACGATCCGGATTTCATCCGCAAACACGACCTGTCGGCGCTGCAGTACCTGTTCCTGGCCGGTGAGCCGCTGGATGAGCCCACCGCGCTGTGGATCAAGCAGCTGCTCGGCAAGCCGGTGATCGATAATTACTGGCAGACCGAAACCGGCTGGCCGGCGCTGACCCTGCTGCCCGGGGTGGATCTCAAGCCCACCCGTTTCGGCTCGCCCGGCTTTGCCAACCTCGGCTACAACGCGCGCATCATCGATGAAAACACCGGCCAGGAAGTGGCCCCGGGCCAGAAGGGCGTGCTGGTGTTTGTGCCGCCGCTGCCGCCAGGCTGCCTGAGCACGGTGTGGCGCAATGACGAGCGTTTCATTGCCAGCTACTTCAGCCACTTCAAGACCCTGCTGTACAGCTCCTCGGACTGGGCGATCCGCGACGAGGATGGCTACATCTTCATCCTCGGCCGCACCGATGACGTGATCAATGTCGCCGGGCATCGCCTGGGCACGCGCGAGATCGAGGAATCGGTGTCCTCCAACCAGGCGGTGGTCGAAGCGGCCGTGGTCGGTGTGCCCGACGAGCTCAAGGGCCAGGTGCCGGTGGTGTTTGCGACCCTGCGTGACGAGCATGCCGGTGACCGTGCTGCTGCGGCCGCCGGGCTGCGCAAGACGGTGGAAACCAGCCTGGGGGCAGTGGCCCGGCCGGCGCGGGTCTACATCGTCGATGCCCTGCCCAAGACCCGTTCGGGCAAGCTGCTGCGCCGTTCATTGCAGGCGCTGGCCCAGGGCGGCGACCCGGGCGACCTGTCCACCCTGGACAACCCGGCCGCGCTGGACGAGGTGCGCAATGCGCTGAACCGCGGCGCCGACGCCGGCGACTGAGCCGGGCCACGCCGCTTTTGGGCCATCCTCAACAACGGCGCCGCTGATCAGGGCGCCGTTGTTGTGTGCGGCGGCGCCCGGGCTGTGCATTGCAGCTAGAGGAACAGACAGCAAGAGGATTGCACCCGGCCGGGCAAGCTTGTCCAGACGCCGACACTGGCCAGGACCGGGCTTTACTGCATTTGCCGGATCTTCCGTGGTTCCGGGGTGGAACCCACCGGTACTTCTGACGCCAGAGTTTGCTTCCGGTTGTGGTGAGCTCCAGATCGAGGCCATTGCCGTCAAACAGGCGGATCGTCTTGGATCAGGGCTTCGTTTTTTGATCTGGGTGGTAGCGAGCTTCATGTTCACCTGTGTGGGTAGTCAGGTGCCGGCTCGGTATCGATGCCCCCAGAAATGCCCCCAGATGGGGGCATTCAGGAGAGCCGGATCATTCAGTGGGGTCAAACAAAAAGGGCCTGATTCAGCTGGAAAATCCAGTAGAATCAAGCCCTTGATGTGTGTCCACGAACTTCAGTGAACACTTGAATGGTGGAGGTGGGCGGAATTGAACCGCCGTCCGAAGGCACTCCATCCCCGGTACTACATGCTTAGCTCACCGTTGGATCTCGTCTTTGAACAGCACGGTGCGCAAAGCGCATCCAAAGACCAGCCTGCTTTGGTTAAGCCGTGACTGACAGGCAGCCATCACAGCCGGTTCCGTGATAATGACCCTACATCCACGAGCACGGGCACAAGTGGGTTCGGGGCTTACGCCTTAAGCGGCGAGAGCGTAGTTGTCGTCGTTGGCAACTAGAGTTTTGCAGCTGGATTTACGAGGAAAGCTACCCCCTCGGCATGCACCAAGTAACTTCACAACCCCCGTCGAAACCAATGCACCCCCGGTTTCTTCAAGAACTGCACAGTGTGCTGATTGAACTGGCCCACTGCGTTGCTTGACATGGCGATCCTAGCGCAATGCCGTGGTGCTGTCACGCAGCACGGGCAGCGATGTTGCCCCAGCGTTTATCTGCCACATCCAGTGCAGGGCTTGCAACCGTGGGCCAAAGCCTGGCGGCGATGGCGCGGGATGCTGTCCTTGCAGGCGGGTGGGCGGCGGATGGGCTGCCGCATCATGCAGCGCCTGCGCAGGGAGGGGTGATGAGTATTTTCAAGACCATGCATGCCTGGAAGTCCGATCAGCTGGATGCGGATGTGATTGTCGGCGCAGTGTTTGTCGGCATGTTTGGCCACGGATTCAAACCGGATCAGTTGCGTCGCTGGGATGTGGATTGCGCCGATGCGGAGGTTGACCGGCGGAAAAACGCCGAGCAGGTCAGGGCGGTGCTGGAGGCGGTGGCCAGGCTGGCCGGGGTTGATCCGGGGTTGATACAGGTGGGGTTGACGCCGGCCTTCGGCAACTCCAGGCAGGGCATGGCGATTCATGCCCATCGGCCGGACCACTGCGGTGAGCAGGCGCCGCCCATGTCCGATGCGCTCTGGGCGCAGATACAGGCCCTGGTCGCACCGCCTTCCACCTTGCTCGAGCGCAAGGTCAACAGTGAATACGGTGCGTATTACGGCGTGCTCGATGCCGCTCGTCCGGGGCAACCGCCGCATGGGCCAGGCAGTGGCAAGTTCATCAGCAGTGTCCGTACCCTGGTGCCGTATCCGGGCTCGGGGCGTTGGCAGCGTGGTTACCCGTATCACGGTCTGATTGGCTACGACCAGAATGGTTTCCGCGCCGAGTGTGCCGGCGATGAGAACAAGCAGGCCGGCTCGCTCGAGCCGACTGGCCTGATCAGCCAGTGGGATGGTGCCGATCAGGTGTGCGGCTACTGTCACGGCATGGTGTTTGCGGTGGCCGAGCTGGAGATCACCGCCGGCGGTCATGGCGTCGCCTACGAACTGCCATTGGGCAGCAAGACCAAAAAGCGCTCATCGTGCCTGGGCTGTACGACCTTTCTGCTGGCCCATGGTTACCAGCCCAGCTCGGTGCATCTGGGGCGATCGGATTCGTGGCTGCCGCTGCCGGAAAATCCGCTGATGATCGAGGCGTTCCTGGCCGGTTGTCACGCCGACGGGCAACAGGCGCAGTACAAGGCGCTGAACAGGCTCTGGGGCGCCCGGGTGGCCGGCTGGATGCAGGCCGGGGTGAAGTCGGTGCTGGCGGCTGGTCCGGCAGCAGTGCCGGTGGCGGTGCGGGCCCGCCTGATGCTGCTCGGGGCGCATGTTGAAGCGCTGCTCCGGCAGCAACGGGAAATGGCGGTCGCGGGTCTGTTGCTGGACGCCTTTACCGTGCATGACAAGGATCTGTCGCGCCTGCAGCGTTTTTTGGGCCTGCAGGCTTAGCGTCAAGGAAGAAGGGCCCGGATTTTCCGGGCCCTTACCGTCATGCATCCTTGTTGTGGGCACGCAGGGCGCGCTGCTTTTCGCGGTTCCAGTCGCGGTCCTTGGCCGCATCGCGCTTGTCGTGGGTCTGTTTGCCCTTGGCCAGCGCCACTTCCAGCTTGATCTTGTTCTTCTTCCAGTACATGGCGGTCGGCACGATAGTGTAGCCATCGCGCTCGACCCGGCCGATCAGTTTGTCGATCTCGCTACGGTGGAGCAGCAGCTTGCGCTGGCGCCGGTCCTCGGGCACCACATGGGTCGAGGCCTGGATCAACGGAGTGATCTGTGCGCCGATCAGGTAGATCTCGCCGTCCTTGACGTAGGCGTAGGCGTCGGTCATGTTGCCGCGCCCGGCGCGGATGGCCTTGACCTCCCAGCCCTGCAGCACCAGACCGGCCTCGAAACGGTCTTCCAGGTGGTACTCATGCCTGGCCCGCTTGTTCAGCGAGATGGTTTTGTCGGCATTGCTGCCCTTTGCTTTATCCTTGCCGGTCTTCTTGCTCATGTGGCCATTGTCTCCGATCCGGAGGCGGCGGTCGATGGATTGTCGTCTATGCCTACTGTTCGTCGCAGCGCGCTGGTCAGCCAGCCGCCGGAAGTCCTGTTTGATCTGGTCAATGATGTGGCCGCGTATCCGCGCCGCTTTGGCTGGTGCTCGCGGGCGCAGATCCTTGAGCATTCCGACCAGCACCTGGTGGCCCGGCTGGATCTGGGCCTGGGCGCGCTGCGCACCTGGTTCACCACCGAAAACCGCAATGTCCGTCCGCGCAGCATCGACATGCAGCTGCGCGATGGTCCGTTCAAGAAGCTGCATGGCCGCTGGGAGTTCACCCCGACCGGCGAGTCGGGCAGCAAGGTCAGCCTGGTGCTGGAGTTCGAGCCGACCTCGCGGCTGCTGGCACCGGCATTGTCGCTGGGCTTCCAGGCGCTGGCCGACCGCATGGTCGCCGATTTCGTCCGCGAAGCCGGAAAGGTGGCCTGCTGATGCCCCGGGTCGAGATTGTCAACGCCCTGCCTGATGGCTACCAGCGCCAGATTCTTGATCTGGCCGACGGCGCCAGCGTCGGCGATGCGCTGGCGGCAGCCCATGTGCAGGTGCCGGCACAGGGCATTGTCGCCGTCGCCATCTACGGTGTGGTGGTGCAGCCGACCCGGTTGCTGGAGGATGGCGACCGGCTGGAACTGCTGCGGCCGTTGCTGGCCGACCCAAAAGAAAACCGCCGCAGGCGGGCCCGCGGCGGTCAGTAATTCAGACCAGGGTGGCGTGGCTCAGCGGCGCTTTTTCTTGTCGCGTGCCAGGTTGCGGCCGAACTGCTGGACGGTCTTCATGGCCAGCTCGCCGTCATTGACGGCCAGGTAATCGCCTTCCCAGCGGCTGACCCTGTCGTTTTCAAAGTGGACGATGAAGTTGGTGGTTTCGGTCTTGCCGGCACGGTTGATCCGGCGGCTGCCGGTGTAGTCCCAGCGGTCACTGTTGAACGGGTCCATGATCGACGGGGTGCCCAGCAGGGTTGAGACCTGTTGGCGGCTCTGGCCGACCTGCAGCTGTTGTACCGCGGTTTCGCGAATGAGATTGCCCTGGTACATGGGTTGCTTGTAGACCGCGCCGCAGCCGGCGGTGGTCACAATGGTGAGGGCGAGCAGCAGGAAGGAGCGCATCGTGTCACAGGGTCTGGGATATCTGGGTCGATGATACACTGCCGGGCACGTCCCGCGACCCCCTAACGAGAGGATCAGGCGCCCGGCGCCTCAAATGCCCATGACCACTGAATCCTACGACCTGCGCAAGGTCGGCCTGAAGGTCACCCATCCGCGCACGCGTATCCTGCAGTTGTTGGAGCAGCGTACCCCGCACCATCACATGACGGCCGAAGACATCTATCGCGTCCTGCTGGATGATGGCGAGGAAATCGGCTTGGCCACGGTGTACCGCGTGCTGACCCAGTTCGAAGCCGCCGGGCTGGTGCTCAAGCACAACTTCGAGGGTGGCCAGGCGGTGTATGAGATCAACCGTGGCAGCCACCATGACCACATGGTGGACATGGACACCGGCAAGATCATCGAGTTTGAAAGTGCCGAGATCGAGGCGCTGCAGCACAGGATCGCCGAACAGCATGGCTATGTGCTGGAGGAGCATTCACTGGTGCTGTACGTGCGCAAGAAGCGCTGAAACGAGCGGCATCGATGCAGCATGACAACGGCGCCTGATGGCGCCGTTGTCATCTGTGGCGGGGTAGTGGCAATCAGACGGCAATCAGCTTGCGTGCGGCGGCCCGGGCCTCGCTGCTGATCTCCACCCCGCCCAGCATGCGTGCGATCTCTTCCTCGCGCGCCTTGCTGTCCAGGCGCTCGACCGCGCTCTGGGTCATGCCTTCCACCGGCGCCTTGCTGACCCGGTAATGGGTGTGGCCCTTGGCGGCCACCTGCGGCAGGTGGGTCACGCACAAGACCTGGCAGTGTTCGCCCAGGGCACGCAGGCGGTTGCCGACGATATCGGCAACCGCGCCGCTGATGCCGGAGTCCACTTCGTCGAACACCATGGTCTGCACGCTGTCCAGGCCGATCGTGGCCACTTCGATGGCCAGCGAGATGCGCGATAGTTCGCCACCGGAAGCCACCTTGCGCAGCGGCCGCGGCGGCTGCCCGGCATTGGCCGCGACCAGGAATTCGACCCGCTCGGCGCCTTGCGGGTCCGGGCGGGCAGGGCCTGTCGGCTCCAGCTGCACGCAGAAAATGCTGCCGCCCATCCCCAGTTCGTTGATCAGGGCGGTGGTGGCTTCAGACAGGCTCTGTCCGGCCTGCTGGCGGCTGTGGGTCAGCTGGTCGGCAGCAGCAAGCCAGGCCTGTTCGGCCTTGCTGATTTCGCCGGCCAGTACCTGCAGGCGGTCATCGGCACCGCGCAGCTGCTCCACTTCCTCGCGCAGCCGTGCCTGCTGGCCGGCAAGTTCCTCCATCGGCACCCGGTGCTTGCGTGCCAGGCCATGCAGCCGGCCCAGCCGGGCCTCGATCTCGGCAAAACTGTCCGGGTCATCGATCAGGTCCTCGCCGATCCGGTCGATCTGGCGCATCGCCTCATCCAGGGCGATGGCGGCACTGTCGAGCAGGGCATCGACCTCGGCCAGCCGCGGCTCGTGTTCGGCCACCCGCGCCAGTTCATGCCGTGCCTGGCGCAGCAGGTCCAGTGCGCTGGCATCGTCATTGCTGCCGATCATCCCCTGGGCCCGTTCGCAGGCGCTGGCCAGGGCGCTGGCATGGGCCTGGCGGCGGTGGCTGACGGTGAGCTGTTCAATGGACTGCAGGTCGAGGTCCTCGCCGTCCAGTTCATCAAGCTGGTGCTGCAGCCAGTCAATCCGGTCGCCGACATCGCCACGTGCCGACAGCGCCTGGGCCTCGTCCAGCAGGGCCTGCCAGTGCTGTGCGGCCTGGCGTACCAGACGCCGCTGTTCGCCGTTGCGGGCATAGGCATCGAGCAGGTTCAACTGGGAGCTGCGTGCCATCAGTGCCTGCTGGTCGTGCTGGCCATGCACCTCGACCAGGAAGCCGGCCAGCTCACTGAGCTGGCTGATGGTGGCCGGGCGGCCGTTGATCCACGCGCGCGAGCCGCCATCGGCGCGGATCACCCTGCGCAGCTGGCAATGGCTGCTGTCCTCGTCCAGTTCGTTGCTGCGCAGCCACTCCAGCGCCGGACTGGCTCCAGACAACTGGAACTCGGCGGCCAGCTCGGCGCGCTCGCTGCCGTGGCGGACCATGCCGCTGTCGGCACGGGCACCGGCCAGCAGGGTCAGGGCATCGACCATCAGCGATTTGCCGGCGCCGGTTTCACCGGAAACAACCGTCATGCCGGGGCCAAATTCCAGTTCGGTCTGACGAACGACCGCAAAATCCTTGATCGATAGATGTTTGAGCATGTTCAGCGGGCCTTGAGCGGCGCAAAAGCTAGCACGGAGCACGCAGGCGGCCAATCCGGTGCCGCCTGATCCAGCCTGCATTGTGCGCGATGGCGTCTCACCAGGTGAGTCTGGGCAGCGAAAAAGCAGTACGGCCCTTGAAAGCAGGTATTGCGCCCATAGATGACCGGCATGAGGCGGCTGTCCTTCCGCCTGGGACATGGATATGAATCAAGACCACCCGGAAAACGAATCGCAGATTCCTCACGCTGATGCCGCAGCGGCCGGCGAGGAGGACGCACAGTCGGTGATTGAATCGCTGCGCGCCGAGCTGGAACAGCTGCGTGCGCAGGTACTGCTTGAGCGTGCCGACCTGGAGAACCAGCGCCGCCGTCTGGCGCGCGATGTGGATCAGGCCCGCAAGTTTGCCAATGAAAAGCTGTTGGGCGACCTGCTGCCGGTGTTTGACAGCCTAGACGCCGGTCTGGCCGCTGCTGCCGGCCAGGATCATCCGCTCAAGGAAGGCCTGGAGCTGACCTACAAGCAGCTGCTCAAGACCGCCGGCGACAACGGCATGAGCGTGGTCGATCCGGTTGGCACGCCGTTCAACCCGGAACAGCACCAGGCCATCAGCCAGGTCGATGCCCCCGAAGGCGTGGCCCCGGGCGCGGTGGTGACCGTGTTCCAGAAGGGCTATGTGCTCAACGAGCGCCTGCTGCGCCCGGCTCTGGTCGTGGTTGCCCGCAACGATTGACCTTGATGCCGACAGGCCAACGGCAGCTGAAACCAGCGCCTTGAACCGTCCCTCGGCACCCCCATATTTGAACCAGCGCCGGCACGGCCGGCATCCAACGACTTAACTTCAGGAGCCTCACACATGGGCAAGATCATTGGTATTGACCTGGGCACCACCAACTCGTGCGTGTCGGTCATGGAAGGCGGCAAGGCCCGCGTCATTGAAAACGCCGAGGGTGACCGTACCACCCCGTCCATCGTCGCCTACACCAAGGACGGCGAAGTGCTGGTCGGCGCCGCGGCCAAGCGCCAGGCCGTGACCAACCCGAAGAACACCTTCTACGCCGTCAAGCGCCTGATCGGCCGCAAGTTCACCGACGCCGAAGTGCAGAAGGACATCGGCCACGTGCCGTACAGCATCCTGGCCCATGACAATGGCGATGCCTGGGTGGCGACCTCCGACGGCAAGAAAATGGCTGCCCAGGAAATCAGCGCCCGCGTGCTGGAGAAGATGAAGAAGTCGGCCGAGGACTTCCTCGGCGAGAAGGTGACCGAGGCGGTGATCACCGTGCCGGCCTACTTCAACGACAGCCAGCGCCAGGCCACCAAGGACGCCGGCCGCATCGCCGGCCTGGACGTCAAGCGCATCATCAACGAGCCGACCGCTGCCGCGCTGGCCTATGGCCTGGACAAGGGTGACGGCAAGGACCGCAAGATCGCCGTCTACGACCTGGGCGGCGGTACCTTCGACGTGTCGATCATCGAGATCGCCAATGTCGACGGTGAAAAGCAGTTCGAGGTGCTGGCCACCAACGGCGACACCTTCCTGGGTGGCGAGGACTTTGACAACCGCGTGATCCAGTACCTGGTCGAGGAGTTCCAGAAGGACCAGGGCCTGGACCTGCGCAATGATCCGCTGGCGCTGCAGCGCCTGAAGGATGCGGCCGAGCGCGCCAAGATCGAGCTGTCCAGTGCCCAGCAGACCGAGGTCAACCTGCCGTACATCACCGCAGACGCTTCCGGTCCGAAGCACCTGAACATCAAGCTGACCCGCGCCAAGCTCGAAGCCCTGGTCGATGACCTGGTCAAGCGTTCGATCGAGCCGTGCCGTACCGCCCTGAATGACGCCGGCGTGCGCGCCAGCGACATCTCCGAAGTGATCCTGGTCGGTGGCCAGACCCGCATGCCGAAGGTGCAGCAGGCCGTGGCCGAGTTCTTCGGCAAGGAGCCGCGCAAGGACGTCAACCCGGACGAAGCAGTGGCACTGGGTGCCTCGATCCAGGGCGGCGTGCTGGCCGGCGACGTCAAGGACGTGCTGCTGCTGGACGTGACCCCGCTGTCGCTGGGCATCGAGACCCTGGGCGGCGTGTTCACCAAGATCATCGAAAAGAACACCACGATCCCGACCAAGGCTTCGCAGACCTTCTCCACTGCCGAGGACAACCAGTCGGCCGTGACCGTGCACGTGCTGCAGGGTGAGCGCGAGCAGGCCCGCTTCAACAAGTCGCTGGCCAAGTTCGACCTGTCCGGCATCGAGCCGGCCCCGCGCGGCATGCCGCAGGTGGAAGTGTCCTTCGACATCGACGCCAACGGCATCGTCCACGTCACCGCCAAGGACAAGAAAACCGGCAAGGAACAGAAGGTCGAGATCAAGGCCGGCTCGGGCCTGAGCGAGGAGGAGATCGCACGGATGGTCGCCGATGCCGAGGCCAACCGCGAGGAGGACAAGAAGTTCCAGGAGCTGGTGTCGGTGCGCAACCAGGCTGATGCGCTGGTGCACTCCACCCGCACCGCGATCAACGAACATGGCAGCAAGGTCGATGGCGCGGTGCTGGGCAATGTGCAGTCGGCGCTGGGTGAGCTGGAAACGGCGATGAAGGGCGATGACAAGGCGCAGATCGAAGCCAAGACGCGTGCCCTGGAAGAAGCCTCGCAGCAGCTGTTTGCCGCTTCGGCGCAGGGCGCGCAGGCCGAGGCCGGCACCACCGGTGCGGCAGCGGCTGGCGACGACGTGGTGGACGCCGAGTTCACCGAAGTCAAGGACGACAAGAAGTAATCAGCGCGGCGGCAGCAAGCTCTGTCGCCGTTGTTGAGATCGACCTCGGTGGCGGGCCAGGTGCCCGCCATCGTGTACCTGATCGACCCGATCCATCGCTACCGCGGCCCCGAGTTGAACCATGAGCAAGCGCGACTATTACGAGGTGCTGGGCGTTGCCCGTACCGCTACCGACGAAGAACTGAAAAAGGCTTATCGCCGCATGGCGATGAAGTATCACCCGGATCGCAACCCGGGCGATGCGGCTGCCGAAGCCTCCTTCAAGGAGTGCAAGGAGGCCTATGAGGTCTTGGCCGATGCCGGTAAGCGCCGGATGTACGACGCCCATGGCCATGCCGCCTTCGAGGGCGGCATGGGTGGCGGCGGTGGTGGTGGCCCGGACATGAACGACATCTTCGGCGACATCTTCGGCAACATCTTCGGCGGTGGTGGCGGCAGCCGTGGCCCGCGCCGGGGTGCCGATGTCGGCTATGTGATGGAGCTGGACCTGGAAGAGGCCGTGGCCGGGGTCGAGCGCCGGATCGAGATCCCGACCCTGGTCGAATGCTCGCCCTGTCATGGTTCCGGCTCGGAAGATGGCAAGGTGGAAACCTGCAGTACCTGCCAGGGCCGCGGCCAGGTCAGGATGCAGCGTGGCATCTTCGCCATGCAGCAGGCCTGCCCGCATTGCGCCGGTACCGGCAAGCAGATCCCCAACCCGTGCAAGACCTGCCGTGGCGCAGGCCGGGTGGAGGACGAGAAGGTCCTGCAGGTCAAGATCCCGGCCGGTGTCGATACCGGCGACCGCATCCGTCTGCAGGGCGAAGGCGAGGCGGGCCCGCCGGGTACTTCGCCGGGCGACCTGTATGTGGAAGTGCGCGTGCGCGAGCATGCGATCTTCCAGCGTGATGGTGATGACCTGCATTGCGAAGTGCCGATCCGCATCTCGCAGGCGGCACTGGGTGACACCGTGCGCGTGGCGACCCTGGAAGGCGAGGCGGAGATCCGGATTCCGGCCGAGACCCAGACCGGCAAGCTGTTCCGCCTGCGTGGCAAGGGCGTGCAGTCGGTGCGCTCGCGCGCGCCCGGTGACCTGTACTGCCGCATCCTGGTCGAGACGCCGGTCAACCTGACCGCCGAACAGCGCAAGCTGCTGGAACAGTTCGAGGCGACTTTCACTGCCGAATCCTCGCGCAAGCACTCGCCCAAATCGGCGACCTTTGTCGACGGCATCAAAGGTTTCTGGGAAAAAATGAAGCCCTGAGCAATGGCAGGGCGCTGAAGGAAAAAGCCGCGGCTGTGCCGCGGTTTTTTTTATCTGCGCCGTGTCTGGTTCCTGTCCAAACTAGCGGGCATCGCCAGTTGTGCCAGCGTAACCGTGGCACCAGGAGGTGGCGGTTTTGTCTGCCTACCCGGCATGCAATTGCCAGTGCCAGTCCGCTTGCGCAAGCAGCTGCAGCCGTAGTGCCGCGCTTGGGGCTAACACCGCGAGGATGGCACGGCCCGGCGCGCCGCCTCCAGGTCCTATGCCTGCGCGAGGCTGCCATCGGGATTGATCACGGTGGCGGCAGTTGCAGCGGCAAATATCGGGCTGGCGTGCTGCAGTGCGGCGTTAGAATGTGCCGATGGATAAGCCCTCGGAAAGTCATCTGGTCCATGGTCGTCGCGTGCGCCCGGAAGGCCCCTCGCCGGTGGATGTGATCACCGTTCAATCGCAGCTGGTGTATGGCCATGCCGGCAACAGTGCGGCGGTACCGCCGTTGCGTGCACTCGGGCTGCGGGTAGCCGAAGTGCCGACCACCCTGCTCAGCAACGCGCCGTTCTATTCCACCCTGCGCGGGCGGATGCTGCCGGCCGACTGGCTGGCGGAGCTGTTGCAGGGTGCCAGCGAACGTGGCTTGCCGGAGCGTGCGCGAGCGCTGGTTTCAGGTTATTTCGGCACCGTCGACAACGGCCAGGTATTTGCGCAGTGGGCGCGCCAGGCGCTGGCAGACAACCCCGCGCTGGACTACTGGCTGGATCCGGTGATCGGTGATACCCACACCGGCCCTTATGTCGAGCCAGCGCTGGAAGCGGTGTTCCGCGAACAGCTGCTGCCACTGGCCACGGTGGTGACGCCCAATGCGTTCGAGCTGGGCCGGCTCACCGGGCGTGATGCCCTTGCCCAGGACGATGCCATTGCCGCGGCACGGGAACTGCTGCAGCGTGGGCCGCGCTGGGTGATCGCCCACAGCGTGCAGGGTGAGCCGGGCCAGCTGGTGACCCTGGCGGTGAGTGCCGATGAGGTCTGGCGCTGGAGTTCGGAGCACCTGCCGGTGGATGTGGCTGGCACCGGTGATGTGCTGCTGGCCCTGGCCATGGCCTTTGTCCTGCGTGGCGAGCCGATGCCGATGGCGATCAGCCGCGCCATTGCCGGGGTGCATGCGGCGCTGGAAGCCACTCTGGCCGCCGGCGTGGAGGAGTTTGATGTGCTTTCCGCGGCGCCGGCAGCCCAGTTGCCGCCCGGGCGCTTCCGCGGCCAGCGGCTGGCATGAACAGTGCCGTGCGGCCGGTAATCGGTATCGTTGGCAGCGCTGGCGCCTATGGCCGCTGGTTGCAGCAGTTTTTCAGCCAGTGCATGGGTTTGACGGTCATCGGCCATGACCCGGCCGACCCTGCCTCCGCTTCACCGGAGCAGCTGATCACGCAGGCGCAGGTGCTGGTTTTCAGTGTGCCGATCCGGCATGCCGGGCAGATCATCGCGCAATGGGTGGCCCAGGCCGATGGACGTGAGGCTGGTCAGTTGTGGCTTGACATCACCTCGGTCAAGGTCGCCCCGGTGGCAGCGCTGCTGGCTTCGCGGGCCGAAGTGGCCGGGCTGCATCCGATGTGCGCACCGCCCAAATCGCCCACCCTCAAGGGCCGGGCGCTGGTGGTCTGCGCGGTACGCGTGCAGGCCTGGCAGCCGTGGCTGGAGCAGCTGTGCGCAGCGTTGCAGGCGCAGTGTGTGCAGGCCACACCGGAGCAGCATGACCGGGTGATGGCACTGGTCCAGGCGATGGTGCATGCCTGCGGCCTGGCCCAGGCCAGCGTATTGCGTGAGCAACGCGATTGGCTGGGCGCGCTGACCGGGTTGCTGTCGTTCCGTACGGCCGGTTTTGACATGCACCTGGCGACGATGGCGCGCATCCTGGCGCTCAATCCGGCCATCTACGAGGACATCCAGTTCGGCAATCCGTATGTGGCGCCGATCCTGGCCCGGCTCAGTGCGCAGTTGCAGCAGTTGCATGCCTGGGTGGTGGCGGGCGACCAGGCCGCACGTGATGCGTTCCGCGCCCATTTCCTGGCCGCCAATGCCCAGGCCTTTGGCCAGGAGCTGATTGCCGAGGGCAACTACAGTTTCGAACGTATTGGTTACCTGCTGGCCGACTTGAGTGGCGAGCGGGCAGTCAGCGTGTATCTGCCCGAAGACCGTCCCGGCTCGCTGCGCGCCTTGCTGGCCGCGTTCGAGCAGGCAGGGGTGAACCTGGCCTCGATCCATTCCTCGCGTACCCCGGCCGGTGAGCTGCATTTCCGGCTTGGCCTGGGCGCCGAGGTGATGCCCGCGGCATTGGCGCAGGCCCTGGCGCTGGTTGCCGATCAAGGCATCGGCCGCATCCTGGAGCCATAGCCGGCGCTGCCGGACCGTTGCCACCGCAAGCAAGCAGCGGGGCGGGCGGTGGCACCGCCCCAGCGCTACGCCATGGTCCTGCCGTCATCGGGGCATGACCGAGCAGAGCTGCTGGTAGCAGCGCGGCAGGGTGGCTGCCGCCTGTACTCGGCCGCTGTCAGTGAATGAACTGCAGGTGCGCCAGTTCGGCGTAGAGTCCGCCAGCGGCCAGCAGCTCTTCATGGCGGCCCTCGGCGACAATCCGTCCCTGGTCCATCACCACGATGCGGTCAGCCGCCATCACCGTGGCCAGGCGATGGGCAATCACCACCGTGGTGCGGCCCTGCATCAGGCGGGTCAGTGCCTGCTGCACGGCATGCTCGCTCTGTGCATCCAGCGCGCTGGTGGCTTCATCGAGCAGCAGCACCGGCGCATCACGCAGCAGTGCCCGGGCAATGGCCACACGTTGCTGCTGGCCGCCGGACAGGCGGGTGCCGCGTTCGCCCAGCTCGCTGTGGTAGCCCTCCGGCAGTGCCGCCAGGAAGCCATCGGCTTCGGCGGCGCGGGCGGCGGCGAACACCTCCTCATCGCTGGCGTCCAGGCGTCCGTAGCGGATGTTCTCCAGCGCCGAGCCGGCAAACAGCACCGGATGCTGTGGCACCAGCGCCATCGCCTGGCGCAGCTGCTGCGGGTCGAATTGGCGCACGTCCACCCCATCCAGACAGACCTGGCCCTGCTGCGGATCATAAAAACGCATCATCAGGGTCAGCAGCGAGCTCTTGCCGGCCCCGGAGGGGCCGACCAGGGCCACGGTTTCGCCCGGGCGGATATGCAGGTTGATCCCCTGCAGCACCGGCGCCTGCGAGCGCTGCGGGTAATGGAAGTGGATGTCGCGCAGTTCCAGCTCGCCGCGCACCGGGGCTGGCAATGGCATGGGCGAGGCCGGGGCATGGATGGTGACCGGCTGTGCCAGCAGCTCGCTGACCCGGCCCATGCCGCCGGCAGCGCGCTGCAGCTCGTTCCAGACTTCGGCCAGGGCGCCGATCGAGCCGCCGCCGATCATCGCAAACACCACGAACTGGCCCAGTGCACCGGCGCTCATCTCGCCAGCGGCCACCGCGTGGGCGCCGTTCCACAGCACCAGCACGATGGCGCCAAAAATCAGCACGATGGCCGCGGCGGTAACCACGGCCTGGGTGCTGATCCGCCGCCGGGCGGTGGCCAGCGCCGCGTCCAGGGTCTGCCGGTAGCAGCGCTGCTCGTAGTCTTCGCGCGCATAGGCCTGTACCGTGCGGATCGCCCCCAGCCGTTCGCTGGCGCGGCCGGTGGCCGCGGCAATCGCATCCTGGCTTTCACGTGAGGCACGCTTGAGCCGGCGCGCGCCCAGGATCACCGGCAGGATCGCCAGCGGAATGCCGAGCAGGCTGTAGGCGGCCAGCCGTGGGCTGGTGGCGAACAGGCCGATCAGTGCGCCGGCGGCGGTCACCGCCGAGCGCAGTGCCACCGAGATGGTGGTGGCGACCATGTTGCGCAGCAGTTCCGAATCGGTGGCCAGGCGCGAGATCAGTTCGCCACTGCGGTTGTTGTCATGAAAGCTGGCATCGAGCGCGATCAGGTGCGCATACAGCTGGTCACGCAAATTACGTATTACGCTTTCGCCGAGCAGCGATACAAAATACAGCCGTGCAGCCGTGGCCAGCCCCAGGCCAACGGCGACCAGGAACAGGACCAGGAAGGCGCTGTCGATCCGAGTACCGCTGCCAAAACCCTGGTCGATCATGCGCCCGATCGCCAGCGGCAGGCACAGCGTGGCCAGGCTGGACAGGCCCAGTGCAATCAGCCAGCCACTGAGCAGGCCCGGATAACGGCGCAGGAACGGCCACAGCGTGGTGATGCTGTCAAAACGCGAGGGGGAGGCGGAATCGGACGTGGTGGGGTCAGCGTGCATTGACAGACTCATCGCAGGTGAGCGTGATGCGGTTGCGTGAGCCATCACGCAGGCGCAGGGTCAGGGCGGAAAGCTGCGCTGCCGGCAGCCGGATCTGCAACTGCACGCCCTGCTCGGTGAAATGCTCGCTCAGTTTTTCGGCCTGATGGTTTTCCAGCGCACTGTGCAGCAGGCCGAGTTCGTCGAACGGGCAATCCACGCCGGCCTGGCAGTAGTGCACCAACTCGCGGCGGGGTGCGGTGCGCAGGCATTCGGCGGCCGTGCCGCCATAGGCACGCACCAGCCCGCCCGCGCCCAGTTTTATCCCGCCATACCAGCGGATGACCACGACCATGACCTGGTCAAAGCCCTGGCCATCGATTGCGGCCAGAATCGGGCGACCGGCGGTACCGGCCGGTTCGCCGTCGTCGCTGGAGCGGTATTCCTGGCCGATGCGGTAGGCCCAGCAGTTGTGGGTGGCATCGGCCACGCTGACTTCGCGCAGGAAGGCCAGTGCCGCGTCCGGGTTCGTCACCGGGCTGGCCAGGGCCAGGAAGCGGCTGTGTTTGACTTCCAGTTCGTACTGGACAGGCTGGGCAAGGGTGTAAGGCATTGCCACCATTGTAGAGCCAGTTGTGAAGACTGGCACAAAGCCTGCATCAGGCCTCAACGCAGCGCGGCGCGGCGTTTTTCGTCGAACCACTTGCCGGCATCGCCGGGGGTGTAAGTGTTCATCCACTGCAGCATCTGGCCGATGTCTTCGCCGAACCACAGGTCGTGGCGCTGGTCGGCGTGCAGGAACTTCTCGGCCACCATGTGCTCGATCATCGCCATCAGCGGGCTGTAATAGCCATTGACGTTGAGAAAGGCGATCGGCTTCTGGCCGATGTTGAGCTGGCGCCAGGTCAGCATCTCGAACACTTCCTCCAGCGTGCCGAAACCGCCGGGCAGGGCGATGAAGCCATCGGACAGATCGAACATGCGCGACTTGCGCTCATGCATCGAGCCGACCACTTCCAGCGTGGTCAGTCCCTTGTGGGCCACTTCCCAATCGACCAGATGCTGCGGGATCACCCCGGTGACCTCGCCGCCGGCATCGAGCACGCCGTTGGCCACTGCGCCCATCAGGCCGGTGTTGCCGCCGCCATAGACCAGGCGCAGGCTGGCGTCAGCCAGATGCCTGCCCAGCTCGGTTGCGGTACTGGCGTAAATCGGGGTGGCGCCGGCATTGGCGCCGCAGTAAACACACACAGACTTCATTGGTTGCTCCAACAGGCAAAAAGGCGAAGGCCCCGCAGCTGCAGGGCCTTCGCTGTCACAGACGCAACGGGCGGATCAGTTGGTCTTGTGGATGGCGCGCTTGCTCACCGCCATCGCCGCGTCGTGAATCACTTCCGACAGCGACGGGTGGGCGTGGCAGATGCGTGCCAGGTCATCGGCCGAGCCGCTGAACTCCATGGTCAGCACACCTTCGTGCACCAGCTCGGAGACATTGGCGCCAACCAGGTGCATGCCGAGCACGCGGTCGGTCTCGGCGTGGGCCAGGACCTTGACGAAACCGGCCGGCTCGACCATCGCCACGGCACGGCCGTTGGCGGCGAACGGGAAGCTGCCGGCCTTGTACGGGATGCCCTCGTCCTTGAGCTGCTGTTCGGTCTTGCCGACCCAGGCCAGCTCCGGCTCGGTGTAGATCACCCACGGGATGGTGTCGAAGTTGACGTGACCCGGCAGGCCGGCGATCAGTTCGGCCACCGCGATGCCTTCCTCGAAGCCCTTGTGCGCCAGCATCGGCCCGCGCACGCAGTCACCCACGGCCCAGACGCCGTCCACGCCGGTGTGGCAGTGCTCGTCGACGATGATCTGGCCACGCTCGTTGAGCTTGACCTGGCAGCCTTCGCCCAGCAGGCCCTTGGAGGCGGCCTTGCGGCCGACGGCCACCAGCAGCTTGTCCACGGTCAGGGTCTGCTCGCCATTGGCGTCGTTGTAGGTCAGCACGACTTCGTCGCCGACCACTTCGGCCTTGGCCAGCTTGGCGCCGAGCTTGATGTCCAGGCCCTGCTTCTTGAATTCACGCGCGGCCAGCTTGGCCACTTCGGCGTCGGCAGCGGCCAGGAAGTTCGGCGCGGCTTCCAGGATGGTGACTTCCGAACCCAGACGCTTCCAGACCGAGCCCAGCTCCAGGCCGATCACGCCGGCACCGATCACGCCCAGGCGCTTCGGGGTCTCGGTGAAATCCAGCGCGCCGACGTTGTCGACGATGTGCTTGCCGTCGAACTTGGCAAACGGCAGCTCGATCGAGTCCGAGCCGGCGGCGATGATGACGTTGGTGCCCTTGAGCTCAACCACCGAACCATCGTGCTGGGTCACGGTGACCACATTGCCGGCCTGCAGCTGGCCGAAGCCGTAGTAGGTGGCAACCTTGTTGGCCTTGAACAGCATCGCGATGCCGCCGGTGAACTGCTTGACGATGGCGTCCTTGCGGCCAACCATCTTTTCCACGTCGATGCCGGCATTGTCGAAGCTGATGCCGTGCTCGCCGAAGATGTGGCCCATGTTCCAGAACTGGCGCGAGGAATCCAGCAGCGCCTTGGACGGGATGCAGCCCACGCGCAGGCAGGTGCCGCCCAGGGCCGGCTTGCCGTCCTTGCCCAGCGCGGCATCGATGCAGGCGGTCTTCAGGCCCAGCTGGGCAGCGCGGATGGCGGCATGGTAGCCGGCCGGGCCGGCACCGATGACGACGACGTCGAATTGTTCAGCCATTGAATAGTTCCTTGTTGCTTGCCCGGGATCCGTTGCGGAACCGGTGGCGCGGTGCGCCAGGGTAGGGCGGGAGTGCGGGGGCTCAAAACCGCACCGCTCCCCGTTGGCGGGGAGCGGTGGCGGGGATTACAGGCCCAGCAGCATGCGGCCCGGGTTTTCCAGCTGGTTCTTGATGTCGACCAGGAACTGGACCGAGTCCTTGCCATCGATGATGCGGTGGTCGTAGGACAGTGCCAGGTACATCATCGGGGCGATCACGACCTGGCCGTTCTCGGCGATCGGACGCTCCTTGATTGCGTGCATGCCCAGGATGGCGCTCTGCGGCGGGTTGACGATCGGGGTCGACAGCAGCGAACCGAAGGTGCCGCCGTTGGTCACGGTGAAAGTGCCGCCCTGCAGCTCTTCCAGCGACAGCTTGCCGTCACGCGCCTTCTTGGCGTAGTCGGCGATGCCCTTTTCGATGTCGGCAAAGCCCATGCGCTCGACATTGCGCAGGACCGGGGTGACCAGGCCCTTGTCGGTGGACACGGCGATGGAGACATCCGAATAGCCGTGGTAGACGATGTCGTTGCCGTCGATGGAGGCATTGACCAGCGGGAAGCGGGCCAGCGCATTGGCGGCAGCCTTGACGAAGAAGCTCATGAAGCCGAGCTTGATGCCGTGGGCCTTGACGAACTCTTCCTGCAGTTCCTTGCGCGCGGTCATCACCTTGGACAGGTTGACCTCGTTGAAGGTGGTCAGCATCGCGGTCGAGTTCTTCGACTGCATCAGGCGCTCGGCGATGCGGGCGCGCATGCGGGTCATCGGCACGCGCTCCTCGGCGCGGGCGCCGGAAGCCTTGGCGGCGCCGCCGCTGCGGGCGTAATTGATGATGTCTTCCTTGGTGACCGCACCGCGACGGCCGGTGCCGTCCACATCGGCCGGATTCACGCCTTCGGTGATGGCCGAGAAGCGGGCGCCCGGGGGCAGGGCGGTGCCGGCAGCAGCGGCCGGGGCCGGTGCGGCGGCGGCCGGAGCAGCGGCCGGAGCCGGGGCAGCAGCGGCCGGGGCCGGTGCGGCGGCAGCCGGGGCGGCAGCAGCGGCAACGGCGCCTTCCTCGATGATGGCAACGATCTGGCTGCTGGTGACGGCATCGCCTTCAGCGAACTTCAGCTCCTTGATCACGCCATCGACCGGAGCCGGGACTTCCAGAACAACCTTGTCGGTTTCCAGGTCCAGCAGGTTCTGATCGCGGCTGACCTGATCGCCGACCTTGACGTGCCATGCGGCGATGATGCCGTCAGCGACGGATTCGGGCAGGACCGGGGCTTTGACTTCGGTGGTCATTAGATGAGTTTCCTGGTTGCAGATTCTGTGGAGAAGGGGAGGCTTAGTCGGCGTACTTGTTGTCGTCGAAGCTGTTGACCAGCGCATCGGCCAGCAGCTGCTGCAGCTCGGCGATGTGGTCGGCCATGTGGCCAACGGCTGGCGACGGCGACCCCGGACGACCGGCGTAATGCAGGCCCAGCGACCCGACCACCGCCTGCAGGTGGTGGCGGATCTGGTACCAGGCGCCCTGGTTCATCGGCTCTTCCTGACACCAGACCACATCGGTGGCATTGGCGAAGCGGGCCAGTTCGGCCTTTACGGCCTCGCGCGGGAACGGGTACAGCTGCTCGACACGCACCAGGGCGACATCGTCCTGGCCACGCTTGGTCACGTCCTCCAGCAGGTCGTAGTAGACCTTGCCCGAGCACAGCACCACGCGCTTGACCTTGGCCGCATCGGCGGCGGTGGTGTCGGCGATCACGGTCTGGAACTGGCCGTTGGCCAGCTCCTCCAGCGAGGAGACCGCCAGCTTGTGGCGCAGCAGCGACTTCGGGCTCATCACCACCAGCGGCTTGCGGGTGGTCATGTGCATCTGACGACGCAACATGTGGTAGGCCTGGGCCGGGGTGGACGGTACGCAGACCAGCATGTTTTCCTTGGCGCACAGCTGCAGGAAACGCTCCAGGCGCGCCGAGCTGTGTTCCGGGCCCTGGCCTTCATAGCCGTGCGGCAGCAGCAGGGTCAGGCCGGAAATGCGGCCCCACTTGGCTTCGCCGGAGGCAATGAACTGGTCGATGACCACCTGGGCGCCGTTGGCGAAGTCGCCGAACTGGCCTTCCCAGATGCACAGGGTGTTCGGGTCGGTGGTCGAGAAGCCGTACTCGTAGGCCATCACGGCTTCTTCGCTGAGCAGCGAATCGATGATGGTGGCCTTGGACGGGGTATCGACCAGCTGGCGCAGCGGCAGGTAATAGGCGTCGGTGGTCTGGTCGTGCAGGATCGCGTGGCGGTGGGTGAAGGTGCCGCGGCCGACGTCCTGGCCGACCAGGCGCAGGCCAAAGCCTTCATCCAGCAGGGTGGCGTAGGCCAGGTTTTCGGCAAAGCCCCAGTCAGCCAGCTGTTCGCCGGCGGCCATCTTGCGACGGTCGTCATACACCTTGGCCACGCGCGAGTGCAGCTTGACCTCGGCCGGGATGGTGGTGATGTTCTCGGCCAGGGCCTTGAGCTTGTCCATCGCCACCGCGGTGGAGACGGCATCCTTCAGGCTGCCGGTCAGGTACTTGCC
Organism: Stenotrophomonas koreensis; assembly: GCF_001431525.1. GTDB lineage: Bacteria > Pseudomonadota > Gammaproteobacteria > Xanthomonadales > Xanthomonadaceae > Stenotrophomonas > Stenotrophomonas koreensis. The sequence goes on from NZ_LDJH01000013.1 coordinate 161,046, forward strand.
CCAGTCCACATACAGCTTGGAGGTGACCGGGGTCTTGCCCAGGTCGGCCAGCTCGGTGGTCACTTCGCCGGCGTCGAGCTTGTCGCGGAAGCCATCCACCAGCGCCTTGGCGGTAGCCGCGTCGATCACGCCTTCGGCGGCCAGCTTCTCGGCGTACAGCTCGCGGGTGGTCTTGTGCTTGCGGATCACCTGGTACATCAGCGGCTGGGTGATCGACGGTTCGTCGGCCTCGTTGTGGCCCCAGCGGCGGTAGCACACCAGGTCGATGACCACGTCCTTCTTGAACTGCTGGCGGAAGTCATAGGCCAGCTGGGCGGCGTAGACCACCGCTTCAGGGTCGTCGCCGTTGACGTGGAACACCGGCGCGCCAACCATCTTGGACAGGTCGGTGCAGTACAGCGTGGAGCGGGTGTCATCCGGGTTGGAGGTGGTGAAGCCCACCTGGTTGTTGATGACGATGTGCACGGTGCCGCCGACGGCAAAGCCGCGGGCCTGCGACATCTGGAACAGCTCCATCACCACGCCCTGGCCGGCAAAGGCCGAGTCGCCGTGGATCAGGATCGGCATGACCTGCGAGCGGCTGTCATCGCCACGGCGTTCCTGGCGCGAGCGCACCGAACCGGCAACCACCGGGTCGACGATTTCCAGGTGCGACGGGTTGAAGGCCAGTGCCAGGTGGACCGGCTCGCCATCGGTGACCACGTCGGCCGAGAAGCCCATGTGGTACTTGACGTCGCCGGCGTGGGCGCGGGCGTCGTGCTCGAACTTGCCTTCGAATTCGTCAAACAGCTTGCGCGGGCTCTTGCCCAGCACGTTGACCAGCATGTTCAGGCGGCCACGGTGGGCCATGCCGATGATGATGTCCTTGACGCCATCACCGCCGGCACGCCGGATCACGCGGTCCATCATCGGGATCAGCGATTCGCCGCCTTCCAGCGAGAAGCGCTTCTGGCCGACGTACTTGGTGTGCAGGTAGCGCTCCAGGCCCTCGGCAGCGGTCAGCCGCTCCAGGGTGCGCTTCTTGATCTCGGTGGACAGGCCGTAGTTGCCGCCATCCTGCTCCAGGCGCTTGTACAGCCACTGGCGCTGCTCGACATCGGCGATGTACATGAACTCGGCGCCGATCGAACCGGTGTAGGTCGCCTTCAGGCGGGCCAGCAGGTCGCGCAGCTTCATCCGCGGCTGGCCGCCCACGCCACCGGTGCTGAACTCGTCGTTGAGGTCAGACTGGGACAGGTTGTGGAACGGCAGCTCCAGATCCGGCGGGTTGGTCGGCTGGGTCAGGCCCAGCGGATCGAGCCGGGCGCCGAGGTGGCCGCGCGAACGGTAGGCGGTGATCAGGCGGCCGACATTGCGCTCGCGCTCATCGCCGGTGCCTTCGGCGCTGGCAGTGACCGACTTCCTGGCCGCATCGGCGATGTGCGCGATGACGGCCGAGTGGGGGATGTCACCCGCCTGACGGCCATTGAAACCATCGAAGTAGGTCTTCCACTTGGGATCGACGCTGTCAGGAGAGACCAGGTACTGCTCGTACAGGTCTTCGATGTAGGCGGCGTTGCCGCCGGCGAGCTGCGATGACTGCGCAAACTGCTTCAGTAGATTGTCCACGATGGAGTTTTGGTTCGCTTGTGGGGTAAGTCGACGGTGAGGACGCGCCTAGCCGGTGTTGCAGGTTAGTCAACGCCAGTTTTTTTAACCTCTTGATTATACCCCCGGGGATGCTTAACGGGGGATCGAGGGGTGGTATGGCTTTGATTCTTTAGCCCAATGGCATTAGGCATTTACATACGCCTGGGTATCGATCGAAGGTGGATCACAGCCGTAGCGGGCGCAGCTCCGGACACTCGCGGGAATTGGCCCAGTGTTGCTCGAACTGCTGCTGCAGGCGTTGTGCCGCCGGACGCCAGGGCAGCCCGGCAGTGCCTTCAGGCAGGTCGGCATTGCTGCGCGCCAGGCTATAGCCACGGTCGTTGACCGCCAGTGCGTCGGCGCTGGTGGTGCGCTCCAGGTCGCGCTGGCGCAGGCAAAAGACGCTGGGCAGGCGCTGGATCAGGGCCAGGACCGGGCCACCGCTGCGCGCGATGCGCAGCGGGTCATCGACCAGCACCTGGATGGTTGTCGGCTGGCGGCGGGCAGCCAGGCTGCGCAGGCTCTCCAGCACCAGGGGGGCATCCAGCAGGCCCGGATCCAGGGCCGGCGCGAGCAGCCGCAGGTGGCGGCCGGTGGTGCTGATGATGCAGGCCAGTGCGGCCTGCGCGGCAGTGTCATCGGCCACGGCCATGGTGCCATCCAGTCGGCGCTGCAGCGGCAGGTGGGGCAGGCCAGCCTCGTCGAACTGCGGCCCGGCCGGCAGGTAGCCGGCGCGCAGGTACAGTGGCAGGGCTGGCAGTTGCGCGTGCAGGGTCAGCCGGCCCAGCCCGCGTTCGCGCGCCGCCTCACCCAGCCAGTCCAGCAGCTGGCGGCCGATGCCCTGGTTGCGCCAGGCCGGCAGCACGGCCATGCGCCCGATCCGGCCGCTGTTGCTGGCCGGGTCGATCACCATGCGCGCGGTGGCCACCGGTTGACCTTCTGCGTCCACGGCCAGGACATGTACAGCGCTGACGTCATGGCTGTCCTGCTCCAGTGCCGGGTCGATGCCCTGACCCAGCACAAAGACGGTATGGCGGATCGCATGGACCGTGCCCGCCTGGCGGGGATAGTCGACGGCATGCAGGCTGATGGCTGTGGACATGGCGGGCTCCCGGGCTCAGGGCTGACGGTCGGCATCCTGGTCGGGGCCGACCAGTTCGGTGTACTCGATCTCCACTTCCGGCGCGTCCGGGTCTTCGTCGTCCCCGGCGTGTTCGTCGCTGTGCGGATCGTTCACCAGTTCCAGGTACTCCACCTCCAGCTCGGGGCCGTCGCCGTCGCGCTTGTCATCGTCCCGGCTGTCGTCGACCACCTCGTCCTCATCCTCGTCGATGGCCTGCGGGTCCAGCAGCTGGTAACCACCGGCGGCCACCAGGGCGAGCACGGCCTTGCGCCCCTTGGCGCTGAGCTTGCGCCACAGCGGGTAGTCAATCACTTCGGCGGCGGCGATCAGCGGGGCATCCTTGCTGCCCACGGCCAGGTCGCGGCCACTGAAGAACACGGTGGCGCCGCTGGCGTTGCCGCGCCAGGCCACGCGCGCCCACGGGTGGCGGTGCAGTTCCCAGCCGGCGGACAGCGCGGGCTCGACATGCACCGGCTCCGGCGTATCCGGGCCGGGGCTGATGTCGCTGGCGCAGCGGTAGGTGGTGATGAAGCGGCCGAACCAGTTTTCCAGCTGCTGCGGATCATCCAGGCGGATCGCATTCAGCGCCTTGACCACGCGCTTGAGGGCGGCGGTGTCGATCTCGTTGGGATCAGCCGGCGCCTTCAGGTCGCCATCGGTATAGCGGATGTCCTCGCAGGCATCGGCCACCAGCTCATCGACAAAGTCGGAGAGCAGCTCGGCCGCCGACGGCGCGCGCATGCCGAAGGAGAAGGTCAGGCAGGGGTTCACTGCCACGCCGTCGTGTGGCACGTTCGGCGGCAGGTAGAGCATGTCGCCCGGACCCAGCACCCAGTCATGGCTGGGCTTGAACTTCTTCAGCAGCTTGATCTCGGCATCGTCGCGGAAATCCAGCGGCGGGCGCTTGCCCTTGGTGGATTCGGAGGCGTCGATCTTCCAGCGACGCTGGCCATGGGCCTGGAGCAGGAACACGTCGTACTGGTCGACATGGGCACCCACGCCGCCACCGGTGGCGGCAAAGGAAATCATCACATCATCCATGCGCCAGCGCGGCAGGAAGCCGAAGTGGTCGACCAGCGCGCGCACGTCGGCATCCCACTTGTCCACGTCCTGCACCAGCAGGGTCCAGTCGTGGTCGGGCAGGCCCGGGAAGTCCTCCTCGGCGAACGGGCCGGTACGCACGCTCCAGCCGTTGTTGTTGCCATCGTGGCTGATCAGCCGTGCCAGTACACCCTGCTCGCAGGCCAGGCCGGCCAGGTCCTCGGGCATCACCGGGGTTTCAAAGTCAGGGAAGGCGTTGCGGATCAGCAGCGGGCGCTTCTGCCAGTAATCGCGCAGGAAGCTGGCCACCGGCATGCCGAGCATCTGCCCGGGCTTGGCGTGGACTTCGATCGGGAAGGGCTTGGGCTGCTTGGCGGAGGCCATCGGCGTGAATCCTTGCTGCGGGGTAGGGGGTGCCCGCGGGGCACCAAGGGGGCCATTGTCCACCGGGGCGCGGGCAAACGCACCCCCGGGATTTGCGCCGGATCAAAACGCCAGGACCCGCGCCGGAGGGCGCGGGTCCTGGGGGGTTGCCGGTAGGGCCTGGATCAGATGGCGCGTGCCAGATCCGCCGCCAGGCCGGTGTAGCTGCCCGGGGTCATCGCCAGCAGCGGGGCCTTGGCCTCGGCCGGCAGGTCCAGGCCGGTGATGAACTCGCGCATCGAGTTTTCGGTGATGCCCTGGCCACGGGTCAGCGCCTTGAGCTGCTCGTAGGGGTTGGGCAGGCCATGACGGCGCATCACCGTCTGCACGGCTTCGGCCAGCACTTCCCAGGCCGCATCCAGGTCGGCATCCAGGCGCTCCGGGTTGACGGTCAGCTTGCCCAGGCCCTTGGCCAGCGATTCCAGGCCGACCTGGCCGTGGCCAAAAGCGGTGCCCAGGGCGCGCAGCACGGTGGAGTCGGTCAGGTCGCGCTGCCAGCGGCTGATCGGCAGCTTGGCCGAGAAGTGTTCAAACAGGGCATTGGCGATACCGAAATTGCCTTCGGCGTTTTCAAAGTCGATCGGGTTGACCTTGTGCGGCATGGTCGAGGAGCCGACCTCGCCTTCCTTGAGCTTCTGCTTGAAGTAGCCCAGCGAGATGTAACCCCAGATGTCGCGGGCCAGGTCGATCAGGATGATGTTGGCGCGGCGGGCGGCATCGCCGATCTCGGCAATGTTGTCGTGCGGCTCGATCTGGGTGGTGTAGGGGTTGAACACCAGGCCCAGCGAGGTGACGAACTTTTCGGCAAAGGCCGGCCAGTCAACGGCCGGGTAGGAGGCGATGTGGGCGTTGTAGTTGCCCACCGCGCCGTTGATCTTGCCGGTCAGCTCGACGCCGGCGATCTGCGCGATCTGGCGCTCCAGGCGGGCCACCACGTTGGCGATTTCCTTGCCCAGGGTGGTCGGTGAGGCGGTCTGGCCGTGGGTGCGCGAGAGCATCGGCTGGTCAGCCTGGGCGTGGGCCAGACTGCGCAGGGAATCGGCAATGCCCTGGTAGGCCGGCAGCACCACGCTGCGGCGGGCCTGTTCCAGCATCAGGCCGTAGGAGAGGTTGTTGATGTCCTCGCTGGTGCAGGCGAAATGCACGAATTCCAGGGCCGGGGCCAGCTCGGCGTCATCGCGCAGCTGCTCCTTGATGAAGTACTCCACCGCCTTGACGTCATGGTTGGTGGTGCGCTCGATTTCCTTCACCCGGGCGGCCTGCTCCGGGCTGAAGTTCTCGGCCAGCGCACGCAGGCGGGCGCTGGCCGCGGCCGTGAAGGCCGGCAGCTCGACGATGCCAGGCTCGGCGGCCAGGGCCAGCAGCCATTCGATCTCGACCTTGATGCGGGCGCGGATCAGGCCGTATTCGGAAAAAATCGGCCGCAGCGCGTCGACCTTGGAGGCGTAACGACCATCGAGCGGGGACAGGGCAAGCAGGGCAGAGTGCGACATGTCGGTGACGGAGCAGTAACGGCAGGGGCGCATATTCTACGCGGTGCCGGTAGCTGACCGCAGGGCGGGGCAGGCATCATCGGGTTTTATTTTCCTGTTGCACGGCAAGGGTGGCTGACATGGACAAGGACAACTGGCGTACCGAGCATGATTCGATGGGGCAGCTGCAGGTGCCGGTCGAGGCCCTGTGGGGCGCCCAGACCCAGCGTGCGCTGAACAATTTCCCGCTCTCCGGCAGGCCGCTGCCGGCCCGTTTCGTTGCCGCACTGGGGCTGGTCAAGGCGGCGGCGGCACGGGTCAATGGCCGTCTGGGCCTGCTGGCGGCCGAACGTGCGGCCGCGATCGAGGCCGCTGCCACCGAGGTGGCGGCCAACCGGCATGACCCCCATTTCCCGGTGGATATCTACCAGACCGGTTCGGGCACTTCTTCCAACATGAATGCCAATGAGGTGATTGCCACGCTGGCCAACCGCCAGCTGCCGATCGAATGGGCCGTGCATCCCAACGACCACGTCAACCTGGGCCAGAGTTCCAACGATGTGATCCCGACCACCCTGCGGGTGGCCGCGGTCGGCGCGGTGTCCGGGCGGCTGTTGCCGGCGCTGGAACATCTGTCCACGGTGATCGGCGGGCGGGCGCAGGAGCTGCAGCACGTGGTCAAGACCGGGCGCACCCATCTGATGGACGCGATGCCTTTGACCTTCGGCCAGGAATTCGGCGCCTGGCAGGCCCAGCTGGACAGTGCGCGCAGCCGCTTTGACGATTGTCTGGTGCGCCTGCGCCGTCTGCCGCTGGGCGGCACGGCGGTGGGGACCGGGGTCAATGCCGATCCGCGTTTTGCCCCGGCGGTGGTGGCCGAGCTGGCCGAGATCACCGGCCAGCGCTTCGTGACTGCCCCCAACCTGTTCGAGGGCCTGGCCTGCCAGGACGACGCGGTCGAGCTGTCCGGCCAGCTCAATGTGCTGGCGGTGGCATTGATGAAGATTGCCAACGACCTGCGCTGGATGAACTCCGGGCCGTTGGCCGGCCTGGGGGAAATCGAACTGCCGGCGCTGCAGCCGGGCAGCTCGATCATGCCTGGCAAGGTCAACCCGGTGGTGCCCGAGGCGGTGGTGATGGTCTGCGCCCAGGTGATGGGCCTGCATGTGGCCAATACCGTGGCCGGGCAGACCGGTAATTTCCAGCTCAACGTGACCCTGCCATTGCTGGCGGCCAACCTGCTGGAGGCGGTGCAGCTGCTGGCCAACGCCTGCCGCCTGCTGGCCGACCAGACCATTGCCGGGCTGCGTGTGCGCCAGGATGTGGTTGCCGCCGCACTGGCCCGCAACCCGATCCTGGTCACCGCGCTGAACCCGATCATCGGCTATGAAAAGGCCGCTGCCATTGCCAAGCAGGCCTACGAGCAGGGCCGGCCGGTGCTGGAGGTGGCACTGGAGCAGACCGACCTGGGGCGGGAACACTTGCAACAGCTCCTCGATCCGGTGCTGCTGGCCCATCCGGATCGCCACTGAACCCCGTTCCGGGCGCTCTGCTCCGGTCTGTAGAGAGGACAAAGGGCCCGTTCGGGCCCTTTGTGGTCATGCTCAATCGCCGCCGTCAATCAGCGCATTGACGCTTCAGCGCTCGGCCACCAGGTTGTCGAAGCATTCGGTGTAGTCACGCAGCTCAGGCACCGCGGCAATCAGTTCGGGCGGAAAGATCACCAGGTTGGCCGGTGCCTGGATCTTTGGCGCACGGGCCTGGGTGGTGTCGGAGGTCAGGGTGTTCTGGCGCAGGATCTGCATTTTCACGAAGACCTCGCGCAGCAGGGTGCGCTGGTGCTCGTCGGTGGGGATGCCGATGTCATCGATGCGCAGGTTGCCATCGGCCAGGATGTGGATCTGCGGGTAGGGGCGGCGCATCAGCATGACCGAGTGGTCCATGGCCACCACACGCGGTTTGTTGCGCTCGGCGCGATGGGCGCGATAGGCCTCACGGTCGCCACAGGCTGCCAGCAGCAGGGTGGACAGGGCGATCAGGATCAGCAGCAGCTTCTTCATGGCGGGCAGACAGCAAAACGGGGCGACCATTGTAGTCGCCCCGCCTGTACGCCGACTCAGGTCCGGCAGATCAGCATGCGTTGATCAGGACAGATCGATCTGCCCGTCGTTGCGGCAATCGGCAATGGTCTTGTCGTTGATCGATGCATACGGTGCGAACTCCGGCACGGCGGCGGCCAGCGCCTGGCCGGCGAGCATCAATGCCGGCAGGCGATCACACAGCTGGGCAGCGGCCTGCTTCAGGCCGGCAGCCCTGGCTTGTACCTCGGCCTCGATCTGGCCGGCATCCTTGCCGCTGAGCGCGCCGCCCAACGCCGTTGCTGCTGCGCCGACCCCCAGTTCGGCGCCCTGCAGGCCAAGCTGCATGCCCTCACTGGCGATGGTCTGGATCTGCTGGCGGTACTGCAGCGCCAGCGCCTGTTGTTCGGCGGTCAGCGGCAGCGGTTTGCCATCGATGCTCAGCACGCCTTCCGGGCTGATCGAGGCAGCCGGCAAGCCGTCGGCATTGAGCTGGAACTCCTCGTTGGCCAGCTTCTGCGCGGCCTTGTCCATTTCCTGGCGCACCTGGGCCTGGATCCTGCTGCTCAGGTCGGCCTGTTGCTCGGCGCAGCTGGCCAGGGGAAGGATCAGCGCGGCAGCCAGTGCCAGACGCTGTAGCGGGGTGGGAATACGCATGGCAATGTTCTCCGGTTGTCAGGGTTTGCGCGGCAACTGCACGTCGCCACCGATGTTGTTGTGCTTGACCTCGCCACTGCCCAGCTGCTGCACCTGCAGGCTGCCGCTGGCCTGGTCCACGCGCAACTCGCCCGAACCGATGGTCTGTGCCCTTACCGAGCCGGTGACTGTCTGCAGCTGGATATCGCCGGAGCCGACGCTGCCGATGCTGACATCGCCATTGATCTGCCCGGCCTGGATGTCCCCCGAGCCCAACGCCGGGATGGACAGGCTGCCGATGCCGTGCAGCTTGACATCGCCGGAGCCGACGGTGAGCTCGACCGCGCCGGTGATTGCGCTGGCCTCCAGATCGCCCGAACCGAGGGTGGCGGCAAGGCCGTTGGCGTTGTCGATCTGGACGTCGCCCGAGCCCAGGGTCAGCTGCACCGGACCGCCGATCCGGCTGGCGACCAGGTCGCCGGAGCCCACCCGCGCCTGCAGTGCGCCGGTACCGGTCAAGCGGACATCGCCCGATCCCAGCTGCACGCTCAGCGGCATCTGCGCCGGCAGGCTGCCACGCAGGTCCAGCCAGGCGTAGCGCTCCCGGCCCAGGCTCAGGCCCTGGCGCATCGGCGCTTCCAGCTTCACCCGCAGCTGGTCACCCTCGCGCTGCTGGGTGATCTGCAGCCCATCCAGCAGGTCGGCAGAAGCGGCGCAGGCACGCCCGCTCAACTGGCCAGTGGCTTGCTCCTGGCCGGTCAGGACCAGGGTGTCCGGACCGACTTCGAAACTGACCGAGGTGACCCCGTCCAGCGCCAGCTCCAGCGCGCGCGGGGCGTGATGGCGGCAGTTGGCCGGGCCATCGGCCGCCGGGCTTGCGCTGTCGGCGGTGGTGGCCGGGCCGGCAGTGGCTGCCGGTGGTTGGCTGCAGGCGGCCAGCAACAGGCCAACGGGAAGCAGGGCAGGACGCAGGTTCATGGCAGACCTCGGCAGGAGCGGAAGGATGTGAAAGGGCGCGGTGTTTCAGCTGTCATCACTGCGGCGGCGCAGCCAGACAGCCCCGGCCACGCAGGCCAGCCCGAAGACAGCGCCGATCCACAGGGCCGGCAGCGACAGCGGTGCGAAGGCATGGCTGGCCGAGAACAGGTTGGTCAGTGCGGCCTGGTCCTGGCCGGCGGCATCGGGCAGGTAGAGCTCGGTCATCCCGGGCATGGTGCCCAGCAGCAGGCGGGCGATGCCGTCCCGCCACAGGGCGGCATGCCCCAGCCCGGTCATCCCGACCAGCCCGCTGGCACTGAGCAGGGCGCCGCCCAGCACCGGTACCACCACCGCCCACAGGAACGGCACCCGGCGGGCGAAGGCCGAGCACAGCAGCAGCCAGCCAGCGGTCGGCAGTGCCCACAGGGCATAGGCCGGCAGCGACAACAGCAGGTTGCCGAGCAGGGCCAGCGGGCGGGCGGGCTGCCAGACCAGGGCGACCGGGTCGGCCCCGGCCCAGGCCACGCCGGCCATCATCAGGGCCAGATAACCGGCCACGGTCAGCGCCGAGGCGAGGATGGCCAGCAGCGGAGCCACCAGCAGGGCGGTGGCCAGTTTGGACAACACCGTGGCCAGGTCCGAGACCGGCAGCGATTTCCAGAACAGGATGCTGCGGTCGCGGCGGTCGTCATACAGCGCGCCCAGGCAGTAGAAGAACACCACGAAGGCCATCACCAGCAATGGCCAGAACGCGGCCAGCAGCAGGGTCATGTTCAGCACATCGGCCAGCTGGCCGTAATCCTCCGGGCCCATCCGGCTGGCCAGGGCCGCCAGGTCCAGGCCGTTGAGGGTGATCGTCTCGCCATTCATGTCGACCTGGCCGGAGGCGTTGCGGCCAAGCAGGACCGCGGTGACCATGCCGATGGCGGTCAGCAACAGGGCCAGGCCGCCGGCGACCAGCGGGGCATACAACACCCCGGTGCGATGCTCCCAGAATTCGCGGCGCAGCAGCCAGCCGAAGCGACGCAACGGGGGAAGAGGGGTCACGGCGGCGTTCATGCGTAGGTTCCTTTCATGCTGGCGACAAACAGGTCGGCAAGGCCGGGGTTGCGCAGTTCGCCGAGGGCAGCCAGTTCGGCCCGCGGCACGTTGTCATACAGCAGCACGGTCTTGCCGAACGGGAACGCGCGCTCGTCGATGGGCCCCAGCGCACGCGCGGCCGGCAGCTGTTCGGCACTGACCAGTACTTCGCAGTAGCGCTCGGCCAGGGTTTCCATCGCGCTGTCCAGCACGATCCTGCCGTCGCGGATGAACAGTACATCGGTGAGGATGTGTTCGATTTCCTCGACCTGGTGGGTGGTGATGACGATGGTCTTGCCCTCGTCGAAATAATCCTCCAGCAGCTGCTGGTAGAACTGCTTGCGATACAGGATGTCCAGGCCCAGGGTCGGCTCGTCCAGGACCAGCAGGCGGGCGTCGATGGCCATCACCAGGGCCAGATGCAGCTGCACGATCATGCCCTTGGACATCTGCCGCACGCGCATGTCCATCTTCAGCTTGGTGGCCGCCAGCATGGCCAGGCAACGGGCACGGTCAAAGCGCGGATGCACGCCGGCGACAAAGTCGATGGCCTCGCGCACCTTCATCCAGCGCGGCAGTACCGCCACATCGGCGATGAAGCAGACATCATTCATCAGTGCATCGCGGGCGCGGCGCGGATCCTGGCCAAGCACCGACAGCTCGCCGTCAAACCCGGTCAGGCCGAGGATGGCCTTCAGCGCGGTGGTCTTGCCGGCGCCATTGGGCCCGATCAGGCCGACGATACGGCCCGGCTGCAGGGTGAAGTCGAGTCCGTCCAGGGCGGGCTGGCCCTTGCCGCGATAGGCCTTGCGCAGGCCGCGGGCGGTAATCATCGGAGCGTTCAGGTCAGTGCTCATCGGGGTGCCTTGATCAGGTCGGCCAGTGACAGCCCCAGACGCTCGATGCGCTCCAGGACAGCGGGCCACTGATGGTTGAGGAAGCGTTCGCGTTCACGTGCCAGCAGCAGCCGGGCCGCATCCGGGGTCATGTACATGCCCAGACCGCGGCGTTTTTCCACCAGCTGCTCGTCCACCAGCTCCTGGTAGGCGCGTGAAACGGTGATCGGGTTGAGCTGGTAGTCCGCCGCGACCTGGCGCACCGAGGGCAGGGCCTGGCCGGGCTGCAGCTCGCCATCGAGCATCAGGGTGATCACCCGTTCCTTGAGCTGGCGGTAGATCGGGGCGTCATCGCGCCATTGGATATCGGTCATGTCAACTCCCGGGGCGCAGGGCCCGGGCAAAGGAAAAGTACGGCAGGTGCAGGCTGCTGCGCAGGTCGGGCAGTGCCTTGTCGACCGTGCCGGGAGTGTCGCTGGCGTTGGGTAGCGCCAGCAGCATGATGCTGGCGATCAGCGCCAACCAGAAACACGCGGCCAGCGCCAGCACGGCGTACAGCCGGGCATTGAATGAATGTACGGGCGTGCGGGATCGGTTCATGGTGTGCCGCTCTGCGTGGCTGGTGTTGTATCTAACTATAACACCAAGATCGGGCCGCGACGATGCCAAAGGTCATGTTTTATGCTGAACCCCCCTTGTGATTGCAGATTCTTTCGATGCGCCTGCTCATGTGTGCTGTGTTGGCCTTGCTTGTTGTGGCTCCCGTTGCCTGTGCCGGACCGTCGCCTGCGGTTGCCGGCCAGGCGTCTGCGGTCGGTCCGGTGCTCAACCACCAGTACCGGCCGCTGGCCCGGCAGCAGCCGGTCAACCTGGCACAGGCCCATGCCGGGCAGGTGCTGCTGGTGGTCAATACCGCCAGCAAGTGTGGCTATACCACCCAGTACGAGGGCCTGGAGGCACTGCACCAGCGGCTGTCAGCGCGCGGTTTTGCGGTGATTGGCTTTCCATCCAATGACTTCATGGGCCAGGAGCCGGGCAGCGAGGAGCAGATTGCCGAGTTCTGCACGCTGACCTACGGGGTGAAGTTTCCGATGTACGAGAAGGTGGTGGTGAAGGGGCCGCAGGCCACCGGGCTGTACCGCCAGCTCGCCGCCGCTACCGGGGTCGCCCCGGGCTGGAATTTCCACAAGTACGTGATCGGTCGCGATGGCACGGTGCGTGCGCAGTTCCCCAGCCGGGTGCGTCCGGATGCACCGGAGCTGGTTGCCGCCATCGAGCAGGCACTGGCCGAGCCGGTGCCGCGTTGATCGGCCATGGCTCGACAAGTGCGGTGCGCATGCGACAATGTGCGCCATCACGCCGCCGTCAGGCGGTAATTCACTGATCCAGGAAAACAGCGAATGAAAATCGGAATGCGCGGCGCTGCGGTGTCGCTTCTGGCTCTGGCGATGGCTGCACCGGTGCTTGCCACCGCCCAACAATCAGCTGCCGCAGCGGCTAACAAGGAGACCTCTGTTTTGACCTCGGAACGTGAAAAGATCGGCTACGCCGTTGGTATTGACGTGGCCAGCTCGTTCGAGCCGCTGGCCGACCTGATCGATGTGGCTGCCCTGCGCGCTGCGATCGAGAATGCCTTTGCCGGCAAGGACCCGGTACTGAGCCAGGAAGAAGCCCAGGCCACCGACGGTGCGCTGCGCATGGCAATGATGGCCAAGAGCGGCCAGCCGATCCCGGGCATGGCGCCGGGCACCGAAGCCCCCAAGCCGGACCCGGTCAAGGTCGGTCAGCTGCTGGGCGGCTATGCGGTCGGCCCGTCGCTGACCCAGATCAAGGACGACATCTCGCTGGACGCGCTGTTTGCGGCCGTCGGTGATGTGTTCGCCAAGCGCGAGCTGCGCTTCACCCGTGAGCAGGCAATGGCCGAGCTGCAGGCGTTCGCCCAGGCCAAGGCCGCCCGCGTGTCGGAAGAAAACCGTCGCGCCGGTGCCGAATTCCTCGCTGCCAACAAGACCCAGCCCGGCGTGATCACCACTGCTTCGGGCCTGCAGTACCAGGTGCTGCGTGCCGGTTCCGGCGAGAAGCCGGCCGCCAGCAGCCGCGTGCGTGTGAACTACGAAGGCAAGCTGCTGTCCGGTGAGGTGTTCGACAGCTCCTATGCGCGTGGCGAACCGGCCGAGTTCGGCCTGAACCAGGTCATTGCCGGCTGGACCGAAGGCGTGGCGCTGATGCCTGTCGGTGCCAAGTACCGTTTCTGGATCCCGTCCGAGCTGGCCTACGGTGCCAATGGCGCCCCGGGCGGCAAGATCGGTCCGGATGCGACCCTGACCTTCGACGTCGAACTGCTGGGTGTGATGCCCTGATCCACAGCGCCGGCGCCAGTTGAAACAGGCGCTGGCCGTGGTCAGCCAACGGTGCCGCGGCGCAAGCCCGGCACCGTTTCCCGTTTGGAAGGTCCCAACGAGTTGAATGCCCGCATGACCGCAACTGATCCCAGCACGCACAGTGCACGCGAACAAGCGCTCGAGGCGCGGCTGGTGGAACTGGAAACCCGGCTTTCCTTCCAGGAACACACCATCGCCGAGCTCAGTGATGCCCTGGCCGAGGCGCGCATGGAAGGTGCCCGCAACACCAACCTGTTGCGGGTGCTGATGGAAGACCTCGGCAAGATGCGCAATGCGCTCAATTCCTCCGACCCGGCGAGCGAACCGCCGCCGCCGCATTATTGAACAACGATGAGCGATTCGATCCGCGACCAGTTACTGGGCATGGGCTTCAAACCTGCCCCCAAGCCCGAACGCAAGCCTGACCCGCGCAAGCCCGGCCCCGGCGGGCGTGGCCAATGCCCGGCCGCCGGGGCTGACGCCAACAAGCCTGGCAAGCCCGGCAAGCCGCGCGCTGAGCGGCGTCCGTCCGGCCCGGCCAGGGCGGGGCGCAGCCAGGAGGACATCGACCTGGCCAAGGCCTATGCCATCCGTGCGCAGAAGGAAAAGGACGAGCGCCTGGCCGCCGAGGCGGCCAAGCAGGAGGCTGCCCGCCTGCGCCGCGAGGCCAAGGCGAAGTTCGATGCCTTCATTGCCGGCAAGTCCTTGAATGTGGAATCGGCCGAGATCGCCCGCCACTTCGAGTACGGCGGCAAGATCAAGCGCGTGTATGTCACCGCCGAGCAGCTCAAGGCGCTCAACGCCGGCCAGCTGGGCGTGCTGCAGCAGAACGGGCGTTACCTGGTGGTAACGGCTGATGTACTGGCCGAAGCCGAGGCCATCTTCCCGCAGGGCGTGGCGCTGAAGGTGGACCCCAATGCCACGGCGCAGGAGGATCCTTACGCCGACCCGCAGTACCAGATCCCCGACGATCTGGTCTGGTAAATGCGGCCAGTGTGATGCGACAAGGCCCGGGGTGACCCGGGCCTTGTTGTCTGTCCGGCGCTGGCCGGGCGTTGTGACCTCAGCGGCTGCCGGTTGCCGGCGGATCGGTGTAATTGGCGCTTATCACCGCGCGCAGGCTGGCATCGGCCGCCGGGTCGATGGTCATCATCAACAGCACCGCGCGTGGCTGGCCCGGCTCGTGCCAGGTGTACTGGAGGGTCTGGCGCTTGCCATCGGCCGAGGCCTGGCTGTCGTGCTGGACCTGCAGCGGTGCCGGTGCGGACCGGCCGAGGTGGTTGAATTCCTCCTGCAGCGCGGTGGCATCGCCCTGGCGCACGTACAGCAGGCACAGGCCGCGGTTCTGACGGGCCAGGGCATGCGTGCGCTGGTACGGGTCGGCCACCAGCCAGGCCTTGCCGGGCTGGCCCTGCAGGAAACGGGTATCGGCCTCCAGCGGCACGCCGATGGTGGCCATCAGCTGTTCCAGCTGGGCCGGGTCGGGCAGGGTGCGGATGCAGGCATCGGCATACAGCCGTACCGGCAGACGCCCGGCACTGTCATCGGCGGTAGCGGTGGTGGGCAGGCTGGCAGCGATGGCAAGCACGGCACTGAGACAGCATTGACGCATGACACGATTCCTTGTGTTTTCGGCCTGCCCGTATAGCACGCAGTCAGGGCCTGCCGGCGCTGCCGATGGCGGTTGTGTGACCCGGGTCGCTCAGGTGGCGGGCTTGCGTTGCGGCCGCACCCAGATGAAGGCGATCACGGTGCCGATGAAGGCAAAGCCTGCACCGGCCAGGAAGGCGACCTGGCCATCGCCAAAGCGCCAGAGCTGGCCGGCGATCAGCGCGCCGAGCACGCCGCCCAGGCCGGAGGAAAAGCCATAGAACAAGCCCTGGCCGTGGCCGTTCAGGCGGCCGGGGAAGTAGCCGGCCAGCAGCTGCATGGCCGAGGCGAAGAAGGCGGCAAAGCCCAAGCAATGGGTGGCCTGGGCCACCAGCATCACCGGCAGGTTCTCCGGCCACAGCGCGGTGGCGACCCAGCGCAGGCTGGCACTGGCCATGGAGATGATCAGCAGCCAGCTGGCATCAAAACGCCGGAACAGCCGCGAGATGGCGAAGAACACCGCCACCTCGAACACCACCCCGACCGTCCACATCAGCCCGAGCATGCCGGTGGCATAGCCATGGCTGCTCATGTAGACCGAGAAGAAGGTGTAGTAAGGGCCGAAGGACAGCTGTTCGAGGAAGGCGGCGATGAAGAAGGCCAGCACCGCCGGCCGGCGCACGATGCTCCAGAAGCCGGCGCGGTCGCCCGAGTCGGTGCCACTGTCGATGTCGCGGGCATAGCGGTTGCCCAGCGCGCTGGCCAGCAGCAGGCCGAACAGCGGCAGCATCAACCAGGGCAGGTGGCTGGCACCGTAGCGCTGGATCAGCAGGCCAAAGCCGGCCACCACGGCGATGAAGCCGAACGAGCCCCAGACCCGGATCCGGCCATAGCGGTGGCTGTCCGCCCCGAGGTGGGTCAGGGTGATCGACTCGAACTGCGGCATCACCGCGTTGTAGAAGAAGCAGAACGCGGCCATCGCCACGAACGGCCAGACCCCGGGCAGCGGCAGCAGGAAGGCGCAGAAGGTGAGCAGGGTCAGCACGCAGCCGGCCTGCAGCCAGCGGATCGGGCGGGTGGACACCGCCGCGGCACTGGTCCAGATGCTGGGTGCGACCACCCGGGTGGCATACCACAGGCTCATCATCACGCTGATCGCGGTGATGCCCATGCCCTGGCTTTCCAGGTACAGGCTCCAGTACGGGGTGAAGGCGCCCAGCGCGGCGTAATAGAACAGGTAGAAACTGGACAGGCGTACCACCGGTACGCGCTCGACACTGACGGACATCAACAGCTCATCTGGCGCAGCGGCGCCGGTGGGGGAAGGGGGGAATCAGGCAAACGCGGCCAGGCGCTCGAGCCAGCGGCGCAGGTGGCCCTGCTCGAGCATGGCGGCCCAGTGGCCATCGCAGAAGCGTTCGCCACGGACCATCCAGGTCAGCAGGCTGCACAGGGTCGCCAGGCCAGCCCGGGCGATGCCGTCCTCGGCGCGGATCAGCGCAGAACAGGCCTGTGGCTGGTAGTGGCTGTCCGACCAGGGTGGTTGTGCGGCAGCAGCGAAGAAATCCTTCAGCGCTTGCGGATACTCCGGCCAGGGCAGCCCGTCGCCGGATTGCCAGCGGATCGGCGTCTGTTCACAGGCCAGTGCCGCCTGCCCGAGCGCGAGCAGCTGGGCGATGGCGTTGGCATCTGGCAGGGTGGTTTGATTCATTGCGGCATCCTCGCTGGCCGGCTCATTCCGGGTCGTAGTCAAGGATGGGTGCCAGCAGTCGCTCGGCTTGCGACTGCCCAATGCCCTTGCGTGCGGCGTAGTCGGCCACCTGGTCGCGGCCGACCCGACCGACCACGAAGTACTGGCTGTCCGGGTGGCTGAAGTAATAGCCACATACCGCCGCGGTGGGCAGCATCGCAAAGCTTTCGGTCAACTGCATGCTGGCGTTTCCGGGGGCGTCGAGCAGGGCGAACAGGGTGACCTTCTCGCTGTGCTCCGGGCAGGCCGGGTAGCCCGGCGCCGGGCGGATGCCCTGGTAGCGCTCGGCAATCAGGTCCTCGTTGCCCAGGGCTTCGCCCTCGGCATAGCCCCAGTAGTCGGTGCGCACGCGCTGGTGCAGGCGTTCGGCCAGCGCCTCGGCCAGGCGGTCGGTCAGCGCCTTGAGCAGGATGGCGTTGTAATCGTCATGGTCGGCCTCGAAGCGGGACACGTGGGCGTCGATGCCGATGCCGGCGGTCACCGCGAACGCGCCGATCCAGTCGGCCTTGCCGCTGGCGGCCGGGGCGATGAAATCGGCCAGGCAGAAGTCCGGGCGCTGCGCCGGCTTGTCCACCTGCTGGCGCAGGAAGTGCAGCGTGACCGGGCCGTCGGGGCCGGAGACCAGTACGTCATCGCCGTGGCTGTTGGCCGGGAACAGGCCAAACACCGCACGCGCGGTGAGCCACTTCTCCCCGACGATCTTCTCCAGCATCGCCTGGGCATCGGCATACAGGCTGCGCGCCTGCTCGCCGACGATGGCGTCATCGAGGATGTCCGGAAAGCGCCCGGCCAGTTCCCAACTCTGGAAGAACGGGGTCCAGTCGATCACCGGCAACAGGTCCTCCAGCGGCCAGTCGGCGATGACATGGTGGCCGGGCTGGCGTGGCGCCGGCGGGGTGTAGCTTTGCCAATGACCATCAAAACGCTGGCCACGGGCATGATCCAGCGAGACCAGTCGCTTGGCCTCGCCGCGGTTGGCGTGGCGGGCACGGATGGCGGCGTAGTCGGCGGCGATCTCGGCGGCCAGGGTGTCGCGCAAGACATCGCTGGCCAGGCGCTGGGCCACGCCGACCGCGCGCGAGGCGTCCTTGGTCCAGACCACCGGGTGCGCATAGGCCGAGGCGATCTTCAGCGCGGTGTGCGCACGCGAGGTGGTGGCGCCACCGATCATCAGCGGCAGCGTGAAGCCCTGGCGCTGCATCTCGCGTGCGACCTGCACCATTTCCTCCAGCGACGGGGTGATCAGCCCGGACAGGCCGATCAGGTCTGCGTCGTGCTCGCGCGCGGCGTCGAGGATCTTCTGCGCCGGCACCATCACCCCCAGGTCGATCACCTCGAAGTTGTTGCAGGCCAGTACCACGCCGACGATGTTCTTGCCGATGTCATGCACATCGCCCTTGACCGTGGCCATGACGATGCGTCCGGCGGTGCGGGCGCTGCCACCGCCAGCCGCCTTCTCGGCCTCGATGTACGGCAGCAGATGGGCCACGGCCTTTTTCATCACCCGGGCGGATTTGACCACCTGGGGCAGGAACAGCTTGCCGGCGCCGAACAGGTCGCCGACCCGGTTCATGCCGGCCATCAGCGGGCCTTCGATCACGTCCAGCGGCCGTGCGGCGGCCTGGCGGGCTTCTTCGGTATCGGCCTGCACATGGGCATCGATGCCGTGCACCAGGGCATGGGCCAGACGCTGGTCCACCGGCAGTTCGCGCCAGGCCTCGTCGACCACGGCCCTGGCACCCTTGCGCTTGCGGTAGTTGTCGGCGATGGCCAGCAGGCGCTCGGTGGCATCAGCGCGCCGGTTGAGCACCACATCTTCCACATGCGCACGCAGGACCGGGTCCAGCTCGTCGACCAGCGGCAGCGCGCCGGCATTGACGATGCCCATGTCCAGCCCGGCGGCGATGGCGTGCTGCAGGAACACCGCATGGATGGCCTGGCGCACCGGCTCGTTGCCGCGGAAGGCGAAGGAGACGTTGGAAATGCCCCCCGACACATGGCAGTGCGGCAGGCTGGCGCGGATCTGGGTGGTGGCCTGGATGAAGTCCACCGCGTAGTTGTCGTGCTCGGGCAGGCCGGTGCCGATGGCGAACACGTTCGGGTCGAAGATGATGTCTTCCGGCGCGAAGTCCAGCCGCTCCACCAGCAGGTGGTAGGCGCGGGTGCAGATGGCGACCTTGCGCGCGCAGGTATCGGCCTGGCCGTCCTCGTCAAAGGCCATCACCACCACGGCCGCACCGTAGCGCTGCACCAGCCGCGCCTGGGCCAGGAACGCCGCCTCGCCCTCTTTGAGCGAGATCGAGTTGACCACGCCCTTGCCCTGCAGGCACTTGAGCCCTGCCTCGATCACCGACCACTTGGACGAATCCACCATCACCGGAATCCGCGCGATGTCCGGCTCGGCCATGATCAGGTTCAAAAAGCGCACCATCGCGCTTTCCGAATCGATCATGCCGTCATCCATGTTCACGTCCAGAATCTGCGCACCGGCATCGACCTGTTGACGGGCCACCTCGACCGCGGCCGCGTAGTCGCCCTCGCTGATCAGGCGGCGGAAGGCGGCACTGCCGGTGACGTTGGTGCGTTCACCGATGTTGATGAAGTTCAGCGCCGGGGTGATCACCAGCGGCTCCAGGCCAGACAGGCGGGTGTAGCGGGGGGGCAGGGCGGTCGTCATGGTTGTGGTGCCGAGGTTGCCGGACGCGGGGCGATACCGCTCATGGCCTGGGCGATCGCAGCGATGTGGTCCGGCGTGGTGCCACAGCAGCCGCCGACCAGGTTGAGCAGGCCGTCGCGGGCAAAGCCGGCCAGGATCGTGGCCATCTCTTGCGGGCTCTGGTCATAGCCACCGAAGGCATTGGGCAGGCCGGCATTGGGGTGGGCGCTGACCGCGCAGGTCACGCTGCGCGCCAGCGCTTCCACGTGCGGGCGCAGCTCGGCCGCGCCCAGCGCGCAGTTCAGGCCGATCGCCAGCGGGCGCGCGTGCAGCAAGGAGATCGCAAACGCCTCGGCGGTCTGTCCGGACAGGGTGCGGCCGGAGGCGTCGGTGATGGTGCCGGAGATCATCACCGGCAGCCGTGCGCCGCGCGCAGCGAAGGCGTCGTCGATGGCGAACAGCGCGGCCTTGGCGTTGAGGGTGTCAAACACCGTTTCCACCATCACGATGTCGGCGCCGCCATCGATCAGGCCATCGGCGGCCACCCGGTAGTCATCGCGCAGCGCATCGAAGCTGGTGTTGCGCGCGCCCGGGTCATTGACGTCCGGACTGATCGAGGCGGTGCGGCTGGTCGGGCCGAGCACGCCGATCACAAAGCGCGGTTTGTCCGGGGTAGCCGCCTGGGCGGCGTCACAGCACTGGCGCGCCAGCCGGGCGCCGGCATGGTTGAGCTCGTAGACCAGGTGCGCCAGCCGGTAATCGGACTGGCTGGCCGCAGTGGCGTTGAAGGTATTGGTCTCGATCAGGTCGGCGCCGGCATCCAGGTAGGCGCGGTGCACCGCGGCCACCAGCTCGGGGCGGGTCAGCAGCAGCAGGTCGTTGTTGCCCTTCAGGTCCACGCCGGTTCCGTCGGCCGGCGGCTGCTGCGCATCAAAACCAGCGGCAAAGCGCTGGCCACGGTAATCGGCCTCGGTCAGCTGATGGCGCTGGAGCATCGTGCCCATCGCACCATCAATGATCAGGATGCGCCGAGCCAGGGCGGCCAGCAGCGCGTTGGCGCGTTCGGGGTGGAGCCAGGGCAGGGTGGTCATCAGCGGCGGTAGGCGAGCAGGGAGATCACTTCGAAATGCGGCGGGCGGCGTTCACGGGTCACGGTTTCCACCGTCGCCACCTCCAGCCCGGCCTTTTCGCAGAACTTGCGCAGCTCCTTGGCCGAAAAGCCCAGGTTGACGTGGCCGTAGGCTTCCACCGCGGCGCGATGCTCGTGCTTGCCCAGCGAGGACAGCAGCAGCCGGCCACCCGGACGCAGTACCCGCGCGGCCTCGGCCACCGCCTGGGCGGGCTTGTCGGCATAAGTCAGCGCGTGCATCAGCACCACCAGGTCGAAGCTGGCAGCGGTGAACGGCAGGGTGTGCATGTCCCCTTCGCGCACTTCCACATTGGGCAGCCGGCGCAGACGTTCGGAGGCCATGGCCACCACCCGCGCGCTGGTGTCGATGCAGACATAGCGCTGCGCATGCGGGGCGATCAGCTCGGCCAGCACACCATCGCCGGAGGCGATGTCCAGCACGTCGCCCGGCTCCAGCAGTGGCAGCGCGCTGCGCGCCAACGCTTCCCAGGTGCGCCCGGGGGAATAGTGGCGCTCCATGTCACCGGCCACGGTATCGGCCCAGTTCTGCTCGGCCGCGCGGCTGGCCAGCACCCCGGCCACGCGCTCGGCATCCTGGCGCAGCAACGGATCATCGCTACCGGACTTCAAGGCATGCCACAATGCGCGCTGCGCCGCATCCAGCTGGGCCTCGTCGAAACGGTAATACGCCGAGACGCCGGCACGGCGGTCGCGCACCAGCCCGGCCTCCTTCAGCCGCGCCAGATGGGTCGACACCCGCGGTTGTGCCAGCCGGGTGATGGCCGACAGTTCGGCCACGGTGAGTTCCTCGCCTTCCAGCAGGGCCAGCAGGCGCACACGGGTGGCGTCTGCAAAGACCTTCAGCCGGGTTGACCAATCCTCGAGATCCATAAATATCCATTCATCGCGATATAGCGATATTTTGCCCGTGCAGGGGCGGCCTGTCCAGCCATGGCAGCACCGGGCGGCGCTGCGCTTCGTGCACTGCGGCAAGGCTTTGCGCTGGCTGATGGTTACACTCGCAACTTCTTTTGCAGTGGAGTGGTCGGCAGTGGATTTCAGCTTTACCGAAGAGCAGTTGATGCTGCAGGAACTGGCCGCACGCATCGCGCGCGAGAAGATTGCCCCCAGCGCCGCCGGACATGATGCCGCCGCCAGCTACCCGCTGGAGAACATCCGCCTGCTCGGCGAAAACGGCCTGATGGGCATCGAGGTACCGGTCCAGTTCGGCGGAGCCGGCATGGACCCGGTGGCCACCGTGCTGGCAATCAGCGAGATCGCCGCCGCCGATGCCGCACATGCCACCATCCTGTCGGTGAACAACTCGCTGTTCTGCACTGCGCTGACCCTGCACGGCAGCGATGCGCACAAGCAGGGGGCACTGCGCCAGGTGGCCGAAGGCCGCGCCATCGGCGCCTTCGCACTGACCGAGGCCCATTGCGGCTCCGATGCCACCGCGATGCGCTGCCGCGCCGAAGCCACCGGCACCGGCCAGTGGCGGATCAACGGTGCCAAGAGCTGGATCACCTCCGGCCCGGTCGCCGACTGGGTGATCCTGTTCGCGGTCACCGACCCGCAGGCCGGCAGCCGTGGCATCACGGCCTTCCTGATCGATACCACCCGTGCCGGTTTCAGCCGCGGCAAGAGCGAGCCGAAGATGGGCGTGCGCGCCTCGGCCACCTGCGAGATCCGGTTTGATGACTATCTGGCCGAGGCGGCCGATGTGATCGGTGCACCCGGGCAGGGCTTCAAGCTGGCAATGAGCCTGCTCGATGGCGGCCGCATCGGCATTGCCGCCCAGGCGGTGGGCATTGCCCGTGCCGCCTACCAGGCCAGCGTGGCCTATGCCCAGCAGCGGCAGGCCTTTGGCCAGGCGATCGGCAGCTTCCAGCTGATCCAGGCCAAGATCGCCGACATGAAGTGCAAGCTGGACGCGGCCACCTGGCTGACCCTGCGTGCAGCCTGGCTCAAGGGCCAGGGCCAGCCGTTCTCCACCGAGGCGGCGGTGGCCAAGCTCACCGCCTCGGAGGCGGCGATGTGGATTGCCCACCAGGCGGTACAGATCCACGGCGGCATGGGCTACTCGCAGGAACTGCCGGTGGAGCGCTACTTCCGTGATGCCAAGATCACCGAGATCTACGAAGGCACCAGCGAAATCCAGCGCATTGTCATCGCGCGCAACGAAACCGGTCTGCGCTGACAGTTGCTGCGGGTTTTGTGCCATTTCAAGCACCCCTGCGCAGACATCGGTCAATGATGCTGCGCAGCAGGTAAATGTCGTGGCGCTGGTTACACTCCAAGAACCATTTTTCCGGCCGCAAACCCTGTTGCTTTCTCTATGAAATCCTCAACCCGCGTTGCCAAGACCACCACCACTCCGCGCAGCAAGAGCGCCAAAGCCTCCACCGCTACCACCAGCGCAAACCAGCAGCGGGCACAACAGCCTGTGCTGGATCCGGTGATTGCCGCCCTCGGCAGTGGTTTGAAGAAGGCCGACCAGCCGCTGGCCATTGCCTTTGCCCAGGCCTTCTACCAGCGCCTGGACGCAGACGAATACGCCCGCCACAGCGATGCGCAGTGGGCGGCGATGGCCGCGGCGATGTTTGAACTGGCGCGCGAGCGCAAGAGCGGGCAGATCAAGCTGGTGGTCAGCAACCCGGCCGATGCCGGCCATACCCAGATCCAGCTGCTGCATCCGGACATGCCTTACCTGGTCGACACGCTGAGCCTGGTGCTGGCCGGGCGCGGCATCGGGGTCCAGCTGCTGGGCCATCCGGTACTGGAATTGACCCGCGACAAGGCCGGACGGCTGCAGGCCGTCGGCCAGGGCCCGCGTGAGTCGACGATGCTGGTGGAAGTTGATCGTCAGCCGGGCCAGGAACTGGCTGGGCTGCAGCAGGAGCTGGAGCAGGCGCTGGCCCTGCTGCGGGCCGCCAATGCCGATGCGGGAGCGATGCGCGAGCAGATCCTGGCCGCGGCTGAGCAGGTCAGCCCGGCCAGCCATGGCCAGACGGTGGCCAGCGAGGCGCAGCAGTTCCTGCGCTGGGTGGCCGACCAGCACTTTGTCTTCATGGGCAGCCGCCATTACCAGGTGCAGGGCAAGGGGGCCAAGGCCCGGCTGGTGGCCGATGAGGGCAGCGGCCTGGGCCTGATGCGCGGCAAGCCGCGTGCTCCGTCGCGGCCGGTCGCCGGGCTGGCGGCCGAGGGGCTGCACCAGCGCGGCAGCCTGGATGCGCCGGTCATTGTGACCAAGACCAATGCCCGCTCGCAGATCCACCGCGGCGGCTACATGGATTACATCGGCGTGCTGAGCTTCGACAAGGAGGGCCGGATTACCGGCGAACAGCGCTTTGTCGGCTTGTTTGCCAACAGTGCCTGGGGCGTGCGCCCGTGGGATGTGCCGCTGGTACGCCAGCGCGTCAACGCCGTGATGCAGCGTTCCGGCCTGGATGCCAACGGCCACAGCGGCAAGGCGCTGCGCCACATTCTGGAAACCCTGCCGCGGGTGGAGCTGTTCCAGTCCACCGAGGACGAGCTGTTTGCCACCGCGATGGGGCTGCTGGGCCTGCGCGAGCGCGTCGCTGCCCGTCTGTTCCTGCGTCGCGACCGCTTCAGCCGCTTTGATTCGGTGCTGGTCTACCTGCCGCGCGAACGTTTCAATACCGACCTGCGGCTGCGGATCGAGGCCCTGCTGCGCGATGTGCTGCAAGGGGAATTTGTCGACAGCAGTGTGGTGCTGGGCGAATCGCCGCTGGTCCAGCTGCACCTGATCGTGCGCAGCCGTGAGGGTACCAGCATCGAGGTCGATGTGGCCGGCTTGAATGACCGCCTCAATGAGCTGCTGCGCAACTTCAACGATGAACTGCGCGATGCGCTGGTCGAGATCTGCGGGGAAAGCCTGGGCCTGAACCTGGCGCTGGGCTTCGGCCGCGCGTTGCCGGCCGGTTACATCGAAGACTCCAGTGCCCAGGCCGCCGCCGAGGATGTCTGCGAGCTGGCCCAGCTGGACGATGAGCAGACCCTGCGGCTGCGTCTGCATACCCGCCACAGCGATGGTTCACTGCGCCTGAAGCTGTACCGCAAGGGCGAGGACCTGCCGCTGTCGGATGTGCTGCCGATGATGGAAAACCTCGGCCTGCGCGTGATTGCCGAGCGTCCGTACCGGCTGCAGGTCGATGCGCAGCTGTTCCACATCCAGGATTTCGAGGTGCAGGCGCTGGGCGCGGCGATCGATCCGGACCAGGTCAACGCCGCCTTTGCCGAGGCCTTCATCCGCATCTGGCGTGGCGAGGTGGAAAACGACGGCTTCAACCGTCTGGTACTGGCCGCTGGCCTGGTATGGCGGTCGGTGACCATGCTGCGCGCCTACTGCAAGTACCTGCTGCAGGCCTGCACGCCGTTCTCGCAGAGCTATATCGAGGCCACCCTGCTGCGCTATCCGCTGGTGGCCGCGCTGATCGACCAGCACTTCCAGACCCGTTTTGATCCTGCCCTGGCCGGTGCCAAGGGTGGCAAGGCGCTGGCCATGCTTCCCAGCGGTCTGGTCCAGGCCGCAGCCGCCGATGCGGCGGCGGCTACGGCGGTGGCTGCCATCGGCAAGGCCAGCACCCGTGCTGCCCGCAGCGAAGCGGTACGCGCGGCGCTGGGCGCCCAGCTGGAGCAGGTTGCCAGCCTGGATGAGGACCGCATCCTGCGTGCCTTCATCAGCGTCATCGATGCCACCCTGCGCACCAGCTACTACCGCCCTTACGCCGATGGCCTGCGCGCCGATGGCGGCCCGGCTGATTACATCAGCTTCAAGCTCGATTCGGCCCAGGTGCCGGACCTGCCCAAGCCGCGCCCTTACCGCGAGATCTTCGTTTACGGCCCGAAGGTGGAGGGCGTGCACCTGCGCTTTGGCCCGGTGGCGCGTGGCGGCCTGCGCTGGTCGGACCGTCGCGAGGACTTCCGCACCGAGGTGCTGGGCCTGGTCAAGGCACAGATGGTCAAGAACACCGTGATCGTGCCGGTCGGCTCCAAGGGCGGCTTCTATGCCAAGCAGCTGCCGGACCCGGCGCTCGACCGCGATGCCTGGTTTGCCGAGGGCGTGGCCTGCTACAAACGCTTCATCAACGGCCTGCTGGACATCACCGACAACATCGTCGATGGCAAGATCGTGCCGCCGCCGGGCGTGGTCCGCCACGATGGTGATGATCCGTACCTGGTGGTGGCGGCCGACAAGGGCACGGCGACCTTCTCCGACACCGCCAACGGCATTGCCCGCGCGCACGGCTTCTGGCTGGACGACGCTTTCGCCTCCGGCGGCTCGGTCGGCTATGACCACAAGGGCATGGGCATCACCGCCCGTGGCGGCTGGGAATCGGTCAAGCGCCATTTCCGCGCGCTGGGCATCGATTGCCAGAAGGAAGACTTCACCGCGGTCGGCATTGGCGACATGTCCGGTGACGTGTTCGGCAACGGCATGCTGCTGTCGCCGCACATCCGCCTGGTCTGCGCCTTCGACCACCGCCACATCTTCCTGGACCCGAGCCCGGATGCGGCCAGCTCGTTCGCCGAGCGCCAGCGGCTGTTCAAGCTGCCGCGCTCTTCCTGGGCCGACTACGACAGCACGCTGATCAGTGCCGGCGGCGGCATCTACCCGCGTTCGCTCAAGTCCATCGCGATCACCCCGCAGGTACGCCAGGCGCTGGGGCTGGCAGAGGAAGTGACGGCACTGACGCCGACCGAGCTGATCAGCGCCGCGCTGCGGGCACCGGTGGACCTGCTCTGGAATGGTGGCATCGGCACCTACATCAAGGCTGCCAGCGAAACCCATGCCGATGTGGGTGACCGTGCCAACAACGCGTTGCGGGTCAACGGCGGTGAGCTGCGCTGCCGCATTGTCGGCGAGGGTGGCAACCTGGGCATGACCCAGCTCGGCCGCATCGAGGCCGCCCACGCCGGGGTGCTGCTCAATACCGACTTCATCGACAACTCCGCCGGTGTGGACACCTCCGACCACGAGGTCAACATCAAGATCCTGCTCAACGATGTGGTCGCCGCCGGCAAGCTCAGCGTGGTCCAGCGCAACAAGCTGCTGGCCTCGATGACCGACGAGGTCGCCCAGCTGGTGCTGATGGACAACTACCGCCAGAACCAGGCCATCAGCCTGATGGAGCGGATGAGCAGCAAGCGCCTGGGCTCGGAGCAGCACTTCATCCGCACCCTGGAGCAGGCCGGTCAGCTGGACCGCGCGATCGAGTTCCTGCCTTCCGATGCCGAGCTGTCCCAGCGCAAGGCCCGTGGTCAGGGCCTGACCCGTCCGGAGCTGGCGGTACTGCTGTCCTATTCCAAGCTGGTGGCCTTTGGCCAGCTGCTGGAGTCGGACATCCCCGAGGATCCGTACCTGTCCAAGGAGCTGCAGCGCTACTTCCCGACGGCGCTGCAGAACAAGTACGCCGCCTACATGGATGGCCACCGCCTCAAGCGCGAGATCATCGCCACCGCGGTCACCAACCAGACCATCAACCGGATGGGCGCCACCTTCCTGCTGCGCATAGTCGAGGACACCGGGCGCAGTGTCGCCGATGTCGCCAAGGCCTATACGATCAGCCGGGAAACGCTCGATGCGCGCGCGCTGTGGGCGCAGATCGATGCCCTGGACGGCCAGCTGCCCGAAAGCGTGCAGGTCGATGCGCTGGAGGTGATCTGGAAGCTGCAGCGTTCGTTTGTGCGCTGGCTGCTGCAGCGCCCGGGGGCGATCCCGGCCATCAGCACCGCGGTGGAGCGTTACCAGGGCCCGTTTGAACAGATCCGCAGTGCCTCCGGCGTGCTGGCCGATGCCCAGCGTGCCGGTTACGAGGCCCGTGTGCAGGGCTGGAAGGACAAGGGGCTGCCGGCGTCGTTGGCCCAGCAGCTGGCCGAGCTGGCCTACCTGGAGCCGGCCTTTGACATCATCGAGCTGGCCATCGCGCGCAAGACCCGGCCGGTGGAGATGTCCAAGGTCCACTTCCGCCTGGGCGATGCGCTCGGCCTGCCGTGGATCTTCGAGCAGATCGACGCGCTGGAGGTCAATGGCCGCTGGCATGCCATTGCCCGCGGTGTGCTGCGCGATGAACTGGCCGCCCACCAGCGGGTGCTGGCAGGCCAGGTGCAGGGCATGAAGGGCAGCGATGCCAGCGCCAAGGTGGCCGCCTGGATGGCCCGCGATGACAGTGCACTGCGCTTTACCCTGGCCATGCTGGGCGAGCTGGCCGAGCAGAAGTCGCTG
The DNA here is from genome assembly GCF_001431525.1 of Stenotrophomonas koreensis. GTDB lineage: Bacteria > Pseudomonadota > Gammaproteobacteria > Xanthomonadales > Xanthomonadaceae > Stenotrophomonas > Stenotrophomonas koreensis. The sequence goes on from NZ_LDJH01000013.1 coordinate 189,097, forward strand.
GATTACCCGACCGTGTCGGTGGCGGTGCAGCGGCTGGGCCAGCTGGCCGCGCACGCGCGCTGATTGCATCCGGTCACAGCCCTGCCGTGATTGGCAGGGCTGCGACCGGCGTCAGCAGCGGGTATGCTCGCGCGATCCTTGTGGAGTGATCGATGTCCAGCCCGCGCATTGCTTTTCTGGCCAGTTCCGCCGCTCCGGCGCAGCAGGCCCTGGCCGAACTGACCGCCCGCTACGGGCAGTGGCAGCCGGAACAGGCCGATGTCCTGTGCCCGCTTGGCGGTGATGGCTTCATGCTGCAGACCCTGCACCGGCATGGTGACCTTGGCCTGCCGGTGTTCGGCCTGAAACTGGGCACGGTCGGTTTCCTGATGAACCAGCACCGGCCCGAGGATGACCTGTGCCAGCGGCTGGCCGGCGGCCAGCCGGCGCACCTGCATCCACTGGAAATGACCGCATTCACTGCCGGCGGCGAGCAGGTCAGCGAGCGCGCCTACAACGATGTCTCGATGCTGCGCCAGACCCGCCAGGCCGCGCATATCGGCATTGACCTCAATGGCCAGGAGCGGCTGCCCGAGCTGGTCGGCGATGGCGTGCTGGTGGCCAGCCCGGCCGGCAGCACCGCCTACAACTATTCCGCGCATGGCCCGGTGCTGCCGCTGGGCAGCCAGACCATTGCGCTGACGCCGTTGGCTGCTTACCGGCCGCGGCGTTGGCGAGGGGCCATCCTCAAGGCCAATACCGTGGTCCGTTTCCGGGTGCTGGATCCGGTCAAGCGGCCGGTCAGCGTCACCGCCGATTCGCACGAGACCCGCGATGTGCTGCAGGTCACCATCGTCCAGTCGCAGCGCCATGTCAGCCTGTTGTTCGACCCGGAGCACAACCTGGAAGAGCGCATCTTGAACGAGCAGTTTCTGTCCTGAGTGTGCGCCCCGGGATACCCTTGCCGCCCGTCGCAGCTGTTGCGACGGTGTTGTTCCAGGATGAGTCATGACCAACACGCCGTACCTGTCCGATAACCATCCGCGCCTGTTGACCGTGGCGGTCACCTCGCGTGCCCTGTTCGACCTGGAAGAGGGCAATGCCCTGTTCGAGCGCGAGGGCCTGGAGGCCTATGCGCAGTACCAGCGCCAGCGCGAGGATGAGCTGCTGCAGCCGGGCGTGGCTTTTCCGGTGGTACGCAAGCTGCTGGCGCTCAACGCCCAGTTGCCCGAGGGCAGCCCCCGGGTGGAGGTGATCCTGCTGTCGCGCAACTCGGCCGATACCGGGCTTCGCATCTTCAGTTCGATCCAGCATTACGGGCTGGAGATCGTGCGCGCGACCTTTACCGCCGGTGGGCCGACCTGGCCGTATGTCAAACCGTTTGGCACCGATCTGTTCCTGTCGGCCAATCCGGTTTCGGTGCAGCGGGCGCTGGCCCATGGCATTGCCGCGGCCACCATCCTGCCGCAGGCACCGGGCGAGGCCGGCACTCTGGGCCTGGGCGACACCAACCGCAGCGAGCACCAGCTGCGCATCGCCTTTGATGGCGATGCGGTGCTGTTTGGCGACGAGGGCGAGCGGATCAGCCGCGAGCACGGCGTGGAGGCCTTCGGCCGGCATGAACGCGAGAACGCCCACCAGGCACTGTCCGGCGGGCCGTTCCGCAATTTCCTTGCGGCCCTGCATGAACTGCAGGCGGTGTTGCCGGCCGGCGAGCACTGCCCGCTGCGCACCGCGCTGGTCACCGCGCGCTCGGCACCGGCGCATGAGCGGGTGATCCGCACGCTGCGTGCCTGGGGCGTGCGTCTGGACGAGGCGCTGTTCCTGGGTGGGCGGCACAAGGGCCCGTTCCTGGAGGCCTTTGGCGCGGACATCTTCTTTGACGACTCGCGCCACAACATCGACAGCGCCAGCCGCCATGTCACCGCCGGCCATGTTCCGCACGGGGTGGCCAACGAGACACGCCCGTGAGCGTGCGGCAACAAGTGGCCGCTTTTGCTTGATCCGCGTGGTTCAACGGCACCTTTTGCCGCTAGCAGATGGTCTTCAACCGGGTATCTGCCAACAAGTATGACCGCGGCAGGAATGTAGGCTTGCTGCCTGAGCCTGCTGCCAGGCAGTCGTTGCCGGGTGGGCCATGGTTGGCCAGTGGCCCGCACAACCGATGGCCGCGCCAGCAACGGACGAGCCTCAATGGCCGCTTTTCGGCGGTCGATCATGCGGATATCGCCAGCGCTGCCTGGCGTTTGCCGACTGTGTGGTTGGGCCAGGTGATCGAACAGCCCAGCGCCGCGCCGGAGCAGTGGCCACGGTCTGCGGCCCAGTGCTGCGTGCCGGTGGCCGAGGCCCGGCGCTGCGCCGGTCATCACCAGCGGCTGCAAGCCCGGCCGCTGGCAGCGGTGCGCTTCAGGCAGCCAGGCTGAACGGGCCGTTCATTCATCTATGTTAGTCTTCATCGCTCCCCACGCCATGGCGGGGGATCGCCGAGCCGCCTGCCCTTGGCAGTGCGCTCCTCTTCGCCGGTAGTGGTGGCAGTGGCCCTTGCCCTGTCTTAGCGCCGTTGTGCGCCTTCCTTCCCACCACGGGCCCGTTGCGGGCCTGCCGGCACTCGTGCGCCCACGTTACGCAGCGTGGGCGTGTTCGCGCCTTGCGCAGGACCGCAGCCGTGCTGCGGTCGCTACACAGGAGACACAACACGAATGTCCATGCGTATCGCAGTACTTGGTGCCGGCCCCAGCGGCCTGGCCATGCTTCGCGCCATTGATTCCCTGCGCCGTCAAGGCCATCCGGTTCCGGAGGTGGTCTGCTATGAAAAGCAGTCCGACCTGGGCGGGATGTGGAACTACACCTGGCGTACCGGCCTGGATGCCTACGGCGAACCGGTCCACGGCAGCATGTATCGCTACCTGTGGTCCAACGGGCCCAAGGAAGCACTGGAATTTTCCGACTACAGTTTCGAAGAGCACTTCGGCCACCCGATTGCTTCCTATCCACCGCGCGCGGTGCTGCGCGACTACATCATGGGCCGGATCGAACGCAGTGGCCTGCGCGAGCAGATCCGCTTCAACATGGCCGTGCACTGGGTGCAGCGTGATGCCGACAGCGGGCGCTTCCAGGTCACCGTGCGTGACATGAAGGCCGACACCCTGATCACCGAGGAGTTTGACCATGTGATCGTGGCCACCGGCCACTTCTCCACGCCGAACGTGCCGTATTTCGAGGGCCTGGAGCAGTTCCCCGGGCGTGTGCTGCATGCACATGACTTCCGTGATGCCTGCGAATTCACCGACAAGGACCTGTTGCTGGTGGGCAGCAGCTACTCGGCCGAGGACATCGGTACCCAGTGCTACAAGTACGGTGCGCGCTCGGTCACTTTCAGCTACCGCAGCCGGCCGATGGGCTACCAGTGGCCGTCCAGTTTCGAGGAAAAGCCCCTGCTGCTGCGCATGGAGGGCAACACCGCGCACTTCAGTGATGGCAGCAGCAAGGACGTCGATGCGGTCGTACTGTGCACCGGTTACCGCCACCACTTTCCGTTCCTGCCGGACGAACTGACCCTGCGCACCCACAACCGGCTGTACCCGGGGCAGTTGTACAAGGGCGTGGTCTTCATCGACGACCCGGGGCTGATCTACCTGGGCATGCAGGACCAGTACTACACCTTCAACATGTTCGATGCCCAGGCCTGGCTGGCACGCGACCTGTTGATGGGCCGGCTGCCGTTGCCGGACAAGGCGGCCATGCAGGCCGACAGCGAGCACTGGCAACAGCGTGAGCAGGCCTGTAGCAACGCCGACCAGGAGATCGACTTCCAGGCCGCCTACGTGCGCGACCTGGTCGATGCCTCCGATTACCCGGATTTCCCGATCGAACAGGTGGCGGAAATCTTCAAGCAATGGAAGCGTGACAAGAAGCGCGACATCCTCGGCTACCGTGACCAGCGCTACCGTTCGGTACTGACCGGCACCCTGGCCCCGGCTCACCATACCCCGTGGATGAAGGCGCTGGACGATTCACTGGAAGCGTTCCTGCACGAACCGGCGCCGGCGGCCAAGCGGGCCTGAGAGCTAGCCAAGGACATCGGCTGCCGCCCAACCGGGCGGCAGCTGGATGTCGACCAGGCGCCAGCGCAGCTGCTGACGTTGAAAAATGAACACGGTGATGTGGCCGTCGCCATCCTGCCGGCTGGCGCTGAAGCGGTTGGCCGATTCGTAGCGCCAGTGGATCCGGGCAAAGGGTTGCGGTCTTGCCGGCGGCGAATGGGTGTCGGCCGTTTCAGTGTTGCCGGTGGCCTTGCGCCAGCCGCCCTGGCCGTGGAGCAGGGCGCTGATGCCCAGCGGGGTGACCATGGTGTCGATACTGGCACCGACCAGGCCGGTGGCGGCGAGCAGGGCCAGCCCGCCCAGGCGGCTGGATTGCAGCTGCGGCCCGGCCGCATGTACCAACCGGTCAGCCAGTTGCGCCTTCAGGCTCACCCGCAGCGCGGCAAAGTCGACATGCCGTTCCAGCCTGGCCGGGTCACGTTGTGCAAGCGCCTGCTCGATTCCCCGCATTGCCAGCCAGGGGCCGGCCGCCCACAACGCCACCAATGCCAACAACAACGCCAGGATCAGGCTGAGCCACAGGCCGGGTCTGCGCATCACGTTGCTCCAGAACAGGGGCTGCCAGCCTGCCGCAACCGCAGGTGTCCTGCATGAATGCCGGTAAGCGGATTGCGCCGGTGCTGGGCCTGTCGCAGCCGGTGCGACACAATGCCGCGCTAATGTGGTTTTCCCCAAGGACGGCTCATGCGTCTGCTGCACACTTCCGATTGGCATCTGGGCCAACACTTCTTTGGCAAGAGCCGCCAGGCTGAACATGCCGCCTTGCTGGCCTGGCTGCTGGAGCAGGTCGTCGTGCAGGCGGTCGATGCGGTAGTGGTGGCCGGCGATGTGTTCGATACCGCCAGCCCGCCCAGCCATGCACGCGAGGCCTACCACCAGTTCGTGCTCGACATGCACGACGCCGGCGTGCAGCTGGTGGTGCTCGGTGGCAACCATGACTCGCCGGCGGTGCTGGGCGAGTCGCGCCAGCTGCTCGAACGCCTGCATACCCGGGTGGTGCCTTCGCTGGACCGGCCCGCGGCCGAGCATGTGTTCGCGCTCAATGGTCGCGACGGCCAGCCCGGCGCGCTGCTGTGCGCGGTGCCGTTCATCCGTGCCCGCGAGGTGCGCCCGTCGCTGCCCGGACAGGAAACCGAAGCCGCGCGCCAGGACCTGGTTGCCGGGATCGCCGGCCATTACGCGGCCATCCACGCCGCGGCGCTGGCGCGCCGGCAGGCGCTGGGCCGGCCGCTGCCGATCGTGGCCACCGGCCACCTGACCTGCGTCGGCGCCAGCCGCAGCGAATCGGTGCGTGAGATCTACGTCGGCTCGCTGTCGGCCTTCCCGGCCGATGCCTTCCCGCCGGCCGACTACATCGCACTGGGCCACATCCACCGCCCGCAGCAGGTCAGTGCGTCGGGCCATATCCGTTACAGCGGCTCGCCGATCGCGCTGGGTTTTGACGAGCTGGGCGTGGCCAAGCAGGTGCTGCTGGTGGACCTGGATGCGGCGGGGCTGCAGGCGGTCACGCCGCTGGAAGTGCCGGTGTTCCAGCCGCTGGCACGGATCAGCGCCACGCTGGCCAGGCTGCCGGCCGAGCTGGACGCGGTGGCCGCCACGCTGGCTGCTGGCCAGGTCGCCTGGCTGGAGGTGGAGGTTGTTGGTGATGAGCTGTTGCCCGACCTGCCGGCACGGGTGGCCGCACTGGTCGAGGACCGGCCGCTGGAAGTGCTGCGCCTGCGCCGCCGGCGTGCCAGCCAGCCGGCGCTGGCCCCGGTGCTGCAGGACCTGGACGAGCTGGCCCCGGCCGAGGTGTTCGAGCGCCGGCTCGCCGCCGAGCCCGCGCTGGAGGACGGACAGCGGCAGGCCCTGCGCGAGCGCTTTGCCACGGTCGTGGCCCGCCTCGAGGAGGGGGCGGCATGAAGATCCTGTCGCTGCGCCTACGCAACCTCAATTCGCTCAAGGGCGATGTCCATGTGGATTTCCAGGCACCAGCCTTTGCCGATGGCCTGTTTGCGATCACCGGGCCGACCGGGGCCGGCAAGACCACGATCCTGGATGCGATCTGCCTGGCGCTGTATCACCGTACCCCGCGCTTTGATGCGCTCAGCGCCAGCGCCAACCCGCTGATGACCGAGCACACTGCCGAGTGCCACGCCGAGGTCGAGTTCCTCGCCCGTGGCCAGCACTACCGCGCCCGCTGGAGCCAACGCCGGGCGCGCAACCGCATCGACGGCAAGCTGCAGCAACCCGACGCCGAACTGGCCCTGGTCGACCCGGCCGGGGCGGACGGTCGCGGCCGGATCCTGACCGAGAAGCTGCGCGAGAAGGAAGAGCTGGTCGAGGCGGTTTCCGGGCTGGACTACAAGCGCTTCACCCGCTCGGTGCTGCTGGCCCAGGGGGATTTCGCCTCCTTCCTCAACAGCGACGACAAGGAGCGTGCCGGGTTGCTCGAGCAGCTCACCGGCACCGAGGTCTATGGCCGGATCTCGGCCGAGGTGTTCGAGCAGGCCAAGCAGCAGCGCCAGGCGCTGGAACTGCTGCAGCAGCGTGCGGCCGGCCAGCCGGCGCTGGCGGCCGAGGCGCGTGCGCAGCTGCAGGCCGAGCTGGCGCAGCTGGAGGAGCAGCTGAAAACGGTGCAGGTGCAGCGCGATCAGGCCGCTGCCGCGCTGGCCTGGCGGCGTCAGTTTGAGGCCGCCGGCGTCGAATTGGCCCAGGCCCAGGCGACCCTGGCGCAGGCCGAGGCAGTGCTGGCCGATACCGCGGCCGACCAGGCCACGCTGGCGGCAGCCGCACCGGCCGAGCAGGCCTGGCCGGCGTGGCAGGCCAGCGAGCAGGCCGATGGCGCGCTGGCCGCCGCACGCCAGGCGCAGCGGCAGGCAGCCGAAGAACAGGCCGCTGCCCACGCCGCCGAGCGCGAGCAGGCCAGGCGGGTAGTGGCGATCGCTGCTGCGCAGGCGCAGGCCGCGCAGGCGGCGGTGGACACCCTGCAGCAGCAGCGCGATGAGGTTGCAGCGCTGCTGGCGGCCCATGCCGATGACGCTGGCCTCGGGGCCGCGTTGCCGGCCTGGCAGCTGGGTCTACAGCAATGGCGGGCCGCTGCCAGCACGCGCGAGAAGGCGCGCAGCGCACAGGCACAGGCCGAAGTCGAGGTCCAGGACGCCGGGCGCCGGCTGGCAGAGCAGCAGCAAGCGTTGTCGGTGCTGCAGCAGCAGCTGCCAGCGGCCGATGCCCGGGTGGCCGAGGCTGACGCCGGGTTGGCCGCGGTGCTGGCCGGGCAGACCGTCGCCGGCCTGGCCGAGCGCCGCGAGGTGCTGGCCGACAGATACCGCCAGCGCGCTGCGCTGCGTCCGTTGCTTGAGCGCCACCAGCAGGCAGGGCAGGTACTGGACGGGCTGCGTGCCGGGCACCAGCAGGCCGAGCAGGCTGCCGGCCAGGCGCAGCTGGCGCTGGGCCAGGCACAGGCGGAACTGGATGCGGTCACGTCCCGGCTGGTCGACAAGCAGCAGATCCTGCAGCTGCAGCAGACCGTCGCCGGCCTTGCCGCGCACCGGCAGCAGTTGTGCGATGGCCAGCCCTGTCCGCTGTGCGGCGCGCTGGAGCATCCGGGTATCGATGGCGATGTGGATGCCGCCTTGCAGGCTGCAGGGCAGGCGGTCGCCGCCGTCGAGGAAGAACACCGCCACGCGCTGCTAACAGTGCAGCAGGCGCAGGCCGGCCTGGCCCGCGCGCAGGCCCTGATGCAGGCGCGTGGCGAGCAGCTGGCGCAGGCGCAGGCGCAGTGGCAGGCCGATGCCGACACCCTGGCCAGCGCCGGCATGGCCGGCGTTGCGCTGGCGGTGCTGGAGGCCGAGCTCAGGCACCTGGAGGCCGACGGTCGCGCGCTACGCCAGCAGCTGGATCTGGCCCAGGCCGCAGCTGTGCGCCTGCAGCAGGCCCGCCATGACCAGCAGCAACTGCAGCAGCAGTTGGAAGCCGCATTGGTCACGCTGGCCCTGCATCGCGAGGTGCTCGAGCGTGCCCGGGTGCAGTGCGGCAGGCGCCAGCAGGAAAGCGCCGCTGCCGAACAGGCCTGGCAGAGCCAGGGCCGGGAGCTGGCCGCGCAGTGGCCGGCCGGTGTGCTTGACGCCGATCCTCAGGCCTGGCTGGAGCAGCGCCAGGCGCACTGGCAGCGTTACCAGGGCTGGACCGGCGAACACGAAGCGCTGGCCGCCGGCCTGCGCGGGCAGGAGCAGGCCGCCGCCGAGGCGGCGGCCCGGCTGGCACACTGGCAGCAGCGGCTGGGGGCCGAGGTTGCCGCAGCGGAAGGGCCGGCCAGCGGCACGCTGGAGCAGGCGATCGCGCAGTGGAGCGACGCCAGCGAGCGCGCCAGCCAGGCAGCGCAGCACGCCACCAACGCCCAGGGTCGCGAGCAGGCGCTGGCCGAAACAGCCGCCGGCTGCAGCGACGCGTTGGCGCACGCGCTGGCGGCCAACGGGCTGGCCGATCTGGCCCAGCTGCAGGCACGGCGGCTGGCGCCAGAGCGCCGGCAGCAGCTGGAGCAGGGCATCGAACAGGCGCGCCAGCGCCAGCAGCAGGCGGCGGTGGTCGTCGCCCAGCTGCAGCAGCGGGTGGCTGGCCTGCAGGCGCAGGCGCTGACCACGCAAGCCGAGCCGGAGCTGCGCGTCGCGCTCGAGCAGGTCCAAGTGCATTGGCAGGGGTTGGCCCACCGCCAGGGGGCGATCAGCGCGACGCTGGCCGCCGACGACCAGCGGCTGGCCGAACTGGGCCAGCTGCAGCAGGCCATCGCCGCGGCGCAGGCCGAGCTTGACGTGTGGGAGCGCCTGAACGGCCTGATCGGCTCGCGTGACGGCGACAAGTTCCGCACCTTCGCCCAGGGCCTGACCCTGGACCGGCTGCTGCTGCTGGCCAATACCCACCTGCAGCGGCTGGATGCCGGCCGCTACAGCCTGCAGCGCAGCGGCAGCGGGCTGGGCCTGCGGGTGGCCGACAGCTGGCAGGCGGACGTGGTGCGCGATGTGCGCACGCTGTCCGGTGGCGAGAGCTTCCTGGTCTCGCTGGCGCTGGCGCTGGGGCTGTCGGACCTGGTCAGCCACCGTACCCGGATCGAGTCGTTCTTCCTGGACGAGGGCTTCGGCTCGCTCGACCCGGACGCGCTGGACCTGGCGCTGGACGCACTGGATTCGCTCAATGCCCAGGGCAAGCTGATCGGGGTGATCAGCCATGTCGAGGCGGTCAAGGAGCGCATCCCGGTACAGATCCGCGTGCGCAAGACCCGTGGCCTGGGCCACAGCGTGGTGCTGTTGCCGTAAGCCCGGCCCGGCTGGCGGCGCGGCCGCTGGCCGGGCTCAGTAGCCCTCGGGCATGGGCGTGGAGCGCAGGCGGTCCATGCCGTCGCCCGGCAGCCACAGCTCGTGCCTGGCGCGGGTCATGGCCTGGTAGGCGGCACGGGCCGGGTGGTAATGCCGTTGCTCGACGCTGCGGTCAAAGCAGCAGGGGGTCAGGGCGACCACATCGGCTTCCAGGTTCTTGGCATGTTCGACCAGGCCCAGCAGCAGCGCCGCGTTGTCGGTATCGGCGCTGGCGGCGAGCAGGGCATCGAGCGCGGCCAGGCTGAAGCCGTCCTCGATGCGCTGGCGCAGTGCGCTGCAGCCAGCGTCCTGCAGCTGCTGGGCCGTGGCCTGCCACTGCATGGCGATCCTTGCCTGCTGCTGGCGATGGCGGTCGATCAGCCCCAGTGCCTGCTGGCGCAGCGCACGTGCGCTGGCCGGCAGGACCGCCACGCTCGCGGCCTGCGCAGCGGTGAGCTGCAGCAGGAAGTCCAGCAGCGCATCGGGGTTGCCGAACACGCGCAGGCCTTCGCCCGGCAAGCCTGCGGGGTCGCTGTAGCTGCGGCGGGCGGTGATGTGCGAGCGCGAGGCGGCAAACCCCTGGGCCTGCGGATCATTGCCGCCCAGGGCCAGGGTGGTGTTGACCAGATGCTCGACCCCGTTGCCGATGCGTACCGACTGCCCCATCCAGACCTGCTGCACGCCGTGGCTCGGCCGTGGCTTGCCGCGCAGGCGCTGGTTGGGGTCGCCCATCTGCACGCAACCGCCCGGGTAGCGGGAGAACAGGTACTGCCAGGCCGGCTGCAGGTCGTGCGCCTCATCGATGATCAAGGTGCCAAAGTGCGCCGGGATCTGTGCCCCGGTCACCATCAGCCACTTGGCCAGGTGCACGATATCGACGCTGAGCAGGTGGCCGTGCACGGCCTGGCGCTGGAACATCTGCCGCCACAGGTGCTCGCAGCTGGCCAGCAGGTTGGCCGCCATGGGGCCGGACAGGCCGGCAGTGTCGCGGTTGATCTCGCGCAGGCTCAGCAGTGGTGAGTCAGTGTGGCACCAGCGCTTGATGATGCGCTGGCAGATCATCAGCACCTGCGCCGGGCTGTGCGCCCCCAGGGCCGGAATGCCGAGGATGCGGGCCTGTTCGGCCGGCGGGTAGGTGGCGCTGATGCGCCGGGGGACGAAACCCAGCTGCAGCCGCTGCGCATTGAGCTGCGCCAGTTCATGCGCCAGGCCCCACAGATGCAAGGCGCGCACGGTGTTGCCACTGGCCCTGGCGGCCTGCTGGAAACCGAACAGGTGGCCCTGGCTGGGAGCGATATAGGTGAAGGCCGTGCCCAGCACCGCGGTCATGCGGTGGATCAGGTGGGTCTTGCCGGTGCCGGCATAGGCCTGCACCTGGATGTGCTCGCCATCGCCGGCGCTGATCACCGAGGCCACCACATGCTGGTCGCGGGTGCCGTGGATGGCCAGTTGCGGCCGTGGCCGGCGGCGGGCGTTGAGCGGTTCGGCCTCGGCCTCGGGCTCGGAGGACGGCGCGGCCAGGCGGATGGCAAACGGCTGCAGGCTGCCGCGGCAGGCCTGCTGGAAAGCCAGGTCATACAGCCCGTCGGCGCCACGCCAGGCCTGGCTGTGCATCAGCTCATCCGGCGCATAGGTGATGGCGGCGCCGGCCAGCTGGCGGTGGATCTGCTCAGGGGCACGGTCAGCCAGCTGCAGGCGCTGCTGCAGCAACGTCTGCGCGCCGTTTTCCGGTTGCTGCGCAAACAGCTGCTGGGCCTGGCGCAGCAGTACCTGCAGGTGGCTGTGCGATTGCGCCTGCTCCAGCTGTGCCATGACCACAAACAGTGCGGCCCGCTCCACCGGCAGCGGTGGCAGCCGGGCGTGCTCGAAAAAACCGGCTGCCGCGCTGGCGGTGATCGGCAGGTACAGCGGAACAAGCGCAGGACGTGACATCGTTCAATGATACCGGGCTGCTGCCGGCGTCGGCCGGATCAGAACTCCAGGTCCAGCGCCGCGCACAGGTAATCGATGAACGGTGCCAGCGTGGTGTAGTCGGCCACCAGGGTCTGGCGCAGCTGGGGGCTGCATATTTCCGCTTCGCTCAGTGCACGTGAATACACCCAGTTGCGCTGCTTCAGGTCCTCGATGAAGGGGTGGTCGGCCGGGTAGCCACGCGGCGGACGTTGCAGCTTCTCGTCCTGTTCCAGCACGAAGCGTGTGGTGATTGCCGGAGCGTGGGCGGCACGTTCCCAGCTGGCCGGGTTGTCGAAAATGAACTGGCGCACTTTCTGCAGGTTGGCCGGCTCCGGATGCCACAGCCCGCCGCCGAGGAAACAGTTGCCCGGCTGCAGGTGCAGGTAGAACAGCGGCACGATCTGCAGCCGGCGGTGTTCGTGGTAGAAGCGGCAGCCCTGCCAGCCCTTGTAGGGTGACTTGTCGTGCGAGTAGCGCGCATCGCGCTGGATGCGGTACAGCGAGCCACCGACCGTGCGCGGGTCGGCACGGAAGTGCGGGCTGATCGCCTGGATGTCCGGGGCGATATCGGTGATCAGCTGCAGGAACGGCTGGCGCACGTGCTGCTCGTACTGCGCCTTGTGTTCGTTGAACCAAGCCTTGTTGTTGTTGGCCGACAACTGCGCCAGGAAGCGCAGGCTGGCCGCAGAGAAATAGCCGCTCACAGGCTGGCCTCCAGGTCATTGCCCCAGGCATCGAGTGCGTCGAGCAGGGCGAGTTTTCCGGCATCGCCGGCATGTTCGCTGCGCAGGCGGGTGATCTCGGCGCGGTAGCTGTCCAGGCTGTACTCACTCATCGGGCTGCCTTCGGCCAGGCGCTGGCGGCGCCAGGCATTCCAGTGTGCACGCGCGGTTGGATCCAGGCTGTCGGGGAAGTTGCGCGCCTGGTAGCGCGCCAGCAGGGTCTTGAGCCGGCCATCACGCAGCCGCAGCGCGAATTCGCCCAGTGCCTGTGGCGGGCAGGCGCGCACGGCCGGCAGCAGGGCACGGTCGCCCTCGGCCAGGAAGCCGTCATACAGCGAGCCATCGGCGTCACCGGGCGGCAATGCCTCCTTGCCGGCGTAGACGCGGCGTACCTTCTCGGCGATTGCCGGCAGGTGCGGGGCCAGGGTGTCGATGCGTTGCTGGACCAGCTCCGGTTCGATCTGCAGCCGCGAAAAATCTGCCGCGCGCAGGTGTGCCCACTGGATCAGCGCCGGGCATTTGTTGGTATGTACTTCCTTCAGGCCGATCCGTGTCACGCCTTCGGGCAGGTCCTCGCGGCGGATGAACACGCGCTCGGCAATCGCTTCGGCCGGCAGCGCGATCAATGCCTGCGGGTCCTCATCCAGGTCCAGCACGATGACCCGGCTGGCAATCTGCGGGTGCAGGGTGATCGGCAGCACCGGCGCGGCGCACATCCGGCTGGCCGGGTAGCGCATGGAAACGTGCAGCAGCGGTTGTGCGGCGCTGACATTGAGCAGGCCGGCGACATGGCGCTTGTCACGCAGTTTCAAGGCGTGTTCCCACAGCCGGGGCTGGTACTGCTTGAACAGCCGGGCCAGCGCGATGGTGGCATGCACATCGCTCAGCGCCTCGTGCGCATCGCCCACGCGTACCCCGTTGGCGGTGGCCAGGTGTTCGAGCTTGAACGAGGTGCCGCCGCCATCGGCGCGTTGCGGCCAGACGATGCCTTCCGGGCGCAGCGCGTGCATCAGCCGCAGCATGTCCAGCAGGTCCCAGCGTGAGTTGCCGCCGCGCCATTCGCGCTCGTAGGGGTCAAAGAAGTTGCGGAACAGGCCGTGGCGGACGAACTCATCGTCAAAGCGCAGCGTGTTGTAGCCCAGCGTGCAGGTGCGCGGAGTGCTCATCAGGTCGCTGATGCGGGCAAACGCCGCCGCCTCGCTGACCCCGTCGGCCAGTGCCTGTTGCGGGGTGATCCCGGTGATCAGGGTGGCGATCGGCGAGGGCAGCAGGTCATCGGCCGGGCGCACGAAGAAGCTGTGCTCCTCCAGTACGTTCAGGGCGCTGTCGGTACGCACCGCGGCGAACTGGGCAATCCGGGTGCGGCGCGGATCCTGGCCGAAGGTTTCCAGGTCATAGAAAAGGAAACTGTCCTGGTGCATGGGCACCCTCCAGCAAACGGGTAAAGAAAAACGCCGGCCTCGGGCCGGCGCGGGGAAACGTCAGTCGCGCGGGCCCTGGCGTGGCACGTGGGCCAGCGCCTTCTGGTAGGCCGCATCCAGCTCGGCGGCCGAGCCGACATCAATGCCCATCTCGCGCACGCGGCCGTCCTTGAGGCTGTAGACCCAGCCGTGGATCATCAGCTTCTGGCCGCGGTCCCAGGCATCGTTGACCACGGTGGTGCGGCAGATGTTGACCACCTGCTCGATCACGTTCAGTTCGCACAGCCGCGCATGACGCAGGGCCGGGTCCTCGATCGCATTGAGCAGGTCGGCATGCTTGTGCGCGACATCGGCGACATGGCGCAGCCACAGGTCGGCCAGGCCGACGCGGTTGCCGTGCAGGGCGGTGTGCACACCGGAGCAGCCGTAATGGCCGACGATCAGGATGTGCTTGACCTTGAGCAGGTCCACCGCGAACTGGACCACGCTCAGGCAGTTCAGGTCGGTCTGCACCACCACATTGGCGACGTTGCGGTGCACGAACACCTCGCCCGGGGCCAGGCCGGTGATCTGGTTGGCCGGCACCCGCGAATCGGAACAGCCGATCCACAGGTACTCCGGCGACTGCTGCTTGGACAGGCGTTCGAAGAAAGTGGGATCTTCCTGGGCGATGCGGTCGGCCCATTCCTTGTTGTTTTTCAGCAGTTGCTGGATCTGGATCATTGCCTTTCCTCGGGGAAATACGTGCCCGCCCTGGCCGGTGGCGGCAGCGCCGGCGCTTGGAAAAGTCAGGCGCGCGCGCCCAGCTGGCGGACCATCAGGGGCACCAGGTCTTCATCGCTGGCCGCCTGCGGCGGCGCGACTTCGTCCAGGCTGAAGCCGCGTGCCAGCGCATCGTCCTGGTCCAGGCCGTCCCAGGCAACAAATTCAGCGTCAAACAGCATCGCCCGGGCGGTGTCCTCGCTGTCGTAATTGAGCGTGTTGCCATCACTGTCCAGCACTTCGGCGGTGCCGGCCTCGCGCACGCGCAGGCGTGCCCAGATCAGGGTGCGGCCGAGGCTGGCCAGCCACCATTGCTCGGGTGGGGAAACGAAGTCAGTCATGCAGATACCTGTGAAAACAGCCAGAACGCGGCAGCCAGGGCCGCCCCGCCCAGCAGGGTAAGTAATGCCAGCCGGGCCGGCGCGGCCAGCCCGCTCAGCGAGCGGTCGGCCAGTGCGCGGTCATCGCGGCGCAGCAGCCAGCCCAGCGGCTGGCGGCCAAGGAAAGCGCCAGGCCCAAACTGCGCATGCAGCTGCGGGTGGCGGTCACGCAGGTGGATCAGGGTCAACGGCCAGAAGATCACGAAGGCCGAGAACCCGGCGATCGCCACCCCGACACAGCACAGGGCCAGGAACAGGATCATGGGGCGAGGAACGAGGGGGCAGGAGTGAGCAACGAGAGAAAGGCGCCGTGGTGCGCTGGTTTGGCTTTTACTCGTTGCTCGTTGCTCATCACTCGTTGCTCACTCTCAGAATTCGGCCGAGCCGGGTGCGCGCGGGTAGGGGATGGCGTCGCGGATGTTGGACAGGCCGCAGACGTAGACCACCAGGCGCTCGAAGCCCAGGCCGAAGCCGGCATGCGGCACCGAGCCATAGCGGCGGAAATCGCGGTACCACTGGTAGTGGGCCGGATCCAGACCGAACTGGGCCATGCGTGCATCCAGGATGTCCAGGCGCTCCTCGCGCTGGGAGCCGCCGATGATCTCGCCGATGCCCGGGGCCAGCACGTCCATCGCCGCGACGGTCTTGCCGTCATCGTTCAGGCGCATGTAGAAGGCCTTGATGTGCTCGGGGTAGTTGGTCACCACCACCGGGCGGCCGACGTGTTCCTCGGTCAGCCAGCGCTCGTGCTCGGTCTGCAGATCCAGGCCCCATTCGACCGGGTAGTCGAACTTCTTGCCGGATTTCTGCAGCAGGGTGATCGCGTCGGTGTACTCGATGCGCTCGAACGGCGCTTCGATGAACTTCTCCAGACGGGTGATCGCGTCCTTCTGCACGCGTTCGGCGATGAAGGCCATGTCATCGGCGCGCTCATCGAGCACAGCCTTGAAAAGGTACTTCAGGAAGTCCTCGGCCACACGGGCGTCCTCGGCCAGGTCGGCGAAGGCGATTTCCGGCTCCACCATCCAGAACTCGGCCAGGTGGCGGGTGGTGTGGCTGTTCTCGGCACGGAAGGTCGGGCCGAAGGTGTAGACCTTGCTCAGTGCCAGCGCATAGGCCTCGACGTTGAGCTGGCCGGACACGGTCAGGAAGGTTTCCTTGCCGAAGAAGTCGCGGCTGAAATCCACGTTGCCGGCGCCATCGCGCGGCAGGTTGGCCAGGTCCAGGGTCGAGACCCGGAACATCTGGCCGGCACCTTCGGCATCGGAGGTGGTGATGATCGGGGTCGAGATCCAGCAGTACTCACGCTCGTGGAAATAGCGGTGCACGGCCTGCGACAGGCAGTTGCGGATGCGGGTGACCGCGCCGAACAGGTTGGTGCGCGGACGCAGGTGGGCAACCTCGCGCAGGAACTCCGGGCTCATCGGCTTGGGCTGGATCGGGTAGGTCAACGGGTCCTCGACCCAGCCCACCACCTCCACCGCCGAGGCCTGGATCTCGTAGCTCTGGCCCTTGCCCTGCGAGGCCACCAGGGTGCCGGTGACGATCACCGAGCAGCCCGGGGTCAGGCGCTTGACCTCGTCGAAGTTGGACAGGCCATCGGCGACCACGGCCTGGATCGGGGCAAAGCCGGAGCCATCACTGACATTGACGAAAGCCAAGGCCGCTGAGCCGCGAACGGTGCGTACCCAGCCGCGGACCGTAACTTCCCCGCCTTCCGGGAACTTCCCGGCAAGGGCCTGTGCAACGCTGACCACCGTCATGTCTTGGAATCCTTCTGCTGATCGACTCGATCTGTGACCGCACAGTTTACGACTGCCGGCGCGTTGGCGCGAGGCATTGCCGCAGGCGATCTATAATGGCCGCTGCTTTGAGCAGGAGAATGCAATGGCCATCACCCTTACCCCCGCCGCCCATGCCCGTGTGGCCCAGTTCGTTGCACGCCAGCACGGGGCGCTGGGCCTGCGCTTCGGGGTCAAGCGCACCGGCTGTTCGGGTTGGGGGTATGTCACCGACCTGGTCACCCAGGCCGGCAGCGATGACACCGTGTTCGAGCAGGACGGCGTGCGCGTGTATGTCGATGCCACCAGCCTGCCGCTGGTCGATGGCACCGCCATCGACTTCGCCAGGCAGGGGCTGGGCGAGGTGTTCGTGTTCGACAACCCCAATGCCAAGGCCGAATGCGGCTGCGGCGAAAGCTTCACCACCGATGCCGAAAAGGCCTGAACCGGCGTGCAGCGTCTGAACCAACCGCGGCGGCAGGCCGGGCGCTTGCCTTGCGCGGTTGGATCCAGCATAATTTCCCGCTTACCTGCGCCCGGCCAAGCCGGCGTGCAGGGCTCCTTGCTCCACCGCCGGCATGATCGTGCGGGGGGCTGACCGGCCCGCAAGGGTCACATCCACAAGGTAATAAAAACATGAGTCGTCATTACGAAGTCGTGTTCCTGGTCCACCCGGACCAGAGCGAGCAGGTCCCGGCCATGGTCGAGCGCTACAAGGGCATGATCGAAGCAGGCAACGGCACCATCCACCGTCTGGAAGACTGGGGCCGCCGTCAGCTGGCTTACCCGATCCAGAACCTGGTCAAGGCCCACTATGTCCTGATGAACATCGAAGCCGACCAGGCTGTCATGAATGAGCTGGTTGAAACCTTCCGTTTCAACGATGCCATCCTGCGCAACCTGGTGATCAAGCGCGACGAAGCCGATACCGAGCAGTCGCTGATCATGAAGAGCAAGGACGAGAAGGGTGACAAGCCGGAGCGCGGTGAGCGCCGTCGTCGTGACGACGATGAGGCCATCAATTCCACCAACGATGAAGCCGGCGACGACGCCGTTGCTGAGTAAGGAGACCTCTCATGTCCAAGTTCTTCCGTCGCCGCAAGTTCTGCAAGTTCACTGCTGAAGGTGTGAAGGAGATCGATTACAAGGATCTCAACACCCTGCGCCAGTACCTGACCGAGAACGGCAAGATCGTGCCCTCGCGCGTCACCGGCACCAAGTCCAAGTACCAGCGCCAGCTGGCGACCGCTGTCAAGCGCGCCCGCTTCCTGGCCCTGATCCCGTACACCGACAACCACGACGTCTGATGTCGCGGTGTGCGACAGGCCTGGTGCCTGTCGCACGGTGAACGTTTTCTGTCTTATTCGGACAGCATCTACGTTGCGGTGCGCCTGGCGCACCGCTAACGAATAACGGAGTTGAAACAATGAAGCTGATTCTTCTGCAAAAGGTCACCAACCTCGGTGGTCTGGGCGACCTGGTCGACGTCAAGCCGGGTTATGGTCGCAACTTCCTGGTTCCGCAGGGCAAGGCCGTGCCGGCAACCGAAGCCAACGTGGCTGCTTTTGAAGCCAAGCGCGCCGAGTACGAAGCCAAGGCTGCCTCGATCCACGCCGAAGCTGCCGCCCGCGCTGAAAAGCTGGAAGGCGCCTCGGTGACCATCGGCTCGCACGCTTCGGCCGAAGGCAAGCTGTACGGCTCGGTTGGTCCGCGTGATATCGCTGAAGCCTTCACCGCTGCCGGCCTGGCCGTGGAGAAGAGCGAAGTGATCCTGGGCGAAGGCGCGTTCCGCCAGATTGGCGAATACGATGTCATCGTCAAGCTGCACGCCGACGTCTCGGCCAACGTCAAGGTTGTGGTCCAGGCCGACGCCTGAGCCAATGCCGTGCCGGCATGAGCCATAAAGACGGGCCTTCGGGCCCGTCTTTTTTTATGCCGCCGGGGGCTGGCTATACTGGGAAGTATTGCCCGCCCCGACCGGGCACGAGCCCTGCATGCGCCTGACCTCGATCAAACTTTCCGGTTTCAAGTCGTTTGTTGACCCGACAACGCTGCTGTTGCCGTCAAACTTCACCGTGGTCGTGGGTCCCAATGGTTGCGGCAAGAGCAACATCATCGATGCGGTGCGCTGGGTGATGGGCGAAAGCTCGGCTGGCCGTCTGCGTGGTGAAGCCCTCAGTGATGTGATTTTTTCCGGCTCGGCCTCGCGCAAGCCGGTCTCCCAGGCCAGTGTCGAGCTGGTGTTTGACAACAGCGACCGCCTGATCAGCGGCCAGTACGCCGGTTTTGACGAAATTTCGGTCAAGCGCCGGGTGGCCCGCGATGGCAGCAGCGATTACTTCCTCAACGGCAGCCGCTGCCGCAAGCGCGACATCACCGACCTGTTCCTGGGCACCGGGTTGGGGCCGCGCAGCTACGCGATCATCGAGCAGGGGATGATCAGCCAGGTCATCGATGCCAAGCCCGAGGCCTTGCGCGCGTACCTGGAAGAGGCCGCCGGCATCAGCCTGTACAAGGAGCGGCGGCGCGAGACCCAGGGCCGGATCAGCCAGACGCGCGAGAACCTGGAGCGGCTGGAGGATCTGCGTGGCGAGATTGGCCGCCAGCTGGAGCATCTGCGCGTCCAGGCCGAACAGGCCAGCCAGTACCAGCAGTGGCAGGGCCAGCGCCAGCAGCTGCAAGGGCAGGTGCTGGCGCTGCAGTACCGCCAGGCCGAACAGCAGCGCCAGCAGCTGGCCGATCAGCTTCTGCGCCGCCAGACGGAGGTGGATGCGGCGGTGCTGCAGATCCAGGCGTTGGACGCTGTCCAGTCCGGCCCATTGCAGCAGCTGCAGGCAGCCCAGCAGGCGCTGGAACAGGCCCAGGCCGCGGTGTATGCGCAGCAGGCCGAGCACACCCGGCTGCAGCAGATGCTGGTCCATGCGCAGTCCTTGCTGCAGCGGCAACAGGTCGAACAGGCCCAGGCCGATACCGGTCTGGGCCAGCTGCAGGGGCAGCTTGAGCGTGACCGCAGTGACAATGAGCAGCAGCAGGCACAGCTGGCCGCGCTGGCCCCGCAGCTGCAACAGGCTGCCCAGCAGTTGGAACAGGCACAGCAGGCCCTGGCCCAGGCGCAGGCCCGGCGCAGTGCCTGGCAGCAGCAATGGGAGCAGGCGACCCGCCAGCGGCATGACGCCAGCACCGCGGTGACCCGCGAGCGCACCCGCCAGGAATTCATGGCCCGCCAGCACCAGCAGCTGCTGCAGCGCATCGCCGAACAGGACGAGCAACTGCAGGCGCTGCAGGCCGGGGAGGATCCGCAAGGCCTGGCCCAGGCCGAGCAGGCACTGCACGATTGTGCGCAGCAGCTGGAGCAGGCACAGGCCCAGGCCGCGCTGGGCAGCACGCAGCGGCTCGAGGCCGAAGCGGCGCAACAGCGGGCCGATCAGGCGTTGCAGGCCGCACGTGGACAGCAGCAGTTGCTCGCCGCGCAACAGGTGGCATTGCAGACCCTGCAGGCGGCTGCGCTGGGCGCCGATGATGCCGCGCAGCGGGACTGGCTGCAGGTGCAGGGGCTGGCCGATGTGCCGCGGCTGGCCAGTGTGCTCAAGGTGCAGGCCGGCTACCAGGACGCGGTGGAGGCGGTACTCGGCCCCTGGCTGCAGGCACTGGTGGTGCCGGCACGGCAGCGGCGGCAACTGCAGGCGCAGTGGAACGGGCAGGGCATCTGCCGGCTGGTCGATGATCTTCCCGACGACCACGCCCCGGCCTTGCCGGTCGCCGCCGACAGCCTGGCCAGCAAGGTCCAGGGGCCACCGCTGGCACGCTGGCTGCTGGGCGCGGTGGGGCTGCCTGGCGCTGCTGCGCCGGGTGATGGCTGGCAGCTGGATGAAGCCGGCTGGTTGCACAGCGCCTTCGCCAGTGTGGGTGGGTGCCCCCCCGGCGACAGCGGCGTGCTGGCCCGCGAACAACAGCTGGCCCTGCTGCAGTCGCAGCTCGAACACGCTGCCGCTACGCTGCATGCTACCGAAGGCGACGATGCCCAGGCGCGTGCGGCCGTGGATGGCGCCCGCCGTAACGAACAACAGGCACTTGCCGGGCTGGACCAGGCAAGGCAACAGCAGGCCGGCGCCCATGCGCGTGTCACCGTGCTGCGCGCACAGCGCGAGGATCAGCAGCGTGCACTGGCACGGGCATTGGCACAGCAGCAGGCACTGACAGAACAGCAGCGGCAGCTGGCCGCTGAGCTGCAGGCCATCGAGACGACGCTGGCCCAGGCCCAGCAGGCGCTGGCGCAGGCGCAACAGGCCAGCGATGCACTGGCCAGCCAGCGTCAGGCGCTGGAGGATGATTGCGAACTGGCCCAGGCCCAGCTTGCCGACAGCCGCGAACGGCAGCAGGCGCTGGTGCTGGCGCGCGAAACCGGGCAGGCACGACAGGCGGCGCTGGGCCAGGCACTCCAACGCGGGCTGGCCCAGCAGCAGGCGCTGCAGCAGCGCCTGCTCCAGCTCGATGCAGCGCACACCCGGCAAGCCGAGGACCAACACCGGTTGCAGCAGGCAGTGGCCGCTGCCCAGCAGCAGCTGGCTGATGCCGGGCAGGCGCTGGTGCAGGCGCAGCAGCACCAGCAACAGGCGGAACTGGCGGCCGAGCAGGCCACTGGCCACCGCCAGCAGCGCCAGCAATGGCTCGAGGAGCAGCGTGAGCAGCTGGTGCAGCTGCGGCTGCAGCTGCAGGCAGCCGAGTTGAACCTGGGGCATGTCCACACACAGGCCGAGCAGGCCCAGCTGGATCTGCCTGCTGCCGTTTCGGCGCTGGAGGCAGGCAGCGAGGTGGCGGCATTGAACCGCCAGCTGCGCCAGATCGATGCCAGGCTGGCGGCGATGGGTGCGGTGAACCTGACGGCGATCGAGGAGTTCGAGCAGGCCAACCAGCGCCATGCCTGGCTGGAAGAGCAACAGGGGGATCTGAGCGCGGCGCTGGAAACCCTCGAGGCGGCGATGGCGAAGATCGACCGCGAAACCCGTGCCCGCTTCAAACAGACCTTCGACAAGGTCAACGCCGGCCTGCAGGATCTCTACCCGCGTCTGTTCGGCGGCGGCCAGGCCTGGCTGGAGCTGACCGAAGGCGATCTGCTCGATGCCGGGGTGCTGCTGATGGCGCGTCCGCCCGGCAAGAAGGTCAGCACCTTGTCCCTGCTTTCGGGCGGGGAGAAGGCAATGACCGCCGTGGCCCTGGTGTTTGCGATCTTCCAGCTCAATCCAGCCCCGTTCTGCCTGCTCGATGAGGTGGATGCCCCGCTGGACGAGGCCAATGTCGGCCGGCTGGCGCAGATGCTGCAGCAGATGAGCCAGAGCGTGCAGTTCCTGAGCGTGTCGCACAACAAGGCCACGATGGAGGCGGCCGAGCAGTTGTGCGGGGTTACCATGCGCGAGCCCGGGGTCAGCCGTCTGGTCAGTGTGGACCTGCAGCAGGCGGCCCAATTGGCGGGCGCGGCGTGACGTGCCATCCTGCGCACACTTTGGAAACGAGATCATCCCATGTCCGACACTAGCTGGGTCCGCATTGGCATTCTGGCGGCAGGGCTGTTGTTGATTGCCGCGATTTACTTGTTCAGCCGTCCCTCCAAGCCTGCACAGGGCCGTCGCCGTACCAGTGAGCCTGTGCGTGATGACAGCCCGGACAGCCCGCTGCTGACCCCGGCCGTGGGAGAGGAGGCGGCTGCATCGATGCAGCAGGCCGAACTTGCCTTTGCCGAGCCGGGTGCTTCCACCGAGCTGGGCAGGAGGGTGCAAGAAGATTTCGACAAGATCGTTTCGCTGTATGTCGCCGCGCGTACCGGCCAGACCCTGCGCGGCGAGGATATTGTCGTGGCCGCCGAAAAGACCGGCATGGTGTTTGGGCATATGCAGGTGTTCCACCGGCTGCTCGAAGGCAATCCGGAAGCTGGCCCGGTGTTCTCGATGGCTTCGATCCTGAAGCCGGGCAGCTTCGACATGGCCACCATCAGCCAGATGGAAACCCCGGCCATTGCGTTCTTCTTGACCCTGCCGGCGCCGATTCCCGCGCTCGATGCCTGGGAGAAGATGGAGCCGATCGTGCAGCGGATGGCCGAGCTGCTGGATGCGGTGGTGTTGGATGACAGCCGCAACGCGCTCGGCCGCCAGCGCATTGCCCACATCCGCGACGAGCTGCGTGCCTACGACCGCCAGCACGAGGCGCCGCCACTGACCAAGCCGCCGCGCTGGTAAGGTCCTGGCCTGCTGACCCGGCCGCGGTCGTCAGGGTATGCACAACGAGGCGGGCGCCCGCCGGCAGGCCGATGCTGCCGCCCGGCCACGGCTACGGTTGATCCGGCGCATGGGCGGGGGCAGCCAGCCGTTAGAATTGGCGTTCAGATCGACCAAGTAGCTGTCATGTCCCAGACTCCCATCCAACGTGCCACGCAATTGCGTGAGCAGCTCGAGCGGGCCGCCGAGGCCTATTACAACCGTGACGAGCAGCTGATTCCGGATGCCGAATACGATGCGCTGCTGCGCGAGCTGGAGGCGCTGGAGGCCGAGCATCCGCAGCTGAAGGCGGAGGACTCGATCAGTGGACGCATCGGCGGCCGCGCCTCGGGCCGTTTTGCCGAAGTCACCCATGCCCTGCCGATGCTGTCACTGGGCAACGCCTTCAGTGAGGGCGAGGTGGCTGATTTTGTCCGCCGCATCAGCGAGCGGCTGGACCTGGCCGAATGTGACCTGGCCTTTTCGGCCGAGCCCAAACTCGATGGCCTGGCCATCAGCCTGCGCTACGAGGACGGGGTGTTCGTCCAGGGCGCGACCCGCGGCGATGGCAGTACCGGTGAGGATGTCACCGCCAACCTGCGCACGATCGGCGATATCCCGCAGCAGCTCACTGGCAGCGGTTGGCCGGCGCTGCTGGAGGTGCGCGGTGAGGTGTACATGTCACGCGCCGATTTCGAGGCCTGCAACGCGCAGGCCCGCGCCAGCGGCGGCAAGGTACTGGCCAACCCGCGAAATGCCGCGGCCGGAACCCTGCGTCAGCTCGATGCCAGGGTCGTGGCCCAGCGCAGGCTCAGCTTTTTTGCCTATGCCACCGGTGTGGTCGAAGGCGGGCAACTGCCCGATACCCATGCCGGCACCCTGGCGGTGTTGCAGCGCTGGGGGTTTCCGGTCAGCGACCTGTGCCAGGTGGTGCACGGCCTGGATGGCCTGCTCGGTTACTACCAGCGCATCGGCCAGGCGCGTGACCGGTTGGCGTTCGATATCGACGGGGTGGTCTACAAGCTTGATGACAAGGCCGGCCAGCAGGCTATGGGGTTTGTCGCGCGCGCACCGCGCTGGGCCATTGCGCACAAGTTCCCGGCCCAGGAACAGACCACCACGGTGGAGGACATCGAGATCCAGATCGGCCGCACCGGCGCGGCCACCCCGGTGGCGCGGCTGGCGCCGGTGCAGGTGGCCGGCGTGGTGGTGACCAATGCGACCCTGCACAACGCCGACCAGATTGCCCGGCTGGATGTGCGCATCGGCGACAGCGTGATCGTGCGCCGTGCCGGTGATGTCATCCCCGAAGTGGTCAGCGTGCGGCTGGAGCTGCGCCCGCCGGCGACCACGCCGTGGCTGATGCCGCAGGCCTGCCCGGTGTGCGGCGCCGAGCTGGTGCGCGAGGAGGGCATGGCGGTGTGGCGCTGCTCCGGCGAGCTCAGCTGCCCGGCCCAGCGCAAGGAGGCCATTGCCCACTTCGCTTCGCGCAAGGCAATGGATATCGATGGCCTGGGCGAGAAGTTCATCGAGGTGCTGGTCGACTCGGGCCTGGTCCGCTCGGTCGCCGACCTGTACGCGATCGATCGCGACACCCTGCTCAAGCTGAAGTTGATCCTGGACGCGGCCGATGTCGAGGCTTATGTGGCGGCCTTGCAGCCGCATCTGCTGCCGTTGAACAGTGGCCAGGCGCTGGCGCAGCTGCTGGCCCTGTCGGCAGCTGATGACTGGCGCGCGCGCGCCCTGGCGCTGCCGGTGCAGGTTGCCTGGGCCGACAAGAAGATCGCCACCCGCTGGGCCGACAATCTGGTCGCCGCCATCGATGCCAGCCGCCGCACCACGCTGGCACGGCTGCTGTTCGCGCTGGGGATCGAGCATGTCGGTGAGGCCACGGCCAAGACCCTGGCGCAATGGTTTGGTGACCTGGAACTGATCCGCCAGCTGCCGTGGCCGTTGTTCAAGCAGGTGCCGGACATCGGTGGCGAGGTGGCCCGTTCGATTGGCCACTTCTTCGACCAGTCCGGCAACCAGGCCGCGATCGACGCGCTGCTGGCCGGCGGGGTCAGTGTGACGGATGCGCATCCGCCTTCTGCTCGCTTGCACGCCGGGCTGGGGCTGGCCCCGCTGCTGGTGGCCTGCGAGATTCCCGGCATCACCCAAAAGCGCGCCGAGGCGCTGGCCGCAGTGGTGGCCGACATGGCCGCGCTGGTGGATGCCGAGCCGGCGCAGCTGCTCGCCTCCGGCCTGCCGGCGACGGTGGTGGCTGGCCTGACCCAGTGGCTGGAGCAAGGCGACAACGCCGCGCTGCTGCTGCGTGCGGCCCAGGCCCAGGCGCGGCTGGCAGCGCTGCTGCCGGAAGAGGATCCGTCCGCTGCCGGCCCGCTGGATGGGCAGACCGTGGTGTTGACCGGTACCCTGAGCCGTCTGGGCCGCGAGACGGCCAAGGCCTGGCTGGAGCAGTTCGGGGCCAAGGTGGCCGGCAGCGTGTCGAAGAAGACCAGTTTTGTCATCGCCGGCAGTGAGGCCGGCTCCAAGTTGGCCAAGGCCCAGGAGCTGGGCGTGCCGGTCTGGGATGAAGAGCAGTTGCTGGCCTGGTTGGCACAGCAGGGAGTGGTGTTGTGAGCAGTGGTAATACCCCGTTGGACTGGCGTCTGGCTGACGCCGCGGACCTGCCGGTACTGACCGGCCATATCGCCGATTTCTATCGTGAGGACCAGATCCCGCTCAACCACGAGCGGGTCCAGGCTGGCCTGCAGCAGTTGCTGGCCGCACCGGCCAATGGCGCGGTCCTGATCCTGTCCACCGCGCAGGAGCCGTTTGCCGGCTACATCACCCTGGGCTGGTGCTTCAGCATCGAACAGGGCGGACGCTTCGTGCTGCTCGACGAGCTGTACCTGGTGCCTGCGGTACGTGGCCAGGGCCTGGGCCGCCAGGCGCTGGCGCTGGCGGCGCAGTGGGCCAGGCAGCAGGGGGCAGCGGTGATGCGGCTGGAGGTCAACCACCACAACGCCCGCGCCAAGGCGCTGTACCTGTCCTGCGGCTATGCCGATGACCAGCGCGACCTGCTGAGCCTGGACCTGAGCGCGTGAAGCTCAGCGAGGAAAAATGCCGCGCCCTGCTGCTGCGCGCCCGGGTCAATGCGGCCATCCGCGGCTTTTTTGCCGAACGCGGCGTGCTCGAGGTGGAAACACCGATCCTCTCGGCCGCCGGCAACACCGAGCCGAACATCGACAGTTTCACCACCCGCTTCAGTGGCCATGTCAGCGCCGGGCCGCGTGAGCGCTGGCTGCGTACCTCCCCGGAGTATCCGCTCAAGCGCCTGCTCGCCGCCGGCCTGGGCGACTGCTACGAGCTGGGCCGGGTGTTCCGCAACGGCGAAGCCGGTGGCCGCCACAACCCGGAGTTCACCATGCTCGAGTGGTACCGGGTGGGCTGGGATCACCACCGCCTGATCGAGGAAACGGTGAGCCTGGTGCGCCAGTTGCTGGCCCTGGTGGACCGGCAGGCGAGGGTGGAGGTGCTCACTTACCGCGAGCTGTTCCAGCGCCATGTCGGGGTGGATCCGTTTACCGCCAGCCTGCAGCAGCTGCAGGCGCCACTGGCCGGGATCCAGATTGACGGCGAAGGCCTGAGCCGCGATGACTGGCTGGACCTGCTGATGACCCACCGCATCCAGCCGGCGTTTTCCCGACAGGTGCTGACCGTGGTGCATGACTGGCCGGCCAGCCAGGCCGCGCTGGCCCGGATCCGTCCGGGTGATCCGCCACTGGCCGAACGCTTCGAGCTGTACCTGGGCCCCTATGAGTTGGCCAACGGCTACCACGAGCTCAATGATGCTGCCGAGCAGCGTGCCCGCTTTGTCCGCGACCATGCCGTGCGCAGCGAACGCGGCGCGGTGCTGCCCCCGCTGGACCAGGCCCTGCTGGCCAGCCTGGACGCACTGCCGGCCTGTGCCGGGGTGGCCGTCGGTGTCGATCGGCTGCTGATGTGCCTGCTCGATACTGCTGCCATTGCCGATGTATTGGCATTGGATTTTGCCAGCGCATAATGGCGCTGCCCTGCCAGGCCTTGCCTGTTCCTGTCTTTTGATGACCTGCCGCTGATGACCATTCCTGCTGATTTCGACTTCTCCCGTTACGACCGTATCCGCCCGATCCAGTGGACCGGGCAGGCCCTGCAGTTGCTGGATCAACGCAAGCTGCCGTTTGTGGTCGAGCAGGTGCCGTGCCAGAACAGTGACCAGGTCGCTGAAGCCATCCATGCCCTGACCGTGCGCGGTGCACCGGCCATCGGCATCGCCGCCGCCTGGGGCGTGGTGCTGGCCGCGCGCAGCGTGCAGGCAGCCGATGGCGCTGCCGCACTGCTGGCGCTGGAGCCGGCAATGGCGCAGCTCAATGCCGCTCGTCCCACCGCCGTGAACCTGGCCTGGGCGCTGGCCCGGATGCGCTCGGCAGTGGCGGGCGCCGGTGCCGACTGGCGTGCCGTGCTCGAGGCCGAAGCGGCGGCCATCGCGCGCGAGGATCTGGCAGCCAACCACCGCATGGGGGCGCTCGGCGCGGGCCTGATCGCCCCGGGCAGTGGCGTGTTGACCCATTGCAATACCGGCTCGCTGGCCACCGCCGGCTTCGGTACCGCACTCGGGGTGATCCGTGCCGGCGTGGCCACCGGGCGCATCGACAAGGTGTTTGCCGGCGAAACCCGGCCGTGGCTGCAGGGTGCCCGCCTGACCGTATGGGAACTGGCCCAGGATGGCATCAACCCGACCCTGATCGCCGATTCGGCCGCCGCCCACCTGATGAAGACCGGTGCCGTGCAATGGGTCATCGTCGGTGCCGACCGCATCTGCGCCAACGGCGATACCGCCAACAAGATCGGTACCTACCAGCTGGCGATCGCCGCCCGTTACCACGGGGTCAAGTTCATGGTGGTGGCGCCGTCTTCGACCGTGGACATGTCCACCGCCGATGGCGCGCTGATCGAGATCGAGCAGCGTGATCCGGGCGAGCTGTACGGCGTCGGCGGGGTGCGTACCGTGGCCGAGGGCATTGCGGCGTGGAACCCGGTGTTCGATGTCACCCCGGCCGGGTTGATCGATGCCATCGTCACCGAACGCGGGGTGATCGAGCACCCCGATGCACAGGCCATGGCCGCCGCCTTCGGTGCCGCCGGCCCAGCGGCCTGAGCGTTGTCCACGGGGGTCTGGCAGCGGGCAGGGAAGGGGGCGCCTGTGGTAGAATCGACAGGTTAGAGCTAGCTGGTTTACCTGCGCCTGCACCTGCTGCCGGGCAGGGTGGAACCGGCTCGGTCGCCTCCTGATTACGGAACCTCAATGGCAGACACCGCCAAGGAAATCATCCAGGTCAATCTGGAAGACGAGATGCGCAAGAGCTACCTCGATTACGCCATGAGCGTGATCGTGGGCCGCGCACTCCCCGATGCTCGCGATGGCCTCAAGCCGGTCCATCGCCGCGTGATGTTCGCGATGAGCGAACTGGGCGCGCACAGCAACAAGCCCTACTTCAAGTCGGCGCGTATCGTCGGTGACGTGATCGGTAAGTACCATCCGCACGGCGATGCTTCGGTCTACGACACCCTGGTGCGTATGGCCCAGCCGTTTTCGCTGCGTTACATGCTGGTCGATGGCCAGGGTAACTTCGGCTCGATCGATGGCGACAGCGCGGCGGCGATGCGTTACACCGAGGCGCGCATGTCGCGCCTGGCGCATGAGCTGATGGCCGACATCGACAAGGAAACGGTCGATTTCCAGCCCAACTACGATGAAAAGGAACTGGAGCCGACGGTCATGCCGACCCGGTTCCCGAACCTGCTGGTCAATGGTTCGGCCGGTATTGCGGTGGGCATGGCCACCAACATTCCGCCGCACAACCTGACCGAGTCGATCAATGCCTGTGTGGCGCTGATCGACAACCCGCAGATCGATGTCGACGGCCTGATGGAATACATTCCCGGTCCGGATTTCCCGACCGCCGGCATCGTCAACGGCACCGCCGGCATTGTTGCCGGTTACCGCACCGGCCGTGGCCGCGTGCGCATGCGTGCACGCGCGGAGATCGAGGTGGCGGCCAACGGCCGCGAATCGATCATCGTTACCGAGATCCCGTACCAGGTGAACAAGGCGCGGTTGATCGAGAAGATCGCCGAGCTGGTCAAGGAAAAGAAGATCGAAGGCATCTCCGAGCTGCGCGATGAGTCCGACAAGGACGGCATGCGCATCTATATCGAGATGAAGAAGGGCGAGTCGGCCGAGGTTGTGCTCAACAACCTGTACAAGCAGACCCAGATGGAGTCGGTGTTCGGCATCAACATGGTCGCCCTGGTCGACGGCCGGCCGCAGCTGATGAACCTCAAGCAGATGCTGGAGGCCTTCGTCCGCCACCGCCGCGAGGTGGTCACCCGTCGCACCATTTTCGAGCTGCGCAAGGCACGCGCACGCGCGCATGTGCTCGAAGGCCTGACCGTGGCGCTGGCCAACATCGACGAGATGATCGAGCTGATCAAGACCTCGCCGAACCCGGCCGAAGCGCGCGAGCGCATGCTGGCACGGACCTGGGACCCGGGCCTGGTCGGCGCGCTGCTGGCCGGTGCCGGCGCCGAGGCCTCGCGCCCGGATGACCTGCCCAAGGGCGTTGGCCTGATCGATGGCCGCTACCAGCTGACCGAGATCCAGGCCAACCAGATTCTGGAAATGCGCCTGCACCGCCTGACCGGGCTGGAGCAGGACAAGCTGACCGAGGAATACCGCCAGCTGCTGCTGGTCATCGCCGGGCTGATCGAGATCCTGGAAGACCCGGCCGTGCTGCTGCGGGTGATCCGCGACGAGCTGCTGGCGGTCAAGGCCGAGTACGGCGACGAGCGCCGTACCGAGATCCGCCACAGCGAGGAAGATCTCGACATCCTGGACCTGATCGCGCCGGAAGAGGTCGTGGTCACGCTGTCCAATTCCGGTTACGTCAAGCGCCAGCCGGTCTCTGCCTACCGCGCGCAGAAGCGTGGCGGCCGTGGCCGCAGTGCGGCGGCAACCAAGGAAGAGGACTTCATCGAGCAGTTGTGGCTGGTCAACACCCACGACACCCTGCTTACCTTCACCAGTTCCGGCCGCGTGTTCTGGCTGTCGGTCTACCAGCTGCCCGAGGCCGGCTCCAATGCCCGTGGCCGCCCGATCATCAACTGGATCGGGCTGGAGCCGGGCGAGCGGGTGCAGGCGGTGCTGCCGGTACGCGACTACGCCGAGGACAAGTTCGTCTTCTTTGCCACCCGCAACGGCACGGTCAAGAAGACCCCGTTGTCCGAGTTCGCCTTCCGTCTGGCCCGCGGCAAGATTGCGATCAACCTGGACGAAGGCGATGCGCTGGTCGGCGTCGGCCTCACCGATGGCCAGCGTGACATCGTGATGTTCGCCTCCAACGGCAAGACCGTGCGCTTCAGCGAGGCAGCGGTGCGTTCGATGGGCCGCACCGCCACCGGCGTGCGCGGGATCAAGCTCGCTGCCGGTGAGGACGTGGTCAGCCTGATCGTGGCCGAAAGCGCCGGCGGCCCGGAAACCGAGGGCGAGGAGCTGGAGCTGGCCGAAGACGCGGCCGTGGACAGCGGCGATGGCGAGCTGGGCGATGCCAATGGCCCGTACATCCTCACCGCGACCGAAAACGGTTACGGCAAGCGCACCCCGCTGGCTGACTACCCGCGCAAGGGTCGTGGTACCCAGGGCGTGATCGGCATCCAGACCAGCGAACGCAATGGCCGCCTGGTCAGTGCGGTGCTGCTGGAGGAAGCCGACGAGGTGCTGTTGATTTCCGATGGCGGCACCCTGGTGCGCACCCGCGCCCAGGAAATTTCCCGCGTTGGACGCAATACCCAGGGCGTGACCCTGATCCGTCTGTCCAAGGGTGAGAAGCTGCAGGCCGTCGAGCGCATCGATGGCGCGCTGGTGGAAGAGGATAGCGAGGATGGCGTGCCGGACGGCGCCGAAACCACCCTCACCGCCGCCGAGCCCGCCACCGCGCCAGCGCTGGATCCGGCCGCGGAGTAATCCCGGCCAAGGGGATCGGATACGGCAGCGCCGGCCTTGTCGCCGGCGCTGTTGTTTTTGTTTCGGCTACAGGGCCGATCGCGCTACAGGCATCACCGGTGGCTTGATGTATATACATTGACCATCATCGTGTCACCCACAAGGAATCCGACGTGACTGCATCCAAGTCCGCCACCCTGAATCAGCGTATCCGCAGTGATATCGAGGAGCGCATCCTGAGCGGCGAATGGCCGCCGGGTCACCGCATTCCGTTCGAGCACGAACTGATGCAGCAGTACGACTGCTCACGGATGACGGTCAACAAGGTGCTGACCACGCTGGCCGAGAACGGACTGATTGAACGTCGCCGGCGCGCCGGTTCGTTTGTCGCCAGGCGTTCACCGGAGCAGGAGTTCGTTACCCTGGAGATTCCGGACATCGGCCTGGCCCTGAGCAGCCGCCAACGCCGCTATGCCTATCGCTTGCTGCAGCAGACGGTGCGCATGGCCGACCGGGAAAACTACAGTGAATCCCTGCTTGCCGGTGGTGGCCAGATCGTTGCCATCGAAGGCCTGCATCTGGCCGATGACCGCATCGTCGGGCTCGAACACCGCCTGCTCAATGCCACCTCGATCCCACAGGTACTTGAAACCGACTTTTCGCGGGTGCCGCCCGGCACCTGGCTGCTCAATGAAATTTCCTGGACGCGCGGTGAGTACCGCATCAGCGCGGTGGCGGTCAGTGCCGCTGATGCGGCCTTGATGCAGTGCGAGCCGGGAACGGCCTGCCTGGTCATTGAGCGCCGCACCTGGCGCGGCGAGGCGCCGATCACCTGGGCGCGGCAGATCTTCCTGTCTGACCAGCATGAACTGGTCGCCCGCTTTACCGCGGGTGGACGCTGAAATGAAAAGCCGCGATCAATCGCGGCTTTTTTGATCCGGCAGGTGGGGCTCAGATCGTGCTGCACTGGCGCCAGCGCACCGGCTCCTGGACCCCGATGCGCGGATTGAGCTGGACGCGTACCGTGCGCAGGGACGGGTAGCGCTTGAGCACCGGGCAGATCAGCGCCATGGCCTGCACCTCATCCACCGCGCGATCCACGATCAGCGTGGTCTGGGTCATCCAGATCGCCGAATGCAGGCCTTCGGTGCCGGCAAGCAGGCGCGATACCTGTTGCTGATAACGGCGCAACAGTTCCGGCCCGGGGTCTTCCACGCTGGTGTCAATTCCATCCACCAGTGAGGGGGGGGAATGCTGCTGCGCGGCGGTCTTGTCTGGCGCCTCCTGCTGCGCGTCGCCCGCCGCAGGCCCGGTAGCGAGGCGGGGCTGCGCAGGGCTGGCAGGCTGGCTGTTGACGGCGACCTGTGGCGAACGGCTGGGCGGTTGTTCGCTGTGGCCCAGCAGGCCCAGCCCAATCACCAGGCCCAGGGTGAGGCAGCCGAGCGCGGCGATGCCGGTGCGCCGGATTGACGCCCGTTTTGCATGGTCGGCGGCTGCATTTTCCAGTTCGCTGGGGACATAAGGCCGGACCAGGGGCCACAGCTGGGGGCCGTCGATGATGTCGATGCGATGGCGGGTAGCCAGTTCACGCCCTTCGCGCGCAACACTGCCCTGGGTCACCAGCAGCCCGCTGCTGGCACCGGCGAGCCGGATCTTGGTGCCCAGTTCGATCACCGCTGCTTCGCCGATCCGGTAGGACAGGCCGTGCTTGCAGGAAATCAGGCAGGGTTGGCCATTTTCCAGCATCAACCAATCCGCACTGTGCTCGCCTGGCGACTGTTCATTGGTTGCAATGTCAGACAGGCCGCGCTTTTCGATCAGTGCGCGGCGGATGATGTGGACGAAATCGCGCCAGTGCATATCGGCAAGGTCGGCCAGGCCACGCTCGCGTTCGATACGGCTGCGGGCGGGCAGCCAGAGCCATGCCGTGATCAAGGCAAAACAGCCAATGGCCAGGACAAGGGCAATAAGCCAGGAAAGCATGTAGAAAGGTTCCGGCAGCAGCTTGGTGAACGCGTGATTCTAGCCCGCAGTGGCTGTATGCCGGGTGTTGGCCCACAAAAAACCGCCACTCCTGCGCCATGAGGGGAGGGGAGCTATGGCGCAAGGTACTGCGTGGCGGTGTTGCCATTGTCAATGATCGGATGTTGCTTTGCAACAAATGGCCGGATCAGTTCCCTGTTGGCTTGTGTGCCGCCTGCTGGGCGTGCAGGCGCGCCTCGAGCTGGGTGATTTTCAGCCGCAGTGCATTGATTTCCTCCTGCAGATGGCTGACATCGGCCGCGGCCGGTACATTGAGCCGGCGCAGCACGCCCTGTACCTGCTCGTCGAACGCCTGCTCCACCTTGTCCCAGGTCCGCGCGGTACGCTCGCGCGCCTGTCCCAGGCTGGCAGCGATGCTGTCATGCATGCCCGCTGCGCCACCTGTTTCTGCCTTGCTGCGTTGCTCGTAAGCTTCGCCATCACGCACCAGGCTGTCGAAAAAACGACTGCCTTCCACCTGCGCGCGGTTGAAGGCCCCCAGGCCGGCCAGCCAGACCTGATGGGCCGACTCGCCAAGACGTTGGGTGAACCGGTCGGCGCCCGGGGTGTCCTGTTCCTGGCCGGGGGGCGGGGTGTGTGTTGAGTTGGTCATAGGTACCTCCTGTAGCGCATGAAAAACACGGCAACACTATCCAGAGCCGATGTTGCCCGGGCGTGATGAAGGTATCAGCCCAGGCGCTGTGCAAGCACGCGCTGGATTTCTTCTTCCACCATTGATTGCATCATCGAATACGGGAAGCCCAGTTGCGCGGTTACCCGTACCTGGCCGGGCAGCAGGCTGATCCGACCCTCCACGCCAGCGCGCGAGAAAACCAGTGCCTCGCCTTCCCAGCAGTTGCCCATTTCAAAGCGCTCAGCCAGTTTGTCGGCAATGGTCTGTACGACGGCACGCGCGGCCGCGGCATCCAGACGGTGGGGATGGGAAATATCGATCATCGAGGGAATCAGCCAATCAGAATTTGTGGCGGTTATTTTCGCCGCGAATTGGCTGATGGCAAGTAAAACGCCTGTAATAGACTGCATACACCTGATACGCTGCCGGCAACCATGCTCCGTCTTCATTTCCCCAACCGTCCTGCTGCCGACGTGCCCTTGAGCGATGGCCTGTGTCCGGTGGTGAGGCATGCCTCCGGGCAGATTCTGGCCGGGGTCAGCGCGGTGGGCATGCTGCTGCTGGCGCGGTTCTGCCTGGATGGCCGCGGTTTGTGGCTGCAGGTCAGCCATGATGGTGCACAGGTGCATGTCAATGGTCGCCCGGTGCGGCGCATGGCCATTGTGCGCAGTGGCGACCAGATCAATATCGATGGCCAGGATATCCATATCCTTGGCCGCCATCCCGATGCCTCGTCTCACGCCGGCGCACCGGCACTGCTGCGTGGTTACGGCGGTCATCTGCACGGGCGTGCGTTTGCACTGGACCGCAACTGGGTGATGGGCAGCAGTGCCCAGGCCGATATCGTGCTGGAAGACAAATCGCTGCCGGCCCTGTTCGTGCGTATCCAGCCGCATGCGGGAACGATCGATCTGCAGGTGCTGCCCGGTGGCGAGCCGTTGCTGGTCAATGGCCAGACGTGCCTGCAGGCGGCGTTGTTGCCGGGTGACCAGGTCGTACTGCCACAAGGCGTCCGGCTGGTTGTGGAGGCGGCTCAGGCACTGCGTCCGCTGGTCCAGGCGGCCGAGCCGCCGCACACGGCGGCGACCACGACGGCGGCATCCACACCAGCGGTAGGCTCCGGCTTTACCAGCTCATGGCTGCTGCTGGCCGCGTTGGCCCTTGCCGCGGGATTGACCGCATTGCTGCTGTTCGGGCCGCGCTGATGGCGGCTCCCGCCTGCCCATTCAGATCGATTCAAATGCAACTTTTCATAGCCGCACCAAAGCCTTAGCCGCTGGGGCATACTGGGAGTCCCCACAGCTTTGGTGTCCCATGTCGCGCGCGTTCAATTTCAGTGCCGGCCCTGCAACATTGCCGGAAGTGGTTCTGCGTCAAGCCCAGGAACAGATGCTGGAGTTTGACGGTGCCGGTGCCTCGATCGTGGAGATGAGCCACCGCGGACCGGAATTCATTGCCGTTGCCCAGCAGGCCGAAGCGGACCTGCGGCGTTTGCTGAGCATCCCGGAAGATTATGCGGTGCTGTTCACCGCAGGCGGCGCGACAGCCATCCAGGCCCTGCTGCCACTGAATTTTGCTGCTCCCCAGCAGCGCGTGGACTATGTGCTGACCGGACACTGGGGGAAAACCGCGGTCAAGCAGGCCAGCCCCTGTGCCCAGGTCAGCATCGCCGCCAGCAGTGAAGACAGCGGGTTTACCCGGATTCCGCCGCGGGACAGCTGGCAGTTGGGTGCCGATGCGGCCTATGTGCACATCACCGACAACGAAACCATCCACGGCGTGCAGTTTGACGGGGCGCCGGATACCGGAAAGGTACCGCTGTTCGCCGATTTTTCCTCCTCCATTGCCTCGGCACCGCTGGAGGTGGCCAAGTATGGGTTGATCTATGCCGGCGCCCAGAAAAATCTTGGACCGGTCGGCATCAGCGTGGTGATCGTCCGCCGCGAGCTGCTTGAACGTAGCGGGCAGCCGCGTGCGGAGATCTTCAATTACCGGGCAGTGGCCGCACGCGATTCCATGCTCAACACGCCTCCCACCTGGAACTGGTACCTGCTCGGGTTGACCGTGCGCTGGATGCTCGAGCAGGGCGGGGTGGAGCATTTTGCCCGGCTCAATGCCGAAAAATCCGCTGCCGTATACGCCGCCATTGACGGCTCCGGTGGCTTCTACCGCAATGATGTCGTGCCGGCTGCGCGCTCGAAGATGAATATCCCGTTCTTCCTGCCCGACGATACCCTCACTGCGCGCTTTGTCAGCCAGGCCAGCCAGGCTGGGCTGCTGGCGCTGAAGGGGCACCAGGCGGTCGGCGGGATCCGTGCCTCGCTCTACAACGCGATGCCACTGGCTGGCGCCCACGCCCTGGCCGCCTTCATGGCTGATTTCCAGCAGCGCAACGGCTGACCGCCGTTCCCGGATGACAGCGGCTGCGGGCCGCCTGAACGAAGAACTGACCACATGGCAGCAAAAGACAAGGCCAGCACCAGCAAGGCTGGCACGCAGGCAACCGGCGCCGCCGCGCCGCAACTGGCTGATGTGCGTTCGCGCATCGACCAGATCGATCGCGACATCCAGGCACTGATCGCCGAGCGCGCACGCATGGCCCACCAGGTCGGCAAGGCCAAGGGCAAGCTGGCCCAGGCGGTGGATTACTACCGTCCGGAACGTGAGGCACAGGTGCTGCGGATGGTGGTTGACCGCAACGAGGGGCCGCTGTCCGACGAGCTGCTGGTACACGTGTACCGCGAGATCATGTCGGCCTGTCTGGCCCAGCAGGAACCGCTGAAGATCGGTTACCTCGGCCCGGAAGGCACCTTCAGCCAGCAGGCAACCCTGAAGCATTTCGGCCGCTCGGCCATTGGCCTGCCGATGGCCAGCATCGAGGAGGTGTTTGCCGAGGTCGAGGCCGGCAACGCCGATTTCGGCGTGGTGCCGGTGGAAAATTCCGGCCAGGGCACGATCCAGGTCACCCTGGACATGTTCCTGACCTCGAACCTGAAGATCTGTGGTGAGGTCGAGCTGCGGGTCAATCAATACCTGCTGTCGCGCTCGGGCCGGATCGAGGATATCGAGCGCATCTATTCCCATCCGCAATCCTTTGCCCAGACCGCGGCGTGGCTGCGTGCCAACCTGCCCAAGGCAGAGAAAATTCCGGTGGCCAGCAATGCCGAGGGCGCGCGCCGTGCCCGTGCCAGCGATGATGCCGCCTCCATCGGCGGGGAAAGCGCCGCCCAGGTCTACGGGCTGAAAAAGGTGGTGACCCGGCCGATCCAGACCGATGCCGACAACACCACCCGTTTCCTGGTGCTCGGCCGGCAGATCTTCCCGCCGTCCGGGCATGACCGCACCTCGGTGCTGGTGTTCATCCATGACAAGCCCGGTGCGCTGTTCGATGTGCTCAGCCCGTTCGCACGGCACGGCATCTCGATGAACCGGATCGAGTCACGGCCTTCGCACCAGGCCAAATGGGAGTACGGCTTCTTCATCGACCTGGCCGGCCATGTCCAGGAGCCGGCGATGCAGGCGGCCCTGGCCGAGCTGGCCGCGCAGGCAACCGACATCAAGGTGCTGGGTTCCTATCCGGTCGCCGTGCCCTGAACCTGCCGCCGCGCTGGCCGGCGCTGATCCTCTTTCGTACAAGGTCTTGCAATGTCCCAATCACAGTCTTACTGGATTGCCCGTCCCGGCACTGCGCTGCACGGGGAATTGAGCATTCCCGGTGACAAATCGATTTCACACCGCGCGGTGATGTTTGCCGCGCTGGCCGATGGCAGCAGCCGGATTGATGGCTTTCTGGAGGGCGAGGATACCCGCGCCACTGCGCGCATCTTCCAGCAGATGGGGGTGCGCATCGAAACCCCGGATGCCAGTAGCCGGATCGTGCATGGCGTTGGCATTGATGGCCTGCAGGCACCGGCAGAACCGCTGGACTGCGGCAATGCCGGCACCGGCATGCGGCTGCTGGCCGGCCTGCTGGCGGCACAGCGCTTTGACAGCACCCTGGTCGGCGATGCCTCGTTGAGCAAGCGGCCGATGCGGCGGGTGACCGAGCCGCTGGCACAGATGGGCGCCCGGATCGATACCGCCGCCGGCGGCACGCCGCCATTGCACATCCATGGCGGGCAAGCCCTGCAGGGCATCGATTACGCTCTGCCGGTTGCCAGCGCGCAGCTGAAGTCGGCGTTGCTGCTGGCCGGGTTGTATGCCCAGGGGTGGACCCAGATCACTGAGCCGCACCCGACCCGGGATTACACCGAACGCATGCTGCGCGCGTTTGGGGTGGCCATCGATTTTGAACCCGGCAAGGCCAGCCTGCAGGGCGGGCAACGGCTGCGGGCGACCGATGTGGTGGTGCCTGCCGACTTCTCCTCGGCCGCTTTTTTCATCGTTGCTGCGAGCATCATTCCCGGCTCACTGCTGCGGCTCAGGAAGGTTGGGCTCAATCCCCGGCGTACCGGCTTGTTGGCGGCACTGCGGCTGATGGGCGCCGATATTGTCCAGCTCGATGCCGGCGAGCAGGGGGGCGAAGTGGTCGCCGATCTGCTGGTGCGCCATGCCCCGCTCCACGGTGCGGTGATTCCCGAAGCCCTGGTGCCGGACATGATCGATGAGTTC
Organism: Stenotrophomonas koreensis; assembly: GCF_001431525.1. Lineage (GTDB taxonomy): Bacteria > Pseudomonadota > Gammaproteobacteria > Xanthomonadales > Xanthomonadaceae > Stenotrophomonas > Stenotrophomonas koreensis. The sequence continues at coordinate 227,069 of NZ_LDJH01000013.1, forward strand.
CCGGCATTGTTCATTGCTGCCGCCGCAGCCCGTGGCCAGACCGTGGTCAGCGGTGCTGCCGAGTTGCGGGTCAAGGAATCGGACCGGCTGGCAGCGATGGCCACCGGCCTGCGTGCCCTGGGGGTACGCGTGGACGAGGTCGCCGATGGCGCCACGATCCATGGCGGGCCGATCGGCCCGGGCAGCATCCAGGCGCACGGGGATCACCGCATCGCGATGGCGTTTGCCATTGCCGGCCAGCTCGCCACTGGGCCGGTACGGGTCCACGATGTGGACAATGTGGCCACCTCGTTCCCGGGCTTTGATGCGCTGGCGCGGGGCTGCGGCTTTGGTCTGGAGTGCGGCGCTTGAAAGGTGCTCAGCGCGGTGCAGCGGTAACCACGCGCACGGCCGGTTGACCGGGAACCTGTTCGCGTACCCACAGCAAGGCGCTGAAGAACATCAGCAGCACCAGGGCAATGGTGCCGGCACTGCCGCGGTGTTTGCGCGGTAGTTTCCAGGAGCGCGGCAATGAGGCAGGCATGGCAGTCTCGGCGGGGGCAGGGCGGGCAGTGTGCCCACTTGCCCTGTGCCAGGACTGTGCACCAGTGCCGAGTTAGGAAAAATCCTTCGAATGCCGGTTCTGTCCGGTTCAGTCAGGGGCTGAACTCGATCGGGATTTCGACTTCGCCGGCTACCGGTTGCCCGGCCGATACTGCCGGCTGGAAACGCCATTGCCGCACGGCCTCCACGGCGGCCCGGTCCAGTGCACGCGAGCCACTGCGCTGGATCACCCGCACCCGCTCCGGTCGGCCCTGCGCGTCGACCATGACCTTGAGCAGGACCACGCCGCGTTCGCCCTTGCGCAACGCACTGGCCGGGTATGCCGGCGGCGGGCTCTGTTCGGCAATCCGCAGTGGCGGGCTGTCGCTGCCTGGCTCGGCGGTGCTGGCCGCTGCCGGCGGCACCGCGGTAGCCGCGGCGATGGCGGGCTCGGCAACCGCGGCCGGCTCTGCAGCCACCGGTTCTTCCACCAGGTGTGGGCGCTCCTGCGGGGTGCTGGCCGCCGGTGCCGGCATCTGGCTGGCGCCGCCAGCAGCCAGTGGTGCAGGCAATGGCGCCAGCGCGATGTCCTGTGCCGGCGCTGGTTGGCCTTCGGCCTGGAAGAAGGTCTTGTCGCGGCCGCTGAGCCAGCCGATCAGGAACAACAGCAGCCCCAGCAGGAATGCCCCGGCCACGATCCAGCGCGCACGCCGCGGCAGGACGATGGAGAAGGTGGGCGATGGTTGCTGCTGGAGTTCTTCGGTCATGGTGCAGGGCATCAGGGAGAATCAAGCCGGCCCATTGCAGCGGCAGCCGGGCAGCGGGTCAAGCACAAAACAGCGGGAACGGCGATAATAGCGCACTGTTCCCAACGGTCACCGCACCATGCTTGATCCAGTCCTGCTTCGCCAACAGCCCGCCGAACTTGCCCAGCAACTGCTCAGCGCCCGCAGTTACTCGCTGGATGTCTCGGTGCTGGAATCCCTGGAGGCTGACCGCAAGCGTATCCAGGTGCGGACCCAGGAACTGCAGAGCCTGCGCAACTCGCGCTCCAAGGCCATCGGCCAGGCCAAGGCAAAGGGCGAGGATGTCAGCGTCATCATGGCCGAGGTCGCCGCGTTTGCCGACGAGCTCAAGGCCTCCGAAGTGCAGCTGGAGCAGATCCGCGAGCAGATCGATGCCATCGCCCTGGCCATTCCCAATCTGCCGGCAGCTGATGTACCGCTGGGCAAGGATGAGGGCGCCAATGTCGAAGTAAGCCGCTGGGGCACGCCGCGCAGCTTTGACTTTGCGGTCAAGGACCATGTCGAGCTGGGCGCGCGCCATGGCTGGCTGGATGCCGAGACCGCGGCCAAGCTCTCTGGCGCCCGCTTCACCGTATTGCGCGGGCAGATGGCACGGCTGCATCGGGCGCTGGCCCAGTTCATGCTGGACCTGCATACCGGCGTGCATGGCTATGAAGAAACCAATGTCCCGGTAATCGTCAACAGCGATGCGCTGTTTGGTACCGGCCAGCTGCCCAAGTTCGAGGAGGACATGTTTGCCACCCAGCTGGGTGAGGCCAGGCGTTACCTGATCTCCACCTCGGAAATCGCGCTGACCAACACCGTGCGCGATGAGATCGTCGACAGCGCACGGCTGCCGCTGCGGATGACCGCGCACTCGCTGTGCTTCCGCTCCGAGGCCGGCAGTGCCGGCCGCGATACCCGCGGCATGATCCGTCAGCACCAGTTTGAAAAGGTCGAGCTGGTCAGCATCGCCACGCCCGAGCAGAGCGATGGCGAGCATGAAACGATGACCCGTGCGGCCGAAGTGGTCCTGGAGAAGCTGGGTTTGCCGTACCGCAAGATGCTGCTGTGCACCGGCGACATGGGTTTTTCGGCGCGCAAGACCTATGACCTGGAAGTCTGGCTGCCCTCACAGGGGACCTACCGGGAAATTTCCTCCTGCTCCAACTGTGGTGATTTCCAGGCCCGGCGGATGCAGGCGCGTTTCCGCAATGCGGCCGGCAAGCCGGAACTGCTGCATACCTTGAATGGTTCGGGTGTGGCCGTTGGTCGTGCGCTGGTGGCAGTGCTGGAAAATTACCAGAACGCCGATGGCTCCATTACCGTGCCCGAGGTACTGCGCCCGTACATGGGTGGCGCCGAAGTCCTGGCGTAATCACGCCCTGTATTGAAAAGCCCGCAGTGCGGGCTTTTTTGTTGCGGTTGAGCAGGTGGTGTGCCTTGAAAGCGTACTGATTCGACCCCATTTCGTTGCAGCTGCCGGTTCAAACTGTTTGAATCGCCCCAATTGTTCCGATTCCAGCCGCCATGAACGATCTCAATGACCTGTACTACTTCGCCATGGTGGTTGACCATGGTGGCTTTGCCGCCGCCGAACGCGCCCTGGGGATCCCCAAATCACGTTTGAGCCGACGTATCAGCCAGCTGGAAACCGAACTCGGTGTCCGCCTGCTGCAACGCTCGACCCGCCGCTTTGCGGTGACCGATGTCGGCATGAACGTGCATCGGCATGCGCAGGCCATGCTTGCCGAGGCGCAGTCGGCGCGCGAGGTGGTTGACCGCCTGAGTGCCGAGCCTCGCGGCCTGGTGCGGGTCAGTGTGCCGGTGTCATTGGCGCAGATGCAGCTGCCCAAGATCCTGCCGCAGTTCCTGCAGGCACATCCGCAGGTGCGCCTGCAGCTCAACATCACCAACCGCCGCGTGGACCTGATCAATGAAGGGGTTGATGTCGCCTTGCGCGTGCGTTCGCGGCTGGATGATGATGGCTCGCTGGTCATGCGCAGCTTTGGCCAGGTGCAGGAGCTGCTGGTGGCCAGCCCGTCCTATCTGAACCGTGCCGGTCGGCCATCGACCCCGGAAGAACTGGAACAGCATGTCACCTTGAGTTCCAGTGAGGACGAGGCACGTCAACGCTGGGAACTGCATGGCCCGGAAGGGCAGGTGCGCCGGGTCGACCTGCAGCCGCGCCTGTCCGGGTTCGACTTCCCGCTGCTGCAGTCCATGGTCACCGACGGTTTTGGCATCACCATGCTGCCGGAGACGGTCTGCGCCGATGCGGTGCGTCGTGGTGAGCTGGAAGTGGTCCTGCCCGGCTGGCGCCTGCCGCAGGGCATCTGCCATGCCGTGTTTGCCTCACGCCGCGGCCTGTTGCCGGCGGTACGGGTGTTCATCGATTACCTGGCCGAGCAGTTGCCGGGCATGCTGGAGTCCTCGCGGCTGGATTGCGGTGGCAAGTACGAACAGGCCAGGGACAAGCGCCAGTCCAACTCGTTGATCGCCTCGCTTACCGTCGATGCAGGCTGAAATTTCGTACTTTTCATGCGAGAATCACCACCCCGTTTGATGTGCAGCTGCATCCATCCGGAGAGATGGCCGAGCGGTTTAAGGCACCGGTCTTGAAAACCGGCGAAGGGTCAAACCTTCCGTGGGTTCGAATCCCACTCTCTCCGCCAAGCGCGGGAAAAAGCCCCTGTTTTCAGGGGTTTTTTAATTTCTTTCAGGGTCAGTGGCAGATCGGCCTGCCCGCTGCGCGGCCACTGCGCTCAATGCCGGCACAGCTGGCTGGTGAATTTCAGCGTGGCGGTGGTGCCTCGTCCGGGGTCGGACTGCAGGTCCAGCTGCCAGCCAAAATGCTCACACAGCCGGGAGATCAGCTCCAGGCCGATTCCCGAATCCCCGCTGCCGCCGCCGGCACGCGCCATCCGGGTGTAGATCTCGCTGATCTGTTCCGGGCTCATGCCATGGCCGGGGTCGCGGATGACCAGGGTGCCATCGGCATGCAGCGCGATGTCAATGCAGCCGCTGTCGCTGTTCTCGATCGCATTGCGCAGCAGGTTGCCGACCGCTGCGCGGACGATGCCCGACGGGGCATGGATCAGGCAGGCAGGTGCTGGCGCCAGGTGCAGCTGCAGTGACTTGCCGGCGGTCAGGTGCTGGTGGTCCTCGACGATCTGCGGCAGCAGCGCATCCAGTGCCACGGGCTTGCTGGCAGCGGCCAGACGGGCCGGGTCCTTGGCCAGTGCCAGCAGCAGGATGATCAGCTGCTCCATCTCGCGGGCGCTGCGCTGGATGCGCTGCAGCTGCAGCTGGGTGGTTGCCGGGTTGGCGCCTGGCTGCAATGCCAGCTCGGCCGCGCCATTGATCACCGCCACCGGGGTGCGCAGCTCGTGGCTGGCGGTGTTGATGAAGGTGCGCTCGCGCTCGACGAACTGGGCGTTGCGCTGCAGGTAATCATTGAAGGCATCGGCGATCACCGCCAGCTCGGAGCCTGCGCCGGGCTCCAGCGCGATGAAGCCGTCCGCCTGGCCGGGCCGGACGGCGCTGATGCGCTGCGCCAGACGGCTCAGCGGGCGCAGCAGCCGGGAGACCCCGAACATCGCCGCCACACTGACGGCCAGCAGCAGCACCAGCGCGGCGATGACCGTCACCCATTCGAAAATGGACTCATCGCTGCTGAACTGCGCAATGTCCATGGCCAGGGTATAGCGGGTACCGGCATTGTCCTGCACCAGCGCCACGTACTTGCTGCCGCCGATGCGCAGGTCGTCATGCAGGCCCGGTTCGAGTCTGCGCAGTGGCGGTGGCAGTGCTGGATCGTCCGCGCCGACATACAGGACCAGCCCGGCGGTGTCGTCCCAGTGATAGCCCGGCTCCTGCTGGCTGCGCTGGATGAAATGATCCAGCTCCACCGTGAGCATCGATTTCCACACGCTGCGTTCGACATATTCGATCACCACCGTGCCCTGGGCGATGATCGCCAGGGTCAGTGCAGCGGCAAAGGCCAGCAGCCACAGTACGATCCTGTGGCGCAGGCTGCGAGGTGCTTGCAGTTTCATCAGGGGTTGGAAGGGCTGGACAGGCGTGCCAGTCGGTAACCGGCCCGCGGCACGGTGTGGATCAGCTTGACCGCGAACGGGCCGTCGATTTCCCGGCGCAGTTCGTAGATATGCGAGCGCAGCATGTCGCCATCCGGAGGATCATCGCCCCAGAGGGCGAACTCCAGCTGCTCCCGGCTGACTACGGCCGGGCTGGCACGCATCAGCACTTCCAGCAGTTTCCTGCCGGCCGGGAACAGGTGCACCGGGGTGCCGGCGCGGGTGGCTTCCAGGGTGGACAGGTCCAGGCGCAGGTCCTCCACGCTCAGCACGCGGCTGCGGCCACGGCCGACAACGCGGGCCTGCAGGCTTTCCAGCCGCACTTCCAGTTCCGGCAGGTCGAACGGTTTGGTCAGGTAGTCGTCGGCACCGGCGCGGAAGCCCTGCAGCTTGTCGGGCAGCTCATCACGGGCGGTGAGCATGATCACCGGCAGGTCGCTGAGGCCTTCATTGCGCAGCTTGCGCAGCACTTCCGGGCCATCCATGCGTGGCAGCATCCAGTCCAGGATCAGCACGTCATAGGGCTTGGTCAGCGCCAGGTGCAGGCCGGTGATGCCATCGGGAGCAGCATCCAGCACATGCCCGCGGGCTTCGAAATAGGCAAACAGGTTGGCGACCAGGTTGCGGTTGTCTTCGATGACCAACAGGCGCATGGCAGTTCCGTAAAGGGGATCCTGGGAAAGAGTGGCGAGTCTGCGGCGCAACATGTCGGAATTGCGTTGCCTGGCAGATTAACCCAGAACATACGACGGTCCGACACGTTTCCGACGCCCGGGCCACCGGCTTCCGACGTGGCGCTGCGCAGTATGCCGGCATGTCCGGTCCTGATCCTTTGTCGATGCCTTCGCAAAAACTGGTGTGGTGGTGGATGCCGCTGGCGGCATTCATGGTGGGTGAGTCCTTGCTGCTGGGCCTGGGGGGCGACCTCTGGCTGGCCGACCGTATCTACGCGCTGGAAGGTGGGCGTTGGCTGCTGCAGTCGCACTGGCTGACCGAGTCGGTACTGCATACCGGTGCGCGCAATGCCGTGGCCCTGGCCTGGATGGGCGTGGTGCTGGCTTGGCTGGCATCGCTGCTGCGCCCCCAATGGCAGCGGTGGAGAAAGCTGCTGGGTTACCTGGCCCTTGTCACCCTCGTCAGCACCGGCACGGTGTCGCTGCTGAAGTCATTCAGTGCGCTGGACTGCCCGTGGGATCTGGCGCGCTATGGTGGCAGCCAGGCCTATGCCGGTCTGTTGCAGGGCTATGCCGATTCTCCGGGCCGGTGCTTTCCCGCCGGCCATGCCAGCGCTGGCTATACCTGGCTGGCGCTGTATTTCTTCCTGCTCGCGGTCAAACCGGCCTGGCGTCGCTATGGGCTGGTGATCGGGCTGGGCCTGGGCCTGCTGTTTGGCATCGACCAGCAACTGCGTGGGGCGCATTTCCTTTCGCATGATCTGTTTACCGCAATGATCTGCTGGGCCTCTGCGCTGGGGCTGTACCGGGTGATGCTGCGCCCGCGCCAGACAGGGGGTGCGGCATGAACACCACGGTATTGCCGATGCCCGGATCCACCCGCGTGCGTATGCGCTCCGTATGGCAATGGCGGCCGCAGGTGACGGTCGAGCTGCTGGCCATGCTCGCCAGTGTGTACCTGGCCCTGACCGCCAATGCCGCGTTCTGGCAGGCTGCCATCCCCAATGGCGCGCAGCAATGGCGGCTGGCCATTTCCCTGTTCCTGCTGCTGTTCGGCCTGCATGGCCTGCTGCTTGGCCTGTTGCTGGGCCGTGCCTGGGCCAGGCCGATGCTGGCCGTGCTGCTGGCCGTCACCGCCGGGGCAAGCTATTACATGCAGTCCTACGGGGTGTACCTGGACGCGGACATGCTGCGCAATGTGCTGCATACCGACTGGGCCGAATCACGTGAGCTGCTCACGCCTGGGCTGGTGCAGCACCTGCTGCTCCATGCCGGCCTGCCGATACTGGTGCTGTGGCGGCTGAAACTGGTGCGCCGGAGCCTGCCGCAGGGCCTGCTGGTGCGTGCCGGCTTCCTGCTGCTGATGTGGGTGGTGATGATGTTGGGAGCGGCGATTTCCTTCAAGGACTTGTCCTCGCTGGTGCGCAACCAGCACCACGTGCGCTACTTGGTCACGCCGGCCAACTATCTGTACGGCCTGGGCAGGCTGGCCACGTCGTCGTCGGCACTGAAGGGCGCAGCACTACTGCCGGTCGGTGAAGATGCCCATCAAGTGCCGGCCGCAGCCGCGCGCAAACCCCGCCTGCTGGTGCTGGTCGTGGGTGAAACCGTGCGTGCGCAGAATTGGGGCCTGAGTGGTTACCCGCGCCAGACCACGCCCGAGCTGGCGCGCCTTCCGGTGGTGAATTTCCACGATACCCGCGCCTGTGGCAGCAGCACCGAGGTCTCGCTGCCGTGCATGTTTTCCGCGCTGGGGCGGCAGGATTACGACGAGGGCAAGATCCGCAGCCAGCAGTCGCTGCTGCATGTGCTGCAGGGTGCCGGGGTGGACGTGCTCTGGCGTGACAACCAGAGTGGCTGCAAGGGGGTGTGCCGGGACCTGCCGTTTGAATCGGTCGCTACCGCCAAGGACCCGCAGCTGTGCGATGGCCTGCGCTGCCTGGACGAGATCCTGTTGCGCGACCTGCCCACCCGGCGGGTAAACGATGCCGGGGACCGGCTGATCGTGCTGCACATGCTGGGCAACCATGGCCCGAGCTATTTCCAGCGTTATCCGGCCGCCTTCAAGCGTTTTCAGCCGGCCTGCGAGAACCCGGACCTTGGCAGCTGTTCGCGCACGGAAATCGTCAATGCCTACGACAACGCCGTGCTCTATACCGATCATGTGCTGGCCCGGGCCATTGACCAGCTGCAGTCCGTGCAGGATTACGACACCGCACTGCTGTACCTGTCCGACCATGGTGAATCGTTGGGTGAAAACGGCCTGTACCTGCACGGCATGCCCCATCTGATCGCCCCGGAGCAGCAACTGCAGGTGCCGTTGATGATGTGGTTCTCGCCGGCCTTCACCGCCCAGACCGGGTTGGATATGGACTGTGTGGGTGAACGGTCCCGCCAGCCCACCAGCCATGACACCCTGTTTTCCACCGTCCTGGGGCTGTTCGATGTGCAGACCAGCGTGCACCGGCCCGCGCGTGACCTGTTGCTGGCATGCCGCACGACCTCCGCTGGCCAGCCGGCGGGCAGTCCGTGATGCTCAGGCCGATGAAATCACCGCGCACCGGCCTGGACCGGATCAGGGCCGCCGCCGGCAACTCCTGGCGTGGCCTGCAGGCATGCTGGCGCAGCGAGGCCGCCTTTCGCCAGGAGACCGTGCTGGCGCTACCGCTGCTGGTACTGGCCGTGTTCTTGCCGCTCACTGGGGTGGAACGTGCGCTGATGATGGCGTGCGTGCTGTTGGTTTTGATTGTCGAGCTGCTCAACAGCGGCATCGAGGCGGCGATCGACCGGATCGGCCCGGAGCATCATCCACTCAGCGGCCTGGCCAAGGATGTCGCCTCGGCGGCGGTCAGCCTGAGCCTGCTGCTGGCCGTGGTGGTGTGGTCCTGCATCCTGCTGTAGCTGGCCCGTCGCCATCCCGGGCAGGGGAGGGCCATCCGCCTGTCCCGGTTTTCTCCTCTGCCGGGGCCAGCAGGCGGCAGCGGATGCCCATCGATCCCGGGCATCCGCTGCAGGCGGGTGAGGCAAGGCCGCGGGCTTGTGCGCAGGCTTCCCGGTCGCCTGGCCGTTGCCATTGACCCGGGAGGGTCTGCGCCTGCAGCGGCGTGGTCGAGCGCCCAGGGCACAAGCGTGCTGGCGTACGGTGCGCCTTCTTCCCAATGCGACAGCTTCGTCCAAGCGGCTGTTTTGACGCTAAAATTCAAGCCTGAGAAGGAAGTGGCGTGCCCCGCCGGGATGGCGCAGGACAGCCGCTCCATCGCCCGGTACAGATGGCCCGCCGTTGTCCGGGCCGTTTGTTTGCTAAAGGCAGGCGCAATGAGTGAGCAGTACACCCGTGATTTACAGTGGATGCGGCATGCGCTGGCCCTGGCCGAGCGTGCCCGCGTCGAGCATGACGAGATCCCCGTCGGTGCGGTGCTGCTGGGCCCCGATGGCGCGCTGATCGGCGAGGGCTTCAACCGCAACATCCTCGACCACGACCCCAGCGCACATGCCGAGATCATCGCCCTGCGCGCCGGTGGCCAGGCGCTGGGCAACCACCGCCTGGTCGGCTGCACCCTGTATGTGACCCTGGAGCCGTGTGCGATGTGCACCATGGCCATCATCCATGCGCGCATCGGCCGGCTGGTATTTGGCGCCAGCGACGACAAGACCGGTGCCTGCGGTGGTGTTTTCAACCTGATTGACGACCCCCGGCACAACCACCGTGTGGCCGTCACCTCCGGCGTACTGGGGCCGTTGGCCAGTGTGACCCTGAGCAATTACTTCCGTGCCAAACGTGGCCGCCCGTTGTTGCCACTGCCCGACGATGCGGGCCAGCGTGATGTGCCCGGCGTAGAATAGGCCGGTTGCCTGCACCGCTGGCGACCTGTTTCCCTAGCCAAGGCCCGCCTGCATGAATGCCACTGCCAACACTGACCGCCTGATCTGGATCGACCTGGAAATGACCGGGTTGGATACCGACAACGATTCGATCATCGAGATCGCCACCGTGGTCACCGACGGGCAGCTCAATGTGTTGGCCGAAGGCCCGGAATATGCCATTGCCCACCCGCTGGAACGGCTGCAGGCCATGGATGAGTGGAACCGCGGTCAGCACCGTCGCTCCGGCCTGTGGGACCGGGTGATCGCCAGCCAGATCACGCTGGCCCAGGCCGAAGCCGATACGGTCAACTTCCTGGCCCAGTGGGTCAAGGCTGGCGCGTCACCGATGTGCGGCAACACCATCTGCCAGGATCGCCGCTTCCTGCACCGGCTGATGCCGCGCCTGGAGCGCTATTTCCACTACCGCAACCTGGATGTGTCCACGATCAAGGAACTGGCCCGGCGCTGGGCGCCATCGGTACTGGCCGGGGTCAGCAAGGCCGGCAGCCATACCGCGCTGAGCGATGTGCATGATTCGATCAACGAGCTCAAGCACTACCGTCAGTTCATGGGCGAACTGGCCGGCCTGCCGAAGGCGGAATAAGCGCCACAAAACACCGGTAATCGTCAAAAAACCCTGCCTTGATGCAGGGTTTTTGTTGTCAATCCAGCCGACCAGCGCGAAGCTTTTCCTCGTTCCTCGTTCCTCGTTCCTCGTTCCTCGTTCCTCGTTCCTCGTTCCTCGTTGCCAGCGCCCGATTCCCGACCAACAAAAAGCCCCGCTTGCGCGGGGCTTTTTGTTGGCACTGGTGGCAGGCTGGATCAGCCTTCGGCCTTGAGCTTGGCCAGGCGCAGCCAGGTATCGACGACGGTGTCCGGGTTCAGCGACACCGATTCGATGCCCTGCTGCATCAGCCACTCGGCCAGATCCGGGTGGTCGGACGGGCCCTGGCCACAGATACCCACGTACTTGCCCTTGGCGCGGGCAGCACTGATGGCCATCGACAGCATCTTCTTCACCGCCGGGTTGCGCTCGTCAAACAGGTGGGAAACGATGGCCGAGTCGCGGTCCAGGCCCAGGGTCAGCTGGGTCAGGTCGTTGGAGCCGATCGAGAAACCGTCGAAGATGTCCAGGAACTCATCGGCGAGCAGGGCATTGGACGGCACCTCGCACATCATGATGATCTTCAGCCCGTTCTCGCCCTGGACCAGGCCATTCTCGGCCAGCACCTCGATGACCTTGCGGCCTTCTTCCAGGGTGCGCACGAACGGGATCATCACCCACAGGTTGTCCAGGCCCATTTCGTTGCGCACGCGCAGCACCGCCTGGCATTCCAGCGCGAAGGCCTTGGCGAAGGACGGATCGACATAACGGCTGGCGCCGCGGAAGCCGATCATCGGGTTCTCTTCGTGCGGCTCGTAGCGCGGGCCGCCGACCAGGTTGGCGTACTCGTTGGACTTGAAGTCGGACAGGCGCACGATCACCGGATGCGGTGCCACCGACGCGGTCAGGGTGGCGATGCCCTCTGCCAGGCGGTCAACGTAGAAGCTCACCGGGTCCTTGTAGCCGGCGATCTTGGCGTCGATCCTTGCCTTGGTCTCGGCGTCCTGCTTGTCGTATTCCAGCAGGGCATTGGGGTGGATGCCGATGTGCGCGGCAATGATCATTTCCAGACGGGCCAGGCCAATGCCGGCGTTGGGCAGCTGGCCGAAGTCGAACGCACGTTCCGGGTTGGCAACGTTCATCATGATCTTCAGCGGTGCCGGCGGCATGTTCTCCAGGTTGGTGACGATGCGCTCGAACGGCAGGATGCCGGCATAGATGTTGCCGGTATCGCCTTCGGCGCAGCTCACGGTCACTTGCTGGCCGTCGCTGATCAGGTCCAGCGCGTTGCCGGTACCGACCACGGCCGGGACGCCCAGCTCGCGGGCGATGATCGCCGCGTGGCAGGTGCGGCCGCCACGGTTGGTCACGATCGCGCTGGCGCGCTTCATCACCGGTTCCCAGTCCGGGTCGGTCATGTCGGCCACCAGCACGTCGCCCGGCTGCACGCGGTCCATGTCTTCCAGCGAGCGGACCACACGGGCCACGCCGGCACCGATCTTCTGGCCGATGGCGCGGCCGGCGGCGATCACTTCACCCTTGCCCTGGAGCAGGTAGCGCTCCATCTGGGTGGCCTTGGCGCGCGACTTCACCGTTTCCGGACGGGCCTGGACGATGAACAGCTTGCCGGACACGCCGTCCTTGGCCCACTCGATATCCATCGGGCGGCCGTAGTGCTTTTCGATGATCAGCGCCTGCCTGGACAGCTCCTGCACGTCTTCATCGGAGATGGAGAAGGTGGTGCGCAGCTCGGCCGGGGTGTCCTCGATCTTGACGCGCTCGCCCGGGACGTCCGAATAGACCATGCGGATGGCCTTGGAGCCCAGCGAACGGCGCAGGATCGCCGGCTTGCCGGCGGCCAGGGTCGGCTTGTAGACGTAGAACTCGTCCGGGTTGACCGCGCCCTGCACGACCATTTCACCCAGGCCGAAGGAGGAGGTGACAAAGACCACGTCGCGGAAGCCGGACTCGGTGTCCAGGGTGAACAGCACGCCGGACGAACCCACGCCCGAGCGCACCATCAGCTGCACGCCGGCCGACAGGAACACGTCCTCGTGCTTGAAACCGTGGTGCACGCGATAGGCGATGGCACGGTCGTTGTACAGCGAGGCGAACACTTCCTTGACCTTGTGCACGACGTCATCGGCACCGGTCACATTCAGGAAGGTTTCCTGCTGGCCGGCAAACGAGGCGTCGGGCAGGTCCTCGGCGGTGGCCGAGGAGCGTACGGCCACCGCCACTTCGCCGCCGCCGTTCTCGGCACACAGCTGGGCATAGGCAGTGCGGATGTCGGCATCCAGCTCCGGCTGCAGCGGGGCATCGATCACCCAGCTGCGGATTTCCTTGCCGGCGGCAGTCAACGCATTGACATCTTCCACGTCCAGAGTAGCCAGCTTGTCGAAGATGCGCTGGGACAGGTTGTTGTGGGCGATAAAGGCCTTGAAGGCATCGGAGGTGGTGGCATAGCCTCCCGGAACCGAGACGCCCAGACCGGCCAGGTGGCCAATCATTTCGCCCAGCGACGAATTCTTGCCACCCACGCGGGCCAGATCGGCCAGACGCAGCTCATGCAACCACAGGATGTTCTCGTTCAACGCGATGCTCCGTTGTGCCATCGCCCGGTGTGGGCTGCCGGCCACGTCCGTAGGAAAAGTGCGCATATGATGCAGTGCACACCGAACTGAAACAAGTTACTGTGCGTTCTTTCCGTTTTGTTTCATCGGTGACTTGCCATGAGTGTGGATGCGCTGCCGACCCGCCCGGTTTTCTATGTCTCCGACGGCACCGGCATCACCGCTGAGACCGTTGGCCACAGCCTGCTGACCCAGTTCTCCGGCTTCAACTTCATCACCGACCGGCTTTCCTTCGTCGATGATCCGGCCAAGACCGAGGCGGCCTGTGAACGCATCGTGCTGGCAGCCGAGCGCTACCAGGTGCGCCCGATCGTGATCAGCTCCTGCGTGGATGTTTCCCGCACCGCGCGGCTGCGCCAGAGCGGGGCGCTGGTCATTGATGTGATGGCGCCCTTCCTTGCCACCCTGGAGGCGGAACTGGACGCCAAGCACATGGCCCGGGTTGGCCAGGCCCACGGCATTGTCGATTTCGAGCGCTATCACCGCCGCATCAATGCGATGAACTTTGCCCTGACCCACGATGACGGGGTGGCCATCAACTACGACGATGCCGATGTGATCCTGGTGGCCGTCTCACGGGCCGGCAAGACGCCAACCTGCATCTACCTGGCGCTGCACTACGGTATCCGCGCGGCCAACTACCCGCTGACCGACGAGGATCTGGAGCACGACCGCCTGCCGCCGCGGCTGCGTCCGTACCGCAACAAGCTGTTTGGCCTGACCATCGACCCGGAAAAACTGGCCCAGGTACGCCAGGAACGCCGGCCCAATTCACGCTACGCGTCACTGGAGACCTGCCGGCGTGAAGTCATGGCGGCCGAAACCATGCTGCGGATGGAGCGGATTCCGACCCTGAGCACCACCCATACCTCGATCGAGGAAATTTCCAGCAAGGTGATGACCACGCTGGACCTGAATCGCGGGATGTTGTGAGTTTGACAGCCCAGAGCACCATCTCGCTGCCGCCGCGTGCGCATGGCCTGGTCCCGTCGATGAGCCGGCTGGGCTGGTTGATCGGGCTGCAGGAAGAAAACCTGGCGCTGCTGCAGCGCCTGTTTGCACCGGCCGAGCTGGCTGATGGCACGTACCTGTCCTGTGTCGGTGACGGCCTGGATCTGCGTTTGGAAGTGCTGGCCAACCACCGCTACACCCAGGAGCTGCGCCTGAGCTACCTGTTGTGCGATCCGCTCACCGGCCAGCCGGACCCTTCGGCGCATGTGCGGCTGTACCGCGATGCCGGGCTGGCCGAAGCCACCCACTGCTATGTCGGGCGCCGCTGGCAGGATGTCATCGGCCTGGATGCCCCTGCGCGCCAGATCATTGGCCACCGGCTGCGGATGAACACCTTCCTCGGCAAATGGCTGGGCTACCTGTCCCGGCAAGGCCATGGCGTGGCCACGTTGCGGCGCCAAATCCGGCTGCCCGGCTGACCTTGCCCGCGGCGGGCAGTCATAATCACGGTTTTGTTGCACAACGGTGCCCCGAACATGCCTTACACCCCGATTGTGGCCACGCTGGGTTACATCCTGTCCGCTGATCGCCGGCAGGTGCTGATGATCCACCGCAATGCGCGTCCGGGTGACCAGCACCTGGGCAAGTACAACGGCCTGGGCGGCAAGCTGGAACGCGATGAGGACATCGCTGCAGGGATGCGCCGTGAGATTGCCGAGGAGGCCGGGCTGGTGGTCACCTCGATGCAACTGCGCGGTACCCTGAGCTGGCCGGGCTTTGGCAAGAACGGCGAGGACTGGCTGGGCTTCATCTTCCTGATCGATGGTTTCACCGGTACCGCGCTGTCGAGCAATCCGGAAGGCAGCCTGGAGTGGGTGGACAGGGAGCAACTGCATGCATTGCCGATGTGGGAGGGTGACCGTCATTTCCTGCCGCTGGTGTTTGATGCCGATCCCCGGCCGTTCCACGGCGTGATGCCTTACCGCGATGGCCAGATGCTGTCCTGGAACTACAGCCGGCTGTGATCGCTGGGCGCTGGGCGCAGCCGCGGCGGGCCCGGCAGACACGCCTGCGCCGGCCGCGTACGGGCATGCCGCCTGCCTCCGGGCGTGCACAACCGGTTGGCTGCGCCGGCCGGACAAGCGCTACCCTGTGTCCATTCCTGCGTTGTGAGCTTCCATGAAACGTCACTTTTCGATGTTGCGTGAATTCCATCTGGCCGATTGGTTCACCCTTGGCAATGCCTTTTGCGGTACCGGCGCGGTGTTTGCCTCCCTGCGCTTCCTGCAGGACGGCCAGATTTCCTACCTGCTGCTGGGCATGGCCTTGATTCCGCTGGCTTTCATCCTGGACGCACTGGATGGGCGGATCGCCCGCTGGCGCAAAACCCATTCGACCCTGGGCCGCGAGCTGGATTCACTGGCCGATGTGATTTCCTTCGGCGTGGCTCCGGCCGCCCTGGCCTATGCCTGCGGCATGCAGGGGGGATGGGACTGGCTGGTGCTGAGCTTTTTTGTCTGCTGTGGGGTCAGCCGCCTGGCCCGTTACAACGTCACTGCCGAGACATTGGCCGGCGAAGACGACAAGGTGCCGTATTTTGAAGGCACCCCGATCCCCACCAGCCTGCTGCTGGTGGTGGTGCTGGCCGTTGCCGCCTGGCAAGGAGCGCTGGGCCCGCAGCTGTGGGGCGGGGTCTGGCAGCTGGGCCCGTGGCAGCTGCACCCTCTGGTGCTGATGTTTGCCGTGTCCGGCAGTTTGATGATCAGTAAAACCCTGCGTATTCCCAAGCCTTAAGCCGATCCGTCGCGCACTGTTATGATCGTTTTTTGCTTCTGATCGCTGCCGCAATGAACGACGACACCGACCACGCTTCAGATCCGTATGGCCGTCAGCTCAATGAGTACTTCAGTGCGTGGGCACGTGCGCTGCAGCAGGCCATTGCACCGGGGCAGGGGGCGCAGGGCCCGGGGGTGTTCAGTGCTCCGGGAATGGAGGGTCTGGGCGCGGCGGCCGGCGGCCCCTGGCTGCAGGCGATCCACCAGCTGGCCCGCCAGGCCCTGGAGCAGGAGCTGGACAGTGCCGGCATCGCCAATGCCTGGCGGCAGATCCTGCAGCAAGGGCTGTGGCCCGACGCCCTGCCACTGACCGACCTGTTTGCCGGCAATGCCTGGACCAGCAATCCGGGTGCCGACTCCTGGCTGGACCATCCTGCCTTCGGCCCCCTGCGTGAGCACATGCAGCGCTGGCAGCAGCTGGGCCGGCAACAGCGCCAGGCGCAGGCGGAATTTTCGCACTGGCAATCCCTGCTCGGGCAGGTCCGCGAGCTGGCCCTGGCACAGTTCGAGCAGCTGCTGCGCGGCCATGAACAAGCACCGTTGGCCAATGCCCGGGCGCTGCTGGATCTGTGGGTGGAGGCGGCCGAACATGCCTGGCAGCAGGTGGCGATGAGTGAAGATTTCGCTCGCGCGGCGGCCCAGTTCAGCCAGGCGCAGATGCAGCTGCTGCAGACCCAGCAGGGCGAGGCGGACCGGCTGTTTGCCAGCCTCGGGATTGCCAGCCGGCGGGAATTGGATCAGGCCTACCTGCGTATCGACACCCTGGAGCGACAGGTGCGGCAGCTGCTGGCGATGCAGGCTGCCGCAAGCCCTGCCAAGCCTGCCAGGCAAAAGCCGCAGGCCGCCGACGGCAAGCCGGCCGGGGGCGCCGGGGCAAAACCCGCTTCCAGGCCGGGGGCGGCGAAAACCGCCCGCGCGCCGCGCGCGGACCGGAGCAAGGGCTGAGTCATGGCGCGCAGTCCTTTGGGGTTTGACCTGGCTGCGCTGGCCGCTGAGGGCGCGCGCATCCAGCAGCAATTGATTGATGGCCTGCAGTTGCTGCCGCAGTTGGAAGAGGTGGTGGTCGGCGCCAGTGCACGGCAGCTGGTATGGCAGGACGGCAAGGTCTGCCTGTATCGCTTCCTGGCCGATGAGGACGATCAACGACCACCCCGCCAGCCGCTGCTGGTGGTGTACGCGCTGGTCAACCGCCCTTACATGATCGACCTGCAGCAGGGCCGCTCGCTGGTGCAGCGTCTGCTGGCCCTGGGGCATGACGTGTACGTCCTGGACTGGGGGTATCCGGATCGCGGGGATCGTTACCTGCGTCTTGAAGACTATGTGCTGCGCTACATCGACGGGGCGGTCAGGCATTTGTGCCAGGCCAGCGCACAGCAGGGCATCGATCTGCTCGGTGTCTGCCAGGGCGGCGTGCTCAGCCTGTGCTATGCCGCACTGGAGCCGGCGCGGGTGCGCAACCTGATCACGATGGTTACCCCGGTCGATTTCCATACCGCCGACAACATGCTCGGCAACTGGGCGCGCGCCCTGGACGTGGATGCCCTGGTGCAGACGCTGGGCAATATCCCGGCGGACCTGATGAATGCCAGTTACCTGATGCTCAAGCCGTTCCAGCTCAACCTGCACAAGTATGTGGCCATGCTCGACATCCTGCACGACCGGCAGGCATTGGCAGATTTCCTGCGGATGGAAAAGTGGATATTCGATTCCCCGGACATGGCCGGCACGGCGTTTGCGCAATTCATCAAGCAGTTCTACCAGGACAATGGCCTTGTCCACGGCACTATCCAGCTGGACGCAAGAGTGGTGGACCTGTCGCAGGTGACCATGCCGGTGCTGAATCTTTACGCGACCCAGGACCATCTGGTTCCACCCGCATCCTCTCAGGCCCTGCGCGGCCTGATCGGCAGTCAGGACTACACCGAGGACTGCTTCGCCGGTGGCCATATCGGCATTTACGTGTCCTCGCGCGCGCAGCGTGAAGTGCCTGCCTGCATCGATGGCTGGTTGCGTGCACGCCAATAGGCCAGGCCGCCACGGCGGCAGGGCGTTGATCATGCTGGCCTGGATGCTCGGCGGGGTCTGGACTTTGCCCAACAGCCTGATTGGCCTGGCCGGCGGTCTGCTGGCCCTGCCGTGGGGCGCCCGGCCGAGCATCAGTGCGCGTGATGGGGCCCTGGTGTTCCTGCATTACCCGTGGGGCCCGGGTGGGGCGATCACCTTTGGCAATGTCATCCTGGCCACCGGCCAGGATCTGGATAGGCCTTGCCTGAGCTATGCCCATCGTGCGGGCTGGTGCCAGCAGCCATCGATGCGTCTGGGCGACCACGAACGAGCCCATGTACTGCAGTACATGGTGCTTGGCGTGCTGTTCCTGCCGCTGTATCTGCTCTGCGGCGGGGTCAGTGCCGGCAACCGCTTTGAACAGGCCGCCGATCGCTATGCACTGACCGGTCGAGGATGGTGGCCGTGGTTGCGTGAATAAGCGCACATTTCAACCACGCATCACATCTGAATTAGGTTTTTGACACGAAAATTTAAGGCTTCCTGGCAGATCATTGTCGGCGCAAGAACGCACGACAGGAGATCCAACCCATGACGCATGTGCTTTACGTCGGGGGCAGCAAGGACGGTACGCGGGGCATGATGCCGTATGGCCTGCGCAAGCTGCAGGCTGAAGGCGATAACGGTATCGAGATCTATGTGGAAAAGACCATGCAGTTGCACGGCGTTGGCCGTGTCAGGGTCATGGCACTTGAGGGGCTGCACGAGGAAGTGCTGGCCAGGCAGTTGCAGCACCACTACCGCTGAGCATCAGTGCCTTGGCAAGGGTGTTATTTCGTTCCTGTTTCGCAGGGACGCCGTGAGACTTGATCATCAGCCGTTGGTGCAGGCAGTCAGTGCCGCACCCGTTCGGGTAGTGATGGCCGTGGCTTGTACGATGGCGTCCCAGTCTCTGTTTCCCCGCCTTGGGCGGCAGGTACAAAAACAGAAAACCCCTGATTATTGATCATCAGGGGTTGACTGTTTGGTGCCGAAGGTGGGACTCGAACCCACACGCTTTTAAGGGCGGCGGATTTTGAATCCGCTGCGTCTACCGATTCCGCCACTTCGGCTGAAGTGTCTGCCCAGTATATCCAGGCATCTGCAACTGAAAAGAGGTAGAAGCTACTCTTCAACCTGCAAGACCTTGGCGTGCCAAGGGTTGTGATGGCGTCCCCACGGGGATTCGAACCCCGGTCGCTACCGTGAAAGGGTAGTGTCCTAGGCCTCTAGACGATGGGGACGTCTTAAGAACTTGCATCTGACCAGACAGGCCTAGTGTCTGATAAATGGTGGAGCCAAGCGGGATCGAACCGCTGACCTCCTGCATGCCATGCAGGCGCTCTCCCAGCTGAGCTATGGCCCCGATGTAACCTTCCAGTCTTGCGACTGGCCTTCCCTGGGAGGGAAGGGTGATGATTGGCGTCCCCACGGGGATTCGAACCCCGGTCGCCACCGTGAAAGGGTGATGTCCTAGGCCTCTAGACGATGGGGACGCATTGATCATCAAATTTTGTTGTCTTCAAACGGCCTAGTGTTTGAAGTGGTGGAGCCAAGCGGGATCGAACCGCTGACCTCCTGCATGCCATGCAGGCGCTCTCCCAGCTGAGCTATGGCCCCGGTGTTGCCGAGAACGAAATAATAGCCAGACACGCAGGGCAGCACAAGCTTTTTTTCACAAAAATTTCCGAGGGGCTTGAAGCCTTGCCGGATCTGGGTGAAAGCTTGCTCCCGGGGCGGTTATGGTTGGATGGGGCAGCCGGCGGATGTCTCGCCACGGGCTGTTGCAGGGTGCAGTCCTGGTTGACCCAAAGCTTTAATCTCCTAAATTTATTACGTAATACGTAATTATCGTGTTACTATTTATTTACTCAGCACAGATGAAACCCCTATGCCCCGCGTGACCCGAATTGACCGCAGCGATGCGTTTGCCGCCATCGAGAGCATCATCTCCCGAGGGGAGGCGCCGACCCATATCAATGTGCGGGCAGAGCTTGGGCAACGAGGCTCGCCACCGGTGATTTCCAATTTCATCGGCAGCTGGTTCGCCTGCTACGGGCCGAGCTTGCTTGAGCGCGCACCGACTGAGGGGGGGCAGCCTGCCGTATCCACGCCGCCGACCTTGGGTG
>NZ_LDJH01000014.1 GCF_001431525.1 Stenotrophomonas koreensis
GCACCTGCACCTGCACCTGCCCCGGCACCTGCCCCGGCACCTGCACCAGCACCAGCACCAGCACCAGCACCAGCACCAGCACCAGCACCAGCACCGGCACCGGCACCCGCCCCCGCACCCGCACCGACATTGACGGGCAGCTACAGCGGCTTTGCCAGCGTGACCCGCAGTGATGGCAGTGCCGGTATGTCGGGCACGGCCGAGCTGGTGTTCGATGCCGCTGCCGGCACGCTCGGTGCACGGATCAGCCCGATGCAATGGGAGGGGGCCAGCTGGGAGCTGGCCGCGGCGGACAGCTACTACACCGCCGATGACGACCTGGGTGGCAGCAATATCAGCAACGACCCGGCCAACCCGAACAGTCTGCAAGGCGCTGCCGACCCCAGCGTATTGTGTGATTGCGATTACTTGAGCTGGGGCAGCTGGAATGCCAGCATCGATGCCAACGGCACCACCTACGGACCCGATGCCGGCTACTGGGTGGTTGGCCAGCTCAGTGCGGCGGCAGACCTGCCGTTGTCGGGGGTAGCCAGCTACAGCGGCCAGGCGATCGGCACCGTGAATGACGGCGAGGCCGTTCTCAGCGGCGTCACCGGCAGTTTCACCGCGAGCGTGGATTTCGGCACCGGCCTGGGCAGCCTGCAGATTGATGGTTTTGCCGGGCGCAGCTTTGGCGACAGCAACCTGGATATCAACAGCGGCGGCATGTTTGATTGGGGCTTTACCGGCCAGCTCAGTGACAGCGCAGGGCTCACCGGCCAGTACAACGCCGCCTTTGCCACCGATGGTGTGGACCCGGCCGCCGCGATGATCGGCACCTTCAGTGCCGAGGATGGCGCGTGGTCGGCCAGCGGCGTGTTCGGTGGCACCCGGCCCTGATGCCAATGTCCCGTAGACGCCCATTCAAGGGCCGGCTCAAGGGCTGGCGGCAGTTCCTGCTCGTTGGGCTGCTGCTGTTGCTGCTGGCGTTGGCCGCCGATGTGGTGTTCCGTGAGGGCATGCAGCGGCTGTCGACCCAGCTCCACGATGCCTGGCAGCGCGCCCAGCCGCGTGCCGCCACGCTGGAGCCCGGGGTGGCGGTGGTGGACATCGATGAGGCCTCGCTGGCCCGGTTGGGGCAGTGGCCCTGGCCGCGTGACCGCCTCGGGCAGATGGTCGATGCGATCGGCCGGCACGGGGCGGCGGTGATTGCCTTTGACATGGCCTTCAATGAGCCTGACCGCACCTCGGTGCTGGCCCAGGCACCGCGTCTGCGCCAGCGCGGCATCGTGATTGCCCCGGACATCCCGGCCCAGCAGCTGGACAATGACCTGGCCTTTGCCGCCGCCATCGCCCGCAACCCGGTCGTGATGGGGGTGGCGCTGAGCAACCAGACCGGGCATGCGCTGGCCGCGCCGGTCGCCGGCATTGCCCATGCCGGCTCGGATCCGCGCCAGTATCTGCCGGACTACCGTGGCGGGCTGGGCAACCTGCCGGTACTGAGCGAGGCGGCCAGTGGCATCGGCAGCTTTTCCTTCCCACCGGCAGCGGACAACGTCATCCGCCAGATGCCGCTGGTGGCCAACGCCGGCAACGCGCTGTACCCCGGCCTGGCAGTGGAGGCGTTGCGGGTCGCCCAGGGCGTGCCCGGGCTGCAGCTGCGCAGCAGTGATGCCAGTGGCGAACATGCCGGCGGCGCGCCGGGATTACTGCAGTTGCGGGTAGGCATGCTGGACATCCCCAGCCAGGCCGATGGCAGCATGCGCATCCATTACTCGGGCATGCCGCACATGCCGGTGATTCCGGCCTGGCAGTTGCTTGAGTCCACACCCTCGCCCCTGCTGGGCCAGCTCGAAGGCAGAGTTGTGCTGGTAGGTACCTCGGCCATTGGCCTGCGCGACATCGTGGCCACACCGCTGGCCGCGGCGGTGCCTGGGGTACAGGTGCATGCCGAGCTGGTGGACCAGGCCTTCAATGGCCAGTACCTGCTGCGTCCGGACTGGGCGCGCGGTGCCGAAGTGGTCGTGGCCTTCGTGCTCGGCCTGCTGTTGCTGCTGGCCATGCTGCCAGGGCGTGCCTTGCCGGCCAGCCTGGCCCTGCTGGTGCTGCTGGCCGCGGTGGTGGGGGCCAGCTGGTGGGGTTACAGCCAGCGCCAGTGGCTGCTGGATCCGCTGCCGGCGGTGCTCAGCCTGCTGCTGCTGTTCACCGGCATGATGCCACTGCTGCTGTTTGCCGGTAACCGCGAAAAACGCCAGGTGCGCGAGGCCTTCGGGCGTTACCTGTCACCGACGCTGGTGCAGCGCCTGGCCGAGGATCCGGACGCCCTGCGCCTGGGCGGTGAAAGCCGCGACATCAGTGTGCTGTTTTCCGACATCCGCGGCTTTACCGGCCTGTCCGAGTCACTGGCACCGGATGCGCTGACCGCCCTGCTCAACCGTTTCCTGACCCCGATGACCGAGGTCCTGCTGGCCCACGAGGCCACCATCGACAAGTACATCGGCGATGCGATCATGGCCTTCTGGAACGCACCGCTGGATATCGACCAGCATCCGCGCAAGGCTTGCCTGGCCGCATTGGGCATGGTCGAGGCGGTCGCGGCGCTCAATGCGCAGCGTGGCAGCAGCCTGCAGATCGGCATCGGCATCCACAGCGGGCTGGCCTGTGTCGGCAACCTGGGCTCGCTGCAGCGCTTTTCCTATTCGGCCATCGGCGATACGGTCAACCTGGCCGCGCGGGTGGAAGGGCTGACCAAGCAGTACGCGGTGACGGTGCTGGTGACCGATGCGGTGCGCGCGCAGGTACAGGACCTGGCGCTGCTTGAACTGGACCGGGTGCAGGTGGTCGGGCGCAGCGAAGCGGTCGGCCTGCATGCCCTGCTCGGTGATGCGCAGATGGCCACCTCGGCAGCGTTCATTGCCTACTGCCAACAACACCAGCAGATGATCGGGCTGTACCAGCAGGGCAGGTTCGTGCAGGCCAGCAAGGCGCTGGAATCACTGATGGCCAAACCCTGGCCCGGGGTGGGCGGTTTTTATACCGTGTTGAGCCAGCGTCTGCTAGAACTGCAGCAACTGCCGCCGGGTCAGTGGCAGGGTGTCCATGTGGCCAGCAGCAAGTAAGGCCGCCTGCATTTCTCATTATCGCTGGGACCGAGATGGACTTTTACGCACTGGTGGGCATGTTTGCATTGCTGGTGGCCGCGCACGCGCTGGCGGATTATCCGTTGCAGGGCGAGTTCCTGGCGCGGGCGAAGAACCGTTTTCAATCACTGCCCGGTGTGCCCTGGTACCAGGCCATGGGCGCGCATGCGGCCATCCACGGCGGCATGGTTGGCTTGATCACCGGCAGTGTGCTGCTCGGGCTGCTGGAAGCACTGCTGCACTTCGCCATCGATGACGCCAAGTGCGCGCGACGGATCGGCTTCAACACCGACCAGGCCCTGCATGTGGCCTGCAAGCTGGTGTGGGTCGTGCTGCTGGGCAGCGGGCTGACCGGCGGCTGGTGAGTCCGCCGCCGGGTGTTGCTGGCCAGCGGCTCAGCGCTGGCCGCGGCGCCAGGCCTGCAGGCCGTCCAGGCCGCCCTGCTGTTCCAGCCAGCGGCAGGTGTATTCATAGCCGGCCTGCTCCTGGGCCGTGCCCATTTTCCAGGCCGTCAGGGCCATGCCGGGCACGGTGGGCGGTTCGATCAGCAGATCACCACTGTGGCGGCTGGCAACCAGGGTGCTGTTGGAGGAGATCTGCATCGAGCGGGCGACGGTCTGGCCAATCCGCGGGAAGTCGGCATGGCCCTTGCCACCGGTGATCAGTTGCCAGAGCTGGCGCAGCCGTGACGGCAGTTGGGCATACGCTGCCTTGACCTCCCAGCGCTCGCCGGGTGAAAGCATGAACACCAGGTTCGGGCCGGGTTTGATGCCGTGCATGACCGAGGTCGGGACGTTGTCGATCAGCCCGCCATCGACCAGCACCTCGCCACGCGGGTTGATCCATGGCGGCAGTGCCACGGGGATGGACGCCGACATCCGCATCGCTTCCCAGCACGGCCCCTGGCGCAGGATTTCGCGCTGGTTGGTGCTCAGGTTGGCGGCCACCACATAGCAGTTCAGTGACAGGTCCTCCAGCTGCAGCGTGCCGTAGCGTTCCCTCAGGCTGTTGTCCACGTGGCGGTGGTCAACCAAGCCGTAGACCGGCGGGGTATAGCGGCCGAACGCCTTGCGCTGCAGGAAGAAGTAGTTGTAGGCCTCCATCATCGCGCGCGGGTCCTCACCGGCGGCGCAGGCCATCGCCACGGTCGAGCCGATCGAGGTCCCGCCGACGATGTCCAGCTCCAGCCCGGCATCGAACAGGGCGCGCAGCGCACCGATATGGCCGGCTCCGAGTGCGCCACCACCGCCGAACACCGCTCCCAGTGCGCGTCCGCTGAGCAGGCGTGCCACCCGTGCGAAATGTTTCCGGTTGCCCAGCACCACGTGGTGGTGCAGGTGGGCCGGGCGCAATGCCAGCCAGCGGGCGGTCCCGGCAACCGGCTGCTGCTCGTTCTCACGCCAGAGCAGCAGGCCGATGTGGCGCGGCCGGAAGCGGCCGATCATCTCTGCCTCCAGCCCGGCCAGGGGCACCGGTTGCGCAGGCTCGCTGGCCTGCTGCAAGCAGCCGCACAGCAACAGCTGGTCGCAATGGCGCAGCGCGGCGTGATCCCATTCCAGGTGGCCCTGACCGGTGACCACCAGCAGCCGGCCGCTCTGGCGCTCCTGCTGGGCAATCCAGTCAGAAAATACCGGGGTGTCGGCCGGGTCGAGCCCGCTGGGCAGGTCCGCGCCGCTGATGATCCGGCAGGCGCCGTCCTCCTGCGTCAGGGCCTGGGCCAGGGCGTGGATCAATCCTTCCGGAATGGCCACCTCGCCGGCCTGGCACAGACCAATCGTGTTCGGAACCCGTGGCGGCAACGGCGGTGCGCCTGCGGTGGCGTTGGCCAGGCGACGGCCGAAAGTACGCAGTATCGCTTCCACCAGCGCCGGCTGCAGCGCACTGACCTGCCTGAACTGTTCACGCCCCAGTCGCAGCAATTGGCTGTCGCGGCTGGCCACCACATCGGCGGTGCGCCGGGTATCGGCGAAGAAGGCAATCTCGCCGACCGGCTCGCCACTGCCGATCTCGGCCACCAGCAGGTGACCATCACGCAGCACATCCAGGCGGCCGCGCAGCACGTAGTACAGGCAGTCAGCCTCATCGCCCTGGCGTACCAGGAATTCGCCCTTGCGCACGCTCAGTAGCTGCATTTTTTCAAGCAGCAAGGCCCGTTCGGAAGGCGGCAGATCAGCAAACAGCGGCATTGAGGCCAGTGGGTCGGTGTGGCTGTCGCTGTGCATGCAGTTGTTGCCTATCAAAAGAGGGGCGCAGGTCCGCGCGCGGCTGCTGCCAGTCACGGGGTGGGGCTGGCCGTGAGGTTAATCACAAAAAACCGATTGTGTTCCAGTCCTTGCCGGCTCTCAAGCCGGGCGATGCACGCCGCTGGCGGGCCGGGGTTAAAAGCGCATCGTTTATCCTGTGCGGCTTGAATTTTGTCCCCACACCGCGGCTTTGCTGATACCACGGTGCATGATCGCTGCAGGAAACGACCTTGGATATCCCTAGCACCGCTTACACCGATTCGCTGCGCCTGTCCGTGGCGCCGATGATGGACTGGACCGATCGCCACTGCCGGTTCTTTCACCGTCTGCTGGCGCCGGGCGCGCGCCTGTATACCGAGATGGTGCATGCCAACGCGGTGATCCACGGCGATCGCGAGCGGCTGCTCGGTTTTGACCCGGTCGAGCAGCCGCTGGCGCTGCAGCTGGGGGGCAGTGATCCGGCGTTGCTGGCCCAGGCCGCACGCATCGCCGCCGACTGGGGCTATGACGAGATCAACCTCAACTGCGGCTGTCCCTCCGACCGCGTGCAGGCCGGACGCTTTGGCGCCTGCCTGATGCGCGAGCCGGCGCTGGTGGCCGAGTGTGTGGTGGCGATGGCTGCGGCAGTGGCGGTCCCGGTGACGGTCAAATGCCGCCTCGGGGTGGACGAGGACGATGATTACGAACAATTCGCCGCCTTCGTCGACATGCAGGTGGCCGCCGGCAGCGCGATGGTCGTGGTACACGCGCGCAATGCCTGGCTGAAGGGACTGTCGCCGAAGGAAAACCGTGAAATCCCGCCGCTGAAGTACGACTGGGCCTACCGCCTGAAGGCCGAACGTCCGCGGCTGCCGGTGGTGCTCAACGGTGGCATCGCCACGGTCGAGGCCGCACAGGCGCACCGTCAACACCTGGACGGGGTGATGCTGGGCCGCGCGGCCTACCACGATCCCTATGTGCTGCACCTGCTGGAGTGTGCGCAGACCGGCGCCCCGGCGCGCAGCCGGACCGAATTGCTGCTGCAGATGCAGCCCTATGTGGAGCAGTGGCTCGACCGTGGGCTGGCGCTGAAACACATCAGCCGCCATCTGCTCGGCCTGTATGCCGGCCAGCCCGGTGGGCGCGCCTTCCGCCAGGTGCTCAGTGAAGGGGCCCACCGGCCGGGGGCCGGCTGGGAGCTGGTGCAGGCGGCGATTGCGGTGACCGGCGAGGGGCGTGATCCGGGCTGACCTCTCGTTGTTCAGGTTTCTTGCAACCGTATTCAGTTTCTCCTGCTACAGTGTTCATTGAACTGAACCGGCTGCTGGGCAGGGGCCGAAAAGTTCAGATCGGATTCACTGCATCACGCCAAGAATCGAACAGGATCTCTCCCGGAACGACCTGCGGATACAACGGTTTTCTCGGCGGTTTTGAACGATTTTCCGTAGTTCGCTAGGATTTCGACCATGTGCTTGGGCTTCACTCATCGACCGTTGACCATCATCGCCTTGGGGGCGGCTCTGTCCTTCTCCAGCGTGGCCTGGGCCCAGGAGATGCCGCGGCCTGCGGAAGACCGCGGTACCCGCGGCAGCCATGATCGCTCCCTGTCCGATGCCGTCCGTCATGTGCAACGCACTACCGGTGGACGTATCTTGGGTGCGGAACGGGTTCCATACGATGGTCGTGATATCAATCGCGTCAAATACATGGATGACCGCGGGCGCGTGCGTTACATGGATGCGCCGGTGAATAATCCACGTGTAGATCCCGCTTCGGTTCCGCGACACGGCAATCACTGATGATTGCGCACAGTGGTGCGGGAACGACAGGCCACCATCTGCCGGAATCACCTTCCGGCCCACAGTTCTAGGGAGAGTTCATGCGTATCCTTCTGGTCGAAGACGAGGCCCCGCTGCGGGAAACCCTGGCCGCACGCCTGAAGCGTGAAGGCTTTGCGGTCGATGCCGCGCAGGATGGCGAAGAAGGCCTGTACATGGGCCGCGAAGTGCCCTTTGACGTCGGCATCATTGACCTCGGCCTGCCCAAGATGTCGGGCATGGAGCTGATCAAGGCCCTGCGTGACGAGGGCAAGAAGTTCCCGATCCTGATCCTGACCGCGCGTTCCAGCTGGCAGGACAAGGTCGAGGGCCTGAAGCAGGGTGCCGACGATTACCTGG
Source organism: Stenotrophomonas koreensis (assembly GCF_001431525.1). Taxonomy (GTDB): domain Bacteria; phylum Pseudomonadota; class Gammaproteobacteria; order Xanthomonadales; family Xanthomonadaceae; genus Stenotrophomonas; species Stenotrophomonas koreensis. The sequence continues at coordinate 7,519 of NZ_LDJH01000014.1, forward strand.
TCAAGCCGTTCCACGTCGAAGAGCTGCTCGCACGTGTCAATGCACTGCTGCGGCGTGCTGCGGGCTGGTCCAAGCCGACCCTGGAATGTGGCCCGGTGGCACTGGATCTGGCCGCACAGACGGTCAGCGTCAATGGCAGCAATGTCGACCTGACCAGCTACGAGTACAAGGTGCTGGAATACCTGATGATGCATGCCGGTGAGCTGGTCTCCAAGGCCGACCTGACCGAGCACATCTACCAGCAGGATTTCGACCGCGACTCCAACGTGCTGGAAGTGTTCATCGGCCGGCTGCGCAAGAAGCTCGATGCCGACGGTGAACTCAAGCCGATCGAGACCGTCCGCGGTCGTGGGTACCGTTTCGCGATTCCGCGCAACGAGGGTTGATTGCCTGAGGAGGCAGCCGCGTGGCGGGCAAGGTTGGATTGTTTGACCGCTGGCGGCTGCGCTCCCTGCAGGCGCGGCAGATGCTGGCCGCAGCGGCCGGCCTGGTGGCCTTTCTGGCCCTGGCCGGCTATGCGTTGAATGCGGCCTTCGCCGACACCGCGCGCAACAACCTGCGTGAGCGGCTGAAAAACTACGCCACGTCCTATGCGGCCGGGATCGACTTCACCCGTGACCGCTCGCTGTATATCCGTGAGCAGCCACCGGATCCGCGTTTTGACGTGCCCGGCAGTGGCCTGTACCTGGAAGTGGTGATGCCCGAAGGGCAGGGCAATTCGATGTCGGCCGAGGGGCCGCTGCTGCCGGACAACCAAGGGCGGCTGCTGGCACCGCGCCAGGAAGTATTCGAAGGCCCGCTGGACATGACCCAGATCGATGGCAGCGAAGGCCAGGTCTACCGTTATGGCCTGGGCCTGGTCTGGGGCGGCGATGGTGATCCGGCCAGCGAATTTCCCTACACCATCTATGTGATGGAAGACTCGCGTGCGCTCGGCGCCCAGCTGCGGCTGTTCCGTGGCGCGCTGTGGTTCTACCTCGGCGGTGCCGGCATCATCCTGCTGCTGCTGCAGACCCTGGTATTGCGCTGGAGCCTGCGCCCGCTGCGGCATGTGATCAACGAATTGACCCATGTCCAGCGCGGTGAGTCGGAGCGGATGAGCGAGCACCACCCGCGCGAGCTGGAACCGCTGACCGACAGCATCAATGCGCTGATCGACAGCGAGCGCTCCCATCTGGAGCGCCAGCGCAACACCCTGGCCGACCTGGCGCACAGCCTGAAGACCCCGCTGGCGGTACTGCGTACCGAACTGGACAGCGGTGAAAGCGAGGCGACCCTGCGCCAGGAGCTGGATACCCAGCTCAAGCGGATGGGTAACCTGGTCTCCTACCAGCTGGCGCGTGCGGCCTCCGGTGGCCACAAGCTGTTCTCGGCGGCGATCCCGCTGGAGTCCACGGCCGAAGAGATCGTCAGCGGGCTGGAGAAGGTCTACGCCGCCAAGCGCGTATTGTGCGAATTCGAGATCGACGAGAAGGCCTGTTTCCACGGCGAGGCCGGTGACCTGCAGGAGCTGCTCGGCAACCTGTTGGAAAATGCCTTCAAGTGGGCCCGTTCGCGGGTGCTGCTGACCGCAAAGCCACACCTGGACGGCAACCGCCGCAGCGGCCTGCTGCTGGTGGTTGAAGATGATGGCCCGGGGATTGCGCCCGATGACATCGCCAAGGTGCTGCAGCGTGGCGTGCGCGGTGATGAGCGGGTTCAGGGTCACGGCATTGGCCTGTCGATCGTGCAGGACCTGATCAAGGACTACCGTGGCGAGCTGCAGGTCGGCCGTAGCGAGGAGCTGGGCGGGGCCCGTTTCGAAGTCAGGTTGCCGCCGGGCCTGTAAGCATCGCTGCTTCCGCCGTCATGGTTACCGGCTGCATCGGCGAGCGGCCGTAGTAGCGTTCAAGATGCCCGGCCACCAGTGGCATGGCCTGCGCCAGCTGCTGTGGCGCGGAGAAGTGGTACTCGCTGAGCACGGCAAAGAACTCTTCCGGTGCTTCGGCGGCATACGGGTCGATGCTGGTCTCGATGCCCGCATCGACCTGGGCGCAGAAAGCATCGTAGGCGGCCTGAAAGTCTGCCGCCCATTGCCGCTGCCAGGTTCGGTCCAGTGGCGGGGTGCCATCCAGGACGCCGTCGAGGGCGTCGATCTTGTGCGCCATTTCATGCACGACCACACAGAAGCCGGCATCGGGTTGCTCCAGGTCGGCAAGCACATCGGCCCAGGACAGGATCAACGGGCCGTCCTGCCAGGCTTCGCCGATGATTTCATCGTCCCACTGGTGCAGCACGCCGCTGGCATCCAGATGGCTGCGCTGGACCCGGAACGCTTCCGGGTAGACCAACAACTGGGACCAGCCCTGCAGCCCGGCCTTGTCCAGCCGGGCCAATGGCAGGCAGCACAGCGCTGCCAGCAATGCGCGATCGCCCTGGCCCAGTTCCAGCCCGGCCAACGGGGTGATCGTCTTTCGCTTCAGGAACCAGGCGGCCAAACCGCGCAGCTGGCTGGCGCGCGCCGGGGGCAGCCCTGCAATCAGCACACTGCGTTGGCAGACCTGCTGCCAGAGGGCGTCATCCAGCGTGGCAGGGGCTGGCCGCAGCCAGCGCAACAAGCGGTGGATCAGCGGAACATTCCCGGAAGGAAGCTGTGCCATCGTGGCGCCCGCATGCGCTGCATCAGGTCATCTTCACTGCCGCCGCCGCCGCCGCCGCCCTCACTGCCAGGCCTTGCCGCGCTGCTGCGCGGGGAGGGCACCGGGACCGGTTCGCTGCGCGGGTTGCGGGCGCGCGCGCCAACACCGGCAGCTGCGCTGTCGGTATACACGCAGGCACCGCGCTGGGACAGGTTGAAGGCATCATCTGCCCACACCACCGAACTGGGGGCCAACAAGAGGATCAGGCAATGGGCAAAGCGGCGCATCGTCACATCCAGTGGTCGAGGGAGGACCAGTGCGGTCGATTCTAGCGTGCTTTGTGCTGTCAAGTGGGGGAGGCTGGGGTGGCCAATGGCACGATGGCGCATAATCAGCCGTTTCTGGCCGAGGTATGGGTGTGGACGATCAACGGTTGCTGGCGCTTCTGGCTGCCGCTCCGATGCCCTTGAGCCAGCTTGCCCGGGCGCTGGCGGTGCCGCCCGGGCAGCTTGCAGGCCAGCTGCAGGCGCTGGTGCAGGCCGGGGTTGCCCTGCAGCAGCAGGGCGATTGCTGGCAGTTGCGGCAACCGCCTGACCTGCACCAGAGAGACCGTATCGAGCAGCTGCTTGCCCCTGCCACCCTGCCGTTGCTGGGCGGGCTGGAGGTGCTCTGGGAGGTGGACTCGACCAACAGCGAGCTGCTCCGGCGGCCGTTGCCGCAGGCCGGGGTCAGCGTACTGCTGGCCGAGCGGCAAACGGCCGGTCGTGGCCGGCGCGGACGCCACTGGGTGTCACCGCTGGCGCAGCATGTGTACCTGTCGCTGGCCTGTCGCTTCCAGGGCGGGATTGCGGCGATGGCGGGCCTGAGTCTGGCCGTGGGGGTGCTGGTGGCCGAGGCCTTGCGTGGCCATGGGTTGACCGGGGTGGGGCTGAAATGGCCCAACGATCTGCTGCTTGGCGGTCGCAAGCTGGGCGGCATCCTGCTCGAATCCCGCGGTAGTGCGCAGGACCCGGCGCTGGCGGTGATCGGCATCGGCCTGAACGTGCACAATGCTGCCGCCGCTGCGGGCGCGATTGACCAGCCCTGGACCAGTATCGATCAGCACCTTCCCGGGCTGGCGCAGCGCGATGGCGTGGTTGCTGCGGTGCTGAATGGGCTGCTTCCGGGCCTGGTCGCGTTCGAGCGCGAGGGCCTGGCGCCCTTCCTGACGCGGTATGCGGCGCTGGATGTGCTGGCCGGACAACCGGTCTGGATCCACCAGGATGGGCAGCGTCAGCCGGCCACCGCGCTGGGTTTGGCGGCCGATGGCGGGTTGCGTGTGCTTGATCAACATGGGCAGCGTTGCCTGCATGCCGGCGATGTCAGTGTGAGGAAACAATGAGCCAGTGGCTGTTTGACCTGGGAAATACCCGCTTGAAGTATGCCCCGCTGCAGCAGGCGGCAGCCGGGCCGGTGGCGGTCTGGGCCCACCAGGACCAGCAGCGGCCGCTGCCGGACCCGGAGCAGTTGCCCGGTGGTGAGGTGGCCTGGCTGGCCAGCGTGGCCGATATGGCCCTGCGCGAGCAGCTGCGTGAGCGCCTGCTGCAGCGCTTTGACCGGGTCGAGCTGGCGGTCAGTACAGCCGGCTGCGGCCGCCTGCGCAGTGGCTATGCGCAACCGGACAAGCTGGGGGTGGATCGTTACCTCGCGCTGCTGGCCTGTGCCGATACGCCGCGTGATTGCCTGCTGGTCGGGGTCGGCACGGCATTGACGGTGGATCTGCTGGCTGGCGATGGCCAGCACCATGGCGGTTTGATCGCACCGTCGCCGACCTCGATGCGTCAGGCCATTCATGCCAAAGCCCGGCACTTGCCGGTGGAAGGTGGCCATATCGTCGATTTTGCCGACAACACCCTCGATGCCCTGGCCAGCGGCAGCCTCGCTGCGGCGTTGGGCCTGATCCAGCGCAGCCGTGAGCGTGCCAGCGTGCGCCTGGGGCGCATGCCGGAGCTGGTCATCCACGGGGGCGGGGCCGGGCCGCTGCTGCCGTACCTGCTTGATGCGCGTCACGTTCCGACCCTGGTGCTGGACGGTCTGGCGCGCTGGGCGCTGCACCACAGCCGGCCCAGCAGGTAGCATCTAGCCATGTTGATTCGTGCCCTGATTGTTGTGCTGGCCATCTTCAATGCCGGCGTTGCCCTGTGGTGGTGGAGCCAACCGCCGGTGACCGATGCACCGGTGCCGGTGATGAGCCCGCCGGAGGGGGTGGCACTGTTGCAACTGCGCTCCGAGGTCCCGGTGCTGGCTGCCGATGCCGCCGCGCAGGACAACGCCCTGGCCCTGTCGGTGGCAGCCTCTGCGGCGGACAACGCCGCACCGGCCGGTAGCGACACCGGCGCCGGGGCCCTGGCTGGCAGTGCGCAGGGTGAGGCCACGGTCGCCTCTGCGCCCCCGCCGCCGGTATGTGTCAGCCTGGGGGCGTTTGCCGATCGTGCCCAGCTGGATGCTGCGCAACAGCGTGCCGCCGGGATTTTCGCGGTGGCGCGGCCGCGTGAGTCGGCCTCCAGCAGCAGCGGCAGTTACCGGGTGATGCTGCCGCCGGCAGAAAGCCGCGAGGCCGCCCAGGCCACGGTCAGGCGGATCGTCGCGGCCGGAATCAGCGATTACTTCATCATTGGCCAGGGTGAGCTGGCCAATGCGGTGGCACTGGGCCAGTTCCGCAACCGCGACGGTGCCCAGCGCCGCCTGGACCAGCTGCAGGCGGCCGGTTTTGCCGCGCAGATCGTGCCCTCGGCGTCGGCACAGTCACGCTGGTGGCTGGATGCCCGGCTGGCAGCAGGTATCAGTGCCACCCAGGCCCGCCAGCGCAGTGCTGCGCCGCAGGTGCAGTCGCTGGATTGTGCGGTTCTGCGTTAAACTTACGCGCTTGCCGCTTTAGCTCAGTTGGTAGAGCAACTGTCTTGTAAACAGTAGGTCATCCGTTCGATTCGGATAAGCGGCACCATCACTCGCTCCGCTGGCGTCCACAAGCGTCCTGCAGGCACAATCAACCCGCTGATCCAGCGGGTTTTTTGTTGCTGCGCGTGCAGTTGGCTCCAGTGTCATCCAGGTGGAATCGGGGTACAGGTGGGGGTATGGGAGGCAACGTCGGCCGATCTGCAGCAGGAAGTACCCCCACTGGCTCGTAAAACGCTGACTGACAGGGCTGCTCGGAGCGTCAACGGGAAGGAAAAGCCTTGCAGGTTGTCTGCTGGGGGTGGCCGCTGTCTACTACGCTCTTTGGTGTCTGCTCCGGGAGTTGCCCTGCAGGCGGGCGGTGCCGGCCGGTCGTCGTCAGCGGCACCGGCCAAAGGATTCCGGGTATCGGCCGATAAGGTACCCAGACGCCGCAGGCTGGCGTTGGCTGGCGGCTTTCCAGAGGCCTGTCCGGGCAGCTGGGCAGGCAGGCTGTGAATGCAGGTGGCAGGTTTCATGCGTTGGCCAGGGGTTGATCCTGACAATCGGTTGGTCCGGGCCGCGACTGCAAGCCTGGGCCGGATAACACACTCGAGCAAGCCATTGATGATCAAGCGCACTGCACTGTACGTCGGGGGAACCCTGCTGCTGGCCATCGCCGGGGGGGCCGGATTCAACCTGCTACCGGTAGCAGGTGGGCTGTCATGGAACATCGGCAGGTCCGACTACGCGACCATCCACCTGATCCTGGAGATGGTGGCGATCTCCATCTCGGTGATGGTCGTGGCCATTGCCTGGTACGGGCTTGCCCGCCGCCGGATCCGTAGCGCGAACTCACTGGTGGCCTGCTTTGCCGCCGTCTGCGTCGCTGACCTGTGGCATACGGTCTTCTACGAAGGCATGCCGGCCCTGTTCGTGGAGGCCAGCGCCAACCGGGCCATCTACTTCTGGTTTGTCGGGCGCCTGTTCGAGACCCTGGCCCTGCTGCTGCTGGCCCTGGGCACGCGGCTGCGCGGCCACCCGCTGCTGTGGTTGCTGATCGGGCTGGCGGCAGTGACGGCCTTCTCGCTGGTCGGTTTTTTGAACATGGATCAGCTGCCGCCGATGTTCATCCCCGGCGAAGGCGTGACATCGCTGAAGAAGGCGATCGAGTACGGCTTCTTCGGCGCCAACCTTGCCATCGCGAGCGGGCTGCTGCTGCTTTCCGGCCGGGAAGGGGCCGGCGTGATGCGCCTGTTCGCCTGTTCGGCGCTGCTGATGGCGCTGGCCAATTTCGCTTTTGCCAACTACACCATGGTGACGGACCTGGTGAACTTCGCCGGTCACCTGCTCAAGATCGGTGCCTACTGCTTCGTACTGGCCGCTGCCCTGCGCTCCGGCATCGGCGAGCCGTATGCGCAGCTGGCCGCGTCGAAGGAGTCGCTGCGCTCGCGCGAGGAGGCGTTGCGCGGCCTGCTCGAGCAGCTGCCGCTGGACATCGCAAGGCTCGACTCCCAGTGCCGCTACGTCTATGTCAACCAGGCCCACGCACAAACGCTGAGGCATCCGGTCCAGGACCTGGTGGGGCGGCATATTGATGAGGTGATCCCGGAGCGGAACCTGGACCAGGCGCGTGAGCAACTGGCCCTGGCACTGTCCGGACAGGGGAGCGAATACCCGATCGATTTCCTGACCGAATCGGGCCAGCAGCGCTTCCTGCACGCGAAAATCGTGCCGGACATGCTGCAGGGCGGGCAGGCGCACGGCGCGCTGTGCATCTTCGTCGATGTCACCGACACCGAGAACGCGCGTGCACTGGCCAACGAGTCGATGCGCGAAGTGGTGGAGCTCAAGGCCGCGCTCGACGCCCACGCCATCGTCGCGGTGACCGACGCCAAGGGCGTCATCCTGCGTGTCAACGCCAAGTTTTGCGCCATTTCGCAGTACTCGCGCGAGGAGCTGGTCGGGTCCACCCACCGGATCGTCAACTCCGGGCACCACGATCCGCTTTTCTTCCGCCAGATGTGGCAGACGATTTCCCGTGGCCTGGTGTGGAACGGCGAGATCTGCAATCGTGCCCGCGACGGTTCGCTGTACTGGGTGCACACCACGATCGTTCCGCTGATCGGTGCCGATGGCCTGCCCGAGCAATACATCGCCATCCGCGCCGACATCACCCAGCGTGTCCATGCCGAGCAGGAGGCGATGCGGATGGCGCTGCATGACCTGCTGACGGGTCTGCCAAACCGCCGGTTCATGCACGAGCGGCTGGAGCAGGTGCTGGAAAGCTCCGGGCGCGATCCGGGACAGATGGCCTTGATCATCCTGGACCTGGACAATTTCAAGGACGTCAACGACACCCTTGGCCATGCCGCTGGCGATCAGTTGCTCAAGCAGGTCGGCAACCGCTTGCTGCAGGTCGCCGGTGACCGGCACACCGTGGCGCGGATCGGCGGTGACGAGTTCGTGCTGCTGATGCAGGGTCTGGGGACCGATGCAACCGTGGCCTTCGAAGCCGCCGGCCAGATGGCCGAGCGCATCCGCCTCACCCTTGCCGGGCGCTACCTGCTGGCCGGGCAGGACGTGATGGCCACCGCCAGCCTCGGCGTGGTGATGGTCGGGCGCCAGGCCCCCGCCCCCGAGGAGCTGATGAAGCAGGCCGACCTGGCGCTGTACAAATCCAAGGCGATGGGCCGCAACGCGGTCTCGTTCTTCGCGCCTGCCCTGCAGGCCGAGATGGTCGCCCGTGCCGAAATGGTGCGCGACCTGCGCACCGCCTGCGAGCAGGGCCAGTTCGCGCTGCATTACCAGGCCGTGGTGGACCGGGGCCGGGTCATCCGCGGTGTCGAGGCGCTGCTGCGCTGGAACCATCCCGAACGCGGCCGGGTGCCGCCGGGTGTGTTCATCCCGGTGGCCGAATCGCACGGGTTGATCGTCGAGATCGGGCGCTGGGTGCTGGAGGAGGCCTGCCGCCAACTCGCCGTCTGGGCCGAAGACCCGGTCAAGTCGCACTGGTCCATTGCCATCAATGTCAGTGCCCGCCAGCTGTACGAGGCCGATTTCGTTGCCCGGGTGGAGCAGGTGCTGGCGGCCACCGGGGCCAACCCCTCGCACCTGCGGCTGGAGATCACCGAGAGCATGCTGCAGGAGGATCTGGAGCGCACCATCGGCAAGATGGCCAGCCTGCGGCTGAAGGGAGTGCGCTTTTCCCTGGATGATTTCGGCACGGGCTATTCCTCGCTCAGCTACCTCAAGCGCATGCCGATCGACCAGCTGAAGATCGACCGTTCATTCGTCTCCGGGGTGCAGAATGACCGCAATGACGCCGCGATCGTGCGCACGATCCTGTCGCTGGCAGCGAGCCTGGAGGTCGAGGTGGTAGCCGAGGGTGTGGAGGAGGAGGACCAGTTCGCCTACCTCGTCCAGCATGGCTGCCAGTTCTTCCAGGGTTACCTGGTCGCACGGCCGGTGCCTGCCGCGGAGCTGTAGGCCGCGGCGGCTGTCCTTGTACTGATTACCATCGAACCACTCGACCCGCTCGGCCAGCCTGAGGGGCCTGCTTCACGGCTCATCGTTGGCGTCACCGGCCATGCCCGGAGAGGTGGGCAGGGCGGGCGACGATCCCGCCGCCGTGCTGGCTGGATCGATGCCGTCCACCGCAGCCATGCGCGGCTGCAGCCAGGCCTGGACCTGCTGCACCGCCTGGCGGGCGTAGCGGGTGATGCCGACCAGGGTGGCCGAGGCCATGCCGTTCCAGTCGCCATAGCCGAGCAGCCACAGTCCCGGTTCCCTGAGTGCACGCAGCTGGCTGGCATCCAGTTCGACCCGGCCCTGGGCATCGAGTACGCCCAGCGGCGCCAGGTGGCCCAGTGCGGGACGGAAGCCGGTGCACCAGATCAGCGCGTCGAAGGGCTCGTGGTGGCCATCGGCCCAGACCGCGCCATCGGCGGTGAAACGCTCCGGCATCGGCGCGGCCGTGAGCACGCCGCGGCGGCGGGCCTCCTGCACCGGCGGCACCATCACGATGTCGCCAAAGCCACCGGCTGGCACGTTGGGCGGGCGGCCTTCCTGCTGCGCGCGCCAACGCTCGGTGGCACGCTCGAACAGCACCCGGCCATCGACCTCATCGGGCAGGAAGGCCGGTGGCTGCAGGGTCAACCAGCGCGTCTGTGCCACGGTGGAGACCTCGGCCAGGATCTGCGCGCCCGAATTGCCGCCGCCGATGATGGCCACGCGCTGGCCGGCAAACGGTTGCGGGCCGGCATAGTGGGCCGAATGCAGCTGCCTGCCATGGAACAGATCCCGGCCCGGGATGTCGGGAATGAACGGGCTGGACCAGGTGCCGGTGGCACTGAGCACGGCGCGCGCCTGCCACTGCCGGCCATCCTCGGCCACTACCCGGTAGCCGTCGCCGGCACGCTGCACCTGGCTGACCGTGACCGGACGGATCACCGGCAGGCCATAGCGCTGCTCGTACTGGCCCAGGTAGTCGATGACCTCCTCACGCGACGGGTTGCCCTGTGCGGTGGCCGGGATCTGCCAGCCGGGCAGCGAGCTCCAGGCGGCCGGGGAGAACAGCCGCAGCGAGTTCCAGGCATGCGGCCAGGCGCCGCCGGGGATGGGTTCGCGATCCAGGATCACGTAGGACAGGCCGGTGCGGCGCAGGAAAAAGCCCAGCGCCAGGCCGGTCTGGCCGCCGCCGATCACGATCACGTCCAGCCGGGCGGTTGCTTCGTCGTTGCGTGGGTCCATGTCGCTTCCTGTCTCAGCCAAGGGTCAGGCGCAGTGCCAATGCGGCCAGGGTGGCCAGCAGCACCGGCAGGGTCAGGAGGATGCCGATGCGGAAGTAATAGCCCCAGCTGATGCCGATGCCCTTGCGGGCCAGCACGTGCAGCCAGAGCAGGGTGGCCAGGCTGCCGATCGGGGTGAACTTCGGGCCCAGGTCGCTGCCGATCACATTGGCGTAGATCATCGCCTCGCGCACCACGCCTTCGGCCTGGCTGGCCTCGATCGCCAGTGCACCGACCAGTACCGTGGGCATGTTGTTCATCACCGAGGAGAGCCCTGCGCTGAGCAGTCCGGTGCCCAGGGCCGCTGCCCACACGCCGTGGCCGGCAAGGCCATCGAGCACTTGCGCCAGTGCGTCGGTCAGCCCGGCGTTGCGCAGGCCGTAGACGACCAGGTACATGCCCAGCGAGAACACCACGATCTGCCACGGCGCGCCGGCCAGCACACGGCCGGTGGCGATGCGCTTGCCGCGCGCGGCGACCGCCAGCAGCACCAGCGCGCCGCTGCCGGCCACCGCGCTGATCGGTACGCCGAGTGGGCCGAGGCCGAAAAAGCCGAGCAGCAGCAGCCCCAGCACCGCCCAGCCGGCGGTGAAGGTGGCCCGGTCGACGATTGCCGCCTGCGGCTGGCCGAGTTCGGCGACCGCGTAGCGGGCCGGGATGTCGCGGCCGAACAACCACAACAGCATGCCCAGGCTGGCGGTCACCGAGACCAGGTTGACCGGCAGCATCACTGCGGCGTACTCGGCAAAGCCGATCTCGAAATAGTCGGCCGAGACGATGTTGACCAGGTTGGAGACCACCAGCGGCAGGCTGGCGGTGTCGGCGATGAAGCCGGCCGCCATCACGAAAGCCAGCGTGGCCGCCGGGCTGAAGCGCAGCGCCAGCAGCATGGCGATTACGATCGGGGTCAGGATCAGCGCCGCGCCATCGTTGGCGAACAGCGCGGCGGTGGCTGCACCGAGCAGCACCAGGAAGGTGAACAGGCGGCGGCCGCTGCCCTGGCCCCAGCGCGCCACATGCAGCGCGGCCCAGGCGAACAGGCCGGCCTCATCCAGCAGCAGGCTGATGATGATCAGGGCGATGAAGGTGAAGGTCGCATTCCAGACGATGTCCCAGACCACCGGGATGTCACCGACACTGACCACCCCGGCCAGCAGGGCCAGTGCCGCGCCCAGGCTGGCACTCCAGCCCACGCCCAGGCCGCGTGGTTGCCAGATGACCAGCACCAGGGTGGCGATGAAGATCAGCAGCGCAAGCAGCATGGCTCAGTGCCCGGGCAGGTTGTGGGGCGCGGCGGCAGGCTGTGGCGCCTCATCTGCGGGCTGGACCAGACCGATGCGGTCCAGCGCCTGCTTCAAGGCCGCACGGTCCTCCCAGACTGAGGCCGGCAATGCCAGCAGGGCCTGCAGCCGGGCCTTGACGATGCGGTGTGCTTGGGCAAACGCCGCGGCCTTGGTGTGATCATCGCCTGCCACCGCCGCCGGATCCGGCTGCCCCCAGTGCGTGCGCAGGAAATCACCGAACACCAGCGGGCAGCTCTCGGCGGCGGCCGAATCGCAGACGGTGATCACCAAGTCCAGTGGCGCGGCGTCGGCGCCGGCAAATTCATCCCAGGACTTGCTGCGCAGGCCATCGATGGCGATGCCCGCGGCAGCGAGCTGGCGCAGGGCAAACGGGTTGACCGTGCCGGTGGGCTGGCTGCCGGCGCTGAACACTTCGAAGCGCTCGCCCGCCCAGGCACGCAGGGTGGCTTCGGCCAGCACGCTGCGCGCCGAGTTGCCGGTACACAGGAACAGGATGCGGGGTTTCATCGGACAGGCACCAGGTCAAGGGTCAGCAGAGGGATCAGCAGCCGCAGTCGCTCGCCGGCGCGCAGCCGGGATTGGCACTGTCGGCGCAGCAGTTGTGGGTGAGGTAGGCGATCAGGCCGTTCATCGCGGCGAAATTGGCCCGGTAGCAGACATGCCGCCCCTGGCTTTGGCTGCTGGCCAGCTGCGCATGCAGCAGCTCCTTCAGGTGGAAGGACAGGGTGGCGCCGGGTACGCCGAGTGCCTCGGCGATTTCCCCGGCCATGCGCCCGTCCGGGCCGGCCTGGACCAGCAGGCGGAAGGCGGCCAGCCGGGTCGGATGCCCCAGCGCGGTGAGGGCGGCGATTGCCTGGTTCGTTTCCATGTTTCTAGAATAATGGAATGAATGATGACCAACAAGCCAACCACGCGCTCTCCCTTCCCCAGCTGGATGCCGACCTGCTGCCGGGGCCGCGGCACGACCTGCTCGGCGCCCCGGCCAGTGCCCATCCACCGCGCATCCTGCTGCTGTATGGCTCGCTGCGGCCGCAGTCCTGCAGCCGCAAGTTGGCACTGGAAGCCGAGCGTATCCTGCGTCAGCTCGGTGCCCAGACCCGGGTGTTTGATCCGCATGACCTGCCGCTGCTGGACAGTGTCGGCGCCGATCACCCCAAGGTGCAGCAGCTGCGTGAATGGTCGCAGTGGTCCGAGGGCCAGGTGTGGGTGTCGCCGGAGCGCCACGGCACGCTGACGGCGGTGTTCAAGAATCAGATTGACTGGCTGCCGCTGGAAGAGGGCGGTGTGCGCCCGACCCAGGGCCGGACCCTGGCGGTGATGCAGGTCTGCGGTGGCTCGCAGTCGTTCAACGTGGTCAATACGTTGCGCGTGCTCGGGCGCTGGATGCGGATGGTCACCATCCCCAACCAGTCCTCGGTGCCCAAGGCTTGGCAGGAATTCGACGATGACGGGCGGATGCGGCCCTCGCCGTACTACGACCGGGTTGTCGATGTGATGGAGGAGCTGATCAAGTTCACCCTGCTGGTGCGCGGGCGCAGCGACTACCTGGTGGACCGCTACAGCGAGCGCAAGGGCGCCGGGCAGGCGCGCCGGCTGGCACAGGCGGCCGGGGTGGTGGCGCCGGCCGGCGGCAACGACTGAGCATGGACCGCCCGGCGGACGCGTGCCGGCACTGGCGCGCCCGCCGGGTCCGACCGCGACGGGCTAGCTGTGTAAACCCAACACGTTGTTCAGTGGAATTCGGGAAATAGGTGGTTTGTAGCCGAGGCTGGCATGGGGCCGGTGCCAGTTGTATTGATGCAGCCACGGCCCGAGCGCATGGGCGCGCTGTTCGGAGCTGTCATAGGCGCGTGCGTAGGCCCACTCGCGCAGACTGGTCTGCACCAGGCGCTCGGCTTTGCCGTTGGTGCGCGGCGTGTAGGGCCGGGTGCGCAGGTGGTGCATACCGAGCCGGCGCACGAGACGGCGGAAGCTGCGTGATCTGTAACAGGCGCCGTTGTCGGTCAGCACGCGCTCGAAGCGCACGCCCAGCCCAGGGTAGTAACGCACGGCCAGCAACAGGGCCCGGCCGGCACTGCGGGCGCGCTCATCCGGCTCGATGGAGGCAAAGGCCACGCGCGAGTGGTCGTCGATGGCCAGATGGACATACTCCCAACCGCCGCCGCGAGAGTTGATCTGACGATTGCCGGTAACGCGATGGCCGGGCTGGCGGAAGCGCCCCAGTTTCTTGATATCCAAATGCAGCAACTGGCCGGGCCGGGCGTATTCGTAGCGGTTGGTCGGCGGTGCGGGCTCCAACTCGGCCAGCCGGTGCAAACCAGCGCGCCGCAGCAGGCGGGCAATCGTGCTCGGCGCCACCGGCAACTGTTCGGCGATCTGGCGATAGGTCTGGCGCGCACGTCGCTGTTCAAACACCCGACCCACTACCGCCTGCGGTGTTGCATGCGGACAGTGATGAGGACGGGAGGAGCGATCTAGCAGGCCATCCGGCCCTTCCTGACTGAAACGCTTGAGCCATTTGTACGCGGTGCGCACGCTGACGCCGGCGGCATGGGCCGCCTCTTCGGCGCGTAGGCCTTGAACAAGGATGCGGTCCACAAGCAGGGCTCGACCGCGAGGGCTCAAACGGGCATGTTTATGCAGGTTCATCCGGGGCTCCTGGGGGCTGGTTTGGCTTGGTAACCACCATCTTCCAGAGATGCCCCGGATGAACAACCTACTGGGAGATCACAGCTAGCGCCCACTGCCGGGGCTGCGCACGCGACAGGCCGGCATGTGCTGCAGCCGTTGAGGCCGTGAGGTGCGGCATCGATTGCCGACCTGGGCGGCGCTATGGCTGGCCAGCCGCTGTCGATGCAGGCACCTGCTCAGGCCTGCGCTGATCAGGGCTGGCAAACGGTCGTTGCGGCACTGCCCAGGCCGCTGCCGCGCCCGGCTGCCGGGCGGTGGTTTCAGTGCCCGCCGGCGTAGCGGTAAGACAGCAGGGAGCGCACCAGGAAGGTCACCTGCGCCGGATCGCGTGCATCCACCCGCATCACCGGCAGGCGGAAGCCGGCCGCGAACAGCGCCTGGCGGAACTGCGGGATCAGCACCTCGCCGTGTTGATCGGTGCGGGTCAGGCCCACGGCCAGGCTGGCGTCCGGGGCAATGCGCGAGAACTCCTGCAGCAGCTCGATGGTCGAACTGACCCGCTGCTGCCCGGCGGCATTGACCAGCACAATGATCCCCAGTGCTCCTTCGCAGACCATCGGCCACATGAAATCCAGGTAGCGCTGGCCGGGCACACCGTAAATGTGCAGCAACTCACCGTCATCCAGCTCGATCGAGCTGTAGTCCAGGGCCACGGTGGTTTCCACCTTTTCGTCCTGCGCGTCCTGGCTCAACGGCATTTCCGTACTTACCGGTTCGATGTCGGAAATGGCGCGTATTGCGGTGGTCTTGCCTGCCCCCATGCCGCCGACAAAAACCAGTTTGTTTGCAGGAAGATTCATGCCTGTGCTGTCTTGAAGAGAGTGAGGCCAAAGCGCCGTGCCACCCAGCCGAAGAAGCGGGAGTCCCCACGGCTGAGGCGGGGTGGGGGCGCGGTGCTGGCGATGGGCGCGGTCTGGGCCAGGCCACTGGCCGCCGCTGCGGCGAACAGGGTCTCGACCGTGCTGATGGGAATCTGGCAATGCGCGGCCAGTGCATTGGCCTGCCAGGGGCGGGCATGCAGGCAGGCAATGGCCAGCAGCCAGCTGGCCGGCAGATCGGCACTGCCCAGGTCAGGCCAGTGCTCCAGCTGCAGCAGCGTGCCGGCACCGCCGGCAGGCAGCCATTGCGGGCGATGCCGGGCCAGGCAGAAGAACAGCGCCTCCAGCGATTGCCATTGCGGCAGCCGGTGGCGGTACTGGTGGTCGAACCCGGCACGGCTGATGCGCTCGGACGACCAGTGGCTGTCGTCGAGCAGTTGCACCAGTTCGAGCAGGCCCAGGTTCGCGGGCAGGGCCAGGCTGCGAGTGGCCGGGTCGACCACCACCTGGGCCGCCCCGCGTTGCAGCAGGTGCAGCGTGCCGGCGGCTGTCTGCATCTGTGCCAGTTCCAGCAGCAGCGGCGTCGCCCGTGCGGGGCTGTCGCTGTGCCTGGATGCCAGCAGGGTGGACAGCTTCTGGTTCAGGCTGGCCACGGTGGCGCCATGGGCCAGCTGGTCGGCGGCGTCCGGGTCGACGTGGCGGGAAATGATCAGGCAGGGGACGCCCATCGCCCGTGCCCGGGCCAGCACCGCCGCTGCTTCAGGCTGATCGATGCCGATCACCAGCAGGTCGGCCCTGCCGTCCTTCCAGGGCTGCACGCTCACGTCCAGCCGCTGCGCCAGCAACAGCGAGCAGGCCAGCTTCAGCCGGGTCTGGTGCAGCAGATCCAGGCCAAAGGAGGCCACATCAAGGGTATGGATGGGAGGGCTCATCGTGGGGCAAGGGGAGAGGGCCGCGCGGCTGCCGTCCGGGCGCGGTATGGCCACCCGGACATCAGGCCGATATACGGCAGATCAGCTGAAATCCAGGGTCTTTTCAAACCCCTTGAGTTCGTGGCGGGCCATGGCCAGGTTGGCACGGCTGCGGTCCAGTACCACGTACAGGAACAGTAGCGGGTTGCTTTCCAGCGGACGGATCAGGTGGTACTGGCCGCTGAGGGTGATCAGGATGTCTTCCAGGGTGTCATCAAGGCCAAGCTGGGCGGCCACGCGGCGCTTGGCGCGGACCACCTCGGTGTTGCCGGCGGCGGCCAGTTCCAGGTTGATGTTGCCGCCGCCATGCATTGCCAGCGCCATGCCGCTGTCGCTGTCGACCAGGGCGGCACCGACGAAACCAGCCAGGGCATTGAGCTGGTCGAGAATCAGGTTGGACATGGAAAATCCTTGTGGGTGATGGAAAAGGGCGGGCCGAAAAGACCGCGCCGGAGGGGGATGGGGGGGAATGGGCTCAGCCGTTGAGCACGGCACCGAGCCGCGCGCCACATTCACGGGCATGGAACAGCAGCACGGCCAGGTTGAGCGCACTGTCAGCCACGGCGGTCAGGGTCAGCGGGCTGTCGGCGAGGATGCGGATCAGCACCACATTGCCCAGTGGCGTGCAGATCGTGGCGTACTCGGCTTTGTCCAGTGCCAGCTCGCGCGATACCGTCTCGCCCAGGGTCAGGAACGAATTGGCCATCGCCGCCAGCCGACGGCCATCGATCGGCAGCGAGGAGTCCTCGGCAATCGCGCGGCCATCGGCGGTGGACAGCATCAGCAACGACAGCCCCGGTTCGCGCTGGCGTGCCTGCGCAAGCACCGCCTTGATCGCCGCGGTGTCATGGCCGGGACGGGCAGCGGCATGGGCCGTGCTGCTGCCCACCAGCTGCGCAATGGTGCTGGAGGATAGGGGGCGCCCGGTGGTGTGTGCCGGTAGGGCCACCGGACCGGGTTGGCCAGTCACGCCTGGGTTCATGACAACGTCTGCAATGACAACAATTGCGGTGTCTTACGCAGTGCCGGGGCAATTGGATGCAGAAGGTGTGCGGACGGTCACGGATTGCCCTGGCATCCAGCTGCCGCCTGCCTGCAGCACCGGCCTGGTTGCCGGTGGGCCGCCGCTGGCAGGGCGAGCGGGCGGCAGGCCTGGTAGCGCTCAGTTGTGTTGCACCGCCGCAGGTGGGGGCCGGAGCCACTGGCTAGACTGCCCGCCTTGTCAATGTGTGCAGGACGCAGCAGATGGTCAGTAATGTGGCAGTTTCCCTGATTGGCGTGCCCACCGATATCGGTGCCGGCCACCGTGGCGCGCGCCTGGGCCCGGAGGCCCTGCGCATCGCCGGCCTGCCCGAGGCCCTGGCCGCGCGTGGCGTGGATGTGCGCGATTGCGGCAATCTCGATGGCCCGGTCAATCCCTGGTCGGCGCCGGTGGACGGTTATCGCCACCTGGACGAAGTGGTGGCCTGGAACCGGCTGCTGATGCAGGCCACCCGGCGCGAGCTGGAGGCCGGGCGTCTGCCGGTCATGCTCGGGGGTGATCACTGCCTGGGGGTGGGGTCGATCACCGCCGTGGCCGACTGGTGCAGGCAACAGGGCAAGCAGTTGCGGGTGCTCTGGCTGGATGCCCACTCCGATTTCAACACCAGTGCGGTCACGCCCTCGGGCAACGTGCACGGCATGCCGGTGGCCTGCCTGTGCGGGCTGGGTCCGAAGGTGCTGACCCACCTGGGCCAGCACAGTCCGGCCCTGCAGCCAGCACAGGTCCGCCAGATCGGTATCCGCTCGGTCGACCCGGAAGAAAAGCGGCTGATCAAGCAGCACCAGGTCGATGTCTATGACATGCGCTACATCGACGAGAACGGGATGAAGCGCACGATGCAGGCCGCGCTGGCCGGGGTCGATGCCAATACGCACCTGCATGTCAGCTTCGATGTCGACTTCCTCGACCCGCAGATTGCCCCGGGTGTCGGCACCACGGTGCCGGGCGGAGTGAATTACCGCGAGGCCCAGCTGGTGATGGAGATGATTGCCGACACCGGTCTGATGGGCTCGCTGGACATCGTCGAGCTCAATCCGCTGCTGGACCACCACAACCGCACGGCCGAGCTGGCAGTGGACCTGGTGGAGAGCCTGTTCGGCAAATCCACCTTGATGCGTGACTGAACAAACGCCTTGCCGGTTCACATCGGCTCGACAGCGCAGTGGACAGATTGCGCTGTCGGCCAGGCACTGGTGTCCTTGCCAGCGCCGCCGCATTCGTCCACTCGGGAGATAACGATGAAGCGTTTACTGACCCTGCTGTCGCTGTGCCTTTTCTCGCTGGGCATGCTCACCGCCTGCAATACCGTCGCCGGTGCCGGCCAGGACATCCAGAAGGCAGGCGACAAGATCGAGGACAAGGCCCAGGACTGCAAGGATGGCCGTTGCTGAAGCCGCAGGTCCTTGCCCTGTAAAATGCCGTTTCCGTAAGCGAGGAAGCACTGATGAAGCGTACGTTGATGGCATTGATGGTGAGCCTGCTCGCATTGGGGCTGCTTGCCGGCTGCAATACCGTGGCCGGGTTCGGCAAGGACATGCAGAAGGCTGGCGACAAGCTTGAAGGCGCTGCCAAGGGTTGATCCTGGCAACTGTCGATACCGGAAGGCCGGCCTTGGTGCCGGCCTTTTTTGTGCCTGCCTGCCCCGGTTGGGGAAGGCTTCAGGGTGTTGAGCAGCGGTTTTATGAAGGCTTGACCGTGAGCTTATGCGCTGGCACGCATTCTGCTTGTGCGGCGATCCTGCCGCGCACAGACAGGACGACAACCAATGAACAACGACATTGTTGCCGGTAAGTGGACCCAGCTGAAGGGCCGTATCCGTGAGAAATGGGGCGAACTGACTGACGACGATTTCGATGTTGCCCAGGGCAATGCCGAGTACCTGAGTGGCAAGCTGCAGGAGCGCTATGGTTGGGCCAAGGACCGTGCCGAGCGCGAGATCAAGCAGTTCACCGACGACTGGCAGCGCGACAACCGCTGATTTCTCCCCGGGCTGCCTCGCTGACAGGGGCAGCCCGGGGCGCAGGGCGCTACACTGGCACGGTCAAAAAACCGCAAGACCGTACATGAGCACCCGCGTCCTCACTGGCATTACCCCCTCCGGCACTCCGCATCTGGGCAACTACGTCGGCGCCATCCGCCCGGCCATTGCCGCCAGCCAGGCCGAGGGCATCGAGAGCTTCTTCTTCCTGGCCGACCTGCACAGCCTGATCAAGGACCAGCAGCCGGACCGTACCCAGCGTTCGACCCTGGAGATCGCGGCCAGCTGGCTGGCTTGTGGCCTGGACCCGGAGCAGGTGTGGTTCTATCGCCAGAGCGACATCCCGGAAACCACCGAGCTGATGTGGCTGCTCACCTGCGTGGCCGGCAAGGGCATCCTCAACCGTGCCCATGCCTACAAGGCCGCGGTGGACAAGAACCGCGCCGAGCAGCTCGATGACGATGCCGGGGTCACCGCCGGGTTGTTCATGTACCCGGTGCTGATGGCTGCCGACATCCTGATCTTCAACGCGCACAAGGTGCCGGTCGGCCGCGACCAGGTTCAGCACATCGAGATGGCGCGCGATTTCGGCCAGCGCTTCAACCACGTCTACGGCCAGGAATTCTTCACCCTGCCCGAGGCGGTGGTCGATGAGAACGTGGCCACCCTGGCCGGCCTGGACGGCCGCAAGATGAGCAAGAGCTACCACAACACGATTCCGCTGTTTTCCAGCCGTGACGAGCTGAAAAAGCTGATCGCGCAGATCGTCACCGATTCGCGCGCCCCGGGCGAGCCGAAGGACACCGAAGGCTCGGCGCTGTTCCAGCTCTACCAGGCCTTCGCCACGCCGGCACAGACCGCCGCCTTCGCCCAAGCCTTTGCCGACGGCATCGGCTGGGGCGAGGCCAAGGCCCAGCTGCTGGAGGTGGTCGATGGCCACCTGGCGCCGATGCGCGAGCGCTACAACGCGCTGATGGCCGAGCCGGAAAAGATCGAGGCCCTGCTGCGTCGCCGTGGTGCGCAGCTGCGCGAGCGCTTCGCCATCCCGCTGCTGCGCCAGCTGCGCGATGCGGTCGGCCTGCGCGACCTGTCCAGCGTTGGCGACAAGCCGCAGCAAAAGGCTGCCAGCAAGGCCGTGCTGCCCAGCTTCAAGCAGTACCGCGAGGCCGATGGCCAGTTCTACTTCAAGCTGCTCGACGGCCAGGGCGACCTGCTGCTGCAGAGCAGCGGCTACCCGGCCCCGCGTGATGCCGGCCAGCGCATTGCCGGCCTGAAGCAGGCCGCTGAAGCGTCTGCGCTGGATGGAGCGGACCTGCAATTGCAGGTGCCGGCCGAGCAGGTGCTTGAAGCGCTGGCCCTGATGCGCGAGGCTGACTGACAACACCAGTGGAGGGGCAGCACCGATGGCGTGGTTGACGTTGTTGTTGTTCTTTCCCTGGTTTGTGGTGCTGGCAGGGCTGTTCTGGTTCTTCCCGCGCCACCCGCGCACGCCGCGTCGGTCCTGGATCGATGCGGCGTTGCTGTTGCTGGCATTGCTGATGAGCATTGTGGCGATGCACTGGGGGCATGCGCTGGGCCAGGCGGCTGCCGATGCCGGGGCGATCTGGCGCCAGGTGCTGGCCGTGCTGTCTGCCTATGGGGCATTTCTGGCGGTGTTGTGCGTGGCGGTCTGGCTGCGGCCACGGTTGTGGTGATCATGGCCGGCCTGGTGCCGGATCGGTTTGACTGACAGGAGTTGGACATGGGTGAGCAATTGCCGGCGTTTTCCGCGCAGGGAATCCATTGCATCGATACCGGCCTGGTGCGTCCTGGGTTCGATGCCGCCTGGCTGGTGGTCGAGCAGGGGCGGGCGGCCTTCATCGACTGCGGCACCAGCCATGCGGTGCCGGCGATGCTGCAGGCGCTGGCCCGGCTCGGGCTGGGGCCGGAGGCGGTGGACTGGCTGATCCTGACCCATGTGCATCTGGACCATGCCGGCGGTGCCGGGGCGCTGCTGGCGCACCTGCCCCATGCCCGGGTCCTGGTGCATCCGCGCGGCGCGCCGCACCTGATCGACCCGTCGCGGCTGGTGGCCGGTGCCACCGCTGTCTATGGCGCCGAAGAAATGGCGCGCAGCTATGGCCAGGTGCTGCCGATCGACCCGGCGCGGGTGCACTGCGCCAGCGATGGCCAGAGCATCGACCTGGCCGGGCGCGCGCTGCTGTGCATCGACACCCCCGGCCATGCCCGCCACCACCTGTGCGTGTTCGATGCACGCAGCCGCAGCTGGTTCACCGGCGACACCTTCGGTATTTCCTACCGCGAGCTGGACGGGCCGCACGGGCATTTCATCATTCCCACCACCTCGCCGGTGCAGTTCGAACCCGGGCCGCTCAAGCATTCCATTGGCCGGATGCTGGCGCTGCAACCGCAGGCCATGCACCTGACCCATTACGCCAGTGTCGGCCAGGTGGAGCGGCTGGGGCAGCAGTTGATCGAGCAGATCGATGCGATGGTCGCCATTGCCCGCCAGCAGGCGCAAGGCGATGCGCAGACCCTGGAACAGCGCCTGTTCGATGCGTTGAGCGGTTACTACGCCGGGCGTGCCGAACAGGCCGGGCTGTCGCCGGCGCAGGTGTTGCCGCTGCTGGCCATCGACATCCGCCTCAATGCCCAGGGCCTGGTGTGCTGGCTGCAGCGTGGGCTTGACTGACACCGATCCAGAGTCGACGGGTATCCCGGCCTGAAGGGGGGCGGGCAGCAGGGAGCGCGTCATGGAAGTCGCGTAAAACGCAAACGGAGGCGTGATGAAATCCAGACTGTTGGTGGGAATCCTGATCCTGGCCCTGATGGTGGTGTGCGGCATCGCCGGTGGCCTGGGTTTTTTGCTCTGGCAGCAGCGCCAGGCGGCGGGCAGTACCCCGTTGCCGGCCCCGGCGGTGCTGGCACCTCCGGTTGCCGGGCCGCCGCTAGCGGCCGATACCGCCAGCACGGCCGATAACGGGCAGGTGCCCAGCGAGCCGCCGCCGCCGATCCCGGCCGAGTTGCCCGCCGGGCCGCGCTTTGTCTATGCCTACCTGCCGGCCCACAGCCCGGCGATGCGTGCCACCGAGGCCTTCACCCGCGAGCTGGACGTGCTGCACCAGCTCAACGAGGTCAACTCGCTGGATGGTGTGCTGATGCTGCCCGGCCCGCTGCGCCTGCTCACCGCCGAATGCGAGACGATCAACGCCTATTACGTGGCCGAGCGCGGCGAAATCGTCCTGTGCTATGAAATGATCAGCTACCTGGTCGATCTGGGCCTGCAGCTGCACCGTGACCCCTCCGGGCAGGCCGATACCACCCAGGCGGCGCGGTTCCTGCTGGCCAACCTGCGTTTCATGATGCTGCATGAGGTCGGCCATGCGCTGGTGGACCAGCTCCAGCTCAATGTCACCGGGCGCGAGGAGGATGCCGTGGACCAGCTGGCCACCACGCTGATGCTGACCCTGATCGACCCGGAAGAATCCGAAGCCGATGTCGCCAGCAACCTGGACATGGCCGGGCGTTTTTTCCTGGCCAATACCCGCGAGGACGGCTATGGCCTGGCCCATTACGCCGGTGAGCATTCCCTGGGGGAACAGCGCTATTTCAACCTGATGTGCCTGCTCTATGGCGCCGATCCGGGGCGTTACCTGCGGGTGGTGACTTCCGGCCGGCTGCCCGAGGCGCGTGCGCTGCGCTGCCCGGAGGAGAGCAGGCGGATCACCCGCTCCTGGTCGCGCACCCTGGTGCCGCATTTTGCCCCGCGCTACCAGCAAAGCGACGAGCAGGCCCGGCAGGTGCACCAGCAGGTGCTGGAACGCCGGCGGCAGAATGCGCCGGCGCCTTACCGGCAATGATCGCCATCCCCGGCTGGCGCTATCATTCACCGCTTCCCGCCTTGCCTGCCGGTGCCCGTTGTGAATCCGATGCATATCGTGCTGTTGTCCTCCTGCCTGTTCGCAGGTGGGCTTGCCCATGCAGCCAATGACCTGCCGGGCGGGGGGATCGACGCACAGACGCTGAACCGGCATGTGCAGGTGCTGGCCTCGGAGGCGTTCGAGGGCCGCGCGCCGGCCTCGGCCGGCGAACAGCGCACGGTGGATTACCTGGTCGAGCAGTTCAGCGCCGCCGGCCTGCAGCCGGGCGGTGAGGATGGCCGCTGGGTGCAGGAGGTGCCGCTGGTACGGGTGAGCACGCGGCAGACGCCAACGGCCCGGCTGCACCTTGGCGACAGCGTGCGCGAGCTGGTCAACGGCCAGGACATCACCCTGCAGAGCCTGCAGCCGCAGGCGCAGATCACGCTGGACAGGCTGCCGCTGGTGTTCATCGGTTACGGCATCAATGCGCCCGAGCGCGGCTGGGATGATTACAAGCAGCAGGACCTGCGCGGCAAGATCGCCATCGTGCTGATCAACGATGCCGATTTCCACGCCGGGCAGCCCGGTGCCTTCGATGGCCGTGCGGTGACCTATTACGGCCGCTGGACCTACAAGTACGAGGAAGCCGCCCGGCGTGGCGCCGCTGGCGTGCTGATCGTGCACGACACCGCTGCGGCAGCCTACCCGTGGGCCACGGTGCGTGCCTCTGGCACCTCGCCGCTGTTTGACATCCAGCGTCCGCCGGCCGAGGCGATGGCCGCGCACACCCCGTTGCGTGGCTGGATTGAGCCGGGCGTGGCGCGCGAGCTGTTTGCCGCCGCCGGGCAGGACCTGGACCAGCTGTCGCGGCAGGCGATGCAGGCCGATTTTGTGCCGGTGGCCTTGGCCGGGGTGGCACTGTCGGCGGAGCTGGCCTTGCTGCACGAACCGGTGCGCAGCCGCAACGTGGTTGCCCGCCTCGATGGCGGCAGCCATGCCGGGGAGGCAGTGGTGTTTTCTGCCCACTGGGACAGCTACGGCATCGGCCAGCCCGATGCCCAGGGGCGCACGGTCCGCCCCGGCGCGGTGGACAACGCCACCGGGGTGGCCGCGGTGCTGGAGCTGGCGCGGGTGTTTGCCGCCGGTCCGCAGCCGCAGCGTAGCCTGTATTTCGTGGCCTTCACCGCCGAGGAGAAGGGGCTGCTCGGCGCCAGTTACTTTGCCGCCCACCCGCCGGTGCCGCTGGCGCAGGTGGCGGCCGTGCTCAACATCGAGATGTTCAGCCCCGATGGCGCCACCGCCGACATCGCCAGCTGGGGCCGTGGCCGGGTGTCGCTGGAGCAGGACCTGGCCGAGGTAGCCAGCGCCCGTGGCCGCTACTACAGCCCGGATCCGGACCTGGAAGCCGGCTTCTTCTACCGCGCCGACCATTTCGCCTTTGCCCGCCTGGGCGTGCCGGCGATCACCATCGGTGCCGGCCTGGATGCCCTGGACGGCGGGATAACGGCCGGCCGGCAGCGGCGCCAAGCCTATTTCGCCAACTGCTACCACCAGGCCTGCGATGGCTGGGATGCCAGCTGGAACCCGGCCGGGCTGGCCGCGGACACCCTGCTGGTCTACGACCTGGGCCACCGCCTGGCCAACAGCCGGCAGTGGCCGCAGTGGGAGGACGGTTCGGAGTTTGCCGCTGCCCGCCAGGCCAGCCAGGCCCAGCGCAGCCCCTGAGCACCGCCCGCCTTCCTTCCCTGCCGCTCCCTGCGACAGGCAGCCTTCCTGCGGCCCGTCGGCCGTGCCCTGCCGAGTAGTCCGTGATGTCCGTCCCTGTTGCTGCACCGGCCGCCCCGCGTGGCGGCCTTGTCCTGCTGGCCCTGTTGCTGGTGTACGTGGTCTGGGGCTCCACCTTCCTGGGCATCCGTTTTGCCCTGGAGGCCGGCATGAAGCCGTTGTCCATGGTGTCCGGCAGCCGCTTCGTGCTGGCCGGCAGCATCCTGTATGGCCTGTTGCGCTGGCGTGGCCTGCCGGCACCGAGCCGGGCGCAGTGGTTGAACATGCTGGTAATGGGCATGTGCCTGCTGTTCCTGGGCAACGGCATGGTGGTGCTGGCCCAGCGCGACGTGTCTTCCGGGCTGGCCGCGGTGGCGGTGGCCTCGGTGCCGTTGTGGATGGCGCTGTTCACGCTGATCCGCGGCCAGCGTGTCGGTGGCCGGGAATGGCTGGGCCTTGGCATCGGTTTTGCCGGCATCGTCTGGCTCAATGCCGGCTCCAGCCTGAGCGCATCGCCGTTGGCGCTGGGGCTGTTGCTGCTGGCGCCGCTGGGCTGGGCCTTCGGCTCGATCTGGTCGCGCGGACGCGACCTGCCTTCGCCCTTCATGACCGCCGCCGGGCAGATGCTCTGCGGCGGGGTGCTGCTGATGATGGTCGGCTTTGCCAGCGGTGAGCGCTGGAACACGCCCCCGCCGGTGTCCGGCTTGCTGGCGGTGTCCTACCTGTGCGTGTTCGGCTCGATCATCGCCTTCACCGCCTACGTCTGGCTGCTGCACAACGTGCGCCCGGTACTGGCCGGCAGCTATGCCTACGTCAACCCGGTGATTGCGGTGGCGCTGGGCGCCAGTCTGGCCGGCGAACGCTTTTCAAGCAGCGAATTCGGCGCGATGGCAGTGATTCTGGCCGGCGTGGTGGTGATCACCCTGGCACAACGGGGCAAGCGATGAGCAGTGATGAGCAATCCCGTAAAGGCCTGCTGGCAGCGGCGCTGGCCTTTGTCATCTGGGGCCTGTTTCCGTTGTACTGGCATCTGCTCAAGGCCGTGCCCTCGGACCAGATCATTGCCCACCGGATTGTCTGGAGCGCGGTGCTGCTGTGCGTGCTGCTGTGCGCACGCCAGGGCCTGCAATGGCTGCGCACCATCCTGGCCAGCCCGCGCACGTTCTGGCTGCTGGGCTCGGCCAGCCTGCTGATCGGCGCCAACTGGAGCCTGTATATCTGGGCGGTCAACGCCGGGCATGTGGTCGAGACCAGCCTGGGCTACTTCATCAACCCGCTGCTGAGCGTGCTGCTGGGCGTGCTGGTGCTGGGCGAGCGCCTGCGCCTCTGGCAGTGGCTGGCGGTGGGCATCGCCGCGCTGGGGGTGATCTGGCTGACCTGGCAGGCCGGGCGCGCGCCGTGGATCGCGATCGGGCTGTCGGCCACCTTTGGCGTGTATGGCCTGCTGCGCAAGCTGGTCAAGGTGGAGCCGGTGGCCGGGATCGGGCTGGAGAGCCTGTTCCTGCTGCTGCCGGCGCTGGGCTGGCTGCTGTGGGTTGAAGCCGGCCATGGCGGTGCCTTCTTCAGCGGCAGCTGGGGCCCCGGGGTGATGAGCCTGCTGGTGCTGGCCGGCGCGGTCAGCGCGGTGCCGCTGATTGCCTTCACCTACGGCGTACAGCGGGTGCCGCTGTCCACGGTCGGGCTGCTGCAGTACATCGGCCCGACCCTGCAGTTCCTCACCGGCGTGCTGTTCTTCCGCGAACCCTTCGGGCCGGACCGGCTGGTCGGTTTTGCCTGCATCTGGGCGGCCTTGCTGATCTTTGCCGCCGATGGGTGGCGGGTAAGCCGCCGGCGCTGAGCGCACTGCCGGGCGCAACCCAGGCCGCTGCAGACGGGGCGGTCACGCACGCGGCCGCTGCCCGCCTGGCCGGGGCGCAAGGCGGGCGGGGGATCTCTGCCCTGCCGCTGCCGGGTGCACGCGCGGCAGGGCGGTAGCGTGACCTTTTGCGCTGGTCAGGGGCCGCGGCACGCGGGCATGATCTGGCCAGGCCAAAGGCGGCAGACCGCCTCGTTGATCATTTGCCCGCTTCCGCCCGGAGACCGCATGCCCACCCTGCAAACCCTGCATCACCACCTGCGCTGGATCGCCCTGGTCGCCATCGTCATCAGCGTGCTCACCTGGGCGGTGGACCTGGCCGGCCTGGTCTACGCCTGCCCGTATTGCCGCTCCCAGCGCACGGTCATCGGCCTGCTTGGTGCGTTGCTGCTGCTGCCACTGCCGGCACTGGGCCACTGGGCAGTGCGCTGGCTGGCCACGGTTCTGGCCGTGTTCGGCGCCCAGGTCGCCAGCCGCCAGCACTTCGGCGGCTGGAGCAAGCTCAGCGCCGGCGAGTTCGCCCTGGCCCAGAAATGGTGGATGGACCCCTTCCTGCTTTCCGGCATTGCCCTGTTCCTGATCACCGGGCTGGTGCTGTTGCTGTGGTCGGTGCCTGGGGCGCGTGTACGTCCTTCAGTCGGTTGATGGGATATCCGAAGGCGCACGAGTGGATGTTGCCGATAGCTGGTCCTGCTCCCGCTGACCTTCGCGCAACGCCCGCAGGATCGGACGAACCCATTCTGGACTTTCCTCGTCGGTCAGCAAGCTGGGATTCCACTGTGTTGCGTCTGCAGCTGCGGGGCCTGTCTCGTTGGCGGGATCTTGCGGGTCATCAGGTACTGGCATGGGTATTCCTTTGTTCTGCCGATGCCTGCAGCGTGCATCTGCCGTTCGCGAGCCGCAATCCCTGACCCGAAAAAAAGCCCGCATTGAGCGGGCTTTTTGTTTCAGTGCAGGCGGCAGGAGATCAGGCGACCCGGCTCCGCCGCGCCCTTTCCAGATGCACCAGCAGCAGCGAGATCGCGGCCGGGGTGACGCCGGGGATACGCTGGGCCTGGCCCACCGTGGAGGGCGCCACACGCTGCAGTTTCTGCAGCACTTCGGCCGAGAGCCCCCTGACGCTGGCGAAGTCGAAACCGTCCGGAATCACGGTGGCCTCGTGGCGCTGCTGGCGGGCGATTTCCTCGTGCTGGCGTTGCAGGTAGCCGGCGTACTTGACGCTGATCTCCACCTGCTCGGCGACCTTGGCATCGTCCACGCCCGGGCCCAGCGTCGGTACGGTCATCAGCCTGGCGTAGTCCAATTCCGGGCGCTTGATCAGGTCCAGTACATTGGTTTCGCGGCTGATCGGTACGCCCAGTGTTTCCACCACCTCGCGGCCCAGCGCATTGGCCGGGGTCGCCCATAGCCCGCGCAGGCGCTCGGTCTCGGCCGCCACGGCGTCCTGTTTGTGGTTGAACGCGGCCCAGCGGCTGTCATCAACCACGCCCAGCTCACGCCCGGTCGGGGTCAGGCGCACGTCGGCGTTGTCCTCGCGCAGCTGCAGGCGGTACTCGGCGCGGCTGGTGAACATGCGGTACGGCTCGCTGGTGCCGTGGGTGATCAGGTCATCGACCAGCACGCCCAGGTAGGCCTGGTCGCGGCGCGGGTACCAGCCTTCCAGGCCGCGCACATGGCGGGCGGCATTGATGCCGGCCAGCAGGCCCTGGGCACCGGCCTCCTCGTAACCGGTGGTGCCATTGATCTGCCCGGCGAAGAACAGGCCGGACACCAGCTTGGTTTCCAGCGTGTGCTTGAGCCCGCGCGGGTCGAAGAAGTCGTACTCGATGGCGTAGCCGGGGCGGGTGATGTGGGCGTTTTCCATGCCGGCAATGCTGCGCACCAGCGCCAGCTGCACGTCGAAGGGCAGCGAGGTGGAGATGCCGTTGGGGTAGATCTCCACCACGTCCAGGCCTTCGGGCTCGACGAAGATCTGGTGGCTGTCCTTCTCGGCAAAGCGCACCACCTTGTCCTCGATGGAGGGGCAGTAGCGCGGGCCGATGCCCTCGATCTGGCCCGAATACAGCGGCGAGCGGTCCAGCGAACCGCGGATGATGTCGTGGGTCTGCTGGCTGGTATGGGTGATCCAGCAGCTGACCTGGCGCGGGTGGTCGGCGGTGCTGCCCAGGTAGGACATCACCGGGCGTGGATCATCGCCGGGCTGCTCTTCCATCACCGCATAGTTGAGCGAGCGGCCGTCGATGCGCGGCGGGGTGCCGGTCTTCAGCCGGTCGATCACGAACGGCCGCTCGCGCAGGCGCGCGGCCAGCGTGGTGGCCGGCGGGTCGCCCATGCGGCCGGCGGTGTACTGGGTCGGGCCGATGTGGATCTTGCCGGCCAGGAAGGTGCCGGCGGTCAGCACCACTGCCGGGGCATGGAAGCTCAGCCCGGTCTGGGTGATGGCACCACGCACCGCATCGCCCTCGGCCGTGCCGTTTTGAATCAGCAGGTCATCCACTGCCGCCTGGAACACGGTCAGGTTGGGCTGCGATTCGACCATCTGGCGGATCGCCATGCGGTAGAGGTTGCGGTCGGCCTGGCAGCGGGTGGCGCGCACGGCCGGGCCCTTGGAGGCGTTCAGGGTGCGCCACTGGATGCCGGCGCGGTCGGCAGCCTTGGCCATCGCACCGCCGAGGGCATCGATCTCCTTGACCAGGTGGCCCTTGCCGATGCCGCCGATGGCCGGGTTGCAGCTCATCGCGCCGATGGTTTCCACGTTGTGGCTCAGCAGCAGGGTGCGCACGCCGGTACGTGCGGCCGCCAGTGCCGCCTCGGTGCCGGCATGGCCGCCACCGATCACGATGACGTCATAGTGGAAGAAGGAATCGCGCATGGGCGTGGGCACACAACAGGGGCGGGCATTTTAGCGCCAGCGCGCGGCCGGGCGGAAAATCCAGTTGGCATGCTTCATGCTTCATTGTCTGCAGCACTCGCCCTGGCCATCGCGCATATCCAGGCGCGGAGCCGGAAATGGAACGGGGGCCGGCTACGGCGCAGGGCGGGGAAGCTGGAGGGTCGGCAGTGCATCATGCGCTGCCGGCCCTTGTTGTATGGGCAATGAAAAACGGCCCGCACGAGGCGGGCCGTTGGTAAAGGCGCCGACATCCGGCAGGGCCGGAACAGGGGGGATCCAGTGAATCCCGCCGGAGGTCGACATGAAGTCGAGGGTGCCTGTTGCGTCACAAAGCGACGCTTTTGGTCACCAGTGGCTATTGATAGCCGTTCTGACGGCCTGTCGGCAAGTGTCAGGCCGCTTGCAAACGTGTTTTTGTGCACTCAATCGCACTTAATTCGTTCCCGCCCTGCTCAAGGCTCCTGCTCTTGCTGGCGAGAGGGTTGCTGCTGCCGGCGCGGCCGCTGCAGCTGATCCATGTTGCGCCACGGTGAGCCGCTGGAGGATTCCGGACGCGGCGGGCGGTTCTGCTGCGGCGGACGCTGCGGCGGACGTTGCCCGCTGCCAGGATGGGGACGGTGACCACCCGGCTGGCCGACCGGCGGACGCTGTGGTGGCCGCTGGGCATGCCCACCGGCCCCCGGCTTGTGCGGACGCTGCCCCTGCTGGTGGGGTGGGCGGGGTTGATGGCCGGGCCGGTTGCCCGGGTACACCGGCCGGACGACCACCGGTCGCACAACGGTTGGCCGGTAAATCGAATAGGCGCCGTTGCCGTAGTAGCTGTAATCGCCGTAACGGTAGCTGCCATAGGGGCTGTAGTCATACTGGCCATAGCCATACGGGCTGGAGCTGGCACCGCCGTAGCCGTGGTAGTAACCACTGCCACCGCCGACATAGTCGTAGGTCGCGCAGCCTGACAGCGCCAATAGCGCCGCGGCGCCGATAACGAATCGCTTGATCATTACGCTCCCCCCTGGTGGGTGTTGACGATTGGCAGCATCGGATCAGGCGATTGAATCGCCACTTAACCTCGCTGCCGGTGCGGGCAGGCGGTTTGCCTGCAGCCAGTCGCCGTGATGTGAAGGCTGGGCTAATCTTGGCAGATGATCCGGCCAACCGCTGCCACCACCGTGCCCATTGACTGCCGACATGCTGGCGCCACCTGTGCGGGCGTGGTTGTGGCAGGGGCATGGGCAGGGTGGCGATGAAGCGGCAACGTGGCTGGATCGGCTGGGCGTGGCGGCTGTCGCTGCTGCTGTTGCTCTGGCTGTTGGCCGTTGGTGGCTGGGTTTTCTGGGTGGGCCACAACGACCAGGCCGAACCGGCCGATGCGATCATCGTGCTTGGTGCGGCTGCCTACGATGCGCGGCCTTCCCCGGTATTTGAAGAGCGCATCCGCCATGGTCTGGCGCTGTATCAGCGCGGGCTGGCGCCGCGGCTGATCTTCACCGGCGGCTTCGGTGGCAGTGGCGCGCGCTTTGCTGAATCCGAAGTGGCCCGTCGCTATGCGCTGCGGCACGCCATTCCCGATGAGGCGATCCTGATCGAAACCCACTCGCGCAGCACCCGGCAGAACCTGCTGTATGCGCGCGAACTGATGCGCGCCAATGGCATCAACAAGGTCATCCTGGTCAGCGACCCGCTGCACATGGCACGCGCGCTGCGGATCAGCCGCGATCTCGGCATCGAGGCGGTGGCCAGTGCCACGCCCAGTACCCGCTTCCGTTCGCTGCGCAGCAGCTGGCGCTTCCTGGCCCAGGAAATCTACTTTTTCCACCGCGACCTGTTCGATCAGGCACGTCGCTGGTGGGCTCAACTCCGCTCATAACTGGATCCGGCCATGACTGATACCTCCCCGCGCGCCACCACGCTGGCCTTGTTGCAGCGTTACTACGATGCGTTCAACCGTGGCGACTGGGCCGGCATGCTGGATTGCCTGTCCGAAGAGGTCGCCCATGACCTCAACCAGGGCGTGCGCGAGATCGGCCGCCCGGCGTTTGCCGCCTTCCTGGCACGGATGGAGACCTGCTACCGCGAAACACTGGACCCGGTGGTGCTGATGGCTACCGATGATGGCAGCCGCGGTGCCGCCGAATACGTGGTCCATGGGCAGTACATCGCCACCGACGAGGGCCTGCCGCCGGCCAATGGCCAGCGCTACAAGCTGCCGGGGGGCGCCTTCTTTGCGGTCAGCGATGGCCGCATTACCCGGGTCAGCAACTACTACAACCTGGAAGACTGGATCGACCAGGTGTACTGAGCACCCCGGGCGCCATCAGCCCGGCGTGCACAGTGCGGACACGGGTTCCGGCTGGCCCGCACCGGCAACGACGGCTCAGGGCTGCCGGCGCCGGATCGGGATGGCGCTGAGCGGAACCGCGGCGATGTCCTGGCCCTGCTGGCGGATCGGCGTGCCCGCCGCCGGCGCCCAGGCGTGCGCGTACAGCACTTCCCAGGTGCTGGGCAGGCGGCCATCGGCCTGGCGCAGTGCCTCGTAGGCGCGGGTCGCGGCGGCGAAGCGGCCACGGCCGGTCAGCGTGCGGCGGCGGTCGCTGCGCGCATTGGCATAGCCCAGCGCACGCAGTTCGGCCATCAGCGCAGGCAGGTCGGGGTAGGTCAGGGTAAACAGGTCCCGGTCGATCACCGGGTCGCGGAAGCCGGCACGCATCAGTGCATCGCCAAAGCTGGCAATCGGCGCGAACGGGTGCACATGCGGCAGCGTGTCGGCCTGGGCGAAGGCGTAATCCAGCTCACCCAGGGTCTCGCTGCCATAGGTCGAGCAAAGCAGCAGGCCATCGGGCTTGAGCACCCGGCGGAAGCCGGCCAGGGTGTCTGCCAGGTCATTGACGAACGGCAGGCACAGGTTGGAGACCAGCAGGTCCACGCTGGCATCGGCCAGTGGCAGCTGCGCCGCATCGCCGGCCACGCGCTGGAACGGCTTCCACCAGCCAGCCTGGGCCTTGGCCTGGCGCAGCATCGGCAGGGCGCTGTCGAGCGCGATCACCCGCGCCCTGGGCCAGCGCTTTTTCAGCAGTGCGGCGTTGTGTCCGGTGCCGCAGCCTACTTCCAGGATGACCTCCGGCTGGCGGTCATCCAGGTAGTCCAATGATTCGAACAGCCGCTTGCCCGCTTCGCGCGCGAGCACGGCGACGTCATCAAAGCCGGCAGCAGCCTGGCCGAAGTGGCGGCGGATCTGTAAGGGGTCGAGCAGGGTCATCGGAGCATCCAACCAG
Source organism: Stenotrophomonas koreensis (assembly GCF_001431525.1). Lineage (GTDB taxonomy): Bacteria > Pseudomonadota > Gammaproteobacteria > Xanthomonadales > Xanthomonadaceae > Stenotrophomonas > Stenotrophomonas koreensis. The sequence goes on from NZ_LDJH01000014.1 coordinate 40,288, forward strand.
GGCCGCGCAGGCGCGGCAGAAAGATCAGCATCAGCCCGTGCACTGGCGCTGGAAATCCAGCACGGCGCGGGCAATGGCGGCAGTATCGCCGAGGAATGGTGCGTGGCCTGTGCCGGGCACGGTCAGTTGCCGTGCCTGTGGTGCCAGCGACGCGGCGGCGGCCATCGCTGCCGGGGTGACCAGACGGTCGCGCTGGCCGGCCAGCCACAGGCTGGGCATGCGCAGGTCGGGCAACTGCTGGCGCAGGTCACTGTCCAGCAGCAACTGGCCGCCGGTGGCCAGCGCGGCATCACTCGGGCGGCCGACCGCCAGCAGCGCATCGCGCAGGTCCGCCGCGGCCTGTTGTCCGCCGGGCAGGGTCATCAGGTCCAGGGCCAGGAAGCGGTCAACGGTCTGCGCGTAATGCTGCTGCAGGTGTCCGGTGAATCCGGCCAGCACCGTTGGCTCGATCCCGTGTGACCAACCCGCATGGCGCACGAAACACGGGCTGCTGGCGATGCTGACCAGCCCGCGCACCTGCGCCGGCGCCAGCTGTGCGGCGCGCTGGGCGACCAGCCCGCCCAGTGACCAGCCCAGCCACAGACCGGCCGGCACCTCGTCCAGCACCGCGGTGGCCCAGGCGTCCAGGCTGGCCGGCACCGGCAGGTGGCTGCTGCGGCCGTGGCCGGGCAGGTCGACGTTGTACAGCGTGAAGTGCGCGCCCAGCTGCCGGCACAGCGGGGCGAAAACACCGCCATGCAGCCCCCAGCCATGCAGCAGGATCAGGGCCGGTCCGCGCCCCTGCACGTCGATATGCAGCACGCGTTCAAACCTCCTGCGGCTGCAGCAGCGGCACGTTCAGGCGCGCGCTGTCGTTGAGCCGTGCAATCGATTCGGCCAGCGGGTCCAGCTGTGCGCTGTCATGCAACGCCGACAGCTGCAGGCGTAGGCGGGTCATCGGTGTGTCGGGGTCCCGGTTGTCGGGGCTGGCAATCACGCGCAGGCCACGCCGGGCCAGGGCCGCCTGCCAGTGGCTGGCCTCGCCCAGGACCTCCAGGCACAGCAAGGGCCCGGGCGAAGGCGCTGCGTTGATGCCAAGGCTGGCCAGGCGTTGCTGCAGCTGCTGTGCCAGTTCCAGTACGCGCTGGCGCCGCCAGCCGTCACGCCGGGCCAGTTTCAGCGAGACCTGGGCTGCGGCCGCGATTGCGGTGGGCGGGCGTGGATGCTGGTGCAGCATGCCAAGCCGTTCAAGCTGTTCGATCAGAGGCTTGCCGGCCAGTACCACCGCGCCCTGCAGGCCAAGGGCATGCTCCAGCGAAATCACCAGTGCGGTTACCGCCGTCGCGGCCAGGCCGGTTGCTTCCAGGCTGCCGCCACCCTGTTCGCCACAGACGCCAATGGCATGCACGTCATCGACCAGCAGGTGCGCCTGATGCCGTTGGGCCACCAGTGCCAGGGTGCGCAGCGGTGCCAGCTGGCCATCGGCCTGGAACAGCCCCTCGCTGACCAGCAAGGCCAGCCCGCGGGGCGCCTGGCGCAGCTGCCAGGCCGCACCTTCGGCATCGCGGTGCGGGTAGTGGCGCAGGCGGCTGCCGGTCAGGTGGGTGGCCTGGATCAACGCCGGGTTGTTGAGGTGGTCATGCAGGCACAGGTCCTCTTCCTCGGTGAGCAGGGCCTGTTGTACGGCCAGCCGGGCCTGGGCCAGGCTCTGGTAGCTGCGTGCGGCCGGAAACCCCAGCCAGTCGGCCAGCCCGGCTTCCAGCTGGGTGTGCTCGCGGCTGTGCCCGTCGGCCTGCATGCCCTGGCGCGCGGCCCAGTCCTGCAGGGCACCGAGTACCTGGAAATGCCGCGCCAGACCCAGGTAATCCGGGCTGGCGAAATCAAGCACCGGCATTGCCTGGGTCTGCAGCGGTTCCACCGGCAAACGCGTCGATGGCAGCTGTTGCAGGCGTTGGGACAGGGTGGGGCGGCTCATGGCAGGCAGACGACGCTGACGGAACGAGGCTGGCTAGGGTAACGGTTGTCGATCGCGGCGGCATCTTCGGCCGACGTCGGGCCGCGGTGATGCCCCAGGCTGGCAGTTCGCAATGGACGATGGTGGACGCTGCAGGGCCGTCCGATGCTGTGCGGGTTGCTCTTGAGCCAATGAGGATGACCGTGGGGATTGTCCATTCGCTTGCACGCTGGTTGTTGCCTCTGCGGTGCCGGGTCTGTGCCCAGCGCGGCCATCAGGGCATGGACCTGTGTCCGGCCTGCCATGCCGCCGCACAGACGAACCTGCCGGCCTGCCCGCGTTGCGCGCTGCCCTTGCCTGCCGGTGAGGTTTCGGTCTGCGCTGCCTGCCTGTCGGCGCCAACGGCACTGCTGGCTTGCCACGCCGCCTGGCGCTATGGCCCGACCCTGGATGCGCTGGTACGGCGTTACAAGTTCGAACAGGATCTGGCCGCCGGTGCGGTGTTGGCCGGCTTGATGCTGCAGCAGCGCCCGCCGTGGCTGGCCGGCCAGGTACTGGTGCCGGTTCCGCTGCACCGTCAGCGGCTGGCACAGCGCGGCTACGACCAGGCCCATGAACTGGCCGCGCAACTGGCGCAGGCAACCGGCTTGCCGAGCGGCCATCTGCTGCGGCGTGAACGCGCTACTGCGGCCCAATCCGGGCTGGATCGCCAGCAGCGGCGGAAAAACCTGCGGCGGGCCTTTGTCGCGCTTCCCGGACCGCTGCCGCCCAGCGTGGTGCTGGTGGACGATGTGATGACCACCGGAGCCACGCTGGAAGCTGCGGCGCAGGCGCTGCAACGCGCCGGCGTGGTGCAGGTGCGGGCCTGGGTGGCGGCCCGCACGCCCTGAATCAGGTGACGCCGGGCAGGTAGAGCGCGCCCAGCAGGCCGGCGAAGATCACCGCACCGACCCAGTTGTTGTGCAGGAATGCCCGGAAACACGGGCCACGTTCGCGCTTGCGTGCGATCCAGAACTGCCAGCCGATCAGCAGTACCGCGATACCCAGGCCGGCCCAGTAGGGCCAGGCGAGCTGCGCGTGCTGCCCGACAAGTGACAGTGCGGCAATGAACAGTGCGTACAGGATGGCCTGGATTACCAGGTCCAGTTCGCCGAACAGGATCGCGGTGGAGTGCGAGCCGACCTTCAGGTCGTCCTCGCGGTCGACCATCGCATACCAGGTGTCATAGGCGGTGGACCACAGCACGTTGGCGATCAGCAGCAGCCAGGCCACGGCCGGCACGCTGCCGGTGATCGCGGTGAAGGCCATCGGGATACCCCAGCCGAACGCCAGGCCGAGGTAGACCTGGGGCAGGTGGGTATAGCGCTTCATGTAGGGGTAGCTGGCGGCCAGGATCACCGCCACCACGCTCATCGCGATGGTCTGCCAGTTCAGTGTCAGCACCAGCGCAAAGGCAGCCAGCATCAGCACCGCAAACAGCTTCAAGGCATCGCGGCCGGTCAATGCGCCACTGGCCAGCGGGCGGTCCTTGGTGCGCTGGACATGTGGATCCAGCCAGCGGTCGGCATAGTCGTTGATCACGCAGCCGGCCGAGCGGGTCAGCCAGACCCCGGCGCTGAAAACAAACAGTATCCACAGCGGCGGTGTGCCCCCGGCGGCCAGCCACAGCGCCCACCAGGTGGGCCAGAGCAGCAGCAGGGTGCCGATCGGGCGGTCGGCGCGCATCAGTTTCCAGTACAGGCGCAGGCGCGAGTCCGGCACCTGGGCAGGTTCGGTATAGCGTTCGTAAGACATGTGCCAAGGTTACCAGCGGGGGCGCCCCGGGGGCGCGATCGGGGGTGTTGCTCAGTGGCCTGCCCGCCGCGTTGTTGCGTGGTGTTGCGGGCCGGATGCAAAAAAGTGCGGCTGTGCTGCTCACTGCCGCTGTTTTCAGCTACAATCACGGTCTGCCATCGCCCTCGGCGACAGGCAGGATTGCAGCGGCATCGCAGACAACGCGCCTGTAGCTCAGCCGGATAGAGTAGTGGCTTCCGAAGCCATTGGTCGGGGGTTCGAATCCCTCCAGGCGCGCCAGATCGATGCCCCGCTGCAAGAACGAAACCCCGGCCAGAAACCGGGGTTTTTGCGTTTCTCCTGCTCAAGCCGGGTGTGCGGCAGCCTGGCGCAGACAGCACGCAATACGATGCGGTCTGTGCAACGCGCAAACCGTTGGCCCGTGGCCGTGGGCCACCGCCCGCGGGCCCTGCATATCAGCGACTGAGCCCTCCTTCAGCCGGTAATCCCGACAACATCCTGGCTCCGCCTCTGGTGCCTGACCTGACGGCCCGGCTGCCACCCATTGCCCGGTGCAATCATCGGCTGGAGCCTCGGCAAGCACTGCCGGTCACACGGCCGGTGCACCTGCAGCTGACAGCCAGCAGCTGCCACGGGAGCAGTTCCTTTGCTGTGGCGGTATGCAGCGGTAATGGCTACGGGAGCTGCGTGGCACTGAGCGGGTGATGGATGGCGTCACCCAACCCGGCATGGATGTAGCGCTGCGGGCATCAACTGGCTTTGCCGCGGTTGGCCGGCGCCATCTCGCTGCCCTTGTTGAAGGGGCTGTAGGGATTGAAGTTGGCCACCGCGCTGCGGAACAGACCAGCCGCAGCCGGTGGTGCGCCAAGGATCAAGGTGCTCAGGATCAACCCGGTGGCTGCCTGCAGCCGGGCCATGTTGTAGATGCCGCCGGCATCCACGCCCAGACCATCGGCCAGCAGGGTGTCGCTGAGCCAGAGGGTCGCGCCCATCGCAACCACCAGATCCATCGCCAGGCTGATGGCCACGCTCAATACCGCCAACGAGACCTGACAGGCGACCAGGGCGCTGAGCCAGCCGCGGAACAATCCCTCGCCCTGTTTGAAGACCAGGCACAGCACGAAGAAAGGACCCAGCCCGAGCAGGATGGCCAGCATGAAGCGGTTGAGCACCATCATCGCGCTGCCGACCACCGCCGGGCTGGCGGCCCCCAGGCTGGCCAGTTCGCTGCTCTTGTCGCGCTGGTTGCTGGCCTGGATGTCATCCCCGGTATCGATCTGTTGCAGCCGTGAATAGGCCAGGTCCATCACGGCAAAACCGCGGTCGATATCGTTCAGCAGGGCACCGGCAGGCTTGCCGGAAACCAGGCTGACGGTGGCATTGCTGATGCCATCGGTGAGCACCCGGTAGAGCGAATCATGGTTCAAGGCCGCGGTACTGGCCAGCATCACCACCACGCTGACGCGCAGCAGATCCACTACCTGGGCCATCATTGGTTCACGCTGGCGTGCACTGACAATTTCCCAGCCCCGCCACATGATCCAGAGCGACAGCAGCGGCAAGGCGATCGTCAGCATCAGATCACCGATGCGATCGAGCAGGTTGTGCGCGTACTGCTCCAGCTCGCTGTCAATGAACTGCTTGATCAGCGAAAAGTACAGTACATCTTCAAGCTGGTTTGACCATGCGCCGTTCATGCGGTTTCCTCAGCGGCGTTTATCTGCCGCCAGTTTCAAGCTGGCCTGAAGCAGCAGTAGTTGCGCTTCCCGGGCCAGCGCGTTGCGCGTTGTCTGGCCATGAAAATAGCTGCGCAGTTGTTGGATGTAGCTCTGTTGCACGGCATCCACATACTGGTCGTGCGCCTGGATCAGGGTCTGGCTGAAATGCAGATCGATCTGCAGCTGGGATTGGAACTCGCTCATGCGGCCGATATGCGATTGCAACAGGCCGCTCTGCTCGCTCTCCAGTTGGTTGCGCTCATTGAGCATTTCCAGCCATTGCTGTTCGCGTTGCTGGAGTTGCTGCTGCAGCTGCACGGCGGTGTTGTAGCGCCGGTTCTGGGCCCTGACCCAGAGGCTGCATGCCTGCCGCAGTGCCTGGGATGGTGCACGCGAGGCACTGCAACGCTGGCTGACGTCATGGTCTTCTTCACGCAGTGGCTGTTGGTTGCGCAGGCTGCGCTGGCCTTGATAGCTGCGGTTGTCGATGGCGTGCTGGGCATGGCCGCGTTCGCTGATGCCGGTGAGCTTCTGCTGGGTCTGCAGTTGCTGTTGCAGCTGCTGCAACTGGGCAATGCTTTCGGCCCAGTTGGTGGCATCAAACACCGGCATGCCCGAGGCCCGGGCAGGCACCAGACAAACCATGGTGGCCAGCAGCAACAGGCCGGTGCAGTAGCCGCATGCGTGCAACGCGCGTGTGATCTTCCGTGATCGGGTCATGGTGGGCTCCTGACGATGACAGTGCGTTGCCGCATGCGGCAGCTTCACTATGCGTGCAGGCCTGGAGGATGGCTGTCGGAGAACACCGGTTGGTGTGGTGGTGTTATGGCCGCCGGACGGGCAGGGATAGCCCGTCGTGTGCTTCAAGGGGCCGCTTCAGGTGCGGTTTGTCGATAGCTCAGGGCTTCGGCCAGTGCCGCACGGTCGATGGACGGCTGATCATTGAGATCGGCAATGGTGCGTGCAACACGCAGGCTGCGTTGTACCGCGCGCATGGAAAGCTGCAGGCGCTGGGCAGCCTGCTCAAGCAGGTTTTGCTGCTCGCCATCAAGCACGCAATGGGCAAAGGTGCCGGCGGCATCGAGCTGTGCATTGGCGCAGCCCTGGCGTTGCCACTGTCGTTGCAGGGCATTGGCCACCCGCTGTGCAATGCATGCGCTGTCTTCGGCTGCGGCAACCGGTTTTGCCAGCAGTTCCAGCGGCAACCTGGGGATGCGTACCTGCAGGTCAATGCGGTCCAGCAACGGGCCGGACAGGTGGCCGAGGTAGCGGGTGATGCGTTCGCTGCTGCAGCGGCAACGGCCGCTGATGTCTCCGGCCCAGCCACAGGGGCAGGGATTCATCGCGGCGACCAACTGGAACTGCGCCGGGAACGTGGTGCTGCGTGCGGCACGGGCAATGGTGACCGAGCCGGTTTCCAGTGGCTCACGCAGGACTTCCAGCACACCGCGCTGCCATTGGGTGAGTTCATCCAGAAACAAGACGCCGTTGTGCGCCAGGGAAATCTCGCCCGGCCGCGGATGGGAGCCGCCACCCACCAGGGCCACGGCGCTGGCGCTGTGATGCGGGGCGCGGAATGGACGTCGTCGCCACTGGGCCGACAAGGTCTTGCTGGTGTTGCCCAGGCTATGAATGGCCGCCGTCTCCAGCGCGCGCTGTTCATCCAGTGCTGGCAGCAGGCCGGGCAGCCGGCTGGCGAGCATGCTCTTGCCACAGCCCGGAGGACCGACCAGCAGGAGATGGTGACCGCCGGCGGCAGCTACTTCCAGTGCGCGTCGGGCTTGCGCCTGGCCACGCACATCGCGCATGTCCGGCCCATTCGGTAAGTTGCCAGCCTGCACGGCAGGCTCGGCAGCGGGCAGTGACTGCTGGCCCTGCAGGTGGGCACAGACCTGCAACAGGGTCGTTGCCACCAGGGTGGACGCCTGGCTGACCAGGGCCGCCTCTGCCTGGTTGGCCTGGGGCAGGATCAGGGTATGGCCGCTGCTGGCAGCGGCCATCACCGCGGGTATTACGGCATCTACCGGGCGCAGTTCGCCGGTCAGGGCCAGCTCGCCGATGAATTCGTGGCCGGCCAGGGCATCGAGCGGGATCTGTCCGCTGGCCGCCAGGATGCCCAGGGCGATGGGAAGATCGAAGCGGCCACCGTCCTTGGGTAAATCGGCCGGTGCGAGGTTGATGGTGATGCGGCGCTGGGGCCATTCAAAACGGGCGCAGAGCAGGGCAGCGCGTACCCGGTCGCGTGACTCACGTACCGCCGCCTCGGGCAGCCCGACGATCTGGATGGCCGGCAAGCCGCCGGACAGATGCACCTCGACCCGGACAGCCGGGGCATCGATGCCGGCACGGGCACGGCTGTGCACCAGCGCCAGGCTCATCCGGGACCACCGTCAGGGCGTCTTGTCACCATGCTGTTGGGCTTCCATTGCCGCGACGGTTTTTTCCAGGGCCTCAAGCTTTTCCCGGGTGCGTTGCAGGACCGCGCGCTGGATGTCGAATTCCTCACGGGTGACCAGGTCCAGTTTGGACAGGCCTGCCTGCAGTGCGCCGCGGAAGGCTTCCTGGATATCCTGCTGGGATTGACGCAGGCCCGGGGGAACCAGGTCACTGAGGCGGCGGGCCAGTTCGTCAATGTGCTTGAGATCGATCATGAGGATTCCTGTGGGCGAGGTCTCAGCCTGCCGGGATGGCGGCCGGTCAGCCATCGGCAGCTGTCAGGGAAGATGGTAAGGCTAATCCTCGGCTGCCGGCGAACGGACGGACGGGTATGCTGTGGGAATTGCAGCAGGAGCAGGAGAGAAGCGATGAAAATGGTCATGGCCATCGTCAAGCCGTTCAAACTCGATGACGTGCGTGAAGCGCTGGCCGAACGCGGTGTTGCCGGAATCACGGTGACCGAGGTGAAGGGCTTTGGACGGCAGAAAGGCCACACCGAGCTTTACCGCGGTGCCGAATACGTGGTCGATTTCCTGCCGAAGGTGAAGCTGGAAGTGGCGGTCACCGATGAGCAGGCCGATGAGGTGGTCGAGGCGATTGTCCAGGCGGCCGGCACCGGCAAGATCGGTGATGGCAAGGTGTTCGTCTATGACCTGGGCCGGGTGGTGCGTATCCGTACCGGCGAGATGGATGCCGACGCCCTGTGATGGCAGGGCCTGGGCCCTGCAGGGGCCCAGGCAAGCGCCGGGGCGCTGCGGTTTTCAGGCGGGGACGTTGTGGCGGGCCTTGAAACGCTGGTAATTGCGCTTCCAGCCGCTACGGATAACGCTCACCCAGTGCGGTTCGGCCACCTTGGCGGCCAGTTCCGGTGGCACCTCGACACCGGTGACACGCTTGCGCATCTTCAGCAGGTTCTTCAGGTCGCTGCGGCGTAGCTGGCGCGCTATCGGGTTGTTGCGGCGCCAGCGCGGGGTGCGCCAGGCAGAGGTGAAATCGATCAACACCGGTACCCCGGCAGCGACCATCACATTGGTGCCGTGCAGGTCGTTATGGGTGATGCCCTGCTCGTGCAGACGCTCCAGGGCCCTGTGGAGCTGGTCGAAGACCCGGCCATCGGCAACCTGCAGGCTGCTCAGGGTCTGGCCATTGATGTATTCCATGCCCAGTGCCAGGCCGCCGATGACCCCGACCAGGGCTGGTGCATGCTTCCAGCCGGCGAGCTGGCGCAACATGCGGGCTTCCCGGCGTACCAGCAGGCGCGCGACCGGCGCCAGGAACGTGCCGCGGTAGCGGCGGTAATCCTTGATCACGGCGATGCGGCCATCGATGGCCGCCCGATAGACGTCCGGTTCGAGCAGGCGCTCGCCGCGCTTGAGCAGTTGTTTGTCTGAAGTCAGCGGGCCGACGGCGTCGTCGGGCAGCAGGGTGATGGCATTCATGAGAGTTCTCCGCACCGGGCGTGGGCGCTGGCCGCAACGGCCCGGTGAGTGGGGCGCCGATTGGGGAGGGGGCGCCGACCGGGGTAATTTTAATACCGTTCGGTTCAGGAACTCTGAATGTAAAAAAAATGTAAGAAGATGCAGATGGAATGCATCGTCCTGCATTGCGTCGTCTTTGTTGCATTAAAAAACCCACAGCGCCTGCGGCACTGTGGGTTCTGGACAGCCGTCAGCCGCTGGCTTATTCGCCCAGGGCCTTGGCCACGAACGGCGGGGCGACCAGCACGGCGTTGTGCTGGTGGGCGGTGTAGTACAGGGTGTCGAACGGCTTGTTGGCCGAGTCGTCCTGGCGGAAGCCGAAACCGAAGCCAGCCTGCTTGCTGGCCACGGTCACCGACCACCAGCCGGTCGGATAGCACGGCTGCGGGAACGGCAGGGTCTTGAAGGAGGCAAAGCCAGCCTTGCCCATCTCGGCGCGCATGTCACCGATCAGGTCCAGCAGGGCAAGCGGCGATTCGCTCTGCTGCACCAGCAGGCCGTCATCCTTCAGCGCACGGAAGCAGCTTTCGAAGAACGCCTTGTTGAACAGGCCTTCGGCCGGGCCGACCGGGTCGGTCGAATCGACGATGACCACGTCCACGCTGCCCGGCTCCAGGTTGGCCATGTAGGCCACGCCGTCGTCGAACAGCAGCTCGGCGCGCGCATCACCATTGGACTCACACAGCTCCGGGAAGTACTTCTCGGCCATGCGGGTGACCTGCTCGTCGATGTCGCACTGGGTGGCCTTCTCCACGCCCGGGTGCTTGAGCACCTCGCGCAGGGTGCCGCAGTCGCCGCCACCGATGATCACCACGCGCTTCGGGTTCGGGTGGGTGAACAGCACCGGGTGGCTGATCATCTCGTGGTAGAAGAAGTTGTCCTTGGTGGTCAGCATCATCGCGCCGTCGATCACCATCAACTTGCCCCAGTCGGTCGAGTCATAGATCTCGATCTTCTGGAACGGGGACTGCACTTCATCCAGCTTGCCGTTGATACGGAAGCCGATCGCCGAACCGGTCGGCTGGAAGTGTTCGATGTACCACTGGGAGTTGTCGCTCATGATGTTTCCTGCAAGCTGGCCTTGGGGTTGCGGGAACAACGAGGGGCCAAGGGGGAGCAAAGGGTGTCGCTTCGGACGGACTGCCTTGGAAGACCGCTGACAGACACGTGGCGCGCGTTCATCTTTCACGCGGCCGGGAGTTCCCCGCCAGGGGGCCGGTGCGGGCGCGGATTGTATAGGAATATGCGGGGCAATGGGGGGTAGAATGCGCCTCCTTTCACCCACCACCGAGTTCTTACGCCGATGAGCGATTGGTCCGCCGACCAGGCCCGCAAGACCTATTCCATCCCGCACTGGTCTGATGGCTATTTTGATGTGGACGGCAAAGGCCACATCGTGGTCAAACCAACCGGCGCGGCCGGCCCGGCGGTGTCCTTGCCGCAGGTCGTGGCTGCCGCGCGCGCCAATGGCGCCAGGCTGCCGATGCTGGTGCGCTTTCCGGACATCCTCAACCAGCGCCTGGGCAAGCTGCAGGCGGCCTTTGCCCAGGCCCAGGCCGATTGGGACTACAGCGGGGGTTACACGGCCGTGTATCCGATCAAGGTCAACCAGCACCGTGGCGTGGCCGGCACCCTGGCCGCCAACCACGGCGAGGGCTTTGGCCTGGAGGCCGGTTCCAAGCCGGAGCTGATGGCGGTGCTGGCGCTGTCGCGCCCGGGTGGGCTGATTGTCTGCAATGGCTACAAGGACCGTGAATACATCCGCCTGGCGCTGATCGGGCGCAAGCTCGGCCTGCAGACCTTCATCGTGATCGAGAAGCCCTCCGAGCTGAAGCTGGTGCTGGAGGAGGCGCGCGCGCTGGAGGTCAAGCCCGGCCTGGGCGTGCGCATGCGCCTGGCCAGCCTTGGCGCCGGCAAGTGGCAGAACAGCGGTGGTGACAAGGCCAAGTTCGGGCTGTCCCCGCGCCAGGTGCTGGACCTGTGGAAGACCCTGCGTGACAGCGAATACGCCGATTGCCTGAACCTGCTGCACTTCCACATGGGCAGCCAGATCTCCAACGTGCGTGACATCGCCAACGGCATGCGCGAGGCCACCCGTTATTTCGTCGAGCTGTCGCGCCTGGGCGCGAAGATCACCCATGTCGATGTCGGCGGTGGCCTGGGCATCGACTACGAAGGCACCCGTTCACGCAGCTACTGCTCGATCAACTACGGCCTGCATGCCTATGCCAGCAACATCGTGCAGCCGCTGGCCGAAGCCTGCGAGCAGCATGGCCTGCCGCCGCCGCGCCTGGTCACCGAGTGCGGCCGGGCGATGACCGCCCACCACGCGGTGCTGATCGCCAACGTGGCCGAGGTCGAGCAGGCACCGGAAGGCCGTGTGCCGGAGGCCTTCGATGACGAGCCGGCGCCGATCCGTCACCTGCGCGAGATCCATCAGGAACTGGATGTGCGCCCGGCGGTGGAGCTGTACCAGGAAGCGCAGCATTTCCATGCCGAAGGCCTGAGTGCCTACGCCCTGGGCCAGATCGACCTGACCGCGCGTGCGCGTATCGACGACCTGTTCTATGCCATTGCCCACGGCGTGCGTGCGCGCCTGAGCCACGAGGAAAAGAGCCACCGGCCGATCCTGGACGAGCTCAACGACCGCCTGGTGGACAAGTATTTCGTCAACTTCTCGGTATTTGAGTCCATTCCGGATGTGTGGGCGATCGACCAAGTGTTCCCGATCGTGCCGATCCAGCGTCTGGACGAGCGGCCTGACCGCCGCGGCATCATCGCCGACATGACCTGCGACTCGGACGGCGTGGTCAAGACCTATGTCGAGAACGAGTCGCTGGATACCTCGCTGCCGGTGCACAGCCTGGCCCACGGCGAGAGCTACCTGTTCGGTGTCTTTTTGGTCGGCGCCTACCAGGAAATCCTCGGCGACATCCACAACCTGTTCGGCGACACCGATGCGGTGGAAGTGCTGGTCGATGACGATGGCTACGTGATCACCCAGCAGCGTCGCGGCGACACCACCGATGTGATGCTGGACTACGTCGGCTACAAGCTCGACGACCTGCGCGAGGCCTACAAGGCGCGTGTGGCTGCGGCAGGTCTGGATGCAGAGCGTGCGCAAGAGCTGGATGCCGCACTGGAAGCCGGATTGACCGGGTATACGTATCTGAGTGATGAGCCGTTGATCTGACCAGCAATCAGGGGCATGAATCAGACAGGCCACGGTGATCCCACCGTGGCCTGTCTGCATTCCCGCTCCGACAGCACGCTCCGCGGGTAAGGTGCGTGCGCCCTTGTCGTTCAGGGGCTTGCTTTGGCGCTGCTCCCTTTCCCCGGCCAGGCCGCGAGGCAATTGGCCAATAGTGAGCCTGCCTTTTTCTGAAGGTCGCAGGAAGCAACAGCGAGTGTGGCTTCCTGCAGCCCGCCGGATGGCTGTTCAGCTTTCGCGTGCGACCTGGAAGCCGGCAAACGACTGGCTCACCGGCATCAGTTCGATCCGGTTGATGTTCAGGTGGGGCGGCAGGTTGGCCACCCACAGGATCTGTGCGGCGATGTCCTCGGCGGTCATGGGGTGGGCGCCGGCATACAGCGTATCGGAGGCGGCCTGGTCGCCATGGGTACGCACCAGGGTGAACTCGGTCTGCGCCATGCCCGGCTCGATCGCGGTCACGCGCACGCCGGTGCCGTGCAGGTCGCTGCGCAGGCCCAGCGAGAACTGGCTGACGAAGGCCTTGGTGCCACCGTAGGCATTGCCGCCCGGGTAGGGGTAGGTCGCGGCGGTGGAGCTGATGTTGATGATCGCGCCGCGGCGCTCGATCAGCTGTGGCAGCAGGTGGTGGGTCAGGGTCACCAGCGCGGTGATGTTGGTGTCGATCATCGTGCGCCAGTCCTCCAGGTCGGCACGCTGTGCCGGCGCGGTGCCCTGGGCCAGGCCGGCGTTGTTGACCAGCAGGTCGATCCCGGCGAACTCGGCCGGCAGCTCAGCCAGTGCGGCGCGCATGGCCCCGGCATCGCGGATGTCGAAACAGGCCGGATGCACGCGCTCGGCGCCCAGTTCCTCCACCAGGGCCGCCAGGCGCTCGGCGCGGCGGCCGGTGGCAATCACACGCCAGCCAGCAGCGACAAACTGGCGCACGGCGGCGGCACCGAAACCGGACGTGGCGCCGGTAATCAAAGCAGTACGGGTCATGGCGGATCAGGCAGATAGCGATGGGGTGCCAATTTTCGCACCAAAGCCGCCGCCCAGACAGCACAACGCCCGGACTGGCCGGGCGTTGTTGCAGCTTACTGGGCCTTGATCGCCATCGCCTGCAGGCCGGCGGCCTCCAGTTTGGCCTTGGCCGCGGCCAGCTCGCTGGCCGAGTTGTAGGGCCCCATGCGTACCCGGTAAACCGTGTTGCCGTTGATCTGCGCCGGTTCGACCCGGGCCGCGACGCCGGCCAGGGCCAGGCGTGCCTTGGTGCCCTCGGCCTCGTTCTGGGCAGAGAACGCCCCTGCCTGGAGTAGATAGCGCACGTTGGCGGGCGGTTCCGCGCTGGCGGTGGCCGGAGGGGCAGCGGCGGGCGCCGGCGGTTGGTTGACCGGTTTTGCCGGGGCACTGGGTACCGGTGCCGGTGCCGGCTTGGGTAGTGGTCGGCCCTCCAGTGCGGCCAGTGCGCGCTGGGCCTCGCTGACCGGGGGCGCTGTCTCGCTTATCGGCGCCGGCTGGGCGGCAGTGCTGCCCGCCTCGCCGGTAGCACGCGCGGCATCACGTTCGGCCCGTGCCACCCGCTCGGCTTCGGCACGGGCGGTGGCGGCCAGTTCAGCGTCGGACATCTGCACCTCGCTGCCCGGCAGCAGGGTATAGAAGTCGTAGGAGGGCTGGCTCGGTCGCTCGGTCGTGGCTGCGGTCGCGGGTGTGTTGCCACGGTTGCCTGCCGGTCGCGGCAGCGAAGCCGGCGCATCAATCTCGGCCTCGTCCACCTGGGTGGGGACCGCATCCGGATTCGGCCGCGGTCCGGCGCGCAGGAAGCCATCGCCCTGCTTGTTGAACAGGTTGGGCAGGGCCATGAACACCACCGCCGCAATGGCGGCGATGGCGATCAGCCAGACCCACGCCGGGGTGCCGGAATGGGTGGTGCGCTTTGCCTGGCGCTTGTTGCGTCGTGCAGCCATGAGCCGATCTGTCTCCGGTCCGCGCTTACATTTTTTCCGGGGCGCTGACCCCGAGCAGGCCCAGGCCATTGGCCAGGACCTGTCGCGCCGCGCTGGCCAGTGCCAGCTTGGCATTGCGCTCGGCAGCATCGTCCACCAGCACCGGTGTGCCGGCGTACCAGGTGTGGAAGGCGTTGGCCAGCTCACGCAGGTACTGGGCGATCAGATGCGGTTCCAGCGCCTCGCCGGCGGTTTCCACCACTTCCGGATAGCGTGAAATCTCATACATCAGGGTCATCGAGACCGCATCGTCAATGCTGTGCAGCCCGGCAATGCCGTCGGCCTGGACATAGCTCAAGCCCTTTTCCTGGGCCTGGCGCAGCAGCGAGCACACGCGCGCATGGGCGTACTGCACGTAGAACACCGGGTTGTCGTTGCTCTGCTGGCGGGCCAGGTCGATGTCGAAGGTCAGCTGCGAATCGGGCTTGCGCGCGATCAGGAACCAGCGCACCGCATCGGCACCGACTTCCTCGATCAGGTCGCGCAGGGTCAGGTAGGAGCCGGCGCGCTTGGACAGCTTCACTTCCTCGCCGCCGCGCATCACCGTGACCATCTGGTGCAGCACGTATTCCGGCCAGCCCTTGGGGATGCCGACATCCAGCGCCTGCAGGCCGGCGCGCACGCGTGCCAGCGAGCCGTGATGGTCGGCGCCGAGTTCGGTGATCGCGCGCTCGTAGCCGCGCTGCCACTTGGACAGGTGGTAGGCCACGTCCGGCAGGAAGTAGGTGTAGGTGCCGTCGGACTTGCGCATCACGCGGTCCTTGTCGTCACCAAAATCGGTCGAGCGCAGCCACAGCGCACCGCCTTCCTCATAGGTGTGGCCGGAGGCGATCAGCTGGTTCACCGTTTCGGCGACCTTGCCGTCGGTGTACAGCGAGCTTTCCAGGAAGTAGATGTCAAAGTCCACGCCGAATGCGGCCAGGTCCAGGTTCTGCTCGTTGCGCAGCCAGGCCACGGCGAAGCGGCGGATGGCGTCGATATCCTCGGCATCCTTGGCGCCAACCACCTGGCTGCCTTCCAGCTCGACACTGGCACCGGCCAGGTAGGCCTTGGCGACATCGTCGATGTAGTCACCGTTGTAGGCTTCGGCCGGCCACTGGGAATCGCCGGGCTTGAAACCGCGCGCACGGGCCTGCACCGAACGGGCGAGGTTTTCGATCTGCACGCCGGCATCGTTGTAATAGAACTCGCGCTTGACATTCCAGCCATTGGCTTCCAGCACGCGGGAGATGCAATCGCCGATCGCCCCGGCGCGGCCATGTCCGACATGCAACGGGCCGGTCGGGTTGGCCGAGACATATTCCACGCCGACGGTACGCCCGTTGCCGGTCAGGTTGTGGCCGTAATCGACGCCATCCTTCAGCACCAGGGCGGTTTCGCGCTGGTAGGCGCTGGGGGCGAGGTGGAAATTGATGAAGCCGGGTCCGGCAATGTCGACCTTGGCGACCATTTCATTGGCCGGCAGGGCATCGACCAGCTGTTGTGCCAGGGCGCGCGGATTGCTGCGCGCGGCCTTGGCCAGCAACATCGCGGCATTGGTGGCAAAGTCGCCGTGCTCACGGGTCTTGGGCCGCTCGACCACGAATTCCGGCGACAGGAGGTCGGCAGGCAGGGTGCCGTTGGCGCGCAAGGCAGCGATGCCTTGGCCGATGAGGGCGCGGAGTTGAGGTTTCACGTGGGTATCTGCATCTGGAGCGCGGAATTGGCCATTTTACCCGACACAGCGCGCCGGGGCCCAATCCCTCCCAAATGAGTGGTTCAGTACGCCGCCTAGACCCAGCCGCGGGCGGCCAGCGACACCGGCGCGCCATCGCCGATGATCAGGTGGTCGAGCAGGCGGATGTCCACCAGCTCCAGGGCCTGGCGCAGGCGCTGGGTGACCGCGCGGTCGGCCGCGGAGGGCTCGGGGTTGCCGGAAGGGTGGTTGTGGCCAACGATCAGGGCAGCAGCGTTGTGGGCCAGGGCACGGCGGACGACTTCACGCGGGTGCACCTCGGCGCCGTCGATGGTGCCGCTGAACAGCTCCTCGAAGGCCAGGGCGCGGTGGCGGGTGTCCAGGAACAGCACCGCGAACACTTCGCGTGGCTGGTGGCGCAGGCGCTGGACAAAGTGACGCCCGGCCGCATCCGGATCACTGACCAGCACCCCGCGTGCCAGTTCCGCCGCCAGCACGCGCTGGCCCAGTTCCAGGGCTGCGGCCAGGCTGCAGGCCCGGGCCGGCCCCAGCCCGGGCAGCTGCGCCAGTGCGGCCGGCGGGCACTCCAGCAGCGCACGCAGCGGGCCGTGCTGACTGAGCAGTTGGCGGGCCGTCTGCACCGCGTCCATGCCCCGGCTGCCGGAGCCGATGAAAATGGCCAGCAACTCCGCATCGGAGAGGATGGTCGGGCCGCGGCTGAGTAATTTCTCGCGCGGACGTTCGTCGCTGGGCCAGTCACGGATATGCATATGGCAAAAATGCGGGTTCTCATGCCCCCGGGGCATCAGTGGCCGATAAGCCATCGGGTAAGCTAGCGGCCTTTGATCGAGTAGGACTTCACTCCCGTGACTGATGCCACTGTGGATGCCTCCAACGCCGGTGCCCTGGCCGGGAAAAAGCTGCTGCTCTGTGTGGGTGGTGGGATTGCGGCCTACAAGGCGCTGGAGCTGGTCCGCCGTCTGCGCGATGCCGGCGCGCGGGTACAGGTGGCCATGACCGAAGGTGCACAGCAGTTTGTCACCCCGCTCAGCTTCCAGGCGCTGTCCGGGCTGCCGGTACGTACCAGCCTGTGGGACAGTGCGGCCGAACAGTCGATGGGGCATATCGAACTGGCACGCTGGGCCGATCACATCGTGATTGCGCCGGCCACCGCCGACCTGATCGCGCGGCTGGCCGGTGGCCATGCCGATGACCTGGTCTCCACGCTGTGCCTGGCCAGTGCGGCGCCGCTGACCGTGTGCCCGGCAATGAACCACCACATGTGGCTGCATCCGGCCACCCAGGCCAACATCGACCTGCTGCGCCAGCGTGGTGCGCAGGTGGTCGGGCCGGAGGACGGCCCGCTGGCCGAAGGCGAGTCCGGCCCCGGGCGTCTGGCCCAGGTACCGCAGATCGTGGCCGCGCTGGCGCATCCGGACAGTGCCGTGCCGTCAGTGCCGTCCAGCGACAGCCGGTTGCGGGGCGTCCGGCTGGTGATCAGCGCCGGCCCGACCTACGAAGACCTGGATCCGGTGCGCTACATCGGCAACCGTTCCAGCGGCAAGATGGGCTTTGCGCTGGCGCAGGCTGCTGCCGCGCGTGGCGCCCAGGTGGTGCTGGTGGCCGGCCCGGTGCAGTTGCCCACGCCCGCCGGGGTGGAGCGGATCAACGTGCGCTCCGCCGCCCAGATGCGCCAGGCGGTGATGGACGCATTGCCGGCCGACATCTACATCGGTGCGGCGGCGGTGTCGGACTACACCCCGAAGGTGGTCTGCCCGCAGAAGATGAAAAAGACCGCGCAGACCACCGGGATGAGCCTGGAGCTGGTTCGCACCCCGGATATCCTGGCCGAAGTGGCGCAACAGACCGGCGCGCTGAAGCTGGTGGTCGGCTTTGCCGCCGAAACCCATGATGTGGCCACCTATGCCCGCGGCAAGCTGGTCAACAAGCGGCTGGACCTGATCATCGCCAACCGGGTGGGGGTGGCCGGTGGCGGCTTTGAAAGTGATGACAACGCCGCCACGGCCTACTGGGCCGATGGCGAGCGCGAGTTCGCCAGCATGAGCAAGGCGCAGCTGGCCGGGCAATTACTGGACCTGATCAGCCAGAGGCTGGATGCATGAGCACACCACTGCAGATAAAGCTGCTGGATCCGCGTTTTGGTGACTGCTGGCCCTTGCCGGCCTATGCCACCGAGGCCAGCGCGGGGATGGACCTGCGTGCGGCCCTGGAGGCGGAACTGGTGCTGGCGCCGGGCGATGCGGCCCTGGTGCCGAGTGGGGTGGCCATCCATATCGGTGATCCCGGCTTGTGCGCGGTCATCCTGCCGCGCTCGGGTCTGGGCCACCGTCACGGCATTGTCCTGGGCAACGGTACCGGCCTGATTGATGCCGATTACCAGGGGCCATTGCTGATCAGTGTCTGGAACCGCGGCCGTGAAGCGTTCACTATTCAACCTGGGGACCGGATTGCGCAGTTGGTGGTGATGCCAATTGCCCGGGTCGAACTTGAGGTTGTGGATACATTTGCAGGCAGTGCACGCGGCGCCGGCGGTTTTGGCCACACCGGGATAAGTTGACCTGCACAAGCGCACAGGGGGAGCGGGAAGCAATGAGTATTAGCCTGGGTACAGGGCAGTTCACCGGCCGCTCCAAGCTGTTGTTGGCTGGTGCATTGGTGCTGCTGGCGGGATGGTTCGCCTGGAATGCACTCAACCAGTGGCGCGCTGAACAGGCCGCTGGCCAGCTCCAGGTGGCCCGTGATGCGGTGGTCAGCGGAACCGCCGATGCCGTGCGCCGGCACCAGCAGGAGATGGCGCGCCAGCTGGAATTGCCTGCGGTCAAGGCGGCAGCCGCCGCTGGCGATCCTGCGGCCTTCGAGCTGGCCTTCCGCGATGGCATGCGCGATGTCGAGGACGTCAAGGTCTATCCGGCCGACCTGGCGCAGGCGTATGCCGACCCGGCAGCCTTCGGCTGGTCGCGTCTGGCCCTGCTGGAACAGGCCGTGCTTGACGGGCACGCGGCCGTGCGCGTGGTCAAGGATGCCGGTGCGGCCCGGCTGGGCGTTGCCGCGCCGATCCAGTTTGGCGACCAGCCTTCGCTGGTCTACATCCGTCTGCAATTGCCGCGTCTGACCGCTGCGCTGGATGGTGCGGTGGTGCCGGGTTCGGCCTATCTGGGCCTGCGCCAGGGCGGCTACACGGTGGTCGAACAGGGCCGCCGCGAGCTGGGCAGCGGGGGTGAGGCGATGGCGCGTGCGGTGCCCGATACCGGTCTGCGTGTCGTGGCCGCCCTGCCCGATATCGACGCTGGACCGCTCGGCCTGGGGGCGCTGCCGTGCGCGATCGTCGCGCTGTTGCTCTTGGTGCTTACTACCCTGGTGGTGATCGGGCCGAGCCGTCTGCCGCTGGCAGCCATCAAGCGTCGTCAGCCGCAGGAGCCCGAAGAGCAAGGGGCCACCCTGCACCAGGCGATGCAGGAGCATCAGGCATCGGTGCCCGAGGTGCTGCCGACAGCAGCTGCCACCACCGTGGCCGAGCAGGCACCGGCGGTAGCCGTCGCCGCGGCGATGTTCCGCGCGTATGACATCCGCGGCGTGGTCGGCGTCGATCTCAACCCGGCGGTGGCGCAGTTGATCGGCCAGGCCATCGGCAGTGAATTGATCGAACGTGGCCTGCGTGAAATCGTGGTCGGCCGTGATGGCCGCCTGTCCGGCCCCGAGCTGGCCACGGGCCTGATCCAGGGCCTGCGCGAGAGTGGCTGCGAGGTGTTCGACATCGGCCTGGCGCCCAGTCCGGTGGCGTATTTTGCGGCCTTCCACCTGCGGGCCGGCAGTTGCGTGGTGGTCACCGGCAGTCACAACCCGCCCGAGTACAACGGCTTCAAGATTGTCCTGGGCGGAGAAACCCTGTCCGGTGAGGCAATCACCGCCCTGCATGCACGCATTGTCGAAGGCCGCCTGAACAGGGCCGCGGTCGCCGGCAGCCTGCAGCAGCGCGATGTCAGCGACGATTACATCCAGCGCATTGCCGGCGATGTACAGCTGGAGCGCCCGCTCAAGGTGGTGGCCGATGCCGGCAATGGCGTGGCCGGGCTGATTGCCCCGGCCCTGCTGGAAGCCATCGGTGCCGAAGTGATTCCGCTGCACTGCGAGGTTGATGGCACCTTCCCCAATCACCACCCCGACCCCAGCGATCCGGCCAACCTGGAAGACCTGCTGGCCACGGTCAAGCGCTTCGGCGCCGATCTGGGGGTGGCCTTCGATGGCGATGGCGACCGCCTTGGCGTGGTCACCGCCGATGGCAAGCTGATCCCCTCCGATCGCCTGCTGATGCTGTTTGCCGCCGATGTGCTGATGCGCAACCCCGGTGCCCAGGTCATCTATGACGTCAAGTGCAGCGGCAAGCTGTCCGACTTCGTGCTGCGCAACGGTGGCAGTCCGCTGATGTGGAAGACCGGGCACTCGTTGATCAAGGCCAAGATGCGCCAGACCGATGCCGAGCTGGCCGGCGAGATGAGCGGCCACTTCTTCTTCAAGGAACGCTGGTACGGCTTTGACGATGGCCTGTACGCTGCCGCGCGCCTGCTGGAGATCCTGTCCCAGCGCGAGGAAAGCGTGGACGAGGTGATGGCCGAAATCCCCGAGCCGCTCTCCACCCCGGAGATCAAGGTGGCCGTCGAGGAGGGCACCCAGCATGCGCTGGTGACCCTGTTTGCTGCTGCCGCGCAGGCCCAGGACAGCGAGTTCTTCGCCGCACGGCTGTCCACCATCGATGGGCTGCGCGCCGATTTTGCCGATGGCTGGGGCCTGCTGCGTGCCTCCAATACCACCCCGGCACTGGTGCTGCGTTTCGAGGGCGATGATGCGCAGGCGCTGGAGCGGATCCGCAGCCTGTTCCGCAATCAACTGGCGCAACTGCTGCCGGAAGTGGCTGACAGCTTCTGAACGGCGGCCAGCGGGCCGGCCATCATGTCAGACGCCCCGGCAATGACCGGGGCGTCTGGCGTTGCAGCGGCAGGGGGCGCTCAGCCAGCCGCCGGGGCGCTGGTTCCTTTCAGGTTGCGGTAGCGCTGCAGGGTCTGCTCGATTTCGCCATCCAGCTCGTTGCGCTGTTGCTCAAAGGCCGACAGCAGGCGCAGCTGGGTGGCCAGTTCGCGACGCAGGGCCTGGATGTCGGCCACCGGTTTTTCGGCAACCGCCTGGCCGTTGAGCTCACGGTCACCGACCTGGCCCAGCTGGGTGACCAGGGCCCGCCGCAGGTTGTTGATGTTGTAGCGGGCGGTGTTGATGTTGTTGTCGGCCATCGAAATGCGCTCGTCAAACACCCGGTGCAGTTCGCGTTCGCTGTTGAAGGCAGACAGCAGCGCCTGTTCGGTGCGCTGGCGGGACTGTTCGGCAGCGCGCTCATGCTCGGCGCGGACCTGGGCCAGGGTGGCCTCGGTGCGTTCATCGGCATTCAAGGCCCGGTCCACCTGCCCGCTGCGCAGGCCGCTGCGGGCATTGAACTCGTCGCGGGCGGCATTGACCGCTTCCGGCGGCAGGGTGTCAGAACACACCCGTTGCCCGTCCTGGTTCCAGCAATACAGCTTCTTGGCCGGTGGGTTTTGCTGGGCCATCAGCGGGGCCGCCAACAGGCTGCCCGCCAGCAGCGGAACCAGGGAAAACAGGCGGATCGAAGACATGGCGCTTCCTTCAGATCGGATCAGTCAGGTTGGCAGCCGTACTGGTTGCGGTAGTCCAGCAAGGGCTGACGGAAGTTCACAAGGTCGGGTTTTCCATCGGCAAACGCAAGCAGGTCGCCCAGGCCGGCGACTGCCACCACCGGGATCTGCGCCTCTTCAGCCACTGCCTGAGCGGCCGAGCGGGGATCGTCCTGGCCGGCGATTTCCTGGCGGTCCAGTGCCACCACGATGCCGGCCGGAATACCACCGGCGGCGTGGATGATGGCCAGCGCCTCGCGGATGGCGGTGCCGGCGGTGATGACGTCATCCACGATCAGGACCCGGCGCCCGGCCAGCGGTGCACCGATCAGGGTGCCGCCCTCGCCGTGGTCCTTGGCTTCCTTGCGGTTGAAGGCCAGCGGCAGGTCACGCTGACGGTGGGCGTATTCACAGGCAATCGCGGTGGCCAGCGGAATGCCCTTGTAGGCGGGGCCGAACAACAGGTCAAACGCCAGCCCGGCCGCCTCGATGGCATCGACATAGCAACCGGCCAGCCCGGACATCAAGGCGCCGGAGTCGAACCGGCCGGCATTGAAGAAATACGGGCTGATGCGGCCGGATTTGAGCGTGAAGCTGCCAAAGCGCAATGCATCGGCAGCCAGGGCCAGGTCGAGAAAACGGGAGCGGTGGTCGGTCATCGGGGCAGTCCAGCAACAAGTTCGGTCAAGGATACCGGTTGCAGGTGGCCAGCTGCGGCGCTTGCGGTACGCTTGCCCATTCCCTGCCACTGCTCGTTGTCCCATGCGCATCATCAGCTTCAACGCCAACGGCATCCGTTCGGCGGTCAACAAGGGCTTCAATGCCTGGTTCGCCCGCCAGGATGCCGACATCCTGTGCATCCAGGAAACCAAGGCCCAGGAAGGGCAGCTGGCCGATCCGGCTTTCCGTCCGGAGGGGTACCACTGCTACTACCGCGATGCGGTCACCAAGAAGGGCTACAGCGGGGTGGCGATCTGGTCGCGTCAGAAGCCGGACGCGGTGATCACCTCACTGGGCTGGGCACCGTTCGATGATGAAGGCCGCTACATCGAGGCGCGCTTTGGCAACCTGAGCGTGGTGTCGTTCTATATCCCTTCCGGCTCGTCGGGCGAGCTGCGCCAGGGTTTCAAGTTCGAGGTGATGGCCTGGCTCAAGCCGATCCTGGACCAGTGGCTGGCCAGCGGCCGCGACTACGTGCTGTGCGGTGACTGGAACATCGTGCGCAGCGCGCTGGACATCAAGAACTGGAAATCCAACCAGAAAAATTCCGGCTGCCTGCCCGAAGAACGTGACTGGCTCAATGGCTTCTGCGCCGACCGCAGTGAGCTGGAAGACCTGTCGGCCCACCGTGGCTGGGTGGACGCCTACCGCGCGCTGCACCCGGACGGACAGGACTACACCTGGTGGAGCAACCGTGGTGCGGCACGGGCCAACAATGTCGGTTGGCGCATCGACTACCAGCTGGTGACGCCGGGCCTGCGTGACCGTCTGGCCGGCTGCTCGATCCATCGTGACGATCGCTTTTCCGACCACGCTCCCTTCACCGTGGACTATCGCCTGTGAGTGCAGCCCAGACCGACCCGGCCGGCAAGCCGTCGCTGTGGCAGGCGTTTGCGCAGCCCTCGGCGTGGACGATGTTCTTCTTCGGTTTTGCTTCGGGCCTGCCCTTCCTGCTGGTGGCCGGTACCTTGGCCTACTGGCTGCGCGAAGGCGGGCTGGAACTGAAACAGATCACCATGATCGCCAGTGCTGGCTTGGCCTATTCGCTGAAATTCCTCTGGGCCCCGCTGCTGGACCGTCTGCGCCTGCCGTTGCTGGGGCGGCTGGGCCAGCGCCGCAGCTGGCTGCTGCTGGCGATGACTACGGTGATTGCCGGCTTGTTGGCGATGTCGTTGGTTGGCCCCGGGCAACTGCTCCTGTTCGTCTGGCTGACGGTGGCCGTGGCGATAGCCGGTGCCACCCTGGATATCGCCGTGGATGCCTACCGGGTGGAGATTGCCCCGCCGCAATACCAGGGCGCGCTGGTGGCCACCTATTCGCTGGGTTACCGCATCGCGTTGATCATCACCGGGGCCGTGGCGCTGGTGCTGGCCGACCACCTGGCCTGGAGCTGGGTCTACCGGCTGATGGCGCTGGCGATGGGGATTCCGCTGGTGGCCTGTCTGCTGGCAGCCGAGCCGCAGGTGCTGCGGGTGCGTACCGAAGGCTGGGTGCAGGGGCTGCGCGAAGGGGTCATCGCGCCGTTTGCCGATTTCTTCCAGCGCTTTGGCTGGGGCACTGCCGGGTTGTTGTTGCTGTTCATCCTGTCGATGAAGATTTCCGACCAGGCGCTGGTGGGCGGCATCATCGGCCCGTTCTATCTGGACCAGGGCTTCACCAAGACCGAAATCGCCGGTGTCACCAAGCTCTACGGGATCTGGGTCGGCATTGCCGGCACCTTCCTGGGCGGCCTGGCAGTAGCCCGCTGGGGCGTGCAGTGGCCGTTGCTGGTGGCCATTGTTGCCGGTGCTGCCAGCAACCTGCTGTACCTGTTGCTGATCGGTGCCGATGGTGATCTCGGTTTGCTGACCATCGTGATTTCCGGCGAAAACCTGGCCCAGGGCCTGCTCGGGACCTGCGCGGTAGCCTACATGTCGGCCCTGATCAACCTGCGCTATACGGCGACGCAATATGCGTTGTTCTCCTCGTTGATCATGTTGCCGGGCAAGATCCTGGGCTTTTATTCCGGGGCCATCGTTCAGGCGTATTCCGGTTACGCCAGCTATTTCTGGCTGTCCACGGTGCTGGCGCTGCCGGCGGTTGGCTTGTTCTTCGTGTTGCACAAACGCCACAAGCTTGTCGTATCCTCTGCACCGCCGCAGGAACAGGGGGGCTGATCCGGGCAGGGCGTGGCTCCTGCCTGGCCGTTGCGTGCTCAGCACGTGGCGGGAGAGTGGAGGAGTTGCCCATGCCTGACCTGTTGATTGCCGATGTGGACCCGCTGCTGATCGAGCGGGTCCGGCGCATTGGCCTGCGCCGTGGCTGGACCCAGCGTCAAACCCTGATTGCTCTGCTTGAGAGTGGCCTGTTCCATGGCGAGCGCGTTGGCGACAGCCATTTTGCCAACCCCGAACAGGCGGCCCTGGCCGAGGCCATCGCTGCGCTGCAATCGCTGCCCTGATGCCGGCTCAGGCCGGATAGATCGCTCCGAGCAGGCGCGGCCCGGCGGCCCCGGTCACTGCCGGCAGGTTGCCCGGCAGCCGGTTCAGTACACGCCAGGCCAGCCAGGCAAACCCCATTGCTTCGACATGGTCCGGATCCAGCCCGTAACCGGCAATGGACTGCACGCTCATGCCAGGCAGGTGGGCGCGCAGGCGCGCCATCAGCACCGGGTTGTGGGTGCCGCCACCGCACACCAGCACTTCGGCCGTGGTCGGTTGGCTGCGCAACAGGGCCTGGGCCACGGTAATGGCGGTCAGTTCCAGCAGGGTGGCCTGGACATCGGCCACCGTGGATGAGCGCCCCTGCAGGTGGTGGTCGACCCAGGCCAGATGGAACTGCTCGCGCCCGGTGCTTTTGGGCGGCGGTGCACTGAACCAGGGCTCGCTGAGCAGTGCCTGCAGCAGCGCCTTGTCCACCTGGCCCTGGGCGGCCAACTGGCCATTGGCGTCGTAGGCCTTGCCGGTATGACGCAGGCACCAGGCATCGCACAGTGCATTGGCCGGGCCGGTATCAAAACCGCTGGTGCAGCCCGTGCGGTTGATCAGGGTCAGGTTGGCAATCCCGCCCAGATTGAGTACCGCGCGGTCGTGCCCGGCGTTGCCGAGCATGGCCAGATGGAAAGCCGGCATCAACGGTGCGCCTTGCCCACCAGCGGCGACATCGCGGCGGCGGAAGTCAGCCACCGTGGTGATGCCGGTGTGCTCGGCAATCCGGCTGGGGTCGCCCAGTTGCACGGTGAACGGTACTTCCGCCGATGGTCGGTGGCGTACGGTCTGCCCGTGCGAGCCGATGGCCGTGACCTGCGTCGGGCTGACCTGGGCCTGTTCCAGCAGGGTATTGGTCGCTGACGCAAAGGCCAGGCCAATGCGTGCGTCGAGCAGGCCCAGTGCATCCAGCCCGCTGGGTTCGGCACCCTGGCCTAGCGCAATCAACTGCTCACGCAGCGCTGGCTGCCAGGCATGGGTTATGCCGGCAATGAAACGGCAGCGACCCTGGTCGGTGATCTGGACCAGGGTCGCATCGATGCCATCGGCACTGGTGCCGGACATCAGGCCTACGTAAAGCGCGCAGGCCGGTGAATTGTCCTGCATGCCTCAGCCCGGGGTGCGGGTGGAGCGGGCCGTCGCCTGCGGCTGGGCCTGGGCGTACATCACCTGCTCCATGCCCCGGATGCGCGCCATCGCCGGCGCCACCTGGGCCTGGAAGGCTGCCAGTTCGGCACCACGCAGCGGCTCCGGCGGCGGCATGGTCACCGACAGCGGATTGCGGTGCTGGCCATTGACGCGGAATTCGTAGTGCAGGTGCGGCCCGGTGGACAGGCCGGTGGAGCCGACATAACCGATGATCTCGCCCTGGCTGACGCGCTGGCCGGCGCGGAACTTGCCAAAGCGCGACATGTGCGCGTACAGCGTGGTGTGGCCACGGCCGTGATCCAGGATCACCGTGTTGCCATAGCCGCGTTGTACTCCGGCAAACTGCACCCGGGCATCACCGGCGGCCATGATCGGGGTGCCGGTGCGGGCAGCGTAGTCCACGCCCTTGTGCATGCGCATGCGGCCCAGCACCGGATGACGGCGCGCGCCGAAATTGGAGCTCAAGCGGGCAAACTGGATCGGCGAGCGGATGAAGCTCTTCTTCAGCGGCCGGCCTTCGGCATCGAAGTACTCGGTCTTGCCATTGCGCTCGAAACGGAAGCCGGTATAGGTCTTGCCGCCGGTGGTGAAGGTGGCCGCCAGCACCTTGGAAGCATCGATACGTTCGCCCTCGCGCCAGGTCTCGTCATACACCACGTTGAAGCGGTCGCCGGGCTGGACATCCTTGGAGAAGTCGATGTCGTACTTGAAGATCTCGTCGGTCAGTACTGCGATCGCATTGGCCGGCAGGCCCGCGCGGCTGGCCGAGGCATACAGTGAATGGCGGATTTCGCCGCTGGCTACTGCGGTACGGGTGGTGATCTCGCGTGCGGTGACAGTCGCGGTGATTTCCTCGCCCTGCAGGTCCAGCTCGACCCGGTGGCCAGGATCGCGGTTGAAGCGCAATCCGTGCAGCTGGCCCTGGGCCGGGATGTTGAAGGAGATTTCGGTACCCGGGCGCAGGCGCGCAAAGGCGGTACGCGCATGCTCGTTTTCCAGCACCCGGTGCATGACCGAGGCCGGCAACTGTAGTTCGTTGAAGATGGCGCCAAGGGTTTGCCCGGCACTTACCTGCAGGGTGTGCCAGGTCGATGCCGGCTGGTCAGACTGGATCTGTTCCAGTGCCGGCAATTCCAAAGGCAGGCTGGCCTGGGTGTAACCGGCGGCTGCGACCGGCTGCGAGAAACCGGGGATGATCGTGGCGACCATCAACCCGATGCTGGCGAACAGGCCGGCGTGAATCCAGTGGCGGCGGGTCCAGCGTTCGTTGAAAGCAGCCGGCAGGTGCTGCCTCAGACGGCTGTGCAGGCTGTTTTCGTGTTGCACCGACAAACGGGCCTTGAAGCGCTGTTTGCGCAGGGAGTCCGGATTGCGGTTGGTCATCATCAAATTCCTGACTAGGGCGTATGGTTTTGCCAAACCGGGCTACCATAGAGAGCTCGAGTCAGCCCGTCAAACCCTTGGCCCCATTGGGCTTGCGCGGTTTGTAGTGGATTTAACCAGCCATTAACATGGTTCAGGAATTTGAAGGCGTAACCGGGAGTAACTAGCAAGATGTCCACGATCGACGAATCCATTGCCCTGATCTCGCGGGGTGCCGAAGAGCTGCTCAAGGTCGAGGAGCTGCGCGAGAAGCTGGCCAGTGGCCGTCCGTTGCGGATCAAGGCCGGTTTCGATCCGACCGCGCCGGACCTGCATCTGGGCCATACCGTGCTGCTCAACAAGCTGCGCCAGTTCCAGGATCTGGGGCACCAGGTCATTTTCCTGATCGGCGACTTCACCGGGATGATCGGTGATCCCAGCGGCAAGAGCGCGACCCGCAAGCCGTTGACCCGGGACGATGTGCTGGCCAATGCCAGGACCTACGAAAACCAGGTGTTCAAGGTGCTGGACCGCAGCCGGACCGAAGTGCGCTTCAATTCCGAATGGTTCAGCAAGATGGGCGCAGCCGACATGATCCGCCTGGCCGGCCAGCACACCGTGGCGCGCATGCTCGAGCGTGATGACTTTGCCAAGCGCTATGCCGCCCAGCAGTCCATCGCCATCCACGAGTTCCTCTACCCGCTGGTCCAGGGCTACGACTCGGTGGCGCTGGAGGCGGATGTGGAAATCGGCGGTACCGACCAGAAGTTCAACCTGCTGATGGGCCGTGGCCTGCAGGAACATCACGGCCAGAAGCCGCAGGTGGTACTGACCATGCCCCTGCTCGAAGGCCTGGATGGGGTGCACAAGATGTCCAAGTCACTGGGCAACTACATCGGCATTGACGAACCGGCCATTGATATCGTCACCAAGGCGATGAAGGTGGGTGACGAGTTGATGTGGAAGTGGATCGAGCTGCTGTCTTTCGACATCAGCCAGGCCGAGGCCGCGGCATTGCGGGAGCAGGTCCAGGCCGGCCAGTTGAATCCGCGTGAGGTGAAGCTGCGCCTGGCCCGCGAGCTGGCCACCCGCTTCCACGATGCCGATGCCGCTGAACAGGCCATCGCCGGTTGGCAGGCGGCGGTGACCGGGCAGGGCGATGTTTCGCTGCTGCCGCTCAGTGAGGTCGTGGTGCCGGCTGAAGGGCTGCGTATTGCGGCACTGCTTACTGCCGCTGGCATCACGGCCAGCAATTCCGAAGCCATGCGCAAGCTCAAGGAGCGTGCGGTCAAGGTCAATGGTGAAGTGTTTGAGGATGCCCAGCAGGTCTTTACCCCGGGTTTTGAGGGGCTGCTGCAGGTAGGCAAGCGGAATTTCGCCCGCGTACTGTTGGTGTTGGGCTGAGTCTGCAGCCTGGCTTTTGCTGAAGCTGAACCGATTCCGCGCCGTATGGAAGAAAAGTTTCCGCGGCGCTGGCTTTTTCCGCCGGGTCGGCGCATCATTGCTCTCCCGGTGCTTGGTGGCACAGCTGCCTTGTGACGGGAAACCGCAGATGCTCTGGCGACAATGCCGCCAGGTTGCAGTTGACAAAGATGAAAATCCTGTCAAAATGTGCGGCTCGCTTCGGTGAAAGCTCTCGTAGCTACGTCAAAGCAGCAGATGCCAACCCCTTCAAAAAGGTGTTGACGGAAGCAAAAAGCCCGCTATAATGGGCGGCTCG
>NZ_LDJH01000015.1 GCF_001431525.1 Stenotrophomonas koreensis
TTTTACTCAGGTAACAAGGGAGCAATCCCTCATTATCCGAACGAAAAGCCGGCGACGCTCCAACTGTCTCCCTGGTGAAATTAGCGCTGTGGAACCACCCGATCCCATCCCGAACTCGGAAGTGAAACGCAGCTGCGCCGATGGTAGTGCCGCCTAAGCGGTGCGAGAGTAGGTCATCGCCAGGGTCTTTACCCCGAAAACCCCGCTGACACGTCAGCGGGGTTTTCTTTTTATGTAAGCCCAGCAATCGCTCTGATTGCAGCGGCATCCAGATTCGCTGTCCTGTGCGCCTTGCGCCGGCAGACAACGCTTTCTGGCGATCACAGCGTTGTGGAACCACCCGATCCCATCCCGAACTCGGAAGTGAAACGCAGCCGCGCCGATGGTAGTGCCGCCTAAGCGGTGCGAGAGTAGGTCATCGCCAGTTCCTCAATCAAAACCCCCGGCCAAGGCCGGGGGTTTTGTCTTGGGGGCTTCAAAACCTGGTCATCCCTCCTACACGACGCGGTTTCGAGGGCCAGGCTTGCCCCCGGCGCACGGCTCGATGCCCATCCCTCCCGTGCGAGCGGGTTTCCGCAAAACCCAATCCCACAGGCCCTATGCTGCTGCCTGCCGGGCAGACGGATGCGTGCGCAAGGTAGTGCCGGGCCATCGTGCGGCTGGATTCAATGCAGTGTTGCGTCCGTGATACCGGTGCAGACAGCCAGCAACACATCGGGCATGCGACCATGGCACGCCTGTATTCCCACCTTCTGGAGACTGCCATGTCCCTGTGCCACGGCATTGCCGCCGCTGCGGCTGATGCGCCGCTTGCTCCCTGGTCGTTCGAGCGCCGCGAACCCGGCCCGAATGACATCCGCATCGATATCGCTTACTGCGGTGTCTGCCATTCCGACCTGCACACTGCCCGTGGTGAATGGGGCGGGACGATGTTCCCCTGCGTGCCGGGGCATGAAATCGTCGGCACGGTCACGGCGGTGGGCAGTGCCGTGACCGCCTTCAAGGTGGGTGATCTGGCCGGTGTCGGCTGCATGGTCGACAGCTGCCGGACCTGTGATTCGTGCAAGGAAGGCGAGGAGCAGTACTGCCAGAACGGCATGACCGGTACCTACAACGGTGGCCCGGACGGGGTGAACACGTACGGCGGCTATTCGGACCACATCGTGGTCGATGCCGGCTATGCGCTGCATATCCAGCAGGGCCAGGACCTGGCGGCCGTGGCGCCGTTGCTGTGTGCCGGCATCACCACCTACTCGCCACTGGCGCACTGGAAGGTCGGGCCCGGCCAGCGCGTTGGCGTGGTCGGCCTGGGCGGGTTGGGCCACATGGCGGTGAAGATCGCCAAGGCGATGGGCGCCGAGGTGGTGCTGTTCACCACTTCCGAGAGCAAGCGCGCCGATGCGCTGCGTCTGGGGGCCGATGTGGTGGTCAATTCGAAGGACAAGGCGCAGATGCAGGCCCAGGCCAACCGCCTGCACTTCATCCTCAACACGGTGGCGGCCTCGCACAACCTGGACCCGCTGATCGGCTGCCTGCGCCGTGACGGCACCATGTGCCTGGTCGGTGCACCGGAACATGCGCATCCCTCGCCGCAGGTGTTCGGGCTGATCCTGCACCGGCGCAGCATCGCCGGTTCGTTGATCGGCGGCATCCGTGAAACCCAGGAAATGCTGGATTTCTGCGCCAGGCACGGCATCACCGCCGATATCGAGATGATCCGCGCCGATGAGATCAACACCGCCTACGAGCGCATGCTCAAGGGCGATGTGAAGTACCGCTTCGTGATCGACATGGCCACGCTGCAGGACGTCGCGGCATGAACGCGGTGATCTGGCACAACCCGCGTTGCGGTACCTCGCGCAACACCCTGGCGCTGCTGCGCCATGCCGGGATCGAGCCGACCGTGGTCGAGTACCTCAAGCAGGTGCCGGACAAGGACGCGCTGGTGGCGATGATTTCCGCTGCCGGGATCAGCGTGCGCGAGGCGATCCGCAGCAAGGAGGCGGTGTATGCCGAACTCGGCCTGGCCGATCAGGCATTGGATGATGACGCATTGCTGGCAGCGATGCTGGCCAACCCGGTGCTGATCAACCGGCCGTTCGTGCGTACCGACCTGGGTACCCGCTTGTGCCGCCCCTCGGAGCTGGTGCTGGAGATCCTGCCGCCGCTGGCAACCCCGTTCACCAAGGAAGACGGCAGCGTGATTGGCGGTTGAGACGCTGGCCTGCCTGTGACGACAAAGGGCCGCCCAGTGGGCGGCCCTTTGCATTGTTGCCACCGCCAGCGGGCGGCAAGGCCTGGCAAAGCCTTGCCGATCGCCTCAGGCCGCGTTGCGCGCGTGCGTGTTGGCCAGGTACTGGACGATGCTGGCTGCCGCATCCCGGCCTTCGGCCACGGCGGTGACCACCAGGTCGGCACCGCGTACCGCATCGCCGCCGGCAAAGATCCGCTCGTGGCTGGTCTGGTAAGGCAGCCGGCCCGGATCGCCGGTGATGATGCGGCCATTGCTGCGCCCTTCCACCCCGGCAGCCTGCAGCCAGCCCGGCATGCTGGGCGAGAAACCGAAGGCGATGATCACTACGTCGGCCTCGATCAATGCCTCGCTGCCGGCCAGTGCCTCGGCACGGCGGCGGCCATCGGCATCGGCCGGGCCGAGTGCGGTTTCGACCATGGTCACGCCGATCACCTCGTCATCGGCGCCGGCCTCGACCGACAGCGGCTGGCGGTTGAACAGGAAACGCACGCCTTCCTCGCGCGCATTGGCGACCTCGCGCGCCGAGCCGGGCATCGAGGCCTCGTCGCGGCGGTAGGCGCAGGTGACCCTGGCCGCACCCAGGCGGATCGCGCTGCGCACGCAGTCCATGCCGGTATCGCCGCCGCCGAGCACCAGCACGCGCTTGCCGCTGACATCGGGCAGGGGCGTCTGGTCTTCCCAGCCGGCAATCGGGCGCCCGGCCGGGTCACTGCCGGTGACGATGCGGCTGTTGTGGACCAGGAACGGCAGGGCCGGTACCACCCCCTTGAGGTCCTGCCCGGGCAGGCCGCCATCGGTATAGCGGTAGGCGCCGGTGCCGGCGAAGACCGCATCGAAATCGGCCAGCAGGCTGTCGACGCTGACATCGCGGCCGACTTCCATGCCGAGGCGGAACAGCACGCCCATGCCTTCGAGCACCGCACGGCGGCGGGCGATCACGTCCTTGTCCAGCTTGAAGTTCGGGATGCCGTACTGGAGCAGGCCGCCGATCTGTTCGTAGCGGTCAAACACCACGGCCTGCACGCCGGCCCGGGCCAGGCGGTCGGCACAGGCCAGCCCGGCCGGGCCGGCGCCGATCACCGCCACCCGCTTGCCGGTCCCCGGTACATGGTCCAGATCCGGGGTCCAGCCGGTGGCCAGGGCGGTATCGACGATGTATTTCTCCACCGCGCCGATGGTCACCGCGCCGAATTCCTCCAGCGTGCAGCTGCCCTCGCACAGGCGGTCCTGCGGGCAGACCCGGCCGCAGACCTCGGGCAGCGGGTTGGTGCTGTGGCACAGGGTGGCCGCCTCGTGGATGCGGTCTTCCTGCACCAGCTGCAGCCATTGCGGGATGGCGTTGTGCACCGGGCATTTCCACGAGCAGTACGGGTTGCCGCAGTCCAGGCAGCGGCCGGCCTGGTACTGCGCCTCGGCCTTGTCGAAGCGCTGGTAGAGCTCGCCCCAATCGCCGGCGACACGTGCCTCGACGGGAATGCGTGGCGGCATCTGGCGCGGCAGGTCCAGGAACTGGAAGGGTTGCTTGCGGCTCATGTGGGCAGTCCCGGTACGGTGGGGGAGGGCGTGGCGCGGTCGCGGCGGGGGGTATTCATGCGGCCCGCCGCAGGGAGTCGGCCAGTGATTCGATGCTGGCCGCCTTCGGCTTGACCAGCCAGAACTTGCCGATGTAATCGCGGAACTCGTCCAGGATCTGCTGTGCCCAGATCGAGCCGGTCAGTTCGCGGTGGCGGCCGATCAGCCCGTGCAGGTGCTGGCGGTAGTTCTCGAAGCCCTCGGCGCTGATCCGGTGGATGTCGATCAGCTCGTGGTTGAAGCGGTCCACGAAATCGCGGTCGATATCCAGCACATAGGCCAGGCCACCGGTGAAACCGGCACCGAAGTTCAGGCCGACCTTGCCGAGCACGACCACGATGCCGTCGGTCATGTATTCGCAGCAGTGGTCGCCGGCACCCTCGATCACCGCCAGGGCGCCGGAGTTGCGCACCGCAAAGCGCTCGCCGGCCCGCCCGGCGGCAAACAGCTCGCCGCCGGTGGCGCCGTACAGGCAGGTGTTGCCGATGATCGCGGTGCTGCGGGCCTCGAAGCGGGCGCCGCGGGGCGGGCGCACGATGATGCGGCCGCCGCCCATGCCCTTGCCGACGTAGTCATTGGCCTCGCCTTCCACTTCCAGCTGCAGGCCATCGACATTGAACGCACCCAGGCTCTGGCCGGCACTGCCGCGCAGGCGCAGGGTGATCGGCGCATCGGCCATGCCGTGCATGCCGTGCACGCGGGCGATCTGCCCGGCCACCCGCGCGCCGATGGAGCGGTCGGTGTTGTGGATCAGGAAGCGGTGCTCGCCGCCGCGCTTGTGCGTGATCGCCTCGGCGAGCAGGCCGTCGATCTGGCTGGCCAGGCCATCGGCGGGCTGGTACAGCCGCTGCGCGGCGCAATGTGCACCGTCGAAATGGCTGGGGGCCAGCAGGCGCGACAGGTCCACCCGCACGCCCGGGCGGGGCTCGACTTCCAGCTGGGCCAGCAGCTCGGTGCGGCCGATGATCTCGTCCAGCGAACGCGCGCCGAGCACGCTGAGCCAGCCGCGCACTTCCTCGGCCAGCAGCCGGAAGAAGTTCTCCACCCGTTCGGGCAGGCCGGTGAAGTGCTCCGCACGCAGGCGTTCGTCCTGGGTGGCCACGCCGGTGGCGCAGTTGTTGAGGTGGCAGATGCGCAGGTACTTGCAGCCCAGCACGATCATCGGCGCGGTGCCGAAGCCGAAGCTGTCCGCGCCCAGGATCGCGGCCTTGACCACATCCAGCCCGGTCTTCAGCCCGCCGTCGGTCTGCAGGATGGTGCGGCTGCGCAGGTCGTTGGCCACCAGTGCCTGGTGCGATTCGGCCAGGCCCAGCTCCCACGGCACGCCGGCATAACGGATCGAGCTGACCGGCGAGGCGCCGGTGCCGCCGTCATGGCCGGAGACGGTGATCAGGTCGGCGCCGGCCTTGACCACGCCGGCAGCGATGGTACCAACGCCGGCATGGCTGACCAGCTTGACCGAGACCAGCGCCTGTGGATTGACCTGCTTCAGATCGAAGATCAGCTGGGCCAGGTCCTCGATCGAGTAGATGTCATGGTGCGGTGGCGGGGAGATCAGGCCGATGCCGGGCCGCGCATAACGCAGGCGGGCGATCAGCTCGTTGACCTTGTGCCCGGGCAGCTGCCCGCCCTCGCCGGGCTTGGCGCCCTGCGCGACCTTGATCTGCAGCACCTCGGCATTGACCAGGTACTCGGCGGTGACGCCGAAGCGGCCGGAGGCCACCTGCTTGATCTTGGAGCGCTTGTCGGTGCCGTAGCGCGCCGGGTCCTCGCCGCCCTCGCCGGAGTTGGAACGCCCGCCCAGCCGGTTCATCGCCAGGGCCAGGGCTTCGTGCGCCTCGGGCGAGAGTGCCCCCAGCGAGATCGCAGCGGTATCAAAGCGCTTGAACAGCGCCTCGGCTGGTTCGACCTGGTCCAGCGGCACCGGGGTGGCGGCCGGCTTCAGGGTCAGCAGGTCGCGCAGGGCCGAGACCGGGCGGCCATGCACCGCGGCGCAGTAGGCCTGCCAGTGCGCCGGATCACCGCTGCGCGCGGCCCGTTGCAGAGTCAGCACCACGTCCGGGTTGTACATGTGGTACTCGCCGCCGTGCACATACTTGAGCAGGCCGCCGACCTCGGGCTTGAGCTGTTCGTTGAAGGCGCGCGCACTCAAGGCACGCGCCTCGGTGTCCAG
The DNA here is from genome assembly GCF_001431525.1 of Stenotrophomonas koreensis. Classification (GTDB taxonomy): domain Bacteria; phylum Pseudomonadota; class Gammaproteobacteria; order Xanthomonadales; family Xanthomonadaceae; genus Stenotrophomonas; species Stenotrophomonas koreensis. The sequence continues at coordinate 6,000 of NZ_LDJH01000015.1, forward strand.
CCGCGCCAGGCCGACGCCACCGATGCGCGAGGGCGTGTCGGCAAAGCACAGCTCGACCACGTCCGCCTCCAGGCCGACGATCTCGAACAGCTGCGCACCGCGGTAGCTGGCCACCGTGGCGATGCCCATCTTGGACAGGATCTTGGACAGGCCCTTGTTGATGCCCTTGCGGTAGCGGCGGCCGATTTGCGACTGCTCGCCGCCCTTGCTCAGCTTCAGGATGCCGCGTCGGCCGAGGTCGAACAGGGTCTGGTAGGACAGGTACGGGTAGACCGCGGTGGCGCCGAAGCCGAGCAGGCAGGCCATGTGGTGGGCATCGCGGGCGGTGCCGGTCTCGATGATCAGGTTCACATCGCAGCGCAGGCCGGCCTGGCACAGGTGGTGGTGGATCGCGCCGGTGGCCAGCAATGCATGCACCATCGGCCGCCCCGGCACCGGGTAGCGGTCGGACAGCAGCAGCACCACGATGCCCGCGCGTGCGGCGGCCTCGGCTTCGGCGCACAGCCGCGCGATGCCGCCGGCCAGGCCTTCCTCGACGCTGTAGGACAGGTCGAGCAGGCGGTTGAGGTGGATGTACTGCTCCATCTTCAGCAGCTGGCGCAGCTTGCGCTGGGACAGCACCGGCGAGTTGAGGATGACGTGGTTCACTGTCTCCGCACCGGCATGGAAGATGTTGGTCTCCCGGCCCAGCTGGGTGGTCAGCGACATCACGCAGGCTTCGCGCAGCGGGTCGATCGGCGGGTTGGTGACCTGGGCGAAGGCCTGGCGGAAGTAGTCGTACAGCGGGCGGTCGAACTGGCTGAGCACCGCCATCGGGGTGTCATCGCCCATCGAGCCAGTGGCTTCCTGCTCGGTCTCGGCCAACGGCCGCAGCACCTGCTCGACCTCCTCGCTGCTGAGCTGGAACAGCTTGTGGTAGCTGGCCAGGGTGGCCTCGTCGAACGGCTCCTCGACCAGCGAGGGGTCGATCAGCTCGGTCTGCAGCCAGGTCGCGCCGTGCTGCAGCCACTGCTTGTAGGGCGCACGGGCGCGGTTGATACGGTCGATCGCCCCGCTGTCGAGCAGCTCGCCGCGCTTGAGGTCGATGGCCAGCATCTCGCCCGGGCCCAGCTTGCCCTTGCGGATCACCCGCTCGGTCGGCACTTCCCACACGCCGGCCTCGGAGGCGACCAGGAAATGGCGGTCGGAGGTCAGCAGCCAGCGCGCCGGGCGCAGGCCGTTGCGGTCCACCGTGCAGGCGGCATAACGGCCATCGCAGGCGACGATGCCGGCCGGGCCATCCCAGGGTTCGGAATTGAGCCCATGGAACTCGTAGAACGCGGCCAGGTCGGCATCCTTGTATTCCAGCGACTGGGTTGCCGGCGGCACCAGGATGCGCAGCGCCTGGATCAGCTCCATGCCACCGGCCACCAGCAGCTCGAGCATGTTGTCCATGCTCTGCGAGTCGGAGCCGTGCATCGAGATCACCGGGTCGAACTGGGCGATGTCAAAGCGCTCGCTCTTCCAGACCCTGCTGCGCGCCTGGGCCCAGCGCCGGTTGCCCTCGATGGTGTTGATCTCGCCGTTGTGGGCCAGCAGCCGGAACGGATGGGCCAGCGGCCAGCGCGGCAGGGTATTGGTGGAAAAGCGCTGGTGGAACAGGATTGCGCTGGCGGCCAGGTCGCTGCGCTGCAGGTCCGGGTAGAAGGTGGCCAGCTTGTCCGGCAGCACCATGCCCTTGTAGCTGATGCTGTTGGGCGCCAGCGAGGTGACGTAGAAATCGGCCTGCCCGGCAAGCGCCTGCTCGGCGCGGCGGCGGGCCAGGAACAGGGCCAGGGCAAAGTCCTCCTCGCCCTGGCCGACGCCGGCATTGACGAACAGCTGCTCGATCCGCGGCAGCGTATCGCGGGCCAGCGCGCCGCAGACCGACGGGTCCAGCGGCAGCACGCGCCAGCCGGCCGGTTCGACCCCGGCCCGCACCAGCTCCTGCTCCAGCACCTGGCGGCAGTGGGCGGCGGCGGCCGGATCCAGCGGCAGGAACAGGTTGCCGGCGGCAAAGCGCGGGCGCAGCACGATGCCGGCCTCGCCGGCGGCATTGGCCAGGAAGCCATCGGCTTTACGGATCAGCAGGCCACAACCATCGCCGGTCAGGCCATCGGCAGCGACGCCGCCGCGGTGGGTCATGCGTGAGAGTGCGCCGATGGCGGTGTCCACCAGCATCCGTGATGGCTGGTCATCCAGCTGCACGACCATGCCAAAACCACAGGCGTCGCGCTCATCGTCGAGGTGGTACAGCCCGGAACAGTTGCGGTGCGACATGGGTGCCTCGATCCGTCCAACAGGGGGGCCGGATGCCTGGCGTATCGACGGTCGGGCGAATCGCTGGGCCCCGGGAAATCGACTAGAGCACAGCATTTACTGCGCTGCAACATAGGTTGCAGGCGGAACTTCTGCCGGGCTTTCCTGCCGCTGTGCTGGTTTCGGCAGGGATTTTCCGGAGCCACTTTTTTGCTTGGGCAGTGGTTATGCCGATGCAAGCACCGGGCGGTAGCCTACGCGTTCCGGGCGGTGATACCTGGCCGCTCCTCCCGGCGCAGTGCCCGGAGCCGTCGCCGGGGGGGTACTGCGCAACCGGCGCCACAGCAGGCCGGTTGCGCCGGTTCTGGCCCGTGCCGGTCAGCCGCAGCTGATCGAATCGATCCGGCCGCTTTCATCGAGCATCACCGTCAGCCGGTCGATGCGGTAATCCATGGTCACCGCCATCCCCGGTTTGACCACCCGGACATGGCGGGCATTGGCTTTGCGGCGCGCCTGTTCCAGCAGTTCGGGGCTGGACTGCTGGCCCTTGTATTCACTCAGGTCGGCTTTTTCGCAGTTGTAGTCGCCTGCTTCGGCCGGTGCAGCCAGCGGCGGGGTGTTGCCATTGCCGGGCGGTGGCGTGGCACAGGCAGTCATCGCTGCACACAGCGGCAAGGCAGAAAAAAGAGCAAAGCGCATAGGGGTTCCTTGATCAAGTGGCGGGCAATCCCGTGGCTGTCAGTGTGCCCGAGCGGCCAGGGCGGGGTACGGGCAACGCGTTACACCACCGCAGACTAGCGGCCAGGACGTTGCCGGCCTGTTGACGGCAACACCACCGCCGCTGACCCAGGCAACGGGGCAATCACCGCACTGCCGGTGAATATCCTTCTGTTGTCCGCCACCGACAGTGCACGCCATCACAGTACGGACGCTGTTGCCGGCAGCGCCGGGGCACAGTGCGTTTACCTTGCCATCGGCGCTGGTGCAGGATGGATGCTCATGGACAAGGATCATGCCGATGCAGGAAGCTCCCCCTACAACCGTCCTGGTGCTGGGCGGATACGGGCATTTTGGTGCCCGCATCGTGCGTGCACTGGCCGCCTCACCGGGGATCGAGGTGATCGCCGCCGGCCGCCATCCGCACAAGGCAGCCGCCAACCTGCCGGGTGTGGACCTGGCGCAGGTGCGTTGCATCGCGGTGGACAGCCATGGCCCGGATCTGGCCGGGCAGCTGCGGGCCAGCGGCGCCGGTCTGCTGATCCATGCCGCCGGGCCTTTCCAGGGGCAGGACTACACGGTTGCCCGGGCCTGCATCGACGCCGGGCTGGACTACATCGACCTGGCCGATGGCCGGCAATTCGTGGTCGATTTCCCGGCACAGCTCGATGCGCCTGCACGCGCTGCCGGGCGCAGCGTGATCAGCGGTGCCAGCACCCTGCCGGCACTGTCCACCGCGGTGGTCGATGCACTGGCCACACAGTTCGATGTGCTGTCTGACGTCGATACGGTGATTGCCCCGGCCCAGGCCACTCCGCTGGGACTGGCCACGGTACGCGCGGTGCTGGGCTATTGCGGGCAGTCCTTCCCGGTGTGGTGGCAGGGACGCTGGCAGCCGGTGGTCGGCTGGGGCAATCCGCAGGCCGTGCAGTTTGCCCGCCTGGCCCCACGGCTGGCCGCCGCCTGTGAAGTACCCGACCACGATGTGCTGCTGCAGCGCTATCCCCAGCTGCAGGGCGTACGCTTCCGCGCCGCACTGGAGCTGCCGTTGCTGCAGCGCTGTCTGGCCGCCCTGGCCTGGCTGCGCAGCCACGGCCTGCCCATGCCGATGGCGGCCCTGGGCGGGGTGTTCGCGCGCTGCGGACGCTGGTTCGACCGCTTCGGCAGCGAGCTGGGCGGCATGCGCGTGAGCGTCCAGGGGCTGCGCGCGGGGTTGCCCCACAGCGTGCAGTGGGAACTGACCGCGCCGATGCTGCACGGGCCGGAAATTCCCACTTTCGCGGCGATCATCCTGGCCCGGCGCTGGGCGGCTGGGCAGCCGTTGCCGCCCGGAGCGCATGTCTGCGCCGGGCTGGTCGAGCTGGCGGAATTCGAAGCCGAATTCGCGCGCTGGGATATCCACAGTGAAATCACCCCCCATGCGGCGCATTAGGCCGCAGGTAAAGGTCCTGGTCCGTTGTCCAGGGCCGATCCTGCCGAGCCGGCGCTGCGCAGGCCGCTCCAGCTCCGGACGACCCGGATTTCAGATTTCCCGGACAGGAAAGGATCAGACGTTGTGGTCTGATGTGGTCATGACAGGCAGCAAGCAATCCGGGGACGGTATGGGCAGCCATGGCAAGGAGACACAGGATGCGAGGCTTGATTGGAGCCGTCACAGGCACGGCGGTGGTGTTGTTGATGCTGTCTTCCAGCGGCTGTGTCCTGCGCGCCATGACTGATCCTACCTATCTGGCGCGTATGGATGTCCGTCACCGGGCCCCCCCGTCACCGCCGTTGAAGCGCAATCCCAACCCCACTGCCTATGAGTTCACGTTGACCCTGCATGATCCGCCGGGACCGTTTGCCCATGCCAAGGGCTTCATGCAGTACGAAACCCGGCTGGCCGATCCCTGTGGCCCGGATCTAGGGGGGATGTCCGGTACCCGGAAGGGGCTGCACGAAAGCATTCCCTTCGAGGTGGAACAGCTGGCTCCGGGAGTGTTCCGCGGCGTGGTGTACACCGATCTGATCGAGAGTCATGACTACTTCGGCCTGGGTGTCTGCCATGTCCCGATGGTCGCGGCACGGATTGCGCTCTGGCCGACAGGTAATCCGGATGAAACCCGTTTTGTGGAGTCAATGCTGACCGAGGAAATCCTTGCTGAGTCAGTCATACATTCCGGCTTTCTGCGCAGTGACTACCCCAATGGCGGCTTTGAGGACACCGCGGCCATGCGCTACCGGGTAGGAACCCCATTGCGTGCGCGGGTAAAGGAAAGTGACCTGTTCAACGTCGAGGTACGGGCCAGAAAACTGGACTGAAATTCCATGGGAGTAATCAAGGATGAGTACTCTGGTCAATGCCTATCTTTCAGTTGATTCATACAGAGAGCATGAATCTCGACTTCCGGATGAAGAAATAGCTGTTGATGGACGATCATTTCAGGTAGTGGAAACCTTCAGTGATAGCTTCGGCTATCAAGGAGTCCTGTACCAGGAAACGGTGAGTGGCGAATTGGTTCTGGCCCACCGTGGAACAGAGTTTGGCCGCCAGCCGGTACGCGATGGCGTGATTGCAGACCTTGGCATGGTCGTTACCGGGTTCAACGCCCAGGTAGCCGCAGCGCGGCGTGCTACCGAGGCGGCACTGGCCTATGCGCAGGACAAGGCGCGGGATTGTGGGCCGCTGGAATTGACCGTTACCGGCCATTCGCTGGGCGGTTTTCTTGCCCAGTACACCGGGCACCGCTACGGTCTGCACACCGAGACTTTCGACGCTTATGGCGCAGCCGGACTGGTTGCCGACCTCCGGCCCGATGTGGGACATATCGTCAACCATGTGCGGGCGACCGATTTTGTCAGTGCAGCCAGCCAGCATGTTGGCGAGGTGCGCATCTATGCGGCGCAACAGGATGTGCAGGCGCTGCTGCGCGCCGGTTATGCCGATGATGAGCGCCGTTTTACCGACCTGCGCAATCCGTTGGCGGTCATTGCCGGTGTCGGAATTGCCGCCCATTACAGCCGCAATTTCCTGCCTGATAACGATCTGGGTATCGGCGGTTCGATCATCCGTGCCGACAACCAGCAGCGCTATCTGCATTACCAGCCGATGTTCGACAAGTACCGTCAGGATGTGGCCACGCTGCACGATGTACTGGCACTGCCACGCAATGTGGTTGATGTGGTGACCGATCATGTCCGGCATGCGGTTTCAGGGCGGCCGCTGGAGCGTGACTTTGCCGAGCTGCGGGTTACCGGGTGTCCGCGACCGCTGGAAGGGGAGCGGCTGCCTGGCGCTGCCTCGGTTGTGCCGGCGCCGGGCGAACGTTTGCATGGCGAGTTCAACAGCCCGCTGTACCAGGACATCCACGCTGGCGTAGTGCGGCTGGAACAGGCGCTGGGCCGTACCCCGGACCAGGCTTCCGAGCGGGTCATCGCCAGCCTGTATGCCAAGGCCCGGCAAGCCGGTATCGAACGTGCCGACCACGTGGTGATGGCTGGCTCTGCCGATGATCCCCGCTTTGTCCTTGTGCGGGGGGATCGCCAGGATCCGGCACATCAGCGGGTGCACGTGCGTGCTGCCGACGCGCTGGCCACGCCGGTGGAGACCTCCCTGGCGCAGGCCGCGAGCCAGCCGGGCCACGCCGTTCCGGGCTACAGCGCCGTGCTCGCGGAGGAGCCGGTGTCGGTACCGATGGCGCTGGCGCGTTGAGTCGGTGCGTTGTGCTGTGGTCCGCATGCGGCATGTCGGACGTCGGACGTCGGACGGTGCAGGCCAGGTCACCTGGGTTGCAGGGGGCGCGGCGCTGGGTCGCTGTCCTGGTGTGTATCGCTGACGAGCTGTTGCAGCAGCAGGGCCAGGGTGACCACGTCCTGGTGGTTGTGTGCGGCCACGCGGTGCAGCAGTTCACTGCTGCCGCCACGCAGGTAATCCAGCCAGGCGCCCGGAGCCTGGCTGCCGGGCAGGTCATCGTCGCGTTCGATGCCCAGCACGTTGCGTTCGATGGTGCCCAGTCGGCAGTTTTCCCATAGCCCCTTCCAGCGTCGGCGTGCCGGATGCAGCAGGTCGATGTGCGCCAACGCGCTCAACGGCTCGGCCCTGCGGGCCAGCCGGTAACGGGTCTTGAGCAGGGGCGCGTCATAGCTGCGGCCGTTGAAGCTGGACAGCACGGTGGACGGCGAGAGCCACGCGGCGAAGGCATCCAGCATCGCGCTTTCCGCGCCCAGCGTGGCAATCAGCAACTGGCGTACACGCAAGCCGGGGCCATGCCGGGCATCGTCATGGAAATCCGCCGCGCCGATCATGAAGGCGCGGGTGCCGGTGCCGCCGGCCAGCCCGGTGGTCTCGGTATCGAAGAACAGCAGGTCGGCAGGAGCCACACTGTCGTCCGGGCGACGGGCAAACCCCAGTGACAGCGGTGCTGCGGGGATTGCCATCGGCACATGGGCCTGCTGCAGCCACAGACCGGGTGCGATTTCCTCGCCGGGCAGGTCACGTCGGGCCACTGATCCGGTTGCGGCCGTTGGCGTTGGCAATGCCCGCTGGCGGGTGGCCAGCAGGCGCTGCAGCGCGCCGACGTCACGTGGGATGATCACCCCGACTGCTGTGGCCGCTGGGGATCGGGGGGGAGCCGCAGCACTGACCAGACCGGTTGCCGTTGGCGGCTCCGCGGTGGTGCGCGATGCCGCCGCGGTCTGGGCGGGCAGTGGCCCTGCCGCGCATGTACGCGCTGCCCTGCCGGTTGCGGGCAGGGGATCTGCCATGACCGGGCCTGTTGCGCCCGGGCTTTTCGGTACCGCTGTCGCAGCGTTGGCATGCCCGCCGCCGGTCACCACCGCGGGCGGGATGATGGTGGTGTTGGCGCTCAGCCCATGCGCATCGGCCGGCGCTGCCGGGTCGGGTCTGGCAGGTGCCGGTTGCACGCGGGCGCGCGGCGCGGACGGCCGCAGCGTGCTGGCCTGGCCCTGTACGCGTGCGGCCAGGGTGGTCGGGTCGGCATGGCGAATGGTCTGCTCGATCCAGTCCAGGGCCGAGCGGGTGGTGGTTTTGGCTGGCCTGGCAGCTGTCGCGGTCGGGCCTGCTCCCATAACGGCCGATGCCGGGGCGCTGGCCGCAGGGGTGTGGGGCGGGCGATCCGGCAGCGTGGCCGTGCGGATTGGCTGGCCCGGGATGCGCGGCGTCAGAGCGGTGCGAGGGGATTGCCCGGGGCGTGGCGCTGGACGCAGTGACGCCGGCTTGCCATGGGCACGTGCGGCCAGAGCCGCCGGATCAGCGTGGCGAATGGTCTGCTGGATCCAGTCCAATGCCGAGGATTGTGGTTTGTTCGCAACCAGGGCCGCTCCCACAGTGGCAGATGTCACTGCAGGGGGCGTGGGTGGGGATGCGTTCGTCTGTGATGCCGAGGCCGCGCCCGGGGGCGCTGCTGCAGGCACAGCGGGAATCGAGCCCGCTTGCGCAGCGTCTGGTGATGCCGCTGTTTGTGGGAGCGCGCTTGCGCGCGACGGCGGGCTCGCGACCAAGGTCGCTCCCACACTTCCAGCTGATCCAGCCGCTTCGGCGGGCGCTGGCGGGGTATCGGCCGCGCCGGCCTGGCGCCGCAGCGAACGCAGCTTGTCCAGCGTCAGGCTCATGGCAGCAGGTCGATGGCCTCGATGGCGTGTGCGGTCACGGTGGGTACCTGGTCACAGTGGGCCGCGTGCAGCAGCTGCAACACGCGGTGGGCCAGCGTACGCGGGGTCTGCTGGCCTGTGCTGTCCTCCTGCGCGGCCAGCACCGGGCCGACGCAGGCGGGGCAGCCGCAGCGGCAGTCGCAGCCATCGACCAGTTCCAGCGCACGCTGCACCAGTTCGGCCTGGCGCTGCCACAGCGGTTCGGACAGGCCGACGCCGCCGGGGAAGTTGTCGTACAGGTACACGGTGGGCACGAACTGCTGCAGCAGTTCGACGTCGGCCTGCTGGCCGCCCTCACCGCGCAGCTGGCCGCGGCCGCTGGCATCGGCCAGCGCGAACCAGGCGCCATCGCCGCTGCCCACCGCCTTCTGCAGGTCGCGGGCATCGGCCATCACTGCCACAGTGGCGACGATATGCAGCGCGTAGGCCGCACCGAGGAAGCCATCGAGTGCGTCCTGGCGGCTGGCAAAGGCGCGCAGCAGGGTGGCCTGGGGCAGCTGCCACCACATCGCGGTGGTGTGCAGCTCCTGGTCGGGCAGGTTCACTGGGCCGTAGCCGATGTTCTCGTGGGTGTAGTAGCGGATCTTCTTGTAGCCGGCCACCCGGCGCACCACATGCACCTCGCCGTGATGGCTGTCGCCGGCACCGGCCGCGCCACCGTCGAAGCGGTCCAGCACCTTGAGCTTGGTGTAGTCGATCGAGTCGGTGTAGTAGTCCACGAAGGTGCGGGTGACATAGGCCTTGCGCCCCTCCCAGTCCAGCTGTTCGACCTGGTAGGGGGTGGACTGCACCATGTGGATCGCGCCCTCGTACAGGGTCAGCGCGGCGGCCGAGTAATCGACCTCGGCGATGATCTGCTGCTTGCCGTCGCTGCGGTCCACCACCACGAAGTTGCCATCGGCCACCGCGCGCAGGCTGACGCTGTTGGCCGGGTAGCTGTCGGCAATCCATTCCCAGCGTCCGGCCTCCACATGCAGCACGCCGGCCTCGACCAGCGCCTCGAGGAACACCTGCGGGTCGATCGGGCCGAAGTGCTCGCCCTCGACAAACGGCAGTTCGAAGCTGGCGCAGCGGATGTGGTCGAACAGGATCAGCGGCTGGTCCGGGGCGATGCGTGCGTGCTCGGGGCTGGCGTTGGCGAAGAAATCCGGATGGCGCACCACGTACTGGTCCAGCGGCTGGCTGCTGGCGATCATCACACCCAGGCTGGGCTGCTGGCGGCGTCCGGCGCGGCCGAAGCGCTGCCAGGTCGCGGCCACGCTGCCCGGGTAGCCGTTGAGGATGACCACGTCCAGCGCGCCGATGTCCACGCCCAGCTCCAGCGCGGAAGTCGAGATGATGCCGTCGATGTCACCGGCACGCATCGCGCGCTCGACCTCGCGGCGTTCGGTGGGCAGGTAACCGCCCCGGTAGCCACGGATGCGCGGCGGCTTGCGCGGGTCATGGTCGAAGATGTCCTTCAGGTACTTGGTCAGCACCTCGACCATCAGCCGGCTCTGCGCGAACACCAGGGTCTTCAGCCCGCTCTTGATCGCGATGCGCGCGATGCGGTTGGCCTGCGAACGGGCCGAGGCACGCAGGCCCAGATCGGCATTGACCACCGGCGGGTTCCACAGCAGTACGTGCTTGTCGCCGGTGGGCGCGCCTGATTCGGTGATCGCGGTGACAGCCTCTTCCACCAATGCCTGGGCGTGCGCATGCGGGTTGCCGATGGTGGCCGAGCACAGGATGAACTGCGGTTGCACACCGTAGAAGGCACAGATGCGCTTGAGCCGGCGCAGCACGTTGGTGACATGGCTGCCGAACACGCCGCGGTAGGTGTGGATCTCGTCGATCACCACGTAGCGCAGGTTCTCGAAGAACTGCGCCCACTTGGTGTGGTGCGGCAGGATCGCCTGGTGCAGCATGTCCGGGTTGGACACCACGATGTCGCCATGCAGACGGATGGCCTGGCGCGCATCGCCGGGGGTGTCGCCATCGAAGGTGAAGGCCTTCAGGCCCAGATCACCGGCGCGGTTGAGCTCGAGCAGTTCGGCCACCTGGTCCTGGGCCAGCGCCTTGGTGGGAAAGAGATACAGCGCCTTGGCCTGCCCCTGCATCGCCGCGCTCACCACCGGCAGGGTGTAGCACAGCGATTTGCCCGAGGCGGTCGGGGTGACGATGGCCACGTGCTCGCCGCGCTGGCTCGCTTCCCAGGCCTGGGCCTGGTGCGCATACAGCTGGCTGATGCCGCGCGCCTTCAGCGCCGCCTTCAGCGACTCGGGCAGGTCGTCGGGAATCGGCGCATAGCGGCCTTCGCGCCCGGGAATGGTGAAGCTGCCGGTGACGCGGTCGGCGTAACGCCGGCTCAGGCGCTGGCCGAGCAGGGCGCCATCGCGGCTGGGACGGCCATCATCGGTGGTGGCCAGCGCCTGTTCTGCAGCAACGGTGCGGGGGGCGATCGGGAAGGACATGGGCAGGGCGCACGACGGTGGAGCGGGCAGCACACCATAGCCGGATCTCACTGGCCGCGACCTGTCCTGACATGGGAACGGAAACTTAATCCGCCATGTGAATACTGTGCGCCTCGCCGGACAGGGAAGCTGTGATGCGCAGGACCGTGGCAGGGATGCTGTTGGGGCTGATGGCTGCCAGTGCGTTGGCGCAGCAGCAGGAGGGCGGGCGTACCACCGCAGCGGTGCCGTCCATGCCGGCGGTGACCGATCCGGTTACTGCAGGCGCATCGGTTGCTGCGACAACACTGCCTACGGTGGACGCCGTGCGCCCGGATCTGGCACCGGTCGATCCGTTTGCCCCGCGTGCGGACGCGATGGCCAGACGTTTCCGTTACGACCCCTCACCGCAGGAGATTGCGCTCAAGCACCACGGCTATATCCATTACTACGGCAACCTGGCCCTGGCCGCCGGCCTGCGCGGGCTGAACCGGGTGACCGGTGGGCGTGAGCAAATCCAGGCGGCGGCCGCCCGTGATGTGCCGCTGGACGAGGAACAGCTCGCGCGCGCCGCGCGCTGGAGCGAGGCGGCAGCGGCAGAGCGATGAGCCCGCCCGGGCAAGCAGAGTACGCGAAGTCGCCCGGGGTTCAGCTCCGCAAAGCCAGATGCGGCACACTCGATCCCCCTTCCCTGTGACCGCGCCCGCCATGAAGTCCGTTGCCATGCCGTGCCTGTTGCTGGCCCTGTCCCTGCCGGTGGTGAGCCTGGCCGACGACAGTGCGCCGCCGACGGCGGCCACGCTGCCGGCTGACGAGCGGTCGCAGGCAGGCGCTGACAGCGGGGCGGCCACGCCCCCGCTGCGCACGCTGGAGGTGATCGAGGCGTTGCGCCCGGACCTGGACTGGACGCCGGACCCGTTTGCCCGTCGCCCCAACCACTTCGATGGCCGCTTCGGCCGTGGCCCCAGCCCGGAGGAGATTGCCCTCAAGCACGGCGGCTACCTGATGTACGGCATCAACCAGGCACTGCGCAAGGGCGGCAGCTGGCTGAACCGGGCCACCGGCGGCCCGGCGCAGATCCAGGCGGCGACCGCGCGGGATGTACCGCTGGATGATGAGCAGATCGCGCGCGCCGCGCGCTGGTCGGCGCAGCAGCAGGCTCAGGGCGACTGAGCCGTGTCGCCTTCGTGGTACTTGGGGTTGCGCCCGGGCAGCGCCCAGACCAGCGCGTCGGTGATGAAGGCCGGGTACACGCTGCCGTGGTCGGTGCCCTCGATCACCCGGTAATCCACCTGCAGCCCACGGTAGCCGCGCTGCTGCAGGATGCCGGCAAAGCGCTGCACGTCGCCGACCATGTCCTTGCCGTCCGGGCCGTAGCTGCGCGGCTCGTGGCCCGGTCGCTCCCAGCTGCCGATGTACAGCCGCACCCGTGCCGGCAGCGCGTCCTCCCCGCTGGCTGCGCGCCGTGCGGCCACCTGCTGCTCGAGGCGGAAGATTTCGCCCTGGTCAAACCACAGCGAGGGACTGCCGAGGATGTAGGTGTCAAACAGCTGCGGCCGGGTGAGCAGCACGTAGCTGCCGAACAGCCCACCATAGGAATGGCCGGCATAGACCTTGCGCTGCATGTCGGCGCGGTAGTGGCTGGCCACCAGCGGCAGCACCTGCTGCTCGACCGCATCGCGCCAGGCCGCAGCCTGGCCGTACTCCGGCGCCTCGTAGTCTTCCGGGTCAAAGCCGGCGCGCTGGCGTGGGTCGGTCGGGGTGTAGTCGCGCGAGCGGCTGTCACGCAGCGACAGCCCTTCCTGTGGTGGCAGGCCGACCAGGATGAACTCGTCAAACCGCGCATCGCCACGCCCCATCAACGCGCGCAGGCCGTGGATGATCGGGAATGACCACGGGGCATCGGTGACAAACAGCACCGGGTAGTGCCGTTCGGGCTGCTGGTCGTAGGAGGCCGGCAGGCTGACCCACAACGGATAGCGCCGGCCGCTGCCGGGCACCTGGAAGTGGTGGCTGGCGGTGCCCTCCAGCGCCAGCGGTGGCGGGGCAGGGCTGGCCGGCGCCGGGGCGGGGGAGGTGGCGCAGCCGCCGAGCAGGCTGGCCAGCAGCACGGCCAGCCCGATGCGGCGCGCCGGTGAGGGGATGAACAGGGTGGGCATCATCGTGGCGAGTATGCCGTGTACCAACCGCCGCTGGCGACGCCGGCCGGGTCGAGCCGCGGCCTCCGGCTCAGTCGTTGCCGGTCTGTGGCGTCTTGTGCAGCTTGTCCACCGGGTAACCCATGCGCCGGGCACGTTCGACCAGTGCCGCGTAGGTCTGCTCCTCCAGCTGTGGTGCGCGCGACAGGATCCACAGGTAATCGCGCCCGGGGGTGCCGACCATCGCCCACTGGTAGTCCTCATCCAGCGCGATCACCCAGTAGTCGCCCCAGACCATCGGCAGCCAGGACAGCCAGCGCGGGGCGAAGCGCACTTCCAGCTCTGCCGGGTTCTGTCCGGCCCGGCGGGCCACTGCGTCGGCCTGCTGGTGGCTGCCGTCGGCGGTGCGGCAGCGGTTGCGCACCGCCATCGTGCCATCGGCCTGCGGGGTGTACTGCGCGGTGGTGTCGCCCACGCAGGCGCGGGTGAAGAACATCGGCAGGCTGGCCTGCTCGTACCATTTGCCGGCATAGCGCTGCAGGTCCAGCGCCGGCACGCTGGTGTTGGGCAGCGGTGCACCGCCGGCGGCGGGGGCCAGGGCGGGCAGGGCCAGGCCGGCAGACAGGACAGACAGCAACGACAGGGTGCGGAACATGGCAGGTCACCAGCTGGGCAGGGACGTAGAGTGTTGCGTTGTCTACGCGATGGCGGTGTCGGCTGGATGCATGCACGCGCGCGCCTGCCCAGCGCCGGTTCAGGCGGTCAGGCTGGCCAGCATCGCGTACAGCGTGGCCAGCAGTACCAGCACGCCGTAGACACTGCCGGTGGTGGCAAAGCGCAGGCTGTGCAGCAGCAGTCCTCCACCATAGACCCGGCGCTGCATCCGCCACAGGTACACCGGCACCGCCAGCCACAAGGCGGCCGCGAGCACATTGGCCGCCGTTGCTGTCAGCGCGATGCCGCTGGCAGCGGCGGCAATGCTGGCCAGGCTGCCCAGCAGCAGCGCGGTGAGCAGCCAGGCGTGGCTGTACAGCGCCACCACCAGGTGCTTCAGGTAACCCATCGGCCGCCGCCAGTAGAGCAGACGCAGCACCAGTGCCAGCAGCGGCATCAGCACGAGCAGCGTGGCCGGCAGGGCCGCCATGAAGCACTTGATCAGCTGGCTGCCGCGCTTGTGGCCGGGTTGCAGGTTGGCCTGCAGCCGCTCCAGCCGGTGCTTGAGGGGGGCATTGAGCCAGGATGGCAGCAGGCGATAGGCCAGCGGGTTGTCCACTGGGTGCCAGGGCCGGCCGCCGTTGTTCAATGGCAATGGCAATGGCCTGGCCGCTGCCGCCGGCCCGGGTTGCCCCTGCAGCTGGGCGATCCGCTCGGCTGCGGCAGTCTCGATCGCCCTGCGGCTGGCTTCCAGCGGGGGCGCCAGCGGCGGGCCGGCATTGGCCGGCATCACGATGTCCGCGAGCAGCGCATCGCGCGGGCGCTGTACCTCGGCCACGTTGTCCAGCGTAGCGAACGCGCCATTGCCCGGGCGGATGTCCAGCAGTTCCTCCTGCCCGTGAGCGCCAGCCGGGCAGCGAAGAAGGCAAACAGCGACAGCACCACGAACAGCCGCAAGGGCGGCAGATACGCACGCGCTGGCCGCCCAGGTAATTGCTGGCGATGCGGCCGCGAATCCATGGCTCGTAAAGGGTGCGGAAGATCTGCCCGTCCAGGTGCCAGAACGACTCGTACACATCCTCGATGGCATGCGCCAGGGATTTGAGCGGGTTGTGCGCGGCCTGGCCGCAGTGTTGGCAGTACGCGCCGTGCAGCGGGGGCTGGCAGTTGGCTCAGGCAACACGAGCAGTGGTCTCGCTCACAGGGAGGTCGCTGCCGGGGCGATGCCCGGGGCAGCACCGTCAAGGCGTGCACGATGGCCAATTGCGTCCAGGCATGGCAGAGGCGGGAGGTCATGGCCACGGCGTGCGCGATACAGCGTTGCTGGTGTCCAATAGCAGCATGACTTCCCGCATGCCACGCCGCCGGGCGGACGCCTCCGTGCCCGCCGCCTCTCCCCTGCATCCGCGCAACCACCACCATGGCCGCTACGACCTGGCCGTGCTGTGCCAGGCCAACCCGGCCCTGCGCGCCCACCTGCTGCATACCCTGGGCGGGGCGCAGAGCATCGATTTCAGTGCCCCTGCCGCCGTACGCGAGCTCAACCGCGCGCTGCTGCGGCAGTACTACGGCATCGCCCACTGGGACATTCCCGATGGCTACCTGTGCCCGCCGGTGCCCGGGCGGGTGGATTACCTGCACGGCCTGGCCGACCTGCTGGCCGCCGACAACGGCGGCGTGCTGCCGCGCGGGCCGCAGTGGCGCGTGCTCGATATCGGCGTCGGTGCCAATGTGATCTATCCGTTGCTGGGCCATGCCGAGTACGGCTGGTCGTTCGTCGGCAGCGACATCGCCGCCGCTTCGCTGCAGCATGCGCGGGCCAATGTGCAGGGCAACCGGCTGGAGGCAGTCATCGACCTGCGGCTGCAGGCCAACCGCGGCCAGCTGTTCAAGGGCGTGATCGGTGCCGGCGAGCGCTTCGCGCTGAGCCTGTGCAATCCCCCTTTCCATGCTTCGGCCGAGGAGGCGGCGCGCGGCAGCGTGCGCAAGCTGCGCAACCTGGCGGCGGGCAGGCCAGTTCCGGGTTCCCGGCAGGCGCCGGCATTGAATTTTGGCGGCCAGGCCAACGAGCTGTGGTGCACCGGTGGCGAGGCGTCGTTCCTGCGCCGGATGGTCAACGAATCGGTGGACGTGGCCGACCAGGTGCTGTGGTTCTCCTCGCTGGTGGCCAAAAGCGAACACCTGCCCGGGCTGCACCGGCAGCTGGGCAAGGCCGGTGCCCGCGAGGTGCGCGAGGTGGCCATGGCCCAGGGCAGCAAGCGCAGCCGCTTCGTGGCCTGGAGCTTCCAGCCGGCCGCGCAGCGCCAGCGCTGGCTGCAGCCTGGCTGAGCGCGCGCGGCAGCTTCAGCTGGCTACCACGAACAGGCCGATGCAGCAGGCCACCCCGGCAAACCAGAACCCGCTGCGCACGCTGGCCAGGTCGGCCAGATACGCGCCGATGTACCCCAGCCGGCAGGCGAGGAAGGCCAGTGCCAGACGGTCGATCATGACCGCATCGGCGCCGGCCTGCCCGGCCAGCAGTACCCCGGCGATGAACAACGGCAGCGCTTCAAAGCCATTCTGCTGGGCGGCATGGGCCCGCGCCTGCCAGCCCTGCAGACCGGCCAGCCATTGACGCGGGTTGTGGTTGTCAAAACCGCCGTTGCGCCGTGGCTTGCCAAAGCTGCCGGATTTGGCGATCAGCGCGCAGATCCATGGCAACAGGCAGGCAATCAGGACGCAGCTGTAGGCAAGGCGCATGGGAGGGCTCCGGGTGATGGAAAGTGCCAAGGCTAGCCCAGGCCGGGCTGTCCGTGCTCGACCGGTTTCCCGGGTGACAGCTGACACTGTTGATGCGCCGTGCTTGCCGGCACAATCACGGGCAATTCCTCTGGAGACACACCGATGCGCCTGCTCGCTTCCCGCAGTGTTCTCGCCCTGGCCATGGGCCTGGCCCTGGCCGGCTGTTCCCCCGCACCGACACCGCCGGCAGCGGTCAGCGCCGAACAGGTGCAGGCCGAATCCAAGCGCCTGAATGCCTGGTTTGACGAGCAATACGCGCAGTGGATGCGGTTTTCGCCGTTGATGCTCAGCTTCCAGGGCAGCAAGGAGCTCAACGACCAGCTCGACGACGTTTCCGAGGCCGGCATGGATGCGCGCCTGGCCTGGCTGGAAAACTCGGTCAAGGCGATGGAAGCCGGCTTTGATTACCGCCTGCTGGATGCCGAAACCCAGACCTCCTGGGAGCTGTGGAAGCGTCAGTACGAGAACGAGCGCGACGGCAAGGCGTTCCGCCAGAACCAGTACGTGTTCGACCAGATGAACGGCATGCAGTCCACGCTGCCGATGCTGCTGATGAACTTCCACAGCGTCGACAGCGAGGCCGATTACCAGGCCTACATCGCCCGTCTGAATGCGATGCCACGCTTCTTCGGCCAGCTGCTGGACCACGCCCAGAAGGCCCAGGCCGCCGGCACCCTGCCGCCGCGCTTCGCTCTGGAAGCGGTGTCGGCACAGTCGCGAGCGCTGGTTGCCGGTGCCCCCTTCAGCAGCGGGGCCGACAGTGCCCTGTGGGCGGACCTGCAGCGCAAGGCCGATGCCCTGGTGGACAAGGAGAAGATCACCGCCGAACGTGCCAGCGAGCTGAAGGCCCAGGCCCGCAGCGCGTTGCTGGACAGCGTCCAGCCGGCTTACGGCCGGATCATTGCCTGGGCCGACGCTGCGCGTGAGCAGGCGCTGGTCAACCCGTCCGGCGTCGGCACCACCCAGGCCGGCAACAACGGCGCGGCGTATTACCGCCACCAGCTCAAGCAGAACACCACCACCGAGTTGACCGCCGAGCAGATCCACGAGATCGGCCTGGCCGATGTCGCGCGCCTGCGCGGGGAGATGGAGGCGATCCAGAAAACCATCGGCGTGGAAGGTGACCTGCAGGCGTTCTTCGCCCATGTGGCCAGCAACCCGGCGCTGCAGTACCCCAATACCGACGAAGGCCGCGCCGCCTACATGGCCGATACCAATGCGGCCATCGACAACATTCGCAAGCTGTTGCCGGACTATTTCGGCCTGCTGCCGAAGGCGCCGCTGGAAGTACGCCGGGTCGAGGCGTTCCGCGAGCAGCCCGGTGCCGCCCAGCACTACTACCCGGGCACCGCCGACGGCGCGCGTCCGGGCATCTACTACATGCACATGTCCGACATGAGCGCGATGCCCAGGACCGAGCTGGA
Source organism: Stenotrophomonas koreensis (assembly GCF_001431525.1). GTDB lineage: Bacteria > Pseudomonadota > Gammaproteobacteria > Xanthomonadales > Xanthomonadaceae > Stenotrophomonas > Stenotrophomonas koreensis. The sequence goes on from NZ_LDJH01000015.1 coordinate 24,072, forward strand.
GGTGATTGCCTACCACGAGGCGCTGCCGGGCCATCACATGCAGCTGTCCATTGCCCAGGAGCTGACCGGCCTGCCGAAGTTCCGCACCCAGCTGATGCTCAGTGCCTATTCCGAAGGCTGGGGGCTGTACAGCGAACGCCTGGCCAAGGAAATGCCGGGCACCTACCAGGACCCGTATTCCGACTACGGCCGGCTGGTGTCGGAGATGTGGCGCGCGATCCGCCTGGTGGTGGATACCGGCCTGCACGCCAAGGGCTGGACCGAGGAACAGGCGGTGGCCTATTTCGCCGAAAACAGCTCCATTCCCAAGGCGGCGATGGAATCGGAAGTGCGCCGTTACCTGATCATGCCCGGCCAGGCCACCTCCTACAAAATCGGCATGAACAAGATGCTGGAGCTGCGCGCCAAGGCTGAAAACGCGCTGGGCGACAAGTTCGACATCCGCGGTTTCCACGACACCATCCTCGGCGGTGGTGCGTTGCCGCTGGACCTGCTGGAAAAGCGCGTGGATGGCTGGATCGCCGCGCATAAGGCGGCATGAGCCGGCGCTGAGGACGTTTCCCGCCCGCCCGTCGACGGATCAGTGTCGGCGGGCGCGGCCGGACATCAGGTACCAGGTCCACAGCAGCACGTAACAGGGGATGCGGATGGTGCCGGCCACCGGCGCACTTGGCAGATCCGCCGCCGCATATCGATCAGTACCGCAGCAACACGGAAACACGGCAGCGCTGGTTGCGTGCCACTGGCTCCGCCGGCCTGCTGCCTCGGCTTCTCATCCTGCCGCAATCACCCGGCTGTCGCCGCCGCGCCGACAGCTGCTGTCCTGGCAACCGGATTTATTCCCCACGCCTGCTCCTGCTTCTGGCGCTGACCGGCAGAGCCTGTCGTTGTCTTTCCCTGTCTGTCGTTTCCGACGTTGTTGCAGGCAAATACCGGGTTTGTTGCCCGGCCGCACACAGCGATACATGGCGATACACAGCAGCCTGTTTTTTTGCAGGGTTGTTCATGTTTTCGGCACTACCTTGGAAACCACGCAGCAACCCTGCTGTGCCAGGAGATCGCCCCATGAAGCACTTGCTCGCCCCGGTTCTCTCGTTGTCCCTGTTGATGGCTGCGAGCGCTGCAGCCGCACCGCCTGCCGCGCCGCTCACTGCCCCGGCAGCCTCCGGCCAGCGCCAGGCGCAGGCCCCTACCGGCCAGGTTCATGCACCAGCGGCAGCGCAGGCCCAGCGTCCTGCGCTGGGTGAACGTCGGGCCCTGCACGGCCAGGCTGGGCCGCAGCACCATCGCCATGGCCCCGGCCATGCGCAGGAACATCGCCGCTACCACGGCCGGGGGGGCGCTGCGATGGCCGGCCCACGCGCCGGTGGGCCGGCTGGAATGCGGCATGGCCGCGAGCGCATCCGCCTGGGCGCACCGCTGGCCGAAAACCGCCAAGGCGTGGTGGTCAGCGAGCCGGGCAAGCACGGCCTGCGCAAGGCCCCGCGTGGGCAGGAATGGCGCAAGCTCGGCCAGCGCTATGTGCGCGTGACCAGCGGCAGCAATGTGGTCAACGAGATCGTGATCAACGGCCTGTGACCACCGCCGGTGCGTGATCCGCGCATCCGCCGGCACCGCAAAGGCCCTGCCGAAGCAGGGCCTTTGCTTTTCAGTCCGAAAGCAAGGGCGGATTTGCGCCGGCAATCAAAGGGCATGCTGATCCGGCGTTACGGTTCGCCGTGATCGGGCAGCATCAGCACCAGCGGCGCGCAGCCAGGTGCATCGCAGGCGAAATACCGTTGTTGGCCGGCCCGGGTCCAGCGGGCCGTGCCGGCTGCATTGATCCGGTACTGCCAGTGCTGGCCATCGGCCACCAGCTCGCCGGAAATTTCACACGGCAGATAATCAAAACCCTGGTGCTGCAGCTGCGGGTATTCGCTGGCCAGGCGGAAAAATTGCGCCACTTGGGCATGGCTGAGTTGCCATGCCTGGCAGGCAGGCGGGAACTGCCTGCCGCCAGATTCAGGGTTTTCCAGCAGCTGTGCCGGTGAGGTGCTCAGCACCTGCAGCGTGCGCCTGCCCTCAACGGCTGGGCCCGGATGGCTGCTGCATGCGCTCAGGCTCAGGCTGAGCAGCAGGGTTGTACAGGCCAGCGCCTTCGCCGGCGCTCCTGCAGGAAATGAGGTCAGGGGCATGAACATCGCGCTCGCCGGCTTCATGAGGGTGCGGCAGGGGGCATCCTCGGGTTGATCAACAGGTGCTGTGTCTGGAGAGCGGCTTCCCTGTGCCGGCGCGATGACGGCCGACCACCGCGATTCCATCACTACAGGCGCACGCAGGGCCTGCTCCAGCGTCAGCTTGTCCACGTGCTGGGCCAGCTGCTGTCTGAGGGAACCCGCTGTCGGATCGCTCATGGCATTGTTCCTGTGTCGGTGACGGAAGGCTGTTCCGTTGCCGACCCTCGGTGCCGAGGGCGGTCGGGTCAAGGCAGCCGCTGACGTTTTGCGGCTGCTGTCGCAGTTACCACGCTGGGTGGCGCGCTCCATGCCTGGCAGCCTGGTTTCACTCACAGGGCAGTAAATATGCTGCTGGGCCTGGTTCCGCGATTGCCGTGCTGACGCGCCTGCCCCCGTCGGCCGCTGTCTGCGCCGTCGTACACTGCCCAGCCCGCAGCGCTGCGCGTCTGCGGGCCCTTCATCTGCTGCCCGGCTCGTGCCATGTCGCTGAAAACCTTCCTTGCTGCCCGCAACATCGAGTTCTCGCTGCGCCGCTACGGTGTGGAGGCGCTCAACTACATGACCCTGGGCCTGTTCGGCTCGCTGGTGATCGGCCTGATCCTGAAGACCGTCGGCGGCTGGACCGGTATCGAGGCGCTGGTCGAGGCCGGAGCGATGGCCCAGCAGGCGATGGGCGCGGCCATCGGTGTGGCCGTGGCCTACGGCCTGCAGGGGCCGCCGATCGTGATCTTTGCCAGTGCTGCGATCGGCCTGCTGGGGGCCAAGCTGGGCGGGCCGGTCGGCTGTTTTGTTGCCGTCGCGCTGGCGACCGAGGCCAGCAAGCTGGTCAGCAAGACCACACCGCTGGATATCATCGTCACCCCGGCCACCGCGCTGGTGACCGGGTTTGCCGTGGCCCAGGGCCTGGCCCCGATCATCGGCAACGTGATGGAGGCCACCGGCCAGGCCATCCAGTGGGCGATGACCCTGCAGCCGCTGCTGATGAGCGTGGTGCTGGCGGTGGTGATGGGGATGATCCTGACCGGACCGACCTCCAGCGCCGCGCTGGCCATTTCATTGAACCTGGGCGGTCTGGCCGGTGGCGCGGCCACGGTCGGCTGTGCGGCGCAGATGGTTGGTTTTGCGGTGATGAGCTTCAAGGAGAACCGCACCGCCGGCCTGCTCAGCCAGGGCTTGGGCACCAGCATGCTGCAGCTGCCCAACATCGTGCGCAACCCGCGCATCTGGATCCCGCCGGTGCTGACCGCCGCCATCCTCGGCCCCATCGCCACGCTGGGCTTCGGCATGCAGAACGTGCCCACCGGCTCGGGCATGGGTACCAGTGGTTTTGTCGGCCAGGTCGGCACCCTGGCGGCGATGGGCAACGGGCTGGAGGTGTGGCTGAAGATCGGCCTGCTGCACTTCCTGCTGCCGGCGCTGCTGTGCCTGCTGATCGCTTGGCCGCTGCGCCGGATCGGCTGGATCAAGGACGGCGACCTGAAGGTCGATGCGAAAATCTGAGAGCGAGAAACGAGTGGAGAGGAGCTGAGGAGCAAGAAAAGAGTGGAGAGGAGTGAGTAGAGAGAGAAACCGGGCAGTGCGCTGCTGTTGCCGGCTGCTGTTTTCTCTCTCCTCACTCCTCTTCCCTCACTCCTCGCCCCTGGCCAGCCGATGCACTTGGACTGTCGCTGCCGAAGGGCGACGCTGGGAGCGAGAAACGAGAAGAGAGAAACGAGGGACGAGGAGAGAGAAACGAGTCAGTGTCGTGCTGCTCACCGCTGTTTCCTCTCTCTCCTCACTCCTCCTCCCTCACTCCTCGCCCTTGGCCAAGCGCTCTTCCTCGGCGGTGAAGGCCGAGTGGCTGCCGACCGGGGCGCCGTCCATGCCGGTGGCGAAGTACGCCACGCCGGTGCCGCTGGCCGGGTCGATCCACAGCCCCGAGCGCAGGCCGTAGGCATTGCCGGAGTGGCCGACGCGGGCAATGCCGTCGCCGAAGGGATCATCGCCGCAGTCCGGGTGGTCGGTGGCCAGGGTGATCGTGCCCTGGCCGTAGCGGCACATCGTCGCGCGTGGGACGCCCGGCGGTGGTTCGGGTTCGCCGTCTTCCCAGGTCTGGCCGTTGCCGGGCTGGTATACCCACTGCGGGGTGGTCAGGGCCGCCACCGAGGCCGGGCTGAGCACACGCACGCCGTCGATTTCACCGTCGCCGAGCAGCAGCCGGCCGATCCGGGCCAGGCTGCTGGCGCTGATCCGCAGCCCGCCCTGGGGCGAGAACGCACCACCGTTGCGGCCGGGCTGCCACAGCGCCAGGTCGCAGCTGCCATCGCGCGCGCGGCGCACGTTGCAGTCCGGCTTGCGGCCCTGGTTGTCGTCCACCACCGGCACGCGGTTTTCATCGTAGAGCACCACCGCGCGGGCCGCGGTTTGCTCATCACAGGTTTCCCAGCCATAGCAGGCGTCGATCCCGGCCGGTTGCAGCACCAGGCGCTGCATCAGCTCATCGAAACGCTCGCCGGTGACACGCTCCATCATCGAGGCAACCAGCGGTGAATTGAGGTTGGTGTAGCGGAACCAGGTGCCCGGGGCGCGGGTATCCCAGGCACGCGGATCGTCCAGGATCTGACGGATGTCGCCGTCCAGCGGGGTGGCCCAGTAACCGGCGTTGTCGGTCAGCCCGGAGCGGTGGGAGAGCATCAGGCGCAGCGTGATCGGGGTGTCGGGGAACTGCGGGTGGCGCAGTGGCGATCCCAGGTAGGTGGAGACATCGGTATCCAGATCCAGCTTGCCTTCCTCTACCAGGCGCAGCACGCCGATGGCCAGTACCAGCTTGGAGATCGAGGCGATGCGCACCGGGTCATCGATGCTGACCGCACGGCTGCGGGCGATATCGGCCAGCCCCTCGGCGCGGGAGGCAGTGATGCCGTCGCGGTCGAAGGCCACGCGCACGCTGGCAATCGGTTGGTGGGCCAGTGCCGGCAGCGCCAGCAGCAGGGTCGACAACACAACGGGCAGGGCAGGGCGCATCGGTATTCCAGGCAACAGGGAATACCCGTGATAGCCAGTGTCAGGACAATGGTCAAGGCACCGGGGTCATTTCCGACACCACCCTGCCGGGGTCTCTGGCCGACAGCGCGGCCGGTACGGATGGTGTGGGCAGGCGTGGCCACTGACGCTGGTCGCCTTGGCCATGAGCCGGAGCACCGGATGTCCGTTCGCCTGCCCAACAGCCTGTGTGATCCCGCCCACCCCCGGCACCGGCAGTGGTTCACGCTGCTGGGCCTGTTGCAGGCGCAGTGCAGTGGCCACCGCCCGCTGGGCGAGGAGGATTGCCGGCGTGCGGCGGCGCAGTTGCTGATGGAGGTGGTGCTGCGCCAGCTTGGCCAGGTGGAGCGCGTGCGCGTGGATGCTGGCGGCCACCTGCACGTGCGTTGCCAGCGCGGACAGTACCGGCGCTGGTTCTGGCTGGATGGCCGGCTGGCAACCGCCTACCGGGTAGAAGAAGTCACCACGGCACTGGATGAGGCCTGCCGGGCCTGGGCCATCGGCGTGGAATGACCGGCGCAGAGGGCAGGCCGATGCACCGGTTGCTGGCGACCAGCTGTGTCCCGGCGAAGATGGGGCAGTGACAGCCCGCCGCGCCATTGGGGTGCCATTGGTGATGGCCGCCGGCAGGCGCCGGTGGCTACCCCTCCCGCCGCGCCGGACGCGGCCGGCAAGGCCATCACCCGGGTCCATCCTGCACCTGCCGGGCATGGCTGCCACCAGCGATCGCCGAGGCTTACCTGGCCTTGTGCTGGAAGTGCCGCCGGTGGGCCCAGGCGTCCCATGCCCAAAGAACAAGGGCAATGCCCAGCCCCGGGAATACGGTCACGCTGCCCATGAACATGGCAAAGCTGGCGATCTGGTTGACGGAAACCGGTCTGCCGCGGCGTACGGCCAGCCGCAACAATGCAACCCGTTGCAGGATGCCGGCAATGACAATGCCGGCAAGCCAGTACAGCGCGCTGCGGTCAGCCAGTGCAATGGTGACGGCGGCACAGGACAGGCACAGCACGGGCAGGGCCAGCAGCCGCGGCAGTCGATGGCGGCTGCGGCTGGTCTCCGGCTGGGTCTGCCAGTCGAGCAGGGCGCGATAGGCGGTGATGATCGAGAACAGGCCGATACCCACCGCAACGCAGGCCAGCATGACCACGATTGCGTTGGCGGCGTTGAGTGCGTCAGTGCCGTGCAGCAACAGGGCACCGGCCGGCAGGCCGATGCACAGGCTGGCCAGCACCCAGCGGCACAGCAGATAACCCAGTTGCTCGCGTGTGCGAACGGTATGGCTGCGGTCCAGCCAGGCGACCGTCTGGGCATTCAACGGGGGGCGTGCCTGTGTGTCGGGGATATGTCGCAGCACATCCAGCAGGTAGCGGTAGCGGTTGGAATGGCTGGGTAGCAACAGCATCAGGAAGCGGCGCCACGCCGGTAGGGCGGTGGTCAGGTTGGCGACCATCGTGCGGACCTGCTTGCCGGTCAGTTCCTTGTGGTTGTCCTGCTGCCTGCGTGCGTACTGGTTGAACTCGTAGCGCAGGTTGGACTGCTGCGCCGGTTCCAGCAGCCACTGCTGCTGTGCCATCGCGGCCATCCACTGGATCTGCATCGGATCGATGCCGTTGACAACATCGTCCCAGCCCATGACATGGGCCAGTACATGCACATGCGCCTGCGGCAGGGCCGGCGGGTCGTTGTGCAGGCGGTGGTACAGGGCCTTGCCGATGGCCCAGTGGCTGTCCAGCGGCCACTGGCGCATCTGGTGGCGGATACGTCGGTAGAACCGATCATCGTCCAGGCCGTCGGACAGTGCCAGCAGCTGCTCCACCGCATCATCCGGGGTGGCCGGCAGGTTGTCTTCCAGCTCGCCGCAAACCTGAACCACCGATGTTTCTGGCTGCGCCACAACGGCCGCTGCGGGGATGGCTGGCGCGGCCGAGCCGTTCTCGGCCGCCGTGCTCAGCGTCGGTGGTGCTGCGCTGTCCTGGTCGTCGCCGCGCAGGCCATCCCGGCAGGTTGCCAATGCCTGCTGATACGCATGGTGCAGCTGCTGGAAGGCCAGGGCATCGTCATCCGGGCGGGTCAGTTTCAGCTGCCGGGCATACAGGCGCTTGATCCCGCGCAGGTCGCCCTGCGCTGCCAGCTGCGAAAACTCCTGCACTGGGCTCATCAGTTCTGCTCCAGCGCATCCAAGGCCTCTGCCAGTGCGGCGCTGGCCTTTTCCACCGCACGCAGGTCCTGGCTTTCGACGGTGGCGCGGAAGCTGACGATCCAGTCCTGGATCATCTCCCGGGCATGGATCTGCTCCTGGTACTGGCGCTCGGCGCGGGCGATCAACGCCCTGACCTGCTGCTGCTCACGCGGATGGATCTTCAACGCCGACAGTGCCTGGAGCCGCAGCTGCACCTGCTCCGGGTCCAGTGTGCCGGCGGTGTGCTGCAGGATCAGCTCGTGCTTCCTGCCGGTACGGTTCTCGGTGGCCTCCACCTGCAACAGGCCATCGACGTCATAGGTGAAACGCACGGTGACGTCCTTGTCGCCGTGGCCGGCGCTGAAGGGAACCTCCAGCTCGCCGAGCAGTATGTTGTTCTCCACCAACGGATGTTCCCCCTGGTAGACCCGGATGCGGATGAACTTCTGCTCAGGGTTTACCGGGTGGAAGACATCCTCGCGGCTGACCGGCACCACGCTGTTGCGCTGGATGATGGGATGGAACAGGCCGCCTTGCAGCTGGCCATTGATGCCCTGCCGGCTGACGTCGGTGCCCAGGCTGTACGGGCAGACGTCGGTCAGCACGATTTCCTCCAGGCTTTCGGCGCGTTGTTTCATGCCGGCGGCAATGGCCGCCCCCTGGGCGATGGCCTGGTCGGGGTGGATGTGCCGCAACGGCAGCCGGCCGAGCAGGCGGGTCACCATGCGGGTGACGATCGGCATCCGGCTGGCACCGCCCACCAGGATCACATCGGTCAGCGCCGCTGCCGGCATCCTGGCGTCGTTCAAGGCGCGCTGGATCGGTGCTGCCATGCGTTCGAGCAGTGGGTCGGACAGTTGCTGGAAGCGTTCGGCGGTGATCTCCCAGGGGCGCTGCCGGCCTTCAATGCACACCTCAATGGCCGCCGCATCGGCCTTGTCCAGCTCACGCTTGAGGCGCTCGAGCTGCCTGCGCAGCAACGCCAGTTCCTGTGCGGGCAGCCGCTGTCGGTCCAGCCGGTGTTCCTTGCAGAACGCCTTGACCAGCACTTCCAGGAAATCCTCACCACCCAGGAAATTGTCACCGGCACTGGCGTGGACCTCGATCACGCCGTCATACATTTCCAGCAGTGAGACATCGAAGGTGCCTCCGCCGAGGTCGAGCACCATGACCCGGCCCTCCTGGTCCTTGTCCTGCAGCCCATAGGCCAGCGCGGCAGCGGTGGGTTCGTTGATCAACCGCTGCACGCGGATGCCGGCCAGTTCGCCGGCGATGCGGGTGGACTTGCGTTGCGCATCGCTGAAATAGGCCGGCACGCTGATCACCGCCTCGTGCACCGGCTCGCCGAGCGCGGCCTGGGCATCGGCCAGCAACGAGCGCAGTACCAGCGCCGACAGTTCCTCGGCACGGAAGCTGCGTGCACCCAGCCGGATTTCCTGGCTGCTGCCCATCAGCCGCTTGAAATTGGCGCTGCTCAGCCCGGGGTGGGTCAACAGGCGGTCGCGTGCGGCGCTGCCAACCAGCACCTCCTCGCCGTCCAGGCTGATGGCCGATGGCGTCAGCAGCTGGCCGTGGGCATTGGGAAACAGGACGCTGCCCTGTGCGGTGTAGGCCCCGATCAGTGAATGGGTGGTACCAAGGTCAATGCCGACGATCATGGGCCAGGGCCGGAGGTGAGGAGGCCTGCGAGTATCCCGGTTTTGCAATAAAAACTGAACGGGCATTCAGCCACGCTTGCTGCCCCCTGCCTGACGGCGGTTGCTGGCCGGCCGGCACCCCATTAGCGTTGCAGGATTCTCTGTCGATGTCGGGGACACCCATGATCCGCAACACCCTTGCCCTCGCGCTGGCCCTGGGCCTGGCCACCGCCGCGCATGCCGATGAAGGCATGTGGATGCCCACCCAGCTGCCGGATCTGGCCGCGCAGATGAAGGCCGCCGGCTTTGAAGGTGACCCGGCCGGTCTGGCCGATGTCACCGCGCCGCCGCTCAGTGCGGTGGTCCGCGCTGGTGGCGGTACCGGTTCGTTCGTCTCGCCCGATGGCCTGCTGCTGACCAACCACCACGTCGCGATGGGCGTGATCCAGTACAACAGCTCGCCGGAAGACAACATCATCGACAACGGCTTCGTGGCCGCCGGGCGCCACGCCGAGCGGCCGGCCAACCCGGATTTCCGGGTGGTGGTCACCACCGCGTTCGACAAGGTCACCGACCAGGTGCTGGCCGCGGCCAAGGGCAAGACCGGGCGCGCCTACCATGACGCGATCGAGCAGGCCTCCAAGCAGATCGTTGCCGAGTGCGAGGCCGATGGCAGCGTGCGCTGCTCGGTGGCCAACATGTACTACGGCAGCGACTTCTACCGCATCGCCCAGGTCGAACTGCAGGACGTACGCCTGGTCTACGCCCCGCCGCGTGCGATCGGCAACTACGGCGATGAGATCGACAACTTCATGTGGCCGCGCCATACCGGCGATTTCACCCTGCTGCGCGCCTATGTCGGCCCGGACGGCAAGCCAGCGCCGTACAGCGAGCACAACGTGCCCTACCGCAACCCGGCCTTCCTGCGCCTGTCGTCCGAAGGCCCGAAGGAAGGCGATTACGCCATGCTTGCCGGTTACCCGGGCACCACCTTCCGCCACCGCAGCGCGGCCGAGTTCGCTTCGCAGATCGACCAGGTGCTGCCGCGCCGGGTGGCGCTGTTCCAGCAGATGATCGACACCATCGCCGCGGCCAGTGCCGGTGATGCCGTGGCCACCCAGCGCTATGCCTCGCAGCTGCAGGGGCTGAAGAACAACCGCAAGCGCGCCGCCGGCGAACTGGAAGGCCTGCTGCGCAGTGATGCCAAGGCGCAGCGTGCGGCCGACGAGGCGGCGATGCTGGCCGTGACCCCGCGCGCGCAGCGCCGGCAGATCGACGCGCTGTTTGCCCAGCTCAGCGCTGGCGCGCAGGTCGGCGAGCGTGACCTGCTGCTGCAGCAGGTCACTGGCGCCACCCAGCTGCTGCGTTCGGCATTGCTGCTGGAGCGCCTGCGCATCGAGGCGGCCAAGCCCGATGCGCTGCGCGAGACCGGCTACCAGGCGCGTGACCTGGCCATCCTGGAAGGCACCCTGAAGCAGGTCCAGCGGCGCTTCGATCCGAAGGTTGAAAAAGCCCTGCTGGCCCATGTGCTGGGCCGTTACCAGCAGCTGCCCGATGCCCAGCGCGTGGCCGAGTTCGATGCCGCCTTCGGCCGTACCCCGGCCGAGCTGGCAGCCAAGCTGGACGCGCTGTATGCAGGCACCACGCTGGGCGATGAGGCAAACCGCCTGGCCCAGTTCGAACGCGCCAAGGCCGGCCAGCCGCTGGGCGAGGATCCGCTGCTGGCACTGGCCGCGCCGCTGGTGCAGGCACAGCTGCGCCTGGAGCACGAGGCCAAGACCCGCGAGGGCGAGTCGCTGCGGCTGCGCCCGGCCTACATGCAGGCGCTGTTTGCCTGGCGCAACAGCCAGGGTCGCGCGCTGTACCCGGATGCCAACCGCACCCTGCGCATCAGCTATGGCAAGGTCGAGTCGATCAACCCGCGCGATGCAGTGACCTGGAGCCCGGTGACCACCGTGGCCGGCATCGTGGAAAAGAACACCAATGCCTATCCGTTCGATGCGCCCAAGCCGCTGCTGGAGGCCATCGCCAAGGGGGACTGGGGCAACACCGCCGACCCGGCACTGGGCACGCAGACGGTGAACTTCCTGACCAACCTGGACACCACCGGCGGCAACTCCGGCTCACCGGTGCTCAATGCGCGTGGCGAGCTGATCGGGCTGAACTTCGATTCCAACTGGGAGTCGGTCAGTGCCAGCTGGTGGTTCGACCCGCGCTACAAGCGTGCGGTGCATGTGGACATGCGCTACATGCGCTGGCTGATGGACAAGGTCTACCCGGCCCATGACCTGCTGGCCGAAATGGGCGTACCGGTGCGGTAAGCGTCGAAAAACCGGCAGCCATCCGCGCACGCAACGCCGCCCTGACCGGGCGGCGTTGTTTTTTGCACCACGACGCCGGCAGGGCACCACCACCAGCGCGCTGCCCGGGCCGGTCCTGGCGCAGTGACATCGGTGCGATGACCTCCAACACGGCGGGCAGGCGGGCCGTGCCTGTCAGCGGGTGTCCCAGGCCAGCCGTTGCGGGTGTGCCACCCGGGGCGGTCAGCCCGTCAGGCGTTGCTGCCGGTTGCCCACGGTGACAGCGTCCTGGCAGCACCCCTGCACCACTGCCGGCCTGACCGGCTTGCGGCAATGGCCGCCCGGTTTTGTTGCGGGTCGGCTCGATACCGCGCTGCGCCTGCCATGAGTGGGTTCCGCATCGTGGCTGCGCACCTGCGAGCGGGGTGGATCCGGGGGTACACTGCGGCGCTTGCCTGGGGGATCGTCGGAGAGTTGCGCGGTGTCTAGCTGGATCCTGTTGCTGGTATCGCTGGCGTATGCGGCGCTGTTGTTCGGCGTGGCCTGGCTGGGCGACCGCCACCCGATGTACCCCAACCGGCCGTGGCTGCGGCCGGTGATCTACTCGCTGGCGCTGGCGGTGTACTGCTCGTCGTGGACCTTCTACGGCGCGGTCGGCACGGCGGTGCGAGATGGCCTGGGTTACCTGCCGATCTACCTGGGCCCGGTGCTGCTGATGCTGCTGGGTTGGCGCGTGCTCGAGCGCCTGGTGCATGTGGCGCGGCGCCAGAACATGGTCTCCATCGCCGACTTCATCGCCTCGCGCTACGGCCACTCGCGCCGGCTCGGCGCGCTGGTGGCGCTGATCGCGCTGATCGGGGTCATCCCGTATCTGGCCCTGCAGTACAAGGCGGTGGCGATGAGCCTGCAGGTGCTCTCGCCCGGGCTGGTGGCCGACCCCGGCTTCTGGCAGGACCCGGCGCTGTACGTGGCGCTGATGATGGCCGTGTTCGCGATCCTGTTCGGTGCGCGCCGGGTCGATGCCACCGAGCGCCACCACGGCATGATGCTGGCCATCGCGCTGGAGTCGGTGGTCAAGCTGGTGGCCATCGGCGCGGTCGGTGTGTTTGCCTGGCGGCTGCTGGGCAGCAGCGGCAGCGCGCCACTGGCGGCGGTCAGCCAGCTGTTCACCCCGAGCACGATGCCCGGCGGCTTCATCGCCCAGACCGTGCTCAGCTTCCTGGCCATGCTCTGCCTGCCGCGCCAGTTCCATGTGGCGGTGGTCGAATGCGGCGATGTGGCCGACGTGCGCCGGGCACGCTGGCTGTTCAGTGCCTACCTGCTGGTGATCTCGCTGGCCGTGCTGCCCATTGCCACCGCCGGGGTGCGCCTGCTCGGCGCCGATGGCAGCACCGCCGATTCGCTGGTGCTGGCGCTGCCGCTGGCCAATGGCCACCAGGTGCTGGCGCTGGTGTCCTACATCGGCGGTTTCTCGGCGGCCACCGGCATGGTGGTGGTGTCCTCGATCGCGCTGGCCACGATGATCTCCAACGACCTGATCATGCCGCTGCTGCTGCGCCGTGATGGCGATGCGCACGAGGCGGCGATCCGTGCGGCGCGGGTGCTGTGGATCCGCCGCCTGGCCATCCTCGGCCTGGGTCTGGCCGCCTATTCGTACTACCGGATCAGCCGCAACGATGCCAGCCTGGCCTCGTACGGGCTGATGGCCTTCGTGGCCGTGGCCCAGTTCGCCCCGGCGCTGATTGCCGGGCTGTACTGGCGCGGCACCAGCCGGCGCGGGGCCGAGCTGGGGGTGCTGGCCGGCTTCCTGGTCTGGACCTACACCCTGCTGCTGCCGACCATGGCCGACAGTGCCGGGCTGCGCCCGGCGTGGATGCTCGATGGCCCGGCCGGGCTGCCCTGGCTGCAGCCGCAGGCCCTGCTCGGGATCCAGGGCCTGGATCCGTTGACCCACGCCACGCTGTGGTCGCTGCTGCTCAACAGTGTGGTGTTGATCGGGGTGTCCTGGCGCTGGCCGCCGGGCATGGCCGAGCGCCTGCGTGCGGCGCCGTTCCTGGAGCCGGCCAGCCAGCCGCCCGCGGCCGCCACTGCCGGTGGCTGGTCCGGGCATGTCCAGGTGATGGACCTGCTGGCGCTGGCCGGGCGGGTGCTGGGTGACAGCCACGCCCGGGGGGCGTTTGACGAGCAGGCGCAACGGCTGCAATTGCCGGGGGGGCTGGCGGGGCAGGCTGACCGTGGCTGGGTGCAGTTCACCGAGCGCCTGCTCGCCGCCTCCATTGGCGCCACCTCGGCCCGCCTGCTGCTGACCAGCCTGCTGCGTGGCTCGGGCATGCGCGTGGACGAGGTGATGGCCGTGCTCGACGAGGCCGGCCAGGAGCTGCGCTTCAACCGCGAGATCCTGCATACCACGCTGGAAAACATCTCCGCCGGGGTCAGCGTGGTCGATGCACAGATGCGCCTGATCGCCTGGAACGGGCATTACCAGTCGATGTTCGGTTACCCCGATGGCATGTTGTATGTCGGCCGTCCGGTGGCCGACCTGATCCGCTACAACGCCGATCGTGGCGAGGTCGGTGGCAATGGCGATGTCGAGGAGCAGATCGCGCGCCGCATCAGCCATATGCGCGCCGGTACGGCGCATGTGTTTGAACGGGTGCGCAGCGATGGCCGGGTGTTCGAGATGCGTGGCCAGGCGCTGCAGGGCGGCGGCTATGTCACCAGTTACAACGACATCACCGAGTTCAAGCGGGTCGAGCGCGCGCTACTGGAAACCAATGAAACCCTGGAGCAGCGGGTGGCCGAGCGTTCACGCGCGGCCGAGCAGGCGCAGGCCTCGCGTACGCGCTTTCTGGCCGCCATCAGCCATGACGTGCTGCAGCCGCTCAATGCCGCGCGGCTGTTTGCTTCGGCACTGCGTGAGCACCCGGCCAACAACCCGGAGCAGCGGCATCTGGTCGAGCGCATCGATGCCTCGCTGCGTGGTGCCGAGGAACTGCTCGATGGCCTGCTGGATGTCTCGCGCCTGGACGGCGGTGGCCTGCAGCCCAAGTACAGTGTGTTTGATGCCCGCGTTCTGGTGGACGAGCTGGCCAGCCAGTACGCGCCGGTGGCGGCTGGGCGCGGGCTGAAGGTGCATGTGCATGGCCGCAGTGCCTGGGTCCATACCGATCGCCGGCTGCTGCGGCGGGTGCTGCAGAATTTCCTGGCCAACGCGCTGCGCTATACCCGCAGCGGGCGCATCGTGCTGGCGGTGCGCCAGCGCCAGGGCATGATCTGGCTGCAGGTCTGGGATACCGGCCCGGGCATTCCCGCTGCGCACATGCAGCAGATCTTCAACGAGTTCCATCGCTACCAGCAGTCCTTTGACTGGGGCGAGCAGGGGCTGGGCCTGGGGCTGTCGATCTGCCAGCGCATCGCCCGCCTGCTCGACCACCGGCTGGCCGCGCGCAGCCAGGTCGGTCATGGCTCGATGTTCGCCATCGGCCTGAGCCCGGTGGCGGCACCGGAAGCACGGCGGATGCCGCCGCCGGTCCCCAACGGCCTGCCTGCCGGTGAATCGCTGGCCGGGCTGCGCGTGCTGTGCGTGGACAACGACCATGAAATCCTCGATGGCATGCGCGCGCTGCTGGCGCGTTGGCAGGTCACGGTGATTGCCGCCAACACGGTGGACCAGGCGGTGGACTGCCTGGCGCAGAACCCGGATGTGATGCTGGTCGATTACCACCTGCATGACCGTCTGGATGGCCTGCAGACCCTGGACCTGCTGCGCCAGCGCAGCCCGCGGCCACTGCCCGGTGCGCTGCTCACCGCCGACGGCCGCGATGAACTGAAGAAGGCCGCCCGCGACCAGGGCTGGCGGATGCTGACCAAGCCGGTCAAGCCGGCCTCGCTACGTGCATTCCTGTCGGCGCAGGTGGCCGCGCGCCGCGGCGGCTGAGGCCATTCCACGGGCCAGTGGCGGTGGGGTTGCCTCCGTCGTCGCTGCCGGCTCAGCCCGCGAGCGGGGCGTGGCCGAGGTGTTCGTACAGGATGCCGGCACCGATCACGATCAGCACGATGCCGCCGAGCACTTCGGCGCGCTTGCCGGCCATCTCGCCCAGCTTGCTGCCCAGCAGCACACCGATGGTGACCATCACGAACGTGCACAGGCCGATCACCAGCGCAACGATGCCGATATGCACCTCCAGGAAGGCCAGGCCGACACCGATGGCCGCCGCATCGATGCTGGTGGCCAGGCCGGTCAGGGCCAGCAGCCAGAACGAGCGGGCATTGCCGTTGCCGGCGGCCGCTGCGTCCGGCTCCGCATCCTCCTTGCCCAGGCCGTTGGCGATCATGTGCAGGCCCAGGCCGAGCAGCAGCGCAAACGCGATCCAGTGGTCCCAGGCCTGCACGTACACCGCCGCCGCCTTGCCCAGCAGCCAGCCCAGGATCGGCGTGATGGCCTCGATGACACCAAAGATCAGCCCGGTACGCAGGGCATCGGACAGCCGTGGGCGGCCCATCGCCACCCCCTTGCCGATCGCCGCGGCAAAGGCATCGGTGGACATGGCAAGGCCAATCAGCAGGATCGAAAACGGGGACATGGCTACTCGGCGGTCGGGCGGGGCGAAAACGGCGCACGCACGCGCCCAACCGATGTTGTGCACGCACGCCGCTGGTCTCGCCTACCGGACTGGTTGCCCACACCATGGCGCACTGGCCAAGCATGTTGATGTGGGCTGCTTCCAGGAGCTGGAAGCCGGCTACTCCCCAAGGGGTGCGCGGATTCTAGCAGAGCGGCGGGCAGGAGCGAGGAACGAGTGGGTAGTAACGAGGAACGAGTTGCGAGGAAAGAGAAACGAGTAAAAGCAGTGGCGGCCGGTTCTTCCACTCGTTGCTCGTTTCTCTTCACTCGTTTCTGTTTCCCGCCCCTTCAGTATTCCTCGGCCGGCAGCACGATGCCTTCGCCGTCGGTAGTCAAGAGCGAGGAACGAGGGCAGAGAAGTGAGGAGTGAGAGGGGCTGGTGACGCTTTTACTCGTTTCTCACTCCTCTTCCCTCGCTTTTCGCTTGATCCCGCCATCGATGGGCAGGAGCGAGCTGGGGTAGGGGTCAGGAACGCGTTGGCAGGAGCGAGGAACGAGGGCAGAGAAGTGAGAAGTGAGAGGGGCTGGTGGCGCTTTTGCTCGTTCCTCACTCCTCTGCCCTCGTTTCTGCTTCCCGCCCCTCAGTCTTCCTCGGCCGGCAGCACGATGCCCTCGCCGTCGATGGCCAGCTTGCCGGCCATCAGTACCGCCTGGGTGCGGTTGGTGGCGCCGAGCTTGCGCAGGATCGCAGTGACATGGGCCTTGATCGTGGCCTCGGAGACATTCAGCTCCCAGGCGATCTGCTTGTTGAGCAGGCCCGAGCCGAGCATCTGCAGCACCCGGAACTGCTGCGGGGTCAGTTCGCGCAGGCGCACGCCGATCTCGCGTTCGACCGCATCGGTGGGCGGTTCGTTGAGCGCGGCTTCCGGCAGCCAGTGCTCGCCATCCAGTACTGCGGCCAGGGCCTGGCCGATGGTATTGGAATCGGCCGACTTGGGAATGAAGCCGACCGCGCCATGGTCAACCGCACGCCGCATCACGCTGGGTTCCTCGCGTGCGGAGACCACCACCACCGGCAGCTGTGGGTGCAGCGCGCGCAGGTGCACCAGCGCATTGAAGCCCTGGGCGCCGGGCATGTTCAGGTCCATCAGCACCAGGTCGGCATCGCTGTGGGCATCGGTCAGGGCATACAGCGCCTGCACGCTGTCGGCCTCGAACAGCTGCACGCCCGGCATTATCCGCTGCACGGCCCCGCGCAGGGCTTCACGGAACAGGGGATGGTCATCGGCGATCAGGAGCGTGGGCATGGCGGGGCGTGGAACCAGAAAAGAGGGGAGGGGGAGGAGCGAGGAACGAGGAACGAGGAGCGAGAAACGAGTAACGAGTAACGAGTGGAGAGGAGTGAGTGGATAGCGGGAAACGAGTGAAGAGAAACGAGCAACGAGTGGAAGAATCGGCAGCCGTTGCTTTTACTCGTTCCTCTTTCCTATCCACTCGTTCCTGTCTTGCCTGGCTTGCCGCGGTGAGGAGCGAGGAGCGAGGGCAGAGGAGAGAGAAACGAGAGGGAGGGCAGGAGGCTGTGGCATCTACTCGTTCCTCTTTCCTCTCAACTCGTTCCTGTCTTGCCGCAGCTTTGGTGAGGGGCGGGAGGAAAAGCCGGCCGCTGCTGCATTTGCCTTTTCTCTCTTCTCACTCCTCTTACCTCTTTCCTCGCCTCAACGTACCTTGCGCTCGTCGACCAGCGAGGACACCACCGAAGGGTCGGCCAGGGTGGAGGTATCGCCGAGCTGATCCGGGGCATTTTCGGCGATCTTGCGCAGGATGCGGCGCATGATCTTGCCCGAGCGGGTCTTGGGCAGGCCGGGGGCCCACTGCAGGTGGTCCGGGGCAGCAATCGGGCCGATTTCCTGGCGCACCCACACCACCAGCTCCTTGTGCAGTTCATCGCTGGCAACCTCGCCGGCAATCAGGGTGACATAGGCATAGATGCCCTGGCCCTTGATGTCATGCGGGAAGCCGACCACCGCCGCTTCGGCCACCTTCGGATGGCTGACCAGCGCGCTTTCGACCTCGGCGGTGCCGATGCGGTGGCCGGAGACGTTGATCACGTCATCGACGCGGCCGGTGATCCAGTAGTCGCCATCTTCATCGCGGCGGCAGCCGTCGCCGGTGAAATAGCTGCCCGGGTAGGTGCGGAAATAGGTGTCGATGAAACGCTGGTGATCGCCGTAGACGCTGCGCATCTGCCCCGGCCAGGAGTCGGTGATCACCAGGTTGCCTTCGCCGGCCCCCTCGATCACGTTGCCTTCGGTGTCCACCAGCGCCGGCTGCACGCCGAAGAACGGCTTGGTCGCCGCGCCGGGCTTGAGGTCCACCGCGCCGGGCAGCGGCGAGATCAGGATGCCGCCGGTCTCGGTCTGCCACCAGGTATCCACGATCGGGCAGCGGCCGTCGCCGACCACATCGTGATACCAGCGCCAGGCTTCCGGGTTGATCGGCTCGCCGACGCTGCCGAGCAGGCGCAGGCTGGCGCGCGAGGTGTGCTTGACCGGGGCATCGCCCTCGCGCATCAGTGCACGGATCGCCGTCGGCGCGGTGTAGAAGATCGTCACCTGGTGCTTGTCGATCACTTCCCAGAAGCGCGACACGCTGGGGTAGTTGGGCACGCCTTCGAACATCAGCGAGGTGGCGCCATTGGCCAGCGGGCCATAGACGATGTAGCTGTGCCCGGTGACCCAGCCGACATCGGCGGTGCACCAGTACACATCGTCCTCGCGCAGGTCGAAGATCGCCTCGTGGGTCAGGCTGGCATACAGCAGGTAGCCGGCGGTGGTGTGCAGCACGCCCTTGGGTTTGCCGGTGGAACCGGAGGTGTAGAGGATGAACAGCGGGTCCTCGGCATTCATCCGCTCCGGCTCGCACTGTGCCGGCTGGCTGTCGACCACGTCGTGGTACCAGCGGTCACGCGGGGCCTGCATCGCCACTGCACCACCGGTATGGCGCACCACCAGCACGGTCTCCACGCTGTTGGTGCCGGGCAGCTTCAGCGCGGCATCGACATTGGCCTTCAGCGGCACCTTCTTGCCACCGCGCAGGCCTTCATCGGCGGTGATGATCAGCTTGGCGCCGCTGTCGGCAACCCGGTCGGCAATCGAGTTGGGGGCAAAGCCACCAAACACCACGGTGTGCACCGCGCCGATGCGGGTGCAGGCCAGCATCGCCACCGCGGCCTCGACGATCATCGGCAGGTAGATGGTGACCCGGTCGCCCTTGCGCACGCCCAGGTTGCGCAGTGCATTGGCCAGCTTGCACACCTTCTCGTGCAGCTGGCGATAGGTGACGTGCTCGGCGGGAGTGTCCGGGCTGTCGGGTTCGAACAGCAGCGCGGTCTTGTCGCCGCGCTTTTCCAGCTGGCGGTCCAGACAGTTGACCGAGACATTCAGCACGCCGTCCTCGAACCACTTGATCCGGAAGCCCTCCAGCGCGTAGCTGGTGTCCTTGATCCGGGTGGGCTTGACGAACCAGTCCAGGCGCTCGGCCTGGCGCGCCCAGAAGCCTTCCGGGTCGCTGATCGATTCGGCGTACAGCCGTTGGTAGGTGGCCTTGTCGTAACGCGCCTTGGCGGCGAATTGCGGATCGACCGGATAGATGTCTGCCATGGCACCCCTCACCTTGCTATGACTCATTGATTGACAGCTGCCCCACGCAGTTGCCTCTTGCAGCCAGTGTGCCGCAGCAGGCACGGGCCGGCGGCAGCAATAACACTAGACAATGGTCGAATCAGCCATATTCAGCCATTTATGTCTAGCCGTTTGGGCGTATCCTGCCGCGGCGCATCAGTTTGTCTATGCGTTTGTGGACGGGGCCACTGTGGTTTCCCGCAGTCCGTTGCCCCCCGCCGAGGTCCCCCACCGACGTGATCAACCCCCGCCACTAGCGGCTTGCCGCCCCTCATTCCGGCTTTGCCGGCCTGAACAACACCCGGTCACTGGCCGGGTGCGGACCCTTGCACGCTGTTTTCGTGCCACCGACGCGCTTTTTGCGGCGGTGCTGATCCTGACGGAGTGTTTCATGACAACCCCCGCTGCCTCCCACCCGGAGGCAATTGCAGCAAACCCGCTGTACCAGCAGCTGCGGCGCCGCCGCAACCGGCTGGCCGGCCTGCTCACTCTGGTGATGCTGGTCAGCTACTTCGGCTTCATCGGGCTGGTGGCCTTCAACAAGGAACTGCTGGCCACCCCGCTGATCGAAGGGCAGGCCACCACCATCGGCTTTGCCGTGGCCCTGGTGCTGATGCTGCTGAGCCTGGCCACCACCGCCTGGTACGTGCGCGTGGCCAATACCCGGTTCGATGCGATGACCCGTCAGATCGTGGGGGAAGGCAAGTAATGCGCAACTCATTCCGTGTTCTTGCCGCGCTGGGCCTGCTCGGTTTCAGCGGCCTGGCCCTGGCAGCCGGTGGTGATTTCGGCCAGACCGAGCGCCAGCCGACCAACTGGACGGCGATCATCATGTTCGCCACCTTCGTGCTGGCCACCCTGGGCATCACCAAGTGGGCCGCCGGGCGGACCCGTTCGGCCAGCGACTTCTACACCGGCGGTGGCGGCATCTCCGGCTTCCAGAACGGCCTGGCGATCGCCGGTGACTTCATGTCCGCCGCGTCCTTCCTGGGCATCACCGCGATGGTGATGCTGGCCGGTTTCGATGGCCTGATCTATGCCATCGGCTTCATTGTCGGCTGGCCGATCCTGACCTTCCTGCTGGCCGAGCGCGTGCGCAACCTGGGCCGCTTCACCTTCTCCGACGTGGTCGGTTACCGCTTTGCCTCCACCCCGATCCGTGGCTTTGCGGCCACCAGCTCGCTGGTGGTGGTGGCCTTCTACCTGATCGCGCAGATGGTCGGTGCCGGTGCGCTGATCCAGCTGCTGTTCGGCCTGGAGTACTGGGTCGCGGTGGTGATGGTCGGCATCCTGATGATGGTCTACGTGCTGTTCGGCGGCATGACCGCCACCACCTGGGTGCAGATCATCAAGGCCACCCTGCTGCTGTTCGGCGTCACCTTCATGGCGGTGGCGGTGATGTGGCAGTACGACTTCAGCTTTGAAAAGCTGTTCTCCAGCGCGGTCCAGGTCAAGGCCCAGATCGCTGCCGACGGCGGCGCCAGCGCCGAACAGGCCGCGGCCATCGGCCAGGCCATCATGGGCCCGGGCGGTTTCCTCAAGGACCCGATCAGTGCGATCTCCTTCGGCATGGCGCTGATGTTCGGTACCGCCGGCCTGCCGCACATCCTGATGCGCTTCTTCACCGTTCCCGATGCCAAGGAAGCGCGCAAGTCGGTGCTGTGGGCCACCACCTGGATCGGCTACTTCTACCTGCTGATCTTCATCATCGGCTTCGGTGCGATCACCCTGGTGCTGACCAATCCCGAGTACCTGGACCCGATCACCGGTGGCCTGCAGGGTGGCCAGAACATGGCCGCGGTGCTGGTCGGCCATTCGGTTGGCGGCAACGTGTTCATGGGCTTCATCTCGGCGGTGGCCTTTGCCACCATCCTGGCGGTGGTCGCCGGCCTGACCCTGTCCGGGGCCTCGGCGGTGTCGCATGACCTGTACTCCACCGTGCTGCACAAGGGCCACCCGCCGGGCGGTACCGAGCTGCGTGTCTCGCGCATCACCACCCTGGTGCTGGGCGTGCTGGCGGTACTGCTGGGCATTGCCTTCCAGAAGCAGAACGTGGCCTTCATGGTCTCGCTGGCCTTCGCGGTGGCCGCCTCTGCCAACTTCCCGGTGCTGATCATGTCGCTGCTGTGGAAGGACTGCACCACCCGTGGTGCGGTGGTCGGCGGCTTCCTGGGCTTGATCTCCTCGGTCGGCCTGACCCTGCTGTCGCCGTCGGTGTGGGAAGCCACCTTCGGCAATGCGGTGGGTACTGCGCCGTTCCCGTACACCAGCCCGGCGCTGTTCTCGATGACCCTGGCCTTCGTGACCATCTGGCTGTTTTCCATCACCGACCGTGGCGCCCGCGCCCGTGGCGAGCGGGATGCCTTCCTGGCCCAGCAGGTACGTGCCGAGACCGGCATGGGGGCCTCACAGGCCTCGGACCACTGATCTGACACTGTGAAGCACCGACAGGGGCCGGCATTGCCGGCCCCTGTCGTTTGGGCCGGCGGGGTTTCGACCAATGGCTAATGGTGTGTGGTAGCGGCAAGCGTGCAGTCTGCACCTGTCGATTTTCTCTAGTCATATTCATAATTTGTTACGGAGAGTCCCGATGCGTCATCCTGATAGCGTCCCCGTTGTCCGTCGTCTGTTGCCGGCGGCCCTGTCGCTGGCGTTGCTGGCACCGGGTCTGGCCCTGGCCGAAACCCCGCGCGAGCAGGCCCTGGAAGCGCGCATTGCCCAGCTCGAGCAGCAGGTGCAGGCGCTGCTCGCCGCCCAGCCGCAGCAGGCCGCCCAGGTGCAGGCCCTGCGCCAGGATGTGGACCAGGTCAAGGCCACCGCGCCGGCCGCACTGGCGGCCGGCAAGCAGCCGATCCAGCGCACCAGCATCACCCCGGGCGCTGCGCCGGGCACCACCTTCCGCGTCGGTGGCTTCATCAAGGCCGATTTCCTGAGCACCTCCACCGGCGATGGCCAGCTGGCCGATGACGCCACCGGCCGCGCGCTGTACCTGCCGGGGCAGACCCCGGTGGCCGGCGCCGGCGGGAGCGGCGAGCGTTCGGACTGGGATACCAACTTCCACGCCAAGTTCTCGCGTCTGGGCTTTGGCCTGGACCACGTCGCCGACAACGGCGACAAGGCCGGCGCGCTGATCGAGGTGGATTTCTTCGGCAACGCGCTGGGCAACCAGAACGCCACCAACACCTATGGCACCACCGTGCGCCATGCCTACATGTACTGGAACAACTGGCTGGCCGGCCAGACCTGGTCCAACTTCATGGATGCCGGGCTGATGCCCGAAGCGGCCGATTTTGTCGGCCCCACCGACGGCGTGCTGTTCGTGCGCCAGGCGCAGATCCGCTACACCAACGGCGGTTTCAGCGTGGCGCTGGAAAACCCGGAAACCACCCTGGTCAACGGCACCTCCTCCGACCGCGGCACGCTGCCGGACCTGACCGCGCGCTACAACTGGAAGGGTGACTGGGGCCACTTCGGCGTGGCCGGCATCGTCCGCCAGCTCAAGGTCGACCGCAGCGTCGGTGGCGTGGACTATGACGATGACAGCTTTGCCGGCGGTGTCACCGTCGGCGGTCGCTGGGTGATGAGCCCGCGCAATGCGCTGCATTACCAGCTCACCGGCGGCGAGGGCATTGCCCGCTATGTCGGCCTGGGCATCACCGGCGATGCCACCCTGGATGCGGCCGATGGCAGCCTGGACAGCACCGGCGTGCTGGCCGGCTTTGTCGGCTGGCGCCACAACATCAACGAGCGCCTGCGCACCAACCTGATCTACGCCCGCAGCGACTACGACAACGCCACCGCTGCCGGTGGCCTGGTGACCAGGAACGTGCAGTCCATCCGCGGCAACGTGTTCTACACCCCGATGCCCAAGGTCGATGTCGGTGCCGAGCTGATGTACGGCGTGCGCGAAATCGAGGACGGCCGCAAGGGCGACATCTCGCGCGTGCAGTTCACCACCAAGTACAGCTTCTGAGCCTGAAGGCACCCGGCGCAGCCATCACGGTTGCGCCGGGCCGGCCTTGCCGTCGTACCCGCAGTTGTTGTTGCAAGTCCCCCCATGTCTGGTCAGCACCATTCCATCGCGTAATTCCGTTCCGCTACACGATTGCTTCGAGGGGAAGCTCCTATGTCCAACACCAGCGCCAGCGCAGCCCCGAAAGGGGAACTCACCAAAGGCCACAAGAAGGTAATTTTTGCCTCCAGCCTGGGCACCGTTTTTGAGTGGTACGACTTCTTTCTTTACGGCTCGTTGGCCGCGATCATCGCCAAGCAGTTCTTCAGCGGGGTCAATGAAACCACCGGCATGATCTTCGCCCTGCTGGCCTTTGCCGCCGGCTTCTTCGTCCGCCCCTTCGGCGCGGCCTTCTTCGGCTCGCTGGGCGACCGCATCGGGCGCAAGTACACCTTCCTGGTCACCATCCTGATCATGGGCATCTCGACCTTCCTGGTCGGCGTGCTGCCCAATTACAACACCATCGGTTTTGCCGCCCCGGTGATCCTGATCATCCTGCGCCTGCTGCAGGGCCTGGCCATGGGTGGCGAGTACGGTGGCGCGGCCACCTATGTGGCCGAGCACGCACCGCCGGGCAAGCGCGGGCTGTATACCAGCTTCATCCAGAGCACCGCGACCATGGGCCTGTTCCTGTCGCTGCTGATCATCCTGGTCTGCCGCATGACCCTGGGCACCGAAGCGTTCGAGGCCTGGGGCTGGCGCATCCCGTTCCTGGTTTCGATCATCCTGCTCGGCGTGTCGGTGTGGATCCGCCTGCAGCTGAGCGAATCGCCGTTGTTCCAGCAGATGAAGGCCGAGGGCAAGGGCTCCAAGACCCCGTTCCGTGACAGCCTCAAGGATGGCAACCTCAAGCTGATGCTGCTGGTGCTGCTCGGCGCAGCCGCAGGCCAGGCCGTGGTCTGGTACGGCGGCCAGTTCTATTCGCTGTTCTTTTTGACCAGCATGCTCAAGGTCGATGCCACCGTGGCCAACCTGCTCATTGCCGGTGCGCTGGCCCTGGGCACGCCATTCTTCATCTTCTTCGGCTGGCTTTCGGACAAGATCGGCCGCAAGAAGATCATCATGGCCGGCTGCCTGCTGGCGGCCATCACCTACATGCCGCTGTTCAAGGGCATCACCCATTTCGCCAACCCGGCCATCGAGGAAGCCCGCAACAACTCGCCGGCGCTGGTGGTGGCCGACCCGAAGACCTGCTCGTTCCAGTTCGACCCGGTGGGCGTGCGCAAGTTCACCAACTCCTGTGACATCGCCACCGCCGCGCTGACCCGCGCCGGTGTGCCGTACTCGGTGCAGGCCGCCCCGGCCGGCTCGCTGGCGCAGATCAAGGTCGGTGACAACAGCGTGGCCTCCTACGAGGCAGCCGGCCTGTCCAAGGACGAACTCAAGGCCCGCGCCGATGCATTCGCACCGGCACTGAAGGCGGCGCTGGTCGATGCCGGCTACCCGGAAAAGGCCGATACCGCACGCATCAACATCCCGATGACGATCCTGCTGCTGTGGGTGCTGGTGATCTACGTCACCATGGTCTACGGCCCGATCGCCGCCTACCTGGTCGAGCTGTTCCCGACCCGCATCCGCTACACCTCGATGTCGCTGCCTTACCACATCGGCAACGGCTGGTTCGGTGGCTTCCTGCCGGCCATCTCCTTCGCCCTGGTCGCCGGTACCGGCAACATCTACTACGGCCTGTGGTACCCGATCGGCATCGCGTTGATGACCGTGGTGATCGGCACGCTGTTCCTGCGTGAAACCAAGGACGTGGACATCACCAAGTAAGCCTGTTTGGTGATCCAGGCAATGCTCGCAGCGCCGGCCATGTGCCGGCGCTGTTGCGTTGGATGACCGATGGCAGTGTCCTGCCCGTCACCGGCGTGGTTGGATCAGGCTGGCGTGCTGCCACGGTGGCGGCACCGGTTCTGGAGGATCGCCGATGTTTTTCGCCCCTGCCATCAAGGCATCAACCGCACCGCTGGCCGTGCCTGGCAAGCGTGTACGTCAGCTGGCACTGGCCACCGCGCTGCTCGTTACCGGTGTGTTCTCCGGCCCGCTGCTGGCCGCCGATGCTCCGGCCCTGCAGCGCGAGGCACAGCGCCTGGTGCAGGGCCTGGAAGGCGAGGTCGGGGTGTCGATGATCCACCTGCAGACGGGGCGCGCCGTCCACGTCAACGGCCAGCGCGCCTTTCCGCTGGCCAGCGTGATGAAGCTGCCCGTCGCGGTGCACATCCTCAAGCTGGTGGACGAAGGCCAGCTGACGCTGGGCCAGACCGTCACCCTGACCGAGGCCGACATCTACCCGGAAATGGGCGGGCCGATGGACCTGCACCTGAGCGCCGGCTCGGCCATCAGCGTGCGCGACCTGCTGCACATGATGATCACCGTCAGCGACAACAACGCCACCGATATCCTGCTGCGCGTGGGCGGCGGCACCGCGGCGGTGAACACGCGCATGCAGCAGCTGGGCATCGACGGCATCCGCATCGACCGCTACATCTGGGAGCTGCTGGCCAACTACTACGGCCACCCGGCCAGCCAGCAGCAACCGCTGGACGGCACCGGTTACGCCGCCGTGGCCAATACCCCGCGTACCCCGGCGCTGCGGCGTGCGCATATCGATGCCTGGAATGCCGACCCGCGCGATACCGCCAGCACTGCCGCCATCGCCACCCTGCTGCAGCAGGTCTGGCAGGGCCGGGTGCTCAGCGACGGCAGTACCGCCGTGCTCAAGCAGATCATGGCCCAGACCCGCACCGGCAGCGGCCGCCTGCGCGGCGTACTGCCCCCGCGCACCCCGGTGGCGCACAAGACCGGCACGGTGGGCGATGTCATCAACGATGCCGGCGTGATCACCCTGCCCGACGGCAAGGGCGAAGTGGTGGTGGCAGTGCTGATGCAATCCAGCGCCGATACTGCTGCCCGCGAGCGCACCATCGCCGACCTGGCACGGGCCGCGCACGATTATTTCCTTTTTGTGGAGTGAGTGATGACGGGATGGCGCAAGCAGGCGCGGGCGTCATCCGTCATGGTTACACCGTAGGTTTGAGGGGTGTAACCACAGCGAAAAGGTTTGGGGGGTGTAATCGTTTCAAGGATGCGCGGGCAAATCTTCGCAAGAGGCGGCAAGTGCTTGATTGCACGCAAACAATGCCCCCTGTTGCAGGCAGGGTTTTGTCGGCATACTCGGTTGCAACGCCGCAGATCAGCGGTCTAATAGTAGTTATGCGGCACAGGGACCGCACCGCAGATGATGTCTCAAAAGAAGATTGGCCTTGTCGCTATCGCCACGCCCTTATGGTTCTTGACGGTCTATCTAGCAATGTCGGCCATGCGGCCGGACTACGCGCACACCGACCAAGCCATCAGTGAGCTGGGCAGTCTGGATGCTCCGAACCTCTGGGCTTGGAACGTTCTCGGATACATCTTGCCGGGCTTCGCAGTAGCACTCCTTGGCATCGGCCTGCGGCGCGAGTTTATGGGCCGCGGGCTCCGGGCCAATGGCCCGGCGATGGCTTTAGTAGCTGCCGGCCTCCTTATGGCACTGTCCGGCGCGTTCCCCGCCAACATGGCGGACTTCAAATCCACGACGACGCTCCTGCACACCGTGGGCAGCTTTGGCTGCTACATCGCGTTCTTGGTAGCCGGGTTCTGGCTGCCCTCACTATTCCGGAAGGTCAACTCGTGGCGCTGGGCAGCAACGCCGTCGCTCGCTCTGGTAATCGCGTCGATCTTTACTGGGTTTCTTCGCTTCGCTGGCATGGCCAGCATCGGTCAGCGCATCACATTCTTGTGTTTTTTCCTGTGGGTTGGGCTAGTCGGCTGGGCACTGTGGCGGGCCAGCAGCTCCTCGGCGCCGCATAACAATTCGTCCAAGCCGAAGCCGCTTCGCGGCTCGGCTTAACTCAAGCGTTAGACCTCACGTGACAGTGCATTGCTATTTTGGGGAAAAATCATGCTTCGACGCACTATCGCCGCGCTTATCTGGGTGTCTTTTGCCTTCGCAACACTGCTCAGCCTTGCATCCAACACCGATCCAAAATGGTATGACTACGCTTCAGCGGTTCCACTTCTTATAGTTTTAATAGCCCTGATAGCTGGTCAAGATAAATTCCTCATCGAGGAACTAGAAGGGTGGCTCGCGAGGCTTCGGGGACCTAAGAGTGTAGCTCCGACTCGCACGACAAAAATCGACCACTTCAAACTTCTCGACAGCGAAATCGCTCGCTTCAATGCAATCTCTGGATTGGTCGGGCCAATAGGATTACTTGGTCAAGAAGCCTTAAGGTTTAGATCTATCGCAGGCACACTTAAAGCCAACGGAATGCTGGATAACAGTAGTGTCGACCAGCGTTACATCACGCATATTCTTGCAAGATCTTTGATAGAGAGCTTCTTCTGGCTTACCTACATATTTGACGATCCGGCGCAAAGGCAAGCTCGGTACAACGAATTTGTTGACTCATTTAAGGGTGAATATTTGAAACTTCACAATGAGCAACTACCCATCAATGCCGCGCTGCCGCAGCCTGATGCTGCGTGGCGGCAACTTCCTCGCGCTCCTGATGTGAGAACTATGCTTGGCCGCCTGAGTAACGTATACGGCAATAAGCTGGACTATTTGTATCCAATCTATCGCATAGCAAGCTTTGATACGCATGGAAAGAGCTTGAACAACATTGTCACCGCGGCCTTTGGCGGAACTTCGCCAAATTTCCCCGTGCTAGATCTAGAGTTCGGCTTTGATTTAATTGCCAATCAGTACCTCCACATACTTCAAGAATTAGCCAATACAGGTGAGGTCTAACAATTCATGTATGGACTCCCCCGTCAAATCCTGACGGCACGATGTTGTGAAGCTTCAGCTTCACGGCATGTGATTCTTCATTTTCCATCCTGCTGAAACTTTTTCTTACACC
>NZ_LDJH01000016.1 GCF_001431525.1 Stenotrophomonas koreensis
CACCCGCACCCGCACCCGCAGATCCGCCCGGCAGTGGGCAGGCGCAGGTCCCGGCCGGGCAGGCCGCCGCTGCGGACATGGAGGGTTTGCCCGCTGCTGCGGGCGGTTCAGTGCCGCCACCGGCCGCCGTTGAGCCCGCCGTGTCGCCAGCCGCCACGGGCCACGCGCTGGTCAATGCCGAGGACTGGCTGGATTTTGTCGCCTCCAGCGGTTTGAGCGGCCCGGCACGTGAGCTGGCGGCCAACTGTGCCTTCACCGGCCATGGGCAAGGCGTGTTGCGCCTGGTGCTGGCCGACGGTTTTGATTACCTGCAGACCGATCGCTCGCTGGAGCAGCTGGGACAGGCCCTGGCCGACCATCTGGGCCAGCGTCCGCGGATCGTGCTCGGCAGTGGCCAGACGCAGGCCGAAACCCTGCACGCTCGCCAGGAGCGTGAGCGTGAGGAGCGTCAAACGGCGGCACAGACCGCTTTTTCCGCCAACCCGTACGTGCGTGAGCTGGTTGAACAGCAGGGCGCACGCCTGGTGCCGGACACCATTCGACCCTACCAAGAGTAAGAACTATGCGTGGCAATATCGCCCAATTGATGCAGCAGGCGCAGAAGATGCAGGAAAACCTGCAGCGCGCCCAGGAAGACCTGGCCAAGCTGGAAGTCACCGGCAGCGCCGGTGGTGGCATGGTCAGCATTACCCTGACCGGCACCAAGGAATGCCGCAAGGTGCGGATCGACCCGTCGATCCTGTCTGACCAGGAAATGGTCGAGGACCTGATCGCTGCCGCCTTCAACGACGCCTCCAACAAGATCGATGCCGAGTCCAAGAGCAAGATGGGCGCGGCCACCGCTGGCATGCAGCTGCCGCCGGGCATGAAGCTGCCGTTCTGATCCACCCTCCGGTGCGCAGGTGCTGCGCCTGCGCGCCGGTCCTTGAGTGTTCCCGTGAGCGCACCGTTACTTGATCAACTGATTGCGGCCCTGCGCATCCTGCCCGGTGTCGGCCCCAAGAGTGCCCAGCGCATGGCTTACCACGTGCTCGAGCGCGACCGTGAACGGGCGGCCGAGCTGGCGCGTCTGCTGGCCGAGGCGGTGGAGGTGATCGGCCGCTGCGAGAGCTGCCGCGATTTCAGCCAGGACCCGCTGTGCCGCGTGTGCCAGTCCAGTGGGCGTGAGCGCAGCCAGCTGTGCGTGGTGGAATCGCCCGCCGACCGTCTGGCCATTGAACAGGCCACCGGCTTTCGTGGTCTGTACTTCGTGCTGCTGGGCCGGTTGTCGCCGCTGGACGGCATCGGGCCGCAGGAGCTGGGACTGGAGCACCTGGGACAGCGTCTGGCGGCCGGCGAGATCAGTGAACTGATCATCGCCACCAGTGCCACGGTGGAGGGCGAGGCCACGGCGCATTACCTGGCGCAGCTGGCGCGCCGGCATGGCGTGCAACCCAGCCGTCTGGCCCAGGGCCTGCCGCTGGGCGGTGAGCTGGAATATGTCGATCGCGGCACCCTGTCCCATGCCTTTGGCAGCCGCGCTGAAGTCCCGCGCTGAGTCATCGGCTAAGCTTGGATGATCGTTGATTGTCCAAGGTCGCCATGAGCCAGGAAACCATTTTCAGCAAGATCATCCGTCGTGAAATACCGGCCACCATCGTCTACGAAGACGACGAGGTGCTCGGATTCAAGGACATCGCACCGAAGGCGCCGGTGCATGTGCTGTTCATTCCGAAGAACCAGATCATCCCGACCCTGGATGACCTGCGTGCCGAGCAGGCGCCGTTGATTGGCCGGCTCGCCCTGGCCGCAGCGGCGTATGCGCGTGAACAGGGTCTGGCCGAGGATGGCTATCGTATCGTGATGAACTGCCGTGAGCATGCCGGACAGACCGTCTTCCATATCCACATGCACCTGCTTGCCGGCGCTGCCCTGGGCGATTTTGGCGTCTGAGCCGCCACCAGTGACGGCTGGGACAACAACGGCGCCTGCAGGCGCCGTTGTTGTCTCAGGTGCTTGTCGGTGGGGCGGTTACCACCAGCCGTACCAGCCCCAGCGCGGGCCCCACGGGCCCGGGCCCCATGGGCCGTAGTACGGGTAGGGCGGTGGCAGGTTGGACTGGGTCTGTTCCGGCCACAGGTAAATTACATCGGCGGCCAGGCGTGGCAGCGTGTATTCGTACTCGCCGATCTTGACGCTCTGCTGGCCGTCGAGGCGGCCGATGAAGGTGATCTCGCGCCCCGGCTGGAAAACGGCCGGGTCATAGAAACCGCTGCGGCAAGCCAGGAAGCGGCCGTCGCTGGCGTCGTTGTTGCGCGCAGTCGGCCGGCCCAGGCTGTTGAGTGGGCGGGCGAGCATCTGGAAGCAGGTCTGGTCGGCGCCGGGAAGGGTCTCGATGACCCGTCCGCCCCAGCGTACGCTCTGGCCCTGGGCCGTCTGTGTCAGGCCTTGCTGGGGAGTGATCGGGGCAAACTGGCCCTGCAGCGGCTTCGGTGCAGTGGCGCAGGCAGCCAGCAACACGCTGGCAAGTGCAGGCAGCAACAAGCGGATGTTCATCTGTCAGCTCCAGGAGCGCGGCAACGGCCGCATGACGCAGGAAAGTGTAGCCCGCTGTCCGGGGGCGTGGCAGCGGGCCTGGTCGTGGGTTGTTCAGCTGCGTTTGGGGCGGTGACGACGCAGCTGCGCCAGCAGCGGCGGGTCGGCCTGGCCGGCATACCGGCTGGCGTTGTAGCGTCGCGCCAGCTCCGTCAGCGGGCTGTCGCCGAGCTGTCGCTGGACACGGGCCGCCCAGGCCTGGGCGCTTTCGTTGCGGCCCGGTTCCAGGCCCAGGTGGCGATAGCGCTGGCCCAGGCGCTGCCAGGCGGCCAGCAGTGGATCGGCTGGCGCCTTGCTGCGGGTCAGCAGCTGCCACATCAAGGCAACGGCCAGCCCGCTGGCGAGCAGCCACGCCAGCATCAGCAGGCTGCGTGCGAATGGCGCATCGGCCAGGTTGAAATACCGCAGCAGGCGCGCCTGTGCGGCGGCGTCGTAGCCAAGCACCTGCTGGTTCCAGCGTTGCCGCAGCCAGTCCCCGGCTTCACGCAGCGCCTGCCAGCGCAGGCCCAGTGCCGGCAGCAGGCCTTCTGTGGCCACCTCGCCATCGGCCAGCCGTTGTTCCAGGGTGTCGTAGATGCGCTCGGGTGCGACGGCGGCGGTCGGGTCCACGCGTACCCAGCCACGGCCGGCCAGCCACACTTCATTCCACGCGTGCGCATCCATCCGCCGTACCACCCAGTAGTCGCCATAGCGGTTGCGCACGCCTCCGGTGTAGCCGGTGACCACCCGGGTGGGGACGCCGGCACTGCGCAGCAGGATGGCAAAGGACGAGCTGAAGTGTTCGCAGAAGCCTGCCTGTTGATCGAACAGGAATTCATCGGCCAGGTGGCGTCCGGGCAGCGGTGTGGCCAGGGTATAGGCAAAGTCGCGGCGTACCCATTGCAGGGCGCGCTGGACGATCTTCTCGCCATCCCCGGCGGCTTCGCGCTGCCATTGCCGGCCCAGCGCAAGCGTGCGTGGGTTGTACCCTTCCGGCAACGCCAGGTAATGCCGGCGCAGTGCGTCGCTCAATGCGCTGGTATCGGCCTGCGCCGGGCTGGAAGCCAGTGCCCAGCGGGTCAGGCCGGTCAGCGGGCGTTCGCTGCGCAGGCTGTACTGGCCATCCAGGTGGCTGCCTGCGGGGGCGGCCAGCGGCAGGTCCAGGGCCACCAGCTGGCGCTTGTCGGTCGGCTCGTAGTCAATGACGTAGCGCCACTGCGCGACGCTGTCGCGTGGTGTGGCCGCCTGCCCGGGCAGGTTGGCGCGTGACCAGCTGCTGCCATCGAACTGCGACATCACCGGGCCGCGCCAGTAGCGCTGCTCGGGTGCCGGAACCGGGCCATCGAAGCGCACGCGCAGGGCGGCGCTGTCATCGGCCATCAGGTCGATCCACTTGCCCGGCTGCAGTGTGTCGCTCAGGCCGGGCCGGCCCACCGCCCGCTCGGGCAGGCCCCAAAGCGGACCATCCAGGCGCGGCAGCAACCAGAACGCGGCCAGGGCAAGCGGCAGTGCCAGCAACAGGAGCAGCATCACCTGGCGCAGCTGCGGCAGTGCGGCCTGGCTGGGCAGCCCCACCGACCAGCGGGCCAGCCGTGCCAGGTTGGCCAGGGCCGCCAGTACCGCCAGCAGCCCAAGCAGCAGGCTCAGTGGTCCCTGATCGAGCAGGAACGCGGCAAAGGGCGCAAACAGGGCAAAGCCGATGGCACTGCGCGCATCGCGCAGGTTGCGCAGTTCGCTGCCCTTGATTGCCAGCATGGCGGCCAGCAGGGCGCAGCCGGTATCGCGTCCGGGGCGCAGGCCCATCTGCTGGGCAATGGTGGCCAGCACCAGTACCACCAGCAACAGGCGCAGCACCGAGGGCAATGACCAGCGCAGGCTGGCGCCACTGATCAGCAGCCAGCTGGCAGCCACCAGTATGGCCAGCAGGTGGGGAAGCTGCAGCAGCAACGGCAGCAGGGCGATACCCAGGGTGGCCAGTACCGGCCAGCGCAGCGGCAGGGGCAGGTTGTCAGCGTTCATCGGGCATCAACGCCAGGGCGCGCAGGCAGGCTTGCAGGTGATCGTGTCCGCTGCCCGGGCCCAGGGCCGGTTGGCCGGGCAGCTGCAGGCTCCAGCGGCGTTGGCTGTGGGCGGCAAGTTCCATCCAGTGGGCCAGGCGGCTGATCCTGGCCTCGTATGCCAGGTGGCCCAGCTGCTGCCAATCCAGTGCCAGTGGGGTGGGCCCGCCGCCGGTGGGCTGGCGCACCAGCAGGCTTTGCCGGTGTGCCGATGCCTTCCAGGCGATGCGGGCGCGGCTGTCACCGGGTCGGTAATCGCGCAGCAGGTCGTCCTCGCCGGCCTGATCAGGCCGGTTGCCGCTGGCGCTGGGGGGCGTGGGCAGGGGCGGGCCGTTGTGTTCTGCCGCCGGGTAGATCAGGTACTGCCGGTGGGGGTGCAGCCGGGTCCATGCCAGCACCAGACCCAGCGGCTGGGTGGTGCTCAGGGTCAGTGGCGGAAGGGGGTGCAGGCCGCGCTTGACCGCGGGCAGCGAGCAGATGGCCTGCAATTGGTGGCTGTCGGCCGTGGTTGCAGGGGCTGCCGTGGCAGCGGCGCCATCATCCCATTGCACGCGCAGGCCCTCGCGCCGACGCGGGTCGGCATGTTCGAGCTGGATGTGCACCTGCGCCGGTTCGCCGGCCCGGGCCGGTGCGGCCTGGATGCCGGCCACCACCACGCCGGACAGCTGTAGGTGGGCACTCAGGGCGCTGGCCAGCCCGGCACCGGCCAGCAACAGGGCCAGCAGCAATGCCGGGTTGTTGCCATAGTTCAGTGCGCCCAGGCTCATCACCAGCACCAGGGTGGCAAAAAACAGGCCCACCCCCGTGGGCAGCACATAGATGCGCCGGGCATTGACCGCGCAGGGCAGGGGCTGGCGTTTGAGCCGGCCCAGCTTGCGTGACAGCTGCAGGACGTACGGGTGCAAGGCAGGGCGAGGGTTCAATCCACTGCCACCCGTGCCAGCAGCATCTGCGCCAGCGCCTGGCCGCTGTGCTCGCCGCCGGCAGCGACCAGACGGTGGCCGGCCAGGGCCACGAACACGGCCTGGATATCGTCCGGCAGCACATGGCTGCGGTTGCGCAGCAGTGCGTGGGCGCGCGCGGCCTGCAGCAGTGCCAGACCGGCACGCGGGGAAAGGCCGGTGGCGATATCGGCATGCTGGCGGCTGGCGGCCAGCAGCGCCTGCAGATAGTCCAGCAGGGCGTCGCTGGCATGGACCTGCAACACCGCCTGGCGCAGCGCGCTGACGCTGGCCGGGTCCAGCTGTGGCTGGCAGGCAGCAATCATCTGCCGGCGGTGCTCGCCCCGCAGCAGCGCACGCTCGGCCGCCGGGCTGGGGTAGCCCATGCTCAGGCGCAGGGTGAAACGGTCCAGCTGCGAATCGGGCAGTGGGAAGGTGCCGCTCAGATCGGTCGGGTTCTGGGTGGCAATCACAAAGAACGGCTCGGGCAGGCGATGGCTTGTCCCGTCAATGGTGACCTGGTGCTCGGCCATGGCTTCCAGCAGCGCGCTCTGCGTGCGTGGCGGGGCGCGGTTGATCTCGTCGGCCAGCAGCACGCCGGTAAAGATCGGCCCGGGATGAAACACGAACTGGCCACGCTGTGGCTCATGCACCGATACCCCGAGGATATCGGCCGGCAGCAGGTCGGTGGTGAACTGGACGCGCTTGAACTCCAGGCCGACGGTCTGCGCCAGGGCATGGGCGAGCGTGGTCTTGCCCAGGCCGGGCAGGTCTTCCAGCAGCAGATGACCGCCTGCCAGCAGCGCGACAAAGGCCAGTTTGATCTGCTGGGGCTTGCCCACGACCAGGGCATTGACCTGTTCCAGCGCTCTGGCCAGGGCAAATTGCTGTTGTTCAGTTACGATGTCGTGGAAGGAACGCACTTCGGGCATGGGGAGCTCGCTTAACGGAAGCACTGGGAGTGTAGCGGTGGTCGAGGCCGAGTCGTGGTGGCGGAAGTGTTTTTTGTTGCTGTGGGCATCGGCTGCGGCAATAAAACTGCTCGTTGCTTCCCAGTTGCCCTTGTTCGTCGATGAGGCCTTTTATTGGCAGGAAGGCCAGCGCCTGGCCCCGGCCTACTCGGACCTGCCGGGTTTGACCGCTTGGCTGACCCGCCTGGGGGTCGAGCTCGGCGGGCAGCACGTGCTGGCGCTGCGGCTGCCGTTCCTGGCCATCGCCGCCATCATTCCCTGGTTTGTGGTGCGCATGTCCGCGCGCTGGTTCGGCGAGGTCGCCGGCTGGCAGGCCGGGGTGCTGTGCCTGCTGATGCCGCTGTCCGGCACCCTGGGGCTGTTGGCCGTGCCGGATGTGCCGATGGCCCTGGCAGCGGTGCTGTGCCTGCATGCCGTGGCGCGCCTGCTGCGCCAGGTCAACGCCTTCAACGCGGTGGAGCTGGCCTTCGGGCTGGCCCTGGGCGCGTTGAGTCATTACCGCTTTCTGGGCGTCATCGGCATGGGTCTGATGGCGTTGTTGCTGCTGCCGCAGGGGCGGCGCCTGCTGCGCGACAGCCGGGTGTGGATGGCGTTGAGCGTCGGTGTGGTGGCGTGGTTGCCGCTGCTGGCCTGGAATGCCGACAACCACGATGCCGGCCTGCGCTTCCAGCTGCTTGACCGTCACCCATGGCGCTTTCATCTGGAAGGCCTGTTCTTTCTGTTGATCCAGCCGCTGATGGTGACCCCGCTGCTGTGCGGCCTGCTCTGGCTGGTGGCCTGGCGGGGTGGGCGAGAGCCCGGCTGGAGCGCGCCGATGCGCTATTTCGCGCTGGCCGGCGGCGTCTCCACCGCGATGATTTTCACGTTGGGGTTCTTTACCGATATCGAGCGCATCAGCTTCCACTGGCCCTTGCCGGGTTACCTGGCGTTGCTGGTGGCCGCACCGGCGCTGCTGGCAGGCTGGTCGCCGCGGTGGCGGCGCCTCCTGTGGGCGACGATGGCCATGGGCCTGGTCGCGGCGATGGGTTATTACGCGATGGCCGGCAGTCCGGGCCTGCGTCAGTCCCTGGCCGACAACAAGTTCTATCCGCGCAACTTCATCGGTTGGGAGCCATTGGCCGTGGCGGTACGCGATGAGCTGGCGCAGATGCCCGAAGGCAGCCGGCTGTTGGCCGGCAGTTTCAAGATCGGTGCCGAACTGGGTTTCCAGCTGGGTGATCCCGACATCGCGGTGTTGCCGCATGCACTCAATGACCGCCACGGGCGTACCGCGCAACTGGCGCTGTGGGGCCTGATCGGCGATGGCCGCAGCGAGGTACCGCAGCTGCTGGTGGTCAATCCGGCCGATCAGCGCTTTCGTGACCTGCTGGCGCGCTACCACCAGCTGTGTGAGTGGTTTGGTCCCTTGCCCGGTCCGACGACCGTGTCGATTGACCATGGCCGCCAGCGGTTTTTGTTGTTCCGCCTGCCTGCGCTGTCGGCGCCGCAGCCCGGGCCGTGCGTGACCCCGGCCATCGCCTGGGTCGATACCCCGTTGCCGCGGCAGGTGGTGGGCGATCGGCTTGAGGTAACTGGCTGGGCCTTCAAGGACGGGGTTGGCCTGCGCAGTGTGGAAGTGCTGCTGGACGGGCAGCCACTGCAGCTGGCCGATTATGGCCGTGCGCTTGACGTGCGCGCGGTATGGCCGGCCAGCAACGACCCGCAGCATCCGCATGTGGGCTTTGCGGCGCAGCTGGATCTGTCGGCAGTGCCCGCAGGTACCCATTGGCTGGGCCTGCGCCTGCACGGCAATGACGGCAGCAGCGAGGACTGGGCACAGCAGCGGATCGAGCTGCGGCGCTGACCGCTACGTTTGCGCGCTGGCCTGTGGTGGTCGGTTAGGGCAGCACGAAGCCTGCCTGGCGCAGCAGCCGGCAGGTGGCGATCAGCGGCAGTCCGACCAGCGCAGTGGGGTCGTGGTTGTCGATGGCTTCAAACAGGCTGATGCCCAGGCCCTCGCACTTGAAGCTGCCGGCGCAGTCCAGGGGTTGTTCCCGGGCGACATAGCGTGCAACAGCCGCCGCATCGAGGGTACGGAAATGCACGCAGGTCAGGTCACAGGCCTGGAAAAGCTGCTCGTCGCGGGCCACGCAGACGGCCGTGTGGAAATCCACCCGTCGCCCGCTCATCGCTGCCAGCTGCGCGCAGGCGGCGGCCTCGCTGCCGGGTTTGCCCAGGATGCGGCCGTCCAGTCCGGCGCACTGGTCCGAGCCGATGACCCAGTGGCCTGGATGCTGGCGGGCCACGGCCAGGGCTTTTTCGCACGCCAGACGCCGGGCCAGCGCATCCGCCGTTTCGCCGGGGTGCGGGGTTTCATCGACCTCGGGCCGGACGCACTGGAAATCCACGCCCAGCCGCTGCAGCAGGTCCCGGCGGTAGGGCGAGGTGGAGGCAAGAATCAACGAAGGCATCGGCGGGCTCATCCGGCAGGGCGGCGGGGCAGTCTGCGCAGCCGATAGCAGGCTGGCAAGCGCCTGACCGCGTGCCAACAACGGGTTTGACAGCACGGGGTTGGGGCCCTACCATTCTGCGGCTTATGTCCGCGAACGTGCCCGAATCGCTGGATGCCTGGCGGATGGTCTCGGCGCGCAAGCGTCTGGATGGCCAGGTATCACTGGCGCAATTGACCCGTCTGCAGGGGTTGCTTGTTGATTTCGAAGGAAAGTGCGATTACGCGCTGGAATTTGGTCGCGACGAGACCCTGCGGGTGTCCTATGTTCAATTGACCCTGGAAACCGAGTTGCCGCTGATCTGTCAGCGCACCCTGCAGCGTTACCTGCACCCGATTTCCATGGTCCAGCGTTTCGGGCTGATCCGTGATGAGGCTGATGAAGCCGCATTGCCGGAAGGGTACGAGGCTTTGCTGGTGGCCGAAGATGGCTATCTCAAGCCCTTGGATCTGGTCGAGGATGAGCTGGTGCTGGCGGTTCCGCTGGTGCCGGTGTCGCCGGGCAGTGAAGCCGTTGAGCGTGAGTGGGAGGCCACGACCGAAGAGGTCGCCAAGGTCAACCCATTTGCAGCATTGGCCTCTCTCAAGAAACAATAGCAGCCGGTCGTCGTCGGCGGCTGCGGCGAAAGCGAAGGTGGTACCGGGCGCTGGCGTCTGTGTGCAACGAAACGACGAAACATATCGAACCGAGTTTGGAGCTATCCCATGGCTGTGCAGAAATCCCGAGTCACCCCTTCCCGTCGCGGCATGCGCCGTGCCCATGACGCGCTGAGCGCCAAGCAGCTGTCCACCGATCCGACCACCGGTGAAGTGCACATCCGTCACCACGTCACTGCTGACGGTTTCTACCGTGGCAAGAAGGTGATTGCTACCAAGGCTTCGGCTGTCAGCGAAGACTGATGGGTCACAAGGCCACTGCTGTGATGGCGGTGGCCTTGCGCCTTATGCTTCAGGGGCGCTTCGGCGCCCCTTTTTCTGTTTTGAGGTAACCCGATGAGCGAACGGATTTATGCGCGAATTGCCGGCACTGGCAGCTACCTGCCCGAGAAGGTGCTGAGCAACGAGGAGCTGGCCAGGACCGTTGAAACCAGCGATGAGTGGATTCGTGAGCGCACGGGAATCACCCAGCGCCACATCGCTGCCGACGAACAGACCACCGGCGACCTGGCTTACGAGGCGGCGTTGCGGGCGCTGGAGGCTGCCGGGATCGGCGTCGATGAGCTGGACATGATCATCGTCGGTACCACCACGCCGGATCTGATCTTCCCGTCCACCGCCTGCCTGGTGCAGGCGCGGCTGGGGGCCGTCGGTTCGGCAGCGCTGGATGTCAACGCGGCCTGCTCGGGCTTTCTGTATGCGCTGTCGGTGGCCGACAAGTTCATCCGTTGTGGTGATGCGAAGAAAGTGCTGGTGATCGGTGCTGAAACCCTCACCCGTATCATCGACTGGTCTGACCGCACCACCTGCGTGCTGTTCGGCGACGGTGCCGGCGCGGTGGTGCTGGTGGCTGACGGCGATACCGGCATCCTGAGCACCCACCTGCATGCCGATGGCAGCAAGAAGGAGCTGCTGTGGACCCCGGCAGGTGTGTCTTCCGGCTTTGGTGAGGGTGTCGGCTCCAGCGGTACCATCAAGATGAAGGGCAATGACGTGTTCAAGTACGCGGTCAAGGCGCTGGATTCGGTGGTTGATGAAGCCCTGCAGGCCAATGGCCTGGGCAAGGCGGATCTGGATTGGCTGGTGCCGCACCAGGCCAACCTGCGCATCATCGAGGCCACCGCAAAGCGCCTGGACATGTCGATGGAACAGGTGGTTGTCACGGTCGACAAGCACGGCAACACCTCCTCTGCTTCGGTCCCGCTGGCGCTGGATACGGCCGTGCGTTCGGGCCGCATCCAGCGTGGCCAGTTGCTGCTGCTGGAAGCGTTTGGCGGTGGCTTTACCTGGGGCTCGGCGCTGCTGCGCTACTGAGTTGCCGGGTTGCCCACAGCGCCCGCCGGTGACTGCCGGCGGGCGCGTTTGTTTTTGACTTTGTCAGTTTGCATACGCGCCGGTACAGACGGATTGTGCCGTTCACGCTTATGATGCGGCCCGACCGTTGTAGAT
This sequence comes from Stenotrophomonas koreensis, assembly GCF_001431525.1. Classification (GTDB taxonomy): domain Bacteria; phylum Pseudomonadota; class Gammaproteobacteria; order Xanthomonadales; family Xanthomonadaceae; genus Stenotrophomonas; species Stenotrophomonas koreensis. The sequence goes on from NZ_LDJH01000016.1 coordinate 11,117, forward strand.
CCGTTGATTGCCTGTGACCGATTCCACTTTCGCATTCGTCTTCCCCGGCCAGGGTTCCCAGTCGCTGGGCATGCTGGCTGATATCGCTGCTGCCCACCCGTCGATCATCGATACCTTCGCCGAAGCTTCTGCCGGTGCAGGCGTGGATCTGTGGGCGCTGGCGCAGCAGGGGCCGGAAGCGCAGCTGGGACAGACCGAGTTCACCCAGCCGGCACTGCTGGCCGCCTCGATCGCCCTGTGGCGGTTGTGGCAGGCCCAGGGCGGTGCCCAGCCGGCGGTGCTGTCCGGGCACAGCCTGGGCGAGTACTCGGCGCTGGTCGCTGCCGGTGCGCTGTCCCTGCAGGATGGCGCGCGCCTGGTGCGCCTGCGCGGCCAGTTGATGCAGGCGGCCTGCCCGGCCGGTGTCGGCGGCATGGCAGCGGTGCTCGGTGCCGACGATGCGCTGGTGGCCGAAGTCTGCCAGCAGGCGGCGCAGGGCCAGGTGCTGGTGCCGGCCAATTTCAATTCTCCCGGCCAGATCGTCATCGGTGGTGATGCCGCCGCGGTGGACCGGGCGCTGGCGCTGCTGGCCGAACGTGGCGTGCGCAAGGCCGTGAAGCTGGCGGTGAGCGTGCCTTCGCACACCCCACTGATGCGGGATGCGGCCGATCAGCTGGCTGCGGCCATTGCCGATGTGGCCTGGCACCCGCCGGCATTGCCGGTGGTGCACAACGTCGATGCCGCCGTCCACCAGGGGGCTGACGCCATCAGCCAGGCGCTGGTCAAGCAGCTGTATCTGCCGGTGCAGTGGACCGGCTGCGTGCAGCAGCTGGCAGCCATGGGCGTGACCTGCGTGGCCGAATGTGGTCCGGGCAAGGTGCTTTCCGGGTTGATCAAGCGCATCGATAAATCCATCGATGCCCGCGCGCTGGGCACGCTGGCCGATTTCGATGCCGCGTTGGCCCAGTGGCCGCGTGGATAATGGCTGCTGCGCGCTGCGCATCGGTCTGGTTCAAGTTTAAGGATGCAACTCAATGAGCAAGCCCCTACAAGGTGAAATCGCCCTGGTGACCGGTGCCAGCCGTGGCATTGGCGCGGCCATCGCCGACACCCTGGCCGCGCAGGGCGCCGTGGTCATCGGCACCGCCACCACCGAGAGCGGTGCTGCGGCCATTGCCGATCGTCTGGCTGCCTGCGGTGGCCACGGTCGTGTGCTGCAGGTCAACGAGGCGGGCGCGATCGAAGCGCTGATCGAGACCATCGGCAAGGAATTTGGCAGCATCTCCATCCTCGTCAACAACGCCGGGATCACCCGCGACAACCTGTTGATGCGGATGAAGGATGAAGACTGGCAGGCGGTGATCGATACCAACCTGACCAGTGTCTACCGTTCGTCCAAGGCGGTGATGCGCGGGATGATGAAGGCACGCAAGGGCCGGATCATCAACATCGCTTCGGTCATCGGCGCCACCGGCAATGCCGGGCAGGCCAATTATGCTGCCGCCAAGGCCGGCATCATTGCCTTTTCCAAGTCGCTGGCCAAGGAAATCGGCTCGCGCGGGATTACCGTCAATGTGGTCGCGCCGGGCTTCATCGAAACCGACATGACCCGCGACCTGCCCGAAGAGGCCAAGCAGGCCATGCTCGGGCAGATCGCCCTGGGCCGGCTGGGGCAGGCCCAGGACATTGCCGATGCAGTGGCTTTCCTGGCCGGACCGGCTGCCAACTACATCACCGGCGAGACCCTGCACGTCAACGGCGGGATGCACATGGCGTGACCGGAAGGTCAGGCCTGTTGTTTTAATTGTTTGATTTATGTGGTTTTTTTCAGGGACACTTGTCCCGGAAGTTTCCACTACACTATCCAACGGCCACCATCATGGTGGCGTCTTTTGAACCACTACTCCATCTGGAGCGATACCCAATGAGCACCATCGAAGAGCGCGTCAAGAAAATCGTCATCGAACAGCTTGGCGTCAAGGAAGAGGAAGTCACCACCACCGCATCGTTTGTCGATGACCTGGGTGCCGACTCCCTGGACACCGTTGAGCTGGTGATGGCCCTGGAAGAAGAGTTCGAGTGCGAAATCCCGGACGAGGAAGCCGAGAAGATCGGCACCGTCCAGGCCGCCATCGACTACGTCAAGGCCCACGTCAAGGCCTGATCGCGGTCGTTTCCCGCCGGCGGGTGCGCCTTGCGCGCCGGCCTGTGGGTCGTACCAGGAAGGGCCGCATTGCGGCCCTTTTTAATACTCGAGTATCGCCACCAGCCAGGTGCTGGTCAGGAGAAATGAGCATGAGTCGTCGCGTCGTCGTGACTGGCATGGGGATGATTTCCCCGCTGGGCAATGATCTGGCCACCAGCTGGGAAGGCATCACCGCAGGACGCTCGGGGATTGGCCCGATCACCGGCTTTGACGCCAGTCAGTTCAGCACCCGCATTGCCGGTGAGATCCGAGGATTTGACGTGGCCAGCTTTGGTATTCCGGCCAAGGATGCCAAGAAGATGGATCCGTTCATTCACTACGGATTGGCCGCCAGCTTCATGGCGCTGGATGATTCAGGGCTTGAAATCAACGAGGCCAACGCCGAGCGCATCGGTGCGCTGATCGGCGCCGGCATTGGCGGCCTGCTCGGTATCGAGGAGCAGACGGCAAAGTTTCTGGAGGGCGGGGCGCGCAAGATTTCCCCGTTCTACATCCCCAGCACGATCATCAACATGCTGCCCGGGCAGCTGAGCATCCTGCGCGGCCTGAAGGGGCCGACGTTCTCGCCGGTGTCGGCGTGTGCCACCGCCAACCACTCCATCGGTACGGCGATGCGCATGATCCAGTACGGCGATGCTGATGTGATGGTCGCAGGCGGTGCCGAGCGCGGTTCGGCGCCGACCGCCATGGCCGGTTTCTGCGCGATGAAGGCCATGTCCACCCGCAACGACGAACCGGTACAGGCATCGCGGCCGTGGGACCGCGACCGTGACGGTTTCGTGCTCAGCGACGGTGCCGGCATCCTGGTGCTGGAAGAGTACGAGCACGCCAAGGCGCGCGGCGCACGCATCTACTGCGAGCTGGCCGGTTTTGGTGCCACTTCCGATGCCTACCACATGACCGCACCCAGCGGCGAAGGCGCCAAGCGCTGCATGCAGCTGGCCATGCGTGATGCCGGGGTTGCTCCCGAGCAGGTGGGTTACATCAACGCCCATGGCACATCGACCCCGCTGGGCGACTTGGGCGAGAGCGATGCGATCAAGGCTGCCTTCGGCGACCACGCCTACAAGCTGATGGTCAGCTCGACCAAGTCGATGACCGGCCACCTGCTTGGCGCTGCCGGTGGGGTGGAGGCGATCTTCTCGGTGCTGGCGCTGCAGCACGGGGTGATTCCGCCGACCATCAACCTGGACAACCCGGGCGAGGGCTGTGACCTGGATTACGTGCCGCACACCGCACGCCAGAAGCAGGTCGATGCCGTGCTCTCCAACGGCTTCGGCTTTGGTGGTACCAACGGCTCGCTGCTGTTCAAGCGGCTGTAAGCCCCGGCGACGGAGGCTCATCCGCCCAGGACACCACCGGCCGCCATCAGTGGCCGGTGGCCGTCGCGGTGTCTGCGATCCCGGCGGGCGGCGCGGTATCCTGTAGCACTTCCTACTGCCCTGGAGCGCTTGATGGCCCCCCGTAAACGCGGTTGCCTACGCATTGTGCTGTTGCTGGTGCTGGCCTTGTTGCTGCTGGCCGCCGTACTGATCGGCTGGGGCTGGCAGGCGCAGAAGGTGTTTGCAGGGCAGCTACTGCAGCCGCGTGCCGAGAGCGTGATCATCGAGCCGGGCGACAGCTTCAGCCGGGTGCTGGCCAAACTGCGTGCCGCCGGCATCGACAACGGCCGGGACCAGCAATGGCAGCTGCTGGCGCGCCAGCTCGATGCGGCCGGCAAGCTCAAGGTCGGCGAATACGACCTGACCCAGCCGCTGACCGTGTCCGAGCTGTTGCTGCGGATGCGCAATGGCAAGGTGGTCCAGCACCGGCTCACCATCGTGGAGGGTTGGAACATCCGCCAGCTGCGCGCCGCACTTGCCCGCGCCACGCCGCTGGAACAAACCACCGCCGAGCTGGACGATGCCGCACTGATGGCGGCGCTGGGGTTTGAAGGGCAGCATCCGGAAGGCCGCTTCCTGCCGGAGACCTACGTCTACCAGCGTGGTGACAGCGATCTGGATGTGCTGCGGCGCGCGCACAAGGCGATGGCGCAGGCGCTGGAACAGGCGTGGCAGGGCCGGGCCGAGGGCCTGCCGCTGGACAGCCCCTACGAGCTGCTGACCCTGGCTTCGATCATCGAAAAGGAAACCGGACTGGCCGCCGAACGGCCGCAGATTGCCGGGGTGTTCGTACGCCGCTTGAAGCTGGGCATGCGCCTGCAGACCGACCCGACGGTGATCTATGGCCTGGGTTCGGCCTATGACGGCAATATCCGCAAGGTCGACCTGACCACCGACACCCCTTACAACACCTACACCCGCAGCGGCCTGACGCCGAGCCCGATCGCGATGCCCGGACGGGCTGCCCTGGAGGCTGCGGCCCATCCGGCCGAGGGTGATGCGCTGTATTTCGTTGCCATCGGTGACGGCAGCGGCGGCCATGTCTTTTCGTCCACCTATGCCCAGCACCAGGTGGCTGTGGCCGGTTACCTGCAGCGCCTGCGCCAGGCGCGCCAATCCAATGCCTTGCCACAATGAATGACGTTCTTCCGCGCCGCGCCCATCTGATCACCCTGGAAGGGGGCGAGGGCGCCGGTAAAAGCACCGCGCTGGCGACTGTGCGTGACTGCCTGCAGGCCGCCGGCTGCACCCTGGTGGTCAGCCGTGAACCGGGAGGCACGCCGCTGGCCGAGCAGCTGCGTGCGATGGTGCTGCACAGCAGCCGCCAGGACGATGCCGACGAGCGGCTGCATCCATCGGCCGAGTTGCTGATGGTGTTCGCCGCCCGCGCCCAGCATGTGGCCGAGGTGATCAACCCGGCATTGCAGCGCGGCGACTGGGTGCTGTGTGACCGTTTCACCGATTCCAGCTTTGCCTACCAGGGCGGCGGCCGTGGCCTGCCGGTGGACTGGATCGCGGATCTGGAACGGCGCGTGGTCGGCTTTGTTCCCGGTCTGACCCTGTGGCTGGATGTGCCGGTGGCCCTGGGCCGTTCGCGGGTACAGGGGCGCGGTGGTGTCCCGGACGCGATCGAGCGCGAGCACGATGCATTCTTCGAGCGGGTCCACGCCGGTTTTGCGGCACGGGTGGCGGCTGACCCGCAGCGTTTTGTCCGCATCGATGCCAGCGTGCCGCTGGAGCAGATGGTGGCCGAGGTAACCCGGGCGGTGAACGCCTATCTGGCGCAGGTCCGGCGATGAGTGCACTGACCCCGTGGCAGCAGGCCGTCTACGACCAGCTGATCAGCACCTGGCAGGCAGGCCGGCTCGGGCATGGCCTGCTGTTTACCGGCCCGGCAGGCATCGGCAAGCGTGCCGTGGCCCTGCAGATGGCGCGGCACCTGCTGTGCCAGGGCGCGCCGGCGGCGGCAGCGCGCAGCGCGCAGCTGCTCGATGCCGGAACCCACCCGGACCTGCAGCTGGTTTCCTTCATTGCCAACAAGACCGGTGACAAGCTGCGCACCGAGATCGTGATCGAGCAGATCCGCCAGGTCAGCCAGCAACTGGCGCTGACCCCGCAATACGGCCTGGCCCAGGTGGTCATCATCGAGCCGGCCGAGGCGATCAATACGGCCGCTGCCAATGCCCTGCTCAAGACCCTGGAAGAACCGTCACCCGGACGTTTTGTCTGGCTGCTGGCCAATGAGCCCGCGCGGCTGCCTGCAACCATCCGCAGCCGTTGCCAGAAGCTGGAATTCCGTTTGCCGCCGCGGCAGCAGGCGCTGGCCTGGCTGGCCAGCCAGGGGCACCCGGCCGAGCAGGCCACTGCCGCCCTGGCCGCCGCGCGCGGGCATCCGGGCCTGGCCGATGAATGGCTGGCCGGCGACGGCTGGGCGCTGCGCACTGAGGTGGCTGGCGAGCTGCAGCGTCTGGCCCGGGGCCAGGCCCGTGCCGCCGAGCTGGCTGCGCGCTGGAGTGGCGATGGGCAATTGGCACTGCGCCTGCGGCATGCCGCCGAATTGGCCCTGGAACATGCGCGCGAGCACGGGTTGACCGCGCCAGCGCGATTGCCCAAGCTGGCGGCCTGGTTTGATGCCGCCAATGCCTGCGCGCAGTTGCTGCGCACCACCGTACGTGCGGATCTGGCCTTGGTTGAATTGCTGATGGGGTGGCCGGCTGCTGCAGCCGGGCTGCCCGAGGGGAAGAAACAATGAGTGCACTCAACGCGCGCCAGGGCATCCTGTCGCTGGTGGTCAAGGACAAGCCGGCCCTGTATGCGGCCTACATGCCGTTTGTGAAAAATGGCGGCATCTTTGTTGCCACCGCCAAGCGTTATTTCCTGGGCGATGAAGTCTTCGTCCTGCTGACCCTTCCGGATTCGGCCGAGCGCCTGCCGGTGGCCGGCAAGGTGGTGTGGACCACGCCGATGGGCGCACAGGGCAACCGTTCGGCCGGCATCGGTGTGCAGCTGGCCGATGGCCCCGAGGGCGAGGCGATCCGCAACAAGATCGAGACCCTGCTGGCCGGCGCACTCGGCGCCGACAAGCCGACACAGACTATGTAAGAAAATTTTTCACAAAAGTGTTGACCTTCTTCCAGTAGCCTCTATAATTTGCCCATCGCGACACGGGCGGTTAGCTCAGCGGTAGAGCATTGCCTTCACACGGCAAGGGTCACAGGTTCGAACCCTGTATCGCCCACCACGCGAAACGAACTAAGCCACTGGAAACAGTGGCTTTTTTGTTGCCGCCAATGGCGGGGGGCATGAATCATGCACAGCCCAGGTGGCGCTGTGCTCCGGGTGCAATGCCGGCCCCGCTGTCGCCTGTCCAGGCGTGGCTGTTCCGGGTTCGCCAGCAGCGGCTCCACGATTGAAGGCCGCAGTTGCCGCCACGCTGCGCAATGGGCCCGGCATGCGCCGGGGCTGGATCAAACGCTGGGTGGGGCCAGAACCCTCTCTGTCCCCGGCCCGAGCCATCGGCTCCCCTCGGGATCGATCCGAGCGCCGAAGACGAGGGCCGTTGTCTGCTGCGGCCTCGCCACGCCGCCACGCTCACCACCGTTTCCCTGGCTGTACTGCCTGCAGCGGCACTCCCGCGGGTGTCGATCTGGCGCTGCGCGTTGGGCTTGCCAAGGGCTTGACTGTGGCCCGATGGTGAAGCTTTTGCCGATTCGGCGATGGAGCTGGCACGATGCTGTTCCTGGCTGGATGATGGGCGACTGGATCAAACCGATGCGACGAATGGGACGATGGCTGGTGCAGGTGCTGGTGATGCTGTTGGTCGCTGCCGTGGCGCTGTGGGGCGCAGGGGTGCTGCATTTCCATCTTTCCGGCATTGCCGGCGGGCTGCTGTTGCTGTGCTGGTCCGCGCTGTCGGTTGGATTGTTGCTGGCCTTGGCAGGCGCCAGCCAGCGCTGGCAGGGGCGGCTTGGCCTGGCCTTCATGCTCGGCCTGCTGGCGCTGGGCATCGGTTGGAACCAGATCACCCCGGCGCAGGACCGTGCCTGGGCCGATGACGTCGCCCGGCGCCTCCAGGTGCGCTCTTTCGATGGCCGCCATGTGGTGCTGGACAACGTGCGCAATTTCACCTGGCGCAGCGAACAGGACTACGACATCGCCTGGGAGCAGCGCCGCTATGACCTGGACCAGCTGCGCAGTGCCGATGTGCTGCTGTCTTACTGGATGGGTCCGGTGATTGCACACACGCTGGTTTCGTTTGGCTTTGCCGATGGCCGCCAGTTGGTGTTCTCGCTGGAGATCCGCAAGGAGCAGGGGGAGTCGTTTGATGCGCTGGCCGGTTTTTTCCGTCGCTATGAAATGACCCTGGTCGCTGCCGACGAGCGCGATATCGTCGCCACCCGGACCAATGCCCGCGGCGAAGAAGTCTATCTGTACCGGGTCAGTGGCTTGCGGGGAAAGGCGCTGCGTGATCTGTTCGTGGCCTATCTGCGCAAGGCCCAGGAGCTGGATCGGCAGCCGGCCTTCTACAACAGCCTGACCAGCAACTGCACCACGATTGTCTGGGCGCTGGCGCGCAGCATCAATGCCGACCTGCCGTTGGATTGGCGGCTGCTGGCCTCCGGTTATCTTGCCGGTTACCTGCAGCAGCTGGGGGCATTGGCGCCGGGCCATGAGCAGGCCGAGCTGCAACAGCGCGGGCGCATTACCCAGCGCGCCCGCGCCGATGGCGGCAGCACGCTGTTTTCGCAACGCATCCGCCAGGGTGTTCCGGGAATTGATCAGGGAGAGACCGATGAATAGACACTGCAGGCAGCAACCATGGCTGCGTCTGGTGCTGCTGTTGCTGTTGCTGCCCCTGGCAGGTGGTTGTGCCATGGTCAAGCTGCGCACGGTAGCGACGCCGGATTTCACCGTGGCCAAGCGTGCCGATGTGCTCAGCAGTGGCCAGCTGGGCGCTGCCACCCGGGAAGCCCTGCAGGTGATTGGTATCGATCCGGCGCTCTGCGGCCAGCAGGCCAGTGACTGCATCACCCCGATGAGCCAGCGCCCCGGGGTGGATACCGAGGTGCGCCTGGCAGCACTGGCCGAGTTGTGGACGCTGGTTGCGTTGAACCAGGTCCAGGCAGACCGCAAGGCCGGTGTCACCGCTTCGCTTGCCAGTCACCAGGCCTGGCTGGAAGCGGCACGCCATGCCTACGCCTACCTGTTTTTTTCCGGGCGCAGCCCCGCCCAGCGGGCGCTGGAGGACCGCCAGCTGCAGGTGCGCGATTACTACAACACCGCGGTGGAGCAGGTCACCGCGGTGCTGTTTGAACGCGCCCGCGAACAGGCGGCCAACGGCGGCAGCGGCACCCAGCTGCAGCTGGCCGAACAGGGCTGGAAAATTACCGCGCGCTATGACCAACTGGGCCTGCGCAGTGTCCCGCGGGCGATGATGGCCGCTTCCAGCATCAGCTTTGCCGGCCTGCGCAGCAGCTACCGCCGTGATGGCTTTGGTGCCGAGCTGGTGGTGGAGATGGAGCCGCCGCAGCTGGCGCTGCCGATGGACGCCGCCGAGCCGGAAGAAGGGCCGCGACGGGTCGAGGACATCCCGGTGTTCAGTGAGATGCCGGCGGTCAATGCCACCGCCGTGCTGCGCTTTGCCGGCAATACGCTGGAACAGGTGCTGGCCTCGCGCGAGCTCGACCTGGAGGTCTATGCCCCCGAGCGCACCGCCAGCATCATCCTGCAGGGCCATAGCGTTCCGCTGGCGGCCAATTACACCGCCGCCTACGGTCTGTGGCTGGCCAACTCGGGCTTTGCGGTGGAGTCGCTGCGCACCCTGTTCGGCCGCGGCCAGGGGATAGCCCGGCCGCATATCTACCTGATGCAGCCGTATGACCCTGACAAGCGGATCATCTTCCTGCTGCACGGGCTGGCCAGCAGTCCGGAGGCCTGGGTCAACCTGGTCAATGAAGTGACCGGGGACAAGGTATTGCGTGAGCATTACCAGGTCTGGTCGGTGTATTACCCGACCAATGCCCCGATCGGTTTGAACCGTTACACCATTTCGCGGGCACTGAATCGCACCCTGGCCCACTTCGACCCGCAGGGTACTGCCGTTGCCAGCCAGGACATGGTGTTTGTCGGGCACTCGATGGGCGGGGTGCTGGCCCGCCTGATGCTCAGCACGCCTGGCGATGCCCTGCTGTCTTCGGTGGTGGAGGGCTTTGAGCTGCGCGGGGATCGTCGCCAGCAGGCGCAGCGGCGGCTGGCGCCGCTGCTGCGCTATCAGCCCGAGGCCAATGTGAGCCGTGCGGTTTTCATCGCCACGCCACACCAGGGGACGGATATCGCCACCAGTGGCCTGGGCAACTTCATTGGCAAGTTCGTGCGCTTGCCGCTGACAATTCTTGGCGGTTTTGCCGATGTGGTGCAGCTGCTGGCCGACCCGGATGCCACGGCCGACAGTGATGACCCGCCGGCCAGGCCCAAGCTGCCCAACAGCATCGACAACCTCAAGGCGAGCAACCCATTCATCCGGGTTGCGGCAGGCCTGCCAGTGCGCCGCGGGCTGCCCTATCACTCGATCATTGCCCGCCGCGACCCGGCGGTGGCGTTGGCCCAGTCCGATGATGGGCTGGTGCCTTATTGGAGCGCCCACTTGGCAGGCGCTGAATCAGAGAAGGTGATCACGGCCTGGCACAGCGTGCAGGAAACCCCGGAGGCCGTGCTGGAAGTGCGGCGCATCCTGCACCAGGAGCTGGCAGAAAACGGTGACCTGCCAGCGGGCCTGCCCGGCGCAGGGCGGTAAGGCCTGGCCACCCAGGCCGCGGCGGGTGCCGCGGCCGCTGGATTCAGACCGCCGCTTCGATTTCCGGCATCGCCAGGCGGGCCTTGGTCAGTGCCATGCCCAGGTTGGCGGTGCGCCGGCAGACAAACACCATTACATAGCTGGGGTAACGCTTGCCACGCATGAACACGTGGATCAGGTTTTCGCTGTTGACGATGATTTCCTGGAAATAGTGCGCGCCTTCACCCTCGGGCAGGCCACGGGCGCGGCGGAACAGCTGCTCGATCATGCGCACGTTCGGGCCCTCGTACAGGTCGGCCGTTGCCGCGGCGACCAGGTCCAGTACCTCGCGCGGATGCGAATCCACGGTACGCACCGACAGCAGCATGCCGGAGGAAATATCGACGTAGCCGGCGGCCAGGCATTCGGGAATGGAGGCAACGGATTTTTGAATGATGGAGTCAAGTGACATCGGGGAGCGTCCTTCTGGAAACGGGGGGGATGAGGTGTGGATCAGAGCTCGGGGGCGCGGATGAGCAGGTTGGTTTCCAGCTCGTGCAGCAGTTGCTCCTGTGCGGCCGACTGCACGAAGCCCGGCTCGATCAGGCGCAGGCGGCGCAGCGCTTCATCGGCGGTCAGCCCCTGGCGGATCAGCCAGCTGGCCAGCACCGTGCCGGTGCGGCCAAGACCGGCCAGGCAGTGCACGGCAACCACTTCTTCCTGATCAATCAGACGCTCGATCTTGACCAGCAGCATCTTCATCCACATCAGTGGCGGTGCATGGCGGTCTTCCACCGGCATGTGCAGGGTGCGCAGCCCGGCAGCGGGAATGGCGGTCTGCGTCATCGGCTTTTCGGTCAGGTTGACCAGCACACTGACGCCGACACTGCGCAGCAGGGCCAGATCATGTTCCAGCGGCAGTACCGCGCCGGGCATCGGGCAACCGGCCAGCTTGCCCGGCACCAGCCAGTGGAAGCCATTCGGGCCGCGGCTGGCCGGCGCCGTTGCCGCCGCTGGCGCGCTGGCTGTCAACGGCAGCGGTGCGCTGGGCAGGATCGGGCCGGGAGTGGCCGGCGTGACAGCAAGTGCGGGGGCATCGGCCGCGGGCGGGGCCTGCGCCGCCGGCACGGTTGCCGTGCCCGGCGTGCTCGGCGTGCCGATGGCGCTGACGATGGCCGGTTCCAGTTCTTCGGGGCGGCTGTCCGGAGCGGGCACATGGCAGCTGCCGGTGCGCAGGAACTGTGCCAGTACCGGATGATTGTCGGGATTGGCAAAGAAGGCGTCGCGTTCGGCACTCACCTGGACCCGGCCGCCGGCCAGCAGCACCAGGCGGTCGGCAATCCCACGGGCCTGCTGCTGGTTGTGCAGCACCACCAGGCAGGTATGCGTGGCACCCAGGGCCTGGATCAGCGCCAGCACCACCGCGCTCTGTGCCGGCTCCAGGTCGCTGGTGGGCTCATCAATCAGCAGCACCGGGCTGCCGGTCAGTACCGCACGCAGAATCAGCGCGCAGCGCATCTGCTCGCGTGGCAGGTCGAACAGGCGCTGTTCCAGCTGTGCGATCAGTGCCGATTGGCCGTAGTGCTCGAGCACGGCCAGTGCCCGCTGGCGCATCTGTGCCGGGGTCTGTGTCACGCCGCTGCCACGCTGGGCGGCTATCAATGTATCGAGCACACTGAAATCCAGCTCGCGCGGATGCTGCTGGGCCAGCGCCGGCAGCTTTGCGGCGGTGTGCAGTGGCTGGCCATCGAGCAGCAGGCTGCCGCTGCTCAGTGCATGGGCGCCATGTTGCCCGGCCAGGGTTTTGAGCAGGGTGGACTTGCCGGTGCCGCCCGGGCCCATCAGCACGGTCACCCCGGGGCCACGGATGGCCAGGGTGATCCGGGCAAGAATCGTGCGCGTGCCGAATTGGATGCCCCAATCGACAAAATCAATCTGTCCTGACAGTGCGCTGGAGGCACCGTCGGGGCATGCAGAATGTAGGGTCATTGACAATCCCGAAACGTGGTTCTTGCCGCTGCCAACCTCCTGGCAGCCTCCTGTACTGGCCGTGCAACAGGATTTCAAAACAGAAAAGCCTGGTCGGGCTGGATTATATCGCGTTCGGCGCGCACGCCCTTGAGAGGCGGCATGCGCGGTGGGAAATGCGGCAGCCTGCCGTTGCGATGCTCAGCCTGCCCCGGCCAGCTGGCGGCCGCGTTCGCTGGCGGCCTCGACGGCACGGGCGATCAATCCACCCAATCCCCCCTCAGCCAATACTTCCAGGGCCGCCTGGGTGGTGCCGTTGGGCGAGGTCACTGCCTGCCGCAGCTGGCCCGGGGATTGCCCGGTTTCGGCCAGCATCCGGCCGGCGCCGATGATGGTCTGCACCACCAGCTGATGGGCGCTGTCCGCATCCAGCCCCTGTGCCACCGCCGCCGCCTCCATGGCCTCGGCCAGGGCGAAGACATAGGCCGGGCCGGAGCCGGAGACGGCAGTGACCGCATCCATCAGCGTCTCGTGCTCGATCCAGCGCACCTGGCCTGCGGCCTGCAGGATGCGCTGGGCCAGTGCCCGCTGCGCTGCCGGCACGCTGGGGTCGGCATACAGGCCGGTCATGCCGGCACCGAGCAGCGCCGGAGTATTGGGCATGGCGCGCACGACCAGCGCATGCGCGCCCAGCCACTGTTGCAGCCGGGCCGTGGTGATGCCGGCGGCAATGGAAATCACCAGCTTGCCGGGGGCCAGGCGTGCGGCCAGTTCGCTGCAGACGCTGGCCATCACCTGTGGTTTGACCGCCAGCAGCCAGCTGCCGGCATCCAGCCGGGCGCTGGCGATGCTGTCAGCCACCGTGATGCCGTACTGCTGGTGCAGGCTCTCACGCAGTGTGGCCTGCGGTTCGATGACCTCGATGGCCGCGGGAGCGGTGCCGGAATGGATCAGGCCTGCAATCAGGCTGCGCGCCATGTTGCCGCCGCCGATGAAACTGACCAGTCGCGAAGGGGACATAACAGGTTCCTTGTGGGTGCGGATGACTCAGGCCGAGGTGGCCCTGGGAGGGCGGGCGCCAAACAGCGCGCTGCCGACCCGCACCAGGGTGGCACCGGTACTGACGGCCTGGGGAAAATCGGCGCTCATCCCCAGAGAGAGGGTATCCACCTGCGGGTAGCGCGCCTGCAACGCACGCTGGTGCGCGGCCATGGCCTGGAACGCCGGCAGTGACTGCGTCGGGTCGGTGTGCGGGCGCGGAATGGCCATCAGCCCGCGCAGCTGCAGCCGTGGCTGGGCGGCGATCAGCTCGGCCAGCGGCAGGATCTGCTCCGGAGCACAGCCATGCTTGCTGTCCTCGTCATCAATATTGACCTGGATCAGGACATTCAGCGGCGGCAGCGCGGGCGGACGATGGCGGGCCAGCGCGGCGACCAGCTTGGGGCGGTCAACGCTCTGCACCCAGTCAAAATGCCGGGCGGCCAGGTCGGCCTTGTTGGACTGCAGGTGGCCGATCAGGTGCCATTCCAGGCCCAGGCCGGCCAGCTCGCCGATCTTGTCCACCGCTTCCTGCACATAGTTTTCACCGAAGGCGCGTTGCCCCTGCGCCGCCAGCGCGGCGATCGCACTGGCCGGCTGGGTTTTGGACACCGCCAACAACCGTGCCGGCGGCCGGCCGGTGGCCGCTGCCAGCTGCGCCAGCTGGGCCTGGATCGAAGACAGAGAACTGAGGGACACGTTATTTCCAGCTTCCGGAAGGAGGCTATACTGCCGCCTGGGGACCATTCCTTCCAGCCAACGGCTATACAGGGGATACAAAACACATGGATATCGCCGAACTCCTGGCGTTCTCGGTAAAGAACAAAGCATCCGACCTGCACCTGTCTGCAGGCCTGCCGCCGATGATCCGCGTGGATGGTGATGTCCGTCGCATCAACATCCCGGCGCTGGACCACAAGCAGGTGCACGCGCTGGTCTACGACATCATGAGCGACAAGCAGCGCCGTGATTACGAGGAATTCCTCGAGGTCGACTTCTCCTTCGAGATTCCCTCGCTGGCGCGCTTCCGTGTCAATGCGTTCAACCAGAACCGCGGCGCCGGTGCGGTGTTCCGTACCATTCCCTCCGAGGTGCTGACCCTGGAAGACCTGGCCTGCCCGCCGATCTTCCGTGAGCTGATCGAGCAGCCGCAGGGCCTGATCCTGGTCACCGGCCCGACCGGCTCGGGCAAGTCGACCACGCTGGCGGCGATGATCGACCACATCAACAAGAACGAATACGGCCACATCCTCACCGTCGAGGACCCGATCGAATTCGTGCACACCCCGCAGAAGTGCCTGATCAACCAGCGCGAAGTGCACCGTGATACCCACGGTTTCAACGAGGCGCTGCGCTCGGCCCTGCGCGAGGACCCGGACATCATCCTGGTCGGCGAGTTGCGTGACCTGGAAACCATCCGCTTGGCGCTGACCGCCGCCGAAACCGGCCACCTGGTGTTCGGCACCCTGCATACCAGCTCGGCGGCCAAGACCATCGACCGCATCATCGACGTGTTCCCGGCCGGCGAAAAGCCGATGGTGCGCTCGATGCTGTCCGAATCTCTGCGCGCGGTGATCTCGCAGGCGCTGCTGAAGAAGGTTGGCGGCGGCCGGATTGCCTCGCACGAGATCATGGTGGCCACCCCGGCCATCCGGAACCTGATCCGCGAGGACAAGGTCGCGCAGATGTACTCGGCGATCCAGACCGGCCAGGCGATGGGCATGCAGACCCTGGACCAGAACCTGCAGGACCTGGTCAAGCGCAGCCTGATCACCCGCAACCAGGCCCGCGAGTACGCCAAGGACAAGCGCATCTTTGAATGAGCCAGGCAGGGCCTGCACCTGGCGGTGCAGGCACCTGGTTGGCAGCGCCGTTATTGCAGTCACTTGCCGGAGTAGCCCATGAGCAGCCTCGACTTCACTTCCTTTCTCAAGCTGATGGCGCACCAGAAGGCGTCGGACCTGTTCATCACCGCCGGCATGCCGCCGGCAATGAAGGTGCACGGCAAGATCAGCCCGATCACCCAGACCCCGCTCACGGCCCAGCAAAGCCGTGACCTGGTGCTCAACGTGATGAACCCCAAGCAGCGCGAGGAGTTTGAAAAGACCCACGAATGCAACTTCGCCATCGGCGTGGCCGGGGTGGGGCGCTTCCGTGTCAGCTGCTTCTACCAGCGCAACCAGGTGGGCATGGTGCTGCGCCGGATTGAAACGCGCATCCCGACCGTGGAAGAGCTCAACCTGCCGCCGGTGATCAAATCGCTGGCGATGACCAAGCGCGGCATCATCCTGCTGGTCGGTGCCACCGGTACCGGTAAATCGACCACGCTGGCGGCGATGATCGGCTACCGCAACCAGAATTCTTCCGGGCACATCATCACCATCGAGGACCCGATCGAATTCGTGCACAAGCACGCCGGCTGCATCATCACCCAGCGCGAGGTCGGCATCGATACCGACAGCTGGGAGGCGGCACTGAAGAACACCCTGCGCCAGGCCCCGGACGTGATCATGATCGGCGAGGTGCGCACCCGCGAGGGCATGGACCACGCCATCGCCTTTGCCGAAACCGGCCACCTGGTGCTGTGCACCCTGCATGCCAACAACGCCAACCAGGCGATGGACCGCATGATCAACTTCTTCCCGGAAGACCGCCGCAACCAGCTGCTGATGGATCTGTCGCTGAACCTGAAGGGCGTGGTCGCCCAGCAGTTGGTTCCCACCCCCGACGGCAAGGGGCGCAAGGCGGCGATGGAAATCCTGCTCGGCACCCCGTTGGTGCAGGACTACATCCGCGACGGTGAAATCCACAAGCTCAAGGAAGTGATGAAGGAATCGGTCCAGCTGGGCATGAAGACCTTCGACCAGAGCCTGTTCGAGCTGTACCAGGCCGGCGAGATCAGCTACGACGACGCGCTGCGCTTTGCCGACTCGCAGAACGAGGTGCGCCTGCGCATCAAGCTGTCCCAGGGCGGCGATGCCAAGACCCTGGCCCAGGGCATGGACGGGGTGGAGATCGCCGAGCTGCGCTGACGGCGCCGATTGTCCGCTGGCTTGCGGCCCTGGCCGCTTGCCCAGATCGGCCGGCTCATTTCGATGTGTTTACCGGCGTCGGGTCCTGCCCGGCGCCGTTTTTGTTGTGGCAGTGAGCGGCCGGCCGGCGTGTGGTACCAGGGGGTGGCCAGCGCCGGGTCATCGCTGCCGGCGGGACAGTTCACCGCATCGCAGCGGCGCCATCGCAGCGGCACCGCCGTCTGCAAGCCCGCGCAGGGCATGAGCTTGCGCGGTTTGCGCCGCTCCTGGGGCGAAGGCCGCCACGCCAGTGCAGGGCAGGGCATTCGCTGGTGGCACCGGGAATAAAGGCAGCCGTCGATGAGGGCGGCGGGCGGCGCCAGGTGTTAATGTGCGAGTGCAGCAAAATTGGTTGCAATTGTGTCTAATACCCATCCCCCCGCGTACGATCCTGCTGGCATGCCCGCGTCCGTTCCTCCGGCCGCCGATCCGGCCGTTGCTTCGACTCCGATCTCCCGTGTGCAGGTGCCTGGCAGCGGTCATGGCGTGATCGATGACCTCCAGGGCCTGCTGCTGGCGACCCTGGTCAGTTCGATGGGCCTGGCGATCCTGGCCCATGACAACCTGCTGGTCGGCGGCATGGCCGGGCTGTCGCTGTTGCTGCACTACCAGTTCGACTGGCCGTTTTCGCTGGTGTTCGTGCTCGGCAACCTGCCTTTCTACTGGCTTTCGATCCGCCGCATGGGCTGGGAATTCACCCTGAAGACCTTTCTTGCCGTTGCCGCCTGCGGGGCGCTGACCGACCTGCTGCCGCAATGGATCGACATCACCTTCAGTGGTGACAGCGCGCTGATGTCGGCGGTGATCGGCGGCTGCCTGACCGGCCTGGGGATCTTGTTCTTTATCCGTCACCGCGCGTCACTGGGCGGGATCGGCATCCTGGCGATCTACCTGCAGCAGTCGCGTGGCTGGAATGCCGGCGTGTTCCAGCTGGTCTACGACCTGCTGCTGATGGCAGTGGCCTTGCTGGTGCTTCCGGCCAGCAACGTGGCCTACTCGGTGATCGGCGCGGTGCTGATCGGTATCGTGCTCGGCTTCAACCATCGTCCCGGGCGTTATCACGGGCGCTGCTGAGCGTCTGCGCCCAGGGAGCACCGGCGGCAATGCTGCGTGCGTACTGTGGGCATTCCGGCACATGCGCCCCCGGCAGCCAGCCCAGGCTCATCAGGAATTCGCCGGTGATCTCCCCGCCGGTAAAGCGGAAGGTTTTCCGGAACAGCGCGACCCACGCCGGCTTGTCCAGCGGGTGGTGGTGCTGCAGCCAGGCGTGGAAACCACCGTGGCTCAGGCGCAGTTGCTGAATCACTTGGGCGTTGTGGATGGCGGCGGCGATCTTGAGCCGGTTGCGGATGATGCCCGGATCGCCCAGCAGCCGCTGCACCTGGGCCGGCCCGTAAGCGGCCACGCGATCGACATCAAAGCCGTCATAGGCACGCTGGAAGTGCGCACGCTTGGCCAGAATGGTCTGCCAGCTCAAGCCGGCCTGGTTGATTTCCAGCACCAGCCGTTCAAACAGCACCGGCTCCTGGTGCTGGACAAAGCCATATTCGTGGTCATGGTAGGGGCCATGCAGGGCATGGCCGGGAGCAATCTGACAATAACTGGACATGAGTCTGCCGCCCCTGGGTACGGCCGAAAGCCATCGCAAGACGATAGAATGAACCCATGTCTGCTTCTTCGCTCCATCTGGCCAACCATCTCCTGGTCGCAGCCCCCTCGCTGCAGCAGGAGCCCTTCGCCCGTGGCGTGGCGCTGATCTGCCAGCATGATGCGCAAGGGGCGATGGCGGTGCTGGTCAACCAGCCTTCGGAGTACACCCTGGGCGAGGTCTTTGCCCAAATCGGCATCGACAGTGATGACCCTGCGCTGCAGGCGGTGCCGGTGCTCAATGGTGGCCCGGTGCACAGCGAACGTGGTTTTGTCATCCACGATGACGCGCGCGATTGGGGCTCGAGCCTGACCGTGGCCGATGGCCTGTACCTGACCACCTCGCGCGACATCCTGCAGGCGATGGCCCAGGGCAATGGCCCGCGCAATGTGGTGGTGGCGCTGGGCTGTGCCGGCTGGGGGCCGGGTCAGCTGGAGGCCGAGCTGGCCGAGAACAGCTGGCTGACCGTGCCGGCGGCCAGCTCGATCCTGTTCGATCTGCCCTTGGCCCAGCGCTGGCATGGCGCGGCCAACCTGCTTGGCGTGGACATGACCCACCTGACCGACTACAGCGGCAGGGCCTGAAAACCATGGGCACGATCGCCGCCGATGCCACGGTTCTGGGGTTTGATGTCGGCTCACGCCGCATCGGGGTGGCCATCGGCTCGGCGTTTGCACTGTCGGCGCGTGCCATTGCGGTGGTGGAAATCCCCGCCGCCGGGATTGACTGGGCGGCGCTGGACCGGTTGCTCGCCGAATGGCGGCCACAGGGCCTGGTGGTCGGTGACCCGCTGACCCTGGAAGGCGAGGACCAGCCCAACCGCAAGCGTGCCCACGCCTTTGCACGCCAGCTGCTGGCCCGCTATGCGTTGCCGGTGGTGCTGGTGGATGAACGTTCTTCCTCCATCGAGGCGGCCCGTCGTTTCGCGCAGCAGCGCGCCGCCGGGCACAAGCGCCGGCGCGATGCGGCCAGCCTCGACGCGGTCGCCGCGGCGGTGATCATCGAGCGCTGGCTCGATGCCCCCGGCGATGCCACCCCGGTTTCCCTGGCTCCCCACGTCCCAACATGACTGCCCAGCAATTGGATTCAAACGGCCGCCTTCGTCACCTGCTCACCCTGGAGGGGATGCCCCGTCCCGTTCTGGAGGATCTGCTGGAAAAGGCCCAGGCCTGCCACGACAGCGCCATCGGGCGCGCGCAGGACGGTCGTCAGGCCCTGGCCGGTACGGCCGTGTGCACGCTGTTCTTCGAGCCGTCCACCCGTACCCGCTCCTCCTTCACCCTGGCCGCCCAGCGTCTGGGGGCCGATGTGATGTCCTTCGATGCCTCCACCTCCTCGGCCAAGAAGGGCGAGACCGATACCGACACCCTGCGCAACCTGGAAGCGATGGGCGTGCGCGGCTTCGTCATCCGCCACCCCGACGACGGCGCGGTGGCGCGCCTGGCCGGCGTGGTCCAGCCCGGCACCTGCCTGCTCAATGCCGGTGATGGCCGTTCCGGCCACCCGACCCAGGGCCTGCTGGACATGCTGACCATCCGCCAGGCCAAGGGCGCGGATTTTTCCGCGCTCAAGGTAATGATCGTCGGCGATGTGAAGCACTCGCGGGTGGCGCGTACCGATCTGCACGCGCTGCGCGCCCTCGGGGCCGGAGAAATCCGCGTCTGTGGTCCGGCCAACCTGCTGCCCGGGGCCGATGACCCGGTACTGGCCGGCTGCACCGTGGGCGATGACTTCGATGCGATGCTCGACGGGGTCGATGTGCTGATGATGCTGCGTCTGCAGCACGAGCGCATGAGCGAGGGCCTGGTGCCGTCGCTGGAGGCCTACCACGCGCGCTGGGGGCTGACTGCCGAGCGCCTGCGCCGGGCCGCCTCCGGCGCCATCGTGATGCATCCGGGCCCGATCAACCGCGGGGTGGAGGTCACCGACGAGGTCGCCGATGGGTCCCAATCCTGGATCCTTCGCCAGGTAGCCAACGGCGTGGCCGTACGCATGGCCGCGTTGCAGGCCCTGCTGGGCTGAGCGGGAAGCCGCTGCTGCGCACACAGTACAAAGGCGCCGACAGGCGCCTTTGTCATTGCCGGGCGGAGGGTGTCAGTGCCCGCGGCTGGCGAATGCTTCCAGCAGGGCAAGCTGTTCAATGGCCTCGGCATGCCCGGCAGCGGCGGCGGCCTGGACCTGCGCCAGGTCCGGGTGGCTGACCACCAGCAGCAGGCACTCGCATTGCGGGCAGCTGTATTCGCTCTGCTCGCGGTGCGGCTCCAGGCTCATGCCCACGCTGTCGCCTTCCCATTCGCAGGCCGGGCAGGCCTGGCGCTGGTCACGCCAGGCGCTGAAGTAGTTGTCGATCATCCGGGTCATCGTCGTTACTGCAGCAAGATGGCGGTGGCCAGGCCGAGGAAGGAGAAAAAGCCGATCACATCGGTCACCGCGGTGACCACCACGGTGCCGGCGACGGCCGGATCGACATTCATCCGTTTGAGCAGCAGTGGCAGCAGCACCCCGGCCAGCGCCGCGGCACAGAAGTTGATGATCAGCGCCAGGGCAATCACCAGCATCAGCAGGGCACTGCCGAACCAGGCCCAGGCAATCAGGCCGACGATGCCGCCGATCAGGACACCATTGATCAGTGCAACCCGCAGCTCCTTCCACAACAGGATGCGCGCATTGCTGGAGCCGACCTGGCCCAGGGCCAGACCACGCACCATCAGGGTCAGCACCTGCACCGCGGCATTGCCACCGATGCCGGCCACGATCGGCATCAGGATGGCCAGGGCCACCACCTTTTCCAGGGTCACCTCGAACTGGCCGATCACCGTGGCGGCCAGGAACGCGGTGGCCAGGTTGATGCCCAGCCAGACAATCCGGCCACGCACCGCGCGCTTGATCGGCGAGAACAGGTCTTCCTCCTCGTCCAGGCCGGCCGCGCCCAGCGCCTGGTGCTCGGCTTGCGAACGGATGATGTCGACCACGTCATCGATGGTGATGCGGCCGAGCAGGATGTTGTTCTCATCCACCACCGGTGCCGAGACCCAGTCATGGTCGGAGAACTGCCGTGCCACTTCCTCGGCGCTCTCGTTGACGTCGATGGCCGGCTGCTCATCGTCGATCAGGCGGTTGATCGCGGTGGTGTCCTCGTGGGTCACCAGCGAGGCCAGCGATACCCGGCCCAGGTACTGGTGGCGGCGGCTGACCACGAACAGATGATCGGTGTGGTCGGGCAGTTCGCCGCGCAGGCGCAGGTAGCGCAGCACCACATCGACATTGACATCGGCGCGCACGGTGACCACGTCCGGGTTCATCAGGCGGCCGGCGGTGTCCTCGGCATAGGACAGCACCTGCTCCAGACGCTCGCGGTTCTCGCGGTCCATCGACTTGAGCACTTCATCGATGACCGTATCGGGCAGGTCCTCGACCAAGTCGGCCAGGTCGTCGATGTCCAGGTCTTCGACCGCGGCGACAATTTCGTCCGGGTCCATCTCGGCCAGCAGGCTCTCGCGCACCTCGTCGCCGACATGCAGCAGCACCTCGCCATCATCTTCGGCGTCGACCAGGCCCCAGACCACCTCGCGCTTGCCCGGCGGCAGGGATTCGAGCAGGTTGCCGATCTCGGCCGGGGCCAGGGTATTGATGAGACGACGGACCGGACCAAGGCGACCGCTGTCCAGGGCATCGGAAAGCATTCGCAGCTGGCGTGCGGTTTTGTCGTGGCGTACAGCTTCGGCCATGCGCGGTTCCCGGAGTGGATCGTGGGCCGACAGGGATCAGGCTGCGGCATCGGTACAGGACTTGCTGCCGGCATTATCCTCCGGCTGGCGCAGCCTGCCCAGCCCTGGCTGGGTTCAGTGGCTGGCCGGCGTGTGTGCGCGCAACCAGCGTTCAATGCCGCGGCGGTCACGTGCGCGCAGCAGGGCCGGGCGTGCGGCGGTGAGCTTGTCCAGGTCGCACTGGCGGATGCTCTGGCGCACTTCCAGCAGGGTGTTCGGATGCAGGCTGAACTCACGCAGGCCCAGCGCCAGCAACAACGGGGTCAGGCGCGCATCCCCGGCGATTTCACCGCACACGCTGACCGGAATCTGCGCCTGCGCACCGGTGTCCAGCAACTGTGCCAGCAGCTGCAGCAGGGCTGGATGCAGCGGGTTGTAGTAAGCCGAAACGTTCGGGTTGTTGCGGTCGGCGGCCAGCAGGTACTGGACCAGGTCATTGGTGCCTACCGACAGGAAATCGATCAGATCGATGAAGCCATGCACCGCCAGCGCCGCCGAAGGCACCTCGATCATCGCGCCCAGCGCCACCTGTTCGGAGACGGCGTGGCCGCTGTCCCGCAGCTGGCGTTGGATCAAGCGCAGGCGTCGGCGCACCGCCAGCACTTCCTCGCGGCCACTGACCATCGGCAGCAACAGCCGCACCGGACCGTAACCGGAAGCACGCAGGATCGCGCGCAACTGGGTATCAAATACCTGTGGGTTGGCCAGCGACAGGCGGATGCCGCGCACGCCCAGTGCCGGGTTTTCTTCATGCGTCGGCGCCAGCCCGGCACGGTCGGCCTTGTCCGCGCCCAGGTCCATGCTGCGGAACGTGGCCGGGCGCCCGGCCATCGCCAGCACGGCATTGCGGTAATGCTCGAACTGGGTCTGTTCGTCAGGCAGGCTGCTGCCCTGCAGGAACAGGAACTCGGTGCGGTACAGGCCCAGCCCGGCCGCCCCCAGGCGGTGGACCTGGGTAAAGTCCTCGCTGCTTTCGGCATTGAGCAGCAGCCGGATGTCACAACCATCCAGGGTACGGCTGGGCTTGCTGCGCAGGCGCTGCAGTTCGCGCCGTTCGCGGGCCAGCTCGCGCACCCGCAGGCGGTATTGGCGCAGCTGCTCGGCATCCGGGTCGGGGGTGATCTGGCCACTGTCGCCATCGATGATCAGCAGTTGCCCGCTGTGCAGTTTCTGCAGCGCCTGGTGGGCGCCCACCACCAGCGGCAGGTGCAGCGAGCGGGCAAGGATGGCGCTGTGCGAGAGCAGGCTGCCACCGGTGGTGACCACGCCGACCACGCCACTGGCCGGCAGTTGCACCAGTTCGGCCGGGGCAATGGATTCGCAGATCAGGATTTCCCCGGCAACGCCGGCGCTTGGGCGTTGCTGTGGGTTGAGCAGTTGCAGCAGGCGGCCGATGACATGGTCCAGGTCATCAATCCGGCTGCGCAGATAGTCATCCTCCATCTGCTCGAACAGCGCGGCCAGCCGCTGCCGTTGCACTCCCAGCGCACAACTGGCGCTGTAGCGTTGGCTGCGGATCAGTTCGTCCAGCGCGGCCAGCAGCTCTGGATCATCCAGCAGCAAGGTATGCAGGTCGAGGAATTCACCGACTTCGGCCGGCATCGCCCCGTGCAGGCGCTGGCGCAGCAGCGCCATTTCCTGGCGCGCGCTGTCCACCGCCACGTGCAGCCGGGTGATCTCATCCTCGACCCGGCTGGCAGCGATGCGCTCGCGGCCGGTTTCCGGCAACAGCGGCTGGCGCACCCGCGCACGCCCCAGTGCGGCACCGCGCGAGGCACCCATGCCGGCCAGCCGGTGCCCGCCGGCCATCAGTCCAGGACCCGGCAGTGGCGTAGACCAGCAGGCAGCCCGTCCTGGCTACTCATTACGCCTCGTCAAAATTGCGTTCAAACAGCTCGACCACCGCGGCCAGTGCCTGGGCCTCGTCCGCGCCGTCCACCCGTACGGTGACCGGTGTGCCCTGGCCGGCGGCCAGCAGCATCACGCCCATGATGCTCTTGGCGTTGACCTCGCGCCCCTTGGCCACCAGCGTG
Organism: Stenotrophomonas koreensis; assembly: GCF_001431525.1. Taxonomy (GTDB): domain Bacteria; phylum Pseudomonadota; class Gammaproteobacteria; order Xanthomonadales; family Xanthomonadaceae; genus Stenotrophomonas; species Stenotrophomonas koreensis. The sequence goes on from NZ_LDJH01000016.1 coordinate 34,981, forward strand.
GCATTGGCGGCGAAGCCGGAAAGGGTCTGGACCAGCTTGGCGGTGGCGCGGGCGTGCAGGCCCAGCTTGTTGGATACGATCAGCTCACGCTCAAGCATTGTCGACTATGGCTCCATAGGTGGGTGCGTCGGCGGCTATCCGGGTCAGCTCATCCAGCGCCAGGTGGGGGTAATTCATCACGCGCATCAGCATCGGCAGGTTCAACCCGGAAACCCGGCGACAGTGCTGGTGCAGGCTCTGCAGCCGGCAGGCCAGGTTGCTGGGAGAGGCGCCGTAGAGGTCGGTCAGCAGCAACACTCCGCCACCGCTGTCCAGTGCATCCAGGGCATCCAGCGCGACGGGCAGGGCAGCCAGCGGATCTCCGTGGTAATCCACCTCCAGGCAGCGGCAGTGCAGTGGCAGCGGCGCCGGTCCCAACAGCTGACGGACAACCTGCAACAGCGCATTGCCGAGGCCGGGATGGGTTACCAGCAGAATTCCACAACGCATGCTCAGACCTTATCAGGTCACGGTGATCAACGCCTATACCCAGATGGGTCCGATCGGTGCGGTTGCAAGGCCTGGCTACTGCTGTTCACGATGGAACGTGGCCACATCACTCCAGCCCTGTTCGCGTGCGTGCCGGGCCAGGCGTTCGGCCATGTACACCGAGCGATGCTTGCCGCCGGTGCAGCCGAAGGCGATGGTGACGTAACTGCGGGTTTCGTGGCGCAGCCGCGGCAGCCAGGTATCGAGCAGGGTGGTGATCTGTGCGGCGTACAGCGCCACATCTTCCTGCTGGTCCAGGTAATCGCGTACCGGCGCATCGCGCCCGGTCATCATCCGCAGGTCCGGGTCCCAGTGCGGGTTGGGCAATACCCGGGCATCAAAGACGAAATCGGCTTCGGTCGGCACCCCGCGCTTGTAGGCGAAGGATTCAAACAGCAGCGAAACCTTGCCGTGCGCGGCCAGCGCAAATTCGGTGATCAGTTTGCGCCGCAGCTGGTGCACATTCATGCCGGTGGTATCAATCACCGCATCGGCATGCTCGCGCAATGGCAGGGTGAGCTGGCGCTCGTGCTCGATCGCTTCAGGCAGTGACAGCCCAAGCTGGCTGAGGGGATGGCGGCGGCGGGTGTCGGCGTAGCGCGACAGCAAGGTGTCGCGGTCGGCCTCGAAAAACAGCAACTGCACGTCCAACCCGTTGTCGATGGCCTCGCGCCGCCAGCTGAGCAGTTGTTCGGGCGTATTGCCGGCGCGGGCATCAATCCCGATGGCGATGCGTGCCGGAGCCTCGGCCGGCTGGTTGCCCAGCACGCTGCGCACGAATTGCGGCAGCAGGCCAATGGGAAGGTTGTCGCTGCAGTAGTAGTCAAGATCTTCGAAGGTCTTCAGCGCAATGGTCTTGCCCGAACCGGACAGGCCGCTGACGATGATCAAAGAAACCCGGGGACTCATGAGCTGCGCTGCTCCAGTAAGTTGCTGTGGCGGGCAATGAACATGGCTGCCGGGTCAATCCCCTTGGTGCGCAGGATATGCAGGCGGGTGGCCGCCTCGGTGAGTACGGCCAGGTTGCGCCCGGGCATCACCGGCAGGGTGATCAGGGGCACGTCCAGGTCCAGGACATGACGCTTGCCCGAATCGCCGGTCAGGCGTTCATAACCATGCGGCGTGGGCTCGGTCATTGGCTTGGTCAGGTGCACGATCAGGCGAAGATACTTGTTCTTCTTTACAGCCGTGTCACCGAACATGTCGCGGATGTTGAGTACGCCCAGGCCGCGTACTTCCAGCAGGTCCTGCAGCAGCTCCGGGCAGGTGCCATCCAGGACATCCGGTGCGATCTGGGTGAATTCAGGGGCATCATCGGCGACCAGCCGATGGCCACGGCTGAGCAGCTCCAGCGCCAGTTCACTCTTGCCCGAGCCGGCCTCACCGGTGATCAGCACGCCGATGGAGTAGATCTCCATGAATACCCCGTGCAGGGTGATGCGCGGGGCCAGCGTTCGTGCCAAGTGGTAGGAAATATGGTTGAGCAGTTCATGCCCACGACGCGGCGAGACCCACAGCGGGGTGGCCGATTCGTCCGCCGCCGCGCGCAGGTCTTCCGGGCAGCTGTGGTTTTTGGTGATCACCAGCGCCAGTGGGCGCGCCTGCATGATCTTTTCGATGGTTTCCCAGCGCAGCCGCGGGTCCAGCGAGTCGAGCCATTCCAGTTCCTCGCTGCCGAGGATCTGGACCTTGTTGGGATAGATCGCATTGAGGTAGCCGGCCAGTGACGGGCGCCGGGAAACGGTATTGCCGGCCTCCAGGTCACGCTGCCCGCCGGTGTGTCCGGCCAGCCAGCGCAGGGCAAGTTTCTCTTTCTGCTGCTCGAACAGTTCCTGGGCGGTAATACGGGTATTCATTCGGGCCGGAGCAATCGTTGCGATGGTCGCCTGCAGTCAGACACAGGCGACCGGTGGCGAGGTGTCGGTCCTGAATCAGCAACCGGCGCGGGGAGCCTTACTCCTGGACGTCACGCAGGCTGGTGCCGTCGTGGCTCTGGCTCTTTTCCTTGTGCTTGAGCAGCAGGCGGTCCAGCTTGTCGGCCAGCAGGTCGATGGCCGCGTACATGGTCGAAGCGCTGGCATCGGCGTGCAGGGTGCGTCCGGGCAGGTTGACGGTGGCCACGGCCTGGTGTTCCAGCCTGTCGATCGAAAGTTGCGTGCGCACTTCGCAGTGGTGGCCGAAGTGGCGGGCCAGACGCTGGAACTTGGTTTCCACATACTCACGCAGGGCCGGGGTGATTTCCAGCTGCTGGCCATAGGTTTCGATATGCATCACTTGCCTCCTGTTTGACTCGGATGGACGCATGAACCTGCCGCTGTTGCCCGGGGTGTCAGCCGATGCGTACACGCTCGTGCGACGGCGGGATGTTCATGGCTTCACGATACTTGGCAACGGTGCGCCGCGCTACTGTTACCCCGGATTGTTTGAGCAGATCGGTCAGCTTTGCATCCGACAGCGGTTTGCGCGGGTTTTCTGCCTCGATCAGTTGCCGCAGGCTGGCCTGGATGGCGCTGCTGGCAGTCTCTTCGCCATTGCCGGTTTCCACCGCCGCGCTGAAGAAATCCCGCAGCGCCACCGTGCCGCGCGGGGTGCGCACGTACTTGCCGGCGATCGCACGCGAGATGGTGGATTCGTGCAGTTCCAGCTCACTGGCCATTTCGCGCAGGGTCAGCGGGCGCAGCGCCTGCTCGCCGTATTCCAGGTAGGCGGCCTGGTGCACCAGCAGCTGGCGGGTGATGCGCAGCAGGGTCTGGCCACGTTGCTGCAGGCCGCGGATCAGCCAACGGGCCTGCTGCAGATGACTGCGCAGGTAGCTGGCATCGCTGCTGCTGCAATGTCCCAGCATCTGCTCATAGCCACGGTGGATCACCACCGGCGGGCCACTGTGGCCGGCCAGGGCAGCCTGCCAGCGTCCACGCTGGCGCCAGATCACCACGTCCGGCAGCACCCAGCTGCCGGGATCTTCCTGGCCGACGTGGCGGCCAGGCCGTGGTTCCATCCGGCGCAACAGGCTCACCGCGCTGGCCACCGCCTCCACCGGCTGGCGCAGTTCGCGCGCCAGACCGTCGATGCCGGCGCGTGGCAGCCGTGCCAGCGCGGTCTGCGCGATCTGCAGGGCCAGCGCGCGGCCCTCGGTATCGGCAGGCAGCAGTTGCAGCTGCAGGGCAAGGCATTCGCCGAGGTCGCGCGCGCCGACGCCGGTGGGTTCCATGCCCTGGATATGGCGCAGTACCGCGAGGATTTCCTCGCAGCTGACCGTCAGTTCCGGTTGCAGTGCCTGCGCCAGTGCCTCCAGCGGTTCACGCAGGTAGCCATCGCCATCGATGGCATCGATCAGGGCCAGGCCGATGCTGCGGTCGCGCTGGCTCAGGTTGAGCAGGTGCAGCTGCCAGCGCAGGTGCTCGGTCAGGTCCTGGCCCTCGCCGGCAAGACGCAGGGCCGGCGGTTCACGTTCATCATCATGGGTACTGCCGATCGCCCAGGGCCCCTGGTCGGGCATCCAGTCATTGCTGCCGGCATCGTTGCCGGTGTCTTCGCCGGACGGGCTGGCCGGGGCCGGGGCCGGGGCGGCACTGTCGGGCCCCGGTTCGCTGCTGCGCGGCGGCGCCTCCTCGGCCCATTCCAGCAATGGGTTGCTGGCCACCGCCTGGGCGACCTCCTGCTCCAGTTCCGTCGCCGACATCTGCAACAGGCGCAGGGCCTGCTGCAATTGCGGGGTCAGCGCCAGCTGCTGGCTTAAGGTGGTGTTGAGCCGGGTTTTCATCGCCTCCCCATGCATCGCGCCACGTCGGCCGCAGGTTTACAGCTTGAAAGTGTCGCCCAGATACACCCGGCGTACGTCCGGGTTGTCCAGAATCTGCGCCGGGGTGCCCTGGGCCAGCACGCCGCCTTCAGCGAGGATATAGGCGCGGTCGCAGATTCCCAAGGTCTCGCGCACATTGTGGTCGGTGATCAACACGCCGATGCCGCGGTTTTTCAGGTGGGTGACGATGCGCTGGATGTCGCCCACCGAGATCGGATCGACCCCGGCAAAAGGTTCATCGAGCAGGATCAGGCGCGGCTTGGCGGCCAGCGCGCGGGCGATTTCGACCCGGCGCCGTTCACCGCCGGACAGGCTGGCGCCGAGCTGGTCGGCGACATGGGTGATCTGCAGTTCTTCCAGCAGCGCGCCCAGTTCATTGCGCCGGCCGGCCTCGTCCAGGTCCGGGCGCAGTTCCAGCACCAGGGCGATGTTGTCGGCCACGCTGAGCTTGCGGAACACCGACGGCTCCTGCGGCAGGTAACCGACGCCGAGCTTGGCGCGCTCGTACATCGGCTCGTTGGTGATGTCACGGCCGTCCAGCTCGATGCGTCCTGCATCAGCGGCCACCAGGCCGACGATCATGTAGAAGCAGGTGGTCTTGCCGGCGCCGTTGGGGCCGAGCAGGCCGACCACTTCGCCGGCATCGAGCTGCAGCTCGAATGAGCGCACCACTTCGCGCTGCTTGTAGCTCTTGGCCAGGCCATGGGCACGCAGCATTACTTGGCCTCCGGCGCGCTGCGTTGCTTGGGTTGCAGTACGGTGCGCACGCGGCTGCCGTCGCCACCGCTGTTCATGTTGCCGGTGGCCAGGTTGTAGGTCATGCGCTGGCCGGAGTTGGTGCCGCGCGGGCTCTCCACCGTGTAGTTGCCGCTGAGCACGATGGTCTCGCTGGTGATGTTGTAGTCCATGGAGTCGGCGGTGGCGGCCATTGGCGTGCCGTCATCCATCTGTTGGCGCAGCTTGACCTGGCTCCCGCTCAGCACCACCCGGCTCGGCTGTCCGTTGCTGCGATAGACATCGGCAGTCTCGGCGGTGATGTGCAGGGTGCCCTGTTCGATCACCACGCTGCCACTGAAGCGGCAACGGCCATTCTCATCGGCCAGGTTGCAGTCGTAGCGGTCTGAGTCCAGATTCATCGGCTGGTTGCGGTCGGAGGAACGGGCCAGCGCAAGGCCAGGCAGCAGCAGGGCGATCAACCCAAGCTTAGCGGGCAGCGGAAGGTTCATAGCGGGTCTTGACCTGTGAAAGGAGGCGGAGATTACGTGTGGCGGTGTCCAGCTGCATGCCGACCCCACGCTGGCTCAGCCCGGGTTGGGTCATTTCCACCACATCCTCGGTCTGGGCGAGGTTGCGGCGGGGATAGATGGTCAGCGTATCGCTGCGGAAGGTGGTGGGCACAATGGCCGGATCGGTGGGGCTGTCGCCCTTGACCCCGCCGCGCAGGATCATCTGCTCGCCATCGGCACTGACCCAGCCGGTGGCAGCGGCCAGCTGCCAGTGCTTGCCGGCGTTGTCCGGCAGCAGGAACAGTGGCTTGCTGATGTCCAGGGTTTCATCCTTGCTGCTGCGTGCCAGCTGCGGTGCGCGCAGGGTGAGCGATTCCTTGCCCTGTGCATCCAGCGCGATGATCTCGAAGTCATGCAGGATGTAGTCCGCACCGGCCGCGGCTGGCGCGGCCTGGGGGGACTGACGGTTGTTCCAGGCCTGCCAGCCTGACCACAGGGTGGCCAGCAGCAGTGCACCGACCACCAGCGTGCGCTTGTTCATGGCTGCTCTCCGGCCAGTACCGCCTCCAGGTGGCCGCCCGCGGCCAGCAGGACATCACACAGCTGGCGCGCCGCGCCGCGGCCACCGCAGGCTTCGGTCTGCCAATGCACCGTCTGCGCCACCCACGGGTGGGCATCGGCAGGAGCCACCGACAGCCCCGCCGCGCGCAGGCAGGTGATGTCGGGCAGGTCGTCGCCGATGAAGGCAACCTGGTCCAGGGCGATGCCTTCGCGCTGGCACAGCTGCTGCAGCAGGGCCAGCTTGTCACGCACGCCGGTGTGGGTTTCGATTTTCAGGTCCGCTCCGCGTTTTGCCGCCGATGCGCTGTTGCGCGCGGTAATGATCACCGCAACGATGCCATGGCGCTGGAGCAGCTTCAGGCCCAGCCCGTCCTGGACGAAATAGGCCTTGCTCTCGTTGCCCTGGTGGTCGTAATACAGCCGGCCGTCGGTCAGCGTGCCATCGACATCGAAGCAGGCCATGCGGATGCGTCGGGCGCGCTGGATCAGCGCCGGCGTCAGCGAGTGCAGCGGGTCGAAGGGCATCAGCGCGGTGGATCGGGATGAATGGGGCATTGGGCGGTTAAACCACGCGTGCGCGCAACAGGTCATGAATATTCAACGCGCCGACCGGGCGGTTGTCGCCATCGACCACGATCAAGCCGTTGATCTTGTGGGTCTCCATCAGGCGTGCCGCTTCCACCGCCAGACGATCGGCGCCGATCGTACGCGGGTTGAGCGTCATCACCTCGGCAATCCGCGCGGTACGCACATCCAGGTCACTGTCCAGCGCGCGGCGCAGGTCGCCGTCGGTGAACAGGCCGGCCAGGCGGCCGTCGGCATCGACCACGCAGGTCATGCCCAGCCGCTTGCGGCTCATTTCCATCAGCGCCTGGCTCAGGCTGGCCTGGACATCCACCTGCGGCAGTTCCTCGCCGCTGTGCATGACATCGGTGATGTGCAGCAGCAGGCGGCGGCCCAGGCTGCCGGCCGGGTGCGAACGGGCAAAGTCATCGGCGGTGAAGCCACGCGCTTCCAGCAGTGCGACCGCCAGCGCATCGCCCATCGCCATCGAGGCGGTGGTGCTGGAGGTCGGTGCCAGGTGCAGCGGGCAGGCTTCCTCGGGCACGCTGATATCCAGGTGCACCTCGGCGGCCTGGGCCAGGCTGGACTGCGCACGGCCGGTCATTGCGATCAGGATGTTGCCCTGGCGCTTGAGGATCGGCAGCAGCATCAGGATTTCGTCGGACTCCCCCGAATAGGACAGCGCCAGCACGACATCGCCCTCGGTGATCATGCCCAGATCGCCGTGTCCGGCTTCACCGGGGTGGACGAAGAAGGAGGGCGTGCCGGTCGAGGCCAGGGTGGCGGCGATCTTGCGCGCGACGTGCCCGCTCTTGCCCATGCCCAGGGTGACCACCCGGCCGGAGGCGGCCAGGATGTGGTTGCAGGCCTGGGTAAAGTCCTGCCCGAGCCGGGCCGCGACTGCCGCCAGGGCTGCTTGCTCGATGGCAAACACGCGTTGCCCGCTGTCCACCAGCGACGGCGCGACGGAACTGGGGTGATTCAGGGACGGGACGGTCATGGAGACGGCGGCCGGAGAGTAGAATGGACGGCCATTTTATTAGGAAAGCCGTGTGGACGCCGAAACCATCGCCAATCTGATTCAGGCCGGCCTGCCGGATGCCCATGTCCAGGTCCAGGGCGATGACGGTGTGCACTTTGAAGCCACGGTGGTCAGCGCTGCGTTTGCCGGCAAGCTGCCGCTGGCGCGGCACCGCATGGTGTATGCCACCCTCGGCGAGCTGATGGGGCGTGAAATCCATGCCCTGGCCTTGACCACCCTGACCCCGGACCAGGCGCGCTGAAGCGTCCTCCCCCTATCTGCGACCGATACGCGCATGCCCAAAATCATTGTTAACGGTGGTGCCCCGCTCAACGGCGAGGTCACCATTTCCGGCGCCAAGAATGCCGTGCTGCCGATCCTGTGCGCCACCCTGCTGGCCGATGCGCCGGTGGAAATCACCAACGTGCCGCACCTGCATGATGTGGTGACCACGCTCAAGCTGCTCAGCGAGCTCGGGGCCAAGGTCGCCATCGACCAGGGCACCCTGTCGCGCGGCAGTGCGATCGTGGTTGACCCGCGCAGCGTGGACCAGGTCGTCGCCCCGTACGAACTGGTGCGCACCATGCGTGCCTCGATCCTGGTGCTTGGCCCGCTGCTGGCCCGGTTTGGCGCCGCCGAGGTTTCCCTGCCCGGTGGCTGCGCCATCGGCTCGCGTCCGGTCGAGCAGCACATCAAGGGCCTGCAGGCGCTGGGCGCGCAGATCACGGTCGAAAACGGCTTCATCAAGGCCAGCGTGGATGGCCGGCTCAAGGGCGGGCGCTATACCTTTGACATGGTCACCGTGACCGGCACCGAGAACGTGATGGCCGCCGCCGTGCTGGCCGAAGGCACCACGGTGCTGGAGAACGCCGCGATGGAGCCGGAGGTGGTGGACCTGGCCGATTGCCTCAATGCCCTGGGCGCGCGGATCGAGGGCGCCGGCAGCGCGCGCATCACCATCCATGGGGTGGAGCGCCTGCACGGCGGCCGCCATGCGGTGTTGCCGGACCGGATCGAGGCAGGCACCTTCCTGGTGGCCGCGGCGATGACCGGTGGCCGGATCACCGCGCGCAACACCCGCCCGGACACGATGGAAGCGGTACTGGCCAAGCTGACCGAGGCCGGTGCCGAAGTCAGCGTCGACAACGACCGCATCACTGTGGACATGGGCGGGCGCCGGCCACATGCGGTCAACCTGACCACCGCACCGCATCCGGCCTTCCCGACCGACATGCAGGCCCAGTTCATGGCCCTGAACTGCGTGGCCGAAGGGGTCGGCGTGATCAAGGAAACCATCTTCGAAAACCGCTTCATGCATGTGCATGAGCTGCAGCGGCTGGGGGCCGACATCCAGGTCGATGGTCATACCGCCATCGTGCGCGGGGTCGAGCGCCTGACCGGGGCCCCGGTGATGGCCACCGACCTGCGGGCCTCGGCCTGCCTGATCCTGGCCGGGCTGGTGGCACAGGGGGAGACCTCGATCGACCGCATCTACCACCTGGATCGGGGCTACGAGAACATCGAAGAAAAGCTCCGTGGGCTGGGCGCTGACATCCGTCGAGTGGCCTGATGCGCCGGCGTGCTCCGTTCAGTCCGCGTCGCCGGGCCTTGCTGGCCCTGCTGGTGCTGGTACTGGCCTGGCTGGGCTGGTCATGGTGGACCGGAATGGCCATCACCGCCGGGGTCAAGCAGGCGCAGATGGACTGGGATGGCGATGGCCTGACCAGCCGGGCCGAGCTCTGGCAGGCGGTGCATGCGGTGCGGGTGGAACATACCGAAGACGGCAGCCGCAAATGCCAGCGGTTTGTCTGGACGCGCAATGACGAGGTCATCCGCGTCGATTGCCGTACCCAGCTGCAGCCGGCGCCGTGAGCACCGGCCAATGAAAAGCCCCCGCATTGCGGGGGCTTTTTTCTGGCAGCGGCAAGCGCCTGTCAGTGAACGGATTTGACGGTCAGGTCCAGCTCGTCGCGGCCGTCCTTGCGCTGCAGCAGCCGCAGCGGCACCGGATACTCCGGTGAGATCCAGGCGATCTGCTCCTTGTTGCCATCCACCCGTGAAACCCGGGTCACCTCGACCTGGCGGCCATCCAGCTGCAGGGTTTCCTTGCCGGCGATGGTATAGCGCATCTGCTTGATGCGGCCCTCATCCACCATGCGGTAGGACAGCGGCTTGCCGGCAGCCAGGTCGCGGGCGATGGCCAGGTTGATCAGCAGCGCATCCATGTCGCCCTCGCGCAGGGCCACCGGGCCGCGGCGGTCGGCGCGCAGGTCACCACGCCACACCGCCTGGCGCTCTGCCCAGTCGTAATCGGCCTGGATCGAGCGGCGCTTGATCAGCAGGTTGGCACTGTCTTCGCTGCTCAGTGGGCGCAAATGGCCGTTGTGGATGTCAAACACCGTGCTCTGGCGCAGGTCGGCCATCTGGTTGCGCACCTGCAGGCTGTAGCGCCAGCGGTTGCCCTGCTGGCGTTCCAGCTGCATCACCCCATCGGCCTGCAGGCCCATGTAGCTGGCGCGGTAATCGGCCTTGAACGGTGCAATGGCCAGTGCCGGCAGGCTGGCGGCAGTCAGCAACAGTGCTGCAAGCGGGCGGATGAAGCGACGTAGGGTGTTCATGCTCACTCTCCTTGGTATTGGATCAGCTGCAGGTCGATGGTGTCCTGGCCATCTTCCTGCTGGGCAATCCGGATCGGGGTGGGGACGCCATTGGCCAGCCACAGCACCATCGCATCACCGGGGCTGTTGTTGCTGCGCCAGACCCGCAACGCGTCGTAGCTGAGTTCGCCCACTTCGGTGATCTCGGTGCGCGCTGCCGCCTGGTACTGGTGCAGGCGTACGCGGCCCAGGTCGGCAAAGCGGTACTGCATCTGTGCCCCGGGAACGGCATCGCGCATGATCGCCAGGTTGATCAGCAGCGCGCTGAGATCGCCTGCCTGCAGGGCCACCGGCGCGCGCCGGCGGCGGTCGATATCCCCGCGCCACTGCGCCGTGCCGTTGTTCCAGTCGTAGCTGCCTTCGACCTTCTTGCCCAGGAACAGGCCGCGCCGTTCGGTGTGCTGGGTCAACGGCCGCAATTGCCCGTTGTGCTGCTCGAACAGTGTGGTCTGCAGCAGGTTCAGCCCCAGCACGCCGGCAAACCCGCGCTTGCCGCGCACTTCCAGGCTCACCTGCCAGCGGTTGGCACCGGCACGGGCCAGTGCCAGGGTGGCATCACCGGCCAGCCGGCCCTTGTAGAAGGCCTGATAGGTACCTTCAAACGGGGTCAGGCTGGTTATCGGCTGCCAATCCGGCGCCGGCTCGACGGCGGCCGCAGCGGCCAGCGCAGGCCACGTCGGCAGGATCAAACACACGATGAGCAGGAGTCGGGTCAGGGTCATGGCCAGCAGGAAGAAGGAAAATGCCGGCGCTTTTCACACATCAAGCCGACCGGCGGAATCTAGAGTGAGCGGCTTAAACAGGGTGTGACCATCGACCAGGATCTGCCCTTTCTGTTCAGTTACCCGGCCGCTGCACAGCAGCTGGACACTGGCCAGCAACAGCGGGTGTTCGACCTGCAGCACCCGCGCGGCCAGGGTGTCGGCGCTGTCCCCGGCCAGCACCGGTACCCGTGCCTGGGCCAGTACGGCGCCGGCATCCAGTGCGGGCACGACGAAATGGACACTGGCGCCGTGTTCGCGATCCCCGGCCTCGATGGCGCGGGCATGGGTGTGCAGGCCCTTGTGCAGGGGCAGCAGCGACGGATGGATGTTGATCAGGCGGCCGTCGAAGCGGGCAACAAAACCGGCACCGAGAATGCGCATGTAACCGGCGCAGACCACCCAGTCCGGCTGGCAACTACTCACCGCCTCGGCCAGGGCCAGATCGAACGCCTCGCGGTTGGCGAAGTCCTTCGGCGAGCGTGCCCAGCGCAGGTGGGGCGGCACTTTCTCCAGCGCCGGGGCATCGGGCTTGTCGGAAAAGACGCCGACGATCTGCGCCGGCAGTTGCCCGCGGGCAATCGCATCGAGCAGGCATTGCAGGTTGCTGCCGCGCCCGGAGGCCAGTACGGCAATACGCGTGGCTTGATTCATTGACTGATTTTCCTGGCCAGTGGCCAAAGCAGCAGGGCGCCGGCCGTGGCCAGGGCCATGTCCGCGTGGGCATCCCAGATATCGCCCTGCTGGCCGTTGTAGGCCTCGGCTGCTTCGGGCGAGAGCAGCAGGGCGATGCCCCATTCCAGCCACTCATAGACCAGGCTGGAACACATAACCGCCATTACCGCCAGTGCGAAGGCCTGGCCGGGCCGCAGCGCAGGCCAGGCGTGGCGCGCCAGCTGCAGCAGGGCCGGGGTCAGGCACAGGCCATACAGCAGATGGATCAGGCGGTCGAAATGGTTGCGCTGCCAGCCGAAGGCGGCCCCGGGCGACCACTCCAGCCACTGCTGTGCCCACTGTTCGTAGGGCACGGCCGAATACAGCCAGCGGGCGCCGACGCAGTGCAGGGCGATGAAGCCGCAGATCAGCACAAAGGCGCCGTTGCCCAGTGGCCAGCGCCGGTCCACCCACCACAGCAGGGCCAGGCCGAGCACCGTCAGGCTGCTGTGCAGGGCCTGTTCCAGCGGCCACAGCGGCTGCAGCCAGCTCAGCACGAACCCGGCCAGTACCGCTGCATACGCCAGCCGCTTGGGAGCACTCATCGCGGGGTGTTTCACCCGATATGCACGCGCTCACCCTGGCCGGCGTCGGCGACGACGCGGCCGATCTGGCGGTGCGCCAGGCCCAGCGCGTCGATGGCGGCAGCCACCGCAGCGGCCCGCGCTTCCGGCACGATCAGCACGAAGCCAATGCCGCAGTTGAAGGTGCGCCACATCTCGGCGTCGGCGACGTTGCCGTTGTCCTTGAGCCAGGCAAACACCGGCGGCAGCACGATGCTGGCCGCGTCAATGGCCAGGCCCAGGCCCTCGGGAACCACGCGGATGATGTTCTCGGTCAGGCCGCCACCGGTGATGTGGGCCATGCCGTGGATGTCGCTGCGGTTGGAAGCCAGCAGCGACAGCACCGGCTTGACGTACAGCCGGGTCGGGGCCATCAGCGCATCGACCAGTGCGGTGCCGTCTTCCAGTACCACATCGGTCGGCGAGCCGGCGCGCTCGTAGATCTTGCGGATCAGCGAGTAGCCGTTGGAATGCGGGCCGGAGGAGGCGATGCCGATCAGCACGTCGCCCTCGGCCACGGCCGAGCCGTCCAGCAGCTCGGACTTCTCCACCGCCGCCACGGTGAAACCGGCCAGGTCATACTCGCCCGGGCCATACATGTCCGGCATTTCCGCCGTCTCGCCGCCGATCAGCGCACAGCCGGACTGCACGCAGCCCTCGGCGATACCGCCGACCACCGCCGCGGCGGTGTCCA
>NZ_LDJH01000017.1 GCF_001431525.1 Stenotrophomonas koreensis
CCAGCCAGGCCTGGCTGGACTACGTCATGCCGTACCAGCGCGACGAGCGCACCCGCAACAGCCTGCTAAACGTGGGCCTGGGCATGAACGGCGCACTGTTCGACCTGCCCGCCGGCAGCGTCCGTTTCGCCGCCGGCACCGAATGGCGCCGCGAGACCCTGGACACCCGCGACGATGCCGACACCGCCAAGCTGCACAACATCGTCTGGTCGCCGGGCAATGACCATGGCCTGCACCCGGACATGAGCGCCAGCCGCCGCGTGGCCGAGGTCTACGGCGAAGTGGTGTTCCCGGTGCTGGCCGATCTGCCGGGCGCCCGCCGCCTGGACGTCGAAGCCGCCTACCGTTACTCGCACTACAGCGACAACCCGTCCACCAACACGTGGAAGCTGGGCATGATCTGGTCGCCGTTCGAGGACCTGAGCCTGCGTGCGGTCAAGGGCTTCAGCACCCGCGTGCCGAACTTCGGCGAGCTGTATTCGCCGGTGAGCATGGTCACCCTGGGCCATATTGCCGACCCCTGCCAGGAAGGCCGTGTCAGCCAGGACAAGGACCGTCCGGCCAACTGTGCGGCGACCGTACCGGGCTGGACCGGCCCGTTGCCGACCCCGAACCAGAACGCCCCGCGCGTGTTCACCGGCGGCAATGCGGACCTGGATCCGGAAACCTCCGATTCCTTCTCCTACGGCCTGGTGTGGCAGCCGGGGTTCGTTGACGGCCTGGATGTCACCGCCGACTACTGGGAGATCGAGATCGACAACGTCATCACCTCGATCGCCTACGGCACCATCATGAACAACTGCGTCAATGCCACCGGTGCGCCGGACATGGGCTATTGCCAGTTCGTGCACCGCCACCAGAGCGATGGCCCGGGCCACCTGGCCGGTGAAGTGGATTACATCCAGGCGCAGTACGCCAACCTGGCCGGCCGCAAGACCCGCGGCATCGACTTCGGCGTGAACTACCGCTTCAACCTGGGCCCGGGTAGCTACCGCATCGGCCTCAACGGCACCCGCAACCTGGAGCGCCGTGTCATTGCCCAGCGCGGCAGCGCAGGCACCGACAACGTGGGCCAGTTCCAGTACCCGGATTTCAAGGCCACCCTGCTCAACCGCTATGACATCGGTGATTTCAGCTTCGGCGTGAACACCCGCTTCATCAGCAAGAGCCTGTACGCGGTCAACGACCAGTCGCTGGAAACCCGCGAAATGCCGTACGTGCCGGCCTACTGGCAGCATGACCTCAACATCGGCTGGGCCCCGACCAGCACGTACTCGGTCTCGCTGGGCGTGAAGAACGTCACCGACAGCAAGGTCAAGCATCCGGTGCTCAGCGCCTTTGCCACCACCCCGCACCTGACCGCCGACTCGGTCAACAGCAACAACGGTGCGGCCTACATGGACGGCGTCGGTCGCTACCTGTACCTGACCCTGAAGGCCGACTTCTGATGCAGGCGTCGATGATCAAACCGCTGCACTGGCTGGTGGCCGGTGCGGCCCTGGCCAGCGCCGGCAGTGCGCTGGCGCACGATGCGGTGGCCGAGCGGCTGCGCCATCCCGACGAGGTGATCGTGGTGGCCCACCGCGGCTGCGTGGGGGAGGCGCCGGAGGTGTCCGTCGCCTCCATCCACGCCTGCGCCGGCAAGGGCATCAACGCGGTGGAAATGGATGTGCGCACCACCCGGGATGGCCATCTGGTGGCCATCCACGATGCCACGGTGGACCGCACCACCGATGGCAAGGGCAAGGTGGCGGAGATGACGCTGGCACAGCTGCAGCAGCTGCGGCTGCGCCGTGCCAACGGCGGTCCATCAGTGGTGGTCACCGACGAGCCGCTGCCGACGCTGCGCGACATGCTGCTGGCCGCACGCCAGCACGGGTTCATTGTTCACCTGGACATCAAGCAGGCCGGCTATGCGGACGTGGCCGCACTGGTGGACGCACTGGGCATGCGGGGGCAGACCACGGTGTGGGTGACCGGCAGGCCCGGTGACCCTGCCCACCCGGATCCGGCACTGGCCGGGGTGCTGGGCGTGGTACCGCGCATCCAGGAGTGCCCGGCCTCGCGCGGGCCGGGCTGCAAGTCGGCCCCGCTGGACACCATGCCGGGCTTCGCGGCCTACAACCCGCCGGGCTACTTCCTGTGGTACCTGACCACCGACGAGGAATTCCGGCAGTTCCACGCCACGCCCAAGGCCTCCGGTGCACGCTTGATGACCGAGACGCTGTGGGAGGTCGACAACCTGCCCACGCCGCAGCGTCACCAGCGCTACCGCCAGCTGCGCGAGCTGGGCGCCACGTATTTCATCACCGACAAGCCGGCCGACATGGCGGCGTTCTTCCGCGGCATGGAGGCAGAAAAATGACAATTTCTTGCCTGGGGAAGGCCCTGCTGGCCGGTCTGGTGATGGTGGGCGGCACGGCAGCGGCCGCCGACCCGGACATCATTGCCCACCGTGGCGGTGCACTGCTGTGGCCGGAAAACAGCCTGTACGCGTTCAAGCAGGCGCAGCAGATGGGCGTGGACTACCTGGAGATGGATCTGCAGCTGACCGAAGACAACGAGCTGCTGGTCACCCACGATGCCGATATCAATCCCCAGTTCTGCACGCCGGCGCCGGGTGTTGGCCTGGTGCCCAAGCCGGTGCGTGCCCTGACCCTGGCGCGCAGCCAGCAGTTCGACTGTGGCCGGGCGTCACGATCGATCTATCCCGATGCCGAAAAGCGGGACGACATCCGGATGCCGTCGCTGGCCTCGGTGTTGGAAGCCTTTGCCGGTGACCGGCAGAGGCGTTTCTTCATCGAGACCAAGATGCCCAAGCCCGGTGCACCGGGGGCGCCGATCGATACCACCCTGTACGCGGCCAAGCTGGACCAGCTCATCCGCAAGCACGGCCTGGAGGACCGCGTCATCCTGCAGTCCTTCGACTGGCGCACCCTCGAGGCGATGCGCCTGCTGAACCCGGCTGTCCGCACCTGTCCGCTGGCCGTGCCACGGCACAGCAGTGACTACCTGGGCACCCTGGAGCGGCTGGGAGCGACCTGCATCGTTCTGTCGGCCGCAGAAACCACCGCGCAGCAGGTGCGTGAGCTGCAGTCGGCCGGCGTGCTGGTGTTTTCCGGCGTTGTGGATCATCAAGACGATTGGGCGCAGGCACTGCAGTTGGGCTACGACGCCATCTTCACCAACGATCCGGTGGGGCTGGATACGTTCCTGCGCACGCACTCGGCGCGGTGACAGGGGCGTCGGCGGATACGCCGATGACGTAGACCGAAAAACAGGGGTCAGAGTGCACTTTCATGCACCTGGCCCGTTTTCTTTATGAGCAGGTAGAGGCTTCCGCCCGCTGCGCGTGCGGGTGACTTTTGAAGCCGCAAAAGTCACCAATACGGCTTCTCGCCGGGTCGCGTGCCGCTGCGGCCTGCGGCCACAGCGGTGCCCTGCGCTTCTCGCGTTCCGGGGCGGCGCGGGAACTCGCTGCGCTCAAACACCCCGCGCCTTCATCCCCGGCCCGCTGCGATGCTCGGCACGCTCTACGGCTCGGGCAGGTAGAGCAGAAGCTCACGGCAACGGCAACGGCAACGGCAACGGCAACGGCAACGGCAACGGCAGCAGGAGTGCGCGCACTTGCATGGTCCGCTTGCTGGTCTGGCCTTTTCCCTTGCCGCATCACCTTGCATTGTTTGCCGGCAAACAGACAATCTGCAGCGAAACGATCCCGGGGAGGGGTAATGAAGCGACTGATGTTGGGAGCGGTTCTGGGGTTGCTGGTGGTTGGCAATGCACCGGCGGCATCGCCGCAGGAGGTGTGGTGGACGCAGTTGCAGGCGCTGTGTGGCAAGGCATTTGCGGGCAAGGAGGTGTGGGGCGCGCCGGGTTCGGCCTTTGCCGCGCAGGACATCCGCATCCACGTGCGCGAGTGCACGCCCGAGCGCATCCGGGTGCCGCTGGTGGTGGGCGATGACCGCTCGCGTACCTGGGTGTTCACCCGCACCGAGGCCGGTATCACCCTGCGCCATGACCATCGCCATGCCGATGGCAGGCCGGACACCATCACCCAGTACGGCGGCACCACGGTCAACCGTGGCAGTGCCCAGGTGCAGGTATTCCCTGGTGACCAGCTCACTGCCGAGGTGATCCCCGGTAGTGGCATCAGCAGTGTCTGGCAAATCACGCTTGAACCCGGCCAGCGCCTGATCTACGCCGGCAACCGTGTCGGCACCCCGCGCGGCTTCCAGATGGACTTTGACCTCACCCAACCCGTCGACGCACCGCCCGCACCGTGGGGCTGGGAGTGAGCGGCGCAGCTTGTGCAGCAAGCGCATGCCTGGCGTGGCGTGGGTAAGGGTCGTCGACGCCTGATCGTCAGCCGCGCGGATGGGGGTGCCGGCCGACAACCGCATCGGCGTCCTTGCCACCGACGCCTCGCGTGCCGATTCCGACAGCCTGTTGCAGCGGCTGGCCAGCACCACGGCGGCGCCTGCCCAGGTGCAGACAGCAGTGCAGGAATCAATGACCCCGGGGGGACGATGAACACACAAGGCGGATGTTTGCGAGCAGCGGCAGTGGGATGTCTGTTGGCAGTGGGGGTGTTGTTGATGGGCTGTGCCCACACCCCACCTGCGGCCAACGCGCAGGCCCCCGGTGGGGTGGATGCGCTGCGGCTGCCATCCTTGCCGGTCAGCCTGGCCGAGCACACCGGTTGGGGCCCTTTGCCGGCAACGGCCCAGGCCTGGCTGGTGGACGGCCTGCAGGCCGGGCATGGGATGCCGCGCGCGGTGGCACAGCTGGTGGCATCGGCACCAGTGGCCACGGCTGCCGGGCAGCCTTTCCATGCCCGCCACGAATCGCCGGCGCTGTGGGTGCGTCACTTCCGTGGCCCAGGGCGGGGCGGCTGATGACGTGGCCCTGTATGCCCGTGTGGACTGCAGCGGGCTGCGCAACCTGGCCATCCGCCAGCGCCGGCTGGAGGCCTCGACCGCGGCGGCGGCCGGCTGTACCTGGTTGAGCCAGCAGCCGGCCGGGGTGCTGGATACCGGGGCCAGGTTGTACCGCATCGATGGCAATGGCCGGATGACACCGCAGACCCGGGTGGGCGGGCGCTTGTTCCCTGCGCTGGATGCGGCGCAGTGGCAGCGCCTGCGGGCGCAGGGCGCAGGTGAGCCGTTCCTGGATGCCGGAGGCTGGGCAAGCAGCAATGCCAGCGCGGTCCTGTTGGAACAGGACCCGGAGCGGGACCTGCCCGCCGACACGCCGGGCTACGGGCAGCCGTATGACGGTGCCGTGCTGGGAGGCTGGTTGCGCTGGGACGGGCAGAATTTCGTGGTCGAGGGGCCATCGACCGGGCCGTAAGGCCAACCAGGCTGACGCGCCAGTTTGGCTTGCTTGTTTGAAACGTACTGATGCTGAAAGCAGGTAAGGGCTTTCGTCCGCTACACATGCAGGTGACGTGAACCAGGCGTATGTCTGTTATGGAGTCAATGGCGCCCCAAGGGTCATCGAAGGAGCGCAGCGACTAAAGGAGCAGTCGGCTGGTAGGGCGGGCAGCGATGGTGCGCGTGAATTTCTTGCCTGGCCTGTGTTGCGGCAGCTTTCAGTCGCATCGTCGCTCTTGTGCTTCTGGTGTGCAGAGAGTGTGCGCGATGTCACCCTGCATGTGCTGTTTTGGTCAGCGCACGGGGCTAAGCTGGGCAGGCCGTGCAGGTTGATGCGAGGTATGCCATGAGGTTGCGCAACGCATCTGTGCCCTTTTTTTTGCTGGCACTGTGCATTTCCATCTTGACGACAGGGTGCAGCATGAAAACACCATTACTGACCGAGGAATCACTTTCCCAGCGGATCAATGACCTGCTCAGCGAGCAGGATTCCGTCACCGTACAGGCGGGTCGGTTGACCGATTTCTCCTGGCAGAAGCTGTGCTTCCGCCGCGATGATGTTTTGAGCTTGGAGTTCCAGATCGACGGCACCTTCCATCGTGTGCCACTTCCGTATGAGGCGTTCTTCGTCGATGAGGGGCACGTTGCCAATTCGCTGGAAGATGCCTGCGTCACACCATCGGATTTGATTGTGGTTCGGCGCAAGTACCCCGGATACGCCGGGCCGGTGGAGTTCCAGTCGGTGCCGGCGGGCAACGAGGATTGACCGATGGAAATCACCCGGGATATCAAGAAAGCCATCGAGCAGGATGCTTATCGTTACTACGAGCAGTTCAGCGGCATAACGTTGGCCCGTCGGGCAGATGGAAGTTTCCGTTCGCAGGGGCACAACGATGAGCTGGATGCTTTCCGCCATGCCTATACCAGTGGCCGGGTCACCCAGCTGGCCATGGGCCAACAGTGGGTAGCCCGCCGTTTTGGTGACGATGCCGAGATCGGCCCGGCCCACCCTAACGATCCCTACGAACACCGCATGGATCTATGGAACAACGAGATAGGGCGCCGCTTGGGAGACGAGGCATCGGGCAAGGATGAGCTGGCACGCGGGGTGCTCCAGGCCATGGAACAGGGCCAACTGGTAACCAGCATTGAAGATGCACGTTTGCGCAGTGTCTATCTTTATGACCAGCGGCTGGCCTTGCCGGTAGGGCATCCCGAACGCGAATTGGTCGATGCGCGTGATGTCGATCGGATGAACGCGGATATCGTTCGCCTGCAGCGGCAGGCGGGGCAGCGCTTCCCTGACGACCATCCTGACCGCATGTATTTCGATGCATTGCGCCAACAACTGCCGTCCACGCTCAGTGACACCAAGGTGGCTGAAGTGCTTGTGGCAGGCAAGCAGGCTGGTATTGAGAGCCGCGAGCAGCTTGATCGCGCCCTGCTGTTGGGCGAGCGCATTGTGGTCAGTGGTGTTACTCCCGGGATCCGGGCGGTGGTGGAGGCACAGACGGCCGCACCAGACATGCAACAAAGCGTGTACCAGGCCGACCAGCACAATGCCCTGCATGCCTACGAGCAGGGGCGACAGGAGCCATCTGTGGGCTACGGGGGGCGCTGAGGCCCCAGTCCCAAGGTTTCATGGCCTGGGCTGAACAACAATGGGGGCAGGTTCTTGGGTTTCCCCACGTTTTTATGCGATCAGGGACATCTGATCCTGTGCCTGCGCTGCGTGCAGGTTTCATTCGACGGTGAAGCTCACGTTGAGCACATCGCCGTGCTTGCCGGCCGGGTAGTCGGCCGGGGCGCGGAAAATGCCATCGACATGGCTGTCCGGGAAGGTGGCCGCGTAGAAGGTGGCCGCTTCCAGTGCGTCATGGTCGAACCACAGGCAAACGGTATTGCGCGCGATCATCACGGCGTTGCTGCTGCACCGGGAAGGCCGAGCAGGTTGATGAAGCCGCCATACACCATGCGCTTGCCGTCGAAGGGCATCGGCAGGCTGTCGGCCTGCATCCGTGGGTCGTTCTCCATCGCCTTCCAGCCGGCATCGCGGGTGGCCTTGTCCGGCCACCGCACCCAGGAAAACACCACGGCCTCGCCGTCGCCGGCCTGCACCGCGCGGTGGAAATCAGTGAGCTTGCCGTGTGGCACATCATCGGCCCAGTTCTCCACCACCTGCAGTGCCCCGTATTCCATGAACACGGTGGCCATGTACTGCGCATGGGCCAGATAGGCGGACTTGTTGGCCACCGGCACGGCGGCAAGAAAACCATCGATGTAGGACATGGGCAGTGCCTCGCTTGGTCAGGGCCGTGTGCGACAACCGGGGGCGGAGGTGTCGGGAAACCCAGCATCGGCGTGCAGGTGTTGCCCGGATGTGGAGAGACTGTTTCCGGACAGGAGCCGATGCGCTTTCAGTCAGCGCCATGACTGGCCAGGCGTGTGGGTCAGGTTGATGCGGCCTTGTCTGCCCGTTGGTGGCGAACAGGGGCGGCATCCGGTGCAGGGGCAACGGCCTGCCTGACTTTTGCTCAGACAGTTGCTCGCTGGCGCCTGTATGACGGCAACGCCGGCGGCTGTGACCCTCAGTGGTGTGCACCGGCCTGGCCTTGCCCCGACAGCGTTTGCCTGCCGCGTCATCCTGGCGGAGGCGCGCCTGCAGCCTGCTCAGCGGGAGCAGGCTGGCGGCACTGGCAGGCGGCAAGGCCGACGCGGTTGGCGCCAGGGCACGCAGGGGGCGCAGGTAGACTGTGGGCCACCGGGTGCTGGACCCGGCCGCAGAGGAAATGACATGGCGTTTGTGACAACGGCTTCCGGCCTGCAGTACGAGGACAGCGTGATCGGTGTCGGTGCCGAGGCAAAGCGTGGGCGCACGGTGGTGGTGCACTACACCGGCTGGCTCTACAACGATGGCGTGCAGGGCAGGAAGTTCGATTCCAGCAAGGATTTTGGTGAGCCTTTCATCTTCCCGCTCGGTGCCGGCGCGGTGATCCAGGGCTGGGACGAGGGCGTGGCCGGGATGAAGGTCGGCGGCAAGCGCAGCCTGATCATTCCGCCGGGCCTGGCGTACGGCAAGCGTGGTGCCGGGCGCGACATCCCGCCCAATGCCACCTTGCTGTTCGAGGTCGAGCTGCTCGGGGCCTGAGCCCCGGGTACCGGGCAGTGCCGGGATCGCCCCGGCTGCGGTGCCTGGGGCGACGCGGGTGCAACCTGGCGTGTCGTGCTGGCGGCACTACGGCGCGGCGGGCATCTGCCCTGCCGCACCGTTGCCGGCCTGCCGGCTCAGTCCAGGCGCCAGCGCACCCCGGCATACACGCTGCGGCCTTCGCCCGGCGTGGAGCGGGCCAGGTCGCGGCCCGCGTCGTCGTAGCCCGGGGTCACGGTGGCGGCATAGCGCCGGTCACCGAGGTTGCGCACTTCCGCCCAGGCCTGCCAGCGCCCGTCCGGGGCGTCGTAGCCGATGCGGCTACCGAACACGATGCGGCTGTCGGCCCAGTAGCTGTTGGCGTAGTCCACGGCCATGCGCGAGGCGTAATCGGTACTCAGCGCCGCATGCAGGCCGGAGCCGTGGTCAAAGCGCAGTTCGGCCTGGTAGGCATGGCGTGGCAGCCCGGGCAGGCGGTTGCGGCCGAAGCGGGCATCGCCGCGGTAGCGGAAATCGCTGAAGGTGTAGGCCTGGCGCAGCGACAGCCGGCCGGGTGCGGCCTGCCACAGGGTGCTGTCCAGCCCGGCCTCCACGCCGCGGTGCAGGGTCGGGCTGGCGTTGTTCTCGGCAATGAACAGGTTCGGTGCCGGCTGCAGCTCGACACTGAGCAGCTCGTGCCTGAGGTGGGCGTGGTAGCCGGTCAGCTCCCATTGGCCCAGGGCAGCCTGGCCGCGTGCGCCCAGCTCCAGCGTGGTGGCGGTCTGGCTGCGCATCGGCACCGGCGCGCTCTGGCGGCCGCTGGACGGGCCATTGCCGGCGGCGAAATACTGGTTGGAGCCCCAGATCATCGACCACGGGTGCGGCGCTTCCAGCGAGCGGCTGAGGTTGCCGAACCACTGCGTATGCGTGCTGTGCTGCCAGCTCAGGCCCAGGCGCGGGGCGTAATCCCAGTCCTGTTCACGCAGGCGGCCACCGGTTTGCGGCCAGCGCACCTGCACATCGCGGCGGGTGTGGACCAGGGCCAGCCCGGTCTGCAGCTCCAGGCGCTCGGCCAGCGCCAGCCGGTTGCCCAAGTGCAGGGTGCTGTCGCTGCCGTGGTGGCTGAAATCGCGGGTACGGGTGCCGGCCGGGTAGCCGTTGGCAGGTCGGCGCAGCGATTCACGCACATCGGCGTCCAGGTCGTGGGCCAGGCGCAGGCCCAGCGTGGTTTCGCTGTCGCGGCCAAACAGCGGGTGCCGGCGCTGGTAGTCCAGGGTGGCGTTGAGGCCGGCATAGTCCAGCTGCTGGCGGTACAGGCTCTCGTTCAAATCCATCGGGTAGCGGTGATACACCAGCCCGGCCTGCAGCGTGCTGTCGGCATCCAGCTGCAGCGTGGTCACATTGCCGATCCAGCTGCTGCCCGGCTGTGGCCGCTGGGCATCGATGGCCAGGTTGGCCGGGTTGGCCGCACGCGGGTCGTTGCGGATCTGGGCGCGGGTCAGGCGCCCGGGCGTCTGGTGCGCGGTCTGGCGGTAGCGTACGAACAGCCGGGTGTGCAGGTCCGGGCGGAGCTGCCAGCCGAGGTTGGCCATCGCGCCCTGGCCGTCGCCGGCGGCATGGCGCTGGTAGCCGTCAAATTCGGTATCGGCATAGGCCAGGTAGTAATCGTGTTCGCCATCGACCCCGCCCCAGCCCAGGCCGCGCCGCTGGTAGCCGCGGCTGCCGGCCTCGTAGTGCAGCTGCAGGCCGGGTGAATCGCGGCCGCTGCGGCTGATGTAGTCAATCGCCCCGCCCAGCGCCAGGGCGCCACGGGTCATGCCGTTGGCGCCGCGCAGCACCTCCACCCGCGACAGCCACAGCGGTTCGAGCAGCTCGTACGGGGTGCCGCCGGCCCCGGTCAGCGGCAGGCCGTCGATCGACACCGCGATGCCCGAGCCATGTGCGCCGGGGCCGCGGTTGATGCCTGAGCCACGGATCGAGACCTTGGTGCCTTCATTGCCCGGGGAAGCGGCGCTGATGCCAGGCTGGTAGGCCAGTACGTCGGCGCTGCTGGCCAGCCGGCGCGGCGTGCTGGCCACGTCGATCACGTTGCTGGCCCCGGGCAGGCGGCGTAGCCGTTCGCGGGCCTGGGCGCTGGCATCGGCCGCGGTGACCTGGATCGCATCCAGGGTGGTGGCTGTGTTGGCCTGCGTGGCGGCCAGGGTGGCCGGGGACAGGGCCAGGCCGATGGCCAGGCACAGCGGAACAACGATGAAGCGGCAAGACGGATAGGACATGCGCAAGCAGACAGACGTGGGCCAATTCAGCTGGCCATTATGCGCAGCCGGCCGCGACCAGGCCGTACGGCCCGGTGCGGAGAGTGCTGCCCACGCCTGTGCCCGTGCAGTGTGCCGCCAACACGGCAGCAGTGCGGCTGTGAGGCCGTGCGGTCTGTAATGGCCACCCACCCGGGGTCCGTCACCTCCCTGCCAACGCACGGGCAGCTATAGTGGCGGCCCGCTCGCTTCTGCTGGAGATTGCCATGGTGACCATCCGTTCCCTGCTGGTTGGCGGCTTGTTGCTGGCCAGCCAGCCCGCGCTGGCCGCGCCGCTGCCCAACGCCGCCGCAGTCGAGCAGGCGCTGCGCGCCGCCGGTTACACCCAGATCCATGACCTTGAGCGCGACGATGGCCTGTGGGAGGCCGATGTCAGCCGTGCCGACGGCGTGTTTGCCGAGATCTATATCGACCCGGCCAACGGCGAGATCTTCGATGCCCATGATGGCCGGCCGTTGCTGGATTCGGCGGCTATCCTGCAACGTGCCGCTGCCCATGGACTGAAGGACGTCCGCAAGCTCGAGCGCGACGGCGCCACCTGGAAGCTAGAGGCGCGCGATGCCCGCAACCATGCCGTCGAGGTCCGCCTGAGCGGGTTCGATGGCCGGGTGCTGCATACCCAGCGCGAGTACTGGTGGGATTGAGCCCGGGCACGCTCGCGCCGCTGGCCGGGCACCCGGCAAGGCCTTGGGCAGCAGGCGCAGACTGGCCGGCAGGGTGCCGCGTTGTTGCTTGCGGTGCCGGGGTGGTGGCGGCAGTGCGGCCATCGCGCTGTTGATTGAGTGACGGTGCAGGCACGCCGCTTTGCTGTGGCGGTGGCGCCTGCTTCACCGCCGCTGGCGGGGCGCAGTCGCGGGTGCTCAGGCCCTGCCGTCGCCGGCAGTACTTGATCAGACCGCCCGCGGGCCGGGGACAGGGGTTGCGGCGCAGCGGCTGACGCCTCCGGCTGCTCGGAAGGGGGGAGGAAGGGCTGCACAGACACTTGATGCCGGCTTCACCACCGCCACATGCCGCAGCTGTCAGGGTTGATCCCCCACTGGTTGCGGAGGATTTTCCCCATGTCCACCCCCGATGAACTGCAGGACAAGCTCTGGAAGGCGCTGGAAAGCGATCACACCCTGATGCTGGGTGTTCCCGAGGCCGAATACGGCCATCTGCGGCCGATGACCGCGTTGCTGGATGGTCGCCACAGCCCGCTGTGGTTTTTTGCCCGGCGACCGAACGCACTGATCGACATGGCCGATGGCCAGCGCACGGCGGTGGCATCGTTCGTGGACAAGGGGCATGACCTGTTTGCCTGCCTGTCCGGCACCTTGCATGTGCACGATGGCCCCTCGGTGGTCGAGCGGCTGTGGCGGCCCAGCTTTGCCAGCTGGTTCGAAGGCAAGGATGACCCGCGCCTGGTGCTGCTGCGCTTTGATGCCACCCATGCGGAAATCTGGCAGGGCGGCAATACCCTGCTGGACGGCATCAAGACCCTGCTGGGCAAGATCGATCCGGACCGTCTGCATGCCGATGAGCATGCCAGTGTCGACCTGCGTTGAGTCGTTGTGCCTGCCGTAGTGCGGCTGGTCGGGAGCGGCCCCT
This sequence comes from Stenotrophomonas koreensis, assembly GCF_001431525.1. Lineage (GTDB taxonomy): Bacteria > Pseudomonadota > Gammaproteobacteria > Xanthomonadales > Xanthomonadaceae > Stenotrophomonas > Stenotrophomonas koreensis. The sequence continues at coordinate 12,405 of NZ_LDJH01000017.1, forward strand.
GGCCGTGCAGGCGAGGGGCGCTGCCGGCGACGACCGGCGGACAGGGCTGCCAGCACCTGCCCGGCGCGGTGATGACAGCGCTGGTTACAGATAGTCGCCGCGTGCATTTTCGGCGCGTGCGGCGCCAATGGCGGTTTCCACGTTCTTGCGTTCTTCCGGTGGCGGCAGCACCGCCGGCATGCCCAGTGCCTGCAGCCACAGCTCGCGGGCCCAGCCAGCGGTGTGGTACAGGTGGTGGTCTTCCTGTTCTTCCACGGCCTGGTAGGCCTGCCTGAGCACCCTGGCATGCTGGCCGCCCTGTTCGGCGACGCGGCCGATCAGTTCCCAGTTCTGGTGGTCCTTGGTCTCGGCCAGGACCACGCATTCGGCCGCGACCAGTTCTGCCGCGGCCGGATCGCCGGCCTTGATCGCCATCTGGATCGCCTTGACCAGTGATTGCCCGTGATGGGCGACGATCTGCCGGCCCGGGCTGTCAGCTTCGGTATCCAGCCCCAGCGTGTGGAATACCTGGGTCAACACTTCCTCATGGGTCATGGTCTGGTCCAGGTATTCCTGCCATTCATTGCGCAGGTCCTCGTTCTGTGCGGCCTCGATGGCGGCGGTGTAGATCTGGATGCCGCCACGTTCGGTTTCCAGTGCCTGGAGCAGTAATTCGGTGAGCTGTGTGTTGTTGGTCTTGCTGGCCATCTTGGTTCCTCCGACAGTGAGCCGGCAGCTTTTCCCAGCGTTGGCAAAGAGCGTGTGACAGGGTCGGAACGTCGGCCGGGTTCAGTTTTCTGACCAGGGAAACTGGCGCCGATCATGCGGGTTTTTGTGACCTGCGCAGCGTTTTGAGGTTGCGCCTGCATTCACCTTGAGCAACGTGCCTGTGCCCTGTGGCGCCCCTTGGGCGGTGGGGCCGGGCCTGCGCCGGATCAGGCATCCGCCTGCCTGGCCGGGCGCAAGCGGGTGCCTGCAAAGGCAGCGCGCTACACGGGACACGCCGGCGTGCTGTGGCGTTACTGCCGGGCGTCCAGAAAGGTGATGTGTCCGGAGGTTTCCAGCACGGCCAGGCGTACCTGGGCCAGGGTTGCAATGTCGGCTTCGCGGCGGGCGCTGTGGAACTCGTTCTCGCTGATGGCCGCGGCCTTGAGCCGTTGCCCGAACAGTACGCCGTTGCTGGCCAGGATCACCGGCTCGCCCTCCAGCAGCTTGTCCAGCCTGGGCGAGTAGCTGGACAGCCGACCGGTGAGGGCATTGAGCAGCAACAGGGTGGCGGCCAGGATCAAGCCGCCACCGAGGGAAATGTCATCGCCGAGCAGGGCGTTCTGCACCGAGTTGCCCAGCAGCACGATCAGCAGCAGGTCAAACGAGGTGGCCTGGCCGAGCGTGCGTTTGGAGGTGAGGCGGATCAGCAGCAGTACTGCCAGGTACACCACCACGGCACGGGCAATGAATTCCCACCAGGGCATGGACAGCGAGAAAAACCGCTCGATGGCGCTGGACACGGGGCAGGCTCCACTCAGGACAAGGTCCGTCATGGTGCCGGGCGCGCGTCAACCGCCTGTGACCATGGCCATCGCCTGCGCTGTGCTTGCCGTTTGCCGTTTGCCGTTTGCCGTTTGCCGCTGGCCCTGGTCCGGCCAGCCGTTTGTCTGCCAGCGGCCTGAATCCGTGCTGCTGGACAGGATCACCACGCGCTAGGCTGTGGCTTTCTGGTTTGCAGGAGAGTGTCATGGCGGTAGTGCTGCAGGTGGATTTTCCGTATGCCGGCCCGTGGGGCGAGGCAATGCATGCACAGATGGCCGATCTGGCCGTGTCCATTGCCGGCGAGCCCGGGCTGATCTGGAAGATCTGGACCGAACAGCCCGACAGCAACCAGGCCGGTGGCATCTACCTGTTCCAGGACCAGGCCAGTGCCCAGGCCTACCTGGACATGCACCGTGCGCGCCTGGCCGGCTTTGGGGTGCCGCAGGTCAATGCCAAGCTGTTCCAGGTCAACCGGCCGCTGTCGTTGATTGACCGCGCGCCGCTGTGAACCACCCCGCCGCAGGGGATTGCTGCTGACTGCCCGCAGCCAGCGCGCAGGCCCTGCTGGCTGCGGGAGGCTGTGGTCCATGCCCATGCCCATGCCGGGCATGGGGTTTTGCTTGCTGAACTGTGCCCGCGGTCAGGGTTTTGCACATTCCCGCCAGATTCTGCTCATGAAGAGTGGCAAGTAGTGACGCTGTGCGTCAGTATCTGCCCCGTTGGGTAATCGACTCAGGGAGTGGTCACCATGCTTGTCGCGCTGCTAGTGGGATTGATTGTTGCCGCCGGGGTCTGGCTGCATGACCGGCGTCAGCGCGACAGGCAGTTGCAGCTGGCACAGGAGCAGAGCTTTTCGCAGTTGCGTTTTCCGACCTATGGCCAGCGCCTGACCGGGGCGGAAGTGACGGTGATCCGGCGCGATCAGTGCCCGCCGCCGGCACCGGTGCTGCCGGCCGCGCAGGCGGCCGCACAGGCCTCCTGGTGGTACTGCGTCGGTCCACGACGGACCTGTTACATGGCGGTGGCACTGTGTGAGCGGCAGTGGTTGCGCTGGCAGGTGCGCTGGGTGGTACGGCCGTTGGATGAGCAACACATGCGCCAGGCCCTGGATGGGGACGACGAGGCGCTGTGGCTGGCGTTTGGTGAAGTGGGTGAGCGTGGTCTGCAGTTGTGACGTGGGGCAGTTGATCGTTGCTGATTGGGTAGCATTGGGAGTGTGGCGACAGCCGGCAGAGCTGTATTGCCAGCCGCGCCGGGTGACCGGCGCGGCTTTTTCTTTGCACGCCTGCTGACAGTTCGCGCCGCCGTGCTGGCGTCGTCTTGCCGACAATGTGAAGATCACGCCGCTGCCTGGAGACCGGCAGCGCACCGACATACAGGGATGAGGTGAAGGCGATGACCGGCGTGAGGCTGGGTTTGTTGGCCAGGTGGCGGGGCGCGGCGAACGAGGCCGCACAGGCCAGCCAGGCATCGGTGCTGGCGGCCAGCCTGCAGCGGCTGCAGCTGCAGGGCACGCCAGTGCGGGTGCTGACCGGGGTGACGGCCGGACAGCTGCCGGCCGCGTGGTACTGCCAGGGGCCGGGACCGTGCTGGTACCGGGCCGATGCGCAATGGCGCTGGACATGGCGTGGATGGCAGCTGTGCTGGCAGTTGCAGGCGCTGGATCAACAGCAGCTGTGGCAAGCCCTGCAGGCTGACCCGCAGACCTGCCACCGGGTGTTCGGAAAACTGCGCGGCCGGCGGCTGTATGCCTGAATCAGCTGCCCGCGGTTGAGGCGGTTGTTGCCTTGCCCGGGTGCTGTGCCCCAGCGCTGATTGCCACTGTGCATCCCCCGCTGCCGGCCGCGGCACAACACCGGCAGCGTGGTCCTCGCCCGGGCCGCGCCGGCAGCAGCAAGCGGGATGCTGGCGCCGTTCCGTTCCGCGACCCCGTCGCCGGTATTCGGCTGGCCCTAGAATGGGTCCATCTGCAGCCTGGAGGCGATATGAGCATCTTGAACTTCATCCGCAAGGAACTGATCGAGATCATCGAATGGACCGATGATTCGCGTGACACCCTGGCCTACCGCTGGCCGGATGAGGATCGCCAGATCAAGAACGGTGCGCAGCTGATCGTGCGCGAATCGCAGGTGGTGCAGTTTGTGGCTGCCGGCCAGTACGCCGACCTGTTCGCGCCGGGCAAGCACACCCTGAGCACCGAGAACATTCCGGTGCTGTCGACCATCCTGGGCTGGAAGTACGGCTTTGAGTCGCCGTTCAAGTGCGATGTCTACTTCCTCAACACCCGGCTGTTCACCGGCAACAAGTGGGGCACCGCCAACCCGGTGATGCTGCGCGATGCCGACTTCGGCATGGTCCGCCTGCGCGCGTTCGGTACCTACGATTTCCGCATCGTCGATGCGCCGAAGTTCCTCAAGGAAGTGGCCGGCACCGACCACAATTTCCGTCTGGACGAGTTTGCCGAAACCATGCGTTCGCGCATCGTCAGTGTGTTTTCCGAGGCACTGGCGCGGGCCGGGGTGCCGGCACTGGAGGTGGCCGCGCGTTATTCCGAGCTCGGTGACGCCCTGCTGCCGATCATCAACCCGGTGATGACTGACAAGTACGGCATCGAAATCACCGCCTTCGTGGTCGAGAACGTTTCGGTGCCGGCAGAAGTGGAGCAGGCCATCGACAAGCGTTCGAGCATGGGCGCGGTCGGCAACCTCAACGATTTCGTCAAATACCAGATGGGCAAGGGCATGGGCGAGGGCGGCGAGGGTGCTGCCGCAGCCGCGGTGCCGGCGCAGATGGCGATGGGCTTTGGCATGGCCCAGGAAATGATGAAGTCGATGCAGCCCGGTGCGCAGGCCGCGCCGCCACCGTTGCCCGGCGCAGTGAGTGCCGGCGCCGCGGCGGACAACGGGCTGGAAGTGCTCAACCCGGAGCAGGCTGCGCAGATCCTCAGCGTATCGGTGGAGGACGTGCTGGCGGCCATCGAGGCCGGTGAGCTGAAGGCACGCCGCATCGGCAATGCCACCCGCATTGCGCGTTCGGCCCTGGACGCGTTCCTGCGCGGTGAGTGAGGCCCCGCAACCGCCGCCGCTGCCCGGCCGTGAGGACATCACGGTCGGCAAGCATGCCTGTCAGGCCTGCGGCGGCGACATGCTGTGGGATGCGGCGCGGCAGATGCTGCGCTGTCCGTTCTGTGGCACCCAGGCCGCCTGGAGCCCGGCTGCCCCGCCGTTGCCGGGCCAGGAAGGCATTGCCGAGCTGGACCTGGAAGCGGCCCTGGCCTCTGCCGGCCAGCACCGGGGCTGGGGCGAGGCCAGCCGCGAGGTGCGCTGCCAGAGTTGCCAGGCGGTGTCGGTGTTCCAGGCCGACCGCGTGGCGCAGCGCTGCGAGTTCTGCGGCTCGCCATCGATCATCGACCACCAGGCCAGCGAGGAGGCCATCACCCCGGGCAGCCTGCTGCCGTTCCAGCATGCCGAGGGTCAGGTACGTGACCTGCTGCGGCGCTGGTATGGCAGCCGTCGCTATGCACCCAGCGCACTCAAGCGGGCGGCGCTGACCGACACCCTGCATGGCATCTACCTGCCGTACTGGACCTTTGATGCCCATGTCGATGCCCGCTGGCGCGCCGATGCCGGGCACTACTACTACGTGCCGGTGAGCTACCGCGACGCCAGTGGGACCACCCGCACACGGATGGAGCGGCGGGTGCGCTGGGTGCCGGCCAGCGGCGAGCTGCAGCACTTCTTCGATGACCTGCTCCAGCCCGGCTCGACCGGAGTGCATGCGCCCCTGCTGCGCCAGATCGGGCCGTTCCCGGTCAAGGAACTGCGGGCCTATTCACCGGAATACGTGCGTGGCTGGACAGTGGAGCGCTACCAGGTGGACCTGCCGCGCGCAGCGCAGGCCGCTGCCATGCAGATGGACCAGCGCACCCGTGAGCTGTGCGCCGGCCAGGTGCCGGGCGATACCTACCGCAACCTGCAGGTGCAGGCGCGCTACAGCGGGCGCACCTTCAAGCATGTGCTGGTGCCGGTGTGGCTGGTCACCTACCGCTATGGACGCAAGAGCTACCAGGTGGCGGTGAACGGTTATACCGGGGTGGTGGCCGGCGAGCGTCCGTACAGCGTCTGGAAGATCCTCGGCGCAGTGCTGGCGGTCCTGGCCGTGCTCGGCCTGCTCTGGCTGCTTCTGCGCTGAAGGCTCAGGCCCGGCGACCGGCCGGGAACTGCCGCTGCAGCTGCTCCAGCAGGGCATCCTTGTGCTCCCACAGCTGGTTGACCCAGTGCTGGAACTCGGCCCGGTACTGGGCGTCCTGTTCGTAATTGCGGCCAAGGAACTGGCGTGGGATCTGGATTTCCTCCAGCCGCACCACCACCTGCTGCATGCGCCCGCACAGCAGGTCCCAGAAGCTGGGCCGGCCATCGGGATAGTGGATGGTGACGTTGACCAGGGTCTTGAGCTGTTCGCCCATCGCGTCGATCACGAAAGCGATGCCACCGGCACGCGGCTTGAGCAGGTGCCGGTACGGTGACTGCTGGGCGGCGTGGCCGGCGGCGGTAAAACGGGTGCCTTCCACAAAGTTGGTGATCGCCACCGGGATCGCGCTGAACCGGGCGCAGGCGCGGCGGGTGGTTTCCAGGTCCTTGCCGCGCTTTTCCGGGTGCCGGGCCAGGTAGGCCTTCGAATAGCGTTTCATGAACGGGAAATCCAGCGCCCACCAGGCCAGGCCCATCACCGGCACGAAGATCAGCTCCTTCTTCAGGAAAAAGCGCATCAGCGGAATGCGCCGGTTGAGCTGGTACTGCAGCACGAAGATATCGACCCAGCTCTGGTGGTTGGAGGTGATCAGGTAGGAGGCATCCCTGCGCAGGCGCTCGCCACCGCTGACATGCCAACGCGTGCGCTGGACCAGGTCCATCCAGAACTTGTTGCAGCTGATCCAGCCTTCGGCCACCCACACCAATGCCCGCCCCGGTGCCTGTCGCAGCCGCGCCGAAGGCAGCAGCAGTTTGACCAGGGTCAGTGGAAACAGCAGCAGCGCCCAGCAGGCGATGTTGATGCCCAGCAGCGCGCTGGCGAGGATTCCGCGGACAACGGGGGGCAAAAAATGCAGCATGGGAAACCTTGTTGGGAGCCGTGGTCCGGCGTGCCCGCGGGTGGTCGGGCCGCTTGCGTTCACGGCATACGGCAAAGTACGTTGGGCCATGATACAAAACCGGCATTTGCCGGCGTGCCCCGGCCTTGACGACAGCGTTGCCGCAGGCTGGCATGATCACAGCCTCGAGCAGGGAGCTCCCGGGAGTCGTGGATGTTCAGGCAATGGATGATGGCGCTGCTGGTCAGTGCAGGGACTGCGCCGCTGGCGCTGGCCGGTGCGGTGGTTGCACCGGCCAACGGACACTATGCGACCCAGCCGGGATCGGCCGAACTGGTGATCAGTTTTGATGGCGCGCAGCGCCGTTTTGCGTTGGATGGCAGTTCGCGCAATGGCAGCAGCTGCTCGCTTTCCGGCGTGATCCAGCTCGGTGCCGGCCGGGTCATTGCGCGTACCGTGCAACCCGATGCCCCGGTCTGCCAGCTGCAGCTGCGCCCGGAGGGCGATGGCTGGCGTACCCAGGTACTGGATGTGGCAGCGTGCCGCCAGCATTGCGGGATGCACAGCGAGATCGCCGCGCTGTTCCTGCCACTGCCCGACGCCTGCCGCTGGAACATGCGTGAACAGACCCGCGCGCGCTTCCGCCAGCATTATGAGCGGCGCAACTACGAGCAGGCATTGCAGATACTGGATGGGCTGGAGGCCGAATGCGGCGGGTTTATCGATTGGCTGGAGGCCGATGCCATTGCCAATGACCGTGCGATTACCCAGTTCCGTCTCGGCCAACCGGCGCAGTGCCTGCGCACCCTGGGCAAGACCCGGGTGGCGGGATTCTCATCGTTGGAGCAGTTGGAGCAACTGCGCAGCCGGCTGCAGTTGTCGCGGCTGGAACACCAGGCCTATCTGCCGGTGGCGCAGGCCACGCTGTACAACCGCAACAAATGCCAGCAGGCACTGGCGGCGCGCTGAGCGGACGGTATTGGCAGCTGTTGCAGGGTGGGTTGCCGCTGCAATGTTGGCCGCCATCGCGCGCTGTCCCGGCCGTTTGCGCGGGTGCTGCCTGGCCTGGACACGGGACGGACGATAATCGATGACCATGCCGACGCGTCGCTATGACCTGCTGCTGTTTGATTTTGATGGCACCCTGGCCGATTCGGCTGTGCTGTTTGATCTGTTGCTGCCGGCACTGGCGCAGCAGCGTGGCGTGCCACAGCCCGCGCAGGGCTGGCACGCGTTGCGCGCGATGGACAGCCGGGCGATGTTGCGGGCACTGAAAATCCGCTGGTGGCAGATTCCCTCGGTGACCCGGCAGATGCGGCTGGCGATGGCCCAACACCTGCACCGGGTGCAGCTGTATCCGGGCTGGTCGGCGGTGCTTGAGCAGCTGCATGCGCAAGGGGTGCAGATGGTCGTGGTCAGCTCCAACAGCCCATCCACGGTGGAAAAAGTCCTTGGCCCGGCGCTGGGGTTGTTCGCTGCGGTGCATTGCCGCGCGCCGTTCCTGGGAAAACGCGCGATATTCAAACGGGTGGTGCGCCAGGCGGGTGTGGCCCAGGGGCGGGTGTTGTCGATTGGCGATGAAGGCCGCGATGCCGACGCCAGCCATGCCTGCGGGATCGACTTTGTCGGTGTGGCCTGGGGGCTGGCGCATGCCCAGGTGCTGCAGCCGCTCAGTGACTGGCCGTTGCTGCAGCAGCCGCAGGACCTGGCGGGCTTGTTGGCCAGCGCCGATCAGCGTGCATAAGCCGGCCAGACCGGGGCAACCGCGGTTGATCAGCACTGCCCGCTCAGCCGCCGGCACGGTTGGCCGCTGTGTGGACAGCCGGGTGAATACAGTCAGTATTGACGCCGGCGATCACACATTTACCTGATATTTTCCGGCCACTTGCTGGTAGTCTGTGGATCGGAAAAAAACAGCGAGAGGGGCTTATGGAAGCCAAAACCACTGGAAAGGTCCAGTGCACCAAGTGCCAGACTGTCTACGAACCGGTGATCAAAGTCCTGGAACGTGTTTGTCCGGAATGCCTGTCGATGAAGACGGTTCCTGTGGAGCAAGCCGACAGCAGCACCCATGCCACAGCCTGAGGCTGGAGCACGATGAAAAGAAGGCCAGGCATTGCCTGGCCTTTGTTTATCCGGACGGCTGGCGGGATTATTCGCCCTGGTATTGTTTTTCTTCCACCAGCGTCGAGCCGGCCAGCTGGTTGATGTGGTTTTTCACCGTCACCCGCTGGCCATTGGTCTGGTAGACGCCACGCGCCAGCTGGATGAAGGCATCGTCGAAGGTCTGCGCGGCCTCGCACTCGCGCAGGGCATCCTGGATTTCCCACATCCGCAGGTTGATCGCCTTGAGCTGCTGCTTGAGCTCATGCAGTTGCGGTGCCCGCTGTACCTGGGAGGCCAGCAGCGGTTGCAGGCCTTCCAGCTCGGTACGCACATTGGCCAGCTTGCCGGCATCGTCGATGCGCTCGGCCTTGATCTCCAGGATGGTGATCTTGTCGATGAGTTCGCCAATCGAAACCGGGGTAAGGATGGTATCCATGCAAAAAAGCCGTAATGCGGTAGTCAGGCTGGATGATAGCGCGCGCCCGCTGACCCTGGCCCGGCAGCGGACCGGGCCTGGCGGCTTGAACGCGCCGGATCAGTCGCGCAGGCGCGCGGTCAGGCCCTTGAGGAAGTTGCGCAGCGCCTGGTCGCCGGCCTCGCGGTAGTTCTTGTGCCCGGGGTCACGGAACAGCGCCGACAGTTCGGGCTTGGACAGCGGCAGGCCGGCATCTTCAAAAATGGCATGCATGTCATCGTCCTTCAGGTTGAAGGCCACCCGCAGCTTTTTCAGCACCAGGTTGTTGGAGGACTGCTTCTCGAACGGACGGCGGCTGCCATCCGGGCTGGGGCCGCGCCGCAGCAGGATCAGGCCGTCCAGGAAACGCACCAGCGCCGCATCCGGGCAGGCCACGAACAGCGGGTGTTCTTCCTCGCGCAGCCAGTCATTGACGATGGCCTCGTCCACGGCAAAGGCCGGATCCACCGCCTGGATGATCTCGACCACCTTGCCGTTGGACAGGTCGAACATGTAACGGAGGCTGCGCAGTACGTCGTTGTTGATCATTGCTGGGTCCTTCTGCCGTGGGGCAATCGCCGGGCATTGTACGCGTCGCGGTTGCCGGGCCGGGTAGAATGCGCGGCCGCAGTTGGCGTGGTTTCAGCGCCGGCGCGCGGGTCTTGGGCGAGGATTACCGATGAGTTTGCGCGCTACCCTGCACCTTCTGCTGCATGCCGCCATTCCGGCGTTGCTGGCACTGCTGTTCTGGCGGCCGCAGGCCGTGCGGGCGTGGATGTGGATGATGGCGGCCTTCGTGATCGACCTGGACCACCTGCTGGCCGACCCGATCTATGCCCCGGACCGCTGTTCGATCGGTTTCCACCCGCTGCATACCGCGCCGGCGATGCTGGCCTATGCCGGGCTGGCCGCCTGGCCGCGCACGCGCTGGTTCGGCTTCGGCCTGGTGCTGCATGTGCTGCTTGATGGCCTGGACTGCGTGCTGATGCGCTGAGCGCTCAGTCCAGCCGGGCAAAGCCATAGAGTTCGCTCAGGCGGTGGCTGCGGCCTTCGATGGCTGCGCGCAGCAACTCGGCGCCGGTCATCGAATAGGTGATGCCGTTGCCGCCATAGGCCATCGCGAACAGCACCCGCGGCCCCCATTGCCGGTGGGCACCAAAGAACGGCAGGCCATCGGCGGTTTCGGCAAAGGTGCCGGCCCAGCTGAATGTGGTCTGCATCGGCAGTGACGGCAACAGCCGCTGCACTTTCTTCAGCAGCTTTTGCGCCTTGCGCTGCACCCGCGCATCGCGCCGGGCCGGGATGTCCAGCGCATCATCCTCCCCGCCAATCAGCAGCCGGTTGTCGCCGGTGCTGCGCATGTACAGGTACGGGCGTGCGGTCTCCCAGAGCATGGTGTGGCGCAGGAAACCGAGCTGATCGGGGTCAATCGGGTCGGTGACCATCGCGTAGCTGCTGCGGTTCCTGGCGACCGGCTGCTGCAGCCACTGCTGTGCCTGGTAGCCGGTGGCCAGCACCACCTGGTTGCAGGTGATGCGTGCGCCGTTGCTGGTGGTCACCTCCATCCCCTGCCCATGCGGGCGCAACTGGCTGGCGCAGGTGCGGTCATAAATGCCGACGCCGGCGCTGGCCAGGCGCGAAAACAGCCGGTAGGTCAGCCGGTAGGGGTCCACGCGCGCGGCCTTGGCGCTGAGGATCGCCCCCGGCGCTGCAAACCCGTAGCGCTGCAGGATCTCGTCGGGCTCCAGCCATTGCTGCTGGATCCGGTAGCGCTGGCGCAGCGCATATTCCTCGCGCAAGTGGCGGCCGTCGCGCCGGCTGCTGGCGTAGTACAGGCTGGCCAGGGGCTGGAAATCGACCTCGCCCAGTGGTTGGCACAGCACGTTGATCTGGTCGATGGCCCGGGCACAGGCCAGGTAGGCGGCGGCCGCATTGTCCTGGCCGTACTGCCTGGCCAGCTCGACCATCGGGGTATCGATCTCGAACTGCAGCATCGCGGTGCTGGCCGCCGTGGAGCCCCAGCCGATATCGCGCTGCTCGATAACCACCACCTCATGGCCGCCATTGCGGGCCAGCTCGTCGGCAATCAGCGCCCCGGTAATGCCGCCACCGATGACCAGCACCTCGCAACGCAGGTCCTGCTGCAGTTGGGGAAACGCCTGGATCAGGCCATTCTTTATGGCCCAGAACGGATAGCCACTTTTCAGGTCCATGGGCAGGGCAGGTTGTTGAGCGGGCTGGCAGTGTGCGTGGCTGGCTGTGTTGCCGTTGTCATCGCCGTCGGCACCGGCACCGGCGCGGGCATACCGCCCCGGCCCAGGCTGCATCCAGCCGAGCGTTCTCAACGTATGAGACAGGTCGGTGCCACGGTGCAGGGCTATGGAATTGATGCAGAAACTGGCCGTGCTGGCCGATGCGGCCAAATACGATGCCTCGTGTTCCTCCAGTGGCGGTGCCCGGCGTGATTCGCGTGCCGGCAAGGGCGTGGGCAGCACCGAGGGCATGGGCATCTGCCATTCCTACACGCCCGATGGCCGCTGCATCTCGCTGCTGAAGATCCTGCTGACCAACTTCTGCGTGTTCGACTGCGCCTACTGCGTCAACCGGGTCAGCTCCAATGTGCGCCGGGCCCGTTTCAGCACCGCCGAAGTGGTGCAGCTGACCCTGGATTTCTACAAGCGCAATTACATCGAGGGCCTGTTCCTGTCCAGCGGCATCATCCGCAATGGCGACTACACGATGGAGCAGCTGGTGGAGGTGGCGCGGTCCTTGCGCGAGGACCACCACTTCGCCGGTTACATCCACCTCAAGACCATCCCCGAGGCCAGCCCGGAGCTGATCGAGAAGGCCGGCCGCTATGCCGACCGCCTGAGCATCAATGTCGAGCTGCCGACCGAGGAAGGGCTCAAGGCACTGGCGCCGGACAAGCAGGTGGCTGACATCCGCGGCGCGATGGATACCGTGCATGCCGGGATCGTCCGCAACCGTGCCGAGCGCCGTGAGCAGGCCGGCCAGCCGTTGCGCCGGGCCCGGCCGCCGCGTTTTGCCCCGGCCGGGCAGAGCACGCAGATGATTGTCGGCGCCGACAGTGCCAACGATGGCGCCATCCTGCGCACCTCCAGCGCGTTGTATGGCAGTTACCAGATGCGCCGGGTGTACTACTCGGCGTTTTCCCCCATTCCCGATGCCTCGGCCCGGCTGCCGGCACGCTCGCCACCGCTGCAGCGCGAGAACCGGCTCTACCAGGCCGACTGGCTGCTGCGCTTCTACGAATTCGATGTCGAGGAAATCGTTGCCACCAGCGATGGCAACGGCATGCTCGAGCTGGACATCGACCCCAAGCTGGCCTGGGCGCTGCGCAACCCGGCGTATTTCCCGGTGGACCTGAACACTGCTGAGCGCACGATGCTGCTGCGGGTGCCGGGGCTGGGTGTGCGCAATGTGGAGAAGATCATTGCCGCACGCCGGCATGGCCGCATGCGCCTGGATGAGCTCAGCCGCCTGCGCGCGCCGTTGGCCAAGATGCTGCCCTTCATCAGCGTGGTTGACCACCACCCGCGCCAGCGCCTGGATGACCCGGCGCGGCTGCGTGCGGAGCTGGCCCCGGCCCCGCGCCAGGGGGACCTGTTCGGATGAGCTGGCAGGCGCAGGTCGACCCGAGCTGGAGCCTGGAGAGCTGGCGTGCGTTGGCCCGCCAGGCCTGGGAGGCACAACTGGCCCCGGAACAGGTGAACTGGGAACAGCCGCAGCAGGGCAGCCTGCTGCCGGCCACCGCGGTCAGCCAGGCCACGCCGCTGCGCAGCGGCTTGAGCGTGCCGGCCACGTTCATGGACCTGGCCGGGCGGGGGCTCTGCCACCGCGATCCGGGCCGGCATGCCCTGCTGTACCGGCTGCTCTGGCGGATCGGCCAGGGGGAGCGTGGCCTGCTGCAGCGGGCACTGGATGCCGATGTGCACCGGCTGCGCGGGCTGGAGAAATCGGTCGGCCGAGACCTGCACAAGATGAAGGCCTTCGTGCGTTTCCGCCCGGTGCCTGGCCAGGACAACACCTATGCCGCCTGGTTCGAGCCGGAGCACTTCATCGTCGACCGGGTGGCGCCGTTTTTCCTGCGCCGTTTTGCCGGCATGCGCTGGTCGATCCATACCCCTTACCGCAGCGTGGTCTGGGATGGCCAGGCACTGTGGTGGGGCGATGGCGGTGACCGTGAGGCGGTGCCGGAAGAGGATGCCGGGGAAAAACTCTGGCAGGCCTATTACGCCAACACCTTCAACCCGGCACGTCTGAACACCCGGATGATGCGCCAGGAAATGCCGCAGAAGTACTGGCACCTGCTGCCGGAGCTGGTACGCACGGCCGGCAGCCGGGTGCAGGCCATGGCCGAGCGTCAGGCGCAGGCGCCGCGCCGGAAGATTCCGGCGCGGCAGCGGGCAGTGCGTACGGTGCCGGAGCGGGAGTGATCCCTCAGGCCGTGGCGCGGCCGGTGTGCGGGGTATGGATCAACCCGGCAAGGTCGTAGCCCTGTGCCTGTGCGCAGGCCAGATAGTGGTTGCGCGTGGCCTCGTCCAGGTGCGGATGGCGGGCCAGCAGCCACAGGTACTTGCGGTCCGGGCTGCCGACCAGGCTGACGCTGTAGGCATCGTCCAGCTTCAGCACCCAGTAGTCGCCCTTGGTGAAGGGAATCCAGCGCAGGCCGGCCGGCAGGAAGGTCACTTCCAGCTTGCTGTTGCTCTCATCCACCGGCCTGGCCTGGCCGATCGACTCTTCCACCTCGCCGTCCAGCCGCATGTGGTTCTGCACCCGGATGGCGCCCTGCTCATCCAGCGAGTAGGTCGCGGTGATGTCAGTGGCGTTGGCCGGTTCATGGCGCATCGGCAGGCGCGCGATTTCAAACCAGCGGCCCAGATACCGCGTCAGGTCCAGGTGGCTGATGGTGATCGGGTCGACACGCTCGGTCATTGGATCTTCCTTTTTCGGCGGGACGCAAAGGTATAGACAGCGCGGTGTTAATCAGCGGTGGCGACGATGTGTTTTCAGACCATGCAGCTGGCCTGAGTAGACTGCAACAACGCTCAGGGCAAGGTGGTAGGTGCGACAACCCCGGCCCTGGCGTGTGTCTGTCAACGAGAACGCGGCATGCCTTCCTCTTCCTTCCCCGACCCGGCCAGCAGCGCCACGCCAGCGGCCTGGCGCCAGTTCGGACACAACCTGTTGCGGCTGGGACCGTTGCCGCCCGGGCGCTGGCTGTTCTCGCTGCGCGCCGGTTTCTGTGTGGCCGCGCCGGTGGTGGTCGGCCTTGCCGCCGGCGACCTGCATGCCGGGATGATGGCCGCCATCGGCGGGCTCACCGGGCTGTATGGCAGTGGCCGTCCGTACGCCAGCCGCGCGCTGGAGCTGGCGCTGGTGGCGCTGGCATTCGGCTTGGCGGTGGCGCTGGGCGACTGGGTCGGACAGGCCTGGCCACTGGCCGTGGTGCCGGTGGTGGCGGTGATTGCGATGCTGGCGACCTGGCTGTGCAATGCGCTGCGCGTCGGTCCACCGGGCGCTTATCTGTTCATGCTGGCCTGTGCCGCCGGCAGTGCGATGCCGGTGGCGGATTTTTCGCCGTTGCAGGTGGGGCTGCTGGTGACCGGCGGCGGTGCCCTGGCCTGGCTGGCGCACATGCTCGGCGCGCTGTGGGCCTTCCGTGGCCCGGAGCGGGCAGCGGTGCAGGCGGCCGGTGCCGCGGTGCAGGCGTGGCTGGAGCAGCACGATACCGCCGCCGGCCACGCTGCCCGGCAACGTGCCGCGTTGGCCCTGCATGAAGCCTGGCAGGCACTGGTCAATTTCCAGCCACGGCGGACCTCGCCCGGTGGCCCACTGGCACAGCTGCGCGGGCTCAACCGGCAATGGCACCAGTTGTTTGCCGATGTGCTGGCCGGGCGCCTGGAGGTTGCCCAGGCCAGGCAGCAGGCGCAGCACCTGCAGGCCAACCTGGTGGCCCCCGAGCCGCTGGTGCCTGCGTGGCCGGCCGAGAGCCTGCCGCTGGGAAGACCAGGCACCCTGGCCACCCTGGTCGAAGCCCTGCGTCCGGGATCACAGTCGCGCCTGGTCATCGCGCGGGTCGGCGTGGCTGCGGTGCTGGCAGGCGCGATTGCCGCGTTCTTTGGACTGGAACGCGCCTACTGGGCTGTCGCCGCGGCGGTGCTGATGCTGCATACCGGCATGGACTGGGCCCGCACCGTGCAGCGCAGTGTCGAGCGGCTGCTCGGTACCTGGGGCGGTCTGCTGCTGACCGGTGTGCTGCTGTGGTGGCAGCCCCAGGGGCTGTGGCTGGCGGCGGTGATCTTCGTGCTGCAGTTCAGCGTGGAAATGCTGGTGTTGCGCAACTACCTGCTGGCGGCATTGTTGATTACCGCCACCGGCATGCTGCTGGCGGCCGGTGGCCATGTGCCGGCCGACCCGGCCGGATACCTGTTGGCGCGCGGGGTGGACACCCTGCTCGGCTGTGTCGTGGCGCTGGTGGTCTTCAGGCTGATGCCTGCGCGCCAGGCGGCCAGGCAGATCGACCATGAACTGGCGCAGATGCTGCAGGCCCTGATCGGTTTGAACAGCCACCTGGCCTGGGCGGAGTTGACCAGTACCCGTGCCCGCCAGCTGCGCGCGCAGGTCAGTCATCGCCGGTTTGCGCTGGCCCAGGCCTGGGAACAGGCGCAGGCCGGCGATGCCGCGGCACGTGCGCACGCCGACCTGCGCTGGGCCACGGTCGCCGCGGTGCAGGAGCTGACCTATCGCATGCTGGCCATGGGCTGGGTGCTGGAACAGCAGGCCCCGGATGCGGCGCGGGCGATGGCCGGCACCCTGTATGGCAACCGTGGCGTGACCCGGGTCCAGGCCGCGTTGCGGCAGCTCCAGGCCGGGCTGGAACATCCCACCGGGCAACACCTGCCCGCGGGCCTGCCGGCGTTCATTGCACCGGCACTGCAGCGTGTCTGGCACAGCCTGCCGGCGCCCGCAGCGCGTCCCCCGGCGGCTACCCGCAGCGGCTGACTTATAGTGGTGGCCGTGTGCGCTGCTGGCGCTGGCCGATCCCGATTCCGTATGCCCGTTACCCACCTGCTACGCATTTTCCTGTTGTGTCTTGCGCTGAGCGGCCTGGCTGCCGCCCCCGCCTTCGCCACCGCCGGCTCGCCCCAGGCGGTGGCCGCCGATGCGCGTGGCCAGCTGCAGCAGGTCAGCCAGCAGCTGCAGCAGATCCGCCGCTCGGTGGGCGACATCGAATCGCGCGAAACCCTGGGGGCCCTGAGCGAACGGGCCCTGCAGGCTCAACGCCAGGCCGACCTGGCCGTGCGCATGCTCGGCCCCGAGCGCGAAAGCCTGGAGGCGCGCATTGCCCAGCTCGGCGAACTGGCCGATGGCGACCGCGAGGGCAATGCGGTGGCCAGCCAGCGCAAGGCCCTCGGTGCCCAGCAGCTGTTGCTGGATGACCTGATCAAGCAGGGCAACCTGTTGTCGGTGGAGGCCCGGCAGCTGGCCGACGCGATCGAGAAGGAGCGGGTGCAACGCCTGGGGCGGCAGCTGTCGCGTCGTGTAGCCTCGCCGTTGTCGCCCACCCTGTGGCGCGAGGTGATCCACCAGGTCCCCGGTGACTGGCGGCACTTCGGCGTGCTGCTGCGCCAGCAGCACGCGGCGCTGCAGACCGCGCTCGCCCGGCATGGCGGGTGGCCACCGCTGCTGGCCCTGGGCGTGGCGCTGCTGCTGTTTTTCCCGTTGCGGCTGTGGCTGCGCCGCTGGGGGCGTCGTTTTGCCGCCTCCGGGCGTGCGCCCGCCGGCCGCCTGCGGCGCACCGGCCTGGCGGTGTGGCTGTTGCTGGTGGGCACGCTGCTGCCGGGGGTGGCGGTGCTGGTGCTGGTCAATGGCCTGAAGGCCATCGATGCGATCGCGCCGCGCCTGGTCCAGGTGGCCGATGCGATGGTGCAGGCCACCTTCTTTGCCGCCTTCATTGCCGCGCTCAGTGCCTGCCTGCTGGTGCCCAAGCGGCCGTCCTGGCGGCTGCTGGCGCTGGATGACCTGGCCGCCAGCCGGATGCGCAAGTACGCCTGGATGGCCGCCGGGCTGATGTGGGTGACCCTGGTCGGGCAGACCCTGAACCGTGCCGCGCGCACCAGTGAAATCACCGGCGTCGCCCTGGATGGGCTGCTGGCGCTGTGCTACATCGCCCTGATCATGGCCATGCTGCTGTCACTGACCCGCCTGTACCGGCGCCAGCAGCTTGACGATGCCCAGGCCGCTGCTGACAGCGCAGCGGCCCGCCGCCGTGGCGGCTGGGCCGTGCTGGTGCGGGTGTTTGGCCATCTGACCGTGATGGCGGCGTTGCTGGCCACGCTGCTGGGCTGGATCAACCTGGCGATGTTCGCCGCCCAGCAGATGATCTGGCTCGGGGTCATCGGCATGGCCCTGCTGCTGTTGCTGAAATTTGCCGATGACCTGTGCCTGCGCGTGTTTGCCACCGACAGCCGCAGCGGCCAGGCGATCATGCTGGCGACCGGTCTGGGCAGCGCCAAGCTCGAACAGGGCGGGGTGCTGGCCTCGGCGCTGGTACGGCTGTGCCTGGTACTGCTGGCGGTGGGGGCCATCGCCCTGCCCCAGGGCAACAGCGCGGTGATGTGGGGCTGGCTGGATACCCTGCGCAATGGCATCACCATCGGTGAAACCGTGCTGCGGCCGTGGGCCCTGGTGCGCGCGCTGCTGGTGCTGGTGGTCGGGCTGGGGATCATCCAGCTGCTGCAGCGCTGGCTGGTGGAGACCTACCTGCCGAAGACGGCGATGGATGCCGGCGGCCGCAATTCGGTCAGCACGGTGGCCCGTTACCTGGGCCTGGCGATCGTCGCGCTGTGGACCCTGGCCGCGCTCGGGTTGGGTTTTGAACGGCTGGCACTGGTGGTCAGTGCGCTGTCGGTGGGCATTGGTTTTGGTCTGCAGGCCATCACCCAGAACTTTGTCTCCGGTCTGATCCTGCTGGCCGAACGGCCGGTGAAGATTGGCGACTGGGTACGCATCGGCGACCAGGAAGGCGATGTGCGGCGGATCAGCGTGCGCTCCACCGAGATCGAGTCCGGCGACAAATCGACCCTGATCGTGCCCAACTCCGAGCTGATCACCAAGACGATCCGCAACATGACCCTGGCCAACCCGCAGGGGCGGGTGCAGATCAAGTTCCAGGTGCCGTTGTCCACCGATGTGGCGCGGTTGCGCCAGGTGCTGCTGGACCTGTATGCCGCCCACCCGGGGGTGCAGGAGTCACCGCCACCGGCGTTCTATATCGACGGCATCGAGGGCGGGATGATCACCATCAACAGCCATGGCCACGTCGGCAGCCCGCGCAATGTCTATGCGGTGCGTTCAGAGCTGCTGTTTGAGCTGCTGGTGGCGCTGCAGGCCGCCGGCATCGCGCTGGCGACACCGGCCGACGTGCATCTGGTCAGCGACAGCCGCTGACTGCCGCTGCAGGCCTGCGTCGCGGCCCGCAGCGCCACCGGTGTGGTTGCATGGTTGCGCGGCGGCTCAGCGCAGGCCGCGTTCTTCGCGTTCGGCGGCCTGGGTGCGGTGGTCAAACAGCAGCGAGCTGAGGATCAGCCCCAGCGCGATGATCACCGCAATCAGCAGCAGCACCAGCGCCACCACCGGGTAACCGAACAGGGTCCAGCCACTTTCAATCCGCATCAGCATCGCTGCCGACAACAGCAGGGCCGAGCTGATCAGGCCGGCGGCCACGCGGTTGGCGACCTTCTGGATGTTTTCCATCAGCCGCGATTCCTCCAGCCCGGTGACCTTCATCTGCAGGCGGTTTTCGGCCAGCAGGCCGAGGATCTCGCTGATCCGGCGTGGCCCCAGCCGCGCCAGCTGCTGCAGCTCCATCATCTCGCTGGCGACGTTGGCACGGGAGAAGGTTTTTTTCAGCCGTGCGCGCAGTACCGACTGCAGCTGGCGCTCGACGATGGCGCGCACGTCCAGGGCCGGGGCCAGGCTGTGGCAGACGTTTTCCAGGTTCAGCAGGGCCTTGCCGAGCACGCTCAGTTCCGGTGGCGTGCGCAGGCCACAATCGGTGGCAATGCGTACGATTTCCAGCACCACCTGGCCTTCGCTGATGCTGCGCGAGGCGGCATAGCGGGCAATCATCTGCCCGGTTTCGCGCAGGTAGCGCTCCTCCTGGTAGTCCTCCAGCCGGGTGGAGATGGCGATGATGTCATCGGCCACTTCCTCGCCGCGGCCATCGACAGCAGCCAGCAGTAGCTTGAGCAGGCGCTCGCGCAGGCGCGGCGGCACATGCGCGACCATGCCGAGGTCGAAAATGGCCAGCCGGTTGTCGCTGGTCACGCGCAGGTTGCCCGGATGCGGGTCGGCATGGATCTCGCCATGGACGAAAATCTGGTCCAGGTAGCCACGTACCAGCGCCGCGGCCAGCGGATCCATGCTCTGTTCGGTGCGGCGCACCTCCGGGATGGCATCCACCCGCACGCCCTGCACCAGCTCCAGGGTCAGCACCCGCTTGCTGCTCAGGTCCAGCAGCGGCTGCGGCACCCACAGCGCCGGGTACGGTGCCAGATGGTTGCCAAAGCGCTGCAGGTTGCCGGCTTCGGTCTCGTAATCCAGTTCCATCTGCAGGGTGCGTGCGAATTCGGCCAGCCAGTCACTCAGGCGCACGCGGCGGCCGACCCGGGTGAAGCGGTCGGCCGCGGCGGCAAAACTGCGCAGCACGCGCAGGTCCGAATGCAGCTGGGCAGCGACCTCGGGCTTTTGGACTTTCACCGCCACTTCGCGGCCGTCACGCAGCACCGCACGGTGGACCTGGGCAATGGAGGCACAGCCCAGCGGCTGCGGATCAAAGCTGGAAAACAGCTTGCCGATCGGCGCGCCCAGTTCGGCCTCGATCACCTGCTGGATGTCTTGCACCGGTACCGGCGCGACTTTTTCCTGCATCCGTTCCAGTGCCGCCAGGTAGTCCGGCCGGATCATGTCAGGGCGGGTGGAAAGCAGTTGCCCGAGTTTGACAAACGTCACCCCCAGCGCTTCCAGATCGCTGACGAACCGGGCCGGGCTGTCGGCCTCGGTACTGGCCGGCGGCACCACCAGGCCGGGATCGTGCTGGAAACCGGAAAACACACCGCAATGGCGGTAACGCAGCAGCAGCTGCAGGATCTGCCGACGGCGCAGCATGCCGTCGATGGGGGCGGGTGGGGCGGCGGTCGGCAAGGGCAAGGCCATGCTCCGGAGGACGGGGGTGGCGCGCAGTGTTGCCAGCGGCCGGTCGGCGTCGGGTGAATGTGCATGTCAAAACATGAATCAATCGGCACAATGGCTGCTTCCTACCCAGCGATGTGAACCCGTATGGCCGGTGCCAGCCTGTTTGTGCTGATTGATGATATTGCGACCCTGCTTGACGACGTGGCGGCATTGACCAAGCTGGCGGCCAAGAAGACCGCCGGGGTGCTGGGCGATGACCTGGCCTTGAATGCGCAGCAGGTCACCGGGGTCAGCGCCGCGCGCGAGCTGCCGGTGATCTGGGCGGTGGCCAAGGGCTCGCTGGTCAACAAGGCGATCCTGGTGCCGGCGGCACTGGCCATCAGTGCGCTGGAAGTGTGGCTGCGCAGCCGCGGCGTGGCGGTGCCGATCATCGTCACGCTGATGCTGATCGGCGGCAGCTTCCTGTGTTTTGAAGGCGTGGAAAAGCTGGTCCACCACTTCTTCCACGCCCAGGACGAGGACGAGCAGATGCAGCGCCAGCTGCGGCTGGAGGCGATGCGCAACAGCGAGATCGACGTGATGGCGCTGGAGAAGGAGAAGGTCAAGGGCGCGATCCGCACCGACTTCATCCTGTCGGCCGAGGTGATCGTGCTGACCCTGGGCGTGGTTGCGGCGGTCAGCTTTGGCCAGCAGGTGCTGGCGCTGGCGACGATCGCGGTGGGGATGACCGTGTTTGTCTACGGCCTGGTCGGCGGCATCGTCAAGATCGATGACCTCGGGCTGTGGCTCAACGGCAAGGGCGGGCTGGCCGCGCCACTGGGCCGTGGCCTGATCGCGCTGGCCCCGTGGCTGATGAAGACCCTGTCGGTGGTGGGCACGCTGGCGATGTTCCTGGTCGGCGGCGGCATCGTCGTGCACAACGTGCCGGCGGTACATCACGCCGTGGCGGACGTGCTGCCCAGCCAGGGGCTGGCGGCCAGTGCCGGCAATGCGCTGGCCAGCCTGGTGGTCGGGGTGCTGGTCGGGGCGCTGGTGCTGGGCGTGGTCAATGGCTTCAAGCGTCTGCGCGGTGCGCCGGCAGCAGACTGATCGCGGCCCGGGCTAGACCACCCCGACCCGTGCGCCGTGGTCATCGGCCGGCAGGGCGGCTTCCAGCCGGTCCAGGTGCTGGTCCAGCGACAGCGTGGGATCCCAGGCCATCACACTGGTGCGCAGCGCGGGCAGCAGCGGCTGTGCGGCAAGTCCGCGCAGCAGGCTGGCCAGGCGGTCATGGGCGGCCAGCAGCGAGGCACCGGGCAGCAACACCACAAACAGCCCTTCAGGCAGGCGCAGCAAGGGCTCATCGCCATGCAGCAACGGCGACAGGGCCTGCACCAGCTGCTTCTGCTGCTCGCCACTGGCCTGGCGCCCGTGTTGCCGCCGTAGGCTGGAAAAGTCGGTGATCGCCAGCAGCCCGAGGTTGAGGGTGGGCAGCCTGGCCAGGCAGTCGGCAATCAGCGCCTCCAGGCAGCTGGCCGCTGCCAGCCCGGTCAGTGGATCACGGCTGGCGGCTGGCTGTTGCCGGTCGGCCTGCAGCTGGCGCAGGCGTGCCTGGGCCTGCTCCAGCGCGTGCTGGGTCTGTGCCTGCTGGGCCCGCAGGGCGGTGAACTGCTGCTGCAGCTGCACGGTGTCGGCGACCAGGGTATTGAGCAGGTTCACCAGCTCATGGCCGTTGCGTGCCTGGCTCAGTGCCAGCGGCAAGGCGCGCACCCGGTCCAGGTACTGGCTGCCGGCCGCGCTGGTGGCAAATTCCGTCCAGCAGCCGGCCAGGCGTGGGGTGAAGTGTTCCAGGCCGCTGGCGGTCTGCTCCAGCCCCTGCTGCAACAGGCTCTGGCGGTAGCTGGCCTGGCGCAGCGACTGCAGTACCTGCTGCAGGCCGGCGGCGTCATTGGGGCAGTCCAGCAGCGGCATCACCTGCTGCAGCTCGGCATACAGCCAGCTCTCCGGGCTGAGCAGCTGGCTGATGTTGTCCAGAAGCAGCGCAAACAGCGACAGCAGCAGGGTGCGTTGCTCCTGTGCCGCGTGCCCGCTGTATTGCAGCTGCTGGTCGAGCAGGCGCAGTTCCTGCTCCAGCGGTTCCAGTGCCAGCCCCGGCTGCCATTGGCGCAGGCCATCGGCCAGCAGCTCGGCCTGTTCGGCCAGGCTGGCCGGCTGCAGGCTCAGCGCCATGTTGTCCAGCAGGCTGACGCTGAGGTCGCGCAGGCGTTCGCTGCTGCTGCGGATATCGCCAATGCCGCTGCTGTGTTCGATGGTGCGGATGTACTTGTCCAGCAGCTGGCGCAGCAGCCGGGCGGCACGGCTCCAGTCGGTTTCGGCGCAGGCCGCCTGCAGCCGCAGGCCCATGTCGGCCAGTTCGCCGCCGAGCCCGGCCAGGCCATCGGCAAATGCCGCCAGCAGGTCGTCGGGCTGGTTGAGCCCGGCAAACCGGCGCTCGAGCATCTCCCGGCTGGCGGCCGGCGCTGCGTCCGCCACTGGTACCTTCACCGGCACCGGAGCTGCCGGGGCGCTGTTGGTCCGGCTGCGGAACAGGCCAGGGATGCCATTCCAGCGGTTGGGCGATGGGGAGCGCTGTTCGGGCATGCGAGCCGGTCTGGCAACGGGGACTGAAAGGGGGTCTACCGGATTAGCGGCTGCGTGCCGGCCAGCTTGAGCACAGCCTGGCCCAGCACGTAGCGGCGGGAACGGTCACAATGCACGCCACAACTGTAGCGAGACACCCCATGCGCCGTACCTACCGCCTCGATATCGAGGGCAAGAACCGTGACCGTCTGGTCGAGGCCAGCAAGCACGACATCCGCAAGTACATCCGCCGCGAGCGCCGCAAGGAACTGCCCAAGGGTGCGGATTTCTGGGATTTCGATACCCGCTTCGGCACGGACGAGGCCAGCGCCGAGGTGATTTTCCCGGCCGAGCTGATCCGCCGCGTGGATGCGCTGGTGGCGGAGGGCGGCAACCAGTTCTTCGTCCAGATCGAGCGCAAGCCCGGTGTCCGTCCGGCGCGTGTGGCCGGTGATACCGAGGCCGATGGTTTCGGTACCGAAACCGATTTTGACGGCCTGGATGACTGAGCCTGCCGGCCGCCAGGTGCTGCTGCTCGGTGCCACCGGCCTGGTCGGGGCGCAGGTGCTGTCCCGGCTGCTGGCCGACCCGCGGGTGGCCCGGGTCAACGCACCGACCCGACGCCCGCTGGGCGTGGCCGATCCGCGCCTGCACAACCCGCGCATCGACTACGCCGCGCTGCCGGCCGCCGCGCCGTGGTGGCAGGCCGATGCGCTGATCTGCTGCCTGGGGACCACCCGCAAGCAGGCCGGATCGCTGGAGGCTTTCGTGCAGGTGGACCGTGATTACGTGCTCGCCGCCGCCGCGCTGGCGCGCGCGGCCGGTACCGCTTGCTGTGTGTTCAACTCGGCCACCGGGGCCGATGCGCGCTCGCCGTTGGCCTACAACCGCACCAAGGGCCAGGCCGAAGCCGGGCTGCGCGCCCAGGGCTGGCCGTCGCTGGTGCTGGTCCGCCCGGGCCTGATTGGCGGGCAGCGCGCGCAGCGGCGCCCGGCCGAACATGCCGCTGGCGTGCTGCTGCGTGCGCTCGGGCCGCTGCTGCCGCGGGCGTGGCGGATCAACCCGGCCGGCAACATCGCCGCGGCAATGGTCGCGGCGGCGCTGGCCGCGCCAGCGGGCGAGAGCGTGATCGGCGCGGCCGCACTGGCCTGAGCCCGGCAGCGGGCGAGCGGCTCAGCCCGGCAGCGACTGCCCGCCGTCCACCGCCAGCACCTGGCCGGTGATCCAGCGCGCCGCCGGGCTGCACAGGAACAGCGCGGCCTCGGCCACCGCATCGACCTGGCCGAAATCACCGAACGGAATGCTGGCGCGGATGCGCTGGTACAGCGCCGGGTCCTGTTCGCGGCGTTCGGCCCAGCGCCCGCCCGGGAACTCGATCGAGCCCGGCGCCAGTGCGTTGACCCGGATCCGCTCCGGCGCCAGCTCGGTGGCCAGCGCGCCGGTGTAGTAGTTCACCGCGGCCTTGGCGGTGGAATAGGCCAGTGTGCGCGGGGTCGGCACCAGGCCATTGATCGAGCTGACATTGAGGATGCAGCCGGCCGGGCTGCGGCGCAGCCAGGGCAGGGCGGCGCGGCTGGCGCGTACCGCGGCCATCAGGTCCACCTGCAGGCTGGCCTCCCAGCCGGCCTCGCTGTCGCCGCCACCAAAGCCGGAAGCGTTGTTGACCAGGATATCGATCCCGCCCAGCGCCTGCGCCGCCTGTTCGACCCAAGCAGCCAGCTGCGCTGCATCGGCCAGGTCACAGCGGCTGGTGTGCAGCGCCAGCCCTTCGTCGGCACACTGCGCGGCGGCCTGGTCCAGACCCTGCTGGCCACGGGCGCAGACCGCCACCTGCGCGCCGGCACGCGCCAGGCCAAGGGCAATCCCGAAGCCAATGCCACGGCTGCCGCCAGCCACCAGTGCACGCTGGCCAATCAGGGAAGACGGGTTCATCGCAGGACTCGCAGCAGGAAGGACGCTCGATTATCGCCGTCTGTCAGTGCGCTGGGGGCAGGGCCGGAGGCCGGCGGGCGACCAGTACCCAGCCCACCACCGCCTGCGTCCCGTACATCAGCGCTTCGCCCAGGCGCTGCATCAGGCCGCGCAGGCTGGCCAGCTCCGGTGCCAGCATCGCCACGAACAGGCCCAGCCACAGCACCACCAGCAGCAGCCAGCCGGCGCGTTGCCACAGGCGCAGGCCCGGTGCGCAGGCCAGCAGGGCCACCCCCAGCGCGGTGCCGGTGTAGGTGAACAGCGCCAGCACGTTGTGCAGGTTCTGGGCCAGGCTGCCTTGGGCCGGGCAGCCCAGGTCGCACGGGAAGATGGCCGAGCCGATCCACGCCAGCGGTTCGCAGAACAGCAGGGCCAGACCGGCGGCCTGCACCCCGCGTGGGCGCCAGTGGCGCCAGAAGCTGGCCAGGGCGATGGCAAAGAACAGACCCGAGGGCAGGTAGCCGGCCCAGTTGACCCAGCCGGCATGCGGCGCGCCGGTGGCACCGAGTTCGCTGATGTACTGTGACAGCGGGTGGTAATCAGGACGGAGCCAGCCCGGCAGCAGGAACACGGTGAACAGCCAGCTGGCTGCGGTCAGGGCAATCCACAAACGGGTGCTGCGCATCATGCCGTCCCTGCACACAGGTGATGCAGGCCAGTATCAGGTGTCGGCAGGTTCCGGTGCAAAGCGTGGCCGTTGCTGGCCGTCGACCAGCACGTTCTGCACGAACATCGCATACGGGCGCACCCACAGCGCGCCATCGCCGTAGAGCTGGCGGTACAGCACCAGCACTTCCTGGGTCTCGCTGTGCCGGCACAGGTCGATGACCTGGTAGGGCTGGCCCTTGTAGTGGCGGTAGCGGCCCGGCGGCAGTGCGGGCAGGGGCGGCAGGTCGGACATCGGTCACGGCTCGTGGCAACAGGAGCGGTGATTGTCGTACAGGCGGTGCCGGCTGTGCGGATCGACCGCGCCTGGCCGCGGCACGCCAGGAAAAAGCTGGCCGGCAAGGGACTGCCGGCCAGCGTGGCCATTACTGGGCCAGGGCCAGGTCGTCGAGCAGCACGCGCAGGAAGCGCGCCGCCTCGCCACCGGTGCAGGCGCGGTGGTCGAAGGTCACCGACAGCGGGATCACCTTGTGGGTCTCGATCCCGCCCATCACCGGCACCACCTGGAAGCGGGCACGGCCGGCGCCGACGATGGCCACGCTCGGCGGCACCACCACCGGGGTGGCATAGCGGCCGGCGAACATGCCGAAGTTGGACAGCGAGATGGTGTGCCCGCTCAGCTCGCTGGCGGCGATGGTGCGCTCTTCCACCTGCTGGCGCAGGCGCTTGATGGCCTCACGCACGCCGCGGGCATCGAGCATGTCGGCATTGCGCAGGGCCGGCACGAACAGGCCGTCCTCGGTATCAACCGCGATGCCGATATCGACCTGGCGGTGCAGGGTGCGGGTCAGGTTGGCGCCATCGAACCAGGCATTCATTGCCGGCACCGCCTGGCAGCCGGCGACGATCGCGCGCACCAGGCGGGCGGTGACATCGTTGCCCGGCAGCCAGGCATGGATGTCGGCATCGTCATTGAGCGTGGTCGGCACCACCTGGGCATGGGCATCGGCCATCACCCGGGCCATGTTGCGGCGCACGCCCTTCAGCGGCTCGGGCTGGCCGAAGCTGCCACTGCCTGGCGGGGTGGTGCGCATCGGCTTGCCGGCCGCCGACAGCGTGGTGCGATCGCCGCTGCTGACCGCTGCGGCGGCCACGGCAGCCACCGGCTGGGCGGCGGCGCGTGCCACCGGAGCGGCAGCGCCGGCACGCGCGCTGCCATCGGCAGCGGCCTGCTTGACATCGTTCATGGTCACCGCGCCATCGGCGCCGCTGGCGCGTACCCGGGCCAGGTCGACACCGAGCTTGCGTGCCATCGCACGCACCGCCGGCACCGCCTTGACCCCACCGACGGCAATGGCCGCCTCGGTGTGCACGGCATTGGAGGAGACCATCGCCCCGACCACGGTGCCTTCATCGGCACGCTCGCTGCTGGCAGCCGCCGGGACCGGCGGCGGGGTGGCGGGAGCCGGAGCGGGCGCCGGCGCATGGCCGTGGTGGTGGCCGGTATCCTGGCCCTCGGCGCGCTGCGGCAGCGACGGGTCGATTTCAAAGGCGGCCAGCTCGTGGCCGGTGATCACGATGTCGCCGGCCGCGCCGGCCAGGCGCAGCACCTTGCCCGAGACCGGGGACGGCACCTCGACCACCGCCTTGGCGGTTTCCATCGACACCAGCGGTTCGTCCAGCTTGATCACATCACCGACTTTGACGAACCACTCCACGATGGTGGCATCGGGCAGGCCTTCGCCCAGGTCGGGCAGGTGGAAGCTCTTTGTTGCGCTCATGCAGGTTTCTCTAAAGGCAGAGGCCGGCGGCGCAGGCACGCCGCCGGCCGGGTGTTGGATCAGCCGTTGGCCAGGGTGCGCTTGGCCGCAGCGACGATGCGCTCGACGCTGGGCAGGTACTTCATTTCCAGGCGGAACAGCGGGATATGGGTGTCATAGCCGGTGACGCGCTCGACCGGCGAGAGCAGGTCGTACAGCGAGCTTTCGGCCAGGCGGGCGGCGATTTCGGCACCGAAGCCGGCGGTACGCGGCGCTTCCTGGATGACCACGCAGCGGCCGGTACGGGCGACCGACTCGGCGATGGTGTCAAAGTCCAGCGGACGCAGCGTGGCCACGTCGATGACCTCGGCGCTGATGCCTTCGCCGGCCAGCGCGTCGGCTGCTTCCAGCGCTTCCTTGACCTGGGCACCCCAGGCCACCAGGGTCACGTCGGTACCCTCGCGCAGCACGAAGCACACATCCAGCGGCAGCGCTTCGCCGTCATCGACCACCAGTTCCTTGTACTGGCGGTAGATGCGCTTGGGTTCGAAATAGATCACCGGGTCCGGCTCGCGGATGGCGGCCAGCAGCATGCCGTAGGCGCGCTGCGGGCTGGACGGCATCACCACGCGCAGGCCGGGCACGTTGGTGAACATCGCCTCGTTGGCCTCGCTGTGGTGTTCCGGGGCGCGGATGCCACCGCCCCACGGCACGCGCAGCACCATCGGACAGGTCAGGCGGCCACGGGTACGGTTGCGGAAGCGCGCCGCATGGCAGATCAGGTGGTCCAGCATCGGGTAGACGAAGCCGTCGAACTGGGCTTCGGCCACCGGCTTCATGCCCTGCACGGCCAGGCCGACGGTCAGGCCGGCGATGGTGGTTTCATCCAGCGGGGTATCGAGCACGCGCTCGGCACCGAAGCGCTGCTGCAGGCCGGCGGTGGCGCGGAACACACCGCCGTTGACGCCGACGTCCTCGCCGAGCACCAGCACGCTGGGGTCATGGGCCATTTCCCAGGCCAGGGCCTGGGTGATCGCTTCAATCAGGGTGATGGGCTGGGCGGTCATCGCGGCCTCGTGCTGCTGGCTGGTGCTGGAAGTGTCGGTACTGGCTGAGGGGCTCGGGGTGCAGACCTGGCGCAGATCATCCATGGCGGTTCTCCAGCGCGATGGCGGCCGCACGCTGGGCCAGCAGTTCCGGCGGCGGATCGGCGTAGAGGTAATCAAACATCGCTTCCACCGGCGGCACCGGGGTGGCCAGGTAGGCGTTGACCTCTTCGTCCACGCGCTTGGCGCACTCGGCGTTCCACTCGTTTTCCAGCTGCTCGTTCCAGACCCCGGCGCGGGTCAGGTAGGCGCGCAGGCGCAGCATCGGCTCGCGCGTCCAGGCATCGGTGACTTCGGCGCTGTCGCGGTAGCGGCGCGCGTCATCGGCGGTGGTGTGGTCGGACAGGCGGTAGGTCAGCAGTTCCAGCACGGTGCCGCCGTCGCCGGCCAGGGCGCGCTCGCGCGCCTGCTGCATGGCCACCATCACCGCCAGCAGGTCGTTGCCGTCCACCTGCAGGCAGTGCAGGCCGCCGGCCAGGCCCTTCTGGGCCAAGGTCTGTGCGCCGGTCTGGGCACTGCGCGGCACGCTGATCGCCCAGCCGTTGTTGACCACGCACAGGATCAGCGGCAGCTTGTAGGCGCCGGCCGAGTTCACTGCGGCGTAGAAGTCGGTCTTGGAGCTGCCGCCGTCACCGCACACTGCCACCGCGATCTGTTGCTGCTTGCGCAGCTTGAACGCCAGCGCCGAACCGGCCGCATGCAGGCACTGGGTGGAGATCGGTACGCAGATCGGGAAATCCCTGGCCGCATCGCTGTTGCGGTCATAGTCGCTGCCGCGCTCGTCGCCGCCCCAGTACAGCAGCACGTCGCGGATGCGCACCCCGCGCACCAGCATCGCGCCGTATTCGCGGTAGCTCGGCGCAAACACATCGCCGCGGCGCATCACCGCGCCGATGCCGACGTGGGCGGCTTCATGGCCCAGGCAGGAGGCGTAGGTGCCCAGCTTGCCGGTGCGCTGCAGGGCCACGGCCTTGGCATCGAACAGCCGGGTCATCAGCATCTGCTTGAAGTACGGCACCAGGGCCGCCGGGTCGCGCAGGTTCTCGGGCAGGTCGTTGCGCAGCAACTGACCGTCGTTGTCCAGGTATTGCAGGTGGTGGATCTGATATTCGGCGGAAACCGTCATTGCTGCGACATCCCTACAGATGGTTTCAATTGAAATGACATCCTAGGCAAATTGCATCCAAAAGCCCGCTTGCGCTGCAGCAATTGGACACCGTACGGACGCAAACGGGCGCGACCAGCTGGCCGCGCCCGTTGTTTTTACAGGGAAAACAGGGAATCAGTAGCCGGCACTGTAGCTGCCGGTGTTGTTGTCCGGATCGGCATCGGCGCTGGCGCTGGAGACCACGCCCTGCAGCTGCAGCTGGCCACTGGCCGGTACCGGGCGGGTGTTGGCCTTGACCGTGAAGCCGGCCGTGGCACCGGCCGCCAGGCTGGCCGTGGTGCAGCGGAAGCTGGCCTGGCGGTTGCCATTGGTGGTCTTGCTGCACGACCAGCCGGCCGGTGCCGCCACCGAGGAGGTGGCGGTCAGGGTGTTGCCGGTGACCAGCAGCACCGGGTTGACGGCCGCCAGCTGGCCGAGGTTGCTGACGCTGGCCGCGACCTGGGTGGTCAGGCCGGTGGCCGGAACGCTGGCCGGGCCGTTGAAGCTGACCGCCAGATCAGCGGCCGGCACCACCGCCGGGGTGACTTCCACCTCGACCTCGGTGCTGTTGTTGCCCGGCTGCGGGTCGCTGGTCTGCGACTGTGCAGCCACCGCCAGCTTCAGCGGCGCACCGACCAGGCTGGCGTCGGTGACCACCTCGGTGGTGAAGGTGGCACTGGCGCTGGCGGCCAGGGTGTCGATGCTGCAGGTCACCGTGGTGGTGGTGGTCACCACCGGGGCGCCGCAGTTCCAGCCCGCCGGCACGCCGGACATCAGCGGCGAGACCACCGCATCGAACACCAGTGCCACGGCCGGCTGGGACGCCGCGGCCGGGCCGTTGTTGCTTACCGTGCTGGTGTAGCGCAGCGTCTGCCCGGCTTCCACGCGGTACTGGTCGGCATTGGCGGCCACGCCGAGGTCGGCGAACTGCTGCATCTGCAGCTGGATCAGCACCAGGGTCGGGTCATGGTCGGCCAGGCGGGTCGGGGTGTCGCCGCTGTTGCGGGCGGTTTCCGGGAAGTCGGCATTGATCCGTGCATGGCTGACGCGCAGGTTGCCGACATCGCTGGCAGTGAGCAGCGAGCTGCTGGCCACCACGTGGTCCAGCGACTGCACCACCCCGTCAAAGGTGTAGCTGTAGCTCGATTCCGGCGGCAGCAGCCAGGTCAGGGTCTGGTAGTCAGGGTTGACCAGGTCGATGCCATCGCCAGTGACGATGGTTTCATCATCGGCGGCGGGCTGGCCGGTGATCGTGCCCAGCGCATCGACATAGCCATCGTTGAACTCGAAGGCGTTGAAGTCGCCCATCACCAGCACGCGCTCGGCCGGGTCGGCGCTCTGCCGGGCCTGCAGCAGCTCGGCCAGGAACACCGCCTGGGCCTGGCGCTTGGCACGGACGCGGGCACCGGCGGCATCGTCGGTTTCATTGCCATTGAGCGAGCGCTGGTGGACCACGATCGCGGTGAGTGGGAACTGGCGGCCATCGGCAAAGTTCACCACCGCCTCCAGCGACAGCGGCGGACGGTCGTTGAGCAGGCTGCTGGTACCGTCCGGCTGGGTCCACTGGGTGTTCTTGCCGTGCTGCTCGACCAGGCCGACCTGCACCCGCGGCACCCCGGCGGCGACTTCGGCGGTCTTGACCAGGAAGCCGACATCGATGCCGCCGACGTCGTTGCCTTCCATCAGGTAGGCCACGTACTGCGGGTCGGGCTGGCCGTTGGCCACCGCATCGGCATTGATGCGGTTGGCCAGGGTGGTCAGCACGCTCAGGCTCTCCACTTCGACCGCACCGAGGATGTCAGGGAAGTGCAGGTAGTTGCGGATGCCCAGCGAGGCCTTGTTCAGGCGCTTGTCGTAGGCGGCGCTGGTCAGCACTGGCTCACCGACCGCCGGGTCGTTCACATCGTCGAAGAAGCGCTGCAGGTTGTAGGTGGCGACATTGATCTCGTCAGCCTGCGGCAGCGCGGCCGCGCGCGGCTGGTCATGGCCGTCGCACTGCACCTGCGGGGTCACTTCCGGGTACAGGGTGTAGCGGCGGAAGGTGTAGTCCAGCGGGCCGGTCACTTCCAGCACGTGGCAGTTGGAGGCCACCTCCAGCCGGGTCGCGCCGATTGCGCCACTGCTGACGGCCAGCAGTTCGGGGTTGGTATCCCAGCGCGGCACATTGGCCGGGGCGCTGGCCGGCAGGTTGTCCGGCAGCTGGATGCCCGGCTCGCGGTACGAGCGCGGCACCCCGGTGACCACGGCATGGAACACGCCGTTGTTGCTGCCGGTGGCCTGCGATTCGTTGACCGAACCGGCGCTGGGGGCGTTGACGGTCAGGCTGGGTGCGGTCACGCGCATGCCTTCGTAACGCTCCAGCTGGTCGAGCGGTCCGGTCGCGCTGGGCAGCTCGGTGGTCAGCACCACCGGCGTCGGCAGCGGCTGGCCGCTGGCCAGCACGGTCACCGTCGGGTTGGTCAGCTCGGTCAGCGGCGGCTGCTGCGGGTCGGCGCCTGGCACGTACTCGATCACCGTGGCCTGCACCGCGACCAGGGTGCCGGGGACGATCGTGCTGGCCGGGGCGCCACCGGTGTAGACATAGATGCCGCGCGAGGCATCGGCCGGGTGCGGGCCCTCGCTGTCCGGGGTCTGCATGAAGAAGCCGGCCGTGCGCACGCCGGTGACCACGCCGCGGGTGACCACCACCTGGCCTTCCAGCGGCGAGCGTTCGCCACTGCCCTGGATCGCGCTGATCGGCAGGAACACGAAGTCGTCATTGGCAATGGTGCCGGTGACGGTCAGCGCGCCGGGGAAGGCGCCCTGGACGTTGCTGATGTCCAGGTAGAAGGTTTCATCGGCCTCGCTGTCGGTATCGCCGATCACCTGCACGGTGATGCTGGCGCTGCGCTCACCCTCGGCCACGGTCACGCTGCCGCTGCTGGCCACATAGTCGCTGCCGGCACTGGCGCTGCCGTCGCGGGTGGCATAGTCGAAGCTCACCCCGCCGGCCGGGGCCGGTGCGGACAGGTTCACGGTGAAGGTGAAGGCGCGGCTGCCGCTGTCGCCCTCGGCCTGGCTGAGGTTGGCCGCGCCGATGATCACCTGGCCATCGGCGCCGCAGACCACGGCCGGGCTGGCGCTGTTGCGCGGTGCTGGCGCGCCGGCGGCAAAGTCGCTGGCGTTGTTGTTGCTGTCGGTGCAGCCGTTGTCGGCACGCAGCACCGCCAGCGTGTTGCTCATCGCCGTTGCCGCCGCGCCGCCTTCGAAGCAGTTGGCGGTGCCGATGCCGACCAGGTCGATTACGCCAGTCGGGCAGGCGCCACTCAGTGCCGCCGTGCTGCTGACCAGGGCAACCTTGGCATTGGCGCTGGCCATGGCGATGGTGCCGCTGGCATCGGGCGTGGGCAGGGCCAGGCTGCCGCCGCTGCCGTCGGCCTGCTTGATCAGGTAGTAGCCGCCGGCGGCGATGCTGCCGCCCAGCGCGGTGGTTGCCCAGCTGCCGGTGCCGGTGGCCGAGGCGTACTGCACCGTCCAGCCGCTCAGGTCGACCGCGGCGGTGCCGTTGTTGTGCAGCTCGATGAAGTCACTCCTCAGCGTCGCCCCGGTATTGCCGCCACCGCCATAGACCTGGCTGATGACCACGTCGGCGTGGGCCTGGCTGGCCAGAAGGATGCCGGCAACAGCGGCGGTGAGCGGTGAGACGCGCATGCAGTATTTCCCCTGAGTCATTGGAGTGGGTAGGCAAGAACGAGCGGGAGCCGAAGGGCGGCATCGTCAAAATGTTGACGCATAAACAATTCATGAATATGACAGCAAGCGCGGCCGCAGGAAAGCCAACCAGTGACCGCCCGCACATTGGCACTTGCCCTGCTGGCAGATGAATGGCACTTTCACTGCTTTGATTTACAAGGGAAATAGACCGGATGACTGTTCCGATCCCCGCCCCGCGCGGGCTGATGGCCCGTTTTCTCGACGTGATCGAGAAGGCCGGCAACCGTCTGCCGGACCCGGCGGCCCTGTTTGCGCTGCTGATGCTGGCCGTCTGGGGCCTGTCCTGGGTGCTGTCGGGCATCAGCTTCGAGGCGATCGACCCGCGCAGCGGCGAGCCGATCCGGGTACTCAACCTGCTCTCGGGCGACTCACTGACCGCGTTCATGGCCAACATGGTCAAGGTCTTCCTCGGTTTCGCCCCACTGGGCGTGGTGCTGGTGGCCATGCTCGGCCTCGGCGTGGCCGAGCACTCCGGCTTCATCAACGCCGGCCTGCGCCGCGCGCTGGGCGTCACCCCGAAGGCGCTGTTGACCCCGGCCCTGGTCGCGGTGGCGGTGCTTTCGCATGTGGCGGTGGACGCCGGCTATGTGCTGGTGATCCCGCTGGGCGGTGTCATCTTCTATGCCGCCGGGCGCCACCCGCTGGCCGGCATCGCCGCCGCGTTCTGCGGCGTCTCCGGCGGTTTTTCGGCCACCTTGTTCATTCCGTCCTCGCTGGACCCGATGCTGGCCGGCTTCACCCAGAGTGCGGCCCACATCCTGGACCCGGCGGTGGTGGTCAACCCGCTCAACAACTGGATCTTCACCACGGCCTCGACCTTCCTGATCGTGGCCATCGGCTGGTTTGTCACCGACCGCATCGTCGAGCCGCGGCTGCAGGCCATGGTCGTGGATGGCAATACCGACGACCTGCCGAAGATGGAGCCGCTCAACCCCAGCGAAGCCCGCGGCCTGCGCTGGGCGCTGGGGGCGATGGTGGTGGCCGCGCTGCTGTTTGCCGCCAGCCTGGTGCCGGAAGCCAGCCCGTGGCGCGCCGCCGCCGAGGCCGTGCCGGAAGGCAGCCATCCGCTGCTGGTGGCCGCCGCCCCGGTGATGCAGTCCATCGTGGCGCTGATCTTCGTGTTCTTCCTGTTGCCGGGCGTGGTCTACGGCTATGTCGCCGGCAGCTTCAAGAGCCACCGCGACGTGATCGCGGCGATGAGCAAGTCGATGGCCGGGATGGGTTACTACATCGTCATCGCCTTCTTCATCGCCCAGTTCCTGGCCGGCTTCAACGGTTCGGGCCTGGGCACCCTGATGGCGGTGGAAGGCGCGGATTTCCTCAAGGGCCTGGGCCTGCCGATGTGGCTGACCATCATCGGCCTGATCGCGATGACCGCCATCGTCAACCTGTTCATCGGCTCGGCCTCGGCCAAGTGGGCGCTGCTGGCGCCGATCATGGTGCCGCTGATGATGCAGCTGGGGGTCTCGCCGGACCTGACCCAAGCCGCCTACCGCGTGGGGGATTCGATGACCACCATCCTGACCCCGCTGATGCCGTATTTCCCGCTGATCGTGGTGTTCTGCCAGCGCTATGTCACCGGCGCCGGGATCGGCACCCTGGTCTCGATCATGGTGCCGTACTCGATTGCCCTGAGCCTGTTGTGGACCTTGCTGCTGCTGGCGTTCTGGGGGCTGGGCATCCCGCTGGGCATCGGCGCCAGCTACGCCTACCCGGCCGGCTGACCCGGGGCCGGCCGACGTGCGGTTTGACGCCGACCGGGTTGCAGCGTTAAACCGTCTGACGTTTTCCAGGCCCGGACCTTCAGTCCGGGCCTCCCATTCACCTGGAGCCCCATCCCAATGAGTTCGCCTTCGAACAAGGCCGCGGCCAACACCGCTGCCGATCCGACCTTCCTGCCACCGCCGCCCGGCGAATTCCTCGGCCACCCGCGCGCGCTGTGGAACCTGTTCGGCACCGAGTTCTGGGAACGCTTCATGTACTACGGCATGCGCGCCATGCTGGCGGTGCACGTGGCCTCGGCGTTCTTTGCCCACCTGTCCGGTGCCGCCGCACGCGAGCAGGCATCGCTGACCTACGGCGGCTTCACCTCGCTGGTCTACATGACCGGCATCGCCGGCGGCTTCGTCGCCGACCGCATCCTCGGCTACCAGCGTTCGATCATGCTCGGTGGCGCAATGATGGCGGCCGGCAGCTTCATGCTGATGGCGCCGGACCTGACCACCTTCATGGTTGGCCTGGCGGTGATCGTGGTCGGCAATGGCCTGTTCAAGCCGAACATCTCCACCATGGTCGGCAAGCTGTATGCGCCGGGCGATGCCCGCCGTGATTCGGGCTTCACCATCTTCTACATGGGCATCAATGCCGGTGCGCTGATCGCCCCGGTGATCTGCGCCTCGCTGATCGGCAGCAAGTTCGGCTACCGCTGGGGCTTCTTTGCCGCGGCGATGGGCATGATCGTCGGCCTGGCGGTGTTCCAGGTGGTCAAGGGCTGGCTCGGCCATGTCGGCACCGCCCCGGAAGGCAAGAAGGGCTTTGCCCCGATCCTCCAGGTGCTGATCGGCAGCGCGCTGCTGGTGGTGCCGGTGTTCTTCCTGCTCAGCAAGTCCGACGTGCTCGGTGGCCTGCTGATCGCGATGATGCTGGCGCTGGTGGCCTATTTCATCTACAGCGGCGTCACCAGCGGCTCCAAGGCGCAGCTGCACCGCTACATCGCGATGCTGATCCTGTTCGTGGCCAACATCCTGTTCTGGTCGCTGTTCGAGCAGGCCGGTTCGTCGCTGAACTTCCTGGCCCAGGATTTCGTGCGCATGCCGGACGTGTCGATCTTCGGCTGGACCCCGACCTTCGAGGTGTTCCAGTCGGTCAACCCGGTGTTCATCATCCTGCTGGCGCCGATTTTCGCCACCCTGTGGGTGAAGCTGGACAAGGCCGACTGGAACCCGTCGATCCCGCGCAAGTTCTCCTACGGCCTGGTCGGTGCGGCGCTGGGTTTCTACGTGCTGGTGTTCGCGCTGAACCACACCGCCGGGGCCGACGGCAAGATCTCCTGGATCTGGCTGACCCTGACCTACCTGATCCACACCATGGGTGAGCTGTGCCTGTCGCCGATCGGCCTGGCCATGGTCACCAAGCTGGCCAAGCCGAGTGAAACCGGCCTGGCCATGGGCGGCTGGTTCCTGTCCATTGCGATGGCCAACTTCGTGGCCGGGCGCATCGCCGCCATTGCTTCTGGCGGCAGCGAAGGCGAGGCCGGCTCGTCGCTGGTGCAGTACGCGGCCACCTTCAACCAGTTGTTCTGGCTGGGCATCGTGATTGCGGTGCTGTTCTTCCTGGCCGCACCGCTGATCAACAAGCTGATGCACGGCGTGAAGTAAGCGCGCATCACTGGTGGTGCAGACGGCGTCCTGCGGGGCGCCGTCTGCGTTTCAGAATGGCCGGCAGCGGCCGCTATTCCTGTCAGGGCCGTTGTAGCGGCCGACTTCGTCGCTGCCACCAATTCCCATGCCTGATTCCCGACCTGCCAACCAGACGACCGCCGAAGCGACGACCGTGTCGTTGCCGCCAGTGGCCAGCCTGCTTGATGACCACACCCCGCCGGATGCGGTGAGCGTGGGCAGCACGGCGGCAGCGGCGGCTGCCGAGGATGCGGCGCTCGGCGAGCCGGAGCTGGAAGAAGCCGGTGGCGAGCCGCAATGGGGGCCCTGGCGCCTGCCGGCGGTGACCGTGCCGGACAACCTGCGCCTGCAGACGGCCGTGGCCCGGCTGGTGGTGCAGAAGCAGCGCATCGATGCGATTGTCCGCGAAGGCCAGCTCGATGGCCTGTGGCCGGCCTCATGGCTGGGCCTGGACGGGCGCAGCATCGACCTGACCGCGTTCGTGCATTCGGTGCTGCCGTTCATTCCGGAGACCGGCCAGGGCCAGAGTCCGACCGCCGCCGGCCGGGTCAACCTGAAATTCACCCTGGGCGATGACAGCCGCTGGGACCGCCGGCAGGTGGCCCGACCGCGCGCGCTGGCCGCGCGCCTGGGCGCGGACGAACGCGCGCTGGCCGGCCAGCCCGACCAGGCCGAGGTCAGCCTGATCTCGCCGCTGGGCCTGTGCGTGCCGACCCAGGGCAAGTCGCGGGTCGGCTTCCTGCGCCAGATGGGGGCAGCCAGCATGGCCGCGCGGGTGACGGCGCTGGCCTATCCCTCGCCGAGCCAGCTCGGCCTGTATGCGGTCGCCCCCGGTGGCCAGGCGCAGGTCTGGTGTGTGCTGGGCCAGCGCCAGCTGCGCCGGCTCGAGGCGCACTGGCTCAGCGTGCCGCTGCTCAATGGCTACGGCGTGCCCGAGCCGAAGCCCTGGCCGGAGAACTGGCCCCCGGTGGAAGCGGTGGCCCAGGCGCTGGCCGAATGCCGCGGCAAGGGCGTGCCGGAAGTGGATCTGCTCGGCCTGTCGCACCGGCTCACGCGCCAGGCGCAGGGCATGCGCTGGGTCAGCACCAACCTGCTGCAGATGCGCAACTGGTTGCCGCGCTGGCGGTTTTTCCTGTCCAGCTTCATCGGCCTGCCGCTGTTGCTGCTGGTGGTGGCGATGCTGGCCCTGCCACGCGCGATCGAGGCGGCGGCGGTGGCGGCGATCCTCGGCTTTGCCGGTGGCGCGGTGGCCGCGCTGGCGGTGCCCTGGGTGGTCGCCCGCCAGCGGGATGTGAACTGAGCCGGCCATCAGGGCCGGCTCTACTCATTCCTGCGGCGGCATCCGCGGCACGCCGTGTTCGCCCAGGCGCAGCACCAGGGTCTCCAGCAGCGCTTCCTCTTCCTCGCTGAGCACGCTCATCAGCCGGCGTTCCATCTCCAGCACCATCGGCGCGATGGTCTCGTACACCTCGTAGCCGGCCGCCGACAACGCCAGCACCGAGCGGCGGCGGTCATCGCCGTGGGTCTCGCGTTTGATGAAGCCCCGCTCCAGCAGGCGCGCCACCGCGCGCGAGACGGCCACCTTGTCCATCGCCGAGTGATCGGAGACCTCGCTGGCCGATGAGCCCGGGTACAGCGCCAGGATGGTGATCACGCGCCATTCGGGAATCGCCAGGCCGTAGCGCTCGCCATACAGGCGCGCGATGTTGGCACTGATCCGGTTGGACAGCACGCTCAGGCGGAAGGGCAAAAACTGCTCCAGGTCCAACAACACGCGGGACGGGGCGCTGGATTCGTGGTTGCTCATGCTGCAGTGCACCTTGCTGGTGGTTTCATGTGTAACTATAACCTCGTCAACCCTACGGGGATCCATGTCATTGCCCCCGGTTGCCGTCACGGTGACGGGGTGGCACAGCGGAGGCAATCCATGCACAACGTACTTTCCCACACCTCGCCCGATCCGGGGATGGTTGTCACTACCTTTGACAACCCGATGGGCATCAATGGCTTTGAATTCGTCGAATTCGCTGCCCCGGCCGGGCATGCCCAGGCCATGGCGCAGTACCTGCGCAGCCTCGGTTTCACCGCCATTGCCCGCCACCGCCAGCGGCCGATCACGCTGTTCCGGCAGGGCACGATCAACTTCCTGCTCAACGAGGAAACCAGTGGCTTTGCCGCTGATTTCGCCGCCGCCCATGGCCCTTCGGCCTGCGGGTTTGCGATCCGCTTTGCCACCGCCCCGGCGCAGGTGCTGGCGCATGCGCTGGCCAACGGTGGCGAGGAACTGGGTGCGGCAGCGGCCAGCCGCGCGGTGGACTTCCCGGTGATCAAGGGCATCGGCGACTGCATGCTGTACCTGGTCGATGACGGCTGCGACAACGTCTACGCCGACTACGAGCCGCTGCCGGGCGTGGACCAGCACCCGGTCGGTTTCGGCCTGACCTTCATCGACCACCTGACCCACAACCTGTTCCTGGGCAACATGGCCAAGTGGTCGGACTACTACGAGAAGCTGTTCAACTTCCGCGAGATCCGCTATTTCGACATCAAGGGTGCCAAGACCGGCCTGCTGTCCAAGGCGATGACCGCGCCGGACGGCATCGTGCGCATCCCGCTCAACGAGTCCTCCGACGAGAAGAGCCAGATCAACGAATACCTGCGCGCCTACAACGGCGAGGGCATCCAGCACATCGCCCTGTTCACCAACGACATCTATGCCAGCGTCGAGGCGATGCGCGCAGCCGGGGTGGCCTTCCTGGATACCCCGGAGACCTATTTCGACGTGATCGACGTGCGCGTGCCCGGCCATGGCGAGGACGTGGCGCGGCTGCGCCGCAATGCGATCCTGATCGATGCCGACCCGGAGACCAAGCAGCGCAAGCTGCTGCAGATCTTCACCCAGAACGCGTTCGGGCCGATCTTCTTCGAGATCATCCAGCGCAAGGGCAATGAAGGGTTCGGCGAAGGCAACTTCCAGGCCCTGTTCGAATCGATCGAACGCGACCAGATGCGCCGCGGCGTGCTGTAACGTGGGTATTCCCACCTGCTGACCGAGTACCCCGCCATGCTGAGCGAACTGATCACCCTGCTGACCTGCGATGACCTGCAGGGTGAGGCACTGGCCGACTGTGTGTCGCGCATCACCGCCGCGCCGATGGACCCGGAGCTGGACTGGATCGAGGGCGACAGCCAGGCCGAGTACATGCAGTTCGCCGTGCTGGCCGAGCTGGGCGATTACTTCGCCATGGGCCAGCAGCCGGAACAGCTGCACGAGGAAATCAGCGAGCAGTTCGCTGCGCCGCTGGCGCCGTTGCCGCAGGCGGACATGTCGCTGGGGGCGTACTTCCAGTGGCTGGATGCCGAGCTGGCCGCGCGTCCCACGCCGTACCAGCTGCTGGAGTGGGGCAATTTCTTCGACGACAACCTCTACACCTTCATCGTCCGTCGCGCCGACACGCCGCGCATCCTGTCCCTGGCCGGCCAGCTGGGGCTGCAGGTGGAGCCGGCCAACACGGCCGGCTGATCCACGCCCTCGGGCCCTTCTTCAGTGAGTTTCGCCATGGCACACCCGCACACCGGCTACATGACCGGATTTGGCAACGAATTCGCCACCGAGGCCGTGGCCGGCACCTTGCCGGTCGGGCGCAACTCACCGCAGAAGGTGGCCCATGGCCTGTATGCCGAGCAGCTGACCGGCAGTGCGTTCACCGCCCCGCGCGGCGCCAACCGCCGCAGCTGGCTGTACCGCATCCGCCCGGCGGTGCTGCACGGCGCCTTCAGCCCGCTGGCGCAGCCGCGTTTCCACAACGACTTTGCCAGCCCGGCACCACCGGACCAGCTGCGCTGGGACCCGCTGCCGGAAGCTGCGCCCGGGGTGGATTTCATCGATGGCCTGTACACCATGGGCGGCAATGGCGGGCCCCAGGCCAGCACCGGGCTGGGTATCCACCTGTATGCGGCCAGTGCCGACATGGCCGGCCGTTACTTCTACAACGCCGATGCCGAGATGCTGATCGTGCCGCAGGCCGGCCGGCTGGTGCTGGCCACCGAGCTGGGTGTGCTGGAGGTCGAGCCGCAGCAGATTGCGGTGATCCCGCGCGGGGTGCGCTTTGCCGTGACCCTGCCCGATGGCCCGGTACGCGGTTATGTCTGCGAGAACTTCGGCGCGCTGTTCAAGCTGCCCGACCTGGGCCCGATCGGCGCCAACGGCCTGGCCAACCCGCGTGACTTCGAAACCCCGCAGGCCGCCTTCGAACAGCGCGAGGGCGATTTCGAGCTGGTGGCCAAGTTCGACGGTGCGCTGTGGCGCGCCGACATCGGCCACAGCCCGCTGGACGTGGTCGGCTGGCATGGCAACTATGCCCCGTACCGCTATGACCTGCGCCGCTTCAACACGATCGGCTCGATCAGCTTCGACCATCCGGATCCGTCGATCTTCCTGGTGCTGCATTCGCCCAGTGATACCCCCGGCACCAGCAACATCGATTTTGCGATCTTCCCGCCGCGCTGGCTGGTGGCCCAGGACACCTTCCGGCCGCCGTGGTTCCACCGCAACATCGCCAGCGAGTTCATGGGCCTGATCCACGGTGCCTACGACGCCAAGGCCGAGGGCTTCGTGCCCGGCGGCAGCTCGCTGCACAACTGCATGAGCGGCCACGGCCCGGATGCGGCGACCTTCGACAAGGCCAGCCATGCCGACCTCTCGCGGCCGGATGTGATCACCGACACCATGGCCTTCATGTTCGAAAGCCGCGCCGTGATCCGGCCCAGCGCCCAGGCGCTGGCCGCGCCGCACCGCCAGCGCGGTTACCAGGCCTGCTGGCAGGGCCTGCAGGCGGCATTCCAGCCGGACTGAGCAAGAACCCCGGGGCACTACCAGCCCTGCCTGTGCGGGCAGGGCCGCTGTACGCCGCCACGGCCGGCTTGACCGTCCGCGGCGGGATCGGCTGCAATGTGCGGTTTCTCAATGGAGTGATGGTGATGACACAGGGAACCTACCTGCCGCGCGGGTTGCTGCTGGGCTCGCTGCTGGTGCTGGCCGGTTGCATGGTGCCTTCGCGTCCTGCCACGCCGGAGCGCTGGCTGGATCCGTCGATGGCGGTGATGCTGGCCGCCGCTGCCGGCCCGGGCCGTGGTGTAGACGGGGTATTCGCGCTGACCGTGCGTGCCAGTGGCAGTGATCGCGGCCAGCTGTACCTGAACTCCGAACGCGATTACCGCAACCCGCGCAACCTGAGCATTGCGCTGACCCCGCAAGCCCAGCAGGAGCTGGCCGAGCGTCTGGGCCAGCAGCCGCTACGCTCGTTGCATGGCCGGCTGATCCGGGTCCAGGGCCAGGCCCGGCTGGTGCGGATTGACTTCACCCACCGTGACGGCCAGCCCAGCGGCAGTTACTACTACCAGACCCAGGTGCGGGTGGAGCGTGCCAGCCAGCTGCAGTGGGACTGAGCCGGCCGCTCAGCAGCGGTCCTTCTTCTCCGCGTGCGACGCAGGCGGCGGCAGCGTGCACTGTTCCTGGTTGGGATCCGTAGCCGGCGGCAGTGGCCGCTTGTCCAGCATCAGCGACAGCGCGGCCTTGGCCATCAGGTGCGCACTCACCGGTGCGGTGATGAACAGGAACACCGTGATCAGCAGCTCGCGTGGCTGCGGGTCCTCGCCCAGCACCAGGTGATAGCTCACCGACACGGCCAGGATGCAGCCCACGCCCAGGGTCGAGGCCTTGGTCGGGGCATGCAGGCGGCGGAAGAAGTCATCCAGCTTCACCAGGCCGAAGGCGCCGATGACGATGAAGAAGGTGCCGAACAGCAGCAGGCCCGAGAGCAGCAGCTTGAACAGGTCCTGGCTGCTCATTCGACGATGTCCCGGCGCAGCACGTACTTGGACAGTACGACGGTGGAGCAGAAGCCGAGCATTGCCAGCACCAGTGCGGCCTCGAAGTAGATCGGCGAATCCAGGTGCATGCCGAACAGCATCAGCAGTGCAATGGCGGTCACCGACAGCGTATCCAGCGCCAGGATGCGGTCGGGAACGCTGGGGCCGCGCAGCAGGCGCCACAGCGCCAGCAGCATGGCCACGCCGACGGCGTGCATGCAGACCACGATGGTGGTTTCGATGATCAGGGCGGCATTCATGGGAACAGCTCCATCAAACGCTTTTCGTAG
This sequence comes from Stenotrophomonas koreensis, assembly GCF_001431525.1. GTDB lineage: Bacteria > Pseudomonadota > Gammaproteobacteria > Xanthomonadales > Xanthomonadaceae > Stenotrophomonas > Stenotrophomonas koreensis. Next base: position 55,283 of record NZ_LDJH01000017.1, read on the forward strand.
CGGGATTTGATATCGGCCACCAGCTGCGCCTCGTCCTCGATGTGCAGCACGTGGATCAGCAGGTGGCGGCGGTCATCGGACAGCGCCACCGACACCGTGCCGGGGGTCAGGGTGATCATGCTGGTCAGCGCGGCAATGCCGTGGATGTTGTTGATCTCCAGCGGCATCCAGATGAAACCGGAGTGCAGCTTCTCTTCCTTGCCCAGCACCTGGCCGGCCACGCGCAGGTTGCACAGCAGGATGTCCCAGAGCACGGTGAGCAACAGCCCCGGAATCACCCGCAGCTTGCCGATACGGGCAAATTCGCGGTCGATGCGTGCGGCAAACAACGGGATGATCACGCCCAGCAGGGCGCCGAACAGGAACTGCCCGACAGTGAAGCTGTCGGCCAGCATCAGCCAGAAGGCCAGCACGGTCAGTGTCAGCGTCCAGGACGGGAACATGCGGTGCAGCAGGCGGGGCGGTCGGTTCATGGGGCACGCAGCTGGGTCGGGGTGGTACGGACCTGCTCGACATACTGCGCCGGGTCGAGCAGTTGCGTGGCAATGGCCTCGGTATGGCGCATCAGCGGGCCGGCAAACACGCTCATGCCCACGCCCAGCGCCAGCAGCAGCACGGTGGCCACGGTCTCGGTCGGACGGGCCGGGGCCGCGCTCGGGTTGGGGTGCGGCACGTGGTCCTCGTCACCGGGCACGCGCCAGAACAGGCGGATGCCGGCGCGGGTCAGGCCGATGATCACCAGCAGGCTGCTGCCCAGGATCGTGGCCCAGACCCAGGCGGTCCACGCCGGTGGCACCGCGGCCAGCAGCGCGGCCTTGGCCAGGAAGCCGGACAGCGGCGGCAGCCCGGCAATGGAGACGGCGGCAACCAGGAACAGCAGCCCGGGTACCGATTTGCCCGGCAGCGGCGCGATCACGTCCTTGTGGTCGCTGGCGCGGCCACGCCGGCGCCGGATCAGGTCGGCGACCAGGAACAGCGCGGCAGCGACAAAGCTCGAATGCGCCAGGTAATACAGCCCGGCCGCCAGGGTGCCTGGCTGGCCCAGTGCAAAGGCGATGAACAGCGTCGCCGCCGACAGGATCACCAGGTAGGAAATCATCATCCGCAGCCGGGTGGAGCCGAGCACGCCGAAGGCGGCAAGCACCACCGTGGCGATGCCGGCCCACAGCAGCACGTCCTGGGCAAAGCCGGCAAACACGCCGGCCTGCGCACCGAACCACAGGCTGGAAATGCGCAGCACCGCATACAGGCCGATCTTGGTCATGATCGCAAACAGTGCTGCCACCGCCGCCGGGGCCCGGGTATAGGCCTCCGGCAGCCACAGGTACAGCGGGCCGAGCGCGGCCTTGGCGCAGAACACCAGCAGCAGCAGCGCCAGCGCGCTGCCGGCCAGGGCCTGGTGGTCGGGCGGCAAGGCGGCCAGGCGCGGCCCCAGCTCGGCCATGTTGAGCGAGCCGGCCACCGCGTAGAGCAGGCCCAGCGCGATCAGGAACACGGTCGAGGCACTGACATTGAACACCACGTAGTGCAGGCCGATGCGCATGCGCAGGCCACGTCCGCCGGAGAGCAGCAGGCCGTAGGAGGCGATCAGCATCACCTCGAAGAACACGAACAGGTTGAAGATGTCGCCGGTCAGGAAGGCGCCGTTGATGCCGGCCAGCTGGAACTGGAACAGGGCATGGAAATGCGGCGCGCGCCGGTCCCAGCCAGCGCAGGCATGTAGCAGGCAGCCTGCGGCCAGCAGCAGGGTGGTGACCAGCATCCAGCTGGCCAGCGCATCGGCCACCAGCACGATGCCGAGGCGGGCCGGCCAGTCACCGAGCAGGTAGGCACTGATGCTGCCATCGGCGGTCCGCACCGCCAGCAGGCCCACGGCAATGGCCAGTGCCGCCATCGCGGCCCAGGCAACGCTGCGCTGGACCACCGGGCCGTGCCGGCGGTGTTCGACAAACAGCGACAGCGCACCACCGATCAGCGGGATCAGGATCGGCAGGATCGGCAGGTGGTTCATGCCTGCTCCTCCGCATCGCTGACCGCCTGGTTGCGCGGGCTGGGCACGTCCGGCTCATGCGCATCGACATGGTCGGAATGGTTGTCGGCGCGGCTGCGCATCGCCAGCACGATGGACACGGCGGTCATCGCAAAGGCAATCACGATCGCGGTCAGCACCAGTGCCTGCGGCAACGGGTCGGTGTAGTTCGCGGCGCTGGTTTCAACGCCCTCACGCAGCACCGGGGCCTTGCCAGAGACCAGGCGGCCACCGGCGAAGATCAGCAGGTTGGTGGCATAGGACAGGAAGGTCATGCCGAGGATGACGTCAAAGCTGCGCGCGCGCAGGCACAGGTAGATGCCGATCGCAGCCAGTACGCCGATCGCGCTTGCCAGGGCCAGTTCCATCAGTGCATCTCCCCGGTACGGGCCGAACGGCGGGTGGGATCGATCTGCCCGTGGCGGGCGATATGGGTACGCGAGGGCTTGATCGTGCCCATCATCGACAGGATCAGCATCACCCCGCCGAACACCACCAGGTAGACGCCGGTATCAAAGCCCATCGCGCTGGCCAGCGGGACATGGCCGATCAGCGGCAGCTCCAGGTCGGCATGCCCGGAGGTCAGGAACGGCACCCCGAACAGCATCGACGCCATGCCGGAGAGGATGGCAATCAACAGGCCCACGCCGATGCAGCGCACGTAGTCAAAGCCAAAGCGCGATTCCACCGAGGCGGTGCCCTGGATCACGTACTGGATCAGCAGCGGTACCGCCAGCACCAGGCCGGCGATGAAGCCGCCGCCCGGCGCGTTGTGGCCGCGCATGAACAGGAAGATCGACACGGTCAGGGTCAGCGGGAACATGATCTGGGCCAGGTCGGCCGGTACCGGCAGCTGCAGCGGCGGGCCGGGCATGATCTGCTCCGGTGCCATCCGGGTGCGCCGCAGCAGCGCATGCACCACCAGTGCGGCGATACCGAACACGGCGATCTCGCCGAAGGTATCAAAACCGCGGAAGTCCACCAGGATCACGTTGACCACGTTGCTGCCATAGGCCTCGGGCAACGAGCGGGCAAGCATCTCACCGGAGATGGTGTTCGGCGGCAGGGTCATTGCGGTGTAGGCCAGCGCCGCCATGCCGGCACCACCGGCAATGGCAATGACCGCATCGCGGCGGACTTTCCAGCGCGAACGCTCGCCCGGCGAGGTAGCCGGCAGGTAGTTCAGCGCCAGCAGCATCAGCACCAGGGTGACCATTTCCACCATCAGCTGGGTCAGGGCCAGGTCCGGGGCGGACAGGAACACGAACACCATGCTCACCATCAGCCCGCTGCCACCGATCACCAGCACCGCCAGCAGGCGCTGGCGGTACAGGAACAGCCCGGCCAGCGCGCAGGCGATCATCACCAGCCACAACGCCCAGCCCAGCAACGGCAACGGCTGCGGTGCCGGCCAGTGCGGGCGGACGACGTCGGCGCCCAGCCACGGCGCGGCAGCGGCGGCGATGGCGACCACGAACAGGGCGGCGAGCATGCGCTGCAGGCTGCCGTTGGCCAGCCACTGGGTGCTGCGGTGGGTCAGGGTGAACAGGGCCAGCAGCAGGCGATCGAACAGGGCCTTGCCCTGCGAGCGCGGGTCATGGCGATGGATGCCTGCCCAGCGGCGCAGGCCGGCATACAGCGCGATGCCACCGGCGATGCCGCCCAGGCTGATCAGCAGCGGGGTATTGATGCCGTGCCACAACGCCAGCTGGTAGTCCGGCTGGGCCGTGCCGAGGATGGCGCCGGCGGCGGTGTGCAGGGTCGGGCCGGCGACCAGCGCCGGGGCGATGCCCACCGCCAGGCACAGCGCGACCAGCAGCGCCACCGGGGCCCACATCCCCGCCGGCGGGTCGTGCGGATGAGCGTCGACCTGGCGCGGGCCGGTGCCGAAGAAGGTCTCGTAGACCAGGCGCAGGCTGTAGGCCGCACCGAGCAGTCCGGCCAGGCCGGCGGCTACGATCAGCGCGCTGCGGAACCCGGCCGGGCCGGGCGCGAGCAGCACCTCGGCCAGCAGCATTTCCTTGGACAAAAAGCCGTTGAGCAGCGGGAAACCGGCCATCGCCAGCGAGCCGACCACGGTCAGCAGCGCGGTCACCGGCATCAGCGCCTTGAGCCCGCCGAGGCGGCGCAGGTCGCGGGTGTGGGTTTCGTGGTCGACAATGCCGGCGGCCATGAACAGCGAGGCCTTGAAGGTGGCGTGGTTGAGGATGTGGAACACCCCGGCCACCACCGCCATCGGTGCCGACAGCCCGAACAGCAGGGTGATCAGGCCGAGGTGGGAGATGGTCGAATAGGCCAGTACGCCCTTGAGGTCATGCTGCAGCAGCGCATTGACCGCGCCGATCAGCAGGGTGGTGGCGCCGACCGAGCACACCACCCAGGTGAACAGCTCGCTGCCGGCCAGGGCCGGGTGCAGCCGGGCCAGCAGGAACACGCCGGCCTTCACCATCGTGGCCGAGTGCAGGTAGGCCGAGACCGGGGTCGGCGCGGCCATTGCATGCGGCAGCCAGAAGTGGAACGGGAACTGCGCGCTCTTGGTGAAGATGCCCAGCAGCACCAGCACCAGTGCATACGGGTACAGCGCACTGGCGCGGATCGTATCGCCCGCGGCCAGCACCGCATCCAGATCAAAGCTGCCGACGATGCGGCCGATCAGCAGCACCCCGGCCAGCAGGGCCAGGCCACCACCGCCGGTGATGATCAATGCCATCCGCGCGCCTTCACGCGCGTCCTTGCGGTGCGACCAGAAGCCGATCAGCAGGAACGAGCTGATCGAGGTCAGTTCCCACAGCACCATCAGCAGCAGCAGGTTGCCGGAGATCACCATGCCCAGCATGGCGCCCATGAACAGCATCAGGTAGCAGAAAAAGCGCTGCGCGTTGTCCTGCGCGGACAGGTAATGGCGGGCGTACTGCACCACCAGCGCGCCGATGCCCAGCACCAGCGCGGCGAACAGCCAGGCCAGTCCGTCCATGCGCAGGGTCACGGCCAGGCCGAGGGATTCCACCCAGGGGTAGCTGATCCGGTGCACCTGGCCGGCAAACACCGCCGGGGTCAGCAGCGCCAGCACCAGCAGGCCGGCAAGCGGGGCCGACAACGCCAGCCAACCGGCGTGATGACGCGAGATCCGTGGCCACGCGGCCAGGCCGGTGGCGGCGAGAAAGGGCAGCAGCAACAGCAGCAATAACAAGGACGGCATGCAGGGAGTACGTCGATCCGCTGGCAGGCCGATCAGTCTAACAGTCTGTTTTTACTCGACGACAGCCTTTTTTTAATGATTTATTCATCTTTATTGCCACGCAGCGGATCCCCTCGCACCAGCAAGGTATCGGTTTGCGCTGCTCCCAGCAGGCGTTGTGCATTGCTGCCCAGCAGCAGCGTGGACAGTGCACTGCGTCCATGTGCGCCGACCACCATCAGGTCGCTGTCGTGGTCGCGCACATAGCGGCTGACCACGCGCGCGGGTTCACCGTCATCGCTGATCAACTGAATGCGCTGGCGCAGGTCGTCGCTGAGCTGGCAGGCGGCCAGGAACTCCCGGCCCAGGGCATTGGCGCTGCGCCGCGCCTGTTCTTCCAGGCGGTCACGCGGTGTGGTGAGCAGCCCCGCGCGCGGCAGTTCCAGGGCATGCACCAGACTCAGCTGCAACGGCTCGCCAAACAAGCCCAGGGCGGTTTCCAGGGCGCGTTGGCTGTGGGCGGAGTGGTCGTTGGCCAGGACCATCGTGCGGTAATCGTTGTGCTGGCGGTTGCGTACCAGCAGCACCGGCACCGGGCTGTGGCGTGCCAGCCAGAGCACGGTGGAACCCAGTCGCGGCTGCTCGAAAATCGCATCCCGCGCCAGCCCGGTCAGGATCAGGCCACAGTCCTCTTCGGCCGCCACCTGGATGATGCCCGGCCCGACCGGACCCTGTTGCAGCCGCAGCGCCACCTCGATACCGTCAGCGCGCCCGTCCAGGTCACGCTGCAGGCGGCGCTGCGCATACGCCTGCGGCGACAGCGATGGTCCCCAGTCGGCCTGGCCAAACAGTTCTTCGCTGAGCTCGTGCTGTTCCAGCGGCGGCAACACGCTGACCACGACCAGGCGTGCCTGCCACTGCCGTGCCAGGCCGATGGCCCGGTCCAGGGCACGGTCACAGCGCGAGCTCAGGTCGGTGGCGAGCAATACCGCACGTGGCGGCAGGGGGGAAAGGGCGGTCATGTCGCTTCCTGCAGGCTTGAGTAACCGCATCAGTCTAGCCAGCGCGCGCAGGCTATGCTGATTGCATGCACATCTCCACCAACTCCCCTGCACGCTCGGCCGTGGTCTTCGGTGCCAGCGGGCAGATCGGCGCGGCCCTGCTGCAGCGCCTGCTCGCCGCGGGCTGGCAGGTGCATGCGGTTTCGCGCCAGGCGCGTCAAGACACGGCCGCGTTGCAGTGGCTGCAGGGTGATCTGGACAATCCGCCGCCATTGCCGGCCAGGCCCGACGTGGTGTTCAGTTGCGGCCCGCTGGATGCCTTCGCGCGCTGGTATCAGCGCCATGCCCTGGTGGGTGTCCGGGTGATTGCATTCAGCTCGACCAGCGTGCTGGTCAAGCACACTTCGCCTGATCCGGCCGAGCGTGACCTGGCCGTTCGCCTGGCCAGCGCCGAGCACGCCGTGTTCGCCCATGCCCGTGACCAGCAGGCAGATGCCACGATCCTGCGGCCAACACTGGTCTGGGGTGCGGGCATGGACCGCAGCCTGAGCCGGATCGCCGCCCTGGCCCGGCACTGGGGGTGGTTCGTATTGCCGCGCAGCGCCCAGGGCGCCCGTCAGCCAGTGCACGTGGATGACCTGGCCGCTGCCGCGCTGGCGGTGCTGGACTGCCGCGCCGCCCATGGCCAGAACTATGCGCTGGCGGGCGGTCAGGTGCTGAGCTACTGGCAAATGGTGCAGCGGGTCCTGCTGGCCTTGCCACGCCGGCCACGCCTGTTGCCGGTGCCGGACTGGCTGTTCCGTGCACTGGTGGTGCTGGCCCGGCGCAGCGGTCTTCTACACGGGTTCGGGTCGGCCGTGCAGGCGCGGATGGCGCAGGACCTGGTGTTCGATATCGAGCCGGCACGGCGCGATTTCGGCTACGCACCGCGTGGTTTTTCACCCACGCCTGCCGAGTTGGGGTTGACTCAGTAACGCCAGCCCATCTGGCGGTAGGCCTTGGCCATCACCCAGGCAGGGCCCACCAGCAGATAGACCAGGTCGGTGAGAAAACTCGGGCGGCGGCCTTCCAGCCGGTGGCCGATGAACTGGGCGGCCCAGCCCAGCACGAAGACCGCGACCGCAGCCTGGCCAAGCACGCGCAGGCCGTAATGCTGTTCGACCAGCCGGCACAGCATCGCCGCCAGGAAGAATGCGGCCAGCATGCCGTAGCCCAGTGCGCGCGATTGCCGGTTGTACCAGCACCAGGCGGCAAACATCGCCAGCGCCGACCACACCCCCGGTTTGAACCAGGTGATCAACGGCGGCAGGCACCAGAGCAGGGCAATCACCGACCAGGCAATGGCCGGAACCGCCACCACGTGGATGGCCTGGTTGGTGCGGTGGCGATGATCGTCGCTGTAGCGGGCAAACAGCTGGGCCAGACGCGCGGACAGGGGTTGGAACATGGGTGCCTCCCGGACAGGGGTATCAGGGTAATGGCAACCACAGCTGCTGACCACGCTGCATGGCAGCGTGGTCAGCGCCTGCCTTTAGACGCTCATGGCCGCAGACGCCTGCCGGCTGTGCTGCTGCTCCTGCTGCTGCGTCAGCACCTGCAGTTGCTGGCTGCTGTCCTGCAGCGACGGTGCATTGCCGGCCAGGTCGACACTGGCGCGGAAACCGGGTGTGGTGCCGATCACATGCGCGGTGGAGCCGTTGACATGGACCTGCTGCACCTTGTCCGGTGCATCGATGCCGGCCTTCCAGGCGCAGGTCGCCGCCTGGGCGATCTTTTCCGCCGACAGCCCGTCAGGCAGGCAGCCCTTGAGCTTCTGGAACAGCGGCATCTCCTGCACCGACGGTGCAGCCGCCGCCGGCTGGGCCTGGGCCGGCTTCAGCTCGCGGCCGAGGGCCGCGTCCAGCGCCTGGCGGGTCTGTGGCCCGACCACGCCATCGGGCGTGAGGTTGTTGGCCTTCTGGAACGCCTCCACCGCCTGCCCGGTGCTGTTGCCGAAGCTGCCGTCCACCGACAACGGGCGGCCGCGGGCATCGGTCACCCCGAGCTGGTTGAGCTGGGCCTGCAGGGTCTGCACGGCCGGGCCGATACTGCCCTGCTGTGGCAAGGCCTTCTGGCTGGCCAGTGCGCCCAGCGTGGCCGGGCCGGCAATCCCGTCAATCTCCAGCCCGTGGTCCTTCTGGAAGGCACGCACGGCATGGGTGGTGTTGGCGCCGGCGATGCCGTCGACCTGCAACGGTCTGCCCTGCAGGCCGGTGTAGCCCAGAGCGGCAAGCTTTTCCTGCATGCCACGGGTATCCAGGGAGGGCATGGCATCGCCGCCGACGCTGACCTGGCGGCCGTTCCAGAACGACACCGGGTCGATGATGGTGCCGGCCGGGTTGCGCAGCTGGTAATGCACATGCTGGGCGTACTGGTTGGGGCCTTCCGGGCCACGCCCACCCATGGTGCCGATCGGCTGGCCGGCACGCACGCTGTCGCCTTCCTTGACGCTGCGGCTGTGCAGGTGCAGCAGTTCATGCGAGTTGCCCTGGGCATCGATGATCTTCACCGTGCCATAGGCGCCACCGGAGAAGGCGATACGTCCATCGACCGGTGAATTGACTACCGGATGCTGCAGGTTGCGCCCGCTCTGGCCACCGACGTAGTTGAAATCCACCCCGCCGTGGTTCTTGCTGCCGCGATCCTCGCCGTACTGGCCGGTGATGTGCGGTTTGACCCCGGCCTGCGGCGGCATCATCTGCTGCATGGCGGCCTGGAAACCCGCCGTGCGCGGCTGCGAGGGGGTCGGAGTCGGAACACCGACGCCGATGTCCTGGCCGGCACGGTCCGGGGCGCCGATCTTCTGCTGCAGCAACAGCTGCTCGTACTTGTCCACGAACGGCAGCACCTTGCTGGTGGCCAGGCCCAGGCCGCCGTAGTCCCGGCTCGGGCCATCGTGGTGGTACTTGTAGATGTAGGCCTCGCCCTGGCCGCGTGCGCGTGCCAGGTCACGGTTGTCGATGAAATGCTCGACCAGGGCGCGGGCCCCGGCTTGGGCATCAAAGCGGTTGCTGCCCAGGCCGTAATGACGGCCGGTGCCATCGATGAACTGGCCCAGCCCGGCCGCCGAGGTCGTGCCGGCGGCGGCATCGGGATTGAAGCCTGATTCGACCCGTGCGATGGCCAGCACATGCGCGGTCTCACGGGTGTTCAGGCCCTTGTCGCGCGCCGCTTCGATCAGGATGTCGACCACACGGGACTGGACCTGCGCCGAGGCATCGCCCCAGATCCGCGAGTTGCCGGCCAGCCGGCCCGGGGCGTCTTCCACCGGTTCGCGGTAATGGCTGTAGGGTTTGATGCTGTCACTTCTGTAGCCAGCCCCCTTGGGCTGGATCATTTCCTGGTAAATCGGACCACTCATCGGGTGCTCTCCATTCTATGAGACAGGGTCTTCCTTGCTGGGTACTGCTCCATGTACTGCGTCCGGCCGCTGGCCGGTAGTTCATTGGCCGGCAAATTCCATTGCCGGGTGCTGCAGCCCGTGGCGGGCCAGCAGCGTTTCGTATTGCTGGTTGTTGGGCTGGCGGTCCTCGCCTTCACCCAGCAGGGCCGGGGTGTTCTGGGTCAGCAGCTGGCCCTGGCTGTCATACAGCGCGTACCACTCGCAGAACTGGCAGCCGTAGGGCAGCTCGCCGTACTGCACCACCAGGAAGGACGTGCCGTCGGCGGCGGTGGTGCAGCCCAGGCCCAGCGCGCTGTACCCGGCCAGCGCCTCGGGGATGGCCAGCGCACGCGTCGGTTCGCCCGGCAGGGTGAAGGAGGCCTGGGTACTGGTCGGGCCGGTGCTGTGCAGGTCGGCCACGGCGTTGCCGCAGCGCAGGCTCAAGGCACTGGCGGTGTCTGGTTCAACAGTCATCTGGGTGTGGTCAACAGCAGGGGCGTTGCCGCCGGTGGTGGTGGATGGCGACGGTGTCGCCGGGGGTTCGGTGCTGCCACAGGCAGACAGGCTCACTGCCGCGCCGAGGGTGGCGATGCGGGCGAGGTGGATCATCCGGTGTTTCATTCAGGCTCCCGCTCCGGGGTCAGATGGACTGGTCTTCCCGCTTGACCAGGGTCCAGCAGGGCTGGCGCTGGAAGTGGTAGCGCTGCTGGTCGCTGGTGTCGGGGGTACGCACGGTGACCACGCGGGTGTCTTCTTCCCCGTGGATCTGCACCTCACGCCCGGCACGGCGGGCCTGGCGCAGGTCCGGCATGACCGGCCAGGTCACCTCGGCCAGCGGGACCGAGCGGGTTTCCACCACCGGTTCGGGCTGGGCATCGGGATTGACCTGGCTGGTCAGCAGCGGGTCGGCGGTGGCCGTTTCCTGCACGCTGATCTGGCTGGAAAAACGCTCCAGGAACTGCTCGAAGCTGCTGTCCGGGCATTGCACGGCCGCGACGGCTGCGCTTGGACTGGCTGCGGTCGGGGCGGTGGTCCGGGCTGGCGGCGCATCGGCCGAGCAGGCGGCCAGCAGCAGGGCAACCAGGGCCGGCCATGGGGCAAGGGTGCGGATCATCAAACGGTTCTCGCAACGGATGACGGGTGGAGGCCGCGCACTGTAACGCAGCCGGTCAGGTACAAAAGTGACACAAAGTGTCAGTCTTGAGAGGGGTCACGGCCTGCCCGTGATGGCCATCACAGCGGGGCGGTGGCTCAGGGCAGTAGCGGTGCCGGTGGCAGTGTGGAGGGGTCGAAATCTGCCAGGTGAGGGCTGCCCAGCGCGAAGGCCGCCAGTTTCTGGCTGCGCTGTTGCCCGGTCTGGGTATCCACCACCTCGCGCTGCACCCATTCCAGCATCCATTGCTGTCCGTGCGTGGGGCGGCGCCAGCGGGTGTGGCTGCTCCAGCGTTGGCGCGAGCCGCCGCCGATGACGATCTCCAGCCCGTCATCGTCGAAGCGGCTGTAGGCATACGGATCGCCGGCCAAGCCACCGCAACGTTCGCACGGCACCAGGCGGTCGTTGCGGGCCAGCTCATGCACCCTGCCATCGTCCTGCACGGTCTGCAGGCGCACGCTGCGCGGTGCCTGTGGGTCATCCGGCCGGGCCAGTATCTGCAGCTGGAAGCGGCCATCGCCACTGCGCACGGTATCCCGTACCTGCCAAGCGGAATCGGCTGCCTGCAGCGGGCTGTCGTCGGGCAGGGCGGCGCCGATGCCATTGCTGAACACCTCCAGCGTATCGGCCGGTACCCAGCCGCTGACGCAGCCCTGCGGCTGGCTGAGCGAGCAGCGTGCGCCCGCGGCCGGCCGGTAGGCCTGGCAGGTGGCATCGCCCGCACAGGCCGGTACTTGGGCCGGATCCATGGCCTGGACGTAGTAGTAATCCGGCGCCTGCGCACGCCGCGCGGTGGCCTGGATGCACACGAACTGGTTGCCGGGCAGCTGGCCACTGGCCTCGGCCCCGGGCTGGGCGGCCAGCGGCACGGCTTGCGGGCCCAGGCTGGCGGCAAAGAAACCGTCGTCGGCGCAGTCAGGGTGCAGGTCGATGGCATAGCCGTTGCCGGCATGGCAGTCGGCGCTGTTGACGCTGGCCGGGCTGCTGTCGCAGCGGATGCCGGCACGTGCGATCAGCCCGTTCAGATCGGTCTGGCCTGTGGTGGAACTGGCGGCTGTCAGTTCGCTGGCCGTGGGCGTGGTGTCCGCCACCGGGGCCGGCGAGGGTTGGCAGGCAGCCAGGGCCAGGGTCAGGGGGGCCAGACAGCAGGACAAGCGGAACGGGGACATGGAGCCTTCCTTGGGGGCAGGCAGTCATTCCACCAAAAAGACCTTCAAGTTTTGTGAGTCTTTGCCGCAGGAGGCCGGAAGTGTGCGCGGCAGCACTTTTTGCATGCGATCCGCATACAACAACGCCACGCAGGTCATGCGTGGCGTTGTGGGTGTCTACCGGCGGTGCATCGGGTCAGTCGATGACGATGCCTGCCAGCTTTTCCAGCGCCTCGGCGTACTTGGCGCGGGTGCGTTCGATCACCTCGGCCGGCAGTGCCGGACCCGGTGCGGTCTTGTCCCAGTCCAGGGTTTCCAGGTAATCGCGCACGAACTGCTTGTCATAGCTGGGCGGGCTGATGCCCACGGCGTATTCCTCGGCCGGCCAGTAGCGCGAGGAATCCGGGGTCAGCATCTCGTCCATGATGTACAGCCGGCCATCGGCATCGGTGCCGAACTCGAACTTGGTGTCGGCCAGCAGGATGCCGCGCTGGGCGGCGTAGTCGGCGGCGAAGGCATAGATGCGCAGGGTGGCGTCGCGCACCTTCTCGGCCAGGTCGGCACCGACGGCCTTGACCATCGCATCGAAGTCGATGTTCTCGTCATGGTCGCCTACCGCGGCCTTGGTCGACGGGGTGAAGATCGGCTCGGGCAGCTTCTGCGCCTGCTGCAGGCCATCGGGCAGGGTGATGCCGCTGATCTTGCCGGTGCGCTGGTAGTCCTTCCAGCCGCTGCCGATCACGTAACCGCGGGCAATGGCCTCCACCGGAACCGGCTTGAGCTTCTTGGTGACGATGGCGCGCTTTTCGTACAGCGCCGCGTCCACGCCCTCGGGCAGCACGGCGGCCACCGGGATGCCGGTCAGGTGGTTGGGCATCAGGTGGGCGGTCTTTTCAAACCAGAAGTTGGACACCTGGCACAGCATCTCGCCCTTGCCCGGGATCGGGTCCGGCAGCACCACGTCGAACGCCGACAGGCGGTCGGTGGCCACGATCAGCAGATAGTCGCCCGGCGGGGTGCCGGCCGGCAGACGCTCGCGCGGGATATCAAACACATCACGCACCTTGCCGCGATGGCGCAAGGGCAGGCCGGGGAGATCGGATTGCAGCAACGTGGTCGGCACGGGCACTCCTGGAGCTTATGGCAATGTGATGCCTGCATCCGGGGCCATCGGGGCCCGCGGCGAGGCGGGCGGCCTAGTGTACGGCGGGAACGGGTCGCTGTGCGATAAAATGTCGATCTTGTTTACGCACACGGTGGGCGGGCGATGCGCTGGTACGGGAAGTTGCTGGGAGCGGTGGCCGGAGCGCTGCTGTTCCGCCCCAATCCGCTGTTTGGCGGATTGCTGGGCCTGTTGATCGGCCATGCCTTCGACGCCAACTGGTTCGGGGTCGGCCGCAATGCCCCCTACCGGGTGCTCGGGGTCGACCCGGCGGCCAGCGATCCGGAAGTGGAAACCGCCTACCGCCGGCTGATCTCCCAGTACCATCCGGACAAAGTCGCCGGTGCCGCGCCGGAGCTGCGCCAGGCCGCAGAGAAGAAGGCGCGTGAGATCAACACCGCCTATGACCGCATCAAACAACTGCGCAGCCAGCGCTGAAGGGCCCCGCCATGTCCCACTGCATCATCGCCCCGTCCATCCTGTCGGCCAACTTTGCCAAGCTCGGCGAGGAGGTGGACAACGTCCTGGCCGCCGGTGCCGACTGGGTCCACTTTGACGTGATGGACAACCATTACGTGCCCAACCTGACCATCGGCCCGATGGTCTGCGAGGCGCTGCGCAAGCACGGCGTTACCGCGCCGATCGACGTGCACCTGATGGTCGAGCCGGTGGACCGGATCATTCCTGATTTCGCCAAGGCCGGGGCCAGCATCATCAGCTTCCACCCCGAGGCCAGCCGGCATGTACACCGCACGATCCAGCTGATCAAGTCGCACGGCTGCCAGGCCGGCCTGGTGCTCAACCCGGCCACCCCGGTCGATGTACTGGACTGGGTGCTCGACGAGCTGGACCTGGTGCTGCTGATGTCGGTCAACCCCGGTTTCGGCGGCCAGTCGTTCATTCCGTCCACGCTGGACAAACTCAAGGCCGTGCGCCGGAAGATCGATGCGTCCGGCCGCAGCATCCGGCTGGAGGTCGATGGCGGGGTCAAGGCCGACAACATCGGGGCGATTGCCGCCGCCGGTGCCGATGCCTTCGTTGCCGGCTCGGCGATCTTCAATGCCCCCGACTACCGCGCGGTGATCGAGGCGATGCGCGCCAATGTGGCCGCTGCCCGTGGCTGAGTTGCGTGCCACCGCGGTTGATGCCGTGCCCGGGCTGGTGCTGCGCCCGGCCACTGCGGCCGATGCCGGCCTGATCCTGCGCTTCATCATCGAACTGGCGGTCTACGAGAAGGAGCCGGACGCCGTGGTCACCGATCAGGATGGCATTGCTGCCAGCCTGTTTGGCCAGGGCGCAACCGCCAGGGCACTGATCGCCGAGCTGGACGCTGAGCCGGTCGGTTATGCGGTCTGGTTTGCCAGCTATTCCACCTGGCTGGGCCGCAACGGCCTGTACCTGGAAGACCTGTATGTCACCCCGGAGATGCGCGGGCGCGGTGTGGGCAAGGCGATCCTGCGCCAGCTGGCCGCGCTGGCGGTCGCGCAGGGTTGTGGCCGGATGGAATGGTCGGTGCTGGACTGGAATGCCCCGGCCATTGCCTTCTATGAATCGGTGGGCGCGCGTCCACAGAGCGAGTGGACCGTGTTTCGCCTGACCGGCGATGCATTGAGCACCTTCGCCGCTGGCCGCTGACCGACGACCTGCCGCGGGGAGAGTGCCGCGGCAGGCCGTCATCGAATAGTGGAAGCTGATCCTGCTTCCGTCCGTCGTCCCTGCTATGACCTTCAATTCTCCGCGTGGTTGATGACAGCGGTGTTGCAGCGGCATGGGCCGTTTTCACTGCCACTGAAGCCCGGCTCTGGCTTGATGCGCCCCTCAGCAACGGGAGCCCGGTAATGACCCAGGCGGTGTGGCGCTTGATCCTGAATGGCAAAACCAGTGGTGACGAAGCGGTGCGCGAGGCGGTGATGGCCATGCGCGAGCAGGGCCAGGCCCTGCAGGTGCGGGTCACCTGGGAGGCCGGGGATGCGGAACGCCTGGTGCACGAGGCCATTGCCGACAGGGTGGCGGTGATCATTGCCGGTGGCGGCGATGGCACCCTGAGCGAGGTCGCCGCAGCGATGGCGATGAGCGGCCAGGATGCCGATGCCTTGCCCGCGCTGGCGCTGTTGCCGCTGGGTACCGCCAATGACTTTGCCGCTGCCACCGGCATTGCCATCGAGCCGGAAGCGGCGTTGCGCCTGATTGCGGCATCCACCCCGCAACCGATCGACCTGCTGCGCCTGCGTGGCGACGGGGCCGAGCACTGGTGCGTCAACCTGGCCAGCGGCGGCTTCGGTACCGAGGTCACGGTGGAAACGCCGGAAGGCATGAAAAAGCTGCTGGGCGGCCTGGCTTACCTGATCACCGGCGTCACCAAGCTGGCTACCATCGAGCCGCAGACCGCCCATTTCACCGGGCCGGGGCTGGACTGGCAGGGTGACTTCATTGCCCTCGGGCTGGGCAACGGCCGCCAGGCCGGCGGTGGGCAACAGCTGTGTCCGCACGCCCTGCTGGATGACGGCCAGCTGGCACTGACCATCGTGCCGCCACTGGGCAGCGAAGCCATCGCCTCACTGGGCACCTTGCTCAGTGCAGGCAAGGCCGGTTTTCTGGCCGAGGTTGCCCGTCAGGCCTCGCTGCCCTGGGTGGAAATCCACAGTGACAGCCCGTTGACCCTGAACCTGGATGGCGAGCCGATGCAGGCGCGGCATTTTCGTATCGATTGCGTGCCCGGGCGTGTACGTATGCACCTGCCAGGCGATACGGCCCTGTTGCGCGGCAGAACCTAAAGCAGCGGAATGTCGGCTTCATCGGTGGGGTAGCCGAAGGCCTCGCGCTTGCGGCGCAGGTAATCCGGCATCGGCATGCGTTCGATGCCACGGGCCAGCAGTCATTGCTGGCACTTGCGCTGGGCCTCGGCATGGTCGGGCGTGGTGATTTCCCAGAAGATGGATTCGGCCATCAGCATGCGTTCCGGCGCGCCGGCGACCTTGTTGGCGGCAATGGTCAGGGTGGGGTCGGCGCCATGCTGGATCAGCCACCAGGCCTGGTTGAAGCCACCGCGCGAGGTGTAATTACGCAGAATGATGTCAGCGCGTCCGATGTTTTCTGCATTGATGTCGGCACCGTGCTCGACCAGGGTTTGAACGTTTTTCCACAGGTTGCCGCTGATGAATGCTGTAAACAGCAGGGTTTCATTGTTGGAGTTGCGTGTGTCGGGGTTTCCGCCATATTCAAGCAATAGCTCAAGGAAGCGCGGGTCTTCGATTTTTGCGGCATAAACCATGGCGTTGTTGTAGTAATAAACGCGCTCCTTCCCATAAGATTTCGGCTCTGGGTAGCGCGCATTGGGGTCGGCGCCGTTTTCCAGTAGGGCACGCAGGCCCTCCAGGTTGCGTGACATCAAGGGCCAGGCCACCAGCGGGTAGCGGTCGCTGCCGCCGAACACGGTGTCCGGGTTGACGCCTTTGTCTTTCATCAGCCGTTGCACCCGTCGCACATCGCCATGCTCGGCGGCAATGGCCAGCTGCAGCGCCGGGCCTTGGTAATAGCGATGGGCAAAATGATGCGAGCGCGCGGTGCTGATCGCATCGCAAGCGCCCAGTACACTGGCCAACAGCAGCAGCGCCAGGAGGCTGGCTGCAGTGCGATAACGGTGCAGGGCGTGACTGGCGTGCATGGGATGTTCTAGAGCAGCGGGATATCCGCCTCATCGGTGGGGTAGCCAAAGGCTTCGCGCTTGCTACGCAGGTGTTCGGGCATGGGCATGCGTTCGATGCCACGGGCGAGCAGCCATTGCTGGCAGTTGCGCTGGGCCTCGGCATGCTCCGGTGTGGTGATTTCCCAGAATATTTCCTCGGCCATCGTCATTCGCTCCGGTGCACCGGTGAATTCATTGGCGGCCATGGTCAGGGTGGGTCGGCGCCCTGCTGGATCAGCCACCAGGCCTGGTTGAAGCCGCCGCGGCCGGTGTACCAGCTCAGTACGGTATCGGCCCCGCTGCTGAGCTGGCTTTCGTTGATTGCGGCCCCCCGTTTGACCAGCAGCTGGATGTTTTGCCACTGGTTGCCACTGAGAAAAGCCTGCAGCAGCAAGCTTTCACGGTTCGAATTGCGGGTGTTTGGATCACCGCCATGATCGAGCAGCAATTCCAGATAGCGGGGGTCGTCCATCTTCGCGGCGTAGACCATGGCGTTGTTGAAGTTGATCAGCTGGCCGTTCATGTGCTTGGCGATGCGTGCATTGGGATCGGCACCGTTGTCCAGCAGGGCGCGCAATCCGTCCAGGCTTCTGGCGCGCAGCGGCCAGGCGAGCAACGGAATACCGCCCTCTCGGGAGAATGTGGTGTCCGGGTTCACGCCGTCCTGCTGGATCAGCCGCCCGATGGTTTGCGCATCACCACGCTCAGTGGCAATGGCCAGCTGCAGCGCCTTGCCCTCGAAATAATTATGCGCGCCATGGGCCGAGGTGACCGAGCAGCTGGTGGCGAGGAAAAGTGTGAGCCATGCCGCGGCAATGAGGGTGCTTGCCATCAAGTCACGTCGATTCTTGCGCATGATCATCATCTCGCTGTCGAGCAGGTCGGGGCACTTGCATTGCAATCGGGCCTGCATGACGGCCATTCCTGGCCTGCAGAACGGAATGCGCAGCCCAGGTGAGGCATGTTAGAGCAGCGGGATATCCGCCTCATCGGTGGGGTAGCCAAAGGCCTCGCGCTTGCGGCGGATGTGCTGGGGCATGGGTGGACGTGAGATGTTGCGTTCGATCAGCCATTGTTGGCATTGCTTCTGCCAGGGCAGCAGGTCGGGTGTGGTGATTTCCCAATAGATGGCATCCACCATGCGCATCGGTGGCGTTTCACCTGAGTCGGTCAATATGGCTGTCCTGATCGTGGGGTCGGCACCTTGCTGCAGCAACCAGTACGCGGCGTCGAAGGCTCCACGGCCGGTGTACAGGCTGAGGATGGTATCAGCCGATCCCAGATTTGGCTCATTGAGATTTGCACCGTTGTTGGCAAGTAATTGCACGTTCTTCCACTTGTTGCCGCTCAAGAACGCCACATGCATCAGCGTCTCCTTGTTTGAGCTGCGGGTGTTTGGATCACCGCCATGATCGAGCAGCAATTCCAGATAGCGTGGGTCGTCCATCTTCGCGGCGTAGACCATGGCGTTGTTGAAGTTGATCAGCTGGCCGTTCATGTGCCTGGCAAGGCGCGCATTGGGATCGGCACCGTTGTCCAGCAGGGCGCGCAAACCGTCCAGGTTTCTGGCGCGCAGCGGCCAGGCGAGCAACGGAATACCGCCCTCTCGGGAGAATGTGGTGTCCGGGTTCACGCCGTCCTGCTGGATCAGCCGCCCGATGGTTTGCGCATCACCACGCTCAGTGGCAATGGCCAGCTGCAGCGCCTTGCCCTCGAAATAATTATGCGCGCCATGGGCCGAGGTGGCCGAGCAGCTGGTGGTGAGGAAAAGTGTGAGCCATGCCGTAGTTATTAGGGTCTTTATCATCAAGTGACGGAGATTTGTGCGCATGATCATCCTTGGGTTGAGCATCGATATGCTGAAATATTCAGGAAGGCATGCTGAATCATAAGTCCTGCGGAGAGGACGACCACAAGATTTCGTGGAGCAATGGAGCTTGCAATGAGCAATCAGCACAACGAGGTGCGTGCGCACGCGATTCAGGAGCAGAACCATCTTGTCCAGCAGTTGCGTGACAGTGGCAATGGCCGGGAGGCGGATCAGCTGCAGGCCGCCTATCACGCACGCGAGATGTCCGGCCTGGCAGCCGACGTCTATCTGTCGGCCAAGGGTGAGGGCGAGCCTCCTGCGGGCTGGACGCGGGCGAGTAGTGACCCTGCAGCGTTGCGTGCTGCCGGTATCAACTTGTCCGATGAAGAGCTGAAGGGCTTGCTCCAGCCAGCTGACTCTGGGTTCCGAGCCGAAATTTATCTCCCCGACAAAAGCGTATTGGGTGAGCACGCCAAACCAGTGGTTGTCTACAAAGGATCAACAGGCGAGATCATTGACCCATCTGCACCGGGCGGGCGGCGGGAGTCTGGCGGTGAGGATTTCCTCAACAACGGCCAGCAGGGTATCGGCATGCGCAGCGATTATTACGATCGCGCGATGAAGCTTGCTGTTCGTCTGAAAGAAGAAGCCAGTGGCGGTTTCGAAATCGCCGGCCATTCGCTTGGCGGAGGCATGGCCTCAGCCGCTGCTGCGGTGACAGGCGCGCGCGCCACCACCTTCAATGCTTCCGGCCTGCATCCTGAAACACCGGCGCGGTTTGCCAGGGAAAACGGCCTGCCCACGTTCAACCCACAGCAGGTGGTGCGCACTTACCAGACCAGTGATGAGGTGCTCAACGACGTGCAGAACGGCTTGCAACGGCTCACTGAGCAACAGCGCCAAGGCTATGGTCTGCTGGCGAATGAAGCCGGCCTGCTGTTGCGCGAGCCCATGATGCAGAAATTGGTCGGCGACAAATTGGGCCAGATGCTGCCGCCGGGTGCACAGACTGCCGCCGCGCAGTTCATTGAACAACTGGCCACTACCAGTGGCCAGGAGGCTCTGCGCAATGTGCCTGTGGCTGTTGGCCAGGTGCATTTTCTGGACCCAAAGATGCGCGATGCCGGTGGCCGGCTGATGGACCGGCCGCTCACACCCACTCCCAGCCAGGTGGCCGAACTGGCCGGGCCGCTGTCCAGCGTGCTGCATGCCGCAGGTCAGGGTATGCGTGTCGGGCGGGTGGTCGGCGAACAGGTCGAGCGTGTTGGTACAGGCGTGAGCCATGTGCTGGACAAGGCCGGCGACGGCGCCGAAGCTGTTCTGCGCACGCAGGGCATGGCAATCGGGCAGGTCGTGGAGATGGGTTCCACCACGATGAGCGTGAGCGTAAAGGCGGGCACTACCATCGTTGCACAAGGGCAGGAGCTGCTCGGCCAGATCGAAAGTGCCAAACACCGTGTGGATGGCAGGCTTGCCAGTGATGGATTGTCGCTGCTGGCGCGTGGTGCCAGCCTGTTTGGTCAGGATGAACTGGCCAAGGAGTTGCAAGGCAAGGCCGAGTCCGCCCGCACCAGTTACCAGCATAAAGCCGCCGAGGCGACCGAGCAGGCTCAGCAAAGTGCGCAGAGTACCCGTGCCTGGGGTCTGCAGCAGGCTGGTGCCATTGATCACAGCGGGCAGTGGGTGTCTGGCAAGTTGCGCGATGGCTATGCCACCGCCGGTGCCCACGTGAACCGTGGGTATGACCTTGCCGGGCAGCAGGTGACGGTCATCACCGAGAAGGCTCCGGTGGTGTTGGCAGTCGGGGGGGGAATTGTGGCGGCCGTCGATGGGGCAGGCAGAACCCACATGCCCTCGGGCAAACAGCCGATGGCGGGCTACAACCTGGCACAGACCGGAACCCTTGCAATGCAGGTGGGGCCAGCATTCACCGAGGCAACGGCACGCCACGGCATGGTCGAAACTGTGATTCCCAGCCTGGATGCCAACCTGGCTGCGCAGGAGGCGCAGGCAAGGAAGCTGATCGAGCAGGGGCAGCGCATCGCACCAGAAGTGCCCACTCGTGCCAGCCTTGACGGGGTAGGAACCATCCGTTCGTTGGTTGGCATCAATGACCCGGCTCACCAGGATTACAGGCCCTTCTTCAAAGGGGCGCAGGCCGGTGTGTACGCCATCGACGCGCAGTTCAACCACCCATCTGACCTATGCAGTGAGCAGCTGGCCGGCGCATTGGCCGCCAAGGCCAAGCAGGATGGCTTGCACTCCATTCAGAGTGTGGTATTGAGCAACGACGGCACGCGCTGCTTTGCAAGCGACACGCAGGATCCGACGGCCATCAATCGCCAGTTGGCTTATGTGGATGTGTCCCTGGCTCGCCAACAACCGCTCAGCGTCAGCACGGAACAGGTGGCCGAGGTCAATCGCCAACAGGCACACAGCGGCGTACCGCAGCCGCCGGCTGGGTTGGACACGCAGCATGAACAGGAGCAGCAAAACGCGCGTCGGATGGGTTAACTGGCATGAAGGGGGTAACACGACCTGCTTGCCTGGCGGGGCCATCCATGCCAGCAGGGATGCTGCCACTTTGCTTGTGGGTTCCCCCGGCACGGGGCATGCGCTACAGTGCCACGGTGCTCATTCTGACGACATTGCGTATTTTTTCTTCCGCTCGCCGTGGTTGGCGATGGTGGCCCGTAGCCGTCGTCCGTCGTTCCACTGTCGTTGCCCGGAAGGAAAACCCCCTTGTCCACGCTCTCGCAGTTCCTGCAGCAGGCCGCTGAAGGCCACACCCGCATCCCGCTTGTCCGTGAAGTGCTGTCCGACCTGGACACGCCGCTCTCGGTCTATCTGAAGCTGGCTGACGGCCCCAATACCTATCTGTTTGAATCGGTCCAGGGCGGCGAGCGTTTCGGCCGCTACTCGATCATCGGCCTGCCCGCGCGCCGGGTGTACCGCTTCTTCGGCCACCGGCTGGAGGTGGTGCAGGACGGGCGGGTGGTGGAAAACCGCGAGGTGGTCGACCCACTGGCCGAGGTCGAGGCCCTGCGCAGCGCGCACAGCGTGCCGCGCCTGCCCGAGCTGCCGGGCTTCACCGGCGGCCTGGTCGGCTGGTTCGGCTTTGAGTGCATCGGTTTCATCGAGCCGCGCCTGGCCAGCCCGGCTGGGCGTGACGAGCTGGGCACGCCGGACATCCTGCTGATGCTCTCCGAAGAGCTGGCGGTGTTTGACAACCTCAAGGGCCGTTTGTACCTGATCACCCATGCTGATCCCACTCAGGGTGATGCTTATGAAGCAGCGCAGGTTCGGCTGGATGCGTTGACCGCGCGCCTGCGGCAGCAGGCCACGACCTATCCGGTGCCGATCACCTCGGCGGTGATGGATGAGAGCGACTTTGTCTCCGGCTTCACCCATCAGGGGTTTCTGGATGCGGTGCGCACCTGCAAGGAGCACATCCTGGCTGGCGACATCTTCCAGGTGGTGCTGAGCCAGCGCCTGAGCGTGCCCTTCACCGCGCGCCCGGTGGATGTCTACCGCGCCCTGCGCGGCCTGAATCCCTCGCCCTACATGTATTTTCTGGATGTTGGCGACCTGCAGGTGGTGGGTTCCTCGCCGGAAATCCTGGTGCGACTTCAGGACGGCAAGGTCACCGTGCGCCCGATCGCCGGTACACGCCCGCGTGGCGCGACCCCGGAAGAAGACCGCGCGCTGGAAGCCGAGCTGCTGGCCGACCCGAAGGAGCGCGCCGAGCACGTGATGCTGATCGACCTGGGCCGCAACGATGCCGGACGTATCTCCAAGGCCGGCACGGTGCAGGTGGGCGAGCAGTTCGTGATCGAGCGCTACAGCCATGTCATGCACATCGTCAGCGAGGTCACTGGTGAGCTGATCGACGGGCTGAACTACACCGACGTGCTGCGCGCCGCCTTCCCGGCTGGCACCGTGTCCGGCTCGCCCAAGGTGCGCGCGCTGGAGATCATCCGCGCGCTGGAGCCGGTCAAGCGCAACGTATATGCCGGCTCGATCGGCTACATCGGCTGGCACGGTGATGCCGATACGGCGATCGCGATCCGCACGGCGGTGATCAAGGACGGCCGCCTGCACGTGCAGGCCGGCGCCGGCATCGTCCACGACTCCGACCCGCAGAAGGAGTGGGAGGAGACCATGAACAAGGGCCGCGCACTGTTCCGCGCCGTGGCCCAGGCCGCCAAGGGCCTGTGAGGAAGCGCCATGCTCTTGATGATCGACAACTACGACAGCTTCACCTTCAACCTCGTGCAGTACTTCCAGCAGCTGGGTGCCGACGTACGCGTGGTGCGCAATGACGCGCTGAGTGTGGCGCAGATCGCCGCGCTCAAGCCGGACCACATCGTGATCTCGCCGGGGCCCGGCAATCCGGACCAGGCGGGGGTGTCGCTGGCGGTGATCGAGCAGCTCGGCCCGCAGATTCCGTTGCTGGGCGTGTGCCTGGGCCACCAGGCCATCGGCCAGGTGTTCGGCGGCCATGTCATCCGTGCCGGGAAGATCATGCACGGCAAGGTCTCGCCGATCCGCCACCACGGCCGCGGCGTGTTCTCCGGCCTGCCTGATGGCTACACCGCCACCCGTTACCACTCGCTGGTGGTGGACAAGGACCGCCTGCCGGATTGCCTGGAAATCACCGCCTGGACCGAGAACGCCGATGGCTCGATGGAGGAGGTGATGGGCCTGCGTCACCGCACGCTGCCGATCGAGGGCGTGCAGTTCCACCCCGAATCGATCCTCACCGACCACGGCCATGCGCTGCTGAAGAACTTCCTGGACGGCGTGCGATGAGTGACCAGCCCCTGCAGCTGTACCGGGTGATGCTCGGCGGACGTGCGCCGGGCGCCACCGTCGAGCTGCATGACGTGGTTTTTGCGGTCGGTACGGATCTGAAGAGCCTGTACGGGCAGCTGCGTGAAGCCTGGTTCGGCCAGCCGGCCGGCCTGCATATCGATGCCTGGCAGGTGATCGCCGGCGTGGATGGCTGGCGTGTGCGGCTGGACGAGGCCATCCCGGATCCGGCCGCGCCGAAGCTGTTCTTCGTCAACCTCGGTGGCTACATCGCCGGTCGTTTCGGCGAGGAGCACGGTTACGAGCTGGTGGTGGCCGCCGATGCTGCAGCAGCCAAGGCGGCCGCGCTGGCCCGCATCCGTGCAGCCGTCTGGGACAAGCCGCACCGCGATGCCCTGGTCGAGGTCGACGGCTGCCTGCATATCGGCGTGATCGGCAGGCTGCATGTGCACCTGGAACGTGGCGATTACGCGGCGCAGCCAGTGCACTGTGACTACATTGTTTTGAACTGAAGGACGGCAACCGACCATGGCCATCACCCCACAGCAGGCCCTGCAACGCACGATCGAGCACCGCGAGATCTTCCACGACGAGATGGTCGAGCTGATGCGCCAGATCATGGGTGGCGAAGTCTCGCCACTGATGACCGCGGCGATCCTCACCGGTTTGCGGGTCAAGAAGGAAACCGTCGGCGAGATTGCCGGTGCCGCCCAGGTGATGCGCGAGTTCTCGCGCAAGGTCCAGGTGCCCGATCCGGCCCATCTGGTCGATATCGTCGGTACCGGCGGCGATGGCGCCAATACCTTCAACATCTCCACTGCCAGCACCTTTGTCATTGCCGCTGCCGGCGGCCAGGTGGCCAAGCATGGCGGGCGCAGCGTGTCTTCGATGAGTGGCAGCGCCGATGCCTTCGAGGGCCTGGGGGCGGCGATCGAGCTGGCGCCGGAACAGGTGGTCGAGTCGATCCAGCGTACCGGCATCGGTTTCATGTACGCGCCGATCTTCCACCCGGCGATGAAGGTGGTGGCGCCGGTGCGCCGCGAGATGGGGGTGCGCAGCCTCTTCAACATCCTCGGGCCGCTGACCAACCCGGCCGGCGCGCCGAACATCCTGATGGGGGTGTTCCATCCCGACCTGGTCGGCATCCAGGCCCGCGTGCTGCAGCAGCTGGGTGCGCAGCGTGCGTTGGTGGTCTGGGGCCGCGATGGCATGGACGAGATCTCGCTGGGCGCGGCCACTTATGTCGGCGAGCTGCGGGATGGCAAGGTGCGCGAATACGACCTGCATCCGGAGGACTTCGGCATTGCGATGTCGGCCAGCCGCAACCTGGCCGTGGACGGGCCGGAGCAGTCGATCGCGATCCTGCGCGCGGTACTCGATGGCGTACCCGGCCCGGCCGCGGACATCGTCGCGCTCAATGCCGGCGCCGCGCTGTATGTCAGCGGGGTGGCCGATTCGATCGCCGATGGCCTGGCCCGGGCGCGGGCGGTGATTGCCGATGGCCGGGCGCGCGAGCGCCTGCAGCAGTTCGTTGCCACCTCACGCCAGCTGGCTGGCCTGCTTTGACTGGCGCCGCTGCGCCGCCGACCTGGGAACCCTGACATGAGCGACATCCTCAACACCATCCTGGCGCGCAAGGCCGACGAAGTGGCCGCACGCCGTGCCCAAGTGCCGCTGGCTGCGCTGCAGGCCCGCCTGGCCGAGGCGCCGCCGCTGCGCGGGTTTGCCCGCGCCCTGCACCAGAGCATTGCCGACGGTGACCCGGCGGTGATCGCCGAGGTCAAGAAGGCCAGCCCGTCCAAGGGCGTGATCCGCCCGGATTTCCGCCCGGCCGAAATCGCGATGAGCTACGAGATGGGTGGTGCCAGCTGCCTGTCGGTGCTGACCGATGTGGATTTCTTCCAAGGCAGTGATGCCTATCTGCAGCACGCCCGCAATGCCTGCAGCCTGCCGGTGCTGCGCAAGGATTTCGTCATCGACCCCTACCAGATCGTCGAGGCACGGGTGCTGGGTGCGGACTGCGTGCTGCTGATCGTCTCGGCGCTGGATGACCACCAGCTGGCCGATCTGTCCAACACTGCGCTGGAGCTGGGCCTGGATGTGCTGGTGGAAGTGCACGATGTCGATGAACTGGAGCGTGCGCTGCAGGTGCCGGTGCCGCTGATCGGCATCAACAACCGCAACCTGCGCACCTTCGAGGTCTCGCTGGATACCACCCTGGCGATGAAGGACATGGTGCCGGCCGACCGCCTGCTGGTCACCGAAAGCGGCATCACCGGCCCGCAGGACGTTGCCCGCATGCGTTCTGCCGGAGTCAATGCGTTCCTGGTGGGTGAGGCGTTCATGCGTTTTGACGAGCCCGGCGTTGGCCTGCGTGAGCTATTCTTCACCCCATGAGTGATGCATACCCGCCGCCTCGGGCTGATGCCCGGTTAGTCGTCTTCGATTTCGACCACACCCTGTACGACGGGGATTCGGGCAGCCACCTGTTTGCCTGGCTGATCAAGCGCAATCCACTGCGGCTGGCTGCCGCGGTATTGGCCACGCCGCTGCTGGGGCCGCTGGTGGCGATGCTGCCGACCCGGCGGCGCGGCATTTCCGGCTATGTCTGGATTGCGACCTTCGGCCTGCGCGGCGCGCGCCAGTTCAACCGCATCATTGACCAGTACGTGCACCGGCACGAGGCGGACATCCGCTCGCGGCTGTTGCCGCAGGCGCTGGCGGTGTTCAAGGCCCACCGCGATGCCGGCGATCGGGTGGTGGTGGCTACCGGCGCGCCGCCGGAACTGGCGCGCGAGATCCTGCGCTTTGTCGCCCAGCACGAAGTGCCGGTGATCGGCAGCCTGGTGGGCCCGCGGGCCGGGGCGATGATTGCCACCCGCCACTGCCACAACGAGGAAAAGATGCGCATGTTGCGCGAGCGTGGCTACGGCGACATCGATATTTCCTACACCGACTCCAGTGCGGACCTGCCGCTGCTGCTGGCGGCCAGGTCACCGGTGGTGGTCAACCCCAAGCCGGGCAAGGTGGATTTCTTCCGCCGGGTGCTGCCGGCCGGCACGCCGATCCTCAACTGGGGCTGTGTCGAGCGTGGTGGCGACAAGCCAGGCTGAGGCCGGCGTGGTCGCCGCGCCCAGGGCCTAACCGGCCCAGCGCTCCAGCACCGCAACGATGATGTTGTAACTGCTGATCGCCAGCACCAGCACCCCCACCGTGACCAGCACCCACTGCTCACGGATGCGCTTGACCAGGATGGCCGCCAGCGGGGCGGCCAGCATGCCGCCGATCAACAGCCCGGCGACCACTTCCAGGTGGGCGATGCCCATGGTGATCAGGAACGTCAGCGAGACGGCCAGGGTGACCACGAATTCGGCCGCATTGACCGTGCCGATCGTGGTGCGCGCGGTGGCGCCACGGGCGAGCAGGGTGGAGGTGGCAATCGGCCCCCAGCCGCCGCCGCCGCTGGCATCGAGCAGGCCGGCGGCAAAGCCGAGCAGTCCGACCCGCCGGACCTGGCCCTTGGGCATCAGCTTGCCGGCCGCACGCAGCAGGATCAGCAGCGCCAGCGCGAACAGGTACAGGTAGATCAGCGGCCGGATCAGGTCGGCAGGCAGCCGGGTCAGCAGCCAGGCACCGGTGATGCCACCGAGCGCACCAAAACCAGCCAGACGCAGAAAAAGTGGTTTGTCGACATTGCCGGCAACCAGGTGCGAGAGCCCGGAAGCGCCGGTGGTAAAGACTTCCGCACTATGCACCGCGGCGCTTACCGCAGCAGGCGGAATCCCCAGGCTGAGTAAAACGGCCGAAGACACCAGGCCGAAGGCCATGCCCAGCGCGCCATCGACCAGTTGCGCGCCCAGACCGACCAGGATGAACCAATAGAACAGCTCGCCAGACAGTTGCATACGTGTTGCCGTTGCCCCCATGCCGGCAACACGCCGGTGTTCTCAACGCGTACCGTACAGCACCACCGTCTTGCCGCGTGCATGCAGCACGCCGTCAACCTGCAGCTTCTTCAATACGCGCCCGGCCATTTCACGCGAGCAACCGACCAGCCGCGCCAGCTCCTGGCGTGAAACGCGCAGCTGGGTGCCCTGCGGGTGGCTCATCGATTCCGGCTCTTCGGCCAGATCATGCAGGGTGCGTACGATGCGGTCGGAAACGTCCAGGAAGGCCAGCCGGCTGGCCTTGCGGCTGGTGTGCAGCAGACGCTTGGAAATCTGCGAGCCGATGGCGTACAGGATGCGGGCGGCATCCGGGGCCAGCGGGCCCTGGAACAGCTGGTGCAGGCGCTCGTAGCTGATTTCAGCCAGCTCACAGGTGCTGCGCGTACGCAGGATCACCTCGCGCGCATCCGATTCGATGAACAGGCCCATTTCACCGACGAATTCGCCGGGGCCGAAGTAGCCCAGGACCAGTTCACGATCATCCTCCTCTTCAGCGATGATGCTGACCGAGCCGCTGATCACGTAGTACAACGTGCCGGCCGGGTCGCCCGGGCGGAAAACGTCGGTACGTGTCGGGTAGCGGCGGCGATGGCTGTAGGCCAGAAACCGCTCGACGGTGGTGCTGTCGAGCATCAGCGGACTGGTCGTTATACGCACGGCAGGCACGGTCTGGACATTCCCTATATTCATAGTGGCTTCACGACAAGGATTCTGCAGCTTAATCGGCGATAGTGACAGCAGCAAACCGTGCGGTCACGCACGGTTCGACAATTGACAGCCCGGCCAGGCTCACATTCCACGGCGTGGGCTGACTCGTGCGCGATAACACGTTCCGCTGCCAGCGTGTTTGCCGCATAATGCCCCCCCTTTTACCAACTACAGGAACCACGCCCGTGGTCAAGCCGTTGCCTCGCCTGAGGCTGCAGGGTTTCAACAACCTCACCAAGGCGCTGAGCTTCAACATCTATGACGTCTGCTACGCGCGAACGGAAGAAGAGCGTCAGCGTTACATCGAGTACATCGACGAGGAATACAACGCCGATCGTCTCACGCAGATCCTCACCGATGTGGCCGAGATCATCGGAGCCAACATCCTGAACATCGCCCGCCAGGACTACGATCCGCAGGGTGCTTCGGTCACCATCCTCATCTCCGAGGAACCGGTGATCGACAAGAAGGCCGCCGGCAAGGAGCTGATCTCCGACGCTGTGGTTGCGCACATGGACAAGTCGCACATCACCGTGCATACCTATCCGGAAACGCACCCGCAGGAAGGCATCGCCACCTTCCGTGCCGACATCGACGTGGCCACCTGTGGCGTGATCTCGCCGCTGAAGGCGCTGAACTACCTGATCGAGAGCTTTGACTCGGACATCGTAGTGATGGACTACCGCGTGCGCGGCTTCACCCGCGATGTGAAGGGCAAGAAGCACTTCATCGACCACAAGATCAACTCGATCCAGAACTTCCTGGCCAAGAACATCAAGTCGCGTTACGAGATGTTCGACGTCAACGTCTATCAGGAAAACATCTTCCACACCAAGATGCACCTGAAGGACTTCGACCTGGACCAGTACCTGTTCGAGGAAAAGGCCAAGAACATCTCGTTCAAGGAACGCATGAAGATCGAAGCGCTGCTCAAGCGCGAGATCGAAGAGCTGTTCCACGGCCGCAACCTGGACGAGTAATCGTCAGGACAGGCGCAAATGACAAGGCCCGGTGCGCAAGCCCGGGCCTTGTCGTTTCTGGCGCGCAGCGTGCGGATCAGAGCCGGTAGGCAACGCCCTTCATCACTTTCGATGCCAGCGCCATCACCGACGGGATCGGAAAGGGCAGGGTGCGTGCACCGGCTTGTTCGGCGTGGTCGGCATGCCGGGCCTCGTCTTCCTTCATCACTGCCAGGATCGCCCGGCTGCGCAGGTCCTCGGCCGGCAGCTCCACCAGGTGCTCGTCCAGGTGGGCCTCGACCTGGCGTTCGGTCTCCACCACAAAGCCCAGGTTCCAGCCGTCGCCGCGCAGGCCGGCGAGCAGCCCGATGCTGTAGCTGCCGGCATACCACAGCGGGTTGAACAGGCTCGGGCGGCTGTCCAGCTCGCGCAGGCGCTGCGCGCACCAGGCCAGGTGGTCGGTTTCCTCCTGCGCGGCCTCCAGCAGGTGCTGGCGGGTGGCCGGGTCGCGGGCCACCGCCGCCTGGCCAAAATACAGGCCCTGCGCACAGACCTCGCCGACATGGTTGATGCGCATCAGCCCGGCCGCATGGTTGCGCGCCGGTGCCTGCATGACGACATCGGCGGCCTGCTGCCCGGGATAGGGGCGCTGGGCCGGTGGGTTGCCGAACACGGTGTCCAGCGCGCGCTGGGCCTCGGTGAACAGGTGGTCGATCGCGGTGGGGGTGCGCACGGCCGGCATGCGGTTGGCCTCCAGAAATGGGAAGGGAATTGTCGCTGCGGTGGCCTGCACTGCCAAGCAGGGTTGTGGGTAACTTGCACTGGTGCTGCCTTGCCGGTACAATCCGGCCTCTTGAGCTTCACCCTTTACAACGCGTGGCAAAGTTCCGGTGGGCAATCCGCCGCAATCCGCCCGACCTAACCTGAGTTCTTTATGAGCACTTTCACTGCAAAGAACGAGACCGTCCAGCGCGACTGGTATCTCGTGGACGCCTCGGGCAAGACCCTGGGTCGTCTGTCCACCGAGCTGGCTCGCCGTCTGCGCGGCAAGCACAAGCCGGTCTACACCCCGCACGTTGACACCGGTGATTACCTGGTCGTCATCAATGCCGACAAAATTCATGTCACCGGCAACAAGCTGAAGGACAAGAAGTATCACCGCTTCACCGGTTATATCGGCAACCTGAAGACCGAAACCCTGGAGCAGGCGCTGCAGCGTCATCCGGAGCGCGTGATCGAAACCGCCGTCAAGGGCATGCTGCCGAAGGGCCCGCTGGGTCGCGCCATGTACCGCAAGCTCAAGGTCTATGCTGGCACTGAGCATCCGCACGCCGCACAGCAGCCGCAGGTTCTGGATATCTAATCATGGCTATCACTCAAAACTACGGCACTGGCCGCCGCAAGTCCTCCACTGCCCGCGTGTTCCTGCGCAAGGGCACCGGCAAGATCACCGTCAATGGCCGTCCGCTGGACGAGTTCTTTGGCCGTGAGACCGCGCGTATGATCGTGCGTCAGCCGCTGGAACTGACCAACAACACTGAATCGTTCGACATCCTGGCTACCGCTGCTGGCGGCGGCACCACCGGCCAGGCCGGTGCGATCCGCCTGGGCATCGCGCGCGCTCTGGTGGAGTACGACGAGACCCTGAAGTCCGAGCTGCGCAAGGCTGGCTTCATGACCCGTGACGCCCGTGAAGTCGAGCGCAAGAAGGTCGGTCTGCACAAGGCACGTCGCGCCACCCAGTTCTCCAAGCGTTGATTGCTGGAGGCTGTCCAGGCTGCTTCGGCGGCCTGGATTGCGATACGCAAAAGCCCGGCGCAAGCCGGGCTTTTGCTTTTCTACGCCAGTGGTCGCCCTTGCGGCAGTGGCGGCTGGCAGGGATCGGGGTTGATGGTGGCGCAGGCCTGCCTGTTCGCGCGGCGATGCCGTGGCGGGGTGGCGAAGGCCTGGCTGGGCCCGGTGCGGGAAACTGCTGGCTGCACTTGCCGCCCGGCGGTATTGCTGCGGCGTGGCGTTGGCCTGGGTTGTGCAGACAAAAAAAGACCAGATCAATGATCTGGTCTTTTGGATTTGGCAGCCCCGGAAGGATTCGAACCTCCGAATGCCTGAGTCAGAGTCAGGTGCCTTACCGCTTGGCGACGGGGCTAAGTGTGCGGGAATTATACCCTGCATTTCCCTTGGTGGCTATGGGTGGACTCGAACCACCGACCCCAGCATTATGAGTGCTGTGCTCTAACCGGCTGAGCTACATAGCCTCGGGAGGTCGCTATTATTCTGTCCAGCCGATGCCATGTCAACAGTTTTTTTCAAACTTGTGGCCGGCGGCAGCCCATGGCATTGTCGCTCCCAGTAGATTTATTTCAGGAGTCCGCATCGTGATCGATCCGGACGGCTACCGACCCAATGTCGGCATTGTTCTGATGCGCGCTGATGGCCAGGTGTTCTGGGCGCGGCGTGTGCGTCGTGATGGGTGGCAGTTCCCACAGGGCGGAATGAACAGTGACGAGACCCCGGTTGAGGCCATGTACCGCGAATTGCAGGAAGAGACCGGCTTGCTCCCCGAGCACGTCGAGGTGCTCGGCTGCACGCCGGGCTGGCTGCGCTACCGATTGCCGCCTCGCGCCATCCGACGCAACGAGCGGCAGGTCTGTATCGGTCAGAAGCAGGTCTGGTTCCTGCTCCGCCTGACCGGTGATGAGTCAAACGTCAGGCTGGACCAGAATGAGACGCCCGAGTTTGACAACTGGCGCTGGGTGGACTTCTGGTACCCGGTGGAGCATGTGGTGATGTTCAAGCGCGGCGTCTATGCGCGTGCGCTGCGCCACCTCGCCCCGATTGCCGGCCATGTGGCTTCGGCCGATATCGGGGCGATGCCCGCCGCCGCCGCCCAGGCATGGCTGCCAGGCAGTTCGGGTGGCGATGAGCGGCCGCGCAAACGCTCGCGCAAGCGGGGTTACTGGCCGAAGAAGGTCAAGACCGAAGTCGGCCCGGGATAGCCGCTGGCTGCAGGCAGTTGAGAGTGGTTCATGCCTACAATTGACAAGCGTTCTCATTTGCATTGAAATGCCCGGCAGGCCATCCGGTCTGCACAATGGGTTACGCGCGTGTACGTCTGCATCTGCAATGGAGTCACCGACCACCAGATCCGTCAGGCCGCCGAGCAGGGCGTTGCCAACGTGGCCGAGCTGACGATGCGTACCGGTTGCGGCGCCACCTGCGGCTCCTGCCTGGAGATGGCTTCGGATCTGCTGGAAAAAGCGCGTAACACCTCACCGTTGGGGCTGCCGGTACTCGGCCTGGTCTGAATCTTGGGTGCCGCAAGGCGCCTCGCCCCATGTGCCTGGCTGCTGGCCTTGCCGCGTTGCGGGATCCGCTCATTACGCCTCTCAACTGCAGGCTGGCCGCGCGCACCACGGCGCGTTCATTGCTGTGCGCATGCCATCGCCGGGGCAAGGGTATGCGTTGTACCGGCTGCACGGTGACAGCCCTCTGGCAGTTCTTCACGCAACCTCCTGGGGGGTGAAGCTGCCCCCATGCTGCAGTTGCGCACGATTCGCGTTCCTTCATTGCGCGGGGGCTTTGGGTAAAGTGCGGCGGTTCCCACGATTTACAGAGGAAGTGGCCATGAAGGGCGATGCCAAGGTCATCCAGTACCTCAACAAGGTGCTGTACAACGAGCTCACTGCGATCAACCAGTATTTCCTGCACGCCAAGATGTTCAAGAACTGGGGCATCGGGGCGCTGGCCAAGCACGAATACAAGGAATCCATCGATGAGATGAAGCACGCCGATGCCTTGTCTGACCGCATCCTGTTCCTGGAAGGTCTGCCCAACTTCCAGGCGCTGGGCAAGCTGCGCATTGGCGAGAATCCTACCGAAATCCTGCGTTGTGACCTGGCCTTGGAAGAGGAGGCGGTGGTCGTGCTGCGCGAGGCGGTGGCCCATGCCGAAAGCGTCAGTGACTATGTCAGCCGCGATCTGTTCGCGCGCATCCTGGACAGCGAGGAAGAGCATATCGACTGGCTGTCGACCCAGCTGGAGCTGATCGAGCGGATCGGCGAGGCCAACTACCTGTTGACCAAGCTGGAAGACTGAACGCGGGGCGTTGCCGTCCTGTGTGAATGAAAAAGACGGGCCACGGCCCGTCTTTTTTGTTGCTGGCCGGCTGGCGTGTTCAGCCGGGCCGGTTGCGTGCCAGCCAGCCGCGCAGCGCCATCCGGGCGCGGGCGAACTCGGCAATCAGCAGGGCAACGGCGACACTGGGGTTGTCCAGCGCATTGCTGCGCGCGCCCAGCTCGATCCGCCGGGCGGCATCGGCCAGGCCCAGCGCACCGACATTGGCGCTGGCCGATTTGAGGCTGTGGGCGGCTTCGCGCAGTGCTTCAAGGTCCTGATCCTGGCTGGCCAGCTGCATGCGGTCGACCAGGACCGGGGCATCGTCCAGGAACAGTTTGATCACGCTGGCGGTCTGTGTACCGATCACCTGCGCCAGTTCATCCAGCACGGTGCTGTCCAGTGCAGGCAATGCGCTTTGCGAGGCCGGTGCCGAGGACAGGGCCTCCAGCGCGCTGTTGGCGTGGGTCTGGGTGGCCTGTGCCAGCGTGCTGCGCGCTGCGGCGACCGGCCGGTCGGCCTGCCACCAGCGGCCCAGGCATTTGGCCAGCCCGACCGGATCCACCGGTTTGGACAGGTAATCATCCATGCCGGCCTCCAGGCAGCGCTGGCGGTCACCGGCCATGGCATTGGCGGTCATGGCAATGATCGGCAGCCGCTGCTGGCCGCTGAGCAGCTCGCGGTCGCGCCATTGCCGGGTTGCGGCATAGCCATCGAGCACCGGCATCTGGCAGTCCATCAGCACCGCATCGAACAGTTCGTGGCCGAGCAGCTCCAGCGCCTGCTGGCCGTTGTCCGCGCTCAGCACCTCGATGCCGAAGGTGTCCAGCACGCGCTGGGCAACCAGCCGGTTGACCGGGTTGTCCTCGACCAGCAGTACGCGCATGCCGGTCAGCACGGGCATCGGGTGGTCGTGCTCGGCGGCCGCTTCGGCAACCGGCTCGGGCGCAGCCTGCAGCAGGCTGGCCGGGGCGGGTGCGGGCACGGTGGCCGGCATCTCCTCGACCAGCATCGGCGCGATGGTATGACGCAGTTCCCCGTCGCCGACGTTGCGGCTCAACCGCACGCTGTCCTCGTGCAATTCAGCCGGCAGGGGGGTCTGGCCGAGCAGCCAGACCAGGCGCAATGGCCGTTGGCTGTCACCGCGGGTGACCGCCCGGTGCAGGGCATGCACGGTCTGGCGCAGGGCGTCGCAATCGGCGACCACCACGTCCGGGCGATGCAGTTGGCCCTGGCCGGCCAGGCGCAGATGCTCCAGCGCCTCATGGGCGGTATCCACGCAGCTCAGGCTGGCAGCCCACACCGGCGCCAGCCGTTCCATGCGCTGGCGCAGCCGTGGCTCATTGCTGACCAGCAGGATCTGCAGCGCACGCGCCTGTTCGCCTTCCAGCTGCAGGTCGCCAACCACCTTGGCCAGCGGCACCTCAAACCAGAAGGTCGAGCCCTGGCCGGGCTGCGAATGCACGCCGATCCGCCCGCCCATCAGGTCGATGATGCGCTTGCAGATCGCCAGCCCCAGGCCGGTGCCGCCATACAGGCGGGTGGTGGAGGCGTCGGCCTGGGCGAAGGAGGAGAACAGCCGGCTCAGTTGTTCCGGCTCGATGCCGATGCCGGTGTCGATGACCTCAAAGCGCAGCAGGTGCTGGGTCGGGGTTTCGCCGAGGCGGCGCAGCTTGATGCCGACCTGGCCTTTTTCGGTGAACTTGATTGCATTGACCACCAGGTTGCCAAGTACCTGGCGCAGGCGCACCGGGTCGCCGCGCACCGACAGGCGTACGGCAGGGTCGATTTCGACCTGCATCTGCAGGCCTTTCTGTTCGGCCGAGCCCTGCAGCAGGGCCATCACTTCGTTGGTCACCGCACGCAGGTTCAGTGCGGTGTTTTCCAGCTCCAGCTTGTTTGCTTCCAGCTTGGAGTAATCCAGGATGTCATCGACGATGCTCAGCAGCTGCTGCGAGCTGAGGGTGGCGGTCTGCAGCATCTGCTGTTGGGCCCGGTCCAGCGGCCCACGCGCAAGCAGGTCCAGCATCGGGATGATGCCGTTGAGCGGGGTGCGGATTTCATGGCTCATCGTGGCCAGGAACTCGCCCTTGGCCAGTACCGCCGCTTCGGCGGCCTGCTTGGCCTGCACCAGTTCGGCCTTGAGTTGGTCATGCCGGCGCAGCTCACGGCTCAAGCGCTCGTTTTCTGCCTGCAGGCGGCGCTGGGTGCTCTGGGCGCGGGTGACCGCGTCATCCTGGCTGGCACTGTGGGCCACCGCGCGCAGGTGGGCATGCCAGGCCGACCAGCCGGCCCAGCCAGCCGGTAGTGCGGCCAGCAGCGCCAGCAGCTGCGGTACCAGGCCGGCAGCGGCCAGCAATGACAGGATGACCGTCACGGCGGCCAGCCCGGGGGCAATCCATTCAGGGCGCAGGGCAGGACGGCTCATGGGTTCACATTGACGTGTTGTCGAAGTCGAAGTCCAGGTCGTTGCCGACCGACTGCACCATGTTGCCCTGGATGTAATCGATACCACTGATCCACATCGCTGCGGCCGACTGTGCATCCTCGATCTGCTGGGCGATCAACTGCGCATTGACACTGCGTGCCAGCTCCAGGGTCTGTGCCAGCAGCTGGCGTACCTGCGGTGATGCATGTTCGCTGGCAAAGCGTGCGGACAGCCGCACATAAGCCACGGGCAGCATGGTCAGCAGTGCGTTGGCATCATTGCTGGCCTCGAACTGGCTCAGGCACAGGCGTACGCCGAACTGGCCCAGGCGGTCGGACAACTGCGCCAGCACGAACCCATGCACCAGGGCATCGGGCATGCGGATGTCAATGACCAGGCTGGCGCCATCGAGGTTGCGGCTGCGCAGCGCCTGCTCCAGCCAGTCGGCATAGCCATCGGCCATCAGGGTGCGTGCCGACTGGGTCACGAACAGGCGCATCGGCAAGGTGGCATGGCGGTAGCGGTCCAGCAGGCCCAGTGCATGTTCGATGACCTGGTGGTCCAGGTCGGTGATCCGGCCAGCCGCCTCGGCGGCCGGGATGACCTGGGCGGCGGGCAGCAGGGTGCCGTCGGCCTGGCGCAGGCGCAACAGCACCTGGAACTGGGCGTGGTTGCCACCGGCCACGGCGATGATCGGTTGATAGGCCGGTTCCAGCTGCCCTTCCAGCAGCTTCAGGCGCTCCTGTGTGCCCGGATCGGGCTGCGGTTGCCATTGTGCGATGGCGCCGGGCAACAGGCGTGCATCCAGCATGGTGCGCTCGACCGCATCGATGGCCAGGCTGCTGTCGCCGAAGCCGGCATCCAGCGGCGCATAGCCAATGCTGGCGCGCAGATGCACATGGTCATGGCTGCCGACTTGCACCGCCTCTGCGGCCAGGCCATCGCGCAGGCCCTGCGCCAGGTCGGCCAACTGGGCCGGCTCCACGTCCACGGCAAGCGCCAGAAAGCTGTTGTCATTGAGCCGGGCCAGGGTGTGCGGGCGGGCTGCGGCCAGCAGCAGGTGGCCGGCCTTGATCATCAGGCGCTCAAAGTCGGCATAGCCATAGCGCTCACGCAGGCCGATCGCGCCGGCGACCTCGATGAAGAACAGGCCACCGCTGCGTTTTTCGCCAAGCAGGGCATCGAGTTTGCCGAGCAGGAACTGGCGGGTGGGCAGGCCGGTTTCCGGGTTGGTGTTCGGGCGCTCGGCCGCGGCGTTGCCGGCGACGGCGTCGGCAATCGGGGGATGCGGCAGGCCCAGCGCCTTGGCCTGCTGGCGTGCACGCTGGATCCGGTTGGAAACGGCCGCGATCAGGTGACGCGGGCGGATCGGCTTGCTCAGGAAATCATCGGCGCCAATGGCCAGCACTTCGTACTGGCGCTCCGGATCGGGGTCGCCGGACAGGAACACGATCGGCAACAACTGCAGGTGGGGCTGCTGGCGGATCTGGGTGGTCAGGGCAATGCCATCGAGCTCGCGCAGGTGCAGGTCCATCAGGATCAGATCCGGTTTGACCTGCGGCAGCGTGGCCAGCACGGCAAATGGATCACTCTCGACGATGGCCTCGATCCCGGCGCCATGCAGCACGCTCTGCGCGAACAACGCCTGGGAACGGTCATCCTCGACAATCAGCACCCGGAACGGGGTGTCGCTTACCGTCGGCAGTGCTGCCGCTGCCGTGGGTGCCGTTGCAGGTGCAGGTGCAGGTGCAGGTGCAGGTGCAGGTGCCGGGCTGGCCGCGGAGATTGTCGCTGCAACAGGCGGTGCAACAGGCATTGAGGTGGCGCTTTCGGTGCTGGCGGTCGCTGCCTGCGCCGGCGGCGCCTGGTCGGCCCAGCGCCGGGGGTAGTCTGCCGGCGGGGTTTCGGCGCGGATGATGCGCGTGGGGGTGTCATGCTTGGCCATTGAAACTCCTTTACAGGCCGCCAACCCGGTTACCGGGGTGAAGCGTCAGGTGAGACGGAAACATCCTGCTGCGGGCGCGCCAGAAAACGCCGGATACCCCGGCGCAGCAGCGACCACGTCAGCCACATCAAGGTGGCGATCAGCGCACTGGCACCGATCAGGAACACCAGGGCCAGCACCGGGGAAACCACTGCCAGCAGCAATGAAAACAACGCCACGCCATCTTCCCACAACGAAGCCAGCCAGTTGCTGGCAGGTTCGGGCGAGGTATTGAGCAGCATCCGGGTGCCGCTTTTGATGCCATGGCTGGTCAAGGCCACACCAGCGCCGGCGGCCAGCACGCCGTTGCTCAGTTCGCCGTCCGGCGACAGTGCCGCAGCGGCCAGGAAGGCACCGGCCGGTACCCGGGTCAGGGTCTGCAGCAGGTCCCAGACCGAATCCACACCGGGCAGTTTGTCGGCGAAAAACTCCACCGCTGCCAGCGCCCCGGAGGTGCCCAGCACCCACCAGGAGGTGGTGGCCTGCAGCGCTGGCGGCAGCTCCACCCAGCCAAACAGACCGGCAATGCCGACCCCGAAAACGGTCAGGTAAACACGGATGCCCGCCAGCCAGGCCAGCAGGATGCCAGCGGTGAAGATGTGTGCTTCGGACATGGCAAACCACCCACACCAGGGAGAGAAGACCGCAACTATCTGCGATGGCGGCGGACAATGCCAGTTTTCCCTTGCTCATCGCTTGCTGGCTAAACTCCAGCGATGGTCGCCGGTCAGGCGGCCGCCGCAAGGAGAACGTCATGACGCCCCCCCGTCCCAAACGCTTCAAGATCGTCGCTGACGGTCAGGCCGAGGCACCGTTGCGCCGGTACTGGTGGCTGCTGCCGTTGTGGTTGTTGTCGCTGCTGCTGGTGGCCTGGCTGGCCCACAGCACCAGCGGGGGCAGCGCCGGCACGCTTCAGGACCGGCAGGCCCTGGCCAAGGCGCAGCAGCAGATCGAGCAGCTCAGCCGCCAGCAGGCCACCGCCCAGGCCTCCGACCGGATCAGCCGGGCCGCCCTGACCGATGTGCAGGCCTCATTGGCCGAACGTGAGGAAGAAATCGCCGGCCTGCGCGCGGATGTCGCCTTCTACGAGCGTCTGGTCGGATCCACCAGCCAGCGCAAAGGGCTCAATGCCCATTCTGTGGAATTCAGCCAGGAAGCGGCAGGCAGTTGGCACTACACTGTCGTGCTTACCCAGAACCTCAACCGTGGCGCAATCAGCCAGGGACAGATGCGCTTCTCCGTGGAGGGCGTCAAGGATGGCAAGCTGACCACGGTGAGCTGGGATGAACTGCATCAACGCCAGGGGGTAGCGGGACAGGCCTATTCGTTCCGTTATTTCCAGCAGCTGGACGGCAGCGTGATGTTGCCGGCAGATTTCACACCGCAGCGTGTACGGGTAAGCCTGTCCGGTTCCGGCGGCAACACCGTGCAGACCTTTGATTGGAAACTGGCTTCAGGCGCCAGAGGGGGATGACAGACGTGTTGGGAAAGAAAAGCGGGCGTGACAGCCAGATGGTCGTGGACGCATTGATCGGCCCGCAGGTGGTCATTCGTGGCGATCTGGAATTTGCCGGTGGCCTGTATGTCGAGGGCAAGGTGGTCGGCAAGCTGGTCGCCAGCGAAGGCGCCAAGGCGATGCTGACGATTGCCGAAAACGGTGTGGTCGAGGGCCAGGTCGTGGCCTCCACCGTGGTCATCAGCGGGCGCATGGACGGCGACGTGCACGCCAGTGAGCGGGTCGAGCTGACCGCCACCGCGCGGGTCAATGGCAACATCCATTACCAGGTGGTGGAAATGGCTGCCGGTGCCCAGCTCACCGGGCGTCTGATCCACAGTTCGGCCAATGAGGCTGAATCGGCCCCGGTCAGCCTCAAGCTGGCGGCCTCCAACGCTTGAAACGATGGGGGCTTGCCCCCATCCTGAGCAGCATGAGCACGCTGATTTCCCTGCCCGGGGCTGCTGCCCCGGCGCCTGACTACCAATCCCTTGACCGCCCGATGCAGTTCACCGCCGCTGCTGCGGCCAAGGTGCGTGAGCTGATTGCCGAGGAAGGCAATGCCGACCTGGCCCTGCGCGTGTACATCCAGGGCGGTGGCTGCTCCGGCTTCCAGTACGGTTTCGAGTTCGATGAAAACCGTGCCGAGGATGACCTGGCCATCGTCACCGAAGGGGTGACCCTGCTGGTGGATCCGCTCAGCCTGCAGTACCTGATGGGCGCCGAAGTGGATTACAGCGAAAGCCTGACCGGTGCCCAGTTCGTGATCCGCAACCCGAATGCCAGGACCACCTGCGGCTGCGGTTCGAGCTTCAGCGTCTGAACAGGCTTGCCGGCACGCCGGCAAGCGGGCAGGCTGGCGGCCATGAACCCGACTTTTGCAGCCTTTGCCGCCCACGCCTATACCGAGGCGCGGCTTGACCGTGCCGACCCCCTGCGTCATGACAGCGCTGCGCTGGCGGCGTTGTGGCCGTGTGCACGCGTGCTGCGGCTGGACCCGGAACTGCGTGCGGTAGTTGATGCCGATGGCCAGTGCCAGCCCCGGCGGCCGGCGGCGTCACTGGATACGCTGCCGGCCGATGCCCTGTTCCTGGGCATTGATCGCGACGATCAACTGCCCTGGTTTGCCCGCATCGAGCCGGTCGCCGCCGATGAGCCGGTGGTTGAACTGCGCCAGGCCGCCAGCCAGTGGCCGGCAACGATGGCTGCGCGTTTTGCCTATGCCCGCGGCATGCTGCACTGGCAGCAGCGCACCCGTTTCTGTGCCGGTTGTGGCCAGGCGCTGGCGTACGAGCGCGCCGGGTTTGTCGCCCGCTGCCAGGGCTGTGGCAGCGAGCATTACCCGCGGGTGGACCCGGCGGTGATCGTCGCGGTCGAGCATGAGGGCCAGCTGCTGCTGGGCCGCCAGGCCAGCTGGCCGGCAGGCCGCCACTCGCTGATTGCCGGCTTCGTCGAACCGGGCGAGACCCTGGAGCAGGCGGTGATCCGCGAGGTGCACGAAGAAACCCGCATCCATGTCGAGCCCAGCAGCTGCCGCTACCAGGGCGCGCAACCTTGGCCCTTCCCCGGCGCGTTGATGCTCGGTTTTGCTGCCACCGCCGTCGGCGGGCAGCCGCAGGTCGATGGCGAGCTCGAGCACGCGGCCTGGTTCAGCCACCAGGACATCGGCCTGGCGCTGGCCGAGGCCCATCCCACGATCCACCTGCCGCCGGCGCTGTCCATCGCGCGCAGTTTGATCGCGCACTGGTACGATCGCGGCGGGCAGTAACGCCGGCTCGGCACCAGGAGAGAACATGTTGGTTGCATTGGTGGCCACCCTGTTGGCCATTCTGCTTTCCCAGGTGGTTCCGGCGCTGGTGGATTGGCGGCAGCGGGCATTGGCGTGGTGGCCGCGCTGGCTGGCGCTGAGTGCCGGCACATCACCGTGGGGCTGGCTGGTCAGCTGGCTGCTGCCGCTGCTGGCGCTGGCCTTGCTGCAGTGGCTCGCGCGCGACTGGTTGTTTGGAACGGTCTACGTCGTGCTGAGCGTGCTGGTGCTGGTGTTGAGCTGGGGGCCTGGGGATCTGGAGCGCGATGTCGAGGCGCTGATCGAGGCCGAGGATGCGCCAGCGCAGGAAGCGGCGCGTGCAGCGCTGTATGCCGACATGAATGAGCCCGACCGCGAGACGGCGCCGCTGACCCGTGCGGTGGCGGTGGCGTTGTTGCGGCGGGCACTGGGCGTGGTGTTCTGGTTCCTGCTGCTGGGCCCGGTGGGCGCGCTGGGCTACCGCCTGCTGGCCAGCCAGTCCACGCAGGCCGGCCCGCTGAGCCTGGCCGCGCATGAGCGCCTGCGCGGCGTATTGGCCCTGCTGGAATGGCCGGTGGCGCAGCTGGCGGTGTTGTCCTTTGCGCTGATGGGGAACTGCAGTCCGGTGATTGGCGCCTGGCAGCAGCAGGGGCGATGGCAGGCGCCGTCGCTGGAAGCACTGCTGGGGGCAACGATGGCCGCTGCCCTGCCGGAGGAAGAGGACGACAACGATGCTGGCGTGTCTTCCTTCTGGCAGCGTCTGCCGACGCTGCGCCGGGCCATGCGCCTGAGCTGGCGCTGTATGGGCCTGTGGTGCGCGTTGATGCTGTTCTGGCAGCTGGCTGCCTGGCTGGGCTGATCCGCCCCGGCCGGTGCCTTGGCTCAGCCCGGGGCCAGCCAGCTGAAGGGCTGCCACGGCAGATTGCGCGCAATGCCATAGCTGGCCAGCAGCACGCCCCAGGCAACCGGACGGCACAGCTGGCGCGCCAGCGGCAACAACGCAGCCGGCAGCAGGCCGGCGCCGTGGGCGGTAAGAATGGCCAGTGCCGGCAGGCTCACCACCAGCAGCGGATTCATTGCCAGCGCGGCGGAAAGATCGAAATGGGCCAGCGCGTGCAGGCAGCGGGTGGCGCCACAGCCCGGGCAGAACAGCCCGGTGATGCTGAAGAAGGGACAGGCCGGCAGCAGGCTGCCCGGCTGGTTGGGGTCAACCAGGCGCAGCAGCAGCAACGCGCCGGCACCACCGCCACTGACCAGTGCGGCGGTGGCAAGACGATGGTTGGCCAATCGGGCAAGTCGCTTGCGCATGAGCAATCACCGGCAGGCCGGCACAGTGCTGTGCCGGCCTGCAAGTCCAGGCAAGGCTCAGTAGCTGCCGGACATCGCGCCCATGCCGCCCACGACCACGAAGAACAGGATGTACAGCACGGTCAGGCCGATGGCGACGCCGGCGGAGATGATCGCCCACTTCTTGGCACTGGCCGAGGCGGCCTGGGCACCGGCGATATCGCCGGCGGCGACCAGGCCATTGACCTTGGCGGCCTGGATGATCGAGACGATGCCGGTCGGCAGGCAGCAGAACAGGGTGGCCAGGATGGCCCAGACCAGGTGGTTGGGAACCTGGGTGGAAGCGTTGTTCATGATGAAAGACCTATGGGTGGAAGAACTGGGGAAACAGCGCGGATGAAACTGGAAGGAAATGCCCATTCATTATCGGTGTAGCGCACAAAAACTGCAGCCGACCAATGGCCAATGGGCATCACTTGGCCGAGCGCGCCGAGCTTGCCGCCCACAGCGAGGAGACGATCACCGCCGCGATCCAGCACAGCGGCCAGGTGATGTAGCCGACCAGCACGAACAGCAGCACGAAGTTGACCGCGCACACCAGCCACCAGCCAAACATCAGCAGCAGCCCGGTGACTACGTTGCCGGCGTAGATGTGGCCCAGGCCGAAGATCTGGAAAAATGCCGGCAGCACTTCCAGCAGGGCGGCCACGCCCGGCGATTTCTGCGGGTGGTAATGGTGGTGCACCACCTGCGCTGGTTGTACGGGGGCAGGGGGTGGCAATGACGAATTCATCGGCAATCCTTGGCGGGTGGCGGCGACACGGACGGTTGGCCCGGGCCGCCGACACGGAGTTGAGGTCAGGCATGCTCGCCGCGCAGGCCGCGCACGCAGGCTTCCAGCTCGGCAGCGGTGCTGCTGGCCGGCAACGCTGCCTGGGCAATGACCTGGATACGTGCACG
The DNA here is from genome assembly GCF_001431525.1 of Stenotrophomonas koreensis. Classification (GTDB taxonomy): domain Bacteria; phylum Pseudomonadota; class Gammaproteobacteria; order Xanthomonadales; family Xanthomonadaceae; genus Stenotrophomonas; species Stenotrophomonas koreensis. Next base: position 98,349 of record NZ_LDJH01000017.1, read on the forward strand.
TAGACGCCGCGGCACCCGCATCCGCCCCAGGCGGCTATCGCGGCGGCTCCACATACTAGCCCACATGCCGCGCAGTGCCATCGGCACCACCGGTACCGGGCGCCGTTGCAGGATCTTTTCCACGCCACTCTTGAACGGGTTGATGTTGCCATCGGCGGTGAGCTTGCCTTCCGGGAAGATCAGCACCAGCTCGCCGTTGGCAAGTGCCTGGTCGATGCTGTCAAAGGCGCGCTGCATCAGCGCGGCGTCTTCCTTCGGGCTGGCAATCGGGATGGCCTTGGCGGTGCGGAAGATCCAGCGCATGAACGGGATGTTGAAGATCCGGTAGTACATGACAAAGCGCACCGGGCGCGGAATCACCGCCGCCAGGATCAGCGCATCCATGTAGCTGACGTGGTTGCACACCAGCACCGCGGCGCCTTCGTCGGGCACATGCTCCTCGACCCCGGCCACGCGCAGGCGGTACAGCGTGCGCACCATCAGCCAGCTGGCAAAGCGCATCGCAAATTCGGGCACGATCGAGAAGATCCAGACTGCCACCAGTGCATTGGCGATGGCCAGCGCCAGCAGCAGCTGCGGCGCGCTCCAGCCCAGCAGCTGCTGGGTCAGCAGGCCCACGCCGGCGGCGGCGACGATGAAGCCGGAGTTCTGGATGTTCAGCGCGGCAAACACGCGCGCCATCTGGTGGTTGGGGGTACGGCTCTGGATCAGCGCAAAAAGCGGCACCACGAACAGGCCGGTGGAAAAGCCGATGCCGAGCAGGTCGATGATGATCCGGGTGCTGCCGGGCTGGGCCAGGAAGTCGGCCAGCTGCAGGCCGCCTACCGGTGCCGCGCCCGGGCGGGCGAAGTACAGGTCCAGCAGGAAGGCGCTCATGCCGAACGCGCCCAGCGGCACCAGGCCGATTTCCACCGTGCGCCCGGACAGCTTTTCGCACAACAGCGAGCCGGCCCCGGTGCCGATCGAAAACAGCGCCAGCGCGGCGATGTAGAGCAGGCTGGAATCGGCCACGCCGCCGAGGTTGCGCTCGGCCCAGACCGGCAGCAGCGAGGTGATGATGGTGCCGAAGAACCAGAACCAGGACACGCCGAGGATGGCGTTGCGCACCGCCAGCTGCTGCTTGGCCAGGCGCAGGGCGCGCAGCGATTCGGGCAGCGGGTTCCAGCCGATGCGCAGCCCCGGCTCGCCGGCCGGCAGGCGCGGGATCAGCCGCGCCACCAGGTTGCCGGCCACCGCCAGCAGCACGATGGCCGTGGCTGCCACCACCGGGCCCTGTTCGCCGGCCAGGTAGAAGATCAGCCCGCCGGTGATCATCCCGCACAGGATCGAGATCGAGGTGCCCATCTCGACCAGACCGTTGCCGCCGGTCAGTTCCTCCGGCTTGAGGATCGCCGGCAACACCGAGTATTTCACCGGGCCGAACAGGGTGGACTGCACCCCGGTGGCAAACAGTGCCACCAGCAGCAGCGGCAGGTTCTGGCTGACAAAGCCCACCGCCGCCAGCGACATGATGGCGATCTCCATCGCGGTGGTGATCACGATCAGCCGTTGTTTTTCCAGCTTGTCGGCCACCTGCCCGGCAATGGCCGAGAACAGGAAATACGGGGCAATGAAGATGGCCGGGGCCAAGGTGGCATACAGCCCGCGCTGGTCCGCATCCAGGCCCAGCCAGAACAGCAGGCCGATGATGGCCTGGCGGTAGACGTTGTCGTTGAAGGCCCCCAGGGCCTGGACGAGGAAATACGGTGCAAAGCGGCGCTGGCGCAGCAGGGCAAACTGGTTGGGGGCGGACATCCATGGCTCCTTCAATAGCGCTGTGAGCCTAGCAGAGCGCCTGCGGTTTTTACTGGCTGGCAACAACGGGTTGCGGCGCTGGCGGTGGCAGCAGGGTGGACAGGCCTGCGGCGGCACCGGCGGCCTGGCGCAGGCGCGGCAGCAGGCGCAGCACCAACGCCAGCTGGGTGTGGATCAGCCCCAGGCGTTCGTCCAGCGCGCTGCTGTCCTCCTCCAGTGCCTGCGCCATCGCCCGTTCGTCGCCCTGTGCGGCCGGCAGGGCCTGCCGGCTGGCCAGTGCCTGGGCAATGCCGGCCAGTGCCTGGTGGATGTACTGTCCGGCCGCCAGTGCCGCCTGGTCCTGCGCCAGGGCCGGCAGCTGCTCGCGGTGTGCGCCCAGCGCCGAGAGGTGGCCGAGCAGGGTGTTGGACAGGGCCAGGAAGCGGAAGCCGGCATCCAGGTTGGGGCGTACCCGCGGCGGTTCGCGCAGCATGTTGCCCAGTGCTACCGACAGCGCGGCATCGGCGTTGTGCATGTCGCGCCGGGCGATCCGCCAGGGCAGGTCGTCGCGCTTGCCGTCGCGGTATTGCAGCAGCACCTGTTCCAGGTAGCGCGAGGCGGTGGCGGCGACATTGCCCATCACCGCATGCAGGCGCCGGCCCTGCCAGTCCGGCAGGATCCACAGCGAGGCGGCGGCGGCAATCACGCAGCCGATGACGGTATCGAGCAGGCGCGCGCCGATCAGCACGAAGCCATCGCCAAGCAGGTTGAAGCAGGTCAGCGCCATCAGGGTGATGCCGGCGGTGGCGGCGATGTAGCGGTCATTGCGGCAGATGAAGAACAGCAGCGCGCCGGCAAAGGCGATCAGCAGCTGGCCGGGCATGGCCGGGAACAGCTGCAGCAGCGCCCAGGTGGCGAGCAGGCCGGCCACCGTGCCGACGATGCGCTGGACCAGGCGCAGGCGGGTGGCGCCAAAGTGCGGCCGGCACACGAACACCGTGGTCAGCAGGATCCAGTAGCCATTGGCGGCGTTGAGCAGGTGCATCAGCGCATAGCCGGCCACCAGTGCCAGTGCGATGCGCACGCCATGCCGGAACAGCACCGAGGTCGGGGTCAGCTGCTGGCGCAGGCGCCGGCCCATCTCCAGCAGGGTGCGCGGGTTGGAATCGCGCAGCCGGGTATCCATCCCGTCCAGGGTGCTGTCATTGAGGTTGGCGGCGGCCAGCTGGCGCTCGATCGCACCGAGGTTGCGCCGCAGCAGGCGCAGCGCGCCCAGCAGCGGGGTCCACTGCGGGTTGTTGCGGGTGTGCAGCCAGTCCAGCGCACCGTCCAGGTCGTCCAGCGCCGCGGCCAGGCGCGGTGCATGGGTGTAGGCCTGGCGCAGCCGCACCGCCTCGCCCAGTGCCTGGCAGGCCTTGCCCTCCAGTACCAGCACGCGGTTGGCGCGGTACAGCACATCGGAATGGAAGAAGGCCGCGCTCAGGTCGGCATACGGGTAGTGCGAGGAGCTGGCGCGCTCGTGGAAATCCTGCGCCATGTAGTACAGCCGCAGATACAGGCCCGAGCGCACCCCCGGCCGGCCGGAGCGGCCGAAACGGGCGAGGATGGCGTTCTTGGCGGTGTTCAGTGCCGCGACCACGCGCCCGTTCTGCTCGGCCAGCGCCAGCTGCATCGCGGCATGGTCGGCATCGTGCACCGGCTCGAACATCGCCGCTTTCAGGCGCAGGTAATGGCCCAGCTCGCCATACAGCCGGGCCAGTGCCTCGCGCACCGGGCGGTTGGCAAACAGCGCCGTCCACACGATCGACAGCAACCCGTAGCCGGCTGCCCCTGCGAGCAGGTGGCCGACCTCGTGCCAGGCCGGCGCGGGCGCCGTATTGGCGGGCAGCTGGTCCAGCGCGATCATCGCGTACAGTGCCAGGGTCACCGTGGCCTGGCCGATCGAGCCGTAACGCTCGCCCAGCGCGCCGAGCAGGGTCAGCGCGAAGGCCGCCAGCGCCAGCCCGGTGATCAGCAGCAGCGGGTACGGGAACAGCGCCACCACCGCCGCGCCGGCCAGCGCGAAGCAGGCCAGCGACAGCGCCACCGCCTTGCTGCGCCCCCACCAGTTGTCATCGGTTTCGGCAATCGCGCTGGCGATGATGCCCAGGAACAGGCCGGGAATCGCGCCGATCTGCCCGCCGTACCAGCCATAGGCAATGGCCGCGGCCAGCGCCGTGCTCACGCGCAGGCCGTAGCTGGATTTTTCATGCGCCCACAGGCGCCCCAGGCGGGAGAGTTGGCCGGGCATGGCAGCAATGCTCGAAGGTGGGGTCATTATCCGCGCCGCCGGTGGCGCGCAGGTTGCAGTGCGCGCGGCTGGCTGCCGGCCGCTGGCGGCTCAGCCGGTGGCCGGGCCGGCACTCAGGCCAGCTTGTCGAAGATCACCCACAGCGCCACGCCCAGGGTGCTGAAGGCAAAGATCATCCCGCCAAAACCACTGATCGCGCTGCGTTCCTTCTTCAGTACAAAGCGCAGCCAACCGATGACCAGGGATGGAATCAACAGCAGTACCGCTACCAGTACCCACGCATATTCGGGCATCTCTTTCTCCATGCAATCCTGCCAATGCTGGCGGTTGCCACATGGTGGCCGATCCGGCCGCGCGCTGCATTGATTGGTGACAAAACCTGGCCGGCGTCGGTGATACCTGCATGGCCCTGGCGGGCATCAGTACCGTTGCGCGGCGTGCGGTATGGCACGCCGTGCGGCGGTTGGCCTGCACCTTGTTTGCAAGTACCGGCTCAGCGCAGGTAGCGCGCAAACCAGGCCAGCGTGCGCTCCCAGGCCAGCTTCGCCGCCGCCTCGTCATAGCGCGGGGTGGAATCGTTGTGGAAGCCGTGGTTCGTGCCCGGGTAGATGTGCGCCTCGTACACCTTGCCGTTGGCTTTCAGCGCGGCCTCGTACGCCGGCCAGGTGGCGTTGACGCGCTCATCGGTTTGCGCAAAGTGCAGCAGCAGCGGCGCCTGGATCTTCGGCACATCGGCCGGGTCGGCCTGGCGGCCATAGAACGGCACCGCGGCGGCCAGCTCGGGGTAGGCCACGGCCGCGGCATTGCACACACCACCGCCATAGCAGAAGCCGGTGATGCCGACCTTGCCGGTGGTGCGGCCCTCGGCCAGCAGGTAGTCGATGGCGGCGAAGAAGTCGTTCATCAGCCTGGCCGGATCGACCTGCGCCTGCAGCTCGCGGCCACGGTCGTCATTGCCCGGATAACCGCCCACCGAGCTCAGCCCGTCCGGCGCCAGTGCGAGGTAACCGGCCTTGGCCACACGCCGCGCCACATCCTCGATGTAGGGGTTCAGGCCGCGGTTCTCGTGCACCACCACCACGCCGGGCAGCGGGCCATCGGCCTTTGCCGGGCGCACCTGGTAGGCGCGCACCTGGCCGTGGCCATTGGGCGAGGGGTAGGTGATGTACTCGGCGACGATGTCCGGGTCGGTGAAGCTCACCTGCGCGGCCAGCGCGTAATCCGGGCTCAGTGCCGCCAGAATGCCCACCGCGGTCAGGCTGCCCACCGCATAGGTGGCCGCGCGCTCAAGGAAATCCCGGCGGCTCAGCTTGCCGTGGACGTAACCGTCATACAGCTCCAGCAACTCAGGCGCGAAATCCTTGGCGGTCAGTCGGGGCATGGGGAGCTCTCCGGGTGGGATGGGGAGAAGCTAACAGAGGCGTGTGCGCGGATGGGTTCTACCCCGAAATCACGGACTGTTTGGAAAGGGCTGAAAACTTCTGATCCTGTTTGACCCGTCGCCGTCGCATCCTGGGGTTGTGGCGGCGCTCGATGTATTCGAACACATCGGACCGGGCGGCATCGAGTGTGGGATACGTTGTGCGATAGATCCGCTCGCGCTTGAGCAATCCGAAAAAGCCCTCGCAGGCTGCATTGTCGCCACAATGCCCCACCGCACTCATCGAGCAGAGCAGGCCGTTGGCGGCCAGGTAGTCCTGGTAATCACCGCTACGAAATTGGCTGCCTCGATCGGAATGCAGGATCAGCGGATGCTGCTCCTGACGCTGCCAAACCGCCATCTGCACGGCCCTGATCACCATCTGCCGGTCCTGGCGGTGGTGCATGGACCAACCCACAATGCGCTGGTCAAACAGGTCCAGCACGACGCACAGATACAGCTTGGCCTGCTGGGTCTTGATCTCGGTGATGTCGGTCACCCACTTGGTTTCCGGCTCCAGGGCGCTGAAATCACGCTCCAGCAGGTTGCGCACGCCCGGCGGCGTCAGTGTCGGTTGAGCGCGCTGGCCACGCCGTTTCGGGCGTGGCCAGCCCTGCAGGCCCGCTGCCGCCATCAATCGGGCAACCCGATTTCGACTGGCCGTCAGCCCTTCCTCGACCAGAGCTTCCTGCATGCGGCCGGCCCCCAGCGTGCCCCGGCTGTCCTGATGCAGCGCATGGATACGGCTCAGCAAGCGCTCGTTGTCGCGCTGGCGGGCACTGGGCAGTCGCTTGCTCCAGTCGTAGTAGCCACTGGTCGATACCCGCAGGCAGCGGCACATCAGGCGAATCGGAAACTCATCGCGGCAACGTTCGATCACCTGATACCTCAGGATGATGCCTTGGCAAAGAACGTCGCCGCTTCTCGCAAAAAATCCCGCTCCTTGGTGATCCTGGCCAACTCGCGCTTGAGCCGGGCAACCTCCTCGTCACGCGGGCTCCCGGTACCCGCAAAGGCGGCTTTCCCCACCGTCTCCGCCTCCCGCTTCCAGCGGGTCAGCAGACTGTCGCGGATGCCCAGCTCACGGGCCACCTGGGCGCAGCTGACACCGGGCCGACTGGCTTGCTCCACCGCGCCACGCTTGAACTCGGCACTGAACTTGCGACGCTTTGACATGAACACTCCTCATGGCCTCGATCGGCCTTCTTGTAAGTGTCCGTGAAAACGGGGGTGAACCCCTGGAAACAAACCCTCGATAGGGCGGCCACTCTCCAGGAGGCAACATGCTTTCAAGCTTGCTCCACTCTCGGATCAACGGGGTCAGGTTGAAGTTACTGCCATAAAAACGGGGCGCCCAATGGGCGCCCCGTCTTGTCTTCCAGCAATGTCCCGCGCTCCCGCTGTTACGCCTGCTGCTCGCGCGCAATCGCGCGCCAGCCGATATCCAAGCGGTGAAACTCGTTGGCCCAGTTGACCTTGGCCACACCGGCATAGGCATTGGCCTGGGCGTCGGCCACCGAGGAGCCAAGGGCAGCAACGCAGAGCACGCGGCCGCCGGCACTGATGATGTTGCCATCGGCATCCTGTGCGGTGCCGGCGTGGAAGACCTTGGCGCCGCCGTGCTGGATATCGCCCAGGTCGCTGTCCAGGCCGGTGATGACATCGCCGGTGATCGGGCTTTCCGGGTACGGTTTGGCGGCCATGACCACGCCCAGGCTGGGGCGTTCATCCCACTGGGCGGTGGTGGTGGCGAGCTTGCCGTCGATCGCGGCTTCGATGAGGTCGACCAGGTCGGAGGTCAGGCGCAGCATCACCGGCTGGGTTTCCGGGTCGCCGAAGCGGACGTTGAATTCGATGACCTTGGGCGCGCCGGCCGCATCAATCATCAGCCCGGCATACAGGAAGCCGGTGAACGGTACGCCGTCCTTGATCATGCCCTGCACGGTCGGGTTGACCACCTCGCGCATCACGCGCGCATGCACTTCCGGGGTGACGACCGGGGCCGGGGAGTAGGCGCCCATGCCGCCGGTGTTGGGGCCGGTGTCGCCATCGCCCACGCGCTTGTGGTCCTGGCTGGTGGCCATCGGCAGGGCGGTGGTGCCATCGACCATGGAGATGAAGCTGGCTTCTTCGCCCTCGAGGAATTCCTCGATGACCACGCGGGCGCCGGCATCGCCGAAGGCATTGCCGCTGAGCATGTCGCGCACGGCGTCCTCGGCCTCGGCCAGGGTCATCGCCACGATCACGCCCTTGCCGGCGGCCAGGCCGTCGGCCTTGATCACGATCGGGGCGCCCTTCTCACGCACGTAGGCCAGCGCGGCGTCCACATCCGTGTGCACGGCGTAGAACGCGGTCGGGATGCCGTGGCGGGCGAGGAAATCCTTGGCGAACGCCTTGCTGCCTTCCAGCTGGGCGGCGGCGGCGGTCGGCCCGAAGATACGCAAGCCGGCGGCACGGAAGGCATCGACCACGCCCAGCACCAGCGGCACTTCCGGGCCGACCACGGTCAGGCCGACGCCTTCATCGATGGCCAGCTTGAGCAGGCCGTCGATGTCGCTGACCTTGACCGCGACGTTGCGGCACCTGGGCTCCAACGCGGTGCCGGCGTTGCCGGGGGCGACCAGCACCTCGCTGACGCGGGCGGACTGGGCCAGCTTCCAGGCCAGGGCGTGCTCGCGGCCGCCGGAACCGATGACAAGGATCTTCATGGGGGATGTGTCCGTAACAGGTCAGGAAGTGGGGCAGGTGTCAGCCGGCAGCCTGGCTTCGAAGAACAGGGCGCCATCGGCATCGACGAAGCGCCGGCGCACGCTGCCGCCGGCATCCAGGTAGGGCTTCAGCGCCGGGCTGTCGCACAGCTCGGTCATCGCTTCGGTTTCGTCGGCTTCCAGCGCATCGCGCAGGTGCGGTTTGGCATCGAGCTGGGCGACGCGGGCCTCGGCAAAGCGGATTTCCAGCACCAAGTCGGCGCCGCCGGCAAATGCCCGCTCGGTGACCAGGCCATCGCGATAGGGCGCCGGCAGGGCGGCATTGCTGGCGGCAATGGCCGCCTCGCGCGCCTGGCCCAGGCCGTTGCCCTGGCAGGCGGCGAGCAGGGGCAGCAAGGCAAGCAGTGGCAACAGGCGAGGGCTCATCGGCAATGGCTGTCCAGTTCGGGGGAAGGGTAGTGGCGCTGGGCCGGGTCGTATTCCAGGCGCAGGTTCTGGATCACCGCGTTGCCGCAGGCCACGCCGCTGAAGCGCAGTTCCAGCGGCCAGAAACCGCTGTCGGTGCGGCTGCTGTCGGCCTGCCACTGGCTGCGCAGCTGGCGCAGGCCGGCCTCGCAGTCGGGGCTGGGCAGGGCGGCGGCCGCGGCGGCATCGCTGTTGGGGGCCAGCGCGTCATCATCACTGCTGCCGGCGCTGGTGCACTGCAGCTGGGCATGGTTGTCGTAGCGGCTCAAAAAGCGCGCCACCTGGCGCAGCTGCTGCTGATCCACCGCCATCAGCACGGTTTCGTTCTGCATGGCCTGGTTGGCATCGCCCACGCCGGCCTCGATGGCCACGCCGGGAATGTCCGGGCCGAGCGCGACCAGCGACAGGCTGCCGACCACGCCGCCGCTGCCCAGGGTGATGCCACGCCGGCCGTCGACCGTTTCCAGGCCGCCGTTGGCATCGGCGCGCAGCAGCCAGAGGTCGAGCAGGCCGGGCTCATCGGCGGCGGCATCGTCGCGGTTGGCGCAGATGGCCACCAGGCTGTGCTGGATGCCGGCGATCTCCACCGCCTCGTCCAGGCACTGGTAGCGGTGCAGCGGACGGTTGCCGTCGCGGTCGCGCCAGGCCTGGTCGGCGCTGGCCTGCTCGCCGTAGGTGGCCCGCCGCCAGCTGGCCAGGCGGCTGGCGCGTTCGCTGGCGCTCAGTTGCGCCGGGGCGCTGGGCGGCGGTGGCTGCTCGCTGGCGCTGTCGGCTGCCGGGGTGGCATCGAACAGGCCGCAACCGGCCAGGCCGGCAGCGAGCAGCAGCGCACACGCGCTGGAAGTCAGGTGACGTGTGCGCATCGGCCGTTTCCCTCAGTGGCGGAAGTGACGCACGCCGGTGAACACCATCGCGATGCCGTGCTCGTTGGCGGCGGCAATCACTTCGGCATCGCGCATCGAACCGCCCGGCTGGATGACGGCAGTGATGCCGGCTTCGGCCGCGGCGTCCAGGCCGTCACGGAACGGGAAGAAGGCGTCGGAGGCCATCACCGAACCCGGTACGACCAGGCCGGCGTCATTGGCCTTGATGCCGGCGATGCGCGCGGAGTAGACGCGGCTCATCTGGCCGGCGCCGACGCCGATGGTGCGCTCGTCCTTGGCATACACAATCGCGTTGGACTTGACGTACTTGGCCACGCGCCAGGCAAACAGCAGGTCGCGCAGCTCGGCTTCGGTCGGGGCGCGGTCGGTGACGGTGGTCAGTTCGCCCAGGCTCATGCCGCGGTTGTCGGCCGACTGCACCAGCAGGCCGGAGCCGATGCGCTTGAGGTCATAGCCGTTGCGGCCCTCGCCTTGCGGAATGCGCAGCACGCGCACGTTGGCCTTCTTGGTGGCGTAGGCCAGGGCCTCAATGCTGTAGTCCGGGGCGATCAGCACCTCGACGAACTGGCGGTCCAGGATGGAGGCCATCAGCGCCGCGTCCACCGGCTGGTTGAAGGCGATGATGCCGCCGAACGCGCTGGTCGGGTCGGTGTCGTAGGCCTTTTCATACGCATCGGCGATGGTCGCGGCCACGGCCACACCGCAGGGGTTGGCGTGCTTGACGATGACGCAGGCCGGGACATCGAACTGGCGCACGCATTCCAGCGCGGCATCGGCGTCGGCCAGGTTGTTGTAGCTCAGCTCCTTGCCCTGCAGCTGCTCAAACGTGGCCAGGGTGCCCGGCACCGGGTTCAGGTCACGGAAGAAGGCGCCGGTCTGGTGCGGGTTCTCGCCGTAGCGCAGGTCCATCACCTTGACGAAGGACTGGTTGAGCTGGGCCGGGTATTCGGAACGGACCGGAACTTCGGAAGTTTCGGTCACCGCCGAGAGGTAGTTGCTGATGGCCGCGTCGTACTGGGCCACGCGGTTGAACGCGGCCACCGACAGCGCAAAGCGCTGGGCGCTGGAGAGCTGGCCGTTGTTGGCTTCCAGCTCGGCGATCAGGCCGGGGTACTGGTCCGGGCTGGTGGCCACGGCGACGCGGACGAAATTCTTGGCCGCGCTGCGCAGCATCGCCGGGCCGCCGATGTCGATGTTCTCCACCGCATCGGCCAGGGTGCAGCCGGCCTTGGCGGTGACCGCCTCGAACGGGTAGAGGTTGAGTACCAGCAGGTCGATCGGGGCGATGCCGTGCTCGGCCATCACCGCATCATCGGTGCCGGCGCGGCCGAGCAGGCCGCCGTGGACCATCGGGTGCAGGGTCTTGACCCGGCCGTCCATCATTTCCGGGAAACCGGTGACCTCGGCCACATCCTTGACCGGCAGGCCGGCCTCGCGGATCGCCTTGGCGGTGCCGCCGGTGGAGAGCAGCTCGACGCCGCGTGCGGCCAGGGCGGAGGCCAGCTCGATCAGGCCGGTCTTGTCGGAAACGGAGAGCAGGGCCCGGCGGACGGGCAGCAGATCACAGGCCATGGGGCGGATCACAGCGGTGGGAGTGGGGGCCCTATTGTAGCCGCCGTGTCATCAGGGCTGGGGGTGCCGGAAGACCTGCGCCGGACGTGGGCGCTTGCCGGACCCGGCCGGCGATGGGTTAGGCTGTGCCGGCCTTGACAAGGATGAGCGGGTTCGGGTCGTGTCGATCTATGCACTGAAAGGACGTTTCCAGGACCTGCTGCGGCCGGCCGTCGGTGCTCTGTACCGGCTGGGGGTCACCGCCAACACGGTGACCGTGGCCGCCGCGCTGGGCTCGCTGCTGGTGGCCGCCGGCATCTGGTACCGGGCGCCGGCGCAGCCACTGCTGTACCTGGCCCTGCCGTTGTGGATGCTGTTGCGCATGGCGCTCAATGCGGTGGACGGCATGCTGGCGCGCGAGTTCGGCCAGCAGTCGCGGCTGGGCGCCTATCTGAACGAGCTGTGCGATGTGATCGCCGATGCGGCGCTGTACCTGAGCCTGCTCAGCGTGCCGGGCGTACACGCCGAGGCGCTGTGGCTGCTGGCCTGGAGTGCGGCGCTGAGCGAATACGCTGGCGTACTCGGACCGATGGTCGGTGCCGGCCGCCGCTACGACGGGCCGATGGGCAAGAGCGACCGTGCCTTCGTCATCGGCGTGCTCGGGCTGCTGCTGGCCTTTGCCTGGGTCGGCGGCGCCACCGTGAGCGCGGTGGCCTGGGGGCTGTCGCTGCTGTGCGCGCTGACCCTGGTCCGCCGGGTGCGCCAGGGGCTGAAACAAGCGGCGGCGACGCCATTGCAGTAAATGGATTGAATTGAATTGACTGGCGCCGCTGTGGGTGCCGCAGCGGCACATCACCAGGAGATTGCATGCGTAAGGCGCAGGAGAGGGAGTTCCACAGCTTTGACCAGGCCGCACTGTTTTACCGGCATTGGCCGGCCATCCAGCCAGGCGCGCCGGCCAGGGCGATCGTGCTGCTGCATCGCGGGCATGAGCATTCGGGCCGGGTGGCGCATCTGGTTGACGAGCTCGACCTGCCCGACACCGCCTTCTTTGCCTGGGATGCGCGCGGCAACGGCCGTTCCCCGGGGCAACGCGGTGATGCCCCCGGGTTTGACGCCCTGGTGCGTGACCTGGACAGTTTCATCGCCCATATCGGCAGCGAACATGGCATCGCGGTGGAGGACATCGTGGTGATCGCACAGAGTGTGGGCGCGGTCGTTGCGGCGACCTGGGTGCACGATTACGCCCCGCGGCTGCGTGCGCTGGTGCTGGCCTCGCCGGCGTTCAAGGTCAAACTGTATGTGCCGTTCGCACGCCCGGGGCTGGCACTGATGCAGAAGCTGCGTGGCAACTTCTTCGTCAACAGCTACGTCAAGCCGCAATGGCTGACCCATGACCCGGCGCGGGTGGACAGCTACCGCAATGACCCGCTGATCACCCGGCCGATTTCGGTGCGGGTGCTGTTGGGCCTGTACGCGACCGCCGACCGCGTGGTGGCCGATGCGCAGGCCATCAGCGTGCCGCTGCAGCTGCTGGTGTCCGGTGCCGATTTCGTCGTGCACCGTGGCCCGCAGGACCGCTTCTACGAGCGCCTGTCCAGCCCGGTCAAGCAGCGCGTCTACCTGCCCGGTTTCTTCCACGACACCTTGGGCGAGCGCGATCGGGCGCCGGCATTGGCGGCGATCCGCAGCTTCATCCAGGCGCGCTTTGCCGAGCCGCTGCGCACGCTGTCGCGGCGTGATGCCCACCGCCATGGGCCGAGCTTCGACGAGGCCGAGATCCTGGCGTGGCCGCCGCAGCGCAACAGCCTGGCCGACCTGCGCTGGCGTGCGGTGCGTGCCGGGCTGCGCCTGGGCGGGCGGCTGTCGGAGGGCATCGCGCTGGGCCTGGCCACCGGCTTTGATTCGGGCAGCTCGCTGGATTACATCTACCGCAACCAGGCCCAGGGCTGGGGCCCGCTGGGGCGGCTGGTGGACCGCATCTACCTGGAGGCGATCGGCTGGCGCGGTATCCGCATCCGTGGCCAGCACCTGCAGCAGCTGCTGGTGGAGGCCGCCACGCGCCTGCGCGGGCAGGGCCTGCCGGTGCGCGTGCTGGACGTGGCCGCCGGCCATGGCCGTTACGTGCTCCAGGCGCTGGGCCAGGGCGGACAGCGCGCCGATGCGATTTTGCTGCGTGATTTCAGCGACCTGAACGTGACCCACGGCCAGGCGCTGATCGAGCAGCTGGGTGCCGGCGACATTGCCCGTTTCGAACAGGGCGATGCCTTCGACCCGGCACAGCTGGCGGCGGTCGAGCCGCCACCGACGCTGGCGGTGGTGTCCGGCCTGTACGAGCTGTTCAGCGACAACGATGCGGTGCTGCGCTCGCTGCAGGGCATTGCCGCGGCGGTGCCGGTGGGCGGCTACCTGGCCTATACCGGCCAGCCCTGGCATCCGCAGCTGGAGTTCATCGCCCGGGCACTGACCAGCCATCGCGATGGCGTGGCCTGGGTAATGCGCCGGCGCAGCCAGCAGGAAATGGACGAGCTGGTGCGCCTGGCCGGGTTTGAAAAGGTGGCCCAGCGTATTGATGAATTTGGCATTTTCAGCGTGTCGCTGGCACGCCGGGTTGGCTGAGGATGACCAGCGTGACCACCACCGCGGTGGCAGCGGCTCCAGCCACGGCGCGGCCGTGGCGACGCGCATTGTTGTGGCTGGCCGTGCTCGGCCCGTTCTTCTTTGCCAGCTACGGCTTTGCCAATTGGATGGCCGCCCGCCAGCCCGTGGTGCCGGTGCTGGTGTTCGGCTGGGAAAGCGCGATCCCGTTCCTGCCGTGGACGATCGTGCCGTACTGGTCGATCGATGCGTTCTACGCGCTGTCGCTGTTGCTGTGCCGGCAGCGGCTGGAACTGGACCGGCATGCGCTGCGCCTGCTCAGCGCGCAGCTGATCGCGGTGACCTGCTTCCTGCTCTGGCCGCTGCGCTTCAGCTTCCAGCGCCCGGCCACCGATGGCGTGTACGGCTGGCTGTTCGATGTGCTGCTCGGCTTTGACAAGCCGTTCAACCAGGCCCCGTCGCTGCACATCGTGTTGCTGGTCGTGCTCTGGGTGAAGTTTGCCCAGTACCTGCACGGCCACTGGCGCTGGCTGCTACATGGCTGGGCACTGCTGATCGGGGTCTCTGTGCTGACCACCTTCCAGCACCATTTCATCGACATCCCGACCGGGCTGCTGGTCGGCTGGCTGTGCGTGTGGCTATGGCCCGAGCAGGGCACGCCACCGCTGCGTGCGTGGCAGGCCACGCGTGATCGCCGGCGCTGGCGGCTGGCCATGCTGTACCTGCTCGGGGCGGCGCTGCTGATCCTGCCGGCGCTATGGCTGGGCGGGGCGGCGCTGTGGTTGCTGTGGCCGGTAGCCTCGCTGCTGCTGGTGGCCCTGGGCTATGCCGGGCTGGGTGCGGGCGTGTTCCAGAAGCGTGCCGATGGCCGCCTGGGGCTGGCCGCGCGCTGGCTGCTGGCGCCGTACCTGGGCGCGGCCTGGCTCAACTCGCGGCTGTGGACCTGGCGCGCGTCGCAGCCGGTGGCGGTGGCCGACGGGGTCTGGCTGGGACGGATGCCGGGCCGCGCATTGCCGGCGCCGCTGCTGGCGGTGGTCGACACCTGCGCCGAGCTGTCCTGCCCGGCGCCGGGCGCGGCCTATGCCAGCGTGCCGATGCTTGACCTGGTGGTGCCTGATCCTGAGCAGCTGCGCGCAGCCGCCGCGGCGATCGAGCGCCTGCGCGCGCACGGCCCGCTGCTGGTGTGCTGCGCGCTGGGGTATTCGCGCAGTGCCGCCAGTGTGGCGACCTGGCTGCTGTGCAGCGGCCGCGCGCGCAGCGTGGACGAGGCGGTGGCCCGACTGCGCGCGGTGCGGCCGGCCATCGTGCTGCATCCGGCACACCGGCAGGCGATTGCGATGGCGGCTGGAGTCGGTACATGAGCGCGTTGCCGGCGCTGCCGATGATGCAACTGCTGCTGCGCCAGGGCCGGCTGCCGGCGACATTGTCGCTGGGGCTGCTGCTGGTGGCGTTGCTGCTGCTCGGGCTGGTGCCCGCGCCGGCGCCGGTCAGCCAGGTGCTGTGGCTGGCCAGTGTGGCCGGCGGGCTGGTGCAGGGCTACTACGCCTGGCGGCTGCAGCTCGATGCCGGCCTGCTGCAGCTGCTGCAGGACCAGGGCCTTGGCGGCGAGGCCGCCGCGCGCTGGCTGGATGAGCAGCTGCAGGCCACTGGCCTGAGGCCGGCAGCGGCGGCTGCGGCAACATGTGGCTGGGAACTGCGCTGGGCCGGCATGCGCCGGCTGCTGCTGCGCCAGCACCTGGCCTGTGCACTGCAGTTGGCCACGCTGCTGCTGGCGCTGGGCTGGCCGTTGATTTGAACAGGAGCAAGCCATGTTTGCCGAACTGATCGCCCGCGCCTGCAGTGGCGCCATCCAGCTGCTGACCGGCGCGCGTGCGCTGTGGCTTGGCTGCGCGCCTTCCAGTGCCCACCGGGTCTATTACGGAAACCACACCAGCCACGGCGATTTCGTGCTGATCTGGTCATCGTTGCCGCCGGCGCTGCGCCGCCAGGTGCGCCCGGTGGCGGCGGCCGACTACTGGCAGCGTGACCGCCTGCGCCGTTACCTGATTGATGCGGTGTTCAACGCCGTGCTGGTCCAGCGCGAGGCGGCCAGCCGTCAGCACGATCCGCTGCAGGTGCTGTGCACGGCGGTGGACCAGGGCTGTTCGTTGATCCTGTTCCCGGAAGGCACCCGCAACAGTGGCGAGGAGACACTGCTGCCGTTCAAGAGCGGCATCTACCACCTGGCCCGGCAGCGCCCGGAGCTGGAGTTCGTGCCGGTGTGGATCGACAACCTGAAGCGGGTGATGCCCAAGGGGCGGTTGTTGCCGCTGCCGCTGCTGTGCACGGCCAGCTTCGGCACGCCGCTGCGGCTGCAGGCCGGCGAGGACAAGGCCGCCTTCCTCGCGCGCAGCCGGCAGGCGCTGCTGGCACTGGCACCGGAGGGCGCACGCGCATGAACAGCTTGTTGATTCCGGTTTCCGCCGACCTGGCCACACGCAGCGTCGGCCAGCAGAGCAGCCTGCTGTTTGCCGGCATCGGCGCAGTGCTGGTACTGGCCACGCTGGTGGCCGAGATGCTGAGCTGGCGCCAGCGTCGGCGTGGCCAGCCCAGTGCGGTGATTGCCAACCTGGTGGCACGCATCCGCGCCTGGTGGGTGATGGTGATCGTGGTCGGGCTGGCGCTGCTGTTCGGCCGTGCCGGGGTGATCGTGCTGTTTGCGCTGATCTCGCTGTTGGCCCTGCGCGAGTTCATCACCCTGGCACCGACCCGTTCGGGAGATTACTACGCACTGCTGGCGGCCTTCTACCTGGTGTTGCCGTGGCAGTACTACCTGGTCTGGATCGATTGGTACGGCCTGTACACGCTGCTGATCCCGGTCTACGCGTTTTTGTTCCTGCCGATCCTGGCCACCATCGGTGGTGATACCACCCACTATCTGGAGCGCACGGCCAAGGTGCAGTGGGGGCTGATGATCTGCGTGTTCTGCCTGTCGCACGTGCCGCTGCTGCTGAACCTGCAGGTGCCCGGGCATGACCCGGCGCGCAACCTGCTGCTGTTCGCCTTCCTGGTGATCGTGGTGCAGTCCTCGGACGTGCTGCAGTACATCTGGGGCAAGCTGCTGGGCCGGCACCTGATCGCGCCAAAGCTGTCACCATCCAAGACCGTGGAAGGCTTTGTCGGCGGCGTGCTCAGTGCCAGCGTGCTCGGCGCGGGGCTGTGGTGGATCACCCCGTTCACGCCGTTGCAGGCGTTCGCGCTGTCGCTGTTGATCACCCTGATGGGCTTCTGGGGCGGGTTGGTGATGTCGGCGATCAAGCGCGACCGCGGGATCAAGGACTGGGGCCACCTGATCGAGGGCCATGGCGGCGTGCTCGACCGGCTGGATTCGGTGTGTTTTGCCGCGCCGGTGTTCTTCCACGTGGTGCGTTACTACTGGAAGGCCGGTGGCGGCTGAGGGCCGGCCAGCGCGGCTGCCGCGGGCGGCTCAGACAGATTCGATCAGGCAGATTCGATCAGGCCGTATTCGCGCAGCTTCTTGCGCAGGGTGGCGCGGTGGATGCCGAGCATCGCCGCGGCGCGGCTCTGGTTGCCTTCGCAGTGGTTGAGCACTTCGGTGAACAGCGGGATCTCCATCTCGCGCAGCACCACCTCGTAAACGTCATCGGCATCACAGCCATCCAGGTCGCGCAGGTAGCGGCGGACAGCCTGGGCAACGTTTTCACGCAACGGCGGGCGGGTGGCGCCACGACTGTTGTCAGGACGGGAGGCGGGTACGTTCAAGGGAGTTTCCGGCGAGGTTGATACCGGCCAGCGAGGTGGCCGTGCAGGTGCCAAGTCTAACGCGCCACGCCGGCAGGGTCACGCCCCGGGCCTAGCGGAAGCGGAAGTGGAAGGCTTCGGCCGCCGGTTCAGGCTCGACCAGCTGGAAGCGCGCCTGGGCACTCTGCCCGGGAGCCAGTGTCAGCCCGTCGTCGCCGCCGAGGTATTCGGCCGGGGAGAAGATCCGCTGACCGCTGACCTGGCCATCGGCGGTGGACAGGGTCAGCTCGATCAGCGGCAGCGCCTGGGCAAAGCGGGCGTCATTGCGGAAGCTGGCTTCCACCTGCAGCGTGCCGGGCTGGCCGGGTACCGGCAGCACGCTGCGCTCGAGCATGGTGAAGGCTTCCGGTTCCTGCCAGGCCGGCAGGTTGCAGGCCAGCAGCCCGCACAGCGATTGCAGCCAGGGCCGGTGGGTGGCACTGCTGGCCAGCCGTGCGCGGTCAGCCAGCACCACCTGCAGCAGCAGCAACAGCGCCAGGCCCAGCAACACGGCCCACTGCCAGCGTGCCGCGGCCGGCCCGGGCCGGTGCTGGCGCAGGAAGGTCGGGGTTGCCTCGACGGCTGCGCCTGCGGCGGTCAGCGGGGTGCCGTCCGCTGCGGGCAACGGCACGGTTTCGGTCTGCGTGGCCATGGCCGGCGCGGCCGTGGCCGGGATGCCGGCGTCGGCGGCTGGCAGCGCGTCGCTGCGGGCCTGCGCTGCGTCGCTGACCGTATCAGCGGTCACATCAGCAGCCGCATCACCGGTTGCATCACCGGTGTTCTCACTGCCGCTTGCGGCGGCGGGACTGCGCAGCAGGGCGGCAAGGGACTGGCGGGGCGGGTGGTGCGGGCTCATCGGCGTTAACGGCGGCGGCCTTCAATCCGCATCCAGTCGCCATCGCGGGTCGCGACCAGGTCATCGAACCAGGCTGCGTAACGCTGCAGCAGTTCGTCCTCCTGGCCATGCAGGATGCCCGACAGGGCAATCCGCCCGCCGCTGGCGACGCGGCTGGCCAGCACCTCGGCCAGTGCATCCAGGGCGCTGGCCAGGATGTTGGCCACCACCACCGGATAGGTCGCCACCGGCTCGTCCTCGGGCAGGCAGGCGGTGATCTGCACGCCGTTGCGCTGGGCGTTGTCGTTGGTGGCGATGATCGCCTGCGGGTCGTTGTCCACGCCCACCGCCGCGGCGGCGCCGAGCTTGAGCGCGGCCAGCGCGAGGATGCCCGAGCCGCAGCCGAAATCCAGCACCGTCTGCCCGGCCAGCAGGCCCTCGTCGGCCAGGCCATCGAGCCAGCGCAGGCACAGCGCGGTGGTCGGGTGGGTGCCCGAACCAAAGGCCAGGCCCGGATCCAGGCGCACGATCGCCGCATCGGCGGTCTGCGCGGCTTCCGGCAGTTCATGGTTCCACGGCACGATCCAGGTGCGCCGGCCAAACGACATCGGCTTGAAGGTATCCAGCCAGGCGCGCTCCCAGTCCTCGTCGGCCACCGCCCGGAAGCTGACCCCGGACCAGTCCAGGCCGCTGTCAAACGCTTCCAGTGCGGCCAGCAGCGCCAGCGCGTTGGTATCGGCATCGAACAGCGCGGTCAGCACCAGTTCGTTCCACAACGGCAGCTCGCCCACCCCCGGTTCGAGGATCGCCCGCTCGTTGCTGGTGTCGGCATCGGCATCGAGCAGGGTGACCGACAGCGCACCGAGGTCTTCCAGCGCGTTCTCGTAACGGGGCTGGGTGGTTTCGGTGCAGCGCAGGGTGAGTTCGAGAAATGGCATGGTGGGGCGGACAGCAACAAGACAGAAGCGGGCATCGTAGACGAGCCGGCGGCTGATTGCGCGGTTGGATTGGCCGCCGGTTCGATCCGTTGCCGCAACTGGTTAGACTTTACCCAGACATTCCACTGGCTCCGGCCGCCCTGCATGCTTTGCGCCACGTCCAAAAACCTGCGTTGTCCGTGGTTGCTGTCAGCGGCGGCGGTGCTGTTGGTGCTGGGAATCTACAGCGCCCAGTGGCTGCGGCAGGCGGCGGGCGTGTCCGGCAGCAGCGGCCGTACCGGCAGCAGCCAGGTGGCGCAGGTGCCGCGGCCACTGCCGCTGGCCTCGGCGCAGGCGCATCCGGCGGGCTTGCCGCCGGCACATCCGGCCGACCACGCGCCGGACCGTCCGCTGGACATGCGACAGGCGCTGGAAGCGCGCGAGGATCTGTTTGATTACGCCGCGCAGCTGCGGCTTGCCGCCGATGGTGGTGATGCTCAGGCAGCGTGGACGATGACCCGCATCTACGATTACTGCGGCCTGTATGCCAGCGACCCGCAGGGCTATGCCCTGGACAGCGCGATGCTGTCGGCGCTGGATCTGCAGGCAAGCCCCGGCCTGTTGGCCGCGCGGCAGCAGGTGGGCCGGCGTTGTGCCGGTTTTGCCGCCGCCGAGCCGCCGGGCCGGCGGGTGCTGCTGCAGCGCCGGCAACAGGCGGCCCAGGCGGGCAACCTGGCTGCCGAAGCGGCGCTGCTGGCGATGGGCGAGCCCCTGAGCCCGCAGCCGCAGTACCGGCAGGAGCTGGTCCGGCGGGTGATCCAGTCACAGGATCCGGAAGCCTTCCTGGCGCTGTCGCCGGCAATGGGCGCGGCGGCGGCCGGGGACCTGGCACTGAGCGGGACGGTGGCCGGCAACACGCTCAGCCAGCTGGCCTGGCAGGTGGCTGCCTGCCGCCTGGGCCTGGCCTGCGGCCCGGACAGTGTGTTGATGAATGGCTATTGCGCCAATGGCGGGATCTGCTCACGCAGGCCCGGCCAGGATTTTGAATCTTTTGTGTTCGATGCCGCGGTTCCGCGACAGGGTGTGGAAAAAATGAACGAGCTGATCAACAGCCTGCGGCGCACGCCGGCGCGGGGGGAGTTGCAATGAAACACCGTCGTTTTCTGCATGGCGCCAAATTCTGGGTCTGGGTCCTGCTGCTGGGCACCTATTCGGCCGGCGCGGTCGGGGTGCTGCTGGTGGATGCCTGGGAGGAGCGTTACCGCAGTCTTTCCCGGGTCAAGCTGACCACGGTGCAGTCCGATCCGGACCTGCGCCGTGCCGGCGCCGGCCAGATTGCCGCCATCTACCGGGCCCAGAGCGGCACGCCGTTTTCCACCCTGCCCTCGGGCAGTTCGCTGCAGATCATCTGGCCCGATGGTTCCACCGAAACGGTGATGGTCCTGGACCCGGCCGCTGCGCTGGGCGCCGAGCCGGTGGAGGGCAGCCAGCTCAGCGCTGCCGAGGTTGCCGGCCGGTAAGCCGTACGGCCGCCGCCGCCGCTGCGTCCGCGCGCGGGCAGGCGGTGGAACGCGGGCCAGGCAACGGGCAAAGAAAAAGGCGGGATTCCCCGCCTTTTTCCGTTGTCGCGCAGCGCTGGCTCAGGTCAGCGCGATCGACTTGGTCTTGCGCTCGGCCAGACGCTTTTCCAGGTAGTGGATGTTCTGGCCACCGGCCTGGAAGCCGACATCGCGCATGATCCGCTGCTGCAGCGGGATGTTGCTCTTGATGCCCTCGATCACCGTCTCGTTCAGCGCCACCCGCATGCGGGCGATGGCGGTTTCACGGTCCGGGCCATGCACGATGAGCTTGCCGATCATCGAGTCATAGTTCGGCGGCACCTTGTAGCCGGCGTAGATGTGGGTATCCACGCGCACCCCCGGGCCACCGGGCGGGTGGAAGGCGGTGATCGTGCCCGGGTGCGGCATGAAGCTTTCCGGGTCCTCGGCGTTGATCCGGCACTCGATCGCGTGGCCGCTCAGCACCACGTCGCTCTGCTTGATCGACAGCTTCTGGCCGCAGGCGATGCGCAGCTGTTCGGCAACCAGGTCGATGCCGGTGACCATTTCGGTGACCGGGTGTTCGACCTGGATGCGGGTGTTCATTTCAATGAAGTAGAAACGGCCGTCCTCGAACAGGAACTCGAAGGTGCCGGCGCCGCGGTAGCCAATACGGATGCAGGCATCGACGCAGACCTTGCCGATTTCCGCACGCAGTTCCTCGCTGATCCCCGGTGCCGGGGCTTCCTCGACCACCTTCTGGTGGCGGCGCTGCATCGAGCAGTCGCGCTCGCCCAGGTGGATGGCATTGCCCTGGCCGTCGGCCAGCACCTGGATTTCCACATGGCGCGGATTCTCCAGGTACTTCTCCATGTAGACCTCGCCGTTGCCGAAGGCCGCCTTGGCCTCGGACTTGGTGGTCTCGATGGCCGACTTCAGCGCGCCCTCGGCATGCACCACGCGCATGCCACGGCCGCCGCCGCCGCCGGAGGCCTTGATGATGACCGGGTAGCCGATCTCGCGGGCGATCTTGGTATTGGTGACGATGTCATCGCCCAGCGGGCCGCCCGAGCCGGGCACGCACGGCACGCCGGCAGCCTTCATCGCGCGGATTGCCTCGACCTTGTCGCCCATCAGGCGGATGGTTTCCGGGCGCGGGCCGATGAACACGAAGCCGGACTGCTCCACGCGCTCGGCAAAATCGGCGTTTTCCGACAGGAAACCGTAGCCGGGATGGATGGCCTGGGCATCGGTGACTTCGGCCGCGGCAATGATCCGCGGCATGTTCAGGTAGCTTTCCGCCGACGGGCCCGGGCCGATGCAGACCGATTCATCGGCCATCGCCACGTGCTTGAGGTTGCGGTCCACGGTGGAGTGCACGGCCACGGTGCGGATGCCCAGCGCCTGGCAGGCACGCACGATGCGCAATGCGATTTCGCCACGGTTGGCGATGACGACCTTCTCGATCATGGCCGCGCCCTCAGGCGATCACGAACAGCGGCTGGTCAAATTCGACCGGCTGGCCGTTCTGGCCCAGGATCGCCACCACGGTGCCCGCGGTTTCGGCCTCGATCGGGTTGAACATCTTCATCGCTTCGATGATGGCCAGGGTCTCGCCGGCCTTGACCGCCTGGCCGACGCTGACGAACGGCGGCTTGTCCGGGGCCGAGGAGGCGTAATAGGTGCCGACCATCGGCGCGCGCTGCACGAAGCCTTCCGGCAGCGCATTGCCGGCCGGCTTGCTGCCGCCGGTCGGGGCTTCGGTCGGCGAGCTCATCGGCATCGCCGGGGCCGGTGCGGCGGCCATCGGGGCGGCCATCATCGGCGCCGGCATGGCATAGGCGCCGGTCGGCGCGCGCGACAGCCGCACCGATTCCTCGCCTTCCTTGATCTCGATCTCGGCCAGGTTGGATTCTTCCAGCAGGTCGATCAGCTTCTTGATTTTACGCAGGTCCATGGATGCCTCTTCTTGCTATGTCAGGTGGTGCCCGCCGCGGTGGGGCGCAGGGGACGGGTTAAAGCCGGGCCAGCGCTGCATCCAGCGCGTAGCGGTAGGAATCGGCGCCAAAGCCGCAGATCACGCCCACGGCCTTGTCGGAGAAATAGCTGTGCGCACGGAACGGTTCGCGCGCATGCGGGTTGGACAGGTGGATCTCGATGAACGGAATGGCCACCGCCGCCAGCGCATCGCGTAGCGCCACCGAGGTATGGGTGAAGGCGGCCGGGTTGATCAGGATGAAGGCGGTGCCGTCCGCGCGCGCGGCCTGGATACGCTCGATCAGCACGTGCTCGGCATTGGCCTGCAGGCTTTCCAGCTGGTGGCCGGCGGCCTGCGCGGTGGCGAGCAGCGCGGCATCGATGTCGGCCAGCGTGGTGTGGCCATAGACCGCCGGTTCACGGGTGCCAAGCAGGTTGAGGTTGGGGCCATGCAGAACCAGCAGTCGAGCCATCGGTGCAACGCGCAGCGGAAAGGGGAGCAGTCTGCTTGATGCGGTGGATGCTGTCTAGTTCGCCGAAGTTGTGCGTGTTTGAAACAGTTGTTTGATATTCGGCGGCGTATGGCGACCGGATCAATTGCCCCGATTGGCCCAGCCGGCAATCTCGCCAGGTGCAAACGGGCCGAGCTTGCGTTTATGCAGGCGGCCCTGGGCATCGATCAGCACCGTATAGGGCAGCAGCCCGCGTGCATTGCCGAGCGCCACGCTGCTGTCGGCCGGGCCGGGTGGCTCGATCGCGATCGGGTAGGGCACCGGTATGCGCTGCAGGAACGCGTGCACCGCCTCCGGGCTGTCCAGCGCCAGGCCGATCACCTGGATCCCGTTGTCGCCCTGTTCGCTGGCGAAGGCGGCCAGTTCCGGCATTTCCTCGACACAGGGCGCACACCAGCTGGCCCAGACGTTGATCAGCAGTGGCCGGCCGCGCAGGGCCGACAACGGCAGCGGGGTGCCATCCAGCGCGGTCAGTGCCAGGTCCTCGGGCAGGATGTCGCCCTCGACCAGGCCGGGTGGCCGCTGGCCGGGCAGGTCCGGGGCAGCGGGCGTGGCGGCGAAGTAACCGCCGTGCCACAGGCCGGCACCGAGGCCGGCCGCAGCGGCCAGGGCGATCAGCAGCGCCCACTGGCCGCGCCGGCTCATCGCGCCGCGCGCAGCAGCGCGTCCTCGACCATCGACTGGGTCAGCACGGTGGGCAGCACCCGCGGCGGCGCGCCGGGGCCGTAGACCACATACAGCGGCACGCCCACGGCCTTGTGCTCGGCCAGGAAGGCGCTGATCGCCGGGTCGACATTGGTCCAGTCCCCGCGCATGTACACCGCCCCGGTGCGGCGCAGGACATCGGCAAAGGCCTCGCGTTCGATGACGTTGCGCTCGTTGGCCTTGCAGGTCACGCACCAGTCGGCGGTCATGTTGACGAACACCACCCGGTTGTCGGCGCGCAGGCGGTCGAGCAGGCCGGGGTCATAGGCGACATGCCGGTTGCCGGTGGTTGCGGCCACGGCTGCCGGCGGCGGCAGCCGCCCGACCAGCCAGGCCGGGCTCAGCGCTACGGCGGCCAGCAGCAGGGCCACGGCGGCGGTGCCGCGGCGTTCGCGCCACAGGCTGCGCTCGGCCCACCACAGCGCCAGCGCCAGCAGCGCCAGCCCGGCCAGCAGCAGTGCCATGCCATCGACGCCGCGCTGCTTGCCCAGCACCCACAGCAGCCAGATCGCGGTGACATACATCGGGAAGGCCATCAGCTGCTTGAAGGTCTCCATCCACGCTCCCGGGCGCGGCAGCCGGTCGGCCAGCGCCGGGACGAAGCCGATCAGCAGGAAAGGCAGCGCCAGCCCCAGCCCGAGCATCGCAAACACCAGCAGCGACAGCAGCGGCGGGGCGGCAAAGGCATAGGCCAGCGCACCGCCCATGAACGGGGCGATGCAGGGGCTGGCCATCACGCAGGCCAGCACCCCGGTGAGGAAATCACCGGCCGGGCCGCTGCGCTGGCCGAGCAGGCGGCTGAACGGGCCAATGCTGCCGCGGCCGACACTGAACACGCCGGACAGGCTCAGGCCCATCGCGAACATCAGGTAGACCAGGCCGGCCACGAACACCGGCTGCTGCAGCTGGAAGCCCCAGCCGGCGGCCTGGCCGGCGGTACGCAGGGCCAGCACCAGCGCACCGATCGCGGTGAAGGCGGTGAGTACCCCGGCGGTGTACCACAGCGCATGGCCGCGGGCGTGGGCCCGGCTTTCCCCGCTCTGCGCCAGCCCCAGCGCCTTGAGCGAGAGCACCGGCAGCACGCAGGGCATCAGGTTCAGCAGCAGGCCGCCGGCCAGCGCCAGCAGCAGCGCCAGCCACAGCGTGCTGCCACTGGATTGCCCCGGCGGGGTCGAGCGCAGCGCGTTGTCGGCGCTGGCATCGCCGGTTTCGGCCTGGGTGGTGCTGCGCGGGCGCACCATCAGGCTGCCCGGCGGTGCCGGCAGGATGCTGTCGGCCACGCTTTCGCGCCCGGGCAGCGGCTCCTGCTGTGGGCTGACCACGGTGGCCGGCGGCAACGCCGGCCGGGTTGCCGCGGCCTGGGCGGCCTGTGCCTGGGCGGGGGTCTCCAGCGTGCCGCGCGGGATCTCGACCCGGATGCGCCGGGTCAGCGGCGGGTAGCAGATGCCCTGGTCCTGGCAGCCCTGGAAGGTCGCCACCAGGGTCGCACTGCCGCCGCCGGCGGCCTGGCGGCGCAGTGGCAGGCGCACCTCCACCGGGTCGAAATAGACCACGGTATGGCCGAAGTACTCATCGTGGTGCTGCTTGCCGGCCGGCCATTGCGCGGTGCCGGTGCGGACACCGTCCAGCCCTTCCAGGCTGAACGCGCTGCGGTCGCGGTACAGGTAATAGCCCGGTGCCGGGGTGAAACGCAGCAGCAGGGTGTTGCCGCCGTCGGCGACGGCCTCCAGCCGGTAGGCCTGCTCGGCCGGCAGTGGCAGGCCGGGGCCATTGTCCGTGCCGGGCAGGCGCAGCCCGGCCGCGTTGCCCGGGTTGCCGCCCAGGCCCGGCAGGTTGAACAGGCCGGCGCCGTTTGCCGCCGGCGCGCTGGCGCTTGGCAGGACCACGCTGATGGTGCGCTTCTGCGGCGGATAGCACACGCCGATATCGGCGCAGCCCTGGTAGTGCACTTCCAGGCTGACCCGGTTGCTGTCGTTGCCGGCGCGGCCGGGCAGCTGGGCCGACAGTTGCCCGCGGTAGGTTTCCACCGGGCCGAAGAATTCATCCACATGCGCCTTGCCCGGCGGCAGCTGCAAGGTGCCGGCGGCAAAGCCATCAGCGGCCACCACGCGGGTGCGGTGGCGGTACAGGTAATAGCCATCGGCAATGGCCCAGTGCAGGTCGATGCGCTCGCGGCTGTCGGCCCTGGCGCTGAGGGCAAAGGCCTGGTCCACCGGCAGCAGGTCGCGCTCGTCGACGGCGCTGGCGGCAAACGCACTGGCGCCCAGGGTAATCAGCGCACACAGGCGCAACAGCAATGACATCGGTCAATCATCCTCGGCAGTGTTTTGTGCCACCCAGGCCAGATAGGCCGGCAGCCCGTCACTGACCTGCAGGGCCAGGATCTCCGGGACGTCGTAGGGGTGGTGGGTCTGGATATGGGCCATCGCCTCGGCGCGGCGGGCATTGCTGGTCTTGATGACCAGCTGGATCTCGCTCTCGCGCTGGATCTGGCCTTGCCAGCGGTAGGTCGAGACCAGCCCGGGCAGTTGGCTGACGCAGGCGGCCAGACGGGCAGTGACCAGCGAATCGGCCAGCGACTGCGCGCTGGCAGCATCCGGGCAGGTGGTCAACAGCAGGCAGATGGCGGTATCGGACATGGCGCGGGCCAGTATAGGGTGCGCGCGCGCCCAGGTGCCGGGCCGGCAGCAAGGCCGGCCCGGTACGTCTGCGCTCAGTTGGCCAGCTGGCAGGTGGCCGGCTTGCTCGAGGTGAACAGGGCGGCGGTGGCCCACTGCGGGTTGTCGATGAACGGGTTGCGGTTGCCCTGGAAGCTCTGCACCACATCGTTGCGGGTACGTTCGGCTGCATCCGGCGGATCGAGCTGGTGCCAGGCCAGCAGGGTCGAAAGCAGGCCCATGTACGCCGGCGAGGACGAGGTGATCACGATCTTGCTGCGGTCGTCGGTCAGCTCCAGGTCCGGCTCGGCCTGCTGGGTGATCGGGTGCCGGCCGCCCTCGTAACGCACGGCCATGTAGAGCACGGCACGGGCAATATCACCCTTGCGGCTGTCCCAGGTCTCGAAGCTGCCGCCATTGCCGTCCGGGCCGATGAACCAGTTGCGGTCACCGCGGGCGGTGGTGCCGCCATCGCCGTTGTTGGCCTCGGTGGCCAGTGCGGTGCAGCCACTGGTGCAGTTGGCCAGCGGCTTGTTGCCCCGGCTGGAGTTGTAGTTGGTATCGGACAGGTAAAGCATGTGCGCATCGGTGTGCGGGGCATTGGGCAGGCCCTTGTCACCGGTGGTGGAGGAAAAGCCCAGCGACTTGGGCCAGGTGTGCTCGCGGTTGTAGGTCAGGCCCGAGCCGGTACCGGCACGCGCCGAGACCTTGGCGTAGCTGCGGTTGCGGTAGATGTCCAGGATGTTGTTGGGGTTGTTCGGGTCCTCGTCGGCGATTTCCAGGATGGTCCAGGTGTTGGTCCCGGTGCTGCTGCTGTACGGGTAGGAGGTGTGGCCCTTGATCGTGTGGTGGATCGAGCAGCGCAGCTGTGAGGCACTGGAGGTGTTGACCTGCGACCAGTAGCCGCCGGTGGCCGCGGCCACGCTGAAGTTGACCGTGGTGTTGGCCGCCGGAGTCAGGCCGTCGGCATCGGTCAGCTTGCTGGCGATGACATTGAGCTGGCAGCTGGCGCCCGGGGCGAGCACGCTGGCCGGTGCCAGCGCAAAGCTGGTGCCGCTGGACGGATGGGACAGTGCGATCGGGCTGCCGCCGCAGCTCAGGCTGAACGCGCCGCTGGCGGCGGTGACCGCTTCGGAGAAGTTGACCAGCAGGTCGGCGGCCATCGGCACGCCGCTGGCACCATCGA
This sequence comes from Stenotrophomonas koreensis, assembly GCF_001431525.1. Taxonomy (GTDB): domain Bacteria; phylum Pseudomonadota; class Gammaproteobacteria; order Xanthomonadales; family Xanthomonadaceae; genus Stenotrophomonas; species Stenotrophomonas koreensis. Next base: position 126,145 of record NZ_LDJH01000017.1, read on the forward strand.
CCGGGGTGGTGTTCAGTACGCTCGGGCGCGGGCCGGTGCTGCCACCGCCGCCGCTGAAGGTCTGGGCGGTGTTGCAGCTGCCGAAGGTGGCTGCTGCCGAGCTGCGCCAGCTGAAATCAGCCGCCGAGGCGCCGTTGCCGGCCAGCTGCAGCGAGGTGCCGGGCGCGGTCGAATTGGTTTCCGACACCGGGATGGCGGTGCTGGTCATGCCCGCTGCCGGGCCGTTGGAGGCCTTCAGCGTGCCCTCGTAGCTGAGGAACTGCACCACCTGTCCATTGCCATTTACCAGCGCGATGCCGTCGTTGCCACCGTTCTGGACCAGGTTGTTCGAACGCAGGCTGGCCACCGACACCGTGCCACCGCAGCTGACCGCGCTGCCGGCCGGCAGCTGGCGGGTGGAATAGGTGGTGCCGGCGCTGGCGGTGGCGCCGTTGTAGAGCACGATCGAATAGCTGGCCAGGTTTTCGCCCGCGGTGGCGACGACCTCGATGCCTTCGTTGATGTCGTTGTTGCTGTTGTCGTAGTGCAGCTCGTTGATGAATACCGCCGCCATCGCCGGCGCGGCCAGGGTGGTGGACAGCAGGGCCAGGGCCAGAGGCCGCAGGCGGAGTCGCATCGTCATCGGGGTCGTCCTGAGAATATGAATGGGCCGTAAGTTCCGGCGGTGCGAGCGTATTCCGGCCGTGATGACGGTTGTGGGTCCAGATGCGGGAATTGTGACCGGGTACGGATTGGCGCGGCCAGCCGGCCGGCTGCAAAAAAAGTTTGCGCCCGGCCCTTGAAAGCCCGGTACCGGCCTCCATCTTTGCTGGCATCCCGGGGTACCGGGTTTTTTCCTGCGAAGTGGGTGGCCGGCAACAGGCCACTGTCTTTGCCAACTTTTTGACCAGCCAAATATTTAAGAGGTCTTTCATGAGCATCAAGCCGCTTCACGACCGCGTTGTAGTCAAGCCGATCGAAGCAGACGAAATCTCCGCTGGCGGCATCTTGATTCCGGATTCGGCCAAGGAAAAGTCCACCAAGGGCGAAGTGGTCGCCGTGGGCCCGGGCAAGCCGCTGGACAACGGTTCGGTGCGTGCGCCGTCGCTGAAGGTTGGTGACAAGGTCATCTACGGCCAGTACGCCGGTTCGACCTACAAGGCCGATGGCGTCGAGTACAAGGTCCTGCGCGAAGACGACATCCTCGCCATCATCGGCTGAGTCGAGCGTCAGACGCCGCATTCCCTGATTTTCCGTCTTAATTTTTGAGGTAAAGCACATGGCAGCTAAAGACATCCGTTTCGGTGAAGACGCCCGTACCAAGATGGTGCGTGGTGTCAACGTTCTGGCCAATGCGGTCAAGGCCACCCTCGGTCCGAAGGGCCGCAACGTCGTCCTGCAGAAGAGCTTCGGCGCCCCGACCATCACCAAGGACGGCGTCTCCGTGGCCAAGGAAATCGAACTGGCTGATGCCTTCGAGAACATGGGCGCGCAGATGGTGAAGGAAGTCGCCTCGCGCACCAACGACGACGCCGGTGACGGCACCACCACCGCCACCGTGCTGGCCCAGGCCCTGATCCGCGAAGGCGTCAAGGCCGTGGCCGCCGGCATGAACCCGATGGACCTCAAGCGCGGCATCGACAAGGCCGTCGTGGCCGCCGTCGCCGAGCTGAAGACCATCTCCAAGCCGACCGCTGACGACAAGGCCATTGCCCAGGTCGGCACCATCTCGGCCAACTCGGACGAGTCGATCGGCAACATCATTGCCGAAGCGATGAAGAAGGTCGGCAAGGAAGGCGTGATCACCGTCGAGGAAGGCTCGGGCCTGGAGAACGAGCTGGACGTGGTCGAGGGCATGCAGTTCGACCGTGGTTACCTGTCGCCGTACTTCATCAACAACCAGCAGGCCCAGACCGCTGACCTGGATGACCCGTTCATCCTGCTGCACGACAAGAAGATCTCCAACGTGCGTGACCTGCTGCCGGTGCTGGAAGGCGTCGCCAAGGCCGGCAAGCCGCTGCTGATCATCGCCGAGGACATCGAAGGCGAGGCGCTGGCCACCCTGGTGGTCAACACCATCCGTGGCATCGTCAAGGTCGTTGCCGTCAAGGCTCCGGGCTTCGGTGACCGTCGCAAGGCGATGCTGGAAGACATGGCCATCCTGACCGGTGGCACCGTGATCTCCGAGGAAGTTGGCCTGTCGCTGGAAAAGGCCACCATCAAGGACCTGGGCCGCGCCAAGAAGGTGCAGGTCTCCAAGGAAAACACCACCATCATCGACGGTGCCGGCGATGCCGCAGGCATCGAGTCGCGCGTCAAGCAGATCAAGGCCCAGATCGAAGAAACCTCTTCGGACTATGACCGCGAGAAGCTGCAGGAGCGCGTGGCCAAGCTGGCCGGTGGCGTTGCCGTGATCAAGGTCGGTGCCTCGACCGAGATCGAAATGAAGGAAAAGAAGGATCGCGTCGACGACGCCCTGCACGCCACCCGCGCTGCGGTGGAAGAAGGCGTGGTCCCGGGCGGCGGCGTGGCCCTGGTGCGTGCCGTTGCAGCCCTGTCCGGCCTGAAGGGTGCCAACGAGGACCAGAACCACGGCATCAAGATCGCCCTGCGTGCGATGGAAGCCCCGCTGCGCGAAATCGTGGCCAACGCCGGTGAAGAGCCGTCGGTCATCGTCAACAAGGTCAAGGAAGGCACCGGCAGCTTCGGCTACAACGCCGCCTCGGGCGAGTTCGGCGACATGCTGGAATTCGGCATCCTGGACCCGACCAAGGTGACCCGTTCGGCCCTGCAGAACGCCGCGTCCATCGCTGGCCTGATGATCACCACCGAAGCCATGGTGGCCGATGCGCCGAAGAAGGACGAGCCGGCCATGGGCGGCGCCGGTGGCATGGGCGGCATGGGTGGCATGGGCGGCATGGACTTCTAAGTCCGCGCTGCAGCCACCGCGCTGTGATGCACGAAAAACCCCGCCGCAAGGCGGGGTTTTTCTTTGTCGTCGGGCCGGCCGCAACGCCCGTGCAGCAGCCAGGCTCAGCCGGCGCTGGCCTGCAGGGCCTGTGCGGTCCACTGCACGATCGCGCTCAGTGGCATCGCCCCGGAATGGCGGGCAACCTCACGCCCATGGTGGAACAGGATCAGGGTCGGGATGGAGCGGATGGCGTAGCGCTGGGCCAGGGCCGGCGCCGCCTCGGTATCGACCTTGGCCAGGCGCACCTGCGGTTCCATCCGCTGGGCTGCCGCCTCGAACTGCGGTGCCATCTGCCGGCAGGGGCCGCACCAGCTGGCCCAGAAATCCACCAGCAACGGCAGGTCGCTGGTGAGGTGGTTGTTGAAGCTGGCCTCGTCCAGCGCCACCGGCTTGCCGTTGAACACCGCCTGCTGGCAGCGGCCACAACGTGGCTGCTGTTCCAACCGCTGCAGTGGCACACGGTTGCGGGCATGGCAGTGGGGGCAGGCGATGAGCAGGGAATCGGGGGTGGTCATGGCAATGGCCGGTCAGCAAAGGCGGCCACAGCATGCCAGTCCCGGCCGCGATTGTGGGTCAATCTTCGGCCCGGCGGGCCGATACGGTGGGGCGGGCAAATGGCCCGTTCTACCCGGATGACCCCAGGCAATGCATTTGAAGACCCTGGCTACCCTGTTGCTGGCCGTTGCCAGCGTATCCACCGCCCAGGCTGCTGATGGCCGCTACAGCCTGGGCGTCGGTGCGACCACCCTGGGCTATGGGGTGGATGCCAACCTGCGCCTGTCCGAGCGTTTCTCTGCCACCGCCAGCTGGAGCACCTTCAGCGTGGATGGCGATGTGGATACCGACGAGGTGGCCTACACCGGCGAGCTGTCCTCGGACAACGCCAGCGTGGCCCTGAACTGGCATCCGTTCGCCGGCAGCTTCCACCTCAGTGCCGGCCTGGTGGCCGGTGACCTGCAGGCGGTGGTCACCGGTACTCCGGTGGCCGGCAGCAGCTACACCTTCAATGGGCAGACCTATACCGCCGCCCAGGTGGGCCAGCTGCGTGGCGAGGTGGTGATCAAGGACAACATGGCGCCGTATGCCGGCATCGGTTGGCGTTCGCAGCGCAAGGGCCTGGGCGCGTATGCCCAGATTGGCGTGATGGCGGCCAGGACCGGGGTCGCCCTGTCTGCCACCGGCATGCTCGCCGATCCGCGCCTGGCGGCGGACCTGGAGGCCGAGCGCGCCTCGCTGGAGCAGGAAGTGGACCTGTCGCTGTATCCGGTCATTGGCGCCGGGCTGCACTGGCGCTTCTGAGGCCGGGCGCGCAGGCAACAGCGTGTTGCAGTTGAAACTGTCGCGCTGCAGCAAATTGCGTGGTATCACTGTTGGCCATGAACGCAGCCCGCGCCAGCTTTTACTTTTGGTACTGGTTTCCGAAGCCACTGGCGGAGGAAGGTCTGCGCTCACCCTGAAGAACATCTCAGACGCATTCCCGAAGGCCGCCAGCGCAAGCTGGCGGCCTTTTTGCTGCCGCCAGTGCCGGGGCCATCACCGACCTGTTGAACCCTTGAGGATTTCCCCGCATGCCCCCGCATACCGATGACCTGCGTATCCAGCAACTGCAGCCGTTGACCCCGCCGGCCCACCTGATGAGCCTGCTGCCCTGTGACGAGGCGGTCTCGCAGACGGTGGCCGATGCGCGCAACGCACTGCACCGGATCCTCCACGGTGCCGATGACCGCCTGGCGGTGGTGATCGGCCCGTGCTCGATCCACGACCCGGTCGCGGCGATGGACTACGCCCGCCGCCTGCAGCCGCTGCGCGCGCAGCTCGGCGACGCACTGGAGATCGTGATGCGGGTGTACTTCGAAAAGCCGCGTACCACGGTGGGCTGGAAGGGCCTGATCAACGATCCGGACCTGGATGGCAGCTTCAACATCAACAAGGGCCTGCGCATTGCCCGTGGCCTGCTGCGTGACATCAACGCGCTCGGCCTGCCGGCCGGGGTCGAGTTCCTGGATGTGATCAGCCCGCAGTACATCGCCGACCTGGTGGCATGGGGCGCGATCGGCGCGCGCACCACCGAAAGCCAGGTGCACCGCGAACTGGCCAGCGGCCTGTCCTGCCCGGTCGGCTTCAAGAACGGCACCGGTGGCGACATCAAGATCGCCGCCGATGCGGTGGGTGCGGCCTCGCACCCGCACCACTTCCTGTCGGTGACCAAGGAAGGCGGTACCGCCATCGTCTCCACCGCCGGCAACCCGGATTGCCATGTGATCCTGCGCGGCGGCAAGACCCCGAATTTCGATGCCGCCAGTGTCCAGGCGGCCAGCGCGGTGCTGGCCACGTCGGGCCTGCCGGCGCGGCTGATGATCGATGCCAGCCATGCCAACTCGTCCAAGAAGCCGGAGAACCAGCCGGCGGTGGTGGCCGACATCGCCGCGCAGATTGCCGGCGGCGAGCAGCGCATCGTCGGGGTGATGGTGGAAAGTCATCTGGTCGCCGGCCGCCAGGACCTGGTCGATGGCCAGCCGCTGGCCTATGGCCAGTCGATCACCGATGGCTGCATCGGCTGGGAGGATTCGGTGGCCGTGCTGCACACGCTGGCCCAGGCCGTGCGTGCGCGTCGTGCCAAACAGGAGGCGGCATAATCCAGGAAATGGGCGTTTCTGGAGGGCGATCAGTGCCTGTCAGCTATCCGAAGCCAAGCCTCAAGACCGCTCTTGGGCTTGCTGCGGCGAAGAAGAAAGTGAAACGCGATCGCGGTATCTACAAGATCACAGGGATCTTTAATGCTCCCGGGAACGCCAAGCGGCGTGCCAGGCGTGCTGTGGGCTGGGAGTCTGAAGGTGCAAGGCTGGTTCGCTTGATTGCCAGACTTTTCAAATAGCCGGGATTGAAAACAACGGGGCGGTGCGCATCAGCGCACCGCCCCGTTGTTGTTTTCAGTATTGCCGGACAGCACTCAGTCGTGTGGTACCGGCGTGGCCGGGCCAGGCACAAAGCGGGCGCGCAGGCGGGCCAGGGCCACATAGATGGCCGGGGTGGTGTACAGGGTCAGCCACTGGCTGACCAGCAGGCCGCCGACGATGGCGATGCCCAGCGGCTGGCGCATTTCCCAGCCTTCACCGGTGGCCAGCATCAGCGGCAGGGTGCCGAGCAGGGCGGCGACACTGGTCATCAGGATCGGGCGGAAGCGCAGGCGCGCCGATGCCAGCATCGCTGCCTGCGGATCCAGGTGCTGCTCGCGCTGGGCGGCGATGGCGAAGTCCACCATCAGGATGGTGTTCTTCATCACCACCCCCACCAGCAGGAACAGGCCGAGCAGGGAGATCAGGTTGAGCTCGTTGCCAAACAGCAGCAGGGCCAGCAGCGCGCCGACACCGGCCGAGGGCAGGGTGGAGAGGATGGCCAGTGGCAGCACGCTGCTCTCATACAGCACGCCCAGCACCAGATACACCGCCAGCGCTGCACCGAGGATCAACCACAGCTGGCGCTGGCGCATCTCGTTGACGCTGCCGGCTTCCTCGCCCAGCCTGGCCTGCACGCTGCTGGGCAGCATGACCTGGGCCACCGCCTGCTCGATGGCGGCACTGGCCTGTCCCAGGGTGACCCCGGCGGCCAGGGCAAAGGAAATGCGCGTGGACAGGAACTGCTCGCGGTGCTGGATGCGGTCCGGAGCCATGCCGTAATCCCAGCGCGCAAAGCTGCTCAGCGGTACCCGGCTGCCATCGCCGGCAATCGTGTAGACCTGCTCCAGGGTGGTCGGCGACTGGGTGTAGCGTGGGTCCAGCTCCATCACCACGCGGTACTGGTTGAGGGTGTCGTACAGGGTGGCGACCTGGCGCTGGCTGAAGGAGTTGTTGAGCACGCTGGAGAGCAGGCGCATGTCCACCCCGAGCTGGCTGGCGGTCTCGCGGTCCACTTCCAGCTTGACCTGGCGCATGCCTTCATCGCCGCTGGCTTCCACATCCTCCAGCTCCGGCAGGGCGGCCAGTGCCTGCTGCAGGCGCGGGGTCCACTGGCGCAGCGGTTCGATGTCGGCGGCCAGCAGCTGCAGGTCGTAATTGCCGTCATCGTTGCCCCCGCCGCCACCGACGCGGATGTCCTGGTCCACCGACAGCCACATGTTGCCGCCGGGCACCTTGGGCAGCCTGGCGCGGATGCGGTCCACCACTTCGCGGGCCGAAGCATCGCGCTGGTCCAGCGGTTTGAGCTGGACCATCACCATGCCGTTGTTGACCCCGGTGTTGCCGCCGATGAAGCCGCCGATCTGGGCCACCGCCGGGTCTTCCATCAGCACCTGGCGATAGGCGGCGATCTTGGGCTGCATGACCTGGAAGGACAGGCCGTCATCGCCACGCATGAAGCCGCGCAGCTGGCCACTGTCCTGCTGCGGGATGGTGCCGCGCGGAACCTTGTCCAGCAGCAGGAAGTTCAGCGCGATCACCGCCGCCAGTACGCACAGCATCAGTGGCACATGGCGCAGGCAGGCACCCAGGCTGCGCAGGTAAAGCGCGCGCACCCCGTTCATGCCCAGGGTGCCCAGGCGCTGCCAGGGGCCCTGCACCCGGTCCGGGTCATGGGCGCGCAGCAGGCGCGCACACAGCGCCGGGGTCAGGCTGATGGAAACCAGCAGCGAAACGCCCATGGCCGCGACCAGGGTCAGCGAGAACTCACTGAACAGCCGTTGCACGAAGTCATCCATGAACAGGATGGAGATGAACACCACCGCCAGCGCCAGGTTCATCGACAGCAGGGTGGCGCCGACCTCGCGCGCGCCGGTCAGCGCCGCCTGCAACGGGGACAACCCAGCCTCGATGTGGCGGGCAATGTTTTCCAGCACCACGATGGCGTCATCCACCACCAGTACCGCGGCCACGATCAGTGCCATCAACGAGAAGGTGTTGAGCGAAAAGCCCCACAGCCAGATCAGGAACAGTGCGCCGAACAGCGACACCGGGATGGCCAGCGAGGGGATCAGCGCCGCGCGCCAGTGGCCCAGGAAAGCCAGCACCACCAGCACCACCAGCGCCACCGCCAGGACCAGGGTCAGCTCGGCCTCGCGCAGGGTGGCGCGGATCACCGGCGAGCGGTCCATCACCACATCCATCTGCATGCCCGGCGGCAGCAGTGCGGTCAGGGTATCCATCTGCGCGTGGATGGCATCCACGGTGGCGATGATGTTGGCACTGGGCTGGCGGCTGACCACCAGCAGCACCGCATCGTTGTTGTTGTGGAAGCCGGCGGCGTAGCGGTTTTCGGTACCGTCGCTGACCTGGGCCACATCACGCAGGCGCACCGGGCGGCCATCGCGTACGGCCACCACCAGGTCCTGGTACTGGGCGGCATGGCGCAGCTGCAGGCTGGCTTCCACCTGCCACTGGCGCTCGCCGGCGGCGACCTGGCCGAGCGGGCGCAGGGCATTGGCATTGCGGATGGAGCCGGCCACATCATCCAGGGCGATGCCGTACTGGTTCAGGGCGTTGGGATTGAGCGAGACGCGCACCGCAGGCAATGAACTGCCACCGGCCTCGACCTGGCCCACGCCGGGCACCTGGGCAATCTTCTGCGCAATCACCGTGGAGGCCACGTCGTAGATCTGCCCCGGCGTGTGGCTGGACGAACTCAGCGCCAGGATCAGCACCGGTGCCTGCGACGGGTTGATCTTGCGGTACTGCGGCATGCCCGGCATGCCGGCCGGCAGCTGCGCGCGGGCGGCATTGATGGCTGCCTGCACCTCGCGCGCGGCCTCATCGACGTTGCGCTCCAGGGAGAACTGCAGGTCGATGCGGGTACTGCCCTGGTTGGACGAGGAGCTCAGCCGGGTGACCCCGGGAATGGTGCCCAGGGCCCGTTCCAACGGCGTGGCCACGGTGGCGGCCATGGATTCGGGGCTGGCCCCGGGCAGGCTGGCGCTGACCTGGATGGCCGGGTAATCCACCTGCGGCAGTGGCGCCACCGGCAGCTGGAACAGGGCCAGGACGCCGGCCAGCACCACCGCAATGGCCAGCAGGAGGGTGGCCACCGGGCGGGTGATGAAGATCTGCGACAGGTTCACCGGCGCGGGCGTGGGTGCCTTGTCCATGCTCAGGCCCCGGCCTGTTCCGGCGCCGTGGCCACGCGGTTGTCATCGCGCACGAAACGGTTGAAGAACAGGTAGATCACCGGTGTGGTGAACAAGGTCAACACCTGGCTGACGATCAGGCCGCCGACCATCACCAGGCCCAGCGGCTGGCGCAGTTCGGCACCGGAGCCGCTGGCAAACATCATCGGCACGGCGGCAAACAAGGCGGCCAGGGTGGTCATCAGGATCGGGCGGAAACGCAGCAGGGCGGCCTGGTGGATGGCCTGCTGCGGGCTCATGCCCTGCTCGCGCTGCGCCTCCAGGGCGAAGTCGATCATCATGATCGCGTTCTTCTTGACCAGCCCGATCAGCAGGATGATGCCGATCACCGCGATCAGGTCCAGGCTGCGCCCGGAAATCAACAGTGCGGCCAGGGCACCAACCGTTGCCGAGGGCAGGGTGGAGAGGATGGTCACCGGGTGGATGAAGCTCTCATAGAGCACGCCCAGCACGATGTACATCACCAGCACCGCAGCCAGGATCAGCCACAGGGTGGAGGACAGCGAATTCTCGAATGCCGCTGCCGCGCCCTGCAGGCGGAGTTCGACACTGGCCGGCAGGCCGATGTCGACACGCGCCTGTTCGATCACCGCCATCGCCTCGCCCAGCGAGGCGCCTTCGCCCAGGTTGAAGGACAGCGTCACTGCCGGGAACTGGCCCAGGTGGCTGACCTGCAGTGCGGTGGCACGGGTTTCGATGCGGGCCAGGCCGGACAGTGGGGTCTGCCTGCCGTCACTGGTGGTGACGTGGATGCGGCCGATGTCCTCCGGCCCCAGCTGCTGCTCCGGATGCGCTTCCAGCACCACGCGGTATTGGTTGGCGTGGGTGAAGATGGTGGAGATCTGGCGCTGGCCGAAGGCGTCATACAGCGCATCGGCAATGCTTGATACCGGCACACCGAGGCGGGCAGCGGCATCGCGATCGATGTCCACATAGGCCTGCAGGCCGCGGTCGGTGAGGTCACTGGCCACATCGCGCAGTGCCGGCTGCTGCTGCAGGTAGCCGAGCATGCGCCCGCTCCACAGGGCCAGCGCCTGGGCATCGGGCGTGGTCAGGACGAACTGGTACTGGGTGCGGCTGATCCGGTCCTCGATGCTCAGCTCCTGCACCGGCTGCAGGTACAGGCTGATGCCGGGAATGCGGTCCACCCGCTGCTGCAGGCGGGCAATGATCTCCTGCGCACCGGCATCACGCTGGCCATGCGGTTGCAGCTCGATCAGCAGGCGGCCGGAGTTGAGGCTGGCATTGGTGCCGTCCACGCCGATGAAGGAGGACACGCTTTTGACGTCGGCATCTTCCAGCACCGCCTCGGCCAGGGCCTGCTGGCGGCGCGACATCGCCTCGAAGGAAATGGACTGCGGCGCCTCGCTGATGCCCTGCACCAGTCCGGCATCCTGCACCGGGAAAAAGCCCTTGGGCACGGCCAGGTACAGCACCGCCGTGAGCACCAGGGTGGCCACGGTGGCAATGAGCATCAGCGGCTGGCGGGCAAGCACCCAGTGCAGGCCGCGGTCATACAGCGCGATGATGCGGTCGAAGATGTCGCCCTGGGCAGCACTGTCGCCGTGGGCGGCGTGCGGGTTGGCCTTGAGGAAACGCGCGCACAGCATCGGGGTCAGCGTCAGCGAGACCACCAGCGAGATCGCGATGGCCACCGCCAGGGTGATGGCGAACTCGTGGAACAGCTTGCCCACCACATCGCCCATGAACAGCAACGGGATCAGCACCGCGATCAGCGACACGGTCAACGAGATCAGGGTGAAACCGATCTGGCGGGCACCATCCAGTGCTGCCTGCAGGCGGCTCTTGCCCATCTCCATGTGGCGGGCCACGTTTTCCAGCATCACGATCGCATCGTCCACCACAAAGCCGGTGGCGATGGTCAGCGCCATCAGCGTCAGGTTGTTGAGCGAATAGCCGGCCAGCAGCATCACCGCAAAGGTGCCGATCAGCGACAGCGGCACCGCGATGGAGGGAATGATGGTGGCCGGGATGGTGCGCAGGAACACGAAGGTGACCAGCACCACCAGGCCGATGGCCAGCACCAGCTCGTGTTGCACACCCTTGATCGAGGCACGGATGGATTCGGTGCGGTCGCTGAGCACGCTCACCGTCACCGCGGCCGGCATCGCGCTGCGCAGCTGCGGCAGCAGGGCATGGATGCTGTCCACCACGCCGATCACATTGGCCCCGGGCTGGCGCTGGATGTTGAGCAGGATTGCCGGGGTGGTGCCCGACCAGGCCGCCAGCTGGCGGTTTTCCGGGCCCTGCTCGACGCTGGCCACATCGCCCAGGCGCAGCGGGGCGCCATCGCGGTAGCTCAGGATCAGGTTGCGGTACTCATCCACCGAACGCATCTGGTCGTTGGCATCGAGCATGATCGCGCGGGTCGGGCCATCGAAGCTGCCCTTGGGCAGGTTGACGTTGGCGGCGGTGATGGCGCGGCGGATATCGGCCATGCCGATGCCGGTGGCCGCCAGTTGCTGCGGGTTGACGGCAATGCGCACGGCCGGGCGCTGGCCGCCGGCAATGCTGACCATGCCCACCCCGGGCAGCTGCGACAGGCGCTGGGCCATGCGCGTGTCCACCAGGTCGTAGACCTGCGGCAGGCTCAGGCCGTCAGCGGTGATGGCCAGGGTCAGGATCGGGGTATCGGCCGGGTTGACCTTGCGGTACACCGGTGGCATCGGCAGGTCATTGGGCAGGAAGCTGTTGGCCGCGTTGATCGCCGCCTGCACTTCCTGCTCGGCCACGCCCAGGTCCACTTCCAGGGCGAACTGCAGGGTGATCACCGAGGCCCCGCCGGAGCTGGTGGAGCTCATCTGCTTCAGGCCCGGGATCTGCCCCAGGCGGCGTTCCAGCGGTGCGGTCACCGCGCTGGTGGTCACCGTCGGGCTGGCACCGGGGTAGAGCGTGGTGATCTGGATGATCGGGTAATCCACCTGCGGCAGGGCGGCCACCGGCAGCAGGCGGTAGGCAAAGATGCCGGCAATGAGCATGGCCAGCATCAGCAGCGAGGTCGCTACCGGGCGCAGGATGAAGGTGCGCGACAGGTTCATGGACGGGCCGCGTGGTCAGCCTTGTCCGCTGCCGCCGGGGCCGGCGTCTGGCCGGGGGCGGCCACGACCTCGACCTTGGCCCCCTCGCGCAGGTTGTCGATGCCTTCCAGCACCACCCGCTCGCCGGCGGCCAGGCCGTCGATCACGGCCACGTTCTCGCCCTCGGCCGCGCCCAGGCGCACGCTGCGCAGGCTGGCGGTGTCATCGGCGGCAATCACGTAGACATAGGTGCCTTCGCTGCCGAACTGCACTGCCGCGTTGGGAATGACGATGGCATCGGCGCTGCTCACCGTCAGGCGGATGTTGACGAACTGGTTGGGGAACAGCGCCTCATCGGCGTTGTCGAACTGCGCGCGCAGCTTCAAGGTCCCGGTGGCCGTATCAATGCGGTTGTCCACACTGGACAGGCTGCCGCTGGCCAGCAGCTGCTTCTCACTGCGGTCCCAGGCCTGCACCGGCAGCTGCGGATTGTGGCGCACCGCCTCGATCACCGGGCCCAGTTCGTTTTCCGGGATGGTGAACAGCACGCTGATCGGGTTGGTCTGGGTGATGGTGGCAATGCCGTCGGCATCGCCGCTGCGCACCAGGTTGCCCAGGTCCACCGCCCGCAGGCCCATGCGCCCGGAGACCGGCGCGGTGATGCGGGTATAGGACAGCTGCAGGCGGGCCTCGTCCACCGCGGCCTGGTCGCTCTGCAGGCGGCCTTCCAGCTGGCGCACCAGCGACTGCTGGTTGCTCAGGTCCTGTGCGGCCACGTACTTCTGCGCGTGCAGCTCTTCGTAGCGGCGCAACTGGTGGCGGGCATTTTCCAGCTCGGCCTGGTTCTGCTTCTGGGTGCCCAGCGCCTGGGCCAGGGCCACCTCATAGGCGCGCGGGTCGATCTGCGCCAGCAGGTCACCGGCGGCCACCTGCTGGCCTTCGGCAAAGGCAATGCGCACCAGCTCGCCTTCCACCCGGCTGCGCACGGTCACCGTGTGCAGGGCAGTCACCGTGCCCAGGGACTTGATGCGCACGGTCAGGTCCTGCTGGCTGGCTGTCACCACCCGCACCGGCACCACCCGTTCACCGCGCTGCCTGCCGCCCGCAGCATTGCCGGATTCGTCCCGGCTGCCGCAGGCGGCAACGCTCAGGGCCAGCAGGCTGCCGGCCAGCAGCAGGCGCAGGGGGGAGAAGCGGAACGAATGACATGGCGACATGGCGATATGCGTCCGGCAACTGGCCGGGCGTCCTCATGATGGATGGGGTGTCGTCGGCTGGCCGGGCAGGGCGCACGGCGTGGCGGATGGATGGCGCAGGCCGCGCCTGCCGGCAATGGTACAGGCGCTGGTACCGGCGCCGGCATGACCATGGTCATCAGCGGTGTATCGAAATGTATCCGGCCGGGTGGGGGATAATCGCGCGATGGCCGCCGTTTCCCCCTCTTGGTTTGTCTACCTGCTTGAATGTGCCGATGGCAGTTACTACGCCGGCATCACCACCGATGTCGACGCGCGCCTGGCCGCCCATCAGGCCGGCAAGGGCGCGCGCTATACGCGTGCCCACCGGCCATTGCGGGTACTGGCCAGCCGCGCCTACCCGGACCGCAGCAGCGCCTTGCGCGCGGAGTGGCAGCTCAAGCAGCTGCCACGCGCACGCAAGCTGGCCTTCTTCCTTCCCGATCAGGCCGGGTGCTGAGCGCTGCCGGCCTGCTCGCTGAACTGCTGGAACGCGGCCAGCGCATTGGCCGCATACATCAGCGACGGACCGCCGCCCATGTACACCGCCACGCCGAGCATTTCCTGCAGCTCGGCCTCGCTGCAGCCCATCTGCACCAGCGCCTTGGTATGGAAGCCGATGCAGCCATCGCAACGCTGCGCCACACCGATGGCCAGGGCAATCAGCTCCTTGGTCCTGGCATCCAGTGCGCCGGCGGTCATCGCGGCACGGCCGAGGGCGCCGAAACCTTTCATGGTGTCGGTCTGGCCGGCACGCAGCGGCGCCAGGTGGCTGCTGATCTGGCTGGTCAGTTGGGTAAAGTCAGGCATGGACATGGCATCTTCCCGCGTCGGGTGGAGGAACCGGATTGCCCTGACGTTAAATTAGTATGTGCTAAATTACAACCGTTTGATCATCCGAGGAAGTTGGCAATGGATTCACAAGACCATGCTTTCATGCAGGAGGGAGCGAGCAAGGCCGCTGCCCTGTTGCGGGCGGTCGGCAATGAGCGGCGCCTGCTGGTGCTGTGCCTGTTGATCGAACATGGCGAGCTGGCCGTGGGCCAGCTGCTGGAGCAGGTGGACCTGAGCCCTTCGGCGTTGTCCCAGCACCTGACCCGGATGCGTGCCGAGGGCCTGATCGATTACCGCCGCCAGGCGCAGACGCTGTACTACCGTATCGCCAACCCGGCGGTGGCCGAGCTGGTGGCCACGCTGAAGCGGATTTACTGCCCGTAACCGGGCCCGCCGCCGCGGTTCACGGCTGCCGGCAACGAGCCCTGGCAGCTCAACGCACAACGCCCGGCATGGGCCGGGCGTTGTGGTTTTCCTGCAGCGCGGGGGCGCTTACTTCTTCATCGAACCGGTGTCGATATAGCGCTGGTGCCAGGACAGGGCTTCGGGCAGCAGGTGCGGGGTGTGCATGCCGTAACCGTCGCGCTGTGCACGCTCGAAGTAATCATTGAGCGCATCGCGGAAGCTCGGGTGCGCGCACTTGTCGATGATCACGCGGGCACGCTTGCGCGGCGCCAGGCCGCGCAGGTCGGCCAGGCCCTGCTCGGTGACGATGATCGACACGTCGTGCTCGGTGTGGTCGACATGGCTGACCATCGGCACGATCGCCGAGATGTCGCCGCCCTTGGCCAGCGACGGACTCAGGAAGGTGGACAGGAAGCCGTTGCGGGTGAAGTCGCCCGAACCGCCGATGCCGTTCATGATCCGCGAACCCATCACGTGGGTGGAGTTGACGTTGCCGTACAGGTCGGCCTCGATCATGCCGTTCATGCCGATGCAGCCCAGGCGGCGGACCAGTTCCGGATGGTTGGAGATCTCCTGCGTACGCATGATGATGCGCTCGCGGTAGAACTTGATGTTGCGCTTGAACTCTTCGTTGGCTTCCGGGCTCAGGGCAAAGCCGGTGCACGAGGCGTACTCGAGCACACCGCTCTTGAGCAGGTCCAGCATGCCGTCCTGGATCACCTCGGTGAAGGCGGTCAGGCCACGGAAACCGCTCTCGGCCAGGCCGGCGAGTACGGCGTTGGGGATGTTGCCCACGCCCGACTGTAGCGGCAGCAGGTTGTGCGGCAGGCGGCCCTTGCTCACTTCGTGCTTGAGGAAGTCGATCAGGTAGGTCGCGATCTGCTTGCTGTCCGCATCGGCCGGCTTGAACGGGCTGTTGCGGTCCGGGGCGTTGGTGTAGACCACGGCCACGACCTTGGACGGGTCGACCTTCAGCGTGTGCTGGCCGATGCGGTCATCGGCGTTGACCAGCGGGATCGGCTTGCGGTGCGGCGGCAGTGCGGTGCCGTAGTACACATCGTGCATGCCGAGGATGTCTTCCGGCTGCCACTCGTTGACCTCGATGATCACCTTCTTGGCCAGGTCCAGCCAGGTCTTGTTGTTGCCCACCGAGGTGGCCGGCACCAGCGAGCCGTCTTCCAGGATCGAGCTGACCTCGACCACGGCGGTATCGATATCACCGTAGAAACCGAACCACACGTGCTGGGCAACGTGGGAGAGGTGGATGTCGATGTAATCCAGCTCACCGCTGTTGATGCGCTTGCGCGCGTCCGGATCGGTCTGGAACGGCATGCGCAGGGCCAGGCCCTCGGCCTTGGCCAGTGCACCGTCCAGCTCCGGTGCGGTGGAGGCGCCGGTCAGCAGGTTGATCTTGAACTCCTGGCCGGCCTGGTGGCTGGCTTCGATGCGTTGGGCCAACGCCATCGGCACGGCCTTGGGATAACCAGAACCGGTGAAGCCGCTCATGGCGACGGTTTCGCCCGGCCCGATAAAGGCGGCGGCGGCCTCGGCAGAGACGACCAGATCGCGCATGCGCGCGTTGTGGATGCGAGCTACAGACATGATCTATACAACATCGAATGGGGTTGGCCGATTATCGGCCATCTGGCGGCCCAGAAGGTGTGCGACCTTGGTGTAATGGCCACGTGATTGCCGAACATGGCGGGCAGTTCAATACGTCTAGGCAATAAGGCAAGTCCTCGCAGGTATTGCTTTTTTTGCACTGCAGCGTGCAAGTTGCCGATTGCCCCGCCAAGATCGCCCTGCATCCCGACGTGGGGGAGGGAGCAGGGCCCGCTGGCAGTTCGCTGCAAGCGGGCTTTTTATTGCCTGCGATCTGCCGACAGCCATCCACCCCTGACCGTTGCGAACTGCCTGCCATGACCGTTGCCGCCCCATTGTCCCCCCCGCTGCAGGCCTGCGTGGAGCGCGCCCTGGCGCGCCTGCAGCCGATCCTGGCCCAGCTGCCGGCACCGCTTGCTGCCGGCGAACAGGCGCTACTGCAGCAGCTGGTGATCGCCAGCGACTTTGCCATCGACACCCTGCTGCGCCAGCCTGCGCTGCTGGGCCAGCTGTTGGCCCCCGGCTGTCCGCCGATTGCGCCGCCGCGGTTGGATCCGGACCAGCCCAGCGAGTGGCCGGTGCTGCTTCGGCGTTACCGCGCCGCGGCCTCGACCCGGCTGATCTGGCGTGACCTGGGCGGGCTGGATCCGGTCGAGGCGACCCTGGCCGGCGCCACCGTGCTGGCCGAGCAGTGCCTGGGCCTGGCGCTGGACGCGCTGGAGGCTGAATTTTCCAGCCGCCACGGCGTGGTCCGCGCCGAGGATGGCAGCGTGCAGCGGCTGGTGGTGTTCGGGCTGGGCAAGCTCGGCGGCGGCGAGCTGAACTTTTCTTCCGATATCGACCTGGTCTACGCCTACCCGCAGGGCGGTGAATCCGATGGGGCACGGCCGTTGGCCGCCGAGGAATATTTTGCCCGCCTCGGCCAGCGCCTGGCCCGGTTGCTGGATGACACCACCGTGGAGGGTTTCTGCCACCGCGTCGACCTGCGCCTGCGCCCGTTCGGCAATGCCGGCCGGGTGGCGCTGTCGTTTGCCGGCATGGACCAGTATTTCCAGCGCGAGGGCCGCGACTGGGAGCGCTATGCCTGGCTCAAGGCGCGGGCGGTGGCCGGCGATATCGACGCCGGCGAGGCCTGGCTGGCCACGCTGCGGCCGTTTGTCTACCGCCGTTATCTGGATTTCACCGCACTGGACGGCCTGCGCGAGATGAAGGCGGCGATCAATGCCGAAGTCGCGCGCAAGGGCATGGGCGAAGACATCAAGCGTGGACCCGGCGGCATCCGTGAAATCGAATTCCTTGCCCAGTCGCTGCAGCTGATCCGTGGCGGGCGCGAGCCGGCCCTGCGCGAGCGCCGGCTGCTGCCGGCACTGCAGGCACTGATGGCCAGCGGCCAGATCGATGCGGACACCGGTGAGCGGCTGATGGCCTCCTACCGTTTCCTGCGCGTGCTGGAAAACCGGCTGCAGATGCTGCGCGATGCGCAGACCCACCGCCTGCCCGAAGATGCGCTGGACCGCGAGCGCATCGCCCGTGGCTTGGGCCATGCCGACTGGGCCGGCCTGCTGGCGGCCTGGCAGCCGGTGCGTGACTGGGTCAATGGCGAGTTCGCCGCGTTGCTGGCGCCGCGGCGTGGCCAGGCCGCACCGGATGCGTTGACCGGCTACTGGCGCGACCTGCCCGAGGGCGGGGATGTGCAGGTGCTGGCGCAGGCCGGTTTTGCCGATGCCGAAGGCGCCGACCAGGCACTGCGCGATTTTGCCAGCGGCCATGGCGTGGCCTCGCTGTCGGACCAGGCGCGGGCGCGGCTGGACCGGGTGTTGCCGGCGCTGCTGCAGGCCGCTGCCGATACCGAGCGTGCCGATGCCGCGCTCAAGCGCGTGCTCGGCTTGCTGCAGGCGGTACTGCGCCGGACCTCCTACCTGGCCCTGCTTGATGAGCAGCCCAGCGCGCTGGCGCGGCTGGTCAACGTGCTCTCGCGCAGTGCGCTGCTGGCCGAGCGCCTGGTCGGCTATCCGCTGCTGCTGGACGAGCTGCTCGATACCCGCGTCGGTGGCCCGATCCCGCCGCCGGCGCAGGTCAGCGCCGCCTGCGCCGCCGCGCTGCAGATCGATGATCCGGAAAGCGCCCTGCGCGCCTTGAATGAAACCCGGCTGGCGCTGAGTTTCCGCATGGCGCTGGCCTTCCACGATGGCCGCCAGGATGCACTGGCCTGCACCGCGCAGCTGGCCCAGCTGGCCGATGCGGTGGTCGACACCGTCTACCGGATGGCGCTGGCCGAAATTGAACAGGCGCACGGGCAGATCGCCGGTGGCCGCTTTGCGGTGATTGGCTATGGCTCGCTGGGCGGCAACGAGCTCGGTTTTGGCTCGGACCTGGACCTGGTGTTCCTGCATGACCAGCCGCCCGGCTGCGAAGGCAGCGATGGCCGCCGGCCGCTGGACCCGGGTCGTTATTACGCGCGGCTGGCGCAGAAGATGATGTCCCTGCTCGGCGCGGTCACCGCCGGCGGCCGGCTGTATGACACCGATGTGCGGCTGCGCCCGGATGGCGGCAAGGGCGCGCTGGTGTCCTCGCTGGCCAGCTACACCGAATACCAGCGCGAGCGGGCCTGGACCTGGGAACACCAGGCGCTGGTGCGTGCCCGCGCGGTGGCCGGTGATCCCGGGCTGATGGCCGATTTCACCGCGGTGCGTGCCGCCACCCTCGGCCGCCAGCGTGACTGGGCGACGCTGGTCGATGACGTGGTGCGGATGCGGGCGCGGATGCGCGCCGAGCTGGACCGCAGCGATGCGGCGCGGCTGGACCTGAAGCAGGGCGCCGGCGGGGTGGTCGACCTGGAATTCCTGCTGCAGACCGGGGTGCTGGCGCTGGCGGCCACGCAGCCCTCACTGCTGGCGCAGACCAGCAGCCAGGCCCTGATCGATGCGCTGGGCCAGGTCGGCTGGCTGGATGCGGCAAGCGTGACCGGTCTGCACTGCGCCCACGCCATCCTGCTCGACAGCGGCCTGGGCTGCACGCTGGACCGGCGGCCGCGCATTGTGGCGCGCACACCGGCCATCGAGCAGGCCGGGGCGGCGATTGCCGCGGCCTGTGCGCGGGTCGGGTTGATGCTCGGCGAGCCGCCAGCGGTCGGGTGACGCGGCTCAGCGGGTCGCGCTGCCGGCTGCGGCCAGCTTCCACAGGGCGAGGCGGAACGGCAGCAGCAGGCACACCGCGATCGCCAGCTTGACCGCCAGGTCGCCCAGCGCCCAGCTCAGCCACGGCAGCGGCTGCCCGGCAAAGGACACGCTCCAGAAGATCGCCGTGTCCAAGGTGGCCGAACAGACGCTGGCCACCAGCGGTGCGCGCCACCAGCGGCCCTGGCGCAGGCGGTCGAACACGCCGATGTCCAGCAGCTGCGAAGCGATGAAGGCCAGGCAGGAGCCGATGGCGATGCGCGGACTGGCCAGCCAGATCGACGCCAGCACCGCCAGCGCAAAGCCGGCCCAGGCGACCTTGCGCGCGGCCTGCGGGCCAAAGCGGCGGTTGACCAGGTTGGAAACCAGAAACGCCACCGGGTAGGAAAACGCGCCCCAGGTCAGCCAGTCGTTGATCGGGTACATCACCAGGATGTTGGAGCCCAGCACCACCACGCCCATTGCCAGCACCGCGATCAGCAGGTCGCGGTGGCGCAGGCGGGCAAACAGCGGGGCAGCGGGCAGGGACATCGGCGGGGCAGGCAAGCAGGCGGGCGGCGATTATCGCCCTGATCGGCTTTACCGTGGCCGACAGCCGGCCGTTGCAGGCCGGCGCCAGCGGTTGGCCAGGCCAGGTCCTTCCGGCACGCCGCAACCCGCAGTGCACGCGCGCAACGCCAGGCCGCGCATCGCGCAGGCGCGGTTTGCGCTACAGCCCCAGGCGCTGGCGCACCTCGGCAGCAATCCGGCCGGTTTCGCGCAGCGGTTCAATCGGCTGCCGGGCATTGCTCACCGGCACCAGCTCGGTCAGCAGCCGGCCGCGCTCGCGCAGGCTGCGCTGGAACTGGGTCATCCGGCCGCGCGCGCTGTCGGCCAGCAGTACGCTCACCGGCACCCGGGTGGCACAGGCCTCGGACAGCAGGTTGACCGAATCGGGGGTGACCACGATGCGGTCGGCCCAGCCGAGCAGGCCGGCATACGGGTTGGTGCCATCGCCGCCATCACTCCAGATCACCCGCGGCAGGCTGGCAAAGGCGGTGAGCATGGCCTGCGCCACTGCCGCCGGGGTGCGCCGCGAGGTGGTCGCCAGCACACTGCCGCCTTCGGCGCGGATCTGGCTGGCAATCCGGGCAAAGCAGGCCGACATCGCCGCTTCGTCCCAGTGGGCGTGGTCGGTCGGGCCACCCACCAGTACCGCCGTGCGCGGACCGGGCAGCTGGCCGATGTGGGCAAAGGCGGCGCGGCCCCAGGCCAGCCAGTCATCGGTCACCGGGTTCAGGCTGCCCTGCAGGGTCAGCACGTTGGAGCCGCGCAGGTTGTCATGCTCCGGGGCGATGACCAGGTCCCAGTGGCGCGGGTTGATCCGCGGGTTGAGGATCTGTACCACCGCACTGCCACGCTGGCGCAGCTGGCGCAGGGCCAGCGCCGCCTGCCGGCCGCAGCCGATGGCCACCGCTGGCGGGCTATCCAACAGCGCCGAAAATTCCGCACCATAGGCCTGGTCGGCGCCCGGCAGCCAGCGCGGTGCGGCCCAGCGCCACGGTGCACGCGGTTGCAGGGCCAGGCGTGTCACCGTACCCGGGCGCAAGGCACGCGCCAGCGCTACCGCCTGTCGGAGATTGCCGGCGCGTCCATCGGTAATGGCCTGGATCGGGCTAGGTTGTTGCACTTTTGTTGTTAATCCGTTCCGATTTTATCGGGTGTTCCACTTATGGTGTACGTCTACACTGCCGGCCATGGCCAAGCCATTGTGACCGGTTTTCGCTGTTCAACGCTGGCTTGCATGCCACATTTCCATCAAGGGTCTGTCTGATGTCTACCGCTCTCTCCGATCAAGCACTGGATCAGCTGTTCCGCACCGCGCGTACCGCCAATGCGTTTGCCGACAAGCCGGTCAGCGATGACACCCTGCGCCAGCTGTACGAGCTGCTCAAGTGGGGCCCGACCGCTGCCAACACCACCCCGGCACGCTTTGTGTTCGTGACCAGCGCGCAGGCCAAGGCGCGCCTGCTGCCGGCACTGGACGCGGGCAACCGTGACAAGACCCTGGCTGCACCGGCAACCGTGATCGTCGGCTACGACCTGGAGTTCCACCAGAAGCTGCCGTACCTGTTTCCGCATACCGACGCCAAGAGCTGGTTCGACGGCCCGCAGGAAAACCGCGCCAACCCGGCGCTGGTCAACGGCACCCTGCAGGGCGCCTACCTGATCCTGGCCGCACGCGCGCTGGGCCTGGCGGCCGGCCCGATGGGCGGCTTTGACCATGCCCAGGTCGATGCGGCGTTTTTCGCCGGCACCAGCGTGCGCAGCAATTTCCTGGTCAACCTCGGCTACCCGTCCGAGCAGGGTTTGTTCCCGCGTTCACCGCGTTTGTCATTCGATGAGGCCGCACGCATCCAGTGAGGTGCCTGCGGTTGCTGTTGCACTGCCTGTTTTGCCTGTAACACCTCCCCGGATCCATCCATCCCTCCAAGGAAACTCCCATGAACACCGCAACCAAGCTGCTGCTCCCGCTGTCCCTGGCTGCTGCCCTGGCCGCCTGCTCGCAGCAGGCCCCGGCCCCGGCTGAAACCACCC